>NZ_JACYTS010000001.1:0-1492734 GCF_014841195.1 Plantibacter sp. CFBP 8798
GTGCACGCTGTTGAGTTCTCAAGGATCGGATGCTCCTGCCTTTGGCCATCACGACCGCCCTGCAGGGCAACTTCTCTATCTTACATCTTCCCGGCTTGTTGTCAACTCGGCATTTCAGCCGCTCTGCGAACAGAGTCATGCTGAGCACGAGTGACACCAGGAGGAAGTCATCCAACCGAGACTTGAAACGGTAACATCGAAATGTTCTCGCTTTTGGCTGGGGATTGTCCCCGCTTGAGGCCGAGAAGCTCTTCCGCTTCCCGCACCTTTGGGGTGACGAGTGATTACTCTACGTGTGTCTCGGGATCGTGGCAAATTCCGCTTGCATCCCGGGCGTGTCGCCCGGAATCACGCGGTTTTCGCCGAGGCGGCCGCGAACGGGTCGGCGCAGGGTCACTGCGCGACACCCGTGCCTGCGCACCAGGACAGGTCGAAACCGGCCTGCGTCCCGACCACCTTGCCGGTGCGGGCGTCGACGACCTCGATCTCGGGGCCGTTGGGCATCGGCGCGTTGGCGTACCCGTCGAAGCCGGCCTTCGCGAAGTCGGGGACTACGACGACCGCGACGTACTCCGCGTTCGGGCTCGCGCACAGTGACCAGATGACGGCACCCGCGTCAGGTCGATAGAGCTCGGCGGTCGCGCCGTCCTTGATCGCCAGTACCCGCTGCTCCGTGGTTCCGGCGGCGCGGTCGTAGTCGGCGTAGATCCTGGCCGACAGGGACTCGGACAGTGCGACGAGTTGTCCGGGGATCTCGGTGGGTGCCACCGAGGGCAGGACGAACGGTTCGCTCTTCCCCGTCGCGAGGTCGAGCACGACCACACCGTCGACCTGCTCGATGACGACCTTGGTGGTGCCCGGGATGTAACTCGAGATGAGGGAGGCCCGGCCGAGCAGCACCGGGTCGGTCGTCGCAGCAGGATCGAGCAGCTCGAGCGAGTTGTCGACCGTGCGGACGAGCATCGAGGAGGTCCGGGGCACGAACGACCACTCCGCCGCCTGGACCGCAGCCCCGTCGATCCCGCCGACCCTGGCGGCCTCGGTGGGTTTCCCCTGCCGCAGCTCGAACGAGTACAGCGTGAGGTTGTCGCCGCCATCGCGACCGAACGACTGTTCCGTGAACAGGAACCCCACCCGACTCTGCGCCGGAGCGGTCTGCAATGAGGTGATCATCCCGCCCATCGGGAGTGCCACCTCCTCGGTACTCCCGTCGGTCGTGTCCACCACCACGATGCGACCGAGCCCGCTCGTCTCCTGCTCCACGACGATCAGGGAGTCGCCGATCGTCGCGAACTCCTGGATCTTCGCCGCTTCGTACGCGGTCTCGGGTTCACCACCGCCGATCGAGAGCCGCACGATCCGGTCGTCCGCCTTCGCCGCCGCCGAGCCGCCCTCCTTGACCGGACTCCGCACGAGCGAGAACCCCTCGACGGGCGGCGTCGAGAACGACGTCGTGAGCGTGGCCGCCGGTCCGCCACCCGGTGCGGTCACCCCGTCGACCGTGATCCGGTAGTCCGTCGCATAGGCGAGCGGCTCGGGGAACACCAGCGTGATGCCGCCGGCCCCGGTACTGACGTCGAAGTCTGCTGCCGGCTCGATCCGCACTCGGTCCGACCCGAGATCCGCGATCGGTTGGTTCACCGCCAGGACCACCCGCTGGCCCCAGGACTCCACGAGTCCGGTGGGATCGACCACCGTGCGGACGAGCTTCGGCCCCTGGGTCAAGCCCACGACGGCCGCGCCGCCACCGATGACGACGAGCGCGATCAGCACGATCGCGACCAGCCGGCCGAAACCGCTCCGGTCGCCGGCGGCCTGCGTCGACCGGCCTCGTGCGCCACCCCGGCGATCAGTAGTCATACGGGTCCGCCGGCTCCTCGACCTTGTCGACCTTCGCCGTCCCGACCACCAATGGCAGATGCGAGGCGTCGCTCGCGGTGAGCGCCCCCGAGACCTCGACCCAGTCACCGGGCTTGAGCTGTTTGTCCCAGCCGTCGAGCTGCACGGGCACACCGACCGGCTGGGCGTCCACGGCGCAGCAGTTCACGACGAACCGCGAGACGTAGAAGACGTCGGCCGCGTCCGGATCGGCGATCACGAAGCCGACCCCGGTGAAGGCGCGCCCTTCGAGGTCGGCGGGACGCGTCGTCTGGCGCAACAGCGTCGCCCAGTCCTTGATGCCGAAGGTGCTGAAGTCCGGGTTCGAGGTCAGCACCGTCTGGGCGTCCTGCCCCTGGACCTCCCCCGCGAGCGTGCCGGAGTTCACCGCGCGCTGGTCGGCCGTCGCGACCGACAGCGTCGACGGCGGGAGCACCACCATCGCACCGACCACCGCGAGACTGCCCACGACGGAGGCGAGCTGCAGCGCCGTTCGTCCGCGACGCTTCGGCACCTCCTCGACGTCCACGTGGACGAGTACGCTGACGATGCCGAGCGCGACCGCGATGAGCGCCATGATGACGGTGAACACGAAGTAGCGCGGGTGGATGTAGAGCCCGAGGCGGTCGGTCAACGCGAGCCAGAGGATGCACACGGCGGCGGTGACGAGCAGCAGCACGCCCCACCATCGCTGCCGGAGGCGTTCGAGCAGTGGGACGCGACGATCGCCGGCCGTCGACGTCTCGGCATGCGCGTGTCCGTGGGTGGCGTTCTGATCAGGCAAGGGCGTTCACTCCGAATCCGAGGGCCGCCGAGAACAGCACGGCGACCGCGGTGATGATCACGAGGGTCCTGGTCGTGTAGGTGGTGCGCATGAGTGCGAGCATCTTGACGTCGACGACGGGGCCGAGGACGAGGAAGGCGACGATCGAGCCGGGCATGAACGTGGATCCGAAGGACAGCACGAAGAAGGCGTCGACGTTCGAGCAGATCGAGACGATCACGGCGAGCGTCATCATCGCGAGCACCGACCAGACCGGGTTCGCGCCGAGGGTGACGAGCACCTCGCGCGGCACGAGCACCTGCACGGCGCCGGCCACGGCCGACCCGATGAGCAGCGCCGGCATGATCGCGCGCGCCTCGGCGACGAACTGCTGCAGGCTGCGCTCCACCTTCGTGTGCTCGTGCCCGTGCTGCTCGGTCACCTCGCAGCTGGCTTGGAAGGTCGGCGTGAGCAGCGAGCTGGGGTCGGGGTGCTTGCTGAAGAGCCACCCGATGAGGTTCGCGAGCAGGAACCCGCCGACGAGCCGGGCGACGAGGATCCCGCCGTCCCAGCCGAAGGCCTGATGCGTCGTGACGATGACGATGGGGTTGAGGATCGGCGCCGCGAGCAGGAAGGTGATCGACTCCGGCACCGTGAACCCGCGCACGATGAGGCCGCGGGCGAGCGGGACGTTCCCGCACTCGCAGACCGGCAGGAACATGCCGAGCAGCGAGATGCAGGCTCGGCGGAGGATCGGCTGCATCGGCAACCACCGCTCGAGCCAGCCGTCGGGAAGCCAGATCTGCACGAGGATCGACAGCACGATGCCGAGCACCACGAACGGCAGCGACTCCACCACCACGCTGAGCGTCAGGGTCACGAAGTCGCGCACCGCGGTGGGCGGGGTGAGCGCCTCACCGAGCGGCATGAGCGCCCGGAGCACGAAAAGCCCGACCACCACGAGCAGTGCGACGCCGATCAGGAGCGGTGTCCGCAGGTTCCGTGGATCACGCCCCTCGGTGCGACCCCAGTGCTCCGCGCCGTCGTCGTCGGGCGCGGTCCAGTCGTCGTCGACCCCGAGGGTGCCGGTCGTCCTGCTCACTCCGGCCTCACGCGCGCTGGGCCGCCGCCGAGCAGTTCTCGCAGAGCCCGAAGACGTCGACGACGTGCTTCGCCTCGGTGAACCCGTGCTGCGACGCGACCGAGCGCGCCCAGGCTTCGACCTCGTCGGCCTCGATCTCGATGGTGAGACCACAGTTGCGGCAGATGAGGTGGTGGTGGTGGGTGCCCGGCGTGCAGGCGCGGTAGAGGTTCTCGCCCTCCGGCGACTGCAGGGAGTCCGCCTCGCCCTCGACCGCGAGGTCGGAGAGGGCGCGGTACACGGTCGCGAGCCCGATCGGCGAACCGGTGTCGCGGAGTTCGGCGTGCAGACCCTGGGCGCTGATGAATCCGTCGTTGCCGCCGAGGGCCTCGCGGACAGCTTCTCGCTGCCAGGTGTTGCGCTTCGCCACGGGTGCTCCTGCCTGTCGCTTCAAGGGTACCCGGGAACCGCTCGGAGGACGCTCCGAAGCAGCTCCACGCGGACGCGGTGCACGGTCCACGATCATCGTGCGACCTGGGCGTGCCGCGTCTCGCCGACGGGTGCCCGACGACCACGTCGCCCGGACGCGGTGCGCGGCCCGACGATGCGGCAGACGAGGTAGATGAGGAAGGAGATCGTCGTGATGTAGGGGCTGATCGGAAGCGATCCACCGATGGCGAGCAGGATGCCGCCGACCGCCGAGACGAAGCCGAAGAGCATGCTCAGCACCGGGACGAGGACGGGCGACGACGACACCCTGAGCGCCGCGGCCGCAGGCGTCACGAGCAGTGCGAGGACGAGCAGCGCACCGATGATCTGCACCGACACCGCGACGGTGAGCCCGAGCAGCACCATGAAGGCGAGCGAGACGAACCGGCTCGGCACCCCACGCGCTGCGGCGACGTCCGGGTCGAGGCTGTCGAAGCTGAGGGGCCGCCAGAGGAGGAGGAGCGCTACCAGCACGACGATGCTGATGACGATGAGCAGGCCGAGCTGCGGGTCGTCGACCGAGACGATCTGCCCGGTGAGGAGCCCGAACTTGTTGGCACTCCGGCCCGGATAGAGCGCGAGGAACAGGATGCCGAGGCCGAGGCCGAACGGCATGAGCACCCCGATGATCGAGTTGCGGTCGCGCGCTTTGGAGCCGAGCAGGCCGATGAGGATCGCGGCGACGAGTGAGCCCGCGAGGGACCCGACGACGACGTTGGCCCCGAACAGCAGCGCACCCGCGGCGCCGGCGAAGGACAGCTCGCTGATCCCGTGCACCGCGAACGCCATGTCCCGCTGCATCACGAACACGCCGATGAGGCCGCCGACGATGCCCAGGACCGCGCCGGCGATGATCGAGTTCTGCACGAGTTCGAGGAGTGCGCCGTAGTCCTGGAAGTTGAACAGGCGTCCCCAGAGGTCGTCGGTGTTCATGCGCCGACCCCCACCGCACCGGTGTGCGGATCGTCGTGGTGATGGTGGTGGGTCTCGCTGTCGGGGATGCCGACCACGACGACCCGGCCGTGGCTGCGGAGCACGTCGACGGGCGTGCCGTAGAGCTCCGACAGCACCTCGCTGCGGAGCACCTCGTCAGGGGTACCCTCCCGGAACCGGCCGCCCGCGAGGTACAGGATGCGGTCGACCATGGGGAGCACCGGGTTCACGTCGTGGGTGACGAAGACCACCGCGGTGTCGTGCTCGCGCCGACGACGGTCGATGAGTTCGCTGACCCCGCGCTGATGCTGGAGGTCGAGGCTGAGCAGCGGTTCGTCGCAGAGGAGGAGGATCGGGTCGTCTGCGAGCGCCTGGGCGACGCGGAGCCGCTGCTGCTCACCGCCGGACAGGGTGCCCACCGCGCCGTCGGCGTAGGCGGTCGCGCCGACGGAGGCGATCAGCTCGTCGACCCGACGCTTCGTCGCCGCGGTGCGGATGGGGAGACCGAAGCGGTGACCGTCGACGCCGAGGGCGACGAGATCGCGACCGCGCATCGGCGTGCCGGCGGGGATGAGCTTCTGCTGCGGGATGTAGCCGATGCGGCGGTTGCCGCGGTGCACCGGGCCTCCGGCGACCCTGATGGTCCCGCGGTCGAGCTGCTGCTGCCCGAGGATGGTGCGCAGCAGACTCGTCTTGCCGGAGCCGTTCGGGCCGAGCACGGCGAGGAACTCCCCCGGGCGCACCGAGAGGTCGAGGCCGTCCCAGAGCGTGCGTCCGCCGAAACCGAGCTCGGCCCCGGCGAGCGCCAGGACGTCGACGGGGCCTGAGTCGTTGGTCGGACCGCTGGTCATCGATTCAGGGCGTCCGCCACGGCGTCGACGTTCTCGGTCATCCACGAGAGGTAGTCCTTGCCGTCCGGGAGGGTCTCGGTGAATGACAGCACCGGCACGCCTGCGTTCTCCGCGGCGGTCTTGACCTGTTCGGTCTCGCCGCCACTCGTCTGCTCATTGTAGGCAAGCAGCGCGACCGATCCGCCGCCGAAGAGGTCGAGCGTCTCCTTGAGGACGGTCGGTGACACGTCGGTGCCCTCCTCGATCGCCTCGCTGAACGCCTCGGGGGTCCGGTTCACGAGTCCGGCGCCCTCGAGCAGGTAGAGCGGGACGGGCTCGGTGATGGCGACGCCCTCGCCGTCGTGTGCGGTCTTGATCGCGGCCTGGGCCGTCTCGATCGTGCCGAGGGACTCGGTGAAGGCCTTCGCGTTCGCGGTGTACGTGGCGGCGTTCGCGCTGTCGAGTTCGCCGAGCTCCTTGGCCAGCTCGTCGGCGAGCTTCGCCATCGTCGGGAAGCTGTACCAGACGTGCTCGTTGAAGCCCTCGATGTGGTCGTGGCCGTCGTCCTCGGCGTGCGCCTCATCCGTGTGCTGCTCGTCTGCGTGGTCGTCGTCCGGGGCGAGGCCCGACAGGTCGACGACGTTGACGACCTCGACGGACTCGTTCTTGGCTGCGTCGAGGAGCGTGTCGACGAAGGGGTCGTAGCCGCCGCCGTTCTCGATGACGAGGTCGGCGTTCTTGATGGAGAGCTGGTCCTGCGTGCTCGCCTCGTAGGAGTGCGGGTCCTGGGCGGCCGAGGAGATGAGCGAGGTCACCTCGACGTCCTTACCGCCGATCTTCGAAGCGATGTCGCCGTACACGTTCGTGGAGGCGACGATGTTGATCTTGCCGTCGTCGGCCGCGCTCGACGCGCCGCTGCCGGAGCAGCCCGCGAGGACGAGGGCGGCCGCCGGGAGGATGGCCAAGGCTGGGAGCAGGGTGCGAGCGCGCATTGATGAACCTTCTCGATCGGGGTGAGAAGGCCAACGCTACGCCTATTGATACTGATTCTCAAAATCGCCCGGCTGGAAGGTTCCTGGGCAGGTGTACTCAGTCGAGCAGCAGCGCCGGCTCCTCGATGATCGACGCGACGTCCGCCAGGAACCGGCTCGCGACGTCGCCGTCCACCACGCGGTGATCGAAGGAGGCGCCGAGCGTCGTCACGAACCGACTGCGCACCTCGCCGTCGACGACCCACGGCTTCTGCTTGATCGTGCCGAGCGCGACGATGCCGACCTCGCCCGGGTTGAGGATCGGGGTGCCGGTGTCCATGCCGAAGACACCGATGTTCGTCACCGTGATCGTGCCGTTCTGCTGGTCGGCCGGCGGCGTCTTGCCGTCGCGGGCCGTGAGCGTGAGGGTCTCGAGGGCGCGCGCCAGCTCGAGCAGGCTCATCGCCTGCGCCTCCTTGACGTTCGGGACGATCAGTCCGCGCGGTGTCGCGGCGGCGACGCCGAGGTTCACGTAGTGGCGGACGATGATCTCCTGGTCGGTCCACTCGCTGTTGACCGTGGGGTTGCGGCGGACCGCCCAGATCATCGCCTTGGCCATGATGAGCAGCGGCGAGACCTTGACGCCCGCGAAGTCCGTCGAGTTCTTCAGGCGCTTGACGAACTCCATCGTGCGCGTCGCGTCGACGTCGACGAAGAGGGAGACGTGCGGCGCGGTGAAGGCACTGCGGGTCATGGCCGTCGCGATGGCCTTACGGACGCCCTTGACCGGGATGCGCTCCTCGCGCTCGTCGGCCCACTCCGGCGTCTCGATGTTGCGGAACACGCTCGCCTGGCTGGCCTCACGGATGACGTCGTCGCGGGTGATCTCACCCGCGAGCCCGGTGCCCTCGATGGCCGTGAGGTCGACCTCGAGGTCCTTCGCGAGCTTCCGGATCGGCGGCTTGGCGATGACCGGCAGCGCGGAGGCGGCGGGGATGCTCGACGGCGGCTGGCGGCGCACGGGCGGCTGCGGGGTGACGGCCGGGCTCGACGGCTCGACGATCGGCGTCGCGCCACGGCCACGACGACGGCTCGAGGTGCTGCCGGCACTGCCGTACCCGACGAGCACGGCACCAGGGCGCGGCTCTTCGGCAGGAGAGACGCTCGCCGCGGTGTCGGCGGCCAGCGTGGCCTCCTCCGACTCGACGACCGCCGGTGCGGGCGCGGTCGGCTCGGCGGTCGCTGCCCCACCACCGGTGCTCACGCTGATGATGGGCGTCCCGACGTCGACGGTCTGGCCCTCCTCGACGAGCAGAGCGCCGACAGTGCCGGCGAACGGCGACGGGAGTTCGACGAGCGACTTCGCGGTCTCGATCTCGACCAGCACCTGGTTGACCGAGACGGCGTCGCCCGGCGCGACCTTCCATGCGACGATCTCGGCCTCGGTCAGGCCTTCGCCGACGTCCGGCAGTTCGAACTGGAGATCACTCATCGTGGTTCCTCGTCTTCCTTCGGTGTTCAGTACGCCAGCGAGCGATCGACGGCCTCGAGGATGCGGTCGGCATCCGGGAGGTAGACGCCTTCGAGCTTCGCCGGCGGGAACGGGGTGTCGAACCCGGACACCCGAAGAACGGGTGCCTCGAGCGAGTAGAAGGCACGCTCGGTGACGGTCGCCGCGATCTCCGAGCCGACGCTCGTGAAGCCGGGCGCCTCCTGCACGTAGACGAGGCGGCCGGTCCGGCGGACGGATTCGACGAGCGGGTCGTAGTCGATGGGCGACAACGAGCGCATGTCGACGACCTCGACGCTCGTGCCCTCCGTGGCGGCCAGTTCAGCCGCCTGCAGCATGACGCTCACGATCGCGCCGTGTCCGGCGAGGGTGACCTCCGTGCCGGTGCGGACGATGCGGCTACCGTGCAGTGGCGCGGCCGAGCTGTCGAGGTCGACCTCGCCCTTCGGCCAGTAGCGGCTCTTCGGCTCGAGGAAGACGACCGGGTCGTTCGACGCGATGGCCTCCTGGATCATCCAGTAGGCGTCGTTCGGGGTCGACGGGCTGACGACGCGCAGGCCGGCGGTGTGGGCGAAGTACGCCTCGGGGCTCTCTTGGTGGTGCTCGACCGCGCCGATGTGTCCGCCGTAGGGGATCCGGATGACGACAGGCATCTGCAGCTTGCCCTCGTGCCGGTTGGTGAGCTTCGCGAGCTGCGTCGTGATCTGGTTGAAGGCCGGGAACACGAAGCCGTCGAACTGGATCTCGCACACCGGACGGTAGCCGCGCATGGCGAGACCGATCGCGGTGCCGACGATGCCGGACTCCGCCAGCGGGGTGTCGAGGACGCGGTCGCCGCCGAACTCGGCGTGCAAGCCCTCGGTGACGCGGAAGACGCCGCCGAGCGGGCCGATGTCCTCGCCCATCAGCAGGACCTTGTCGTCCTCGGTCATCGCCTTCCGGAGGCCTGCGTTCAGCGCCTTGGCCATCGGCATGGTGGTCGTCGTCATGCGTTGCCTCCTTCGAGCGAGGCCTCGTAGCGTTCGAGCCAGGCCTGTTGCTCGACCATGAGCGGGTGCGGTTCGGAGTAGACGCCGTCGAAGATGAGCTCTCGGCCGGGCGCTTCGAGGGCGAGCGTGCGGACGCGGGTGTCCTCCGCGAGCGCAGCAGCCTCCTCGTCGACCTCGGCGAAGAACGCGTCGGAAGCGCCGAGACCCTGGAGGTACGTCTTGAACCGGACGATCGGGTCGCGGGCGATCCAGGACTGGAGTTCGTCGTCGGTGCGGTACTTGGTCGGGTCGTCGCTCGTGGTGTGGGCGCCGACGCGGTAGGTCATCGCCTCGATGAGGCTCGGGCCGTGGCCGGCGCGGGCGTCGTCGAGGTGCTTCGCCGCCGTCGCGTAGCTCGCGAGCACGTCGTTGCCGTCGATGCGGACGCTGTCGAGGCCGAAGCCGGCCGCGCGCTGATACAGCGGCTCGCGGGCCTGACGGGAGACGGGGACGGAGATGGCCCACTGGTTGTTCTGGAGGAAGAACACCTGCGGCGTCTGGTAGCTGGCGGCGTAGATGTACGCCTCGTTCGCGTCACCCTCGGAGCTCGAGCCGTCGCCGAAGTAGACGAGCACGGCCGTGTCGCGGTCGGGGTCGCCGGTGCCGACGGCCTTGTCGAAGTTCAGGCCCATCGCGTAGCCGGTCGCGTGCAGGGTCTGGGCGGCGAGCACGAGGGTGTACAGGTGCATGTTGCCGTTCGACGGATCTGCCGGGTCCCAGCCGCCGTGCGTGTTGCCGCGCATGAGCCGGACGATGTCGATGGGGTCGACGCCGCGGATCATCGCGACGACGTGTTCGCGGTACGAGGGGAAGATGTGGTCCTGGGCTCGCGCCGCACGGGCCGAACCGACCTGCGCCGCCTCCTGCCCGTGACTCGGCGGCCACAGCGCCATCTGGCCCTGGCGCTGCAGGTTCGTCGCCTCGATGTCGAAGGCGCGGACGTTCGCCATGTCGCGGTAGAACTGCTGCAGGTCGGTCTCGGTCAGGCGATCGAGGAACGGCTGATAGCGCTCCGCGTGTTCGTTCGGCGCGAAGGTGCCGGCCGCGTCGATGAACTGGACGCTGGGCACGGTGGGGTCGTCTCCGGAACGGCTCATCGTGAGCGCACTCCCTCTCGTGTCGGGTGGTCGGCCGGCAGTCCGGCGAGGATCTCTGCAGCGGCGGCGAGGAGCGGTTCGATCGACTCGGCTTCACCGATCGAGATGCGGACGCCGTCGCCGGGGAAGGCGCGGCCGACGATGCCGTGCGCGAGGAAGGTCTCGTTCGCCGCAGCCGTCTGCTCGCCGAGGCCGAACCAGACGAAGTTGCCCTGTGACGCGGGGATGAACCAGCCCTGCTCGCGGAGTGCGGCGGCGAGGTCGTCGCGTCGGGCGGTGATGACCGCGACGCGGGCTCGGATGTCCTCGGCGTTCGCGAGTCCGGCGATGGCCGCCTGCTGCGCCGGCGCGGTGCTGGAGAGCGGGATGGCCGCGTTGCGGGCGCCGTCGAGGACGAGCTCGTGGCCGATGGCCCAGCCGACGCGGAGGCCGGCGAGTCCGTAGGCCTTCGAGAAGGTGCGGAGCACGACGAGGTTCGGGTGCTCGTCGAGGAGCGGGATGCCGTTCACGGCGTCGTCGTCCGTGACGAACTCGCGGTAGGCCTCATCGAGGAGGACGAGCACGTCGGACGGCACGGAGCGGAGGAAGGCGAGGAAGGCGGCGCGCTCGACGACCGGGCCCGTGGGGTTGTTCGGCGTGCAGACGATGACGACGCGGGTGCGGTCGGTGACGGCTGCGGCCATCGCCTCGAGGTCGTGGGAGCCGTCGGGCCGGTTCGGGACGCGCACGGACGTCGCGCCGGCGACGGTCACGAGACCCGGGTAGGCCTCGAAGGATCGCCAGGCGAAGACGACCTCGTCTCCCGGACCGGCGGTGGCGGTGATGAACTGGCTGAGGAGTGCGACCGAGCCCGCCCCGATGTGGATGCGTTCCGGCGTGACTCCGTTGGCTTCGGCGAGCGCCGTTCGCAACGCGAGTGCGGCGCCGTCGGGGTAGCGGTGGGAGTTGGCAGCCGTGTCGGTGATGGCCGAGAGGACGGCGTCGAGCGGCGGGAACGGGACCTCGTTGCTGGAGAGCTTGAACGCGTCGGGTGCGGCCGGCTTGCCCTGACGGTAGGGCGGCAGATCTGCGATCTCCGGACGGAGACGGACCGGGCTCCGGCCCGGCTGAGCGGCCGGCTGGGCGGTGGTTGGCAGGTTGTCACTCACTCGACGAGTCTAGGCCGCGAAGGATACCTGCGTCGGAATGCAGTGCGCCGGTCCGAATCGGCCCTTTGCCCGCCGTGGCAAGGGTGGGAGGATTGCCGTCATGGGACGTTTTCTGCTGAACCTGATCGTCAACGGCTTTGCCATCTGGGTCACCACCCTCATCGTCGCCGGTGTGAACGTGACACCGTACGCGCCCGGCGGCACGCTCGAGACGATCCTGACCTTCGCGCTCGTCGCCCTCATCTTCGCGGTCGTGAACACCATCATCGGCTCGGTCATCAAGGTGCTCGCGTTCCCCCTCTACATCCTCACGCTCGGCCTGATCGGGCTCCTCATCAACGGGCTCCTCCTCCTCATCACCGCGGGCATCAGCGGCTGGTTCGGCTTCGGCCTGACCGTCGACGGCTTCTGGTGGGGCGTCCTCGGGGCGATCGTCATCTCGATCGTGAACTGGCTGCTCGGCATCGTCATCCGCCCGAAGACGCGCGACTGACCACTCGGCTCCACCGCACGGTCACGGCAGGACCTTGTCGGCCCGGTACTGCCAGACCTCCCCGGTGCCCGTGAGCCCGGCGAGGGGGTCGATCGCTGGCGTGAGCCGCTCCTCCGAGGACTGGTCGATGAGGCGCGCCGTCTCCCGGTAACGGTCCAGATTGTGAGCCGGAAGGGGGTCGTCACCGGCCGGCGGTGGTCCTCCGTCGTACAACGAACGCTGGACGACGGTACCCCCGTTGAGTGAGTCGCGTCGTTCACCGGAGAGCGCGGGGATGACGTCCTCGGTGTGTTCGACATGGGTGCGCGGGAGGTCGTCCGCGAAGTCGACGGATTCGACCGGCGATCCGAAGGTGACGACCGAGGAGTCGTAGGTACCGCTGGCAGCGATGCGGGACGCGATGATGCCGCCCTGGGAGTACCCGACGTGGAGTACGGAGGCGCCGTCCGGGATACCCGCGAGTCGCATGGCTTGGAGGGTCGCTTCGGCGCTCTCCGCCTCCAGACCTGCGACGGCGTTGACATTGCTGCGGTTGTCGAAGGGCTCGGTCGATGTCTCAGGGAACCCGGTCTCGATGGTTCCACCCGACCAGACGATCCACTGGTCGGCGCCGGAGGCGTCCTCGTACCGCTCGATCCTGATCTGCGGGGAGCCCGCTCCCCCGTGCGGCATCCGCTCGACGAGGTCCTCGTACCGGGTCGGAGGTTTCAGGGGCGCCGGAGCGCCCTGGGCCTTCACCTCGACCGTGCGGACCGGCGCCGCGGGAGTGAGGAGGCCGGCACGGTCGACTCCGCGCAGTGCGACCGCGGCTGCGAACGCCACCCCGGTGATGCCCTCCTCGCTCAGACGGTTCGCGTCGAGCATCGCCGGCAGACCGAACGCGCTGATCATGAACTCGTCGGAACCCGATACGACTCCGCGCACGAGGGCGACGAACGCGGGTGACGACATCAGCTCACGCGCAGTCTTCGCCGAGACCTCATCGAAGCCGTCCTGCAGGTCCGAGGACAGCAACCCCAACACTCCGCGGAACACGGTCCTGATGAGCGTCACCTCTCCAACGGCGGCGAGGACACCGAGCGGGATCAATGGGGAGGCTCCCAGGACCCATCCCGCGGCGCCCCCGGTGAACGTGAACAACGATTGGACCATCCGCTCGAGCTCTCCGTACTGCTTCGCCCCGACGATGAGATGCCCGCCCAACCGGCTCGCGTCGTCGCTCGCACGCCGCAAGCTGGTGGCGGCCTTCGCAGCCGCCCCGCTTCCCGCCCCCGCATCGGCTTGGGGAACGATCGTCGGGCCGACGGGCACCAGGGACACGTCGTCGGTCGACACCGATTCCACGCGGTCGGCCCAGCTCGCGCAGGCCTCGCCGAGTTCGAGGAGCAACGCGCCGAGGAGCAGGTGATCCTCAGTGGCGACGGCTACGACGCCTCCTCCTCGGATGGTGAGGTCGTCGCTCATCTTCCACTCCCGTCGGCGATCGACGATGCCGCCCCACGAGCGCTTCGGAGTCCCTCATCGAGTGCAGAGGCCGATTGACGAAGCACTGCGGTCAGTTCGTCCGCGGACCAGGAGAACTGCACGGCTGCTGGACCGACCCACTCGAGACCGCTGCGCGCTTGCGCGAACCTGAGGATCTCCGGCTCCAGTTCGAGCAGGACGTCCTCGAGACATCGAGCGCGCCCCTTGAGGATCGAGGCAACCTCCTCTGCCGTCGACTGCGACGGGAAGCCCATCGCCAACGGGTCGTACTCCAACGCCATGTCCCCTCGCCCTCCGCCCGCCCACCGCCGGCATCACGCTCGACTCTGCCCAACCGGCGGAGCGGTCACGACGGCACACCGTGGTGATGTGGAGGAAGCTGACCGGAGTGGAGCTGTGGAGCGGAGTCAGCTGAGAACGGTTCGACGGCTCGGGCGCGGTCGGCCAGAATAGACGCATGAACACCCTCGGGGAGGCCGACCCCGGCACGACCCCGTTCCGCGTGTGCTTCGTCTGCGCGGGCAACATCTGTCGATCCCCGATGGCCGAGAGCGTCTTCACCGACCTCGTCGCGGCCGCCGGGCTGGAGCGGGTCGTGGAGGTCTCCTCCGCCGGCACCGGCGACTGGCACGTCGGCGAGCACGCCGACCACCGCACGGTCACCGCACTGCGAGCGCACGGCCACGACGCCACCGCCCACCGGGCCAAGCAGTTCGACCCCGACCGCTTCGACAGCTACGACCTCGTCGTCGCCCTCGACCGCAGTCACGAACGCATCCTGCGGGCCTGGGCGGGCAACGACGCCGACCGTTCCAAGGTGCACCTGCTCCTGAGCTTCGACAGCACCTCCGGGACCCGCGACGTGCCCGACCCCTATTACTCGGACGCCCAGATGTTCGAGACCGTCCTCGGCATGATCGACCATGCCTGCAGATCCCTCTTCCACCAGCTCGAACCAGCACTGACCCAGGGAGCCACCCCATGACCGAATTCCCCGCCCAGCCGCTCAGCCCGCTCGACGGTCGCTACCGCCCCGCCGTGACGGCGCTCGGAGAGTACCTCTCGGAGGCCGGCCTGAACCGCGCCCGCGTGCAGGTCGAGGTCGAGTGGCTCGTCTACCTCACCGAGCACTCGATGTTCGGCTCCTCCCCGCTCACCCCGGCGGAGATCGAACAGCTCCGCGCGCTCTACCTCGACTTCGGCCAGGCCGACATCGACTGGCTCGCCGAGAAGGAGGCCGTCACGCGTCACGATGTGAAGGCCGTCGAATACCTCGTGCGCCACCGCCTGTCCGAGCTCGGCCTCGACCGCATCGCCGAACTCACCCACATCGCCTGCACGAGCGAGGACATCAACAACCTCTCCTACGCGCTCACGGTGTCGCAGGCCGTCCGCGCCATCTGGCTGCCGAAGCTGCGACTCGTCCTCGACTCCCTGCGCACCAAGGCCGTCGACTTCCGGGCCGTCCCGATGCTCGCCCGCACGCACGGCCAGCCGGCGACGCCCACCACGATGGGCCGCGAGCTCGCCGTCACCGTCTACCGACTCGAGCGCATCGCCCTGCAGATCGAGGCGAACGAGTACCTCGGCAAGTTCTCCGGCGCGACCGGCACCTTCGCCGCCCATGTCGTCGCCGATCCCGACGCGGACTGGCCCGCCATCTCGCGCGAGTTCGTCGAGGGGCTCGGCCTCGACTGGAACCCGCTGACGACCCAGATCGAGTCGCACGACTGGCAGGCGGAGCTCTACGGCAAGATCTCCCACGCCAACCGCGTGCTGCACAACCTCGCCACGGACATGTGGACGTACATCTCCATCGGCTACTTCCGACAGATCCCGGTCGCGGGCGCTACCGGCTCGTCGACCATGCCGCACAAGGTCAACCCGATCCGCTTCGAGAACGCCGAGGCCAACCTGGAGCTGTCGAGTGCGATCCTCGACTCCCTCGCCGCCACCCTCGTCACCTCGCGACTCCAGCGCGACCTCACCGACTCGAGCGCCCAGCGCAACATCGGTGTCGGGTTCGGCCACTCGCTGCTCGCCCTCGACAACATCCTCGGCGGCCTCGGGCAGATCGACCTCGCAGAGGACGTGCTCGCCGCGGACCTCGACCACAACTGGGAGGTGCTCGCGGAGGCCATCCAGACGGTCATCCGCGCCGAGGTGACCGCGGGTCGCTCGAGCATCGAGGACCCCTACGCGCTCCTCAAGGAGCTCACGCGCGGCAAGCGTCTCGGCCAGGCGGAGCTCGTCGAGTTCGTCTCCAAGCTCGACATCGGCGACGCCGCGAAGCAGCGCCTGCTCGAGCTCACCCCGGCGACGTACCTCGGGCTCTCCGACGACCTGGTGGACTACCTGCCGTAGGTCGCCCATCGACAGGCTCGGGGAACGGGAGACCGGTCACCGAGCCTGTCGGCGTGCGCCCTTCGACAAGCTCAGGGACCGGAGGGAGCGCTCAGGGCCGGAGGGACGAGACGGTCAGTGGCCGGAGGGGCGCGGCGGACGCTTGTCGTCGCCGTCCTGCTCGTCGAGGTCGAGCTTCTCCTGGAAGTCGGGCTTCACGGCGAGCGCCAGCATCGCGAGGACGACGAGCGAGGCGATGAACGCGATGCCCAGGCCGATGAGCGACAGGACGATCTCGCGGGTCGACATCAGGACGACGACGCCGGTGAAGACCCCCATGACGCCCGAGAGCACGAGGAGCTCGATCGGCCGCAGGACGTCGTCGCGGTTGGGCTTGCTCATGATGCGGCTCCAGCCGTGCCGGTGGTGTCGTCGGTGGCTGCGCCGGTGACCGGGCGCTTGCCCGCCCACCGCAGCGACAGTCCGCCGATGACGAGGTAGACGCCGATGATCGCGGCGTATGCTCCGACGAGGCCGACGACGACGATGTCCGCACGGAGGACACCCTCGACACCTCCCGGGGCGGCGAATCGCTGCTCGAGTCCGGGCGGGACGAGGAGCGTCGCGATGGCGAGCAGCACCGTGAAGGCACCGACCGCGGTCCAGTCCTTCGCCGCGGCGAGGCGTCCGCGCCAGCGGATCCCGCTGTACAGCTCGAGGAATCCAGTGAGGGCCGCCCACAGGGTGACGACGTAGAGGAAGATGCTCAGCCCGCCGCCGCTCACGAGCAGCGAGAAGACGCCGGTCACGACGCCGATGACGCCCTGGCCGAGGAAGAACGCGCGCGTCACGGTGTCGGAGAAGTTCGGGAAGGCGAAGGCGCCGACGATCGCGCCGGACAGCAGCGTGAAGACCCCGAAGACCACGAGGCCGAACTGCGAGGAGTGGCCCTGCGTGAAGGTGACGACCCCCGCCGTGGCGAGCGCGATCACCGCACGCAGGATCGGGACCATCCAGTACCGATCGTGCTTGGCGCCGTCGAACGGAATGCTGGGCACGGTGAACGTCTCATCTCTTGCAGGAAGTCCCCTCCAGCTTACGCGGTCCTGCGGGCGACGCGGACCGGGGTCAGGGTGCCCTGGGTGGGACCGAAAGGCCCGCGGCGAGTTCCGCGAAGACGGACTCGGCATCGGCCCGATCCCGGGTCAGCAGTGACGCCTGCCCAGCCCAGAAGCCCTGGAGGTCCGCGACGCCCCGCTCGGAGGCGACGGTGCGGAACCGACCGGTCAGCCAGTTCTGGACCGGGAACGGGGCGACGACCCCCGAGGCCTCGATCTGGCGCAGCACCCGGTTCGGGACACCCCGGCCGAGCCTGCCGCTCATCGCGCGCGTGAGGACGGTGCCGTCGGCGGGCGTCGAGACGATGGCCGCCCGATGCTCGGCCGTCGCCGCGGAGACGCTCGTGCGGAGGAAGGCGGTCCCGACCTGCACGCCGGCGGCGCCGAGCGCCCGTGCGGCGGCGACACCACGTCGGTCGGCGATACCGCCGGCGGCGATCACCGGGACGTCCAAAGCGTCGACGAGTTGCGGGATCAGGGCGACCAGACCGACGAGGGAGTCCTCGGCCGCTCGCAGGAACGAGACGCGGTGGCCGCCGGCCTCCATGCCCGTGCCGACGACGACGTCGACGCCGCCCTCCTGCAGGGCGAGCCCTTCGGCAACCGTGGTCGCCGTCCCGAGCACGACGATGCCCCGCTCGTGCGCCGCGTCGACCACCGGCCGCGGCGGAACCCCGAAGACGAAGCTGACCACGGCGGGCCGCGCGTCCAGGACGGCCTCGATCTGCTCGTCGAACGGCGGCACGTACCGGGCCGGGCGATCGGGCAGCTCGAGCGACAACTCGTCGAACACGGGTCGGAGCGCCTCGACCGCGGCTGCGAAGGACGCCTCTGAGTCGTCGGGAGACAGCTCGTCGCCACGCGGCAGCCACAGGTTGAGTGCGAACGGCGCCGCGGTCCGTTCGCGGAGCGCCGTGACCGTCCGCTCGATGCGCTCGGCGTCGTAGCCGTACAGACCGAAGGAGCCGAGGCCGCCCAGCTCACTCACCGTCGCGGTGAGTTCGACGGAGGACAGGCCTCCGAAGGGGCCGAGCACGATCGGGACGTCGACAGGAAGGGCGCGCACGCCACCAGTATGGCCCTCGCCTCTTGCGGGCGAAACCGGATCGAAACATGATGGACATCAAACAACTCACTTTGAGCTGTTTACTGAGTGCATCGACGCACGCCCGCAGAGGAGCTCCACCGCCATGACCCTGACCATCGCCGGACTGCAGCACCACGGCGTCCCCGGAGACGTCGAGGCGAACCTCGCGCTCGTCGCCGACGCCGCCCGACAGGCATCGGATCGCGGCGCGGATCTGCTCGTCACCCCCGAGATGTTCATCACCGGCTACAACCTCGGCGACCGCCTCGCCCCGCTCGCCACCCCGGAGCTGGTCGACCGGGTCGCCGCGATCGCTGGCGAGACCGGGATCGCGATCCTCGCCGGCCTCCCCGAACCGCTCCCCGGCGGAGCCGTCGCGAACGCCCTCGTCCTCGTCGGTCCTGACGGGACGGAGCTACTCCGGTACCGCAAGACGCACCTGTTCGGCGAGCTCGACCGACAGCTCTTCGTGGCCGGTGACACCCTCGCACCGACCGTCGACCTGGGTGGCGTCCGCGTCGCCGTCCTCATCTGTTACGACGTCGAGTTCCCCGAGACCGTCCGCGCGGCGGCCCTCGACGGCGCCGACGTCGTGATCGTCCCCACCGCGCAGATGGAGCCGTACGCGCACATCGCCGAGCGGCTCATCCCGGTGCGCGCCTGGGAGAACCAGGTCCACCTCGTCTACGTCAACCGCGTCGGCTCCGAAGGGGACCTCACCTACGTCGGCCGCAGCAGCATCGTCGGCCCGGACGGCGTGGTCCTCGACGCGCTCGACGCGGACGCCGTCGGTCTCATGATCGCCACGATCGATCCCGAGGCCACCAAGCGCGCCAGGCAGGAGAACCCCTACCTCGCCGACCGCCGCGCCGAGCTGTATTGAAGGATCCCGTCCTTCCTCCCCACCCCCTCCGAGTCCCCCGACTCCCCTGGAAAGTGACCTCATGACCGTCAACCCCATCGCCGAGCCGCGTCAGCGCCTCGACGGCCAGCTCGGTACCGGCTCCATCGTCTTCATGGTGATCGCCGCCGCCGCACCACTCACCGTGATCGGCGGCAACGTCCCCATCGCGATCGGCACCGGCAACGGCGCCGGAGCCCCGATCGGCTTCGCCCTCGCCGCCGTGATCCTCCTCGTCTTCTCCGTCGGCTTCGTCACCATGACGCCGTTCGTCCGCGAAGCCGGCGCGTTCTTCTCCTATGTGACGGCCGGACTCGGCTCGCGCCTCGGTCTGGGTTCCGCCTTCACCGCGCTCGTCGCCTACACGGCGATCCAAGTGGGCGTGTACGGCTACATGGGGTGGGCGCTCGACGACCTCGTCACGTACTTCGGCGGCCCGAGCCTGCCCTGGTGGCTGTACTCCTTCGCGACGATGGCGATCGTGGCGGTGCTCGGCTACCGGCACATCGACCTGAGCGCGAAGGTGCTCGGCATCGCCCTGACGCTCGAGATCCTCGTGGTCGTCGTGCTCGACGTCGTCATCTTCGCGACGGGCGGCGCGGACGGCATCGCGGTCGAGACCTTCGACCCCGCCAACATCTTCACCGGTGGAATCGGCGTCGCCGTGCTCTTCGCCCTCACCGGTTTCATCGGATTCGAGGCGACCGCGGTCTTCCGAGACGAGGCGCGCAACCCGGAACGCACCATCCCGCGAGCAACGTACCTGGCCGTCGTCATCATCGGTGTGTTCTACGCCATCTCCTGCTGGGCGCTCGTGACGGGCGTCGGCGCAGGGAACGCCGTCGCGGTCGCCCAGCAGACGCTCGCCGGCGAGGGCAACCTCCTGCTCGACACGACGACGACCTACCTCGGCCCGATCATGCGCGATGTCGTCCAGGTGCTGCTCATCACGAGCCTGTTCGCGTGCGTGCTGTCCTTCCACAACGTCATCGCGCGCTACCAGTTCACACTGGCGCAGAAGTCGGTGCTGCCCGCCCGCCTCGGCCGGCGCCACCCCGCACACCACTCCCCGTCGGCCTCCTCGATCGTGCAGACGGTGACGGCGGCCATCGTCCTCGCAGCACTCGCACTCGCCGGCCTCGACCCGCTCGTCGGGGTCTTCGGATCCATGGCCGGGGTAGCGACCGTCGGGATGGTGCTGCTCATGCTGACGACCTCGATCGCCGTCCTCGTGTTCTTCGCGCGGCGACCCGAGCTGGTCGCCGGCCGCATGTGGGGTGCGCGGGTGTTCCCGATCCTCGCGGTGGTCGGACTCGCGTTCGCGCTGTGGCTCGTGCTGTCGAACTTCACGCTCGTCACCGGCGGAAGCGTCACCGTGAGTGTCGTGCTCGCCCTCATCCCCGTGGTCGCCATGCTGATCGGTATCGTGTTGGGGAAGCGGTTCCCCCTGGACGCCGAGCCGGACGGCGCGGTGAGCGAGGCGACCGCCGACCAACCGACCGCCGGCTGAACCAGGGTCGCGGAGTCGATCAGCGACGAGACGAGGGTGCCATGGATCTGGGTTCGCCCTCACTCGGAGCGATCCGACGCACGACCGCCGTCGACACCGTCCGCGCGCGGATCTCGCTGGCGCTGGAGCTCGGGATGCTGGTGCCCGGCCAACGGCTCCCGGCACCCGAGGAAGCGGCTCGAGCGTTCGGGGTCAGCGAGATGTCGGTGCGGCGCGCGTATCGGGCGTTGAGCGACGAGGGCGTCGTGGTCCGGCGGCAGGGCAACACGGGCGGCACGTTCATCGCGGATGCGCCCGCGGTGGGCACCGTGCCCGAGATCGCCGCCTACCGCGAGGACGCCGTCCACGTGCACACGCTCATCGACCAGCGCGCGACGCTCGAAGCCGGGCTGGCGGCGCGGGCCGCCGCTGCGCCGGAGGCGGCCTCCCTGCATCGACTCGACGACCTCGTGGCGACCATGCGGACCGAGCCGGACTGGAGCCGGTTCCGAGAGGCCGACGCGGCGTTCCACGCCGAGCTGGCGGTTTCGGCAGGTGTGCCGGGCGCGGCCGACCTCCATGACCGCGTGTCCCGCGAGCTGTACTCCTACTTCATCCCCTACCGGATCGAGTACCTGCGCGCGTCGAACGAGGAGCATGCTCTGCTCGTCGACGCCCTCCGCATCGGCGATGCGGCAGCAGCGAGTCGCCTGGCGTTCGACCACGTCGCGGAGCTCCACCGCTCGATGTACGTCGGCCTCGCGGGCCACACCGACGGCGCGCAATCCACTTCTTGAAGCGCCTGGAGACGACCGAAGGCGCGCCCTCGGCGAGGCGTCACGGCTGGGGCCGGAAATCCGACATGCGCCGTACTAAGGCATAGTGGGGACGGGTTCACCCCCGCCGCGAAGGAGTGAGAGCATGATCGACAAGGCCTCGATACAGGACTTCCCGCCGATGACGGCATCGCTGCTGGCGGATAATTCCGGCGTGTTCCGCGTCGGCACCGCCGAGCAGTACCTGACCGCCACCGACGAGGGAACGGCCCGCCGCCAGCTCGTCGAACTGATGCAGGCGGAGGCCCGGAAGTCGGGTCGACCGATCCGCGTGACGGTGACCGACCCCACGAGCGTCACCGTGCTCCTCATCGGTGTCGACGGCGAACTGCAGGAGGAACCGCAGTCCACAGCGCCCGCGCGCACCGCGCAACGGACCACGCCACCGCCCGCAGCCGCGCAACGGGTGCCGCTCATCCAGGCGCCGCCGCCCACGCCCGCGCAGCCGGCACCCGCGCGCCCGGCCCCGGCTCAGCCGCCGACACCGCCCCGTGCTGCGCCCGTCCAGCCGTCGACACCTGCGCCGGTCCCGGTGCAGCCCAAGCCGCCAGTCTCCGCCAACCCACAGGCGACCACGACGCCGCAGCCCGTCCCGCCGCAGCGCCCGACCGTGCAGCAGCCCGCGTTCGGCACACCTCCGTTCCAGCCGGTCTCGAACCAGCCGAACGCGCAGCAACCGGTGCCGTCGCAGCGGGCGGTCCCGGTCCAGCAGTCGGTGCAGGCACCGCCGGCCGCGCCCGCGCAGCAGCAGCACCCGGTCCCACAGCAGCAGCAGGCTCCGGGCCAGCCGGCCGCCACGGCTCGACGAGACCTGCGCGATGCACCCTCGTTCCTCGCGCCGCCCACGATCGGCCCGGCGCAGCAGGGACTCGCCGGCCTGCTCAACAAGCTCGGCTTCTCGGTGCCGCCGTCCGCGAGCGAGCGCGCCGAGCGTGACGACGTCCACGCCGTGTCACGCCACTTCCCGAGGCGTCGCACCATCTCCGTCGCGAACCAGAAGGGCGGCGCCAACAAGACGCCGACCGTCGTCAACCTGTCGTCCGTCTTCGCCCGGTACGGCGGTGGCGGCGTCGCGGCCTGGGACAACAACGAGACCATGGGCACGCTCGGCTGGCGGACCGAGCAGGGCGGCCATGATTCGACCGTCCTCGACCTCCTCGCCGCGGCGAGTGACCTCCTCTCCCCCGGCGCCGAGCGAGCCGACCTGTCGCGGTTCGTCCACCACCAGCCCGGCGACAAGTACGAGGTGCTGCGATCCGCGGCCGATGGCGAGCATGTGGTGACCGCCGACGAGGTCGACCTCGTCCATCGCGTCCTCGCGAAGTACTACCGCCTGATCGTCATGGACTCGGGCAACTCTGCCGGTGCCCCCAACTGGCGGCGCATGGTGGAGCTGACCGACCAGCTCGTCATCCCGACCACGACCGTCGAGGACAAGAAGGAGGGCGCGCGGCTCACCCTCACCGCCGTCAGCCGCGTGAGCGAGCGCGGTGCTGAACTCGCGCGCAACGCCGTCGTCATCGTCTCCGAGGCCGAGGCCAAGGACACGTCGATCGCCAACGCGTACGCCGAGGACTTCCGACCCTACGTGCGCGACGTGGTCGTCGTCCCCTTCGATCCCGCCTTGAAGAACGGCGTCATCCGTCACGACGCCCTGCGGTCGAGCACGCAGCGGGCGTGGCTCGCAGCGGCAGCCGCGGTGTCGCGCGGACTCTGACCGGGCCATGACGCAGGGAGCATCGGAGACCGGCATCACGCGGGCGGCCGCGCTGGGCGACTACCTCAGGGCTCGTCGAGGACTGGTCCGACCGGAGGACGCGGGGTTCGTCCCGGAGGACGGGCGGTGGGTCGCCGGACTCCGACGCACCGAGGTGGCAGCCCTCGCGGACGTCAGCGCCGACTACTACCTCCGCCTCGAGCAGGGGCGGGATCAGCGCCCGTCGGAAGAGGTGCTGGCGGGCATCGGTCGGGCCCTTCGACTCGACGAGCACGCCGTGGACTACCTCTTCCGGCTCGCCTATGACGTCGACCTCTTCCCGGCCGAGCGCCGACCGTTGGACGCCGGCACGCCCGCACCGGCCGGACGATCCGTCCCGGACACGACACTCCTCGACCACTGGTCGGACACCGGGGCGTACATCACCGACGGCAACCGGGACATCGTCGCATCGAACGCGCTCGCGCGACGCATCGGCGGTGGCCTCCTCGACGTCGGGCAGAACGACGTGCTCGGGTACTTCGACGATCGGGTGCGTTCCATCGCCCCGGAGTGGGAGGTGAGCGCCCCGGCCGTGGTCGCAGCACTCCGCTACAGCAGCGATCCGAGCAGCCCTCGATTACAGACAATCGTCGAGGAGCTCACCGCTCGCAGTCCGCTGTTCGCCCGCCTCTGGGCTCGCCATGACGCCCGTCCCCTCGCCGGCGGTCCACTTCGGGCCTCGATCGACGAGTTCGGAACCGTCGAGCTGCAGTATCAGCACCTCCTCGTCCCCGACTGGCCCGGTCATCAGTTGACGACGGTCTTCGCAGAGCGCGGCTCCCCAGGGGCCGCGGTGCTCGCCTACCTCGCCGCCCGGGCCGACTGACCGCCAACCGGAGCGATGACCGGCGCACGCTGACCGAGGTGGGCCGGCGGGCACCGGAGGGGTAGCCGACGGCGGTCGCAGCGCCTACCGTGGACGCATGATCGCGAACGAGGGCGTGCGTGAGCGCCGGGACCGGATCAGGGACTTCATCGACTCGTGGCGAGAGGTACCCGTGGTCCTCTGCGACCGCACGCTGGATGTCCTCGAGGCGAATCCGGCGGCGGCACGCTTGACGCCGGCGTTCCACACCGGCGTCAACCTGGCGCGCTTCGCGTTCCTCTCCCCCGACCGGGTCGTCGGCGATCCGCTGTGGACCCGGATGTCCGAGACCACCGCGGAGCTCCTCAAGCGGTCGGTCGAGGAGCACGATACGGATCGCCCGGCGGCTCGGATCATCGGCGAACTCTCCGCGAAGTCGCGCGACTTCGCCCAGACCTGGGCCTCGGGCGACGGCCACTCCGGGACGTCGGGCCCCATCGTCTTCCCCACGCCGGCCGGGGAGGTCCGGATGGTCTACAACGTCTTGAACGCGCCCGGGCCCGAGGGCGACCTGCTGTTGGTCTTCGTCCCGTCGGGAGCATCGTCCCGGGCGCGGCTGAAGCGGCTGTCCGAGGCGGTCTCGCCGGACGAGCCCTCCACCTCAAGCGATCCGGTGCCCTCCCGCTGAAGCTCGTCCCGAGCCGCGAGGTAGGCGATCGCCGCCGCCGCAGCTGAGCCTGGCTCGTCGAAGAACACCGTGAGGAACTGGTCCGTGTGCGGGACCTCGAAGGTCTGCGCCCGGAAGTCGACCCAGCCGAGCGGCTCGATGAACGTGCGCGTCCGCCGGGACATCTGCGGTTTGACGAGGTGTTCCGCCCAGATCGTCCGGAACACCGGGTGCCGTGCCGAAAGCATCCCGACGATCTCCTGGAGGCGCGGATCGTCCGGTCGGCCGTAGTAGCGGAGCGGGGCGGTGAGGTCGCGGAGGGTCCCTTCCCACTCCCGGTGCATGCGCTCGTACTCCGGTGCGTCGGGCGACGTGGTGCCTCGGAAGTCGGCGTACTGCTCGAAGGCCGAGACGAGTAGGTTGACCCCGGGGTCGAGCATGCCCGGCGGCACCCATGCCCGCGCGAGCGCGTTCGCGGCGACGACGTACTGATTGTCGTCGCTGACGTAGGCGGGCGTGCCGGACCAGTGCGCGAGGAGCCGGGCGACCCGGTCGTCGAGTCGCGTCGACCGGTCGTCGACCGCGCGCATGAACGGCCTCGGGCTCGCCAACCGGAGCAGGTATCGGCGTCCACTG
Source organism: Plantibacter sp. CFBP 8798 (assembly GCF_014841195.1). Lineage (NCBI taxonomy): Bacteria > Bacillati > Actinomycetota > Actinomycetes > Micrococcales > Microbacteriaceae > Plantibacter > Plantibacter sp. CFBP 8798. The sequence continues at coordinate 25,348 of NZ_JACYTS010000001.1, forward strand.
TCGTCCAGCAGCAGGGCACGGGCGAGCCCGAGGAGGACCTGCTCCGACGGCCGCCGCACACGACCCTGCTCGATCCGCAGGTAGTACTCGGGGCTGATGCTCGCAAGGTGCGCGACCTCCTCGCGGCGCAGGCCCGGCACCCGTCGGGACGTGTCGGCGCCGATGCCGACCTGCTCTGGCCGCACGAACTCCCGGCGCGCGCGGAGGAACTCGCCGAGAGCATTCGACAGCCGAGTTGGTGACATCGCCGCGTCCTCCGGAGAGCGAGTGGGATCGACGCCAATCCTCCCCTAGCAAGCTCGTCCGTATGCATCCTTCCGCGGCCGATCATGGGTCGTTTCTGGACATGTCGACCGACGATCGGTCGTTCGCTGAGCCTGACCCTGCGCGTCCCACCCGGTCGCCGCCCGACGTCACTATCGTGGTCGCATGGTTGAGCGCGGACCCGCCGATCGGCTCCCTCAGGACCTGGTCGATCTCGTCGACTCCTGGTCGACCGTCCCCGCGTTCGTCCATGACCGCCACTTCACGGTGCTGCACGCCAACCCCCTCGCCCAGGCGTTGTCGCAGGCCTTCCGTCCAGGAGCCAACCTGCTGCGCTCGACCTTCCTCCGCCCGGAGGTCCTCCGGGCGAGTCCCGACCCCGGCCTCGTCACCGAGCATGTGGTGGGCGAACTCCGGAAGTCGCTCGGCACCCACGAGTGGGACGCGGTCTTCGAGGGCCTCGTGGACGAACTCCGCTCCGGGAACAGCCGCTTCGCCGAGGCCTGGGCCGGGCTGGAGCCGGGCCTCCGACCCGATGCGGCCGAGTCGTTCACCTTCGACCGTCCGGATCTCGGGCGCCTCGAGCTGCGCTACCTCCAGTTGGAGGTCCCCGAGCACTTCGGCATGAGTCTCGTGGTCTGGCGAGCGTGCGACGAGGCTTCGGCACGGCTGCTCGCGGTCCTCGCCGGGCAGTCCCCCGACCGGACCTGACGAGCGGGCCGCTACGATCCGACCGCCGACGGGCACGATCTCGTCATCCGTCGGAAGGGTTGTCGTGCCGTCCCTGCTGGGCTGGAGACGATCCAGGCCGCAGGGCGGCGGAGCGAGGAGGACACCATGGATTCGACGGACGACACCGTCCCGCACCACGAGACCCCGAGTCCGGGCAATCCGGATCTTCCGGCGGAGGGCGAGGTGAACACGCTCCGCCACCCGCAGAGCACGCAGATGACCGGCCCGCAGAACCCGGCAGTCGCAAGCCAGTTCCCGAACCAGATCGACGCTCCAGGAACCGACATCAGTACGCAGGCGTTCTTCTGGTCGTCCTTCAACATCTCGCCCCGCCGTGTGCAGGACGGCGGGTGGGCGCGCGAGGTGACGAAGCAGGACTTCGCGATCTCCGACGAGATCGCCGGCGTGAACATGTACCTCGAGTCAGGCGGCATCCGCGAGCTCCACTGGCACCAGACGGCCGAGTGGGCCGTCATGACCCGTGGCAGGTGCCGGGTCACCACCCTCAGCCGATCCGGGATGCCCAGCGTCGAGGACGTGGAGGAAGGCGATCTGTGGTTCTTCCCCGCCGGGACGCCGCACTCCCTGCAGGGGCTGGGTCCCGACGGCGCCGAGTTCGTGCTCGCCTTCGACGACGGCGACCAGTCGGAGTCCAACACCCTGCTGCTCACGGACTGGTTCGCCCACACGCCGCCGGACGTGCTGGCGAAGAACTTCGGGGTGGCCCAGGAGACCTTCGCGGACATCCCGCTCCACAACCTCTGGATCTTTCCCGGCGACGAGCCCGGCCCGCTCGCCAAGGACCAGGAGGACGCCGGAGTCGAGTGGGGAGCGTCGGAACCGATCATCTTCCGACTGTCGCGGTCCAAGCCACTCCACCGGAACAGCGGCGGGAGCATCCAGATCGCGGACAGCACCAACTTCCCGCTGTCGCAGTCGGTCGCCGCAGCGCTCGTGACGGTGGAACCCGGGTCGATGCGCGAGCTGCACTGGCATCCCAACGCCGACGAGTGGCAGTACTACCTGCGCGGATCCGCCAGGATGACCGTGTTCAACACCGGACCCCACGCGAACACGACCGACTTCCGCCCCGGCGACATCGGCGTCGTGAAGAAGAACCTCGGACACTACGTGGAGAACACCGGTGACGACGTGCTGCAGTTCCTCGAGGTGTTCCGCACGGACCGCTACGAGGAGGTCTCCCTCGCGAACTGGCTGGCGCACGTGCCGCCGTCGCTCGTCGCCGCACACCTGAACATCGACGAGGCGACCCTGGCGACCTTCCCCCGGGAAGCGCAGGGGATCACGCCGCTGCGTCCGTGATCCGGGCAGGGTGGCTCTCGGCGGGCCACGCTCGCCCAGGGCCATCCGTCCTAGCTTGAGCGGGACACCACTCGTTCAACCGCGCGGAGGCACCGATGAACAGCGAACGCAGCACGATCGAACCGGCCGAGGGCTCCTGGTCCATCTCGGACGACCGGGCGTTCGTCCTCATCGACATGCTCAGCGACCACCGGGATCGGCGGCGCCACGCGCTCAGGACCGCGCGCTCGAGGCGCTGGCTCGACTCCTACGGTGAGGTGGTCGTGCGCTCGGTGCTGCTCGGGACCACGAGCACGATGGAGCGGGACGAGTATGCGCGGGCCCTCCGTCACGACGGCCGCGACCACACGCTCGTCCTCGAGCACGTCGGCGGCTTCGTCCTCGTGACCTCCGAACGACGCGCCGCCTCACCCGTCGACGAGTGGGTCCGCTCCGTCGCGCCGGCCGGTGTCCGCATCTCCGCGATCGGTTCGGCCGTGCTGCACGCGGACGAGGACGACCTGCTCGGCGTCGTCGACGAGGCCCGCACCGCTGCCGAGATCGTCGGTCAGGTCGGGGACGCGCTCGGGTCGACCCGCGCGGAGGATCTCGGCGGATGGCGACTCCTGCACGCGATCGGTGGCGGGCCGCAGCTCGTGACCTCGGCGTCGCCGGCGGCCGACGAACTCTGGCACGCGGATCCCGTGCGTCGGGAGACGGTGGAGACCTACCTCGACTCCGGGTGCAACGTCGTCGTCGCGTGCGAGCGGCTCCACATCCACCGCACGACGCTCTACTACCGGCTCGACACCATGCCGGAGGTCGTGCGCGACGCGCTGGCCGACGGCTTGAAGCGGAGCACGCTGCACCTGTCGCTGAAGCTGCTCCGCCTCTGGAACGACGTCCCCACCGCGTCGGAGCGGTCGTCCGCGTCCAGCCGACGCCGACGCGTTTCGGAGACCCGTACCGTCGCCCCGGTGCGGCAGCTGCACCCGCAGACCGCTGGCACCGAGTAGAGGTCGACGTGACCAGTTCAGCACGACGCGTCCCGATCGAGCCTCAGGCCGTGGACGCGCCGCTCAGCGGGACCGCCGTCTTCCTCGTGCTCACGGTGGGCGACGCGGTCGGCGCGATCGACACCGTCCGCAGCACCCTGGCGGGTGTCGCCGATGTCCTGAAGAACGTCGCCTTCCGCGACCTCGACGCCGCCCTGTCCTGCACCGTCGGGATCGGCGCGCGCGTCTGGAGTGAGCTCACGCGCAGTCCCGCACCGAGGGAGCTCCATGTCTTCCCCGCGGTCGTCGGCGACCGGCACACCGCGCCCTCCACGCCCGGCGACGTCCTGCTCCACATCCGCGCTGCGAGACGCGACCTGTGCTTCGAGTTCGAGCGGCAGCTCCTGGACCTGCTCGGCGACGCAGTCGAAGTCGTGGACGAGACGGTCGGCTTCCGGTACTTCGACGTCCGCGACCTGCTCGGCTTCGTCGACGGCACGGCGAACCCCGTCGGGCAGGACCTTCCCGACGCCACGCTCGTCGGTGACGAGGACCCGGCCTTCGCCGGTGGCAGCTACGTCGTGGTGCAGAAGTACACGCATCCGCTCGACCGCTGGCGCGCGCTCACCACGGAACAGCAGGAGGCGATCATCGGCCGCACGAAGGCCGACAACGTCGAACTCGACGATGCGGAGACCGGCCAGAAGTCGCACAAGACCCTGTCCACGATCGTCGTCGACGGTGCCGAGCACGACATCCTCCGCGACAACATGCCGTTCGGGAGCCCGGCCGGCGGCGAGTTCGGCACCTACTTCATCGGGTACGCCCGACGGCTCTGGGTCATCGAGCGGATGCTCGAGCGCATGTTCATCGGTGACCCACCGGGACTCCACGACCGACTCCTCGACTTCTCGACCGCCCGGACCGGCTCCGTGTTCTTCGCTCCGAGCGCCGCGTTCCTCGAGGCGATGGACGACGATCCGGCCCTGTCCGGCCCCGCTGATCCGGCGAGCGCCGTCATCCCTGCCTCGCCGCCCGAGCCCGCCGACGGTTCCCTCGGTCTCGGCTCGCTCCAAACCGCTCCCGAAAGGACGTGACCGTGAACAACCATCTCTTCCGACACCTCGCGCCGATCACCGATGAGACCTGGCAGATGCTCGACGACGAGGCCCGTGCGCGCCTCACCCCGGTCCTCGGCGGCCGACGGGTGGTCGACTTCGCCGGCCCGCTGGGTTGGGAGCACTCCTCCACCGACATCGGCCGTGTCGGCGCGGTCGTCGACGCCCCGATGGACGGGGTGATCGCCCGACAGCGTGCGTCGCTGCCCCTGACGGAGGTGCGTGCCGACTTCGCGCTCATGCGCAGCGAGCTGGACAGCGCGGCGAGAGGCGCACTCGACGTGGACCTCTCCCCGCTCGACGACGCGGTCACCCGCTTGTCCACGGTGGAGAACGCGGCGATCCTGTCCGGCTGGTCCGCGGCCGGGTACACGGGTGCGACGGCTGCCTCGCCGCACCCACCGTTGACGCGGGACGACGACCCGACGCGGTTCGCACAGGTGGTCGCCACGGCGGTCGAGACGCTCGCGCGGGCCGGGGTCGGCGGCCCCTACGCCCTGGCCGTCGACGCTCCGGGCTGGGTGTCGGTCACGGGCGGCAACGACAGCGGTGGTGCGCGGCTGTCCTCGCACATCGAGGCGATCCTCGGCGGGGAGATCGTCTGGACGCCCGGCATCGAGGGAGCCGTCGTCCTCAGCCGACGTGGCGGCGACTTCCTGTTCGAATCCGGTCAGGACATCGCCCTCGGCTATGCGGCGCACTCGGCCGAGTCGGTGAGCCTGTACCTGGAGGAGAGTTTCAGCTTCCGCGTCGTGACGCCAGAGGCTGCCGTCGCGATCCGTTAGCGCGCCGACACGGCTCCGTCGATCGGGTCGGCCAGGGGCGACCGGGTCTGCAGGGACGCCTCGACCACACCGACGCCCGTCGTGCGGAACCGTCGCTGGTACTCGGAGGGCGTCGTGTTGTACCGTGCCGCGAACGCGCGGCGGAAGGCGATCGGGCTGGCGTACCCGGCGGCAGCGGCGACCTGCCCCACCGTGTCCCCGGCCTCCAGCATGCCGAGCGCGACGTCGAGTCGGAGCGAGCCGACGTACTGGATGGGCGTCATGCCCAGCTCGTCCCGGATGACCCGGTTGAGATGGCGGACACCGACGTTCGCGTGTGCGGCGATGTCGGCCAACGATCCCGCCCGGGTCGGATCGCCATGGATGTAGTCCGCGACGGCCTTCGCGATCGAGGTCCGCGCCGGCTTCGCGCGGACGGAGGCGGAGAACTGCGACTGGCCGCCGGACCTGCGCATGTAGACGAGCAGCAACTGCGCGATGGAGCGTGCGACATCCGCACCGTGGTCCTCCTCCACGATCGCGAGCGCGAGGTCGATCCCGGCGGCGACTCCGGCCGAGGAGTAGGTGTCGCCGTCGCGGACGAAGATCGAGTCGGGACGGACGTCGATGGAAGGGTAGGCGGTGGCGAGCGCGCCGGTGAACTTCCAGTGGGTCGTCGCCGACTTGCCGTCGAGGAGACCCGTGACCGCGAGGGCGAACGCTCCGCTGCAGATCGATGCCACCCGCTCGGCTCGGGCCGCGAGGTGGCGGACCGCACGCTGCACCTCCTCCGGGCGGTACACCTGTGGTGCGGACTCGCTCCCCGGGACGATCACGAGGTCGAGCGGTCCGCTGTCGGCCGCGGCGGCGTCCACGCCGACCCGGAGTCCCATCGACGTGACGACGTCCTCGCCGTCGTGGGAGAAGAACCGGACGTCGTAGCCGTCGACCCGCTGGTTCGCCTCGGTGAACACCTCGGCCGGGCCGACGAAGTCGAGCGTCTTCACCTGGTCGAACAGGAAGATCCCCACGCGGCGTCGTCGCACGGGTCCTCCGAGGATGGGCTGTGGTCCTGGCTCCTGCTGGGGCGGGCTCATCCCCACATCCTGCCCGACGAGAGCGCCCCGGCCAACGTCGGATTCGACTTCTGTCGCACCTGCCGCCGACGAACGTCCGAAGACTCCGGCCCGGCGCCGGCGTAGCCTCGGTCGGACCGGCCCGCCGCCTGGAATCCGGCCCATACACTCCACGACGCCCAAGGAGATCCGCTCATGCGACTCGAACGCGCGGGGACCATCCCCCTCGACCTCACCCATCGCACCGCGCTGGTGACCGGCTCGACGAGCGGAATCGGTTACGCCATCGCCGCGCGGCTCGTCGAGGCGGGGGCGGACGTCATCGTCAACGGCCGCGACGCCGATCGCCTTGAGGCCGCCGTCCTCTCGCTCGACACCGAATCGGTCGAGTCGGTCCGGGGGATCACCGCAGACGCGACCACCCGGGAGGGGGCCGAACGGCTCGTCGCTGAGGCCGGTCAGGTCGACATCCTCGTCAACAACCTCGGTGTCTTCGAGGCCGTACCGCCGCTGGACATCACCGACGAGCAGTGGCGGTCGATGTTCGAGGTCAACGTGCTGTCGGCCGCTCGCCTCACCCGGCTCCTGCTCCCCGGCATGTCCGGTCGCGGCTGGGGTCGTGTCGTCAACATCGCCAGCGACTCCGCCGTGGTCATCCCCGAGGAGATGATCCACTACGGCATGTCGAAGACCGCCCTCCTCGCGGTGAGCCGCGGCTTCGCGAAGGCTGCCGCAGGGACCGGCGTCACCGTGAACTCGGTGATCGCCGGCCCCACCCACACGCCGGGCGTGGAGACCTTCGTCCGGCAGCTCGTCGGCGACGAGCTCGAGTGGGACGACGCCCAGCGAGAGTTCATGCGTCTGCACCGCCCGCAGTCGCTCATCGGTCGCCTCCTCGAACCCATCGAGATCGCGAACCTCGTGGTGTACCTCGCCTCGCCGCTCGCGTCCGGCACCACCGGCGGCGCGCTCCGGGTCGACGGCGGCTACGTCGACTCGATCCTGCCCTGACGTCGACACCGATCGAGAGCCGAGCGACCCGATGACGACCTCCACTGTTTCGACCCGATCCCGCGTCTCCCACGGTGCCGGATTCTGGATCGTCGCCACCACGTTCCTGCTGGTGATGGCCTACTCGACGGTCCCCACCCCGCTGTACGCGCTGTACCAGGCGAGGGACGGGTTCCCCGTCTCGACGATCACCGTCATCTTCGCCGCCTACGCCGTCGGCGTCGTGTTCAGCCTCTTCTTCGTCGGCCACATCAGCGACTGGGTCGGGCGGCGGCGGATGCTGCTCATCGCGATCCTGATCTCGGCACTCTCGGCAGTGCTGTTCCTCCTCTGGAGCAGCGTGGAGGGGCTCATCGTCGCGCGGATCGTCAACGGTGTCAGCATCGGCGTGCTCACCGCGACGGCGACCGCTCACCTCGGCGAGCTGCGTGCGGTCGCCCGGCCGGACGAGAACTCGATCGTCGCGGCATCGGTCGCCGGGGCAAGCAACCTGGGCGGTCTCGCCCTCGGACCGCTCATCGGAGGACTCTTCGCCGAGTTCCTCCCGAACCCGCTCGTGCTCCCGCACGCGGTGTTCCTCGTGGCGCTCGTCATCGCCGCGATCGTCATGGTCTCCGTGCCCGAGACCGTCGAGCAGAGCGAGCCGCGGAGGCGCTACCGACCACAGCGCCTCGCGGTCCCGGCGTCGTCCCGAGGGGCGTTCATCGCCGCGGGGTTCGGGGCCTTCGCCGGCTTCGCGCTCCTCGGCCTGTTCACCTCACTCGCACCCACCATCCTCATCGGCACCTTCGACGCACCGGACCACCTGCTCGCCGGTGTGACGACGTTCTCCGTGTTCGGAGCCGCCGCGCTCGGTCAGGTGCTGCTCGCTCGACTCCCGTTGCAGCGCCAACTCCTGATCGCGACCGTGAGCTGTGGCATCGGACTCGCCGCGGTCGCCGCGGGGGCGGTCCTGCCGCAGCTGGGGGGTCTTCCTCGTCGGCGGTGTGATCGCCGGACTCGGTGTCGGCGTCCTGTTCAAGTCGGCGATCGCGACCGCCGGATCGCTCGCCGATCCCGCCCGCCGGGGCGAGACGCTGTCGCTCGTGTTCCTGATCGCCTACTGCGGCCTCGCACTCCCGGTGCTGGCCATCGGCTTCGCCCTCACCTTCGCACCGGAGATCGACGTGCTGCTGATCTTCGTCTCGCTCGTACTGGTGACGACGGTGGTCGCCGGTGTCGCGATGACCCGGCGAGCGGCCGGACGCCCCTGACCGGGCCCGGCGGCCACTGAACGGGCGGTGTCGGCTTCGGCCTACCCGAACGTCTCGGCGAGGTAGCGATGGACGAGGGAGACCGCCATCGCCCCCTCACCGACGGCCGACGCGACCCGCTTGATGGAGTTGGCGCGGACGTCACCGGCGGCGAACACGCCGGGCTGGTTCGTCTCGAGGTGCAGGGGCTGACGGCGGAGTGGCCACGCCGACAGGTGCTCCGGCAGCAGGTCGCCTCCGGTGAGCAAGAAGCCGCGCGGGTCCAGCGCGACCGCGGAGTCGCGGGCCCAGGCGGTGTTGGGGCTCCCGCCGATGCAGATGAACAGGCGCGACGCAGGCACGTCGGTCGTCGTCCCCGCGGAGTCGATGGTCAGGCCGCGGAGGCGGTCCTCGCCGTGGAGCGCGGTGACCGTCGTGTCCACGAGGATCTCGACATTGGGAGCCGCGAGCAGTCGCCGCAGGAGGTAGGTCGACATCGTCGACGAGAGGGAGTGCCCGCGGACGAGGACGGTGACCCGCTCAGCGTGCGCGGCAAGGTTCATCGCCGCCTGGCCCGCCGAGTTCGCACCGCCCACGATGTAGACGTGCTCGCCGACGCACGAGGACGCCTCGCTCGTGCCGGCGCCGTAGTAGACGCCGGAGCCCTCCAGCTCGTCCTCCTTCGGCAAGCCGAGGCGACGCCACTGCACCCCCGTCGCGCAGACGACCGCCCGTGCGGAGAGTCGCGAGCCGTCCGCGAGCTCGGCCTGCATGTGGTGGTCGCCGAAGCTCCGGCTCAGGCTGTGACGCATGACGAGCAGTTCCGCGCCGAACGCGATCGCCTGTCGTCGCGCCTGCTCGGCAAGCTCTGCGCCGGAGATGCCGTGCGCGAAGCCGAGGTAGTTCTCGATGAGACTGCTGGAACCTGCCTGGCCACCGACGGCATCCCGTTCGACCACGGCGACATCGAGTCCCTCGGACGCCGCATAGACCGCTGCCGAAAGCCCGGCCGGTCCGGCGCCGTAGACGAGGACGTCGTACTCGCTGCGCTGCGGTCGCTTGATCCAGCCGAAGTGTTCGGCGATCTGCGCGGGCGTCGGATCGGCGAGCCGGGTGCCGTCGGGGAAGGCGACGACGGGAAGCCGGGCCTCCGCCAGACCCGAACCGAGCTGCGTCCGACAGTCCTCGTCCGTCTCGACGATCACCGTCTGGAACGGGACACCGCTGCGGGTGAGGTAGTCACGGATCGCGAAGGCCTCGCGACCGAAGGACCGCTCGAACACGAGCAGTGGTGCGATCGCCACCTCCCCGACGACGGTCATGAACCGAGGAGTCGTTCCCACTGGGCGGGGACACGGTCGTGCGGCCCGGGGACCGTCTGCGAGCGTGGGTGACTGAGCGGAGGCGCGAGGGTCGGACCGACGAAGGACTCCTCCGTGCCGTAGTCGTAGAACCAGTCCTCACCCGGCTCGTAGCTCCGGATCACGCGATGACCGGTGGTGGTCGCGTGCTTCGTCGCGTGCTTGTTCAGGGAGTCGTCGCAGCATCCGATGTGCCCGCAGAACGTGCAGCGGCGGAGATGCAGCCACCAGCTGTCGGTCGCCTCGCACTCGACGCAACCGGGCCCGGACGGCGGGACGTCCGGCTTGATGTACTGCTCGACGTCGTCCATGGTGGACCTCATCTCGGCTCGTGCTGCGGTGACGTGGACTCACCGTACGGCCCTCCGTGCGCGGCCCGCTTCGACCTCAGTCGGAAATCGAAGGCTCGTCAACCGTTCGTTCGCGCAGCATCCCGTCAGCCCCGAGCGTTCTGCACGATCGCGGTCAGGGCGTCGAGATAGGAGTCGAAGGCGACCCGGCCCTCCGCGGTGAGTGCGATGCGGCGGCCGCGGCGGTCCGTGTCGCTCTTCCCGACCTCGATCACCCCGGCGTCGGCGAGCGCCGAGAGGTGCTTCGAGAGGGCCGACTTGCTGACGCCGGTGATGCGCAGGAGCGAGGCGAAGTCGGTGTACTCGGCGGGCGCCAGTGCGGACAGCAGGGCGAGGCGGGCAGGCTCGTGGAAGAGCGGGTTCAGCGCCTGACGGCTGACCGCGGCGTCTTCGACTGCATCGTCGTCAGGCATCGCGCGACCCCGACCGTCCGCCGAGCGGCGTGGAGCGGTTCGCGAGGCGCACCAGTGCGGGCAGACAGACGGCGAACACGACGACGGCTGCGACGAGCGCGGACACCGTGTTCGGTACGGAGACACCTGCGGAACGGGCGATCCACTGGGTCACGACGTAGACCACGGCGACCGCCACGCCGCTCGCGGTGAGCAGCAGTACGCCGGTCCGGTCCGCCCAGTCGAGGCGGAGCTTCACCGGGCGCGCGAGGGACAGTGCGACGAACCCGATGGCGACGAGTCCGAGCAGCCAGACCATGTCGAGGTCGACGACGACCCCGAGCGCGATGATGAGTACCGCGGTGAGGATGGCGGTGGTGAGCGCTCCCTGGCGGGCGGAGCGGCGCGAGGCGTCTCGTGCCTGGTTCAAGCGGTCCTGTGCGTCTTCATGATCCATGATCGACCTCCAGTCGTTGCGCCTGAAGAAACTATCATAGTGTTTCCCTAAAGGAAACAACCATCGGGCGCGACGCTTGCCATCGCGCCACGCCCCCCTAGACGGCGAGCGTCACGTGCCGACCGAGCGCTTCGATCGCGGCCTCGTCGCGCTGATAGTGCGACCACTGGCCGATCCGGGTGCATGTCACGAGGCCGGCGCGCTGGAGGGTGGCCATGAACTGCGAGGCCGTCGACTGCGACACCTCGGCCCTCGCCTGGATGTGCTTGAGACACACGCCGACCTCGGCCGCCGGCTGATCCTGCGGCGGGAACGACTCGGGATCCTTCAACCACCCCAGGATGGCCAGGCGCGTCGGGTGGCCGAGCGCCTTGAAGACCGCCACCAGGTCCAACTCGTCAGCGTTCGTCATACGTCGACCATATCGCAATATCGCGATTCCACGATGTTGTGCAACACTGTGGATCGGTAAATCGCGATCTAACGATGGAGATGTCATGGCGCAACACACAGCACTGGTGGTCGGAGCCCGCGGAGTGATCGGCGGGAACCTGATCACCCACCTCGAGGGGCTCGGCTGGGACGTGATCGGGTTGTCCCGCCGGGGCGGTACCGACCGGGGATCCGTCAGGCACCTCGCGGTGGACCTGCTCGACCGCGACGCGACCATCCACCAGTTGCAGGGCCTGTCGGAGGTGACGCACCTGTTCTACGCCGCGTACCAGGACCGCCCCAGCTGGGCCGAGCTCGTCGAGCCGAACCTCGCGATGCTCACCAACGTCGTCGATGCCGTCGAACCCGTCGCGCCGGGCCTCGAGCACATCAGCCTGATGCAGGGCTACAAGGTCTACGGCGCGCACCTGGGACCCTTCGCGACACCCGCGAAGGAGTCCGACCCGCCGCACATGCCGCCGGAGTTCAACGTCGACCAGCAGCAGTTCCTCGAGCGCCGCCAGGTCGGGGCCACCTGGTCGTGGTCGGCCTTACGGCCGTCGGTCGTCGCCGGGATCGGCCTGGGCAACCCGATGAACCTGGCGATGGTCATCGCCGTCTACGCGTCCATGAGCAAGGAACTGGGCATCCCGTTGCGATTCCCCGGAAAGCCCGGCGCGTACGCGAGCCTGATCGAGATGACCGACGCCGACCTCCTCGCGAAGGCCACCGTGTGGGCGGCGACCACGGAGCATGCCCGCAACGAGGCGTTCAACATCACGAACGGCGACCTGTTCCGGTGGTCGTCGATGTGGCCGAAGATCGCCGCCTTCTTCGACCTCGACGTCGCGCCGCCACTCGAGATGAGCCTCGCCGAGGTGATGGCCGACAAGGAGGCCCTGTGGAACGCGATGGTCGAGCGGCACGGCCTCGCGCCCACCAGCTACGCCGAGGTGTCGTCGTGGGCGTTCGGCGACTTCGTCTTCGCGTGGGACTACGACGTCATCGCCGACACCTCGAAGTCCCGCCGGGCCGGCTTCCACGAGTACGTCGACACGGAGGCGATGTTCCTCCGGATCTTCCAGGACCTCCGCGATCAGCGACTCATCCCGTAGGCGTCGGGTCGGTGATCCGCACAGGACGGATCACCGATCCACCGGATGGTCGATGTGCCGGCCGCCATCGCCTGGCTAGCGTCGCAGTATGGCCGAGCGAACCGCATCACCGACACTGCTGCCCGGGCCCGATCCGACTCGCGCTTCAGGCCACGACCAGGTGGTGCGACGTCGACAGCTCCGAGCCGCAGGCATCCTGCTCCTGCTCCAGGGTGTCCTGATGGAGGGGCTGGTCGCCCTGGCGCTGCCGGTACTCCTGATCCTCGGCGTTGCGCCAGACGATCTCCCGACGGGGATCCACGTCTTCGCGCTCCCCTACCTCGACGACAACCTCGGTCTCATGATGTTCATGAGCGGTGTCTTCGGTGCGCTCAGGACGATCGGAGCTATCGGGGTCCTCCGCAATCGGCAGTGGGGCTTTGCGCTGTCACTCGTGAACTGCGCCGTGACACTGGTGCTGATGATCTTCATGCTGCCCGCCGGAGTGGCGGACGGGCTCCTCTCGGGCGGCGCGCTCCTGCTGCTCCTGCTGGGGTGGTTCGGACGGGCGGAGATCCTGCCGGAGCCGCGGTCGGCGGCGTAGAGCTGGGATCGCCACGGACACTCCGGTGAGCGACCGCTATCGATCGAATGCGGCGAGCGCGACCCTCGCCGCCTCCGCGACCAACGCGTCGTCGTACTCGGCGTCCGGGTCGAGTGTGTTCGTGAGGATGGTCAGGACGATCGGGTCGCCGCCCGGCCGGTCGATGATCGCGATGTCGTTCCGGATCCCACCCGCACCCCCGGACTTGTCGGCCACCTGCCATCCCGCCGGAGCAGCGGCCCGGATCAGCGTGTCGCCGGTCGCGTTGCCGCTCATCCAGGCGAGGAGCGTCGCCCGGTCGGCGGACTCCAGGTAGGAGCCGTCGACGAGGCGGGTCAGGTCGTCGGTGAACGCGGCAGGGGTGGTGGTGTCATCGGTGCTGCCCGGTTCGATCACGTTCAGCAGCGGCTCCGCGTTGACGACCTCGGTCACCTCATCGCCGAGCGTGACGAGGGCGGCGTCCAGCGCGGCCGGCCCACCGATCCGCGCGAGGACGAGGTTGAGGGCCGTGTTGTCGCTCCGCCGGACGGCGGCCTCGGCGAGCTGTGACAGGGGCAGGCCGGTCTCGACCTGTTCACTCGTCACCGGCGAATAGCCGGCCGCCTCGACATCCTCCGCCGACCAGGTGATGACCTCGTCACGCGCCGAGCCACGCACCTCGTGGAGGAAGACGGCTACGGCGAGCGCCTTGATCGTCGATGCGTACCCGAAACGCTCGTCCGCGCGGTAGGACAACCGGGCGCCGGTCCCCATATCGAGGGCGCTCACGCCGACGCGCGCGCCGAACTCGGCCTCCAGGGCTTGGAACTCGACCGACCGGTCGGGCATCGACGTGGGCGGGGCCGACGGTGGGGCCGAGACCGGGGAACTCGGTGACATCGACGGGGACGGAGGAGCGGAGGCGCACCCCACGAGCCCGAACACCAGCGCACCGGCCAGGGCGACGGCGACGACACCACCGGTGCTCCGCGTCATCGAACGCCGGCCTGCCCGGCGACCTGGTGATCGAGGCGCTCGAGGTCCGCCTCGACCATGGCGACGTCACGCGCGAACGCGTCGTCGTCCAGCTCGATCTGGCGCACGGTGAACACCACCTCGGCACCCTCCGGATGGGCCAGGACACGCACCGGGTTGGTGACGACGGTCCCGGACGGCAGGGTCACATCGTGGTCTAGCACCCCGAGATGGTTGCGCTCGACGAACCGGACCTCCACCCGACCCATCGGCGACTCGACGAACAGCGAGTCACCCTCCCGCACCACCTCGGCCTGCGCGAGCCCGGCCGCCCACCGCGGGAGGTTGTCGACGTCAGACGCGTACTCGTAGACGGCTTCCGGCGAGGCGCTGATGACCCGGCTCACGTGGCGACTTCTCATGGACGGCATCATGCCACCTCGGTGCGCGAGCCATCAGGCACGTCGACGGCCGCAGCGAGCCACGCCCGCGGTGAGGCGCCGACCCGCTGGGAGAAGGCGCGGGAGAAGGCCGGTGCGCTCGCGTAGCCGAGGCGCGAGGCGGTGAGCCCGACCGGCTCACCAGCGCGGAGCATGCCCTGCGCGAGCGTCACCCGCCACGTGGTCAGGTACTCGGCGGGCGGCACGCCCACCAGTGAGGCGAACCGCGCCGCGAAGGTACTGCGCGAGAGCCGCGCCTCGTCGGCCATCGAGGCCAGTGTCCACGCCTCACCCGGAGCCTCGTGGATCGCGACGAGGGCGCGTGCCAGAGCCGGATCCGCCAGCCCCGTGAGGAGCCCAGCCGGCAGGCCGACCTCGTCCGTGTGGTCGAGCATCCAGCGGAAGAGCTGCATGAGCACCACCTCGAACAGACGATCGACGATGACCCGCTGCCCGCAGGCGCCGGCGTCGACCTCGGAGAACAGCAGGTCGAGGGCGGGCCGGAGCGTCGTGACGGCGTCGAGCGGGATCACGACGACGGGCGGCAGCGCCAGGAGCAGTGGGTGCGTGGCCCCACCGTCGACGTCGATCGTGGCGCAGGCGAAGTCGGAGTCCTCAGTGGGCGCGTTGTGGAAGGCGTGCTCGAGCGGCCTCGGGTAGAACAACAGACTCGGACGATCGACGATGACGGTCTCCAGCCGACCGTCGGCCTGCTGGTGGGTCACCGACATCTCGCCGTCACGGAGCACGTGGAGGAAGCCTCGTCCGGGCGACGCCGCGAACGTCGTCACGCCGCACAGCGGACCGGCGTGGAAGAGGCTTGCGCGGATCCTGAAGTGCTCGAGCATCGACGACAGGCGGTCCACGGGTGGCATGCGGACAGCATCGCAGACGATCTGCACTGAAGTCCAGGCGAAATGCATCGAATCGTCCGGTACTGACGCACAGGATGGAGGCATCCCCGGAAAGACCGGGGCAATCAGGACAGGAACCCCTCATGTCACTCATCCCCCTCGTCGACCCCGAGACCGCGACCGGCACCACGAAGGAGCAGCTCGACCAGATCCATGCCGCGTTCGGAACCGTACCGGCGATGTTCGCGACCGTCGCCAACTCGCCCGCCGCGCTCACGAGCATGTGGTCGGCCTTCGGCGCGTTCGGGTCGAGCAGTTCGCTCGGCGCCGCGCTCGGCGAGCAGATCGCCGTCGCCGTCGCGAATCGCAACGCGTGTGAGTACTGCCTCGCCGCTCACTCGGCCCTCGGTCGCAAGGCAGGTGTCAGCCGCGACGCGATGTCCGCCGCGCAGACGGGCCAGTCGGACGACCCGAAGACCGCCGCGATCCTCGCGTTCGCCCTGCGGCTCGTCGAACTCCGGGGTCAGATCCCCGCCTCCGACGTCGAGGCGCTGCGCTCGCACGGTGTCACCGACGAGCAGATCGTCGAGATCGTGGGTCAGGTCGCCCTCAATCTGTTCACGAACTACCTCAACGTCGCGCTCGAGGTGCCGGTCGACTTCCCGACCGTGCCGCTCCGTCGCGTCGCCTGAGCTCGACCGGGAACGACAGGCACCGACATGTCCGAATCCTGGCTCCCGAGCCTGCTGACCCCGACACCCGAGGAGGGTTACGCACTCGCGATCAAGCTCTCGAGGACCGGCGTCAAGATGACCCAGCCCGACGCGGACGTCCGTGCACGCCTACGGGTCGCGTATGCGGAGAACGCCGACAGCCTGATGGGCGCCTCCCAGGTCATCGCGATCAACTTCCAGACCGTCAGCGCAGCGAACGGCTACTGGCGCTGAGCGACACGACGAAGCACCACGATCCCGCCCGCGGATGACACTCCGCGAGCGGGATCGTCCTGCGGGCTGACGATTCGAGCATCGACGATTCGTAACCTGGAGGCATGCCCGGCATCACCCGCAATCGACCACCCTTGGCATCACCGGCCCCCATGGGACAGCGACGTCGTCGGCGTCGGCGTGGCCTCATCGCTGCCGTCGTCACGGCATCATTCCTCGCTTTGGTGGTCGGCGGCGCCGTCGTCGCCGCGCCGCTCCTGCGGTCGTACGGGATCTACCTCGTCCCGCCGTCGCCGCAGACGTACGCGGAGGTCGCGCTCGACGCCATGCGACAGGGTGTCGCGGCCACACCGGAACGCTACGCCGAGGTGCGGGCACGGGCCATGACCTCCGTCGCGGACGCCTCCGACTACGCCGACACCTACGGACCGATCGCGGAGGCGGCGACCGAGTTGGGAGGTCCGCACACCACCTTCAACGATCCTGCGGCCGCGGCGGAGCTGTTCGGCCCGTCGTCGGGGTCCGAGGCCGAGAACGAACCGCCCACCGTCACGTCCACCGACGGTGTGACGACCATCCGGCTCCCGACACTCATCGGTGGCGGCTCCGGGAGCGACTCCTTCGGCCAGCGATACATCGACACGGCCGTCGACGCGATCACCGCCGCCGCGCCCCACACGTCGGCATGGGTGGTCGATCTGCGGGACAACCATGGCGGCAACGTGTGGCCGATGTTGGCCGCCGTGGCACCCCTGCTCGACGACGGCACCGTCGAGACCTTCGAGTCCGTCGACAGGTCGACGGTCGTCTCGGTGTCGGGCGGCGCCGTGTCGTCCGACGGTAACCGACAGAGCGCGGCGACGAAGCCGCAGCCGAAGGTGGACGGCCCGATCGCCGTGGTCATCGACGGGATGACCGGCAGCTCCGCCGAGGCGGTCGCGATCGCCTTCATCGGGCAGTCGGACGTGCACGTGTTCGGGCAACCGAGCTACGGCTTCAGCACGGCCAACCAGCCGGTCCGCCTCTACGACGGTGCGGTCGTCAATCTGACCGTGGCCGTCGACGCCGACCGTACTGGCAAGCGCTACGGCGTTCCGATCGAGCCCGACACCGCCGTCGAGGACTTCACGCAGCTCCCCGCGGCGATCAGCACGTGGCTCGCCGACCGCGGCTGAACGATCCGTCCACCGAGAGTGCCCGTTCTGCTCGCCGAACTGCTCCGGAAGTGCAGAACGAGCACTCTCGGCCGCTCGGAACTGGACGTCTGCACCAACCGGTTTGGACAGGTGTCGGGACTTTCCGCGGACCAGCGAAACGGCCGCCTCGCCGCGTTACCGTGGTCGCGCTCCCACATTCCGTGGAAGTGGAATTCGCGAGAGTCGTTCCGAGCACGGCTTGGCTCGACATGAGCTTGGAGGTCAGTCATGCCATTCGTGACAACGGACGACGGCACGGAAATCTACTACAAGGATCTGGGCGACCCGACGGCGCAGCCCATCATGTTCCACCACGGTTGGCCGCTGTCGTCGGACGACTGGGACGCGCAGGTCCTCTTCTTCCTGTCGAAGGGGTACCGCGTCGTGGCGAGCGACCGCCGTGGGCACGGGCGTTCCTCGGAGATCGGCACCGGTCACGACATGGACCACTACGCCAGCGACGTGTCGGCGGTCGTCGAGCACCTCGACCTGCGCAACGTCGTCCACATCGGGCACTCGACGGGTGGCGGTCAGGTTGCGCGGTACGTCGCCAAGTACGGCGAGCCGCAGGGTCGTGTGGCGAAGGCGGTCCTGGTCTCGTCCGTGCCTCCGCTGATGGTGCAGACCGACGCCAACCCCGAAGGGACACCCATCTCGGTCTTCGACGGCTTCCGGAGCGCGCTCGCCGCGAACCGGGCGGAGTTCTTCCAAGCCGTGGCTTCGGGCCCGTTCTACGGCTTCAACCGCGACGGCGTCACCGTGTCCCAGCCCGTGATCGACAACTGGTGGCGTCAGGGCATGACCGGCAGCGCCGTGGCCCACTACGAAGGCATCAAGGCGTTCTCCGAGACCGACCAGACCGAGGACCTCAAGGCGATCTCCGTGCCGGTCCTCTGCATGCAGGGCGATGACGACCAGGTCGTGCCGTACAAGGACGCGGTCATCAAGCAGGCCGAGCTCCTCAGCAACGCGACCCTCAAGGTCTACGAGGGCTTCCCGCACGGCATGCTGACCACCACGCCGACATCATCAACCCCGACCTCCTCGCCTTCATCGAGCAGTAAGAGAACCACCGTCGGAGACGTGCGGCGCACCCGGGTGACCTCGGGTGCGCCGTTCGTGTGATGGCCGAGTCCGGCCGTCGCAATGACCCGACGTCGATCCCTCGGCGGATGTCTCCGCTGGTGTTCGGGCGAACGGTCGACTCAACGACGCACACATGGACCCGACGCGCCCAGGACGAGGACCGGCCCCCACTCGGACGTGTCAGCGAATTCGTCGAGACGCACGTAGTAGCCGTCATCGGAGATGAAGGAGACGCCACTCGTGAGGTCTGAGGAGTCGTCGGCTGCGACCACCTTCTCGACCTTCCAGGCCGCCCTGTCGGCATACATCGCTGCAGCCTCGTCCAACCAGGCGTTGCGATCGAAGTCCTCCGCGACGCTCACGGTGATGCTGCCGTCGTACTGGACGGCACCGACGCTGCAGGCGAGTTCCACGTCGTTCTGGCTCACCGTCGACGCTCCGTCCGGCAAGGTCGCTTCGAACTCCTGACGCAGGGAGAGCGCTTGTTCCTTGGCAGACTCGTAGCTCGGCCCACGGTCGAACACACCACACCCCGCCAGTGCGCCGACGAGACACAGGGCGAGGAGAGTGCTGACGGCGCGGCGCATGGGGACCTTCTTACCACGGCGGCACGTGTTAGACACGAGGCATGAGGCACTTCCCGATGACGCATGAGCTCGGCCGGATCGACGTCGTGACGCTCGACGACATCGCCGCCCTCAGTCAGGACGTCGCACTCGACATCGAGCAGGTGCAGGCGGCCTGGCCGGCGTTCGAGAACTCGTTCGACTCGTTGCGGGGCCGCAGGATGATGGGCCTGGTCTACGGAGGAAGTGACAGGTACCGCATGGCGTCCGCGCGGCTGGACCGGGATGCCGACAACCCGCTCGGCCTGGAAGAGACCGTGGTCCCCGGCGGCGACTACCTCAGGCTGCGTCTTCGCGGCGAGACGCCCGGCGTCTACGCGCAGATCGCCGGCGCGTTCGACGTGCTCTTCGACCTTGCTGATCACGACGAAGACCGCCCCCACATCGAGCACTATCGGCGCGACGGCGAGGTCGACTGCCTCGTTCCAGTCAGGTCGCCCAGCTGAGCTGTCGGCTCAGCCCACCAACGGGTACCAGTGTCGGTCGCGCAGCTGATGCTCGTCATCGTCGAGACGCACCCAGGTTCCGTCAACCATCGGAGTCGCGTCCGAAGCCCACACGCCGAAGTGGGCGGCAGGGACCGGCCAGTCGTATCCGTCGGCCAGCGCCTCCACGACGTTGCGCACGGCGCCGATGAACCGAAGGCCAATGGCCTCGCCGGTGATGCGTTGCGCCAGCTCACGAACGGCCGCCGTCCCGTCCACGTCATCGGATACAGCCTCGAGCATTGGCAGATCGAGCCGCCCTGTGCCCTGCCTTGGCACGCAGAACACCTGGTCGGAGTCGCGCAGGAGCAGGCGCACGACCGCCATCGGCCGGGGTGGTGTCGTCCGGCGGACCACCTCGGCCCTGCCGCCAGGAGGCAGCCACGGCGCGTCGTGCGTCACGTGGACGAGCGTCTCGTCTTCGTTCACGCCGCGAGCGTACCCGAACCCGGGGAGTGTGACCGGTGCCGCCTGCTCGAACTCTCGGTCAGATGCGCTCGCGGAGATAGCTACTCGTTTGCCACTCCCAGCGGCGGGAGGATGCCCTGAGCCGCCGCCATGGCTCGAGCGACGATGAGCGGCGGGTCGACGATCGCTCCGGTGGCGATCAGTGCGTCGAGCTCGGACAGCGGGATGCGCACGAGCCGCACCTGCTCCGCGGGATCCGACAGGTCCACCAGGCCGGAACGGATGCCTCGAGTCGAGATGAACAGGTGTGTCGGCCAGGACGCCCGCCCCGGGTTCATGAAGAAGGTGTGCATCGGTCGGAGGTCGTCCGGAACGATACCGAGCTCCTCTTCGAGCTCACGCCGAGCGGCATCGAGCGGGGCTTCGTCCGTTCGACCGGCACCGCCCGGCAGGTCGTGGATCCAGCGGTCGAGCGGGTATCGGTACTGCCGGGCGAGGAGCACGTCGTCGCCGTCGATGATCAGCGAGGCGACGGAGAAGGGAACGCTCTCGTCGACGAGATAGCTCGACCGCGACCCGTCCGGCAATCGGACCTCGTGGTCGACCAAGGTCACTCGACCTCGGTGGACCGTCGTCTTCCCGAGCGTGGTCCAACGTGATTCATCCGGAACAGACATCCGCCCACCCTACGGTCGAGTGCCGTCCGGCGATCATGTCCTCAGCGGAAGTCGCCCAGCTGACGCTCGACGGGCACCGTGCCCTCTACGATCACGTCACCGGTGTGGGCGGTCGTGACGGTCTCGATCAAGACGATCTCGACCTCCTCGTCGGCGATGGGATTGTGCTGCACGCCCCGCGGCACCACGAAGAACTGGCCGGGCGTGAGCACGACTTCCTCATCGTCGGGGAGCTGGATACGGAGCGTGCCCGAGACGACGAGGAACATCTCGTCTTCGTTCGCGTGGTCGTGCCAGACCAACTGGCCGAGGAGCTTCGCGACCTTCACGTATTGATCGTTGACCCGCCCGACCACTCGAGGAGTCCAATGGGCCTCGACCTGTCGGAGTTCGGCGGCGATATCGATTCCGGAGAGAGCGGTCATGCATCCATCGTCTCGCGACTGACGTGCCTCGTGGCACGGTATCGCCCCTCGGTCTCGGTGCGCGCCGGCTTCCGACCACACAACTGCAGCGCTGAACGCGCCGGTTGCACGATCTCAGCGCTCTCCACATCCGACTCGGTGCCGACATCAGGGCCATCCGGAGTCCGATGTGCCGCTCACAGCTCGTCACTACGGTCGAGAACATGCCACTGCCCCTGCCATCTCGCCGCCTACTCCTGCCGTTCGGTGCTGCGACCCTCATGGCACTTGTCCTGCTCGTCGTCCCGGCACCGGGCAGCGTCAGCGTCGTCGGCACGCGCTGGCTCGCCGCCCTCGGCTCGGCCATCCCGAACGTCGAACTCGCCTCGGAGATCGGCCTCGCGCTCCTGGCGGCGACGACGATCTCGACGGCGGCGTTCGCCTGGATCCGCCACCCGGAACGGCGGGCGCGGCTGCTGGCCGGCGCCGCCGGGGTCGGCCTCGCCTACGCCGCGAGCGAGGGACTGAAACTCCTCTTCGCCCAACCCCGACCATGCACCCGGTGGTCGATCGCGACCGAATGCCCGCCGGCCGGTGACTGGTCACTGCCGTCAAACCACGCGACGCTCGCATTTGGAGCGACCGTCGTCATCGCGATCGCCGTCGGCCGATGGTGGGTCACGTGCTCGGCGCTCGCACTGGCGGCGCTCGTCGCCGCCGGCCGGGTCGCGCAAGGCGTGCACTACGTCCACGATGTCGCCATGGGAGCGGTCCTCGGCCTGGCGGTCACCGCCGCCCTCGTCGCCGCTACGGCGACATGGCAGCGCCGCTCGGCCGCGGCCCGCTCGTCGCTGGGGTGACGGTGACCACACCCGTGACCCGACGGCGCACCTCACCTACGATGACGTGATGGTCGACGACAACGAGCGCGGATTCCGTCGCGCCCTCATCGAAGCGAGCGACCACTTCGGGCTCGATCATGAACGCCTCGAGCCGCTCGGCGGGATGACCGGGCGGGTGTTCGGGATCGACGACGTCGTGCTGCGCCTCGGCTCCCCTGAGACGATCGCGCACGAACTCGCCGCTGCGAACGCAGCCGCCGTGGCGGTGCCGGTTCCAGCGACCGTCGGCACCTTCGTCCCGACCGACGGTGGGCCATGGGCAGCCGCGCTCATCGAGCGGGTCGACGGCACCGTCGCCGCCGATCTCAACGGCGTGACCGCAGAGCGGGCCTTCACGAGGGGTCTCGCCTGCGGTCGTGCGCAGGCGGCGCTGTGGACGGTCCTCGCCCCTCCGGCGTTCGCCTCCATCGACGGCGAACGCTCGCTCCTGCACCTCGATCTCCACCCGTTGAACATCCTGCTGGGGCCGGACGACCGCGTGACCGCGGTCATCGACTGGACCAACGCCGGGGCGGGGTCGCCGGACTACGACCGGGCCAGGACCTCCGCCATCTTCCGGCTGGACCCGCACGCGATGCCGCTGCTCGAGCAGCCGGTGTGGCGGGCGTTCCTCGCGGGCTGGACCGACGGCGCGAACCTCGACGAGGCGTCGACGGCCGCACGCATCTGGGCCTGCCGGTTCATGCTGCACGATCTGCAGCATCGCCACCCCGGGGATGCGTTGGACCATGTGCGTCACGAGCTGGAGGTCCTCGAGCAGGCCGCCGAGAGTGCGCGATCCGTCCCCTGAGACTCCAGGCAAGAGCAGAACGGGCGCTCTTGGCGGCGGCGTCAGACCGGCGGATACCGCATGGCGATCATGCGCGTCTGGCCCCTGCCAGACTGGCGTCGATGATCATCCGCACCGAACGAACCACCCTCGAACCGATCTCACCGGCGCTCGCGCGACGCATCGTCGAACGCGACGAGCGTGACGGTGACGCTTGGCACCCGGAGTACCCCTTCGCCGATGAGCTCGGTCCGCTCCGCGGTCTCGCGGAATCGACCGTCAGCGACCCGATCTTCACGATGTACCTCATCCGTGATGCCGACGGTTCGGCCGTCGGTGGACTCGGCTTCTTCGGACCGCCCGACAGCGACGGTCGCGTCGAGTTCGGCTACGGTCTCGTTCCCGCCGCTCGCGGGGTCGGACTCGCTACGGAAGCAGTCGCCGGCGCACTGTCGTTCGTCGCAGCGCATGGCGCAGAACGGGCGGCCGCGGAGACCGACGTCACCAACCTCGCATCCCAGCGGGTCCTCCTGAAGGCGGGACTCGCCGAGACCGGACGCACGGCCACGACGGTGTCGTTCGCGCGCGAACTCTGACAGGAGATGCCAGCCATGGTCGAAGGCTGATGCCCCTCGCCCTCGCACGACGTGAGGAGACCGTCTGGGTTCCGGGGAACGATGTATGGATCCCGTGAGGACCGGTATTCGGGCAGAATGCGAGGCGTAGACCGGAGGTCATGACCCTCACGACGATCCTGCCTTCACTCCGCCGCAGCATCCCGGACCCGTTCCTCCCCGACCGCTGGCCGGCACACACCCACCTCAGCACCACGGACGTGATCGTCGACGACGTTCCGATGCTGCGCCTCGTCGAGCAGTGCGGAACCCCGTGCGTCCACTCGGCGGCAGCGGTGATCCCCGGCACAGGCGGATGCCCGTCTCCCGTCGAGCAGACCTCCGTGGTCGTCATGCGCGTCGTCGCTGCGGCGTTCGGCGAGGACGGCCATCACCTCACCCTCGACGCCTGCCTCTCAGACGTCGAACCGTGCTGGTCGGAACTCCGGCTGATCGGGCGAGCGTCGACGACGCACACAGTGTCGTTCCACCTCGACAGCGCGGCAGGAACCGAGCAGCGCGTGCTGCTCCCCCGCGACCTCACGGCCGGCGACCTGCTCGCCGTGCCGTGTCGCGGTGAGGTCGTTCAGGCGGTCGGCTCGGCGTCGGGCTTCATCCAGAACGGCGAGTAGTGGTACCCGTCGGGGTCGTCGAACTGGCGCTGGTACATGAACGGGTAGTCGTCGGTGTCGCCGATCCGTCCACCCGCGGCACCGGCCCGCTCGACGAGCTCGTCGACCGCCTCGCGACTGCCGAGGTCGAAGGAGACCGTCACCTTCGAGGGCGTGTCCGGTCCGCCGATCAGCTCCTCGGTGCCGCCGACGCTCGCGTACATCTCTCGGCTCCCGAGCATGACGTATTGCCCGGGAGCGATCTCGAAACAGGAGACCTGGTCAGAGGACATCGCCGCGTTGCGGGTCCAGCCGAGGGCGTCGTAGAAGGCGGTCGCGCGTTCGACGCTCTCGACCGGACACGTGATGAAGAGGCTCATGCGGTCAAGCTACGCCCGGCGTGAGCGCGCCCACAAGGACGTCTTTCCGAGGTTCACTCGGACGGCGCCCACGGCACGGTCGGATCGATCGTCGTCGCGATCCTCGCGCTGATCTCGGCCAGTTGCCGCACCTGCGCCTCCGTGAGCGAGCCGAAGACGAGCTCCTCGACGAGGGCGTGGTGTGCCGGCGTGGACCGGGCGACGTGCGCGTGGCCGTCGTCCGTGAGGACGGCGAGGGTGAACCGACCATCGGTGGGGTCGACCTCGCGTCGCACCCAGCCCTGCTTCTCGAGTCGCGAGACCGCGCGGGAGAGCCGCGAGAGCGTGCTGCTCGCGTACCCGGCGAGCGTGCTCATCCGGAGTGTGCGGTCCGGGGCGGTGTCGAGCGCGAAGAGCAGCCCGTGCTCGTAGTGGGTCAGCCCGCTGTCTCGCTGCAGCTGGGCGTCGAGTGCCGCGGGAAGCCGCTCCACCAAGGTGGCGACTGAGGCCCAGGCCGCGAGCCGCTCGCCGCTGAGGCCAGGATGTTCGGCGGATTCGGTCATGGGGCAAGCCTATTCGACTTGCTTGAGCAAGTGAACCGACCTAGAGTGACTTGCCTGAGCAAGTGAGGCGGCGTATCGCCGACAGAGGGAGACGACATGGACCTACAACTCCGCGGCAAGACGGCGTTCATCAGCGGATCGACCGGCGGCATCGGTGCCGCCGTCGCGCGGAGGCTCGCTGCCGAAGGCGCACGCGTCATCGTGAACGGACGCTCCGAGCAGGCGGTGCAGGACGCGGTCGCCGCGCTTCGGCGCACGCACCTCGATGCCGGCCACGACGGGATCGTCGCGGATTTCGCCGATCCCGCCTCCGTCGAGCGACTGCTCGGTGACCTCGGCGCCGTGGACATCCTCGTGAACAACGTGGGCCAGTTCGGTCTCGCGGAATTCGAGGCCATCTCGGACGACGACTGGTCCCACGTCCTCGAGGTCAACCTGATGAGCGGCGTCCGGCTGTCCCGGCACGCCCTGCCAGGCATGTTGGATCGTGGCTGGGGGCGCATCCTCTTCATCAGCAGCGAGTCCGGCGTGAACATCCCCGCCGACATGATCCACTACGGCGTCTCCAAGGCGGCGATGATCGCCCTCGGCAACGGACTCGCGAAGCTGACCCGCGGCAGCGCCGTGACGGTCAACACGATCCTCGGCGGCCCGACCTACTCGGCCGGCGTCGCCACGACGATCGAGTCGATCGCCGCCGGCCAGGCCGCGCCGGTCGACGCGGTGAAGGCCTCGATCATCGGTCGCAACACCACCACTCTGCTCGAACGCTTCATGGAGCCCGAGGAGATCGCCTCGCTGGCGGCCGACCTCGCGAGCCCACTGGCGTCGGCGACGAACGGTGCAGCCCTCCGCGCGGACGGCGGAGTGCTGACCGGGATGCTCTGAACCCAGCCAAGCACTCCGCCGCTCGTCGAGATCACGTCGTCTCGCTGAGGAACTCGGCTCAGGCGTTCCGGCGGCGGACGAGCAGGAACGCCGCGCCTCCGGCCAGCAGCGCCAGTGCGCCACCCACCGACGCCCACAGCTCCGCACCCGTTCGTGCCAGCTCTCCTCCGGGACGCCCATCGGTGGGCACGACAGGAGTCACTGCCGCAGGGACGCCCGTGTACCACGAGGCATCCGAAACCGACACGGTCTCCAGGTCGGGTCGTGCGGCGCCGGTCGAGTCGGCAGGGACACCGACGGCCGTCGCGGTGTTCATGTAGGGCCCGTCGATGGCCGTTCCGTTCGCGACGCAGGTCACCGACTCGCCGGGGGCGAGCAGCGCGATCACGTTGCCGCCATCACCACAGACGATGTCGGCGCCGTCGACCTGGTCGTCCGTGACGACGACCTCGGCGAGGTGGGTGTTGCCGGCGTTGCCGACCCGGTAGGTCCAGGCGACGGCGCTGTCGATCACGATCTCCGGGCCGGGTGCCTCGGTGACATCCTGATCGTTGGTGAACTTCTCCATCGAGATTGCTGGCGCGACCGCCTCGAGCGGGAGTTCGAACGCCCACCACAACCCGGACATGGGAGTGGTGTTCGGCGAGGAGCCGTTCAGCGTGATCGTGAGGTCGGAGATCTCGGTGTTGGTGGTGAAGGTCTGCGTGACGCCGTTCGCGCCGGCCGGGCACACCGAACTGATGTCGACCTGACCCGTCTCCGCATCCACCGTGACCGCGCCGGGGGTTCCGGATCCGGTGTCCGCCCGGTAATCCAGCCAGGACCCGGCGACATCGGAGGACAGCTGTGCGCTCTCCGACGCCGCGTCGCCGCACACGTCGACGTCGTTGAAGGCCAGGACCGCGCCGGCGGGAAGGGCACCACCTTGCAGACCGGAGAAGTCGAAGGTGTAGGTGGCGCTCCCCTCGTTGTTGAAGACCGTCCAGGAATCCGCGTACACCTGCCCGACGGGCGTCTGTTCGGCGTTGTTGAACTTGGGTCCGATCGTCGGCAGGAAGGTACCGGCATCTGTCCGACCACTGGTCGACACGGCCATCTGGACCTCGCCGATCGCTGCCGGCGGGAGCACCTTGCCGGTCGACGGGTCCGGCTCGCGGAATCGCAGTGGGTAGGTCTGGCCATCAGCCAGCGTGGTCTGGTCCATTCCGGTCAGGCCGGTCACGCCATCGCTGGTCAGAGGCGGGACGGTGGTTCCGATCGGGTGGTCCGGCGTCATCGGTGCAGACGCCGCGTGAGCCGGCGCGGCCATCAGCGTCGAGCCGACGGTGGCGAGGACCGCAAGAGTGATGAGGTTCGTCGTCCGTTTCGTGGACATGGTTCTCCTAGGGGGCGCGGTGCATGGGTGGGCCTCACCGAAGCTGTCGCGAACGCGGGTCATCGACATCCGGTGAAGGGGCGGTGCGGCGGAACGTCATGACGACGCCTCGGGGAGGACGTCAGGTCTCGCCACATATCGACTCGTTTGAGTAACTGATATGTAAGACTTTATACGACGAATGCGAAATACTCAACCGTCGTTGCGGAGTGCAACCGCACGGTCGACGTCACTCGGTCGAGCGACGCTCCCGGACCGCGTCGAAGGTCCGCTGCAGCGCACCGATGGACGACTCGGAGTCGACCTGGGCGACGCCGATGAAGAGGCAGTCGACGACCATCAGCTGTGCGATCCGACTGCCGAGCGCTCCCGAGCGGAACGCCGTCTCCCGCGCGGACGTCTGGAGGACGATGTCCGCGCTGGTCGCCAGGGTCGACTCAGCGTGGTTGGTGATCGCGATGGTCGTCGCCCCGGAGCGGGCCGCGAGCCGGAGGTAGTCGACGGTGTCAGCGGTCGCGCCGGAGTGCGAGATCGCGACGGCGACCGCCTGCTCGTCGAGGATCGCAGCGGCGGTCCAGGCGGCATGAGGGTCGGGCCATTCGAGCGCCACCCGTCCGATCCGCGAGAGCTTCCGCTGCAGGTCGACGGCGACGATGGAGCTCGCTCCGACACCGAAGATGTCGACCCGGCGAGCGCCGGCGACCGCGGCGACCGCACGCGTGAGGGCTGCCGTGTCGAGCGCCTGTGCGGTGTCGGCGATCGAGAGCGATTCGTTCGCGGCGACCTTCGCGACGATGTCGTCGAGACTGTCTCCGGCGACGATGTCGGGCGACTGCACGTTCGTCCCGGCGAGCGCGAGCCGCTCGCGGAGGTTCTCCTCGGTCAGGTCATGGCGGAAGTCCTTGAAGCGGTCGTAGCCGATCTTGCGCGTGAAACGGACGACCGTCGTCGTCGACGTCGATGCCTCTTCGGCGATCTCGGCGACCGATCGCGTTGCGAAGGCACCCGGGTCGGCGAGCAGCGATTCGGCGATCCGCCGCTCGGAGGGACGGAGTTCGTCGAGACGGGCGCGCACCTCGGTGGACACCGCCCGTGATGTCCGGTGGACGTCGGCTCCCATCGGTGCTCCTCTCGACCGTCATCACTGTACCGTCGGCACCCGCGGTCAGGATGTATGGAAATTACCATCCACGATCGAATTGTGTATGTTTGTTGCACCGACTCGCGACCAGTGCCCTCCTCAGGTGCGGACTGGCCGACACGTGTAGCGGAGTACCGCGGGTGCTGCCGGCATGCACGATCCAGGAACCAAGGGAGGTCCCGTGACCAGCTCCACACCACGCAGCGACGTGATCAGCAGCACCGCCCGACGCCGGGCCATCGTCGCCGGCAGCGTCGGCAACTTCATCGAGTGGTACGAGTTCGGGATCTACGGGTTCCTCGCCACGATCCTCGCCGCGCAGTTCTTCAGCGACGGCCAGCAGACCGGTATCGAGTCGCTCATCGCGACCTACGCGTCCTTCGCGATCGCCTTCTTCTTCCGTCCGGTCGGGGCGGCGCTCTTCGGCCGGATCGGCGATCGGATCGGCCGCAAGCCGACGCTCATCCTCGTCCTGGTGATGATGTCCGGGGCGACCGCACTCATCGGCATCCTCCCGACGTACGCCTCCATCGGCATCGCGGCGCCCATCCTGCTCACGATCGTGCGCATCCTGCAGGGCCTGTCCGCCGGCGGTGAGTTCGGTGGCGCCGTCTCGGTCATGACCGAGTTCGCACCTGCCGGGAAGCGCGGCTTCTACGGATCGTGGCAGTCGTTCACGGTCGCACTCGGACTCCTCGGCGGCGCCGGTACCGTCGCGCTGCTGGCATCCCTGCTGTCCGAAGCCGATCTGGCGGCGTGGGGCTGGCGGATCGCCTTCCTGCTCGCCATCCCCCTCGGCGCGGTCGCCCTGTTCCTCCGCCTGAAGCTCGAGGAGACCCCGGAGTTCCAGAAGGCCGCCGCCGCCGACACCACCGACGTCGCCAAGCCGGTGGTCGTGCGGGCGGGCGCCGCCGAGACCGCCAAAGCGATCCTCCTGGGGATCGGTCGCCTGATGGGCTGGTCCGCCGCCGGGTACACCTTCCTCGTCGTCATGCCCTCCTACCTCCAGAGCAGCCTCAACGCCTCGTTCCAGGAAGCACTGATCTCCACGGTGCTCGCGAACGCCGGCTTCGCCGCGACGATCCTCCCGGCCGGCTGGCTGTCGGACAAGATCGGTCGGCGTTGGGTGATGCTCACCGGCACCGGGCTCATCGTGATCCTGGCGCTGCCCCTGCTCAACGTGCTGCAGAACCCGGACCTCGGCGTCGGAGTCCACGGCCTCGCCGTGTTCGTCGCCGGAGCGGTCGTCGGCCTGATCGCGGGCCCGGGCCCCGCCATGCTCGCCGAGATGTTCCCCACCTCCGTGCGGTACACCGGTCTCGGACTGTCCTACTCGATCTCGAACGCCGTCTTCTCGGGCAGCGCCGGCCTCATCATCACGTCGCTGATCGCCTCGACCGGCAACGTCGACGTCCCGGCGTACTACGTGATGGCGACCTGCCTGGTGAGCGCGATCGCCATCGGCACGCTCCGCGGGAACGCCCACCGGGCGGAGCTGCGCAAGTGAGCCGCCCGATGCGCGTCATCGGCCTCATGTCCGGCACCTCGCACGATGCGATCGACGCCGCCGCAGCCGAGATCAGCGTGGACGGCGACACCCTCGTCGTCCGCCCCCTCGGGATGCTCACCGCCGGGTACGACCCGGAACTGCGAGCCGCGATCACCGCAGCCCTGCCGCCGGCAACCACCAGTGTCGACGACATCTGTCGGTTGGACACGCGGATCGGGCAGGCCTTCGCCGACCTCGCGGTGCGAGCGGTCGCGGAGCTCTGCGACGGTGACGCCGACCTGATCGTCTCCCACGGCCAGACGATGTACCACTGGGTCGAGGACGGCCGGGTCGAAGGCACGCTCCAGCTCGGCCAGCCGGCCTGGATCGCCGAACGCACCGGCTGCACCGTCGTCGCCGACCTGCGTTCACGTGACGTCGCGGCCGGCGGGCAGGGTGCTCCGCTCGTGAGCATGATCGACGCGCTCTGGCTGGGGGGCGAGACCGCAGCGGCAGTCAACCTCGGCGGCATCGCCAACGCCACCATCGTGCGGCCTGGCCACGACCCGATCGCCTTCGACAGCGGGCCGGCGAATGCCCTCATCGACGCCGTCGTCGCCGAGCACACCGACGGCGCCCTGCAGTTCGACGCCGACGGCGAGCTTGCCGCGCGTGGCACCGTCGACGAGGAGACGCTCGACCTCCTCCTGCGCGAGCCGTACTACCAGCGCCCCGCCCCGAAGTCGACGGGCAAGGAACTGTTCCACCTCGACTACCTCCGCGAGCAGCTCGCCGTCCGTCCGACGCTTCCGATCGAGGACCTCGTCGCGACCCTGACCGAGCTGACCGCACGGACCGTCGCCGACGCCGTCCGTGGGGTGGAGCGCGTCATCCTCGCCGGCGGAGGGGTGCGCAATCCCCAGCTCGTCGCGCGCATCCGGGCCGCACTCCCCGAGGCCGACGTCGTCAGCAGCGACGACGCGGGCCTCCCGTCCGATGCGAAGGAGGCGCTCGCCTTCGCGGTCCTCGGCTTCCTGACGGTGAACGGCCAGGCGGGATCCCTCCCCTCGGCCACCGGCGCCTCGCACGGCAGCGTCCTCGGCGTGATCGTCCCGGGGCACTCGCTCCCCGCGCGGACGCTCGACGGGCCGCCTCGCTCGCTGCGGTTCGAAGCATGACCGTCGACAACCCCACGGACCACTACGACGGCGCCAGCCCGTCCGACCCAGAACGGAGGGCCGATCGTGCCTGAAGCATCGAGTACCTTGGCAGCGCTCTCCACCGAGGGACGCAACCCGCGCACGGTCGACCTCGACACGCTGGACACGCTCCGGCTGCTCGAGGTGATCAACGACGAGGACCGACTCGTCGCCGACGCGGTCCGAGCGGAACTGCCGAGCATCGCGCGCGCCGTGGAGCGCATCACGGAGGCTCGTCGGCAGGGTGGACGACTGATCTACCTCGGCGCGGGGACGAGCGGTCGGATCGGACTGCTCGACGCGGTCGAGTGCCCGCCGACCTTCGGCACCGACCCCTCCGAGGTCGTTGGGCTCATCGCCGGGGGCGAGCACGCCTTCGTCGTCGCCGTCGAGGGTGCTGAGGACGACATCGAGCTCGGCGCCTCGGAACTCATCGCGGCCGACCTCCGCCCCACGGACGTCGTCGTCGGTCTCGCGGCCAGCGGTCGCACCCCGTACGTCATCGGCGGCCTGCGCTACGCACGCCACCTGGGCGCGGGGACGATCGCGGTGTCCTGCAACCGGAACGCCAGGATCAGCGCCGAGGCGGACATCGCCATCGAGGTGATGACCGGCCCCGAGGCGCTCACCGGTTCGACCCGTCTGAAGGCCGGTACCGCACAGAAGCTCGTGTGCAACATGCTGTCCACCGCGTCCATGGTGCGCTCGGGCAAGGTCTTCTCCAATCTGATGGTCGACGTGAAGCCGACCAACGAGAAGCTCGTCGACCGCGCGCAGCGGATCGTCGCCGACGCCACCGGGGTCGAACGGTCGATCGCCGACGCCGCCCTGGAGCAGGCCGGCGCCCACGCCAAGACCGCCGTCGTCATGCTCCTCGCCGACGTGGACGCAGCGACGGCCGCCCGGCTGTTGGAATCGCACGACGGCGACGTCCGCTCGGCCGTGGCTGCGGCGAGCGCCTGAGCAGGAACGAGAGGACACCGTGGAGATCATCATCCTTCCCGACGCCGCCGAGGTCGGTCGCGTCGCCGGCGCGAAGATCGCGTCGATCGTCGCCGGGCGGCCCCAGGCCGTCATCGGGCTCGCGACCGGGTCCAGCCCCCAGGGCATCTACGCGGAACTGGCCCGTCGCGTGCAGGCGGGCTCGCTGTCGTTCGCCGAAGCGCGCGGCTTCGCGCTGGACGAGTACGTGGGCATCCCCGCAGACCACCCCGAGTCGTACGCCAGCGTGATCGCGCGCGAGGTCGTCGCCCCGCTCGGCTTCGACCCCTCGCGCGTCCGCGTCCCGGACGGTCGCGCCGCGGACCTCGCGGCCGCCGCGAAGGAGTACGACCGGGCCATCGCGGAGGCCGGCGGCATCGACGTGCAGATCCTCGGCATCGGATCGAACGGGCACATCGGGTTCAACGAGCCGACGTCGTCGTTCGCGTCACGCACGCGCATCAAGACCCTGGCACCGAAGACCAGACAGGACAACGCCCGCTTCTTCGACTCGCCCGACCAGGTGCCCACCCACTGCATGACGCAGGGACTCGGGACCATCCTCGAGGCGCGCGAGCTCGTGCTGGTCGCCCAGGGTGCCGGGAAGGCCGACGCCGTCGCGGGCGCCGTCGAAGGACCGCTCAGCGCGTTCGTCCCCGGTTCGGCGCTCCAGCTGCACGAGCACGCCACCGTCATCGTCGACGAGGCGGCGGCATCAGGGCTGCGGTTGTCGGACTACTATCGCTACACCTACGACAACCGGCCGGACTGGCAACGCTTCGAATGAATCGGCCGGGCGATGGCCGACGACGCCCCATCCTCTGAGGCGTCCGGCCACCGCAGCCGCAACCCAGCACCCCGCACCCCTGCACCCCGCTGACGCCCGCATTCGAGAAGGAAGCCTCGTGGCACACCCGACCACCGTCCCATCCCTCATGACCGAAGCCATCGGCGAAGCCGTGGGTGACCCCTCCCGGATCCGCACCCGGGCGATCGACCTGGCCGCGTACGCCGGGGATGCATCGCACTACCTGCTGACGCCCGAGGCGGTCGTCATCGCGGAGAGCGCTGCCGAGGTCGCATCGATCCTCCGGGCGGCGACGCGGTCCGCCGCGCCCGTCACGTTCCGGTCGGGTGGCACCAGCTTGTCCGGTCAGGCGTCCGGTTCCGGCATCATCGTCGACACGAGGCAGCGGTTCAAGTCCATCGAGGTGCTCGACGACGGCAAGCGCGTCCGGGTGCAGCCGGGGGCGACGGTGGCGCAGGTCAACGCGCGACTCACGCGACTCGGCTACCGCCTCGGCCCGGACCCGGCGAGCGAGGTGGCGTGCACGATCGGCGGCGTCATCGCGAACAACTCCAGCGGCATGGCATGCGGGATCGACGAGAACACCTACCGGACGCTGGAATCGATGGTGTTCGTCCTCCCGTCCGGCACCACGATCGACACGGCTGACCCGACGGCCGACCGACGGCTCCACGAAGCGGAACCGGAGCTCGCCGAGGGGATCGAGCGTCTGCAGCGCCGCGTGCGATCGGACCCGGCGTCGGTCGCGTCCATCGAGCGCCAGTTCTCCCTGAAGAACACCATGGGGTACGGCATCAACGCGTTCCTCGACTTCGAGTCGCCCGTGGACGTCCTGCAGCGCCTCATCATCGGCTCGGAGGGCACGCTGGCGTTCGTCGCCGAGGCGACCTTCCGCACCGTCCCCGTCCTCCCGCTGGTGTCGACGGCGCTGGCCGTGTTCCCCTCCCTCGATGCGGCGACGCGCGCGCTGCCCGAGCTGGTCGCGTCCGGAGCCGCGACGCTCGAGCTCATGGACGCCACGTCCCTGACGGTCGGGCAGCGTCTCCCCGGCAGCCCGGCGGAGATCCAGGGGTTCACGCCGCAGGATCACGCGGCACTCCTCGTCGAGTACCGCTCCGAGGACGCCGTCGAACTCAGGGACCGCGCGACGGCGGGCGGTGTGCTCCTGAACGGTCTGGACGTGCACGCGCCGGTGGTGTTCTCGAGCGACGCGTCCCAGCGGTCGCGCGCCTGGGCACTCCGGAAGGGCCTCTACGCTTCGGTCGCGGGAGCGCGACCCTCCGGCACCACGGCCCTCCTCGAGGACATCGTCGTGCCGACCGCCGCCCTCGCAGACACCTGCGCGAGCCTGCAGGAGCTCTTCGTGCAGCACGCCTATCGCGACTCGGTCATCTTCGGCCACGCGAAGGACGGCAACATCCACTTCATGCTGACCGACCGGTTCGAGGGCGACGCCGCGCTCGGCCGGTTCAACGGTTTCACCGAGCAGATGGTCGACCTCGTCCTCGACGCGGGCGGCAACCTGAAGGCCGAGCACGGTACGGGTCGCGCCATGGCACCGTACGTCCGCCGGCAGTACGGCGATGAACTGTACGGGGTGATGCTCGAGCTGAAGCGGTTGGTCGACCCGGCCGGGGTGATGAACCCCGGCGTGCTGATCGACGAGGATCCCCAGGCGCACCTCCAGGGGATCAAGCTCCAGCCGACCGTCGAGGAGGAGGTCGACCGCTGCGTGGAGTGCGGGTACTGCGAACCCGTCTGCCCGAGTCGCGACCTGACGCTGACGCCGCGGCAGCGCATCGTCGTCCGCCGTGCCGAGGAGTCCGCTCGCGCTCGCGGGGACATCGCCCTCGCGGAGGAGCTCGCGGACGACTACGACTACGCCGGCGTGCAGACCTGTGCCGTCGACGGGATGTGCCAGACGGCGTGCCCGGTCCAGATCAACACGGGCGCGCTGGTCAAGCGCATCCGGCGCACCGAGGCGGCTCCGGTCGCCGCCGCGGGCTGGAAGGCTGCTGCCACCGGTTGGGGGCCGGTCACGAGGATCGGTTCGGTCGCGCTCTCCGGCGCGAAGCTCCTCCCGGCTCCGGTGGTCGGTGCGGTGACGGACGTCGCGCGTGCCGTGCTCGGCGCGGACACCGTGCCGAAGTACTCGGGCGATCTGCCGGGCGGCGGACGCTCGCGGAAGGCACTCGGTCGGACGGTGGGCGCCGGTGACGGTCCGACCGTCGGCATCTACGTCCCGGCGTGCGTGAACAGCATGTTCGGCGCGGCGGACGGTGGGGACGGCGTCATGGGCGCTTTCACCCGACTGCTCGAGCGGGCGGGCCTGAGCATGATGGTCCCCGACGGCGTGGAGTCGATCTGTTGCGGCACCCCGTGGTCGTCGAAGGGGTTCGCGTCCGGTGCTGCGGTGAACGAGCAACGCACGGTCGAACGCATCCGAGCGGCCGTGGCCGACAGTGGGCTCGTGGTCGTCAGCGACGCGTCGAGCTGCACCGAGGGCTTCGCGAAGCTCCTCAGCGAGAGCGGCGTGGTCGTCGAGGACGCGGTGGCCTTCGCCGCCCGGGAGATCTTGCCCCGGGTCGACGTGTCAGCGCAGATCGAGCAACTCGTCCTGCACCCGACCTGCTCCTCACGACAGATGGGCCTCGACCCGGATCTCGTGCTGATCGGCGAAGCCGTGGCCGAGCGCGTGCACGTCCCGGACGACTGGGGCTGCTGCGCCTTCGCGGGCGACCGCGGCATGCTGCACCCCGAGCTGACGGCGTCCGCGACGAAGGCCGAGGCCACCGAGGTCGCCGCCCTGGGTGCCGACGCGCACGCGTCCTGCAACCGCACCTGCGAGCTCGGGATGACCCGCGCCACGGGCGAGGACTACCGCCACGTGCTCGAGCTGCTCGACGCCGCGTCGGCCCCCCGCTGATCCCCGCATTGGGTCGTCTGCCGTTGGACCGGCGTGTCACGATCCCGCCTGGCGTCGCTGACGCGAATGCAGTGTCACTATGTGGCCGATCGCGCCACCTGGCCGTCATCGGAGGAGCGGCTCCCGGGCTGACGCGAGCACCGCCATGATGTCGTCTCGGTCGAGGCGTCGTCGGGAGGCGGCCAGCTTGTACCGGATCACTTCCGCGGAGGCACCGGCGATGGCCGACGCACGGTCGGGCGCCATGCCGGGGTCAGCGGAGCAGGCTCGGACGGCGAGGTGCGACGCGAGGGTATGGAAGAGCGCGCCTGCGGCAGCGGGGTCGGGGAGGGCCGTGCGGTAGATCCGTTGGTACTCGTTGACGTGTTGGATCGTCGCCTCGAGCAACTGCTCGAACGGTGGCTGATCCTGAGTCATCAGCGCGGTGTCCATCGTGCGCTCGAAGGCGTTCGCCAAGGCTGCGCAGAGCAGTGTCGTGGGGCTGGGGGCGTGGTGGTAGAAGGTCGTCCGATTGATCTCCGCGCTGAGGACGACCTCGCGGACCGACACCTCGGTCGACGGTTTGCTCGAGGTGAGCTCAAGGATGGCGTCGGCGAGTCGTGCGCTGGTACGCCAGAAGCGGAGATGGGTTCGGGTGGTCGTGTCGGGTACACGCAAGGCGGACGTTCTTTCGGATAGGGGCGTCCTCTGAGGGGCCGCCGCGGGAGGACACGAATCGTCGTGGTGCTCGAATGAGCGGTGCGGTCAGGAGGCTGACGGGATCACCGTCCGGTCGGGCGTCGCCGTCCTGGTCTCATGAAGCGCCCGGACGAGGTCCTCCGCCGGGTACCCGATCGTGCCGCCGGCATCGGTGGACAACGCCGGAAGCAGGCCGGTGTCCGCCCAGTGTCGGATCTCCGTCGACGGAATCCGTGCGAGCAGCGCGAAATGTTCGGGCGCGATGATCCCACCCGGCGTGGCACGGGATCTGACCGAACCTTCGACGGTTCCGGTGAGCGCCGCGATGACCGCAGGGGCGGTTCCAGCCGCGATCAGGGCGCCGATCACATACCGGGTCGTCCGGAAGGCGGATCGCCGTTGGTGCCCAATGGCCGCTTGCTCGGCGTCGATCGCGGTCTGCAGGAGGACGGTGAACTCGACGGGCAGCTCGTCGAGCGTTGACAGAGAGGGCATTGCCGAGCTCCGATGAGGTCGTCGAGCGCAGAACGCTCAGGGTGAACGGCTCGCGGGTGGGTGGGATCGATCTGATCCCACCCACCCGCGAGGTCATGCCGCGGTGTTACTGGTCAGTGCTGACCATGCGTCGTCGGATGACGAGCGCCCCACCGAGGAGCAGCAGAACGGCTGCACCGAGGCCCAGCGGCAGCACGTTCGCACCGGTGGATGCGAGTGCGGGGCCGGGGGTCACGACC
Source organism: Plantibacter sp. CFBP 8798 (assembly GCF_014841195.1). Taxonomy (NCBI): domain Bacteria; kingdom Bacillati; phylum Actinomycetota; class Actinomycetes; order Micrococcales; family Microbacteriaceae; genus Plantibacter; species Plantibacter sp. CFBP 8798. Next base: position 62,646 of record NZ_JACYTS010000001.1, read on the forward strand.
TTGACCGTGGACGGGTCGGAGGTGAACGGGTCGCCGCCCGGCGTGACACCGGTGCCGAACGCGGTGTTGCTGATCGACCCGGCGTTCAAGTCGGCCTGCGTCACCTGGTAGGTGGCGGTGCAGATGATCTGCAGCCCCGGCGCGAGCGACGTGGCGCCGCTCGGGCAGGTGATCGCCGACAGGGTGCCGGTACCGGTGAAGGTGCCCTCGGTGACCTTGACGTTCGTCAGGGTCACGTTGCCGGTGTTGGTCACCTGGAACGAGTAGGTGATGACCTGCCCGACCGTGGTGGCCTTCTCGACGTTCGCGGTCTTGATGACCGAGAGGCCGGGGACCGGCGGTGACGGGACCGTCACCTCGGACGGCGGCGACACCGGCGGGGTTCCACCATTCGGCGGGGTGCCGGTCGCGGTCGCCGAGTTCGTGATCGTGCCGGCGTCGACGTCGGCCTGCAGCACCGTGTATGTGGCGGTGCAGGTGATCTGCGCGCCCGAGTCCAGCACAGCCGGCACGGCGGGGCAGACGACCTCTGACAGCTCGCCGGCACCGGTGAACTCACCCTCGTCGACGGTGATGTCCGACAGCGAGACGTTGCCCGTGTTGGTCACGAGGAACGAGTACGTGATGACCTGGCCGACGACGTAGTCACCCTGTGCAGCCTCATCGGCGGTCTTCACGACCGTGATGGAGGGTGCCGGCGGGATCTCTACGGTGACCTCGGACGGCGGGGACTGCGGCGGGGTGCCGCCCCCGGGCGGCGTGCCGGTAGCGGTCGCGGAGTTCGTGACCTCACCGGCGTTGACGTCCGCCTGCGTCAGCGTGTAGCTGGCGGTGCAGGTGACCGACGCCGCAGGTGCGAGCGACCCGGCTGTCGGCGGGCAGACCACATCGGAGAGCTCGCCGGTTCCGGAGAACTCACCCTCGTCGACCGTGACGTTCGACAACGTGACGTTGCCGGTGTTGGTCACGAGGAACGAGTACGTGATGACCTGGCCGACCGTGCCGGCGGTCGCCGGGTTCGCTGACTTCTCCACCGTGATGGCGGGTGCCGGCGGGATCTCGACGGTCGTGTCGGACGGCGGGGACACCGGCGGGGTGCCGCCGTTCGGCGGGGTGCCCGTCGCGGTCGCCGAGTTCGTGATCGAACCCGCATCCGCGTCGGCCTGGGTCACCGTGTACGTGGCCTCACAGGTGACGGTCGCCTGCGGGGCCAGCGAGCCGGCGGCCGGCGGGCAGACCACGTCGGACAGTTCGCCGGTTCCCGAGAACTCACCCTCGATCACGGAGACGTCGGACAGCGTGACGTTGCCGGTGTTGGTGACGAGGAACGAGTACGTGACCGTCTCGCCCGCGTTCGCGACCGTCGCCGGGTTCGCGGACTTCACGACCGTGATGGCCGGGGCCGGGTCATCAGCGGGGATCGTGACCTCGGAGGGCGGCGACACCGGAGGGGTCCCGCGCGGCGGGGTTCCGGTCGCGGTCGCGGAGTTCGTGACCGAACCCGCATCGACGTCCGCCTGGGTCACCGTGTAGGTGGCCGTGCAGGTGATCGACGCCTGCTTCGCGAGCGAGGCCGCGCCTGCCGGGCAGGTGATCTCAGAGAGCTCACCGGAGCCGGAGAAGTCGACATCGTCGACCTCGACATCCGTGAGCGCCACGTTACCGGTGTTGGTGACGAGGAACGAGTACGTGACTTCCTGGCCGGCGGTGAACGTCTCACCGGAGCCGAGCGACGCCGACTTCACGACCGAGATCGCGGGAGCCTGGTCGACGAACTCCACCGTGGTGTCCGCCGGCGGGTTCAGGCCGACGCTGGTGATGTTGTCCGGACCGTTCGTGAACGTGCCGGCCTCGGGCGAGGTGACGTTGACGGTGACCGTGCAGGACGCCAGACCGGCCGTCAGGCTGCCGGTGACGTCGATCGAGGTGCCACCGACAGGAGCGGTGACGACGCCGGACGGGCACGTCGTCGACGCAGCGCCGTCGGCGATGGTCAGGCCGGCTGGAAGTGCATCGGTGAAGGACCAGCCGTTCTTGGCGGCCAACTCGTCTGTGTTGGTGATCGTGAGCGTCAACGTGGACGTCTCTCCGGCGACGACGGATGCCGGACTGAACGACTTGTCCAGCTGCGGCGTCACGTCGAGGATCCGGATGTTGTCGAACGCGGCATCGTTTCCGCCGCCGGAACCGTTCGCGTTCTGCATCCGGATGCCGAGGGACGCGCCGTCGAACAGCACGGACCCGTCGGAAGTGTAGGTTCCGACGTTGACCGACCGGGCGCCCAGGGGTCCAACTGCAGGCACCGCGGCCGTAGCAGTGGACGTGCAGGCGTTGAGCAGACCGCCAACATTCGTCGCGGTACCAGCCTCGTTCAGGAACGCGAACTGATACTGGGGGGCCGAGACCTGACAGTTGACGGCTGCGGTGTCAACACTGAAGGTGAGGAACCGGCCGCTGGAGCTCGCGAGTGGAATGTTGCCTACCGTTTGGAACTCGGTTGCGTTGGTACCGGGATTGTTCTCGGTGTACGCGGCGACAACGTCGTTGGCCGCGGGGGTCGCAGCACCGCCGTGTACGCCGAGGGCATAGGCGAGCTGGCGCAGCTGTGCCGAGTTGTTCTCAGAGGTGCAGTTCCCGAGCGCCGTGAATGGAATGTTGAAATTGACGATGGATCCGTTGCATGCCGTCAGCCATGCGGGGTCTGCGGTGTACTGCTGCCCGCCGACTCCGGTGTATGCGGCGAGGCCCTGAGGTGCTGTTCCCGGACCGTTCTCGAAATCTTCAGCGAAGACGACGGTGCTCCCCTGCGGGGTTCCCGGGGTGCCCGGTGCGGCCTGGGCTGCGGAGCCTGCGCCGAGGATCGACAGCGCGGCGAGCGCCGTCACGCCGATCGTGCCGAGCAGGGTGCGTCCCGCGGAACGTTCACCGCTCCACGCGCGCCACCTCCCCCGGTGGTGTTGCGGTGTTCGTACGGACATGCAGATGCCTCCCCTTGGCCACAGCCGCGCCCCCTCTGGACGCGAACGAAGATCGCCACGTGAGCCGGCAGGTCGATGCAATCCGTCACGTGTCGGTACCCAGTGAACTGCCAGGTATGCGCACGGAGACCGGAATCTTCCGGAATCCACCCCGAAATGCACCCCGGGGTGACGGACCGAACCGCGAGGGTTAACCGAGCCTCCGCGCTGCCCGAAGTGCCTGGTCCCGGTTCTCGACGTTGAGCTTGCGGTAGAGGCGTCCGAGGTGGCTCTTGGCGGTGTTGTGGGAGATGAAGAGCACGCCCGCGAGTTCCTTCACGGAGGTGTGGTCGGCGAGCAGCTCGAGGATCTGCCGCTCGCGCGGGGTCAGGTTGACCGGTTCGCGAACGAACGGCGCGAACGGCAGATCCGGGAGCTCCAGGTGCCCGAGCACGGATGATCTGATATCGGGGTCGGCATCGATGGCGGCATCATGTGCTCCGGTCAGTTCCAGGCGCCGCGTCGCTCGGGTGATCGCGGTGCGCTCGTCTGCCGCCGACATCAGGTGCGCGAGGTTCGCTCGCAGGACTTCCCATCGCGCCGGGGCCTGCGTCGTTCGAAGCGGAGGACTCATGGCCGTGTCGAGCAGGTTGAGGGCGCCGCCGGAGTCGTCGACGAGGATGAGCTGCCGAGCGAGCGTGCTCACGGCAGCCGGGTGGGGAGCGCCGGTGTTGAGCGGACCGAGGATCAGCCCGGCCCGGTCGAAGTGCCCTTCAGCCTGGTGGAGGTCGGCGAGATCCGCGCGCAAGATCACCCCGGCGAGCGAGGTGGGGCTCGTCAGCGACGGGAAGGCGTGCAGCTCCGCCTCGATCTCCCGGATGGCGGACGGACGATCGCCCCAATACAGGGCGACACGACTGCGAGCATGGACGCCGACCCACCACAACTCGCCGCCTTCCACGCCGACTTCGAGTTCGCCGACGGCACGTCGCGCCTCGCTGCGGTCAACGGCTCCGATCGCGATGAGGGCGTCCGCGAGCTTCGCAGCCGATGCCAGCCGGAACGCCATGGTTCCGGGACCACCGGCGTGCATCTCCGCGCTCCGTTCGCGCCAGGTGCGAGCGTGCACGTAGTCGCCGGCAAGCGCATGGGCGAGTGAGCAGTACGCTGCCGCGAACGGCGCGAACGGGTGCGGGGAGGCGATCGAGCTCCACCGCCACGCCTCGGAGAACGAGCTGATCGCCTGGTTGGCGTGGCCGGCGAGGAGTCGAACCAGGCCGAGTCGGATGAAGACGCTCGGGAGCACATCGTCGAACCCGTCGTGATCGTCGGCATGCCGGATGATGTCCTGGATCTCGTCGGCGACGGCGGATGCAAGGCCGAATCGCCCGGAGGCGAGATGCCTCCGGGTCTCCGCGATCTTCACCCCCAGTACATCCCGAGTCGCCGGGGGCTCCTGCTCCTCGACCCACGCAGCGAAGGCTCGTATCGCGGGGAGGTCGATCACCGGGAACGGTTTGCGCTCGGCGGCGCTGATCGCGGCGGCCATCAGGTAGCGAGGGTGAGCCTCGAGCCATGCTGCGGGTGCCTCGGCCCACACGCGTTCGACGGCCTCCGGCGCGGACAGCGACAGTGCGAAGAAGTAGTCGTCGAACAGTGCCCCGATCGCGTCCCACTGATTCGCGACGCGTGCCGCATCGACGGTATCAAGGAGGTCGGGGAGCCTGCGCTGCCAGTCATCCACGCGGGAGACCCTATCCAGAAAACGAAGCGCGGTCCCCCGTCGCGGTCGCTCAGCTGCAGATTTCGCGGATTCTGTCCACGATCGCGCAGAAAATGGCCGGTACATTTGGTCGACCGGTTTCAACGACGCGGACAGCGGATTCGGACGGAGGTGCCCCAGCATGACCATGGGCGCGCAAGCGGCGGAACGGTGCGATGACTTCGGGTGGCAGCCTCGCGGAACCGTCGACCCCGGCCTCGTCGCCGAGACGATGGCACACCCGAAGTTCGGACTCGGGCGGGCCTGGTCCAACTCCGCCGGCTACCGGCTGGCCCCCGCCCCGAAGCTCACCTACCTCGTCTACACCGTCGAAGGCGGCTTCGACTTCACCGTCGACGGCACGACGGTGCGCGCTGATCCGGGGTCGATGGTCCTGTTCGACGGCGAGGCCCCGGTCACGGCGCGCACCACCGAAGGAACCGCCCGGTTCGTCTGGTACTTCGAGCCGACGCTGCTTCACGCCGGCCGATCGCGGTTCGCGTTCCACGAACCCCTCAGGGTCGAGAACGCGCCACTCCGCGCCCTCGCCGCGATGACGCATTCCACGCTCGATGCCCCCGCACCGGGCAGCGCACATGCACGACGTCATCTCGGTATCGCGATGGAGCATCTCGTCTCCGCCGCCCTCGAGGAGGCGGGCGGTGCCGCCATCGGCTCGGACTCGCGGCACCGTGACGGTCTCTTCATGGCAGCCCAACGCTCGATCGAGACGCACTTCCGAGACCCCGCCTTCACCGTCGCACGCCTCGCGACCGACCTGTCGGTCAGCGTCCGGACGCTTCACGAGACGTTCAGACACCTCGGCACCACCCCGCGCCGCGAGATCGAACGTCGCCGCGTCTCCGAGATCGACCGCATCACGGACGGCCGGATGAACGCCACAGACCTCGCCGCCGCCGCCGGCTTCTCCTCCGCCAGACAACTCCAGCGCGCTCTCCGACGATCGGCTCCCAGCCCGGAGACCTTCGAACGCTGAAGCATGCCGCCTGGGTGCGGATGTGGCCGAGACGCGTCATGGATCGAGGGAGGTGCAGTCTCCTCAGGTAGGAGGCGAGCAGTCGAAAGCAGTCCGGCTGACACATGCTCGAACAGGATGATCAGTGCACTGTTGGTTCTCGCGGCGGTGTCGGCCTGCGTCGGCGTACTCATGATGGTGACCGCCCCGCCTCGCACGTGGCGGCATGTCCCAGTAGCCACTCGGCACCATGCTCAGACTCCCCCTCAGACGCCCGAACGGTGAACCGGCCCGAGCGAGCCTCGTTCGACCGTTCTTTCACGGTGAAGCGATCCGGGCGATTCCAGCCAACGCGCTGGTGATCCCGATCCCGACTGGCTACGCACCGTGGCATCTGCAGCGACATCGCGCCGGCTCGTCGAGGAGCTGGTCCCAGGCGGATCGTTCGCGCATGGCGTGTCTCCCGAGACGGCAGTCATGGGAGAGGAGCGGCTTCGGCCGCATAGCGCGCCTCAAGGGACGCTCATTCGGTGCCGTCGCCGGTTGATGCGAGGACATGCTCCGCGTACCCGCCACAGCCGGCGTCCTCCCAGTTGTAGCTTTCGCCCGCGAGCCGCGTGCCGACGTACGCCTTCCACTCCGGCGTGCCGACTGCGGGGAGATCGATGGAGTTGCTGCGGCGTTGATCCTCCGTCCGCTCCCACGGGAGGGAGAAGGTGAAGTCCAGGCCGAGTTCCGCCATGCATTGCGCCGCGATGAAGTTCCGGGCGACGAGCAGTTCCTGCACCGCACGTTGCTGGGGCGTGAGCGTGCTCGGGTAGGTCACGAGCTTCGGGTCGGTGTCCGCGTCGTAGACCGGGGTCCCGAAGGTGTTGCGCCGGCGGTCGTCCGCAGTCGTGATCGTCGGATCCGGATTCAGGTACGCGGAGACATCGACGCCACGGTCCTCGAGCGGGACGAATTCGAACGTGCCGACGGTGCGCTGCTCGGCCGCGTACGCGGTCTGGACGACCGCCGCGGCTCCGGTGCCGGCGAGGACGCCGACACCGAGCAGCGCGAACAGGAGGGCGGTCGTGGCGCGGGCCCGGCTCCTCGGGACCAGACGCTCGTCTCCCGATGCGACCATCAGTGAGCCGTCCGGCCGGACACGGCGTCGGCGACCACGACGCACGATGTCTCCCAGGTGCCTTGCTCCCACTCGGGGTAGCTGGAGTCGTACGCGTAGGCGTCGATGGTCCACTGGTGCTGCTCGTCCGCAGACAGCCCCTCGGGCATCCCGCCCGGCAGCTCGGAGTCAGCGTAGGGGACGGTCTGCAGCGTCATGTCGACGGCACCGACGAACTCGTGCCCCTTGTCGGCCATGCACGAGCGCATCGCATCGATCCAGACCTGGTACTGCGTCGCGAACGCCAGCGCCGCAGCCCGCTCCTCCTCGGTGGGGACGTACGCCGCCTCGGCCGCCGCGGACGCCGCGTCCCGCTGGACCCAGCACGGTTCCGCCGCGGCGTACCATGCCTCCTGGTCGACCTCGCTCAGCCCCGACGGCATCCCGTCGAAGGTGGTTCCGTCGAACGGGAACCCGGCCTCCACCATGCACGACTCCATCGTCAGGAGGCCCACCTGGCGGAACTCCTGCCACTTGTCCTGCAGGAAGAACTCGTCGATGTGAGCGGCATCGGTCGGTGGCGACGTCGGCGTCGGCGTCTCCGGGGAACTCGCCGAGGTCTCCGGAGCATCCGAGGAGTCCGCCGCGGGCCTCATGCTGAGCGCCTGCGCCGCCACGCCACCGAACCCGCCGGCGGCCACCAGCCCGGCCGCGACCAGGATCAAGAACTTCTTGCGAGCCATCATCTCTCCAACTTCAAACAACACGTTTATAGGAAGATAGCCCGCGAACAGACGGGCCGCAAATTGCCCGTGATATAGGACAACTGTTGCCCACGGAGAACACGACGTGGATTTATGGGCCGATAGCTTCCGTATACTGTCCGCATGGTCAAGCGTCGCCCCGGCACCCTGTTCCCCCTCGAGCTCGACATCCTCGACGTGGGCACAGTGCTGCAGGCGTCGGAGGGGTCCTTCTACGGATTCGCGCTCGCGAAACGCCTGGCCGGTCCCGAGGGGAAACTCGCCGCGCACGGCACCCTGTACAAGGCGCTCTCGCGGATGTCCGAAGCCGGCCTGATCGAGGAGGACTGGGAGGACCACGAGATCGCGGCCGCCGAGGGCCGACCCCGAAGACGGATGTACCGCATCACGGCGGTCGGTGCCGCCGCACGGAACCGCGAGCACGCCCGACTCGTCGACGAGCACCGCGTCGCGGCTCGCGTCGCCGACCAGGGGATCGCATGAGCCTGCTCCACACGAGGACGTTCAACACCACGGCACACTGGGTCCTCGCTTGGTGCGCTCAGTACACCCGCGACCTCCCCGAGGAGGTCGCCGCCGCGCGGCGCGATGAGCTCGCCTCCGACCTGCATGAGCACGCGCTCTGGGCGGACGAGGCCGGATGGTCGGCCGGGCGCCTTCGCCGGGACATCGTCCGGCGACTCGTCACCGGGAGCATCCACGACGTGAGCTGGCGCGCCCACCAGCTCGGTCGCAGCGCGGTGAGCGACCCACGCCACGGCAAGACCGTGCGGACCGCTCAGCACATCACGTCCTGGATGCTCGCGCTCGGCGTCACCCTGACCGTCCTCGGCGGGTACACCTACGCGCGGATCATCCGCGCCATCATCATCGACGACCTCCGGGTCCCGCCGCTGATGGCGATGCTCGTCGGTGTGCTCGCCGTCCTGTCATTGGTCGGGACCGCACTGACAGCCCGACGCCGCACTCGCATCGTCGGTGCGGTCGCGCTCGCGCCGCCCACGCTCCTGCTCGGGTACGTCGCCGTCGAATCGCTCAGCCTGATCAGCGCCACCGGTGTGCAGATCGCCTTCTGGGCCGACCACCTGACGGCGACCGCCGGAAGCCTCGGGCTCCTCGCCGCCGGTGTCGGGATCAGTTTCCTCCTCGGCCTCGTCGCTGCCGCGATCTGGTGGTGGCCGCCCACCACGTCGATGCCGGCGACCGAGGCGGGTGCGGAGAGCTGACCACGGAAGTGGTGGCGCTGCAGCTCAGGACATCCCGATGGCGAACGCCATGATCGCCTGCTGCACCGGGAGCAGCGACGCTTTGAACCGGTGACCGACGAAGGCGGGGTGTTCGATGGCGTCGACGCGGACCTCCTCGCCGCGCGTGAGTCGAGGGTCGTGGCGACCGCGGTGAGCCCTCGGCGGTGACGTTGCTCACGCCGAGGTGACGGGCGAGTGCCTGATGCGTCACAATACGGGCATGGACGACACCGGAAGCCTTCGACGATCGGTCTCGTGGTGGGTGCTGCTCGCGGTCGGGCTGGCGTCCGTCGTGGCGATGGGCGTGCTCGCGTTCCTCCCGTCGACCGTCCGTGAACGGGTCGACGGCGATGATCATCCCGGATACACCACCGTGTGCTCATCCGTGGTCGTCGCTGGCTGGCCCCGCGAGCTCGGCACGGGAGGCGACCGGATGGTCGCTCGCGGGATCGTCTCGACAGACACCTCGGAGCCGCCCTACGACGTCTGCGCCAATCGGCGCTCCCTCTCCGCCGCTGGGATGGCGGTACTCGCCATCCCAGCCAGCTCGCTGCTCGTCCTCGCCGGGGGCTCCGTTCGCCCGGCCCGCCGCGCCGGAACACGCGCCCGGTGACCGTGGACGACGATTCGGACCGGCATCCAGCCCGGAGGTGATCGTCGACAGACCGATCAGTGACCGGGCCCACCGCAGGCTGCGTCGGCGACGAATCCGCAAGACGCGTCCCAGGTGCTCTGCTCCGACTCGGGGTAGCTGGAGTCGTAGCCGGTCGCATCCAACTTCCACTGGTGGCTCTCCTCCGGAGACAGGCCGTCGGGCATCCCGGTCGCCTGCTGACCTTCGGGATACGGGTAGGCCTGGAGCGTCATGTCGACGGCGCCCACGAACTCGTGGCCGCGGTCGGCCATGCATGAGCGCATCGCATCGATCCAGCCCTGATACTGCGTCGCGAACGCCAGTGCCGTGGCACGCTCCTCCTCGGTCGGCACGTAGGCCGCCTCGGCAGCAGCGGTCGCCGCGTCACGCTCCTCACGACAGGGGACCGCGGCCGCCTGCCACGCGTCCTGGTCGGCCTCGCTCAGACCTGGCGGCATCCCGTCGAAGCTGGTGTGGTCGAACCCGAACCCCGCTTCGGTCATGCAGGACGCCATCGCGGCTTGACCAACCTCGAAGAATCGCTGCCAGAGGCCCTGCAGGTAGAACTCGTTGATGTGCGTGGACTCGGTGGGCGGCGTGGTCGCGGCCGGCGTCTCGGTCGGCGTCGCGGTCGCGGTCGGCGTCGCGGTCGCCTCCGCCGGCGCCTTCGCGGAGCTCGCCACGGCCTGCGCTGCCACACCGCCGAGTCCGCCGGCGACCACCAGTCCGGACGTGAGCAGTACCAGGATCTTCTTGTAAATCATCATCTCCCCCAATGTTCATGGAACGTGTTTATAGGAAGATAGCTTCCTCAAGTGGATGGCGCAACCGGCCCCTGAGCCGGAACACGTCTCCCCGCCACTCGTCGAGCGATGCGGCGGTGCCTCTACCCTGGGCTGTGTGAGCATTCCTCGGAACGACAGTGGGCCGGCGCGCGCCTGGATCGGCCCGGACTGGGAAGCGACCGTCGACGCCCGTCGACTGGATGAGTTGCGCTGGAAGGTCGAGCAGGAGCTCAGCACCCTCAGCGGGTTCCGACGCCGACTGAGGACCGAGGGTGAGTATCTCGTACCCGGGCTGGCCATCGGCATCCCGTTCCTGATCCCCCAGGCCTTCGGGCTGGTCGAAGCGCTCACCGCCGCGCCCGAGCCGGGCATCGACGCGTTCGGCGAGTGGATCTCGAGGCCGGCGGTCGCGGGCTGGCTGATCGTGAGCGCCCTCTTGTTCTGCTTCTCGCTGGTGTCGGTCCCGATGCGAGCGCTGGGGGAGTTCCGGATCTACCGCCGGGGCGGCTGGCTCGCCCTCCAGGCCCCGACGGGCCTTGTCCAGTGGGGCGGCGAGGCCCCGACCCTGATCGCCTACGATCATCGGCTGGTCGGCGGCAGCCGCGACACCGTCGAGCGGGACCTCCGCAACCCGTTCATGCTCGTCTCGGGACCACGCATGCCGGTGTGGGTGTTCGCCGGAGCGCTGCGCTCGGTGCGGGCGAGCACGGTGGCACGTTCCCTCAGCATCCACCGCCTGGCGGTGCTCAGACAGGAGATCGGCGTGTTGCGCGCCATCCCAGCACCGATGGTGTTCCCGCAGACCGACGGCTGCCTCATCGGCTCGCAGGACGAAGGGTTGCTCACCGTGGCCCTCCCTCGTCAGGTGAAGGCCGGCCAACGGATCCGGCTCGCCCGTGTGAAGCTCACCCGCGCCGAACGGGAGAGCGTCACGATCGGCCATCCGTCCTGATCGCTGATCGGCCCGGGGCTGTTGGTCACCAGTCACTGGCATCATCGACCCATGAGTGAATCCCCGATCGAACGAACGACCCTGAGTACGGTGACGCTCGATGGGGCTCCGAGCTTCGCCTCCGTCGAAGTGCGACGCATCACGATCGACGCCGATGTCCATCTCGGAGCCCACTGGCACAACGGGCCGGTGTTCGGCGTCATCGAAACCGGCTCCGTGAACTTCCAAGTGGGGACCGGGCCTCAGACCGTCCTGCGGGCCGGCGACACCTTCCACGAGCCGGCCAACGAAACGATCGTCTTCGACGCGACCGACGAGGGCGTCACCTTCCTTGCGTGGTTCCCGATGCCGGCCGGCGTCGAGCCGGAACTGACGATGGGCGAAGTGCCCGCCTGACGTCCGACGAACCGGCATTGGGCGTGGACATGGCCGTCGGTGTCGGAGGTGTCGGACCCGCACGAATCCGGGTCTGACCGCGGACGGGCCCCGAGAGGACCCCCGGGGCCCGTCATCGCACCGTGTGCGGTCACGCGACGCAGGACTTCAGTCCGTAGACGGAGGCAGCCAGGCCCACGTAGGCCACGACGCCGGTACCGGCCGTCTGGACGATGCCGTACGCGGACGCGCCGGTGCCGACGACGGCGACCAGGCAATCCATGTTGATGGCGTTCGGATCGGCGATGGTCCCGTGTCCGGTCAGCGCGATGGTCTCGATCTGCTTGCCGTTGATGTACTTCTGCAGGTAGGAGCCCTTGCAGGTGCTCAGCGCCGCGCCCTTGGTCATGCTGTAGGACGACCCGTCGGTGCCGACGCAGACGTATTCGTACTGCCCGGCAGGTTCGGCGTTCGCGGCGCCCGCCGCGCCGACGGTCAGCCCCATCGCTGCGACCGCGGTGATCAGGATCCGAGAGAACTTCGTACGCATCAGAGATACTCCTTTGTCTCGTTTGTTTCCGAAGCCGACACCGTACCCACCCGTCGTCGCTTGAAGTCAAGGACGAAGGCGTGTTACTCGCGGGCGCGCGTCCCACTTCGACGATCCGCGCGCCAGCCCGGTCCGATCGTCTCCACGGGACCGACCGCTGGATCGGAGGCCGCACCATCGACACCCACGTGAAGAACCTCCGGGCTGGTGACGACCAGTCCCGACACGGACGATCGCGGTCGACGACTCAGCGTTCGGCCGGTGGTGCGAGGTCAAGTGCATCGAGTTCGAGGACCAGTTCCATGCACCGCAGGCGCGCGCGGGAGAAGTCGTAGGGCATCATCCGGACGGCCTCGGTGAGGCTCGTCGAGCCGCACGTCGCGCCTGCGCCGTCCTCGTCGTCGGGAAGGGGGTGGCACTCGTCCCAAGCGTCGAAGCGGTCGTCGTCGGCCTGCGCCAGCCCGGAGTCCTCGATGACCGTGCGGAGGGCCGCCTCGAAGGCATGCCGTTCGGCGGCGACCTCCGCGACGCGGGGGTCGTCGACCGCGACCGTGTCGTCGAGTGCTGCTTCGGCGGCGTCGACCCGGTCGGACTCCTCCCGCAGCTCCGGGTGGGTGGCCAGGGCGATGAACCGCGACGCCTGGACGGACGCGCCGAGCCCACCGAAGATCCGCTCGGTCACGAGCAGGGTGTCTAAGTCGTCCTGCCGAAGGGCGCCCTCGGGCAGATCTGTGAGGCGGTCGCTCACGACGTCGGAGAGCAGCCCCAACCTGCTGCCCTGCGCACGCATGCGCTGCACGGCGGTCCGCTGCTGCTCGAGTTCCGACTGCCGAGCGACGAGGGAGCCCTCCAGGCGGTCCAGGATGCGCGCGACATCGTCGTCGGCATCGGTGATGCCACCCGCGAAGGCGTCGCGGATGTCGTCGAGGGCGATGCCGGCGTCCGCCATCCGACGGATCCACAACAGCCGGATCATCTCGTCGTAGCCGTAGCGGCGGCGATCGTCACTCCCCCGCTCGGGCTCAGGGAGCAGACCGATCTGGTGGTAGTGACGGATCGCCCGCGGGGTGGTGCCGACGAACGCAGCGGCGCCTCCGATCGTGACCTGGCGCGGCGGGGTGAAGGACGAGAACATGTGGGGGCCTTCCTCGGTGGGCGGAATACGTCCACTGCACCACATGACGCTACGGCAGGTGCAAGTCGACCCACGGCCGTCCCCCGGGAGACGGATGTGCATCGGTTGTGGTTCTCCTACGTTCGAATGCACGAACAGGATGGAGCCGACCATGACCAGAGCAACGAACCTGAACCTCTCCCAGATTGCGGCCGTCTTGACCGTGGTGATCGCTGTCGCGTTCATCATCTTCGGGATCGTCACCCAGAACTGGGCGGTCGTCGCAGTGTTCGCGCTCTTCGGCATCGCCGGGCTCGCCTCTACGACGGTTGTCGCCCGTGGCCACCACTCCCGGGCAGCATCGACCGACGAGTGAATTTCGATCGAACGAACGCCCCTGGGCACGGTGACGCTCGATGGTGAGCGGTCCCCATTCGCTGAGCCGATTGCGACCGGTACGGTTTGGCCATGGGGAATCGCATCGCACGCATCACAACGCTTCGGGACGCACCGCGAGAACATGCGCTGAGCGCGACCACAACGTTGCGAGGAACCCCATGATCACGAGCATCGAGATACTCGGCACTGAGGAGCTGCTGCTGCAGCGGAACCCGCGCGCCGCAGCCGTGCACCAGGCGATCGTGGCTCGCGGCCGCGAAGCCGTGATCGCGCTGAACGAACGATTCGACGACCCGTCGGACGATGCCGCTATGAAGCGACTCGACACCGAGCTCGAGGCGATCGTCGAGCGGAGTGTCAGTGAGTACGTCCGTCAGGCCAGTGGGCTGTTCAGCGCCGAGGACGTCGACCTGTGGACCGCGAAGATCAGCCGGGTGCCCGGCAGCTATGTCGGACGAGCGGCGGCCGTCGGCGTGCCCGGAGCCCTGCTGCTGATGGAGTCCGTGGAAGAGGCGGAGTCGGAGGAGAACAGCACCTTCATCTCACTCGACGACACCCTCTCCAACATCGCGGGGTATTGCCAGTGCGGCTACGCCACGAGCCGCATCGCGCCCAGGCAACTGTGCCGCCTCTGCTCCGGCGGCGTGCTCATCGCGTGGAGGACCGAGGAGGACCAGGTCATCGCGACAGCCCCCAAGGTCCGGTCCGAGCTGCACGCAGTGTTCGAGGAGTTGCTCGACGAGCTCGCCACCATCCACCTCGCGACGGGCGACGCCTCGGCCGAGACCCCTGCGCGCCGTCGAGCGGGCAACGCCGGGATCACCCGGGTGAACGAGACCTATGCCGAGGAGATCGCGATGCTCGACCTCACGCGATGGCGGGAACTCAGCGATCTGAACCAGCTCAGCCAGATCACGGCGGTGACGGCTCACGCGAAGCACTGGTCGCAGTGGGGTCTCGGATCGGCGCGGTTGGCGATGTTGGCGATGCAGAGCGATCCGGAGATCCAGGCACGGATGCGCCGGATCGCCGGCAGCCGGCCCGCTCCGAAGCCCTCGCTGTTCGAGCGGCTCTTCTCCCGACGATGATGTCCGCGACGGCGACGATCGGACCGGGCGCGGCCGCCGTCGGCACCGGTCGCCTCCGCCGACGCAGGTCGGCCACACAGGAAGTGGTGTGACGTGTTCGTCCAGCCGACCCTTCGCGAACCCCGGCCGAGATCGCCACGCATCCGCCGCAGTAGGGCCGGCCGGATCGTCGTGCTCGTCCTCCTCATCGCCATGGCCTGCATCGCAGCGATGATCCTGTACTCCTGTTCGACGATGAAGATCGCCTCCTGGCGGGTGACACCGGTCCTCCAGGAGGCCGTCGGCGATCACGGCACCGTCTCGGCGTACGCGAAGGAGTTCACCTACAGCTCCGGCTCGAGCTGCACCCTGTCGGTGGACCTCGACGAGGACATCACGGTCGATCAGACGGCGACGGTCCTCCAGTCACTCGCACCCACCGACCGCTTCGCGCCCTGCGACATCAGCACCGTCGAAACGGCCGCCCGTTCGACAGTGTTCGCCGAGAACTGGAACACCATCTCGGACGACGGCTGGGTGTCGGTCGCCGAACACCTGGCCGGACCGGGGCCGATCACGCTGTACTTCGCCACCGACGCCCCCGCCCATCTGGACGCTTCCGAGCGGGGACGGTACACCGACTTCGTCGACCTGCTCCGTCAGCACACGACCGGCGACCGCCTCGAGGACACCGTCGGTCCCGTCCGGTGGACCCTGACCTGGGACAGCGGCACCGGCGCCTACAAGGGCGTGCGCATCACCACTGACGAGACACCGCCCGCCGCGCTCGCCGAATTCCTCGAAGCGCTCACCATCCCGTTCCAGGGATCATCGGGCCTGGACAGCATCATCTACACCGTCGCCGACGGCGAAACCACGCTCCACGCCAACCTCAGCAAGCCGGATGACCAGGTCACCGCTGCCATCCAAGCGGCGTTCGCAGTCTCCGGACTCCCCGGCGAGCTCACGATCAACCCGCCAGCAGCCTGAGCCGTCCGAGCCGAACGCGCCGCCGCTGAACGCAGTCTGGATGGATGGACCGACCCGCCGAGCTATGCGCTCCGGTCAGTCGTCCGGAGCCAGTCCGTGATGGTGTCAGCGACGTGGTCGAGGTCGGATTCGAGGAGGAAGTGTCCGCCGTCGACGAGTTCGACGCGAGCATCGGGGGCATCACGGGTGAACGCTGTGGCGCCGGCGGCGGCGAAGATCTCGTCGTGACGCCCCCAGATCGCGAGCACCGGCACCTGTGAGGTGCGGAGCCATTCGTGCACCGCGGGGTACAGGTCCCGATTGGTGGCGTAGTCGCGGAAGAGCGCCAGCTGCACGTCGTCCTGACCCGGACGGGCGAGGAGCGCGAGGTCGTGCTCCCAGGCGTCGGGGTCGACGGTCGTCACATCTGGCACGCCGTGGGTGTACTGCCATTCGACGGCTTCCCGTCCGAGGGCTGGACGGAGCGCATCGCGCGTCTCGGTGGTCCGTTCGGCGGCGTCGGCCCAGATCGGGTCCCAGAAGCTCGAAATGAAGCCCTCTTCGTAGGCGTTGCCGTTCTGGGAGATGACTCCGACGACGGCAGTGGGGTCGTTGAGGGCCAGGCGCCAGCCGACCGGGGCGCCGTAGTCCTGGACGTAGATCGTGTACTGGGTCACGCCGATGGTCGAGAGGAACCGGCCGGTCACCCCTGCGAGGGCCGCGAAGGTGTACTCGAACTCGTCGACCGATGGGGTGGAGGAGCGACCGAATCCGATGTGGTCCGGAGCGATGACGCGGTACTGGCCGGCAAGCGCCGGGATGAGGTGCCGGAACATGTGGGAGCTGCTCGGGTACCCGTGGAGGAGCAGGAGGACGGGAGCGTCAGCCGGGCCGGCCTCACGGTAGAAGACGTCGAGCCCGTCGATCGAGACGGTGCGGTGGTGGACGGTGACCATTGCTAACCCCTTTAGATTGTTTTACTGGTTAGCCAGACGCTAGCATGGATCCTGGGCGCCGGACGGCGCACGAGAACGGAGAGCGATGCTTCGCGACGAGGAGCTGCTGCTGGGCCTACTGAACAGTGCGCCGGTCGTCGAGGGCACCCCGACCGACCGTCTCGAGGGGGCGACCGGACAAGACCTGGCGCGCAGCTGGGGCGGCACAGGATCCGTGGACGAGTTGGCGCGCCTTCGACATGCGAGACAGGCGCTGCAGACCATGGTCCGTGGCGATGACGGAGGAGCGATCAGAGACCTCGCTGGCATCCTCGACGACGCCGTGCGCACGCCGCGCATCACCGCGGATGGCGTGGTCTGGGAGCTTCAAGTCCCTGACGACGATCGCCTGGTGGCGGGGGTCGTGCTGGCGTGGTCGAGCGTGATCACGGAGTTCCCCGGGCGCCTCCGCGCCTGCGCGAACCACGAGTGCACGCAGTTCCTCGTCGACCACAGTCGACCTGGCACCGCGAAGTGGTGTTCGATGGCGGTCTGCGGCAACCGGATGAAGGCGCGCACGCATGCGCGCCGCGCTCAGAGCTGAGCGGCCCGGCACACGCTCGGATCAGGACGAACGTCGTCTCGCGGCGTCACTTCGCGGCGGCGACATGAGTCCCTCTCAAGCTGACGGTCGGCGCACCAGGCTCGTTCCAGCGGAAGAGCACCAGATGCCAGAGCCCCGGGCGTTTTCGCGAGGGGTCGATCAACCCGTTCGCGCCGCCGGCAAGGAGGCGGTCGCGGACGCTCCACGACGTCGGCGTGCCTCCGCCGGCGGCGATATCCTGCCACGGGGCTGTCGCGTCGGCGAGGTCGATGCCTGCCGACTCCAGCGCGCCCACGTCGCGCAGGTCGACGATGCCGGACGCCTCGACATCGATCTCCACGATCTCGCCCGCCGCCGCCCGAGCGTCCTGGTGGGCGATCATCGCGGCCTCGACGCCATCGACGGACGAGCTCAGGTAGAGCGTCGGCTCGTTCGCCCGCGAGTAGCGCCCGGCGGTGCGCGATCCGGCGATCGCGAACTCGCGGAAGCTCGGGTCGATCGCGCGATAGAACGTGCCCCTCAGCGGTGGCGCGAAGGTCAGGTCGATACCGGTCACAACGCAAGCTTCTCACCGCGGAATGTCGCGCGCGACCCGATGTCAGCAGGTGATCGAGGGGTCAGGCGTGGGTTCCGCCGTCGATCCGGATCTCCGTGCCTGTGATGAACGCGCCGTCGGCGCTCGCGAGCATCGCGACGACGCCCGCGACGGCATCGGGTGAGGCGAAGCCTTCACCGAGCATGGGTTGGAGCTTCATCATGAGGCTGTAGTCGACGTCGTCCGGCAGGCCCGGACCCACGCTTTGACCGCTCATGCCCGTCCCGCTGGTCATCCCGGATGAGATGGAGCCCGGCTGGACGGAGGTGAACCGGATGCCATCCTTGGCGTACTCGGCGGCGAGCGCGTGCGTCATCGACTGCACGCCTCCCTTGCTCGCGGCGTACGCGGCCATGTAGGGATGGGCGAAGCCGGCGGATGTGGAGCTGAAGTTCACGACGGCGGCTCCAGTACCCCGCTGCAGGGCTGGAAGGGCCTCGCGGATCATGAGGAACGTCCCGGTGAGGTTGACGCGGATGATCTGTTGGAAGCTCTCCAGGCTGGTTGTCGCCGTATGGGAGGAACGCAGGATGCCGGCCGCGTTGACGAGGACGTCGAGCCCGCCGAGGATTCCGACGGCCTCCTCCACGCCGCCACGAACCGATCCTTCGTCACCGATGTCGATGATTACCGGATGGAAGCGTTCGAGGTCAGAGCCTGCCTTCGACGCGGTGTCCGCCAGGCCTGTGTCGCTGATGTCCGCGGCGACGACCGTCCCGCCTTCCGCGAGGATCCGCAGGGTCGTCGCCTGTCCGATACCGGAGCCTGCCCCGGTGATGAGGACTCGCCTGTCGTCGTATCTGTTCATGTGTGCCTCCATCGGCGTCGTCGTTCTCGGGATGTTCTGTGGCCGGCTGACCGGCGAGCCCTGACCGCCAGGCGGCGGCACCCTCGTCATCGTGCGGCACCCGCAGCGGATCGCGACAACTGCATCATCTGCTCGAGGGACTCCTCGGGGATGGCGCCCTGGACGAATGCGAGGAACTGCTGCATGGGCATGGATTCGACCATCTTGAGCTGGTCGGGGTTCTCCGCGGCCTGCTGGGCCTGCTCCGCGGTCATCCCCGCGGACATGCCCTGCATGAGCAAGGGTCCGACCTCGGGGTGACCGAACCAGTCGCCGACCGTGGACGCCAGGGTGAGTTCGCGGACGATCGTGTCTCCGCTCAGCGTCACGGCCGTCTCGCGGGTGATGGTGGCGGCGTCCGAGCCGACCTGGATCAGGTGGTCGCCGGCGGTGACGACCCACCGGTCGAGCTCGATGTCCCAGTAGGCGAAGGCGCGCCGATCGAGCCGCAGCGTGACCGTGGTGCTCTCGCCGGCACCGAGGTCGACCTTCGCGAAACCGCGCAGCTCTCGAATCGGGCGGCGCACCGGCGCCGGTGCCGGGGCGACGTAGAGCTGGACGACGTGCTTGCCAGTGCGCTCACCGGTGTTGGTCACGGTGACGTCGACCTCGACCTCGGCGTCACCGACGACCCGGGCGACGACGCTCTCGGTGGAGAACGTGGTGTAACTGAGTCCGTGACCGAACGGGTACCGCACCGGCACCTCCGCCGAGGTGTAGTACCGGTACCCGACGAAGACGCCTTCGCCGTACCGCACGTGGCCCTGCTCGCCGGGGAAGTTCACCCAGCTGGGGGTGTCTTCCAAACGGAGCGGGATCGATTCGGCCAGGTGGCCGGACGGGTTGACCCGGCCGAAGAGCACATCGGACACGGCTGAGCCGCTCGCCTGACCGAGCAGCCACCCTTCCAGGATCGCGTCGACCTCGTCGTGCCAGCCTTCGAGCGAGACGACGCCTCCGTTCGAGAGGACGACGACGGTCTTCGCCGCTGTCGCTGCGACCGCCTGGATGAGATCGACCTGCGGGGCCGGAAGGGCCAGGGTGTCGCGGTCGAACCCTTCGGACTCGTCGCGGTCTCCCAGCCCGACGAACAGCACCGCGACGTCTGCACGGGCGGCGACGGCGACCGCTTCGTCGAGGAGCGCGGCGGTGTCACCGGAGCCGTCCTCGGTGAACCCGGTCGCGTGCTCGATGGTCACCCCCTCCGCCCACGACTGGTCGCGGATGGCGTCGAGGGCGGCGTCGACGCGGGTGGCGTTGATGTGGGAGCTGCCGCCTCCCTGATACCGGGGTGTGGTCGCGAAGGCGCCGATCACGGCGACGCGGGCGTCCGGCCGGATGGGGAGGGTGGACTCATCGTTCTTGAGCAGCACGATCGAATCCGCCGCGACCTGTCGGGCCAGCGTGTGGTGGCCGTCCACGTCGAGATCACCGGTGGCATCGCCTGCCAGCTCGGTGAGCGCTACGACGCGGCGGACGGAGTCGTCCACGAGCGCTTCGTCGAGTCGACCGGCCAGCACGGCGTCAACGATCTGCTGGTCGGTGGCCCCTCCGCTGCCGGGCATCTCCAGGTCCATCCCGGCTGCCACACCTGCGACGCGGTCACTGACGGCGCCCCAATCGGAGACCACCGCGCCCTCGAAGCCCCAATCGGTGCGCAGAATGTCCGTGAGCAGCCATCGGTTGTGGGAGGCGTAGACCCCGTTGATCTTGTTGTACGAACACATCACGGTGGCGGGCCTGGCTTCCCGGACGACTCGTTCGAAGGCCGGGAAGTAGATCTCCCGGAGTGTGCGTTCGTCGACGTCTGCGCTGATGCGCATCCGTTCGTGCTCCTGGTTGTTCGCGGCGAAGTGCTTGACGGAAGCCCCCACCCCCGTCTCCTGCATCGCGGTGACGTGAGCGGTGCCGAGCACTCCGGAGAGGTAGGGGTCCTCTGAGTAGTACTCGAAGTTCCGGCCGCACAGCGGGCTGCGTTTGATGTTCACCCCCGGTCCGAGGACGACGGAGACTCCGAACGCCCGTGCTTCCCGGCCGACGGCGGCACCCACCTGTGCGGCGAGCTGCGGGTCCCAGCTGCTGCCCACCGCCACGGCGAGGGGGAAGCACGTCGATGGCAGGCTGTCGTTGATGCCGAGGTGGTCGGCGTCACCGGCCTGGCGTCGCACGCCGTGGGGTCCGTCGGTGAGGACGATCGATGGGATGCCCGCGTCGGACAGGCTCTTCGTGGACCAGAAGTCGGCGCCGGAGAGGAGGGCTGCCTTCTGCGCGAGGGTCAGTGCTGATGGATCGAACGTCATGCTGATGCTCCAGTGGTTGCGGCGTCGAGGGACGCTTCGATGTCGGTCTTCAGTTCCTCGGATGCGCCCGGGATGTAGTCCAGGAGGGTTCTGATGGACAGGGCCGCGGCGCCGGGGTCGTCGCCGTCCAGCGGCACGCCAGGGACGTGTCGGCCGAACGCGTCGGTGAACAGGCGCCAGGCGTTCGGGTCGGCGGCGATATCGCCCAGGGTCGAGTCCAAGTTGTACGAACCGCCCTGGCTCGCGTCGTCCACGGGGTAGTTCCACTCGTGCGACCCGGCAACGATCTCGAACACTGCCGCATCCGGGTGCAGGGGGAGCTCGACCTCGGCGGTCGTGCCGTCCGGGATGGTGACGAGCACACGGCCCTCGCCGTCGACGATCCGCCAGTCGACGAGGACGTCTCCGTGGACAGTGGTGTGTCGGAGAACGGCGGAAGTGACACCGCGGCCAGGCCGGGGTGCGATGCGCATCCTGGAGTAGCCGGGCTCGACCGGAGTGAGGCCGCCGATCGTGCGGTGCATCCAGTCGACGACGGCGCCGAGTGCATAGTGGTTCAGGGAGGTCATGCCGGACGGGTTGATGGAGCCGTCAGGACGAATCGAGTCCCACCGCTCCCAGATCGTCGTGGCCCCCATGGTTACGGGGTACAGGAACGACGGGCAGCCCGTCTCCAGGAGGAGCAGGTAGGCCGCATCGAGGTGGCCGGTCGAGGACAGTGCGTCGGTGACCAACGGGGTGCCGGCGAATCCGGTCGAGATGCGGTAGCCGGCCGCCGCGACGATCGCGGCGAGCCGGTCCCCTGCGTGGGCTCGCTGAGACTCGTCGAGGATGTCGAAGGCGATCGCCAACGCGTAGGCGGTCGCCGTCTCGTTGGCAACTCGTCCGTTCGCACTGACGTATTCGTTCAGGAAGGCGTTCCGCACGCGATCGGCCAGTGCTCGGAACTCTGCTGCATCGTCTGGTTGTTCGAGGACGCTGGCGGTGTCGGCCATCTCCCGGGTGGTCCGGCAGAGATAGGCCGCAGCGACCAGGTGCCGATCGGTCTTCCCGCCGGCCGGGTTGTCGGCCGGCGCATCGGGGTCGAGCCAGTCCCCGTACTGGAATCCGCTGCTCCACAGCCCGTTCTCGTCGAGCAGATCGGCCACCTGGCGGATGAACGCGGTCATCGAGGGGTAGGCCTCTGCGAGGATCCGCGGGTCGCCGTACTCCCGATAGAGCGTCCAGGGCAGGCTGACGGCCACGTCGCTCCACAGGGCCGTCGGCGAGGACGGCGTGGACAGGACGTCGGGGACGACCCAGGGCACGAAGCCCCGCACCGCCTGCTCGGCGGCGAGGTCGCGCAGCCAGGATCCGAGCACACCGCGGACGTCGTAGAGGAACGCGGCGGAGGGCGCGAAGGCGTTGATGTCGCCGGTCCAGCCCAGCCGCTCGTCCCGCTGCGGGCAGTCGGTGGGCACGCCGACGAAGTTGTCGCGCATCGACCAGACGGCATTCGCGTGGAGTTGGTTCAGCAGCGGATCGGACGTCTCGAGCCACCCGGTGCGCCGCATGTCGGAGTGCACGACGATCGCGCGAACCGAATCGGCGGTGAGTTCACCGGGCCACCCGTCGACCTGCACATACCGGAAGCCGTGGAACGTGAAGCGCGGTTCCCACACCTCGGGGCCACCACCGCTCAAGGTGTAACGGTCCGTCGCCCGCGCTGTGCGGATCGTCTCGTAGTCAGGCTCACCGTCGGTCATGACCTCTGCGTGGCGGAGCGCGATGGTCGTGCCGGCGGGGCCCGTGACCTGCAGTCGCACCCATCCGGAGATGATCTGGCCGAAGTCCAGCACGGTGAGACCAGCGGGTGTGGTGAGGATGTCCACCGGCGCGAGCTCCTCGATGCGCCGGATCGGCGGGGCGATGGGTTCGACGAGGGACTCCTGCGGCCAGTCCATCAGGGACACACCATCCCAAGCACTGTCGTCGAAGCCCGGCGCGTCCCACCCTGATGGCTCCAGGCGCGCGTCGAACTCCTCACCGTCGTAGATGCTGTCGGTCAGCCCCCCACCGGTGCTGGATCGGAAGGTGTCGTCGCTCACGATCACCTCGGTGCTGCCGTCGGCGTATTCGAGCTCGAGCTGCAACCAGCCGGCGGGTCGCTCCGAGTAGTGGTGGCGCTTGCCCTCCCACCCGAGTCGCCCCAGCGCCCACCCCTCGCCCACGACGGCACCGATAACGTTGCCGCCTATGCGGATGCGATCGGTCACCTCGTGGCTGCTCACCACGAGGCGGTGACGATAGGACGTCCAGCCCGGAGTGAGGACCTCATCACCGACCACTGATCCGTTGAGGTGGGGTTCGATCAACCCCACGGCGGTGACTCGCAGTGTCGCGGCAGCAGGTTGTCTCGTGAGCGTGAATTCCTTGCGAAGGTACGCGGCAGGGCCCTCGGGCGCTGGACTGGGGGTGGCTGAAGTGATGAAGGACGCGGTCCAGGTCGACATGGTGGCTCCTCGAGCGGTGGTGACGGGCTATCGGACGGATCGGATTCTCAGGACCACGAGCCCTCCGAGCAGGGTGAACGCTGCGGCGATGATGTAGAGCAGTGTGTAGTTCTTACCGCCGCCGGCGGTCACGCCGATCGCGAGGAAGACGGGCGCGATGAACGGCGCGACAGCTTGCGGGATCGACACGGCGAAGCCGATGATCCCCATGTACCGCCCGGCGTTGGTGGCCTTCTCCGGCAGGACGTCCAGGATCAGCGCCTGATCGACCGCGGCGAACATCCCGATGCCGACCGACGTGATCAGCGACCCGGTGTACAGCACCGGGACGTCGGATGCCAGGGCCATCACGATCGCGCCGACGGCGAACAGCACGGCGCCGAGGAGGACGAAGACGCGTCGGCGGCGGACCTTGTCCGACAGGAACCCGCCCCCGATCGCGCCCAGGGTCGTCGCTCCGATCCCGAACAGGCCGAGGGTGGCGATGATCGGTGCGACCTCGGTCACCTCGACGCCGAGCCGTGAGGCGAAGAAGAACGCGGTGAAGGTCGTGTTCAGGGTGAGACCGAAGTAGAAGAGGAACCGCCCCAGCCAGACCAGCGAGAAGTCCGGGAACCGCCGCGGGTTGTACAGATACTTACTGAACAAGGTCTTCGGCGAGAGCCGCTCATCGAAGCGGGCCCCCCGCGTGTCCGGTTCCCGCGTGAAGAGCACGAACATGGCGACGAAGATCACTCCGACGAGCCCCGGGAGCAGGAAGAGGAGCAGAGCGTTCCCGGAGAACGACCCGGCGATCACGACACCGAACACCGGCGCCACCTGGGTCGCGAACCCCGCGAGTCCGGCGACCTTGCCACGCTGTGTTTCAGACAGCTTGTCCGCCATCGACGTCTGCAGATTCTGCAGCACCTGACCCCAGCCGATCTGCGCGAGAACCCAGCCGAAACCGAGCACCAACACGGATGGAGCGAGCGCCATCACCACGAGGGAGACCACACCCAACACCGTGCCCGCGATCATGAACGGACGACGACGCCCGATCCGCGTACGCGTGCGGTCGCTGAGCACCCCGAACAACGGAGCGGTGAGCATCACGACGAGGGCACCCGACCCGGTGATGTAGCCGAGGTACTCGTCACGGCCGGGAGCAAGCTCCGAGAGGCGGATCGCCAGGGAGATCGCCAGCGGAGTGATGAAGGCGACGAAGACGCCGAACTGCCCCAGTACCTGGAACCAGATGTAGGACGGGCTCGCCTGCGGCTCGGCCCGGGTGGGTGCGCTGTCGATGACCTCCTCGACGGCTGCCGGCGCTGCAGGGAACGGCTGGGCGGGGGCAGCGGACGCTCGCGGCGTCTCGTTGCGTGGGGGCTCGTGTGTCATGGGGACTCCGTTGTCGAAATGGCGCCGGGTAGCGCGCGCTAGTTGAGCACTCTAGTCCGGTCGAACTAGCACGCGCAAGCACAAGTACGGCAGAGTGGTCCGGTGAGCGATCCCCTCGTGAAGAAACGCCCAACGGCCGCCGACGTCGGACGCGAAGCCGGAGTGTCGCGCGCGACCGTCGGGTTCGTCTTCAACCAGACCGCCGGACAGACGATCTCGTCGAGTACCCGCGCACGCGTGTTGGAGGCGGCCGAGCGGATCGGCTACCGGCCGCACGCCGGAGCGCAGGCACTCGCCCGAGGGGCGAGCCGCATCGTCCTCCTCGTCCTCCCCGACTGGCCTGTCGGCGCGAGCATGCAGCGGTTGATCGAGGCAGCCAGCAGCGTGCTCGACGATGCCGGGTACACCCTGGTGACGTATACGCCTCGCCGCGAAAGCGCCGTTCGGCCACTGTGGGAGCTGCTCGAGCCGGAGGTCGTGATGGGGTTCGCCCCGTTCACGCCGGAGCAACTCGTGAGCATGCGCGCTCAGGGCATCAATCACATCTTCCCCGACGACATCGGCGGCAGCGCCTCACCCGAAACGGGACCTGCCGAGCAACTCAGGTTCCTGCACGGCCTCGGACACCGCCGCATCGCTTATGCCTCGACGGCTGATCCCCGGCTGACTGATCTCGCCAGCGTGCGCGTCCAGGCAGCTCAGCAGCACGAGCAACGACACGACCGGGTTCCACTCGACGTGCGGACACTGGCCGGGCAGGACGATGCGATCGAAGCGGTCCGTGACTGGCGCGCCGCCGGAGTCACCGCCGTAGCCGCCTACAACGACGACGTCGCGGCCCTCATCGTGGGAGCGGCTCTGCGACTCGGCCTCAGCGTGCCGAACGATCTCTCCGTGATCGGCCACGACGACGCACCGATCGCAGCCCTCTTCGTCCCCTCCCTGACGACCGTGCGCCGCAACGAAGAAGCCGACGGCGCGAACTTCGCAGCCGTCGCGATCGCCCAAGCCAGCGGGACCGAGCTGCCGGATCTCTCCGAAGCGGTCCTGGAACAGGTCATCGTCCGTGACTCCTGCGCCGCGATACCCGCCTCGGACCAGCTCGTTCGCTGAACGGCGGGCGACCTCGCGAAACGCGGTCCTACCTACATGTGAACGCGCACGCAAAGTGTCGCCACGGTCCCGCTGAATCAGCGGGTTTCCAACGTAAAGTGTCGCCGGCGTTTCCAACACAACGTGTCGCTCCGAACATGCCCGCGTGATTCCGCGGATCTGAGGACGGGCTGGGGGCATTTGGTGGCGCCCTCCGCCGAGGCCCGGCCTGGAGTGACCGGTCTGCATAGTTGTCGCGCTCGACAGTAGCGCGGCCCCACACTCACCGTCAGGATGTGTGCCGCGACATCGCAGATCTTCGCTCGAACTCGACGGCCCTGAAACACCTAGACCGTTGACCCCAACCCGCCGAGCCACGTAGTGGTTCACCGGCAACCGTCCTGCAACTCGTTGTTCATGGGGCGTCTCGCGGGTCATCCTCTAGGAGGCCGCGAACGCTCCTCCTCCTCCGTTCCGCTAACGGTTGCGCCGGACAACGAAGGCGACTAACCGCTATTTGATGGAAGCGAGAGCAGTCGCATCCAGGCGCCTGCAGGGCCGCGACTGGAGTGAAGCACGATTCGTTTCCCCGGGGCTAGCTGGTGGCAGTCACCATGTTGAGTTCGTCGGCTTCTTCTTCCGTGACGATTCCGACGAGCTCGGCTATCTTCACGGCAATGTCCTCCATTGGCTCTTCGGCCGTGCTGAATCCACCTCGCGACGCAAGGGTGGGGGTGACTTGATCGAGCTCCTCGAATGTCACACCGTGCATGACCGGGACGAGGATTTGCGATGGGACATTGGACATCGCCCCGCCTCCTTCGGTCAGGAACAGCCCCGTGGCGAGCGTGCTGTATCGCACGTCCCCTTCGGTGAAGGTCAACCGGGCGTGGAATATGACATCTTCACCTGGAAGACATAAGACAGCTACTTGTGAACGCGCGCGCAAAGTGTCAAGCAGTGCGCCCCGCGTGGAGTGCTCATGGGCGCCTCCTCTCGAGCTCTACGCCGCTTGGATCCGGTACTCAGGCGACGAGGTTCTGCTGGGCCCACTCCCGGAGCGTTGTAGTCGGGATCGACCGGCCCTCGTTAAACGTGTCGCTCTTGTCCCAGGCTACGCCTCGCCCCTGCGCGAACACGGCGCGGTACTTCCGGGTCATGTTGTCTGGGTCTTTCGCCAGCTCGTTCATAAGCGACAACTCTGTCCAAACTGCAAGTTCGAACGGACGACCAAGGACTGCTTCCAGGGTTTCAGCGACCTGGCGATACGTGATCGTGTCGCCTGCTACGTAGACGATCTCGTTGCGGATCCGGGGCTCCTCGAACAGAATCTCCGCCGTGAGTGCTCCGATGTCTTCCGGCGTGGTCACCGTGACCGCGGTGTCGGGGCTGCCGAGCGCGTTGACGGTGTGGTTCGGCAGGTCGACCATTCCTGAGCCTGGCTCGAAGAGGTAGTTCATGAACATGCCGGTGGAGATGATCACCCACTCGGTGTCGTGCTGCGCCCTGAGCAGATCTCGCACGTCGAGTTGCGAGTCGAAAATGTCCTGTGGACTGCCACGCCCGATCACATCGAAGTCGACGCCGAACTGCCACGGGAAGTACCGCGGAATCTTCGCCTGCAAAGCGGCCTGTGCGACTTTCATCGGAGTTTCAACGCCGGCTGTGATCCCGGTGCAGCCGATCACGGTGTCATATTCCGCGAAGATGGCCGCGAGTTCATCGATTGACTGCCCAACGAGATCCCCTTGAACGATGCCGACTCCCAAAGCGCGGATCTCAGCGACGTTGCGCTGCTTTGCGGGAGTGGTGGAGTCGATCGTGTTCGACCGCAGGAGCACATCGACGGACGCTTCCGGAGCTGGTGAGGCGCGCCTCACGACGTTGCGGAGGACCGGCATGCCGAGTTCTCCTGCTCCGATGACGAGAATGTTCCGCGAGGGGGCGCTGGAGGCGGTCGCCGACATAGGTGTGTCCTTCCTTTGGTCGCCCAACGGTTGGGCGACCATCATGTCAGCCAGCGTAAAGTTTGACACCAGTGTCAATGTCAACTCCGGGTGCGGTGAAGGGATGGCTGAAGGATGAAGATCGGTGAAGCGGCTGCTGTGGTCGGCGCTCCGACGCGCATGCTGCGCTACTACGAACAACAAGGACTGATCCAGTCGACGCGATCGGCGAACGGCTACCGCGAGTACTCCGACGAGCAGGTCGAACACGCCCGCCATGTCCGCGCCCTGGTCCAAGCCGGCTTGTCCACACGCATGATCAAAATCGTTTTGGACATCGAAGCACCACAGCCGGGACAGCAGTCTGCCTCGTGCAGTCGCGCATTGGCGGAGGATCTGGCACGAGAATTGCGCGTCGTGGAAGACAGGATCGTGTGTCTTGAGAAAAGCCGTGACGCGGTCATCCACTACCTCCAGCACACCGACCACGCCGATCTGCTGTCGCCCGCGCGGCCCTGAACCGTCGCTGCCAGAGGAATCCCGGCGCACGGTGCAGACACTGATCGAGCGCTGAACTAACCGCGGCGTGAAGTTAGTATGGAATCCCGTGGCGAATACTCAAAGCAACGGAACCAGCACCCCGCCCTCGATCTCAACTCCCAGAGTGACGAAACAGATCTTCGTCACGGGCGGGGTCGTCTCCTCGCTCGGCAAAGGCCTGACGGCGGCCAGCCTCGGCAACCTGCTCACGGCCCGGGGTATCAACGTCGTGATGCAGAAGCTCGACCCGTACCTCAACGTCGACCCGGGAACGATGAATCCGTTCCAGCACGGTGAGGTCTTCGTGACCGACGATGGAGCCGAGACGGATCTCGACATCGGGCACTACGAACGCTTCCTTGGCATCAACCTCAACCAGGGCGCGAATGTCACGACCGGCCAGATCTACTCGACGGTCATCGCGAAGGAGCGCCGCGGCGAGTACCTCGGGGACACCGTCCAGGTCATCCCGCACATCACCGACGAGATCAAGCGCCGCATGCGGTTGCAAGCTTCCGATTCCCCCCAGCCCGACGTCATCATCACCGAGGTCGGCGGCACGATCGGCGACATCGAGTCCCAGCCGTTCATCGAGGCGGCCCGACAGGTGCGTCACGAGCTCGGCCGTGACAACGTCTTCTTCGTACACATCTCCCTCGTGCCGTACATGGGCACTTCTGGTGAGCAGAAGACCAAGCCAACACAGCATTCGGTGGCACAGCTCCGCTCCCTTGGAATCCAACCTGACGCGCTCGTCCTGCGCAGCGACCGTCCAGTCAGCGGGTCGAACAAGACGAAGATCGCCCTGATGTGCGATGTCGACGAAAACGCCGTGGTGAACGCCATAGACGTGCCGTCGATCTATGACCTACCGACGCTGCTCCATGACCAGAGCCTCGACCAGGTCATCATCGACGCACTGCAGCTCGACGCGCATGACATGGACTGGTCGGCTTGGAAGCCGGTTCTTGATGCCGTGCACGAGCCGGAGGGGGATGTCACCATCGCCCTGGTCGGCAAGTACATCGACTTGCCAGATGCGTACCTGTCCGTCACCGCAGCCCTCCGGGCGGGCGGCTTCGCACACCGCACCACGGTGAATCTGAAGTGGATCGCTTCGGACGACTGCATCACAGCGGAGGGCGCCGCGGAGCAGCTCGGCGACGTGGACGGCATCTGCGTGCCCGGCGGGTTCGGTGTGCGCGGCATCGAGGGCAAAGTCGGAGCGCTGAAATTCGCTCGCGAACAGGGCATCCCGACGCTTGGCCTGTGCCTCGGGATGCAGTGCATGGTCATTGAATACGCCCGCCACGAAGCCGCCCTGCCGGAGGCCTCGAGCACCGAATTCGACCCGGAGACATCGACCCCGGTCATAGCGACCATGGCCGCGCAGGTCGACATCATCGCGACGGGCGAGCTGGGTGGCACGATGCGCCTTGGGCTCTATCCGGCTTCGTTCACGACGGGCTCTCTAGCCGCCGACCTGTACGGCGCTGTGACAGCATCCGAGCGGCACCGTCACCGCTACGAGGTCAACAACACTTACCGTGATCAGATCGCGGCGGCCGGACTCGCTTTCTCCGGCACATCACCTGACGGCACTCTCGTCGAGTACGTCGAGCTCGACCGCGGCGTGCACCCGTTCTACATCGGTACCCAGGCACATCCTGAACTCCGCTCTCGCCCGACCAACCCACACCCCTTGTTCGCAGGACTGGTCGGCGCGGCCATGACGAGGCGTGACTCATCCAGACTCTTCACTCGAGAGATCAACTCAGAACAGATCCAAGCGTGATGATCCTCTGCAAGGACACCCACCCGACTGTCGTGCTCGACACGAGCGGCACCTTTCCCTCCGCTCGGATCCGCACCAGCCGGATGGCCGAACCCTTGCGAGGCTCGCTCGTCCCGCGAAGCCGGCATCGCCCATGTGAGGAGCGCCCTAGGTTCGAGTGGCCGCGCCCATCTCCCACCTCGCCGCGGAGAAGCTCGCTGTCGTCGCTCAGGCCAGCAGTCGGGACAGCCGCTCAGAATGAGCACCGTATTCGAGGGCATCTGGCGTCGCGGTGAAGAGCGCCCGGTGATCCCCTCGATCCCAACCAGACACCCCATACAGCTGGCCACCGCAGGCCGCATCAAGACCGACGGTCGTTGCTAGCCGGGCGCAGGGGTGGTCAGTGCTTCATGGGTGCACTGACCACCCGTCGTGCTCACCGGGCCGTGAGATTCACGTACTGCGGCGGAAGGCCCGCCGCCGCAGCGCGCACGGTGATCGTCCCGGGGCCGGTTGGACGGATGATGGCCAGTGCCCGTCCGTCGTAGGTGGTCCGGGTCGCTGCCGCGAACGCTTCTGTGGTGTCAGGTTGAGCGCTCCCGAAGCCGGCGAGGATTCCGGGCCCTTCGATCTCCACCGAGACGGCCGTGGTGACGTCGGTCGCGATGGTGCCCACCTTGTCGGAGAGTTCGACGCTGAGGTAGGCGAGATCGGTGCCGTCGGCGGTCAGCTCGGTGCGATCGGCGGTGAGAGCGAGTTGGATAGTGTCGCCGCGAGTATGCAGGGTGCTGACGCCGATTTCCTTCCCGTCTCGGATCGCGATCGCCGTGAGTTCGCCCGGGTGGTATTCGGTTTCGAACTTCGCGATGCACGCCTTTTGGGCTCCGACCTGAGCGCGTCCGATGATTGTGCCGTTGAGGCGGAGTTCGACTTCGTCGGCATCGCTGTAGACGTCGACATTGATCGGTGACCCGGGCGGGACAGCCCAGCTCCAGCTGCTGATGGCGTCATCCCAGGACCAGCCGCCCACGAAGACTTCGCGTCCATGATGTTCGGGGCGCTGGACAGCGATGTATGGTTCGTCTCGCAGTCCCCAGATCGTCTCTTGCCAGAACGACACGGGGCGACGATTCCCGAGGATGTCGATCGTCCCGGACTGTGCAAGCATCCAGGGATAGGGGGAGCTCGTGCCTGTCGGCACATCAGCGTCGTCCGGGTAGACCGGTCGACCGATGCTCGCTTCCCCGATGTAGTCCCAAGCGGTCCAGGCGAAGTCACCGATCACCGTCGGGTGCTGCTCGACCAGCGGCCAGATCCGGTCGAGCGCGCGCGGGAAGGTCTCGGATCCTACGAGGATGCGGTTCGGGTGATGCTCGGCGTCGATCGCGTAGCGGGCTTCGGCGTAGTTGATCCCACTGACGTCGAGCTGCGACTGGGATTCTTCGATTCGATCGGAGACCAACGCCGTGGAGCCGAGCGTGTTCATCATGTCTTCCATCGACCCCATGAGCGCGTTGATGTTCATCGGGGTGTCGCCCGAGGCCATCTGTGCGGCGAAGACGTCCATGGTGGCGACCATCCCGTTGATGGCATTGGTGATGAGTCGCGAGTCGTCGAGCGAGCGCACTTTCTCTGCAAGCGCCCGCCCCCAAGTAGATCCGATAGCGCTGCCGGTCTCGAAGATCTCGTTGCCGGTCGAGTACATGATGACGCTTGGGTGATTGAAGTCCTTGGCGACCATCGACTCGACGTCTCGTTCCCACCACTCCGGGAAGTCGAGCGAGTAGTCGAAAGCGGTCTTGCTCTTCGTCCATACGTCGGACACTTCGTCCCAGACAAGGAGCCCGTGGCG
The DNA here is from genome assembly GCF_014841195.1 of Plantibacter sp. CFBP 8798. NCBI lineage: Bacteria > Bacillati > Actinomycetota > Actinomycetes > Micrococcales > Microbacteriaceae > Plantibacter > Plantibacter sp. CFBP 8798. Next base: position 94,659 of record NZ_JACYTS010000001.1, read on the forward strand.
GTCACAGGCGTCGAGAAAGGCACGGCTGATGTTGTTGTGGGAACTACGGACGGCGTTGTAGCCCGCCGCCTTGAGCAGTTGCACGCGACGCTCCTCCGCGCGCGGGTGGGCTGCACTGCCGAGCGGGCCGTTGTCGTGGTGGATGCAGCCACCCCGAAGCTTCACCGAGCGCCCGTTGATCCGCAGACCATGCACCGGATCGACGGTGACGGATCGTACACCGAAGACGGATTCGTCCTCATCGAGCAGGGTGTCGCCCTCTCGCACCCGAGTGTGCGCGGTGTGCAGTCGCGGGTCGTCGACATTCCAGAGTGCTGGCTCGGAGAGGTAGTGACGGAGGTGCACTCGTCCAGTCGTCCCGGGGAGCAGGGTGATCGGCGCGGTCTGCAGGCTGAGCACCACATCGGCATCGTCGCGGATCTCTGTTTCGACCCGGACGGTGCGCGTGTGACGGGTCTCGTTGGCGACCTCGACGGTGGTGATCACGGATGCCAGGTCGGGCTCGATGACGGGGGTGGTGATGCGCACACCATCGAGCGGGATGTGCACCGGCTCGGCGGTGACGAGCCACACGTTGCGATAGAGACCGGCGCCGGCGTACCACCGGCTGTCTTCGTGGGTACGGACCTCAACGCTGATGGTGTTCGCCTCACCGAACCGGAGAAACGGGTCCAGCGCAACGGAGAACCCGACGTACCCGTTCGGGCGCTGAGCGGCGAAGTCGCCGTTGACGTACACGACAGCATCACGGTAGGCGCCTTCGATGTCGAGGACGATGCTCTGATCACGCCATTCCGCCGGCACATCGATGGTCTTGGTGTACTCGAGGTGCGCGCTCGGGTAGTAACCGGTGTGACTGCCATTAGGGCTGTCTGCGGACCGCGGCAGGTCTCGGAGGCCGTCGTGCGGGAGCGTGACGGCCGTCTTGGCTGATCCGCCGCTGAAGGCGTCGAAGGGCGAACCCTTGTGACCGACGGTCCAGTCTCTGTTGAAGGGTGTGCGGATCATGCGTGTGCCTTTCTGGCGATGTGCGATAGGTGGTCGGATGCGGGATCGGTGGTCACCGAACGCTCTTGATGAATCGGACGCTGATGGCACCGAGGATGACGGCGACGATGGTCACGATGAAGAGCGGCTGGTAGAGCCCGGTCGCCGCGACAACGGCGCCGGCCAGAACGGGGGCGATCACCTGCGGTCCGGCATTGGCGACGTTCATCACGCCCAGATCCCGTGCGGCGTTGTCCATATTCGGGAGGACTCGGGTGATCAGCGATTGGTCGACGGCGAGGTAGACGCCGAAGGCGATACCGAAGATGCCGCTGGCGATGAAGGCGCCGGTGAGCGTGGGCACCAGGAGGTAGACGAGGGCGCCCGGGGCGAAGAGGAGACTCGACAGGCCCACGAACACACGGATTCGTCCGAATCTGTCCGACAGCCACCCGCCGATGATCGAGAAGACGAGGAGTCCGAGCGTGCTCACTCCCTGCACAGCGACGAGGACGGCGGCGGCTTCCGTGACCGTACCCACACCGATGTAGTCAGCGAGGATGTACAGCTGCATGCCGGACATGAAGTTGTAGCCGAAGATGATCAGGAACCGGCCGGCGAACGTCCACCAGAAGTCCGGGGCACTCCGGAAACTGGGGAAGCGAGCCGCCGCCCGACGCTCGGCCTTGGAGGCGTGAACCGCGGCACGGACCGGCACGTAGTCCTTCGTCGTCAACGCGAAGATCGTCCCAAGGACGAGCACAACCGCAGCGATGCCCACGTACCCTACGAAGAGGTTCGTCGTCAGGCCGGCGATCGTGATCCCTCCGAATGCACCAAGGATCGACGACGCTCCGACCAATCCGGACATGGTCCCCCGGTTCCGGATCGGGACGCGTTCGGGGAGAACGGCGGTCAGGGCCGCCTGCAAACCGCTCAGAGGCCACATCGCGATCGCCCACGTGATGGCGAGGACGAGCGGGCTCGGGCTGCTGGCGGTGACGAGCAGGGCGAGGGCCGCGGCGACCGCGGATCCCAAGATCCAGATGTTGCGCCGGCCAAGGAAACGGCTGCTCGTCTTGTCTGAGAGGAGTCCGAGCAGTGGCTGCGCCACCAAGCTCGAGATCGCACCAGCACTGATCACGAGGCCCAGCATGCCGGCTGCCCCGGTCGTCTCTCCGAGCAGCTCGGCGACCTGTCTGCCGAGCATCACCTGAAGCACACCGCCCCAGACGACGTTGACGCTGATCATCGCCAGCGGATAGATGACCCAGAGCCATCGGCTCATGTGCTGGGGACCCGTCGATGGCTCGAGAAGGGCATCCGGTGTCACTGGTGATCCAGGTACAGCGGCTTGATGAGGGCCGGTTTCGGGTTGAACGCTGTTGGTCGACATTGGGGATCTCCACGGCTCTGTGAGGGAAACGCTTACGCGCGTTATCGCCTCATCTAACATCATCTGATTACGCGCGTCAACTACACTGGTCAGACAGACACAAGGGGGAACGCGGGATGGCAGTCACGAGCGATGACGTTGCACGCGCTGCGGGGGTATCTCGGCCGGCAGTCAGTCAGATCCTGAACGGGCGAGGACGGTTCGCTCCGGAGACCATCCGACGAGTGGAAGAGATGGCTGCGGCCATGAACTACCGCCCGTCAGCGGCCGCTCGGACGCTTGCCACCGGAACGAGCGACGTCGTCGTCGCTCTCGTGCCCAACACCACGTTCGGCACCAATCTGCAAGACGTCATCGACGTGCTCACCGCAGAGCTCGCTCAAGTCGGCCTGACGCTCGTTCTGCGTTTCGCGAGTTCTCCCGTGGAACTGCTCGAGCACTTCGTCACGACCGTTCGACCGCGCGCATTGATCGCGCCCTTCGTCGCTGCCACGGCTGCGGAGCGGAAGTTCATAGAAGGCAGCGGGGTTACCCTGATCGATCTGGCCGCGGGAGAGGATGTGAACTATCGCATCGGTCAAATGCAAGGCGAGTATCTGGTATCGAAGGGGCACCAGGCGCTCGTCTACGCGCACCTGCACGACGCCCGCATCGACGTGTACGGCGACATGCGGGAACGAGGACTCGCCGATTCCTGCCGCGAGCACGCGATTGCAGCGCCGAAATCGATTCGGCTGTCTGTCGACCTGGTGGACGCAGTGTCCGTCTTGCGCGACCTTCCTACCGGAGTGGCCATCGCCTGCTACAACGACGACGTGGCTATCGCGCTCCTCGCCGCAGCACGAGAACTCGGACGTCGCGTTCCGGAGGATGTCGCTCTGCTTGGAGTGGACGCGACTCGGATCGGTGCCCTCATGTCGCCCCGGCTGACCACCATCGCGGTCGACACGACGACCGCTTTGCACGCAATGGTCGACAACATCGTGAGCCAGCTGTCCGGTTCTGTTCCCGTCGACTCCCTCGCGGATCGACTTGTGCTCAACGTCGTACACGGCGGCTCCGCCTGACGGCGGGCACTGAGATGCCCCATTGGTCACCAGGTTGCTTGCCCAGTCGGATCTCGCTTTCTCGGCCAGGGTGGCGCAGCGACCGAAACTCGTCCTGCTAGCCGCGGCGCCGGCCAGCCAGGACGGAAGCCGTGCGCCGCGGTGGCGATACTCGTCAGGAGCGCGCTAGATGCAGCCCTACCGATACGGCGTCGTGGTCGCCCGAGTACGCTGCTGCCTCGATGCGAACACTGTCTGCGGCAGGCGCGAACCCGGCGTCTGTCCATCGCTGAAGTGGACGGGTGGAACCCGCGAGGCGGACCGTCCGGGTCTTTCCTGCCTCAAGCGTCAGCGGAGCGAATCCGACGAGGACCCTCTGTGGAAAGTCCGGAGCCTCGACCGCAGCGTAGAGCTGCACCACGTGTCGTCCGGGACGTTTACCGGTGTTCCGGACGGTGACGAAGGCGGAGAATTCCTCGCCGTCGACGTCGCCGAGCTCAATCGTCTCGATGTCGAACGAGGTGTACGACATACCGAAGCCGAGAGGGAAGGCGGCCTGGTGGCCGTCCCGGTCGAGCAGTCGCTGACCGTGCCAACGGTCGTAGGTGATGGCGGCGGCGTCGATGTCGAACGGGGGGAGGTGGTCTTCACTGGTGGGAATCGAATACGGGAGTCGTCCGGTTGCATCGCGTTCGCCGAGGATGACGTCCGCCAGTGCCGTGCCGCCTTCGCTGCCGCTGTACCAGCCGACGAGCACGGCGGGGACAGCGTCGCGCCATTCTTCCGTGATCACCGCACCGGCGGTGACGATGACGACGACGGTCCGCGGATTCGCGGCCGCGGTCGCTCGGATGATCTCGGCATCGACTGGGCGGACGCGGAGGGAGCGCCGGTCACCGCCGAGCGCTGTTCCCATGGTGTGCTGCGAGTCGCCTGCGCCGGCCATGAGTGCGGCGAGGTCCACGCCCTCGGGAGCTGGTGGAAACAGGTTCAACAGCTCGGGCTGTGATGTGAGATCGCCCATGTATTCACCTTCGTCGGCCGCGGTGTATCCAACGACAACGATCGCCACATCGGCTCCTGCTGCCGCGATAGCGGCTGCTTGTGGGTCGTCCTCGCCGGCGAACGTCACCGTAGCGTCCGGCAGCGCGGCCTGCAGACCGCGCAACGGCGTGATGACCTCGGGTGAGCGGACATTCGAGGAACCGCCGTCGCCCGTGTTCGGCAGGTCGGCGAGACGCCCGATGACCGCAACCCGATCCAGCCCCTCACGGTTCAGCGGGAGGAGCGGTGCACCGTTGACGTGGTCGTTCTTGAGGAGCACGATCGCCGTCGCGGCGGCCTCCCGCGACAGTGCACGGTGCTCGGGCGAAAAGACGACCTCGAGGCCTGGCTCCGCATCGAGCGGCCGAGCGAAGAATGCGAGCTGCGTCGCGAGGATCCGACGTGCCGCCCGATCGACGTCGGACCACACCACTCGACCCGCTTCGAGGTCGGCAGGCAGTTGCCCGGCCCGCTGCTGTCGGAACGGCTCTTCAACGTCGAGACCGGCTCGGAGGGACTTGGCCGCGTCGCGCAGGCCGAAGATGAAGTCGGAGACGGTGACGCCGGCGAATCCCCACTCTTCGCGGAGAATGCCCTCCATGAGTCGTTCGTTCTCGCCTGCCCACTCGCCGTTAACGCTGTTGTATGCGGTCATGATGCCGTCGACACCTGCCTCGACGACGCGGCGGAAGTGCGGCAGATACACCTCGTGCAAGGTGGCATCATCGGCCGTGACGTCGATCGTGAACCGGGCGTTCTCCATCGAGTTCAGCGCGTAGTGCTTCGCAACAGCCATGGCGTGCCGACGGACACCGCGGGTCAGCGCCACCCCGAACTCCCCGAGCAGCAGACTGTCCTCGCCGTACGTCTCCTGGGCCCGCCCCCAGGCAGGGTGCCGAGGGAGGTTGATGCAGACGCCTCCGAAGAAGTTCGCTCCCTGTGCCCGCATCTCGGCGCCGATCGCCGTTCCGATGCGTTCCTCCAGGTCGACATCCCAGGTGGCGCCGCGCGCCATCGCGACCGGGAATGCTGTGGAGTTGCCCATGACGACGCCCCGCGGCCCGTCGCTGAACCGCAACCCAGGGATCCCGAGTCGATCCACGCGTCCCATGATGATCGGCCGCATGTTGTAACCAGCGCTCATCTCGCCCATGCCGGGCCAGAACTCATCATCCCCGTCAAGCAGCCACAGCTTCTCCTCGTCCGTCAGCAACGCGAGCAGCGCGTCCACTTCGGTAGCAAGCTCGGCACCGCTCTTGACGCGTTCGAGACTGCGCGAGAACTCCGTCGTCTTCGTCGACATCACAAAACCTTTCATCCCTTACCTGCACCGATGCAGGTAAGGGAATTGTAGGGAGCCGCAACAAATTTCACAAGGACGGATATGCGACGCTTGAGTCCATGACCGAGCAGCAGCGGAGAACGCGCCTTGCGCCCAGTGAGCGACGAGCGCTGATCATCGACGCGGCAACCCGTCAGATCGCAGAGGGCGGATACAACACGTTCACTCTTTCCAAGCTGGCCGAGGACTGCGGGATGACTCGAGCAGGTATCGAGCATCACTTCTCGTCGCGCGAGGAGCTACTGATCGCCGTCCTCCTCCATCGGGACGACCTCGACGCCTTCGCGATCACCACACCCGTCGAGGGACGGGATCCCCGGACCTTTGATGAGGACAGCGCGTGGAGAGTGCTCGACAACTTGGTGATACGAAATGCGGGGCAACCTGAGCTCCTGCGGCTCTACACGATCCTCGGCGCCGAGGCGCTTGATCCGCAGCACCCGGCACATGACTACTTTGCTGAGCGCACTCGAACTGCACGCGACCTGCTCGCGGACCTGTCCGGTTCATGGCACCCGCAACCACGGGCCTTCGCGCTCGCAGTGCTCGCGGTCCTCGACGGGCTGCAGCTCCAATGGCTGCGCTTCCCCGACGAAGACCTGGTCGCCCTATGGAAGGGCGCCGGAGGCGCGCTGGCTCGCAAGACGGCGTGAAAACAGTTCTGGTCTCGCCATCGAGACGACCCGTCAGCGGGTCAGCGATTCCGGGCAGCGCTGGGCGGCTCCCGGGTCGCGATTGCAGTTTTGATCGGTGTCGACTACGGATTCACCGGCGGCCGCCAGTATGTCTTCTGGACCAACGAGACCTACTGACACCGCGGCCTGAACGCCACCCACACACTCCGGCAATCCGAGGCACCGGCCTCGCCGCCGGGGCGCTCACTTGCTAGCTTCGGCGGCTGGACCGCTCAAGCCGCTCGGATGCAGCCGCGACTGCCACAAGACATCGCCGCGAGGACGTTTTGCAATCTAAAACGTCGCTCCGAACAGAAAGCGACAATTTAGACTGCAAAGCGACACTTTACGACGTGCGTTCACACTACATGTGAACGCGGACGTAAAGTGTCGCCGCGGGGCCAGTGAACGAGCGGGTTTCCAACATAAAGTGTCGCCGCCGTTTCCAGCGCAAAGTGTCGCCCCGAACACGCCTGCGTGATTCCGGGGTTTGAGGCCGACTTGGGGTCATCTGGTGGCGCTGCCTCTCGTCCGTAAAGCACGTCGGCTCGATGCCATCAGCCCCAAACTTTCGTCGAACTAGGGGCGGGCGTCCTCGAACTCTCCCGCTGCCTTGTGCTCCCGGCAAGCACCGACCAGCTCGACGACACCGGCTGCGTTATCGGCGCCGTAGAAACCGAATACTTGCCCCTGCACGGACGCGTGACAGCGCTCGTGTTGGCGCGATCGGAGAGCCGAAGGGATCTCCACGGTGAATCCCGGGAACGGATCTGCTCATGGGGCATTTGGGTCCGGATCGTGCCTCACTCGTGGCATTCATCAGCCTCCGGCTGCGCCCTCGCCAACGGGAGCGATGTCAGCGGCCCTGTTCAACCACAGCCGGCCATCGCTGCACAGAGGCAAACGGAACGCCCGCGGTAACCGTGAGCGGATGATTCGGAAACGCATCAAGCGTGCTCGCGAGCTTGATCGTCAACCGCTCGAGCGTCTCGATCTCCTCTGCGCTCCACCCGGTCAGCACACTGACATCCTGCATGGCGTCCAACACGCGGGAGCCGAGCGCTCGGCCCGAGGCAGTCAGCCCGATGACAGCACCGCGCGCGTCTCGCGGGTCGTGCGCGCGGAACACCAGGCCAGCGCTCTCCAGACGAGCGATGACCCGGCTCATGTTTGACCGCGTCGTGTCGACCGCGTCTGCAAGTGCGGTGGGCGTCGCCAATCCGCGATAGATGAGCTGGTTGATCACCAGGAACGCTGGCAGATCCTTCGGAAATGGGAACCCGCTGTCGCGCATGACTTGCTCGCGGTACGACCGCGACGTCCCCCACGCAACGATGGCTTGGAACGCCGATTGGAAGCTCGGCGCATCGCCTCCAACGAGTGGAGCAACGTCCTCGGCCGCGAGGGCGTCCAGCGGGAGCGTGTTCTTGCTTCTCGGCATCGGACGGGACTCTTTCTACGACTCGGGCTCCCCAGCATAGAGCGCTCCGCGAGAGAATCCTGTAAAACTATTTGACTCAGGAACATACTTGGTGGCACTGTTGGCGCGTTGATTCGTTTCATTTCGTCCCCCGACGATTCCCGCGCTCGTGCACTTCAAAGGAGAAGTCCCGTGTCACTCACATCAAAACCAGCCCCCCGCCCGTGGTGGGTCGCCGTTGTTTCCGGCATGGCCTCGTACGTCGACGCTGCCGCCATCACCGGCTTCGCCACCGCGATCGTCGTCTTCCAGCAGATCCTCGGGCTGAACGAGATCCAGATCGGCATGGCCGGCGGAGCACTCACCGCTTCCATGGCCATCGGCGCGCTCGTCGGCGGCCGGCTCGGCGATCGCTTCGGTCGTCGTCCAGTGTTCACCGCGACGATGATCGCGCTCATCATCGGCGCTGTCGTGCTGGTGTTCGCATCCTCGTTCCCCGTCATCCTCATCGGGGCGATCATGCTCGGATTCGCAAGCGGTGCCGACCTACCGGTCTCACTGTCGACCATCTCCGAGGCGGCGACCGAGCACAACCGGGGCCGCCTCATCGGGTTCACCAACCTCCTGTGGATGGCAGGCATCATCGCGAACATCGTCATCAGCACCCTCGTCGGCGATCTGGGCGCAGTGGCACCGATGATCCTGTTCGGGCACATCGCCGTGGTCGGCGCCCTGATCCTCCTCGGACGGCTGACGATCCCCGAGTCGGCAACGTGGCTCGCAGCCCGGGCCGAACGACGGGCCGGCGTGAAGACGGTCCGCGCGGAGCGCGCCGGCATTCGCATCCTGTTCCGTGGCCCTTACGGCACGGTCTTCCTCGCTCTGATCATGTTCGCCTCGCTGACCAACCTCATCGCGAGCACGATCGGCAGTTACGGCACCTACATCCTCGTGAACTTCGGGGACGTCTCGATCAGCCAGGCATCACTGGTCACCCTTCCGCTGCTACCGGTGAGCATCATCGGGTACCTCTGGTTCATGAAGATCGCCGACAAGCCCGTCCGGTTCCGCTACTTCCAGGCGGGAGGCATCGCATTCGTGCTCTCTCCGCTGGTCGTCGCACTCTTCGGCGCAAGCGTCCCCGTCTACCTCGTCAGCCTGCTGCTCATGGGCGTCGGTTCGGCCTTCGCATTCGAAGGCATCCAACGAGTGTGGGCACAGGAACAGTTCCCCACGCTCCTGCGCACGACGGCGCAGGGCAGCATCATCGCCATCCAGCGCTTCACGGCAGCCGCCCTCGCGAGCGTCACCCCGACCCTCCTCATCGGCGGGCCGTCACTCCTGTTCGGCATCCTGACCGTCGGCTCCGCCATCGGAGTCGGCTGGGCCTGGATCGTGTTCCGCACCCGCGACCGACACGACGAGTTCGAGTCAGAGGCCGGTGCGACTGAACCAGCAGAACGCTCCGCGCCGATCGCCTTCCACTAACCCTGTCAAGAGGACTCCACCATGACCCCGCACTCGCTCACCGTCGATCGACGCCCCGCGCCGTTCGGCATCGACTCAGCCACCCCGGAATTCGCCTGGAAGCTCCCGAACGACGCACCTTCACAGCTTGGATACGAGATCGAAGTCTCCACCGACTCGTCGTTCGCCCTTCACGACGTCCTCTGGACGAGCGGCCGGGTGAGGAGCACGACCCCCTACGGCGTCTTCTATGCCGGCGTCGCGCTCCGGTCCCGCACCGAGTACCACTGGCGGGTGCGGGTGCACGGAGCCGAAGGCGCCGTCAGTGAGTGGGCTGCCGCGTCGTTCGAGACCGGGCTTCTGAGTCCGAGCGACTGGCAGGCCGACTGGATCAGCCACCCGCTCACCAAAAAGAACGACCCCCGCAGCATCTACCTCTCGACGACGATCGAGCTTCCAGGGGACGTCGTCCGAGCGCGTGCGTACGCGAGCGCGCTTGGTTGGTACCGGCTCTTCATCAACGAGCACGACATCACCGGTACCGCCCTGGTGCCGCGGTGGACACCGTTCCACGAGTACACGGAGTACCAGGTGTACGACACCGTCCACGCGCTGCGGGCCGGCACCAACACCATCGGCATCATCGTCTCCGAAGGACGATTCCGCGGACGCCTCGGCGCCTTCTCCCTCCCCAACCGCTACGGCGACCAACTCGCCGCGCTCCTGCAGCTGGAACTGGAACTCGCCGACGGCACTACGGTCCAGGCGACGAGTGACGCAGGTTGGACTGCCAGCCACGGGCGGGTGCGGGTCGCGGACCCGAAGGACGGTGAGCGGGTCGACCTTCGCCTCCCGGAATTGCCGTGGCTGCAGGGTCCCGCGGAAGGCTCCGTCTCAGCGGTGGTCGTCCCTGAGCGGCGCCGGATGATCGCGGAATCCGTCGCACGGGTCGAGCAGATCGACCAACGCCCCGGGACAGTGTCACGGACCCCATCGGGCAAGCAGCTGATCGACTTCGGCCAGAACCTCTCCGGCGTCGCACGCGTCCGCCTGTCAGGCCCCGAGGGCGCCACGGTGCGGCTGCTGTACAGCGAGGTGCTGGCCTCGAGCGGGGAGATCGCGACCGGCTACCTCGGGGGCGGCCCGTCCAAGAAGGATTGGTTCCAGCGCGATGAGGCGATCCTGGCAGCCGAACCCGTCGTCTACACCCCCGGCGCCACGATCAAAGGCTTCCGCTACCTGAGCATCGAGGGGCCCGCCGACCCGATCTCCGCGGACGACGTCGAGGCCATCGTCCTCTCGACGCCACTCCCTGCGGTCAGCGAGTTCCACAGTTCGGATGACCGGCTGAACCAGCTGTGGAAAAACGTCGTGTGGTCACTGCGCTCGAACTTCACCGACACCCCGACCGACTGCCCGACCCGAGAACGCAGCGGCTGGACGGGAGACATCCAAGTGTTCGGGACCACCGCCGTGCAACTCGTCGACGCCGGCGCCTACCTTCGCCGCTACCTCCGCAACCTCGCGGCAGAGCAGCACTCAGACGGAACGATCCCTCCGTTCATCCCCTCGGAGGCAGCACCAGGGATCAGCCGCAACCCCTTGGGCTTCACCCGCACCTCGGCAGGATGGGGCGATGTCGCTGTCATGCTCCCGTGGACGCTGTACCAGTACTACGGCGACACCGCGGCACTTCGCGACCAGTACGCCAGCTCGAAGGCGTGGGTGGACCAGCTGGCGACGCGCGCCGCGCGCAAACGAGGCATCAGGCGCAGGTTGCGGCGCGGCGTCGGACAACTCGAGCGGTACGTCGTCGACACCGGCTATCACTGGGGAGAGTGGCTCCGACCCGGAGAATCTCTCGCGTCGGAGATGCCCGGGAACTTCCTCGGACGACGCACCAGCGTCGCAACGGCCTACCTCGCCCACTCCGCACGACTCCTGTCCCGGATCGCCGACGTCCTGGGCGAAGACGCGGATTCCCATCGCTACGCCACCCTGGCCGAGAACGCCAGCTCCGCCTGGCGGGCCGCCTTCGTGGCCGACGGCGGAGGGCGCATCGGTGACGACCGGCAGGACGACTACGTCCGCGCCCTCGCGTTCGACCTCCTGGAACCACAGCACCGCGACCGAGCGGCTACCCGCCTCGTCGGACTCGTCCAGCAGGCAGGGAACCACCTGGCCACCGGATTCCTGAGCACACCGATGCTCCTCGACACACTCGTCAACACCGGCCACCCCGACGTCGCTCTGAGCATCCTGCTCCAGACCAGCGCCCCATCCTGGCTGCAGGCCGTCGAACGCGGAGCAACGACCACCTGGGAGACCTGGACCGGCTACAAGGAGGGCGAACCCGAAGCATCACACAACCACTACGCATTCGGTGCCGTCGCCGCATTCCTGCAGGAGCGCATAGCCGGCCTCGCGCCCGCAGCTCCTGGATACGCCCGCCTCCGCATCGCCCCCATCATCGGCGGGGGCCTGACCTCCGCCGCGGTCACGATCGACACCCCGTTCGGCCGTGCGTCGTCGGCCTGGGCTCGTGACGACACCGGAGCGGTCTCCCTCACCGTCGAAGTACCCCCCGGCGTCCGGGCGGACATCGTGTTCGGAGAAATCTCGACAGAAGTAGGATCTGGGACTCACCGGTTCACCTCGAACGCATCGGAGACGGCCCGCAGCAGCCAGTAGCCACCCTTCAGCAACGCTCAGATGGCTGCACTGCACCTCGGAGGGTCTCACCGCCACCAAGCCGCCACCGGAGCGTTCTCGCAGCCTAAAGTGTCGCTCCGAACAGAAAGCGACGCTTTAGGTTGCGAAGCGACACTTTGCGTTGAGCGTTCACACTACATCCCCGGCGCCATGTCGGCGAAGCGCGAGAAGTGCCCGTGGAAGCCCACGGTGATCGTCCGGGTCGGTCCGTTACGGTGCTTGGCGATGATGAGGTCGGCCTCGCCGGCTCGCGGGCTGTCCTTCTCGTAGGCGGACTCACGGTGCAGGAGCACCACCATGTCGGCGTCCTGCTCGATCGAGCCCGACTCACGGAGGTCGGACAGTGCCGGCATCTTGTCGGCACGCTGCTCAGCACCACGGTTCAGCTGCGACAGCGCGATGACGGGGACCTGGAGCTCCTTCGCCATGAGCTTCAGCGCACGGGAGAACTCCGAGACCTCCTGCTGACGGCTCTCGACACGCTTACCGGAGGTCAGCAGCTGCAGGTAGTCGATGACGACCATCTTCAGCCCCACGCGCTGCTTGAGCCGACGGCACTTCGCGCGGATCTCGACGAGCGTCATGTTCGGGCTGTCGTCGATGTAGAGCGGAGCGTCGTTGATGCGGCCACGCACCTGCGCGATCTTCGTCCAGTCCTGCGAGTCGACGGTCCCCTTACGCATGAGCTGCAGCGGCACGGACGCCTCCGCGCTCATGAGGCGCATCGCGATCTCGCTGCGCCCCATCTCGAGCGAGAAGAAGATCGACGGCTGGTTGTAGTGGACCGAAGCGGCACGGGCGAAGTCGAGCGCGAGCGTGGACTTACCGATAGCGGGTCGGGCGGCGACGATGATGAGCTGACCCGGGTGCAGACCGTTCGTCAGTTCGTCGAGTTCGCGGAAGCCCGTCGGCACGCCGGTCATGGAACCGTCGGTGTGCTTGGCGGCCTCGATCTCATCGATCGCCGCGCTCACCGCGTCGGTCAGCGGGACGTAGTCCTCGACCTCCTGGTTTCCGGACACGGCGTAGATCTCCGCCTGCGCCGAGTTCACGAGCTCCACGGCCTCACCCTCGGCCGCGTAGCCCATCTGCACGATGCGGGTGCCGGCCTCGACGAGACGACGCAGCAGCGCGCGCTCCGCGACGATGCGGGCGTAGTAGCCGGCGTTCGCCGCGGTCGGCACGAGGCTCGTGAGCGTGTGGAGGTAGTCAGCTCCACCGGCGCGGGACAGCTCGCCCGTCTTGACGAGCTCGTCGGTGACGGTGATGACGTCGGTGGGCTCACCGTGCGAGTACAGCGTCAGGAGGGCGTCGTAGATGACCTCGTGCTTGGGGATGTAGAAGTCCACGCCACGGAGCGTCTCGACCACGTCGGCGACCGCGTCCTTCGACAGCAGCATGCCGCCGAGTGCACTCTGCTCCGCGAGGAGGTCATGCGGAGGGACCCGCTCATTGCCGCGCGGCTCGTCGTACGATCCGCCGCCTTCGGAGCGGTTGAGGTGAGCGATCGACAAGTGGACATCCCTTCTCGATGTGGACTCGGGTGGTGCGGGTGGTGACGACTCAGGTGTAGCAGGAACATGCGACACGCACGGGCCCTGCGGGGCGCTCGAGGGCTACGGACGAGGGCTGCTCAGCCTGCTCGTCCGGCTGTTCCGAGACGCCGATGACTCACGATAGGGCCACTCGTCTCCACAACCAACTCTGCCTGTGGATAACTCTGTGGAGAGATCGGGGGAAACGCCGCGTGTCGTGTGCACAAGCTGTGGGAAACCCTGTGGAGAGAGAAGTTTTTCTGCCACGCAATACGCCTCTGACCAGGTGATTCTGATTCCACAGGCTGTGTGTGGAAAGTTCTTTCGATCCTGTGTCGAACGTTGGGGAGAACGGGGGTCGCCTGTGTACAACTTGCTTGACGCAGAGGGCGAAACAGGTGTAGCACACAGGTGTCGGAGCGACGCCTCGCCCCCGTTCTGGGCACAGAAAAACGCGATGGCGGCAGACCTCTCGGTCCACCGCCATCGCGCTCATCACGACGTGCATGTGGCGCCGGACCCGAAGGCCCGACATCGCACGGCGGGTACTACTTGGCCGCGACCACCTGAAGGGTGATCGTGGCGACGATCTCGTCGCGGAGGCTGATGGTGGCCTCGTGCTCGCCGACGTACTTGATCGGGGTGTGGATCTCGATCTTGCGCTTGTCGACCTCGCCCAGCCCGGCTTCCGCCACGGCCTTCGCGATGTCGGCAGGCTTCACGGAACCGAACAGACGGCCTTCGCCACCCGTCTTGACCGTGAGCTTGACCTTGGTGGCCTGGAGGCGAGCCTTCAGGTCCTGGGCCTCTTCGATCGTGGCGTGCTCGCGCGCAGCGCGGGCCGACTTGATCTGCTCGACCTGCTTCTCGCCACCGCGGGTCCACGGGGTCGCGAAACCCTGGGGCACGAGGAAGTTACGAGCGTAGCCGTTCTTGACGTCGACGACGTCACCAGCGGAGCCGAGGCCGGAGACCTCGTGCGTCAGAATCACTTTCGACATGTGCGGCGCCTCCTAGCGGCCAGAGCCGGCGTAGGGCAGGAGCGCCATCTCGCGTGCGTTCTTGACCGCACGTGCGATGAGTCGCTGCTCCTGGACGTTGACACCGGTGATACGACGAGCGCGGATCTTTCCCCGCTCGGAGATGAACTTGCGAAGCGTGGCGACATCCTTGTAATCGATGACACCAACGCGGATCGCCTTCGCGGGAGCGACGTTCTTGCCGCCCTTAGCACCGCGGGCAGGCTTGCGGCGATCGCCGCTCGACTTTCCAGCCATGGTTGTTCCTTTGCGTGTGAATGGAGTGATCGGCTAGCCGGCAGAACCGGACCGATCGAATCTGTTTAGAAGGGGGTCTCGTCGCTGTAGCTGCCCGGAGTGTTCCAGGCATCTGCACCGCCGTTGCCGCCGGAAGCTGCGGGTGCGCTCTGAGCCCAGGGCTCGTTCTGCTGCACCTGCGGAGCTCCGCCGCCGCGCTGCTGACCACCGCCGCCGCCACCCGAGGGTGCACGGCTGATGGTCGCGGTCGCGTACCGGAGCGAAGGGCCGATCTCGTCGACTTCGAGTTCCATCGAAGTCCGCTTCTCGCCTTCCTTCGTCTCGTAGGAACGCTGCTTGAGACGCCCGGTCGCGATGACACGGCTTCCCTTGGTGAGCGATCCGGCCACGTGCTCGGCGAATTCACGCCAGACGCTCGCGCGCAGGAACAGCGCTTCGCCGTCCTTCCATTCGTTCGTCGCGCGATCGAAGTTGCGCGGCGTGGAAGCGATGGTGAAGTTGGCGACAGCCAGGCCGTTCTGCGTGAAACGCAGTTCCGGATCGCTGGTCAGGTTGCCCACCACGGTGATGACGGTCTCGCCGGCCATGAGCCCTAGGCTTCCTTGGTCTCAGCCGCGGCCGGAGCCGCGTCTGCCTTGGGAGCCGCGGCGACAGCAGCAGCGGGCTTGGCGGCAGCCTTGCGGGCGGCCTTCTCTTCGCTGCGCTTCGTCTCGGTGGCGACCTGAGCGATGGCCTCTTCGGCACGCAGCACCTTGGTGCGCATGACGGCCTCGGAGAGCTTCAGCTGGCGGTCGAGCTCCTGCGTGGCAGCGCTCGATGCAGTGAAGTCCACGACGGCGTAGATGCCTTCGGTCTTCTTGTTGATCTCGTAAGCGAGACGACGACGGCCCCAGATGTCGACCTTGTCGATGGTTCCACCATCGTTGCGGATGACGTTGAGGAACTTGTCGAGGCTCGGTGCAACCGTGCGCTCGTCAATCTCGGGGTCGAGGATGACCATGAGTTCGTACTGATGCGTCACTAACCCACCTCCTTCGGACTCGAACGGCCACAGACTTTCTGTGGCAGGAGGGTGTAAGCATCGTTGCGATCGGGTGAGAACAGAGCGGACGCACCCGGGCAACCTTCACAGCGTACCGGACGGGAGCCCGTACCGCCACCGCGGGCCTGTCGCAGAGCCGCCACGCGTGGGATGCTGGACCCGATGAGCAGCCCAGCCAGCCGACAGCGCGCCGACCGACTGATCGGTCTCGACCTCGCGCGGTTCCTCGCGCTCATCGGCATGATGGCCACGCACGTCTGGGCGTTCGACATCGCGACCGGTGGACACACGCCGATCACGGAAGTGTTGTCAGGCAAGGCCGCGGCCCTGTTCGCCGTGCTGGCCGGGATCGGGATCGTGCTCACGAGCCGCCGCGACCTCGCCGCCGGCTCCCCTGCCTCGGCGCGCCTCAACCTCTTCGGACGCGGCTTCGCCCTGCTCGTCCTCGGCCTCACCCTCGGCGTCCTGCCCGGTGGCATCTACGTGATCATCGCGTACTACGGCGTGACCTTCTGGCTCGCGATCCCGGCCGTCACGTGGCGTCCGCGCACGTTGCTGATCGCCGCAGCCGTCTGGGCGGTGGTCTGGCCGATCTGCTCGCAGGCGCTCCGTGTGCCGCTCAGTGGCGTGGACTCCCCCGAGATCGGCAGTGCATCCTGGTTCGACGTCTCGAGTGGCGGGTTCGCCCGCGGGCTGCTCCTCACCGGGGTGTACCCGGCGCTCACCTGGATCGTCTACGTCCTCGTCGGGATGGCGGTCGGTCGGCTGCTCGTGGATGCTCGGGCGAACGGGACCCTGCGGCGTTTCGCACTCCGGCTTGCGGCGATCGGACTCGTCGTCGCCATCGCCGCAGATCGCCTCGCCGCCCTGCTCCTCGGTCCCGTCGGCGGCGTCCAGGGCATCGCACGCGCCTGGACCGGCGGCCTCGAGCCCGATCCGACGACGATCACCGCCGTCGAGGACGCCCTCGCCGAAGGGATGTACGGCACGAGCCCCACGGAGTCCTTCTGGTGGCTCGTCGCCCGCGCCCCGCACTCGGGCACCACGCTCGACCTCGTCTTCACGATCGGGATCGCGGCGGTCGTCATCGGCCTGTGCCTGGCGCTCGGTACGGTCCTGAACCGCGGCTGGTCGCTCGCACTCCTGCCGGCGACCGGGGCCGGGGCCGCGCCGCTCACCGTCTACTCGGCGCACGTCTTCATGGCGTCGGTGGGCGCCTTGATCGCCGCGATCGTGGGGACGTATGCCGACACGGCGTGGCTCATCTCGAGCCCGCAGCTCTGGCTCATCCACGTCGCCGGCGCGCTCCTCCTCGGCTGGATCATCGCGCTCACCAAGCGTCGCGGACCGCTCGAGGCCCTCGTGCACGCGGCCGGCCGGGCGCTCACGGTCGCCGCGAACCGCCCTGGCCGGACGCCCGCGCCCGTACCCCACGGAACACCGCACGTGCGATGACCGCTCCGACGACTCGAACCTCGACGCTGGACACGCGACCACTCACGGAACGGATCGACCGACGCGCACTCCGCGAGTACCGCGCGGGCCTCCCGGGCGAGGTCCGTCCACCACTCATGGCCGCGATCTGGCCCGCCGTCGTGCTGGCGGTGCTGCCGGTCCTCTTCCTCTCCGCCTGGTGGTTCGTGCTCGAAGACGGCTCGATGCCGGACGAGCCATGGGACTGGTCGGCCCTGATCCTCCTGCCCTACCTCGCACTGCCCGTCGGCATGCTCGTCCTGCTGGTGCGCACGGTCCGACGACGCAATGGCGTCCGCCAGTACCGGCTGGACCGGTTCGCGCGGGCGAACGGCCTGAGCTACCGACCGTTCGCCATACCGGTGGCGCTGCCCGGGCTCATCTTCACGATGGGTGGGACGAGCGTGGTCAGGGACCTGCTGTGGCGGGGCGGCAGGTCGCCGTTGTCCGTCGGGAACCTGCGCACGATCGTCGGTTCGGGGCGGAATCGCAAGGAGCACCGCTGGGGGTATGTGGCACTCCGGCTGCCGGTGGCGCTCCCCCACATCGTCTTGGACGCCGTCGGCAACAACTCGCTCCTGCACCCCCGTCTGCCCGTCACCTACGCCAAGGATCAGCGACTCTCACTCGAAGGCGACTTCGACCGCCACTTCGAGCTGTATTGCCCGCGCGGGTACGAGACCGACGCCCTGTACCTCTTCACGCCCGACATCATGGCGAGGTTCATCGACACGGTGGCCGAGCTCGATGTCGAGATCGTCGACGACCACCTCTTCCTCTACTCGCCGAAGGACCTCTCGACCCTCGACCCCGAGGTGTGGACGTGGCTGATGTCGGTCGTCGACATCCTGACCGAGCGCATCACGCAGTGGGAGCGTTGGCGGGATCGCCGACTGGAACCGGTCGACGCGGCGACGATGCCGGGTTCGTTCCCGCTGATCCGTCCGCCCCGAGGGGTGGCCGGGCAGGGCAGACGTCTGTCCCGGCGGACGGGATGGTGGTGGCTCATCGGTCTCGCCCTCGCCGGCTACGGGTGGTACCTCATCATCGGCGACGCGGTCCGGGCGATCACCGGCGGCTGAGCCCGTCCCAGCTCGCGAACTGTCACTTCGGAACAGTGCGGGCCGCGCACACCCGCATCTACTGACAGTTCGCGGGCTACTTGGCGTCGGCGTAGGAGGTGACGACGGCGGTGGTGACCGGGAACTCGACCGGCGCGGTGCCGAAGATCAGGCGACCGGCCTCGGCCGCCGCCTCGCGCACGAGGGCCACGACCCGCTCCGTCTGCTGCTCGGGGCAGTGGACGACGATCTCGTCGTGGAGGAAGAAGACGAGGTGGGCCGACTCGGTGAGCGCGGCCGCCGGACCGACCGTCTCTGCGGCGAGCGCCTGCAACCGCGTCCGGAGGCCGGCCATCCAGCACAGCGCCCATTCGGCGGCAGTGCCCTGCACCACGAAGTTGCGGGTGAAGCGACCCCAGCTGCGCGCCTCCATGCGGGCGCGCTGTGTCTCGGCGGCGTTCGCGCCCTCCATCGAGGCGGCCGACTGGATCTCCCGCCAGGTCTCGCCGGGCAGCGGTGACGTACGACCGAGCCGGGTACTGACCCGCTCACCGCGTTCACCGGCCCTGGCGGCCGTCTCGACGAACTCGATCGCCCGAGGGAACGCCCGCGTGAGCCGGGGCAGGAGGCGCCCGCTCTCCCCCGTCGTCGCGCCGTACATGGCACCGAGCATCGCGATCTTCGCGTGTGGTCTGGTGTCGACCGCGCCGACGTCGACCATGCCCTGGTAGAGGTCGACGCCCCGTCCGGCATCGGCCATCGCGCGGTCGCCGGACATCGCGGTGAGGATGCGTGGCTCGAGCTGGGCGGCGTCGGCGACGACGAAGCGCCACCCCTCGTCCGCGAGGACGGCACCGCGGACCTGGTGCGGAAGCTGGAGGGCACCGCCACCGTCGGATGCCCAGCGCCCGGTGACGACCCCGCCGGGCACGTAGGTGGGACGGAAGCGTCCGTCCTTCACCCAGGTCTCGACCCACGTCCAACCGTTCGCGGTGAGGAGACGCGACAACTTCTTGTACCGGAGCAGCGGCTCGATGACGGGGTGCTCGATCTCCTGCAACTCCCACTGCCGGGTGGACGTCGCGTTGATGCCGGCACGCTGGAGCGCCTTGAGGAGCTCGCCAGGTGACTCGGGGCTGAGCTCCTGCACCCCGAGGGCGGCCTTGACCTCCTCGAGGACCGCAGCCAGCTTCGCCGGACGGACACCGGGCGGCACCTTGGGGCCGAGGGCGTCGGCGAGGATGAGGTCGTGGGCCTCGGCGTCCCACGGGAGACCGGCGAAGGTCATCTCCGTGGCGATGAGGGCACCGGCGGACTCGGCGGCGAGAAGGAGTCCGAGCTGCGAGCGTCCCTGCGGTGTCGCGCCGTCGACGGCGTCACGCTGGAGCGTGAACTCGGCGACGGGATCGCGTTCGCCGCCCGGGAGGTCGAGGTCGAAGAGGGTACCGACGGCCTCCGCGCGCTGGGCGACGCGCGGATCGAGGACCTCGTCCCACGGGCCGGCCGGAGCCATCGCGAGGGCGGAGTCGGCGGTGAAGGCGGCGTTGCGGAGGAGGTTGTGGGAGAGCCGGAGGTCGACGCAGCGGGCCACCCGGACACCCGCGGCGAGGAGCGCCGGGTACCAGAGCGTGGTGTCGTCCCACACCCAGCGCGGCGGATTCGGCTCGGCCTCGAGACGCCGGACGAAGGCCGCGAGGTCGGCCCGCGGGATGGTGGTCTCGGATACCGGAGGTGGCTCGCCGGATGAAGTGGGACGGTCCTCGAGGTGCACGACGCGCACACGGGCGCCGTCGAGCTGCTGGAGGACGATGTGCACCACCCCAGTCTGCCGTTACCCGCCGACCTCGCCCGACGCAACCCAGCGGCCGAACGAAGGAAAGGCCCTCCGTCCGGCCGCCGGGTTCACGATGCGTGTGCCGCGATCATCTCGAGCGGGTTTCGTTGATCCACCTCAGGACGAGATAACAAGCGAGAAGCAGAACACCGACTCCGCCCGCAACTGCCGCATATTCCGCCGGGGTATACGTCAGGTTCCGACCGACCACGGTAATCAGAACCGCGCTGGACACTATTCCGGCGGTCATAGCGCGTCGGATCTGCAGCGGCTCGCGGCGGGATTTCACACGCACTGCGGATATCCGAGCTGCTGAACGTGGATACGAAGCACATTGCCGCATAGACCATGAGCGGCAATAGCGGCTGCCGCTGCAACGAAGACCCCGGTAGCTACTGCGCAGAGCGGAATGCCAACGCCGGGCAATGCGCACAGCGTAACCGCCAGAGCACCGGCACCGCCGCTAGCGATGATCCCTTGATCTGTCCGATTTAGATCCACATACAGCCCGTAAGGCCCCCAGCCGCCACCGAGACGCGATCGGTCCTGAGAAACGGCCAACTTAATCCCGGATCCCAAGTCATATGTGGTGATGACTGATGAACCGTCAATGGTGGTCGCGCGTTCGAAGTCCGAAACCTCAAGGTTCGCAACAGCAGCTGCGACGGTATCCTGATCGATTTCCCCTGCTGGGAGGCCGCTCGACGGCGATGAGGCGGCGAGCTGCGCGGGCTCACTTGTCTCGCCATGCGCCGGGAAGGCCGCCCCGAAAACCACGAGTGCGGCCACCGCCGCTCCAGTAATACCGCCACGCACGAATACTTTCCTCATTTTGAACCCCAGTTCTCCTGGAACTTCCAGGTTGCCATGACAATAAAGGAATATGAGATGCAAGTCGAGTTAAATATTTTTGACTTCATCGTTCCCATGAAGCGATTGGAACCCGGGACATCCCCCCTATGGGGGTGGGCGCTGCGGTGCCAGACTGCGAGCATGCTGATCTCAACGATGAACGATGTCCCCGGCCGCCCGGTCACCGAGGTGCTGGGCGAGGTGACCGGACTCACGGTCCGTGCACGCAACGCGGGCGTGCAACTCGGCGCCAACTTCAAGGCACTGCTGGGCGGTGAGCTCTCCGGGCTCACCAAGCAGCTCGCTGAGAGCCGCGAGGAGGCGAAGCAGCGACTCATCGAGGCGGCCACCGCGCTCGGTGCCGACGCGGTACTCGCGATGCGGTTCGACGCGGCCGAGGTCGGCCAGAACTACCAGGAGGTCGTGGCCTACGGCACCGCCGTCAAGCTCGGCTGAGGTCACAGACCACCGCTTGGCAACAGGAGAAGCGACTGAGGGCAGGACCCGAACGCGACGTTCGATCCTGCCCTCGTCCAGATCTCCTGCTGTCAGGCGCGAAGGCGCTTGAGCTCCTCGCGACGGACTGCCTGCTCGGCCGGGTCGGGCACGGGGAGCGACGCGAGGAGACGACGCGTGTAGACGTCGCTCGGCGCACCGAGCACCGCTGAGCCGGGCCCCTCCTCCACGATGTCGCCGCGGTACAGCACGACGATGCGGTCGGCGAGGATGTCGACGACGGCGAGGTCGTGGCTGATGAACAGCGACGCGAACCCGAACTCGCGCTGCAACTCGGCGAAGAGCTCCAGCACGCGGGCCTGCACCGACACGTCGAGCGCGGACGTCGGCTCGTCGGCGACGAGCAGGGCCGGCTCCAACGCGAGTGCGCGGGCGAGGGACGCCCGCTGCCGTTGCCCACCGGACAGCTCGTGCGGGAACCGGTCGCCGAACGCCTTCGGCAGCTGGACGGCCTCGAGGAGTTCGTCCACGCGCCGCCGGGCTGCACGTGCATCGCCGAAGCGGCCGTGCACGATGAGCGGCTCCGCCACACACTCCGCGATCGTGAGCAGCGGGTTGAAGCTCGTCGCCGGGTCCTGGAACACGAACCCGATCTCGCGGCGCTTCGGAGCGAACTCGCGCTCCTTCACCCGGTTCATCTCCACACCGAGCACCGACAGCGAGCCGCCGGTCACCTTGGTGAGCCCGGCGATCGCGCGGCCGATCGTGGTCTTGCCCGACCCCGACTCCCCCACCAGGCCGAGGACCTCGCCCGCGTGGATCGTGAAGTCGACGCCCTTGACCGCCCGGAACCCGGCACGACCGAAGCGGCCGGGGTACTCGATCTCGAGCCCCTTCGCGACCACCACCGGCTCACCGAGCTGCAGCTGCTTCCCGCGCTCGACCTCGGCCGGCGCGGAGCTCTTGCCGCGGCCGACGTGCGGCACCGACGACAGGAGCTTCTTGGTGTACTCGGCCTTCGGTGAGGAGAACAGCTCCTGGACGGGAGCCTCCTCGACGATGTCGCCCTGGTACATGACCACGACGCGGTCGGCGAGGTCGGCGACGACGCCCATGTTGTGGGTGATGAGGACGATGGCCGTCCCGAACTCGTCGCGGCACCGACGCAGGAGATCGAGGATCTCCGCCTGCACCGTGACGTCGAGCGCGGTCGTCGGCTCGTCGGCCACGATCAGTCCGGGGTCGAGCACGAGCGCCATCGCGATCACGATGCGCTGCTTCTGTCCGCCGGAGAACTGGTGCGGGAAGTAGTCGACCCGCTCCTCCGGCTCCGGGATGCCGACGCGACGCAGGATGTCGATGGCCTTGGCCCGCGCCTCGGCCTTCGTGTACGACCCGTGCGCGCGGAGACCTTCGGCGATCTGCCACCCCACCTTGTAGACGGGGTTGAGGGCCGTCGACGGTTCCTGGAACACCATCGCCGCGTCGCTGCCGCGGATGGACCGCAGCTGCTCCGCCGACGCCGTGACGACGTCCTGCTCGGTCGAACCGTCGCGTGAGCGCAGGACGACGGCACCCGAGGCGGTCGCCGTCTCCGGGAGCAGACCGAGGATGGTCTTGGCCGTGACCGTCTTGCCCGAGCCGGACTCGCCGACGATCGCGACGATCTCGCGCGGTGCGACCGACAGCGAGATGTCGTTGATCGCCTTCACCGCGCCGGCGTCGGTCGAGAACGAGACCCCGAGGTCGCGGATGCTGACGATGTCCTTGGTGCCGAGGTCGCGTGGACCGGTGGTCGGCGTCGACTGGCTCATGAGCGCTCGTCCTCTCGTCGGTTCTCCAGATCGCTGTCCGCCGCGGCGTCGCTCACGGCTCCCAGCGACTCGGCGTCTATCATCCCGGCGCCACCGGGGCTGTCGGGCGTGCCACCGGTGGTCGTGATGCTCGACGTCGCAGCGACCGATCCGCTCGACGCGCCGACACGACGACGGCTGCGCAGACGCGGGTCGGACAGGTCGTTGAGGCTCTCACCGACGAGCGTGATGCCGAGCACGACGAGGACGATCGCGAGGCCGGGGAACAGCGCGGTCCACCAGATCCCGCTCGTGACGTCGGAGACGGACCGGTTGAGGTCGTAGCCCCACTCGGCGGCCGCAGTCGGCTCGATGCCGAACCCGAGGAAGCCGAGCCCCGCGAGCGTGAGGATGGCCTCGGAGGCGTTGAGGGTGATGATGAGCGGCAGGGTCCGCGTCGCGTTCCGCAGCACGTGACGGAACATGATGCGGGAGCTCGACGCACCGATGACCTTCGCCGACTCGACGAACGCCTCGCTCTTGATGCGCACGACCTCGGAGCGGATCACCCGGAAGTACTGCGGGATGAAGACCACGGTGATCGAGATCGCGGCGGCGAGGATGCCGCCCCAGAGGCTCGACTGCCCGCGGCTGATGACGATCGACATGACGATCGCGAGCAGCAGCGACGGGAAGGCGTAGACCGCGTCGCACACGACGACGAGCACGCGGTCGAGCCAGCCACCGAAGTACCCGGCGACGAGCCCGAGCAGGACGCCGATGAAGATCGACAGGATGATCGCGGAGACGATGACGAAGAGCGCGGTCTGGGCGCCCCAGAGCACCCGGGACAGGACGTCGTACCCGCCGACGGTCGTGCCGAGGAGGTTCGTCGCGTTCGGCGCCTGCTGCGTGCCGAACGAACCGTCGTCGCCGCGCAGCTGGTTGAACCGGTAGGGCGCGACGAGCGGCGCGAGGATCGCGATGAGCACGAACACGCCCGTGACGACGAGACCGATGACGAGCATCGCCCGCTGCAGCCCGACCGACTGGCGGAACTGCTTCACGACGGGCAGGCGGTCGCGCAGCGGACGCTTCGCTGGCGCGGTCTGCACGGCGGTGGTGGCTGTCGGAGCACTCATGCTCAGTACCTCACCCTCGGGTCGATGATCGCCGCGATGATGTCGACGATGAAGTTGGTCAGGGCGACGATGACGGCCAGCAGCGCGACGATCCCCTGGACGGCGACGAAGTCACGCGCCTTGAGGTACTCGCTCAGCATGAAGCCGAGGCCCTTCCATTCGAACGTCGTCTCGGTGAGGACCGCGCCCGCGAGGAGGAGCGCGATCTGCAGGCCGATGACCGTGATGATCGGGATGAGCGCCGGACGGTAGGCGTGCTTCGTCACGAGCCGGAACTCGCTGACGCCGCGCGACCGGGCCGCGTCGACGTAGCCGGAACCGAGCGTGCCGATGACGTTGGTGCGGACCAGCCGCAGGAAGACGCCGGCCGTCAACAGGCCGAGGGCGATCGCCGGGAGCACCGCGTGGGCGAGGACGTCGCTGATCGCCGTCGGGTCGCCGAGGCGGATCGCGTCGATCAGGTAGATGCCGGACGGGTTGGAGATGGTCTGGAGCGTCAGCTCGGTGCCGGTGCTCGCTCGACCGGCGACCGGGAGGATCCCGAGCCAGACGGAGAAGACCAGCTTGAGCAGCAGGCCGGCGAAGAACACCGGGGTGGCATAGCTGAGGATCGCGAAGACGCGGAGGCCCGCGTCCTGCCAGCGGTCGCGGCGGGCGGCGGCGAGCATGCCGAGCGGGATGCCGACGATGAACGCGACGATGAGGGCGTAGATCGCGAGTTCGAGGGTCGCGGAGCCGTAGGTGAGGAGGACCTCGATGACCGGGCGGTTGTCGGAGATCGTCGTGCCGAAGTTGCCGACGGCGATCTGTCCGAGGAACTCGAAGTACTGGACGAAGAGCGGCCGGTCGTAGCCGGCGGCGCTGATGCGTTCCGCAAGTTGGTCGGCTGGGAGGCGACCTCCGAGCGCCGCGGTGATCGGGTCACCGGTCAGGCGCATCAGGAAGAAGACCATGGTGACGAGGATGAACACCGTCGGGATGATCAGCAGGAAGCGGATGACGAGGTACCGCCAGAGTCCGCCACCTCCGGAACGTCTGGCCGCCTTGGGGGGTGGGGTTGCGACAGCTGCCGTCATTGCAGTGGATCCTCCTCGATCACCGACTCGGTAGAGCCCGGACAGACGATCGGGGCGGCTCTGTGGAGCCACCCCGATCGCGACGTCCGACTCACCATAGTCGGATATCAGTTGGTCAGGCTACTCAGCCCTTGGTGATGGGGGCGTAGCGGAACTTGAACGACGCATCGAGGACGGTGCCCTCGATGTCCTTGCCGACGACCGCCACCTGAGCGCCCTGGAGCAGCGGGATGGTCGACAGGTCGGCCGCCTCCGTGTCCTGGATCTGCTCGATGAGCTTGGTCCGTGCGTCCGCGTCCGTCGTCGAGCGCTGCTCGTTGATGAGGTCGTTGACGGCCGGGTTGTCGTAGTGGTTCGCGAGGAAGTTGTCCGTGGCGAAGAACGGCGTCAGGTAGTTGTCCGCGTCGGAGTAGTCCGGGAACCAACCCAGCTGGTACGCCGGGTAGACGTCCGTCGTGCGGTCCTTCGAGTACTGCACCCACTCGGTCTGCTGCAGGTTGACGGTGAACAGGCCGTCGGCCTCGAGCTGGTCCTTGATGAGCGCGTACTCGTCGCCGGAGCCGGAACCGTAGTGGTCACCGTTGTACTGGAGGTTGAGCGCGACCGGAACGGTCACACCGGCTGCCTCGAGCGTCTCCTTCGCCTTGGCGGCATCCGGGCCACCGTCGCCGTCGCCGTAGAGGCCCTTGAGGGACTCGGTGGCACCGGTCAGGCCGGCGGGCACGTAGGAGTAGAGCGGCGTGTAGGTGTCCTTGTAGACGTCCTTGGCGATCGCAGCACGGTCGATCAGGTCGGCAGCGGCCTGGCGGACGGCGAGCGCCTTCGCCGGGTCGGCGTCAGCAGTGGTCGCTCCGTAGGGCATCGTGTCGAAGTTGAAGACGAAGTAGCGGATCTCGCCACCGGGGCCGTCGACGACCTTGACGTTCTTGTCCTTCTTCAGGTCTTCGATGTCGGTCGCGGAGAGGCTGCGCGATGCGACGTCGATGTTGCCCTGCTTGACGTCGAGCTTCAGGTTGGACTCGTCGGTGTAGTACTTCACGTTGACGGTGTCGTTCTTCGCCTCGCCGAGGAGGCCCTGGTAGTCGGCGTACTTCTTGTACGAGATCAGCTCGTTGAACTTGTAGCTGTCGATCGTGTACTGGCCGGCGAAGGCCTTGCCCTTGACGATGTCGTTGTCGGGCGTGACCTCGGTGGCGGAGAAGACGTCCTCGTCCACGATCGGGCCGACGGGGCTCGAGAGCACCTGTGGGAAGGTCTGGTCGTTCTCGGTCTTCAGCGTGAAGACGACGGTGAGGTCGTCGGGCGCGTCGGTCTTCTCGAGGTTGCTGAGGAGCGACGACGGGCCGTTGTCGTCGGCGATGGCCAGCTGACGGTCGAAGCTGAACTTCACGTCCGAGGAGGTGAGGTCGTTGCCGTTGGCCCACTTGAGGCCCTTCTTGAGCTTCACCGTGTACTCGGTCGGCGAGGTGAACTCGGCCGACTCGGCGATGTCGGGCTCGACGTCGGGGCTGTTGTACGGCGTGTTCAGGAGGAAGGGGAAGACCTGGTTCATGACGGCGAAGGAGCCGTTGTCGTACGATCCGGCCGGGTCGAGCGTCGTGACCTTGTCGGTCGTGCCGATGACGATCGTGCCGCTGGCACCGCTGCTGGAGCCGCTGCCACCGGCGGCGCACCCGGCGAGGGCGAGGGCGGTGATGGACAGACCCGCGAGCGCGACGGCGCTCTTCCGGAATCCACTACGTGGGGATGACATTGATGTCGACCTCGTTTTTCTGTGTGTGAGAGACGGCACGGCTGTGTGCAGGTTCTCCGCACGTGCTTGTAGAGGATTACAGCACGCTCCGAACAAATCCCTCAAACCGAGAAGGCTTCCGGTGCAGATTCGTTACGAGCACGAAACGTGCGCGAGCGACATCTCTAGCGCAATGACCGCGCGTTTCGCCTGGTTCGGACGCCACCGAGATCCGGGGCTCGACGCCCCGATGACCGGGGTCGGTCAGTACCCGCGCTCGGCGTCGAACCGGTTCAGCAGCGGTTCGCCTGCGCGGTAGCGGGCGACGTTCTCGATGAACAGTGCCGTGAGCGTCGCGTTCTCGCTCTCGACCGTGGACGCCGAGTGGGGCGAGATGAGCACGTTGTCGAGGTCCCAGAGCGGGGAGTCCGCGGGCAGCGGCTCCTCGCGGAAGACGTCGAGCGCCGCGCCACCGAGCTTGCCCGACCGAAGTGCCTCGATCAGCGCGTCCTCATCGACGACCTGCCCACGGGAGATGTTGACGATGGCGGCGCCGTCGGGCAGGAGCGCGATCCGGTCGGCGCTGATGAGGTTCTCGGTCTCGGGCGTGAGCGCCGTGCAGAGGACGAGCACGTCGGTGCCCGGCAGCACCTCGTCGAGCCGGTCCACATCGCTCAGCTCGACGCCGTCGGGGAGTTCATAGGTGCCACCGACCCGACCCACCGCGGTCACCCGTGCGCCGATGGCGTCGAAGGTCCGCACCACGTTCGACCCCATGCCGCCGACGCCGACGACCGTGACCCGCATCCCGGCGAGCTGCCTGGTCGTGTACCGCTCGAACCGGCGTTCACGCTGCCGTCGCTGGAGG
This sequence comes from Plantibacter sp. CFBP 8798, assembly GCF_014841195.1. NCBI lineage: Bacteria > Bacillati > Actinomycetota > Actinomycetes > Micrococcales > Microbacteriaceae > Plantibacter > Plantibacter sp. CFBP 8798. Next base: position 122,888 of record NZ_JACYTS010000001.1, read on the forward strand.
AACGGAACACCCTTCACCACGAAGAGCGCCCCGGTGAGGGCGAACTCGGCGAGTGGGACAGCGTGCACACCGCCCGCCGTCGTGACGGTGATGCCGCTGCGGTCGAGTCCGGTCCGGCGCATGAACGCACCGATGCCGGCGCTCGTCGCCTGGATCCATCTCAGGTTCGGGGCGCGCTCCGGCAGTGCCGCCGGGTCCTGCCAGTCGAAGTCGAACGCGACGTCGGCCCGGGCGAGCATGTCCGCCCACCGTTGCTGGTCCGCTGCGGACAGCTCGGGTGCCGGCCCACGGTGATCGGCGACGTACTGCGGGACCGCGACGAGCGTCGGGTCGTACAGCACCTCGACATCCGGGTGGGAGGCGCCGATCGCCACGACGTACTCAGGCTCGAGGTGACTCGCGATGAGGATCCGCATGATGGTCCATCATGCCCTGCGATGCCCTGCGCCCGGACTCAGTCGTTGATGGCGGCGTTGGCCGCCTCCTGCGCCTTCTTGAGGCCGTCGGCGACGGGCGTCGTGCCGGCGAAGATCTCCTTGAAGATCGGGTCGTAGGCGGCGAGTCCCTTCGCGTACCCGGCACCCGTCGGCGGCGCGATGGTCTTCGCGTCGTCGGCGATCACGTCGAAGAAGGGCTGCACGTCGACGTCCTGGCCCTTCCAGTAGTCGAAGTACTGCTTCTGGGCCGCGGTGACGGCGGGGACCGCCGAGCCGGACGAACCGACGGGAGCGTTGCCCTCGGTGCTGCCCAACCAGGCGAGCACCTTCTTCACCTGGTCGGGGTGCTTCGTGGCCGCGTTGCCCGCTGCGGCGATCCCGTTCGTGACGCTGACTTTGCCCGCAGGGCCGGCCGGGAGCTCGGCGACACCCCAGCGGAAGTCGGCACCGTCGTGCACGGCCTTCAGGCTGTAGAGCCCCGACTGGAACATCGCGACCTTGCCCTGGAGGAAGGCATCGCGGGAGAAGTCGCCGTCGGCGTTCGTCGAGGCGGCCGGCGGGGCGACCTTGGCGCCGTTGATCGCGTTCACGAGGTAGTTGACGGACTCGCTCGTCTTCGGGTCGTTGAACGCGAAGTCGTCGCCGTCCTGGTATTTCCCGCCGTTCGAGCCGATGAACGGGAGGAGCACGGCCTGCAGGTCGTACCCGAGGCCGGTGCCGTAGGTCGCGGGCGCCGCGGGGTTGAAGCCGGGCTGGTCGGCCGAGACCCCGGCCGCGTCCTTCGTCAGCTTCTTCGCCAGGGGCAGGAAGGTGTCCTTCGTCGCGTCGGGCGACCAGGTCGCCTCCTCGAGCTCGGCGGGCTTCACGCCGGCCGCGTCGAGGAGGTCGGCGTTGTAGTAGACCGCGATGCCGGCGTCGGACAGTTGCGGGACGGCCCACAGCTTGTCGTTCCGGGTGAACTGGCTGACCACGCTCGGTGCCCATTCCTTCGAGGCGTCCTTGCCGAGCGTCTGCCCGACGTCGAGGACGCTCCCGCTGTCCGCGTACCCGGCGAGGTAGGAGTTGTTCAACCAGAAGACGTCGGGAGCGGTGTCCGCCGCGACGTCGGTGCGGAGCTTCGTCCAGTAGTCGGCCCACTCGACGACGTCGACGCGGACGCGGATGTCGGGGTTCTCGCGCTCGAAGGCGGCGAATGAGGTCTCATAGGCGTCGGCGACGGCGGAATCCCAGACGCGCACCGTGACCGTCGTGCGCTCCGTGGATCCGGCGGCGCAACCGCTCAGCATCAGGGCGGAGGCGGCCGCGATCGCGAGGGCGGCGTGGCGCTTGAGCATGAGAATCCTTCGTTCCGTGAACCTCAGGGAGGCTAGCAGTTCAGTCTGAACGCCCGCGAGCTGTCAGAAACGGCCAGTGTGACGCCGTCTGACTGTGCGTTTGTGACAGTTCGCGGGCAGGTGGGGCTATCACCGGGAGGACCACCAGTCGAGGAGGCGGCGGGTGGCCTCCTCCTCGCCGAGCGGGCCCTCGTCGAGACGCAGCTCCAGCAGCCAGCGGTACGCCTCGCCGACCTCGCGACCGGGTGCGATGCCCAGCACCTCCTGGATGCGGTTGCCGTCGAGGTCGGGCCGGACGGACTCGAGCTCCTCCTGTTCCTGGAGCTCGACGATGCGCTGCTCCAGGTCGTCGTAGGCGAAACCGAGGCGGTCGGCCTTGCGCCGGTTGCGGGTCGTGACATCGGCGCGGACGAGCATGTGCAGCCGCTCGAGCAGCGGACCGGCGTCGCGGACGTAGCGCCGCACCGCGGAGTCGGCCCACACGCCCTCCGAGTACCCGAAGAACCGCATGTGCAGCTCGACGAGCCGCGCGACGCTCTTGATCGTGTCGCCGTCGTACCGGAGCGCGGTGAGGCGCTTCTTCGCCAGCTTCGCACCCACGAGGTCGTGGTGGTAGAAGGTGACGGCTGCGCCGGGGCCGGTCTTCTTCGTCGCCGGCTTGCCGATGTCGTGGAGCAGCGCGGCCCAACGCAGGACGAGGTCGGGCGCCTCGCCGGGGTGCCGCGAGTGCTCGTAGCCGATCGCCTGCTCGAGCACCGTGAGCGAGTGCTGGTAGACGTCCTTGTGGTGGTGGTGCTCGTCGGGCTCCAGCCGGAGCGCGGGCAGCTCGGGCAGCACGAGGTCGGCGATGCCGGTGTCGACGAGCAGCTCGAGGCCCGCGCGCGGGTGGTCGGTCGCGAGCAGCTTGCCGAGCTCGGCCTGGATGCGCTCAGGGCTCACGATGGAGATGGTCTCGCGACGCTCCTCCATCGCCTCGATCACGTCGTCAGTGGGCCGGAAGCCGAGCTGCGAGGCGAACCGCGCGGCCCGGAGCATGCGCAGCGGGTCGTCGCCGAAGGAGACCTCGGGCGAGCTCGGCGTCCGCAGCAGGTGGGCGACGAGGTCCTCGACGCCGCCGGACGGGTCGACGAGGGTGATCTCGGGGATGCGGAGCGCCATCGAGTTGACGGTGAAGTCGCGCCGGCGCAGATCGTCTTCGAGGGTGTCGCCGAACGCGACGACCGGCTTGCGGGTCACGCCGTCGTAGGCGTCGGCCCGGTAGGTGGTGATCTCGACCGTGTCGGCGTGCTCGACGCCGTCGTCGTCGGTGACGGCGACCTTCGCGCCGATCGTCCCGAAGTCGCGGCCGACGTCCCACCAGGCGCTCGCCATCGGCTTGAGGACCGCGAGGATCTGGTCGGGCGAGGCGTTCGTCGTGAAGTCGAGGTCGCTCACGGTGCGACCGAGCATCGCATCGCGAACCGGTCCGCCGACGAGGGCCAGTTCGTACCCGGCTTCGGCGAACGCCGACGCCACCCGAGCGACCACGGGCGACGAGGCCAGGTCCTGCAGGCGCACCAAGGATTCCGCCACGCTCACCATGGGGTCAATCGTAGCCGGACGGCGCTCCGTGGCCATCGCCGTCAAGCCGCGAGCGGTCCCGGGCAACGGCCGTACAATAACGATGAACCCACTCCCCAGCAGACCAGAGGCGGACACGATCACGAACGAACTCGACGACCAGCGGCCAACCGTCGGCACTCAGGCACCGACGGCCTTCACCAGTACCGCGAAGGACCCGATTCCGCCGGAACTCCCGTTCACCACCGCCCCTGAGCTCGTCCTCGTGACCGGTGGCTCCCGATCGCAGCGCTTCGACCGCCCCGACGTCGTGCAGCGCAAGGGCGTGTACACCCTCATCAACGGTCACCTGACCCCACAGCAGTCGATGGTGGAGGACCTGCTCGCCGTCGCCGACGTGCTCGACGAGGCCGAGATCGAGTACCTCCTCATCCGGGGCGAGCACGACCGCCCCGTCATCGTCGTCGACCGCTCCCTGCGCAAGCGCCTGCAGACCGCACTCGCGGAGGCGTTCGCCGACGAGCCCTTCTACAGCGTGCCGCTCAAAGCGCGCATGTCGACGGTGAAGCCGGCCGGCGATCCTCACCTCCTCTCCGACGGCCTGCTCACCGGCGCCCGCAAGGCCGAGGTGTTCCGGCTGTACCGGCCGCGCATCGAACCGCTCGGCCGCCTCCGCTACGGCATGGAGACCGCCCTGCAGCTCGAACTCTGGCGCTTCGGCGACGAGGAGATCACCGCTCCCGTGGAGAACGTCCTCATGCGGACGTACATGCCGCGGACGGAGGCCGTCGAGACGACCGTCGAACGCTACGGACGCAGCTGGCGGACGCTCGAGCACATGTTCGGCGCGCTCGCGAGCGATGTCACCTTCGACATCGACCTCGTCTTCTCGTGGGTGGACGGCTCCTCCGAGGAGTTCCAGCGCGCCCGCGCCAAGCGGATGCAGAGCTACGTCGTCGGCGACGGCGACGACTCCGACGCCCGCTTCCGCCAGATCAACGAGCTCAAGTACGCCCTTCGCAGCGTGCACACCTTCGCCCCGTGGATCCGGCGCATCTTCATCGCGACCGACTCCCCCGCGCCCGAATGGCTGGCGGAGCACCCGAAGGTCACCATCGTTCGCAGTGAGGAGTTCTTCGGCGACCTTGACGCCCTCCCGACGCACAACTCCATGGCCGTCGAGAGCCAGCTGCATCGCATCGAGGGGCTGTCGGAGCACTTCCTCTACTCCAACGACGACATGTTCCTCGGCCGACCGATCAGTCCCGAACTGTTCTTCTCACCGGGCGGCATCAGCAAGTTCGTGGAGGCGACCACCCGCATCGGCCTCGGGGCGAACGACCCCTCGCGCAGCGGCTTCGAGAACGCGGCCCGCGTGAACCGTCGGCTCCTGCACGAGCGCTTCGGACGCGTCACCACCCGTCACCTCGAGCACTGCGCCGCGCCCCTCCGCCGGAGCATCATGGCGGAGATGGAGCAGGAGTTCGCCGAGGAGTTCCGCGCGACCTCCCACAGCGCCTTCCGCGCTGCCGACAACATCTCGGTGACGAACTCGTTCTACCACTACTACGGCCTCATGACGGGTCGCGCGGTGCAGCAGACCCAGGCGAAGGTCCGCTACATCGAGACGACGCTCAAGCAGTCGCTCGGGCAGATGGAGCGACTCCTCAAGCGACGCGACCAGGACATGTTCTGCCTGAACGACGGCAGCCGGCCGGAGATCTCGGTGGAGCAGCGCACCACCGCGGTGATCGACTTCCTCGAGCGGTACTTCCCGTTCCCGGCCCCGTGGGAGCGCGAGGCCGCCGTGCCGAACGCGCTCGAGATCGAGCCCGCCAAGCTCAGCTGACCGCCCTTCGACAGGCTCGGGGACCGGGACGGTCACCGCCCTTCGACAGGCTCAGGGACCGGAAGGGCGCCCAGGGACCGGAAGGGCGCCCGGGGACCGGGGACGGTCAGGGGACGATGCGCTCTGCGCGGAGGCGGTCGAAGATCGCGGTGAAGGCGTCCAGCGTCCGCCGGTAGCCGGTGAAGCCGGCGAGTCGGCTCTTGCTCATGTCGGTGACGACCTCGATGTCCCGGCCGAGGTCGCCGTCGGTGTGCCACCACGACGCCACGCGGGAGAGGTCGGCCTCGACGAGACCGTGTTCGGCCACCAGCTCGGCCCAGGTGCCCTCGACGCCCGCCATCTGCTGCTCGAGCGGACGCGGCTCGGTGTCGAAACCCTCCGGCTCGACGCCGAGGTGCGCAGCCAGTCGCGGCCACATCCAGCGCCAGCGGAAGACGTCACCGTTGACGATGTTGAACGCCTCGTCCGCACCGGCCGGTGAGGTCGCAGCCCAGAGCATCTGCTCGGCGAGGAGTCCGGCGTCGGTCATGTCGGTGAGGCCGTTCCACTGGGTCTCGGAACCGGGGAACACGAACGGTCGGTCGAGCCGCTTGCAGAGCGCCGCCTGCACCGCGAGCGTGGACGCCATGTTCATCGCGTTGCCGACCGCATGTCCGATCACGGTGTGAGAGCGGTGTACCGACCAGGTGAACCCCGCTCGCGCAGCCGCGGCGAAGAGCTCGTCCTCCTGCTCGTAGTAGAAGTTGGGCGTGTCGAGTCGGTCCTCGTCCTCGTGGAACGGGGTGTCGGGCATCTCGCCCGCCGCATAGGCCTCGAACGGGCCGAGGTAGTGCTTCAGGCCGGTGACCAGGGCGACGTGCTGAACGGGCTCGGCGGAGAGGGCTGCCAGCAGGTCGCGGACCATGCCGCCGTTGACCCGGATGTTCTCGGCCTCGGTGTCCTGACGTGACCAGGCGGTGAAGAACACGTGGGTGACGCCGGTGCCGCCGAGGGCGCGCGCGAGGTCGTCCGCGTCCCGGAGGTCGGCCGCGACGTGCTCGACCTGCGGGTGGGCCGCCGGCGCTCGGCGAGCGAGGGCGAGGATCCGCCAGCCACCGTCCTCGAGGAGCTGCGACACGATCGCGGAACCGGTGATGCCGCTGGCGCCGACGACGAGTGCGGTGCGGGGTGATTCTGGGGAGGTCATCCGTTCACGATAGGCGCGTCGGTCTGGGGAGGCTCCCGGAACGGCGGACCCGCCGGGCTGCGGCCCTTCGACAGGCTCAGGGAGCGGGGCAAGGCGACGCCCTTCGACAGGCTCAGGGACCGGGGGAAGTTCAGGGACCGGAGGCGAGCTCAGGGAGCAGGGAGGTGCAGCCCTAGACGAGGACGCCGATCGGCATCGTCAGCGGCGGCTCCGGCTGCACCGACACCGTGTCCGACAGGGGCAGCTCGATGCCGTCGCGAGCGAGCAGGCGTGCACTCTCCTCGGCGTCGATGTAGTGCAGCGGCGGGGTCTCACCCAGCGGCACCACCGAGTGCAGGACCGTCTTGCCGTAGACGTGGACGAGGTTGAACGCCCGCGCGCCGTCGCGACCACGCGTCCCGCCGACGGGCACGTTGAGGTCCTGCGTGTAGCACGTGGCCGAGGCGACCGACACCGGGATGCCCGCGAACGTCGCGGTCGACGAGTAGTGCAGGTGACCGGCGATGATGCTCCGGACGTCGGATCCCTCGAGCACTTCGGCGAGCTTCGCCTGATCCCGGAGCTCGACGCTCACGGCGAGGTCGAGCACACTCGGGACGGGCGGGTGGTGCATCGCGAGGATCGTGCCGTGGGGCGCCTTCGTCGACAGTTCCTCGGCGAGCCAGTCGAGCTGCTCGTCCGAGATCTCGCCGTGGTGGTGACCGGGCACGCTCGAGTCGAGGGTGATGACGCGGAGGCCGTTGACGTCGTAGACGCGGTCGACCGGGCGGGTGGTCGGCACCTCACCGAACAGCCCGGCCCGGAACGCCTGGCGGTCGTCGTGGTTGCCCATCACCCAGATGATCTGCGATCCGAGGCGCTCGGCGACCGGCTCGACGATGGAGCGGATGCGGTCGTACGCGTCGGGTTCGCCCTTGTCGGCGAGGTCGCCCGTGAAGACGATCGCTTCGGGCCGACCGCCGGACGCCTCGAACTCGGCGAACAGGTGACGCAGGTGCGTCTCGCTGTCGACACTGTCGTAGAGGCTCCCCCCGCCGGCGAGGAGGTGCGTGTCGCTCACATGGAGCAGGAAGTGATCGGGCCTCGGGTACTCGGCCGTGCGAAGACTCACGTGACAACTCTCGTTCGAGCGATGCTCTCCGAACCGCATCGCAGCTGTTTGACCATCTGACCAGACTCGGTTGAACGGCAACGGAACGCCACGCTACGACGCGGGAAACTCGTGAGCAAGGTCAGGAGCCGACATCCAGGGGACTCACACCTGACGGTGGGCTGCGGGAGGATGTCCGCATGCCCTACCTCGACGACGATGAGCAGCCGCTGCAGCGGATCGATCTGGCGCAGATCCCCCCGACCGGACGCCGGTTCCGGCTCGAGCGGCGGATCGGGTTCCAGGAGCACGCCCCTGACGGTCCCGTCGTGTGGGCACCGGCGTCCGACGACGGGCACGACGGCGACCGGGCGGAGGGATGGACCGACCTCGCGTCCGTCCCGGGCGTCCTGTGGAGCTTCATCGGCAGCTACGGCCGGCAGTCCGCGCCGGCCGTCGTGCACGACCACCGGGCGCTCCTCGCACTCGGGCTCCCGCCGGACCAGGCACTCGAGCAGCGGTTCGAGGACGACCGACAGTTCCGCGTCGGCCTCCGCCACCAGCGGGTGCCGCTCCTCCGGGCCTGGCTCATGTGGGCCGTCGTGTCGGTCGAGCGGTACGTCAGGCACGCTCCAGGCATCGCAGCCGTGCTGATCGGGCAGTCGGTCCTCGGGGTCCTGGGCGTCTGGATCGCGACGATCGGACTCGTCACGCCCGTGCTCGGCGCTCCGACGCCCGGGTGGCTCGGCCTCGCGATGGCACCCGCCGTCCTCGCCGTGTGCTGGCGGGAGGAACGGAGACTCCTCGTCTGGTTGCCGTACGCCGGTGCGCTCCTCGGGCCGCTCCTCCTCGTCCAGCTCGCAGCGGTCGGCGCGTTCCGCCTCCTCGAACTCCTCGTGCGGGAGACCATCGACCGCCCGTTCATCGACGACTCCCCCGGCCCCGTCGGCCCGCCGACCCTCCGCTGACCGTTCCCTGACTCAGGAACGCCTCGGCGTGTCGAGCGCGGGGGACCCGACACGCCGAGACGCTCCTGAGACAGGGACGGAGCAGGGGCCCGGCTAGGCGCCGGGGAGGGTGCCGAGTCCGTCGACGACCGGGATCGCCGCGAGGAGCCGCTGCGTGTAGGCGTCCTGCGGGTCGGACCAGACGCGGTCGACCGGACCGTGCTCGACGATGCGCCCGGCGCTCATGACCGCCACGTCGTCCGCGATGACCCGCACGACGGACAGGTCGTGGCTGATGAACAGGAGCGCCGCGCCGGTCTCGACCGCGAGCTTCCGCATGAGCTTCGCCACCCGTGCCTGCAGGGAGGCGTCGAGCGACGCGATCGGCTCATCGCCGATGAGCAGCTCCGGACCCGCCGCGATGGCCCGGGCGATCGCGATGCGCTGCCGCTGGCCACCCGAGAACTGGTGCGGGTAGCGGGTGCGGCTGGCGGCGTCGAGCTCGACGTGCTCGAGCAGCTGACCGACGTCCCACGCGTCGCGCACCGGGTTGACCCGGAGGCCGTCCTCGATCTGACTCCCGACCGTGCGGCGCGGGTTCAGCGACGCGTACGGGTTCTGGAAGACCATCTGGATCCGCAGCAGTTCGGGTGTGCGCTTCCGGAGACCCAGCTTGCCGATCGGCGTGCCGTTGAACGTGATCGCGCCACCCGAGGTCGGTTCCAGCCCGCAGACCGCTCGCGCGAGGGTCGACTTGCCGCAGCCCGACTCCCCCACCAGCCCGAGCACCTGTCGGGGTTCGAGGTCGAAGCTCACGCCGTCGACCGCGTTCAGCGTGCCGCGACCGGGCAGCTTGTACGTCACGTGGACGTCGTCGAGGTGCAGCAGCGTCATGACGCCGCCTCCGTTCCCGTGTCGGGCAGCGCGTCGATGAGCGCCTTGGTGTACTCGTGCTGCGGATCGGTGATGACCTGGTACCGGCTGCCGTGCTCGACGATCTCGCCGAGCCGCATGACCGCGATCGTGTCGGCGAGCGCCGACATCACCCCGAGGTCGTGGGTGACGAGGATGATCGCGATCCCGAGCTCGTCGCACAGCTTCCGCAGCAGGCGGAGGATGCCGGCCTGGACCGTGACGTCGAGGGCGGTGGTCGGTTCGTCGGCGATGAGCACGGAGGGCTCGCACATGAGCGCCGAGGCGATCGCGATGCGCTGCAGCTGTCCGCCCGAGAACTGGTGCGGGTACTTGCGCAGCGCCGCCTCCGGGTTCGGGACGGCGACGAGGCCGAGCATCTCGAGCGCCCGCGCATGGGCGGCCGCCTTCGAGGCCCCCGTGTGGTGCCGGTAGTGGTCGACGAGCTGGGCCTCGACCGTGAGCATGGGGTGCAGGCTCGCGGTCGGGTCCTGGAAGATCATCGCGATCTCCGTGCCGCGGTACCGGTTCATGGAGCGCTGCTTGAGCCCCACGAGTTCGGTGCCGTCGAAGCGGATGCTGCCGCCGAGGTCCGCGCCGGCCGGCAGGAGCCCGCAGATCGCGAGCCCGGTCATGGTCTTGCCTGACCCTGACTCACCGGCCAGTCCGGTGATGCGACCGGCGGGGACCTCGAGGTCGATGCCGCGGAGGATCTGCTTGGTGGCTGCCCCGCGACCGAAGCCGAGGGTGAGCCCCTCGATGACGATCCCGCCACCGCTGCCGCCTGCTGCCTGCGTCATGTCGCGTCCTTTCGGGTCGCTCGCACCGCGCGCGCCGCTCACAGCGCGCGCCCCTGCACGGCTTCCTGCGACCGGGGGTCGAGGGCGTCGCGGAGGGCGTCGCCGAGGAAGTTGAAGGCGAGCACCACCGTGAGGATGGCGAGTCCCGGGAAGACCGCGATCCACCAGGAGGAGAAGTTCTGCACCCCGTCGGACACCATCGCGCCCCAGTCCGGCGTCGGCGGGACGGCACCGAGGCCGAGGAACGAGAGACCCGACAACAGCAGGATGGCCGTACCGACGTCGAGTGTGGCGAGCACGACGACCGGCGACACGACGTTCGGCAGGATGTCCTTGCCGAGCGAGGTGAACGGTCCGTTGCCGAGCAGACGACCGGCGATGACGTACTCGGCACCCCTGGCTCCGATGACGAGCGAACGCGTCACGCGGGCATAGGCCGGCCACGACACGATGAGCATCGCGATGACGGCGTTCGTGAGGCTCGGGCCGAGCGCTGCGGCGATGACCATCGCGAGGATGATCGTCGGGAACGCGAACACGAGGTCGGCGATCCGCATGATGGTCTCGTCGAGGGCTTTGCCGAAGTAGCCGGCGATCGCCCCGAGGAGCGAACCGATGAGCATCGCGAAGATCACGAGCATGAGGGCGAGCGGGATCGAGACCTGCGCGCCACTGACGACCCGGGACAGGACGTCGCGGCCCACCTGGTCGGTGCCGAACCAGTGCGCGGCACTCGGGGCCTGCAGCCGGTCGAAGTCCTGGGCGAGCGGGTCGAACGGCCGGATCCACGGCGCGAGCACCGCGACGAGCAGCCAGAAGAGCACGATCACACCACCCGCGACGGCGAGCGGGGTGCGCAGCTGCTTCGAGATGCGGAGGCGGCCCTTGCGCTTGGTCTGGACGGCGAGGACGTCGGTCATGCCACCCTCACTCTCGGGTCGATGAAGCCGTACAGCACGTCGACCAGGAAGTTCAGGCCGATGTACACGAAGCCGACGATGAGCCCGACGCCCATGATCGCGGGCAGGTCGAGTTTGGTCGCCGCGGAGTACGCGTACTCGCCGAGGCCGTGCCACGAGTACACCTTCTCGACGAGGACCGTTCCGGACAGCAGCGACCCGAAGGCGACGCCGAGCACGGTGATGATGGGGACGAGCGCCCCGCGGAGGACGTACCGGGTCACGACGACGTGGCCGGGAAGGCCCTTCGCCCGCGCTGCACGCACGTAGTCGAGGTCGAGCACCTCGAGGATCGCCGACCGCGCGAACCGGGTGAGCAGGCCGATCGTGTAGAGCGCCAGAACCGAGGCGGGCAGGATCAGGTGGGCGATGGCGTCGCCGAAGGTCGACCACTGGCCGGCGAGCAACGCGTCGATCGTGTACATCCCGGTGACCTTCGTCGGCGGGATCGCCGCGGGCGAGAGTCGCCCGGAGCCCGGGAACCAGTGCAGCTGGGAGAAGAACACGAAGTAGACGACGAGTGCGAGCCAGAACGACGGCACCGAGATGCCGATGAGGCTCACGACCCGGATGACCTGGTCGGTGATCGTCTTGCGGCGCAGCGCGGCCCACATGCCGAGGCCGACGCCGATGACGATCGAGATGACGATGGCGGTGAGCGCCAGTTCGGCCGTGGCCGGGAAGGCGCGACCGAGTTCGTCCGCGACGGCGCCGCGGGTCTGCTGTGAGGTCCCGAGGTCGCCCTGGAACAGGTTCGCGACGTAGGTGACGTACTGGACGGGCAGTGGCTTGTCGAGGCCGGCGTTCTCGCGGAACTGCGCGACGATCGTCGGATCCGCTGCGGCCTGCTCACCGAGCGCCGCCTGCACGGGGTCCGCGGGGACGAGGTTGGTCAGCGTGAAGGTGACGAGCGTCACCCCGAACATCAGGAGGACCGTGAGTCCGAGCCGGATGCCGAGGTAGCGCGCGAGCGGGTGGAGACCCGCTCGCGCGCTGGACGTCGTCGGTGCGACGCTACTTGATTCCGGCAAGATCGACGGTCCACGTCGGGTTCAGCGGAACCTCGGTGATCGTGGTCGCGGTGACCACGTTCTGCGCCGGCTGCAGGAGCGGGATGAACGGTCCGCTCGCGTTCTGCGCCTTCTGGAGGTCCTGGTACGCGGCGGCACGGGCGTCCGTGTCGGTCGCGGCGAGCGCCGCGTTCGCGAGGTCGGTCACGGTCGGGTCGGCGCCTGCCGGCCAGCCCGCACGGAGGCCGACGAGCTCACCCGGCGTGAACGCGAGGTAGTTCGACGGGTCCGGGAAGTCCGGGCCCCAGTACCAGAGACCCACGGTCTCCTTGCCGTCGCGGTATGCGTCCAGCTCAGTGGCGACCGGAGCCGGGGCCAGCGTGATGGTGATGCCGACCGACTTCAGCTGCGCCTGGACCGACTCGGCGATGCTCTGGAGCGAGAGCCCCTGCACCGTGATGTCGTTCGGGAAGTTCAGCGTGACGGCTTCGCCCGCGTAGCCGGACTCCTTGAGCGCAGCCTTCGCCGCATCGGCGTCGAACTGGTTGCCGTCGGCGGCGTCGAGCGCACCGTTGAAGATCGAGGGGATGAAGCCACCGGGACGGACGGAACCGTCGCCGGCGAGGTCGACGATCTTGTCGTAGTCGATGCCGAGCTTGACGGCCTCGAGGAATTTCGGGTTGCTCGTGATGTCACTGATCGCGGGGTCCTGGTTGAGCATGAGGAAGATCATGTAGCGCGAGGGGTTCGCGATGATCTTCACCTTCGAGTCGTCGAGCTCGGAGACCTGGTCGGGGTTCAGGTCGAGGGCGACCTGCGAGTCACCGGCCTCGACGTTGAGCTTCTGGGTCGGGCCCTGCACGTTGCGGAGGACGACGCGCTCGTACGCGGGCTTGGTCCCCGTGTACTCGGGGTTCGCCGTGAAGACGACCTGCGAGGCGGCGTCGAAGGATTCGAGCTTGTACGGGCCGGAGCCCGCGGAAGTGGTGTTGAGGAACGACTCGGCCGCGTCGTCGGCGGTCGCGCTGCCACCGTTCTCTTCGACGACCTTCTTGTTCACGACGCCGAGGGCCGGGTTCGGCAGGATGAACGGGAGGGCGGGGTTCGGCGTCGCCGAGGTGAGCGTGAGGGTCGTGTCCGAGGTCTTCTCGATCGTGACGCCGTCGAGCAGGAAGGACGGGTTGCCCTTCACGCCCTGGACGCGCTGCAGCGAGAACACCGCGTCGTCGACGGTCACGTCGGAGCCGTCGGAGAACTTCTTGCCGTCCTTCATCGTGAGGGTCATCACCGTGTTGTCGGCGTTCATCTCGTAGCTCGCGAGGCCGTCGACGGGGGCGGTGACGTCGTCGCCCTTGAAGGTGAGGAGGGTCTCGTAGAGCGCCTTCGCGACGATCGAGCCGGTCGTCTCGTACTCGCGGTTCGGGTCGGCGGTCTTGAGGTCGAAGGACGCGTCGACGACGAGCGACTTGCCCGCGCTGTCATCGGAGCCACCTGAGGGGGAGCAGGCGCTGAGCGCGAGGCCGGCGGCGAGGGCGAGGCCGAGGGCCGCCATGCCGCGCCGGCTTGTGCGGCTGAAGGATCGTGACAAGGTGGAGCTCCTTATCTGGTTGGAGGGATGAGCTGAAAGTAGTGCGATACGCGATCATTCGTCAATCCACAAGCCGTTACCAAAGAAGAATTGTCTCGATTTCGCGGCGAATCTGCCATATCCTCTCAATCGACCGCCAGGACCACCGCCGAATCTGGACGTTTGGAGCAATCGATGCAACTCGACGACACCCACATCCGCATGTTGGAGCTGCTCCGGGAGGACGGGCGGGCTTCGGTCGCCGCGCTCGCGGAGGAACTCGGGATCTCCCGCTCGAACGCCTACTCGCGCTACGAGGCGATGCTCCGCGCCGGCGTCCTGAAGGGGGTCCACGCGGAGATCGAGCCGGCCACGGTCGGGCTCGGTGTCGCGGCCATGGTCTTCATCACGCTGCGCCAGAGCCAATGGGCGGACTTCCGCGCGCGGCTGTCCTCGGTCCCGGAGCTGGAGTACTTCGCCGTCACGACCGGCGAGCACGACGCGATGATGCTGATCCGGGCCCCAGATGTGGCGGCGATCCACGAACTGGTCGCCACCCGGCTCGCACAGTGGCCGTCCATCAAGGCGACGACGACCGTCTTCCTCATGGACGAGGAGCGGTCGAACGTGTCGCTCCGCATGACGAGGTCCGAACGCACTAGCGTCGAGGACTCCGGCGAGCGCTTCGGCATGACGCGATTCGTCCGCACGAGCGACGAGCGCGCCCAGCGGGTGCCGGAGCGACGCGGACGCTGACCGGGCGACGGTGGCGTGCCCGTCCTGACCGGCTCAGGCGGCGGCGATCTCCCGACAGACGCTGACGTGGGCCTGCCCGTCCGGGCCGATGAAGTCCTCGGTGAGGACGAACGAGCCGTCCTCGGCGCGGGAGATGATCGAGCTCGCTTCGCCGCGCGTCGTCAGGTCGCCGGCACGGTTGCGGTGCACGAACGAGATGTCGATGCGTTCGCCGGCGCGCACCCCGCAGAACCGTCCGACGGAGACGGTGTCGCCGACGTATTCGCCCCACAGCACGCCGTGCGTCTCGTGGTAGACGAATCGCGTGGGCGCGTCGGCGTCGACGACGCTCGCGGACGACGACACCATGTCGAACACCTTCGCATCGAGGTTGAAATCGAGCGTGGCACTGGTGCCGGTGTCGGCGGTTCCTGTCATGCCGTCATTCTGCGGAGGCGTCCGAACAGGTGTCAACCTGCCGACGATCCGTCCATCCCGTCCATCACCTGAGCCGGTCAGACAGGACGAAACGCCGGATCTGACGACACCGACGAGATGTTCCGCTGGCTCCAGGCGTCGCAGCTTGACGGCGTCCACCGCGGGTGGCTTACTGATCTCCATGTGTCCAGACAGCCTGCAGTTCCGCGACCCCCGCACCCAGCCGCTCCCCCGGGACGACGCGTTCCGCGAGTACCTCGCGACGAGCTGGGGTGCGGTGGACCGCTCCGTCGACCTCGCCGAGGGTGCCGGCGCAGCCGCCGGGCGTCACCGCGACGTCGTCAGCGCGCAGTTCCCCGGCCGGTGGCTCGTGGTCACCGCGGGACGCGCCGTGACGCGCGCGAACGACACCGAGTTCCCGTTCCGGCCCGACAGCGACTTCGTGTGGCTCACCTCCTGTCAGGCGGAGGGCGCCGTCCTCGTCATGCGGCCGACCGCCGGTGGGCACGACGCGACGCTGTACCTCGCCGAGCCCGTCGGTCCCGGTGAGGAGGCGTTCTACGCCGACGCCATGCGCGGCGAGCTCTGGATCGGCCCGTCCGCCGGACTCCCCCAGTGGGCGGAGGCGCTCGGCATCGAGGTCCGCTCGCTCGAGGTACTGGACGAGTCCCTCGCCCTCGTACCCGCCGACGCGCTCCGCGCAGGCGCCCCGGAGCCCAGGGTCGACGGTCGATTCGCGGCGTCGCGAGCGCTCCTCATCGCCCTGTCCGCCGCGAAGCTCGTCAAGGACGACTGGGAGATCGCGCAGCTCCGCGCCGCCGTGGACGCCACGGTGGGCGGGTTCCGCTCGGTCGTGCGCGAACTGCCCGCCGCCATCGAGTTCGGCGGAGAACGCTGGTTGCAGTCGACCTTCGAGCGCCACGCCCGCACCTTCGGCAACGGTGTCGGGTACTCGACGATCATCGGCAGCGGACCGCATGCTCCCACGCTGCACTGGACGCGCTGCGACGGTCCGGTCCTCCCCGAGCATCTCATCCTCATGGACGCCGGCGTCGAAGCCCGCTCGTTGTACACCGCCGACGTCACGAGGACCTTCCCGGCGAGCGGGTCCTACACCGCGGCCCAGCGCGAGGTCCACGACCACGTCGAGCGGGCCCACCGCGCCGCGATGTCGGAGGTGGGCCCCGGCCGGTCGTTCATCGACATGCGGAACACGGCCTACGAGCAGATCGCCACGAGCCTCCGCGACCTCGGCATCCTGCAGGTGTCGGTCGACGAGGCGATGTCGCCGAACGGCCAGCAGCACCGCCGCTACCTGCCGAGCGGCACCGGCCACCATCTCGGACTCGACGTGCACGACTGCGCCCGCATCGGCGACGAGCGGTACCTCGACGAGCCGTTGCAGCCGGGCGCCGTCCTGACGGTCGAACCCGGCCTCTACTTCCACGCGAACGACCTCACCGTGCCGCCGGAGCTGCGCGGTATCGGCGTCCGGATCGAGGACGACCTGCTCGTGACCGCCACCGGCCACGAGGTGCTCTCCGCAGCACTCCCGATCAGCGCGGACGGTCTCGAGGCCTGGTTGCGGAGCTGACCGACGGTTCACAACTCAGGACGGTCGCCGCGTGTCGCGACGCGCCCCTCCGGCACCAGCAGCGACTCGCCCGGTGCGTCCTGCATTGCGAACGAGCCTAGGCTTGCACGGTGAGTCAGCCCGACGCCCCCATGCGCACCGCCGTCCGCCCGAGCCCGGGCGTCATCGCGACCCTGCGGAACCCCAGGGCCTTCAGTGTCGAGATCCTCGCCGGGATCGTGACGACGCTGGCGCTCATCCCCGAGGTCATCTCGTTCTCGATCATCGCCGGCGTCGACCCGAAGGTCAGCCTCATCGCCTCCGTCGTGCTCGCCATCTCGATGTCGATCCTCGGCGGGCGTCCGGCGATGATCACGGCCGCCGCGGGAGCCGTCGCCCTCGTCGTCGCGCCGCTCGTCAAGGAACACGGCGTGGAGTACCTGCTCCCCGCCGTCATCCTCGCGGGCCTCATCCAGATCGTGTTCGGCGTCACCGGTCTCTCCCGGCTCATGCGGTTCATCCCCCGCTCGGTGATGATCGGGTTCGTCAACGCGCTCGGCATCCTCATCTTCGTCGCCCAGGTCCCCCACCTGCTCGGCGTCCCGTGGCTCGTCTACCCGCTGTTCGTCATCACGGTGCTGATCGTCCTGCTGCTCCCCAAGCTCACGACCGCGGTGCCGGCGCCACTCGTCGCCATCGTCGTCGTCACCGCGATCACGATGATCGCGCACGCCGCCGTGCCGACCGTCGGCGACCAGGGCGACGTCTCCGGCGGCCTCCCCGGCCTGACCGCGCTGCTCGTGCCGCTGAACCTCGAGACGCTCGGCATCATCTGGCCGACCGCGCTGAGCGTCGCGTTCGTGGGGCTCATGGAGACCCTCCTCACAGCGAAGCTCGTCGACGACATCACCGACACGACCTCGTCGAAGGGGCGTGAGTCGTGGGCCC
Organism: Plantibacter sp. CFBP 8798; assembly: GCF_014841195.1. Classification (NCBI taxonomy): domain Bacteria; kingdom Bacillati; phylum Actinomycetota; class Actinomycetes; order Micrococcales; family Microbacteriaceae; genus Plantibacter; species Plantibacter sp. CFBP 8798. The sequence continues at coordinate 140,233 of NZ_JACYTS010000001.1, forward strand.
TCGGCGTCGCCAACATCCTGGCCGGTTGGTACGGCGGGATCGCCGGCTGCGCGATGATCGGTCAGACGGTCGTGAACGTCAAACTGGGTCGAGCTCGGACGAGGATCTCCACATTCGTCGCCGGCGTCTTCCTCCTGCTGCTCGTGACCGCGCTCAGCCCGGTGATGGCGCAGATCCCGATGGTCGCGCTGGCCGCCGTGATGATGATCGTCGCCATCAAGACCGTCGACTGGCACAGCGTGCGCCCGGCGACCCTGCGACGGATGCCGATCCCCGAGACGGTCGTGATGGTGGTGACCGTCTCGGTGGTCGTCATCACACACAACCTCGCGATCGGCGTCGCTGCAGGAGCCGTCCTCGCGATGGTGCTCTTCGCGCGGCGCGTGGCCCACGTGATCCGCGTCCGCCGGGTCCTCGCGGACGACGCCGCCTCCGTCCGCTACAGCGTCATCGGCCCCCTGTTCTTCGGCAGTAGCAACGACCTGGTCGAGCAGTTCGACTACGCCGCCGATCCTGCGGAAGTCGTCGTCGACTTCACCGCCTCGCAGATCTGGGACGCCTCGAGCGTCGCCGTCCTCGACGCCGTGCAGGAGAAGTACGCCGCACACGGCAAGCAGGTCGTGTTCACCGGACTCGACGAACGCAGCTCGGCGTTCCACGGAAAGCTCACCGGCCACCTCTGAGCCGATCGCTCCGGCACCACCTCAGAGGTGCAGCACTCGCCGGAGCCCCGCGTCCAGATCCAGTGACAGGGTGACGGGAACCCTCCCGGCGGCCGGACCGAGGTCGTCCTCATCGAGGGTGAGCAGCTGCGTGGTGTTCACGACCGAGTCCTTCGGCAGGCCGGAAGCCGTCGCAGGGAGGAACACGTTGCCCGGGAGCTCGGCGAGCGCCGTGTTCGACGTGACGACCGCGACGATCACGGTCCGGAGTGCGCTCCGCGTGTAGGCGTCATGTTGGACGACGACGACCGGGCGCCGACCGGCGGGCGCACTCCCCCGTTCGCGAGGGCCGAGATCGACCCACCGGATGTCACCGCGGCGGATCACCAATCGTCTCCGGCAGTGAGTTCGGCAAGGCGGTCGCGTCCGGCCGCGGCGACGCCCCGTGCTTCCTCCGCTGAAGCGACTCCCGCACGCCGCAGCGCGGTGTCCACTGCGTCAGTGAGACCGGCGGCATCGGTCTCGTCGAGATACCGACTCGCCGCCGCCGCGAAGAACTCGGACCGGTTGACACCGAGCTCGGCGGCGCGAGCCTCGACGCGGGTGAACAGTTCATCGGGCAACGAGATGGCGGTCTTCACAGGTGAGAGTATAACCGGGTATAACTTGGGTTGCGACCCTGGGCTGAAGATGTCGACGGCGTGACTGGGCATGCGACCACGGTACGCAGCCCAGGTCGGTCACGGCCTGGCCGGCGCAGCAGCGGTGGAGAGGAGCCCCGCAAGCGGGGCTGTGGAGGACTGAAGTCGCCGATTCGCGGGCCACCAGAGGATGATGGAGTCATGGCAGAAACCGGAACGCCCAGAGTCGCGGTCTACATCGACTTCGACAACATCGTCATCTCGCGCTACAACCAGCTCTACGGGAAGGCGGCGTTCAGCCGGGATCGCGCGCGGTCCCACGTGCCCTCCGCCGCACCCGAAGGCGACGAGATCTCCGAGCGCCTGCAGGCCGCTCGCGTCGACGTGGGCGCCATCCTCGACTACACCTCGTCGTTCGGGAACATCGTCATCAGCCGTTCCTACGCCGATTGGTCCGAGCCGGTCAACTCCGCGTATCAGAAGGACCTCGTGGACCGCGCGGTCGACCTGACGCAGATGTTCCCCACGACGAAGGCAATGAAGAACGGTGCCGACATCCGCCTCGCCGTCGACGTCGTCGAGGACCTCTTCCGCCTCCCCGACCTCACGCACATCGTGATCGTCGCAGGCGACTCGGACTACATCTCCCTCGCGCAGCGCTGCCGACGCCTCGGACGCCACGTGATCGGGATCGGTGTCGCCGGTGCGACGAGTCGTGCGCTCATGGCGGCGTGTGACGAGTTCTCCGACTACGACGACATCCCCGGGATCGTCCGGCCGGTCGTCACGCGCACGCCCCGGACCCCTGCCGCCGTCGAGAGCACGGCGGAGGTCTCCCCGGAGGAGGCGCCGAAGTCCGCGCCCAAGTCCGGCGGGCGTCGTCGCGCCTCGTCCGGGTCCACGCCGACGGCCGAAGCGCCGGTCGCCCAGACACCTCCCCGCATCGGCGGCCTCTTCACTGAACCGGTCTTCAGCCACCGCGACGCCGACGACCTGGACGACACCGACGAGGAGACCGCGGACCCCTCCGGCCCCGACGCACAGCGTGCGGCGACCGAGCTCCTCGTGCGCGCGCTCCGCCTCGTGCACGCCAAGAACGACGACGAGGACTGGCTCCTGAACGCCGAGGTGAAGAACCAGATGATCCGCATGGATCCGGCGTTCAAGGAGAAGCCGCTCGGCTACCGCTCGTTCAGCGACTTCATCAACTCGCGCTCCGACCTCGTCGAGGTGAACCCGGACGCGAGCCCCGACGGACGTCGTCTGCGACTGCGCGAACTGGGCTGAGCCCGGCCCGGTAGCAGGAGATCAGCGCCGGAGCAGGACCGTCCGCCTTCGGATGTCCTGCTCCCGCGCGGATCTCCTGCTGCGGCGCGGCTCAGGCGCCCCGGAAGAACGCCTGGACCGCTGCGCTCAGAGCGGTCGGATCGTCGATGTGGCACAGCTCGCGGGCGGAGTGCATCGACAGCAGCGGCGTCCCGACGTCGACCGCCCGGATGCCGAGCCGCGTCGCGGTGAGCGGGCCGATGGTCGAGCCGCACGGTACCGTGTTGTTCGACACGAAGTCCTGTGAGGCCACACCTGCGGCGGCGCAGCTCCGGGCCCACAGTGCGGCCCCGAGGGCGTCGGTGGCGTAACGCTGGTTCGCGTTGATCTTGAGCAGTGGCCCGCCACCGGCGATCGGACGGTTGGCCGGGTCGTGGCGCTCCGGGTAGTTCGGGTGGATCGCGTGGCCGGCATCTGCTGACAGGCACCAGGAGGCCGCATAGGCCTGGAGCCGTTCGGACGTCGTCGCGCCCAGTGATGCGCCGATGCGGGTGAGGACGTCGTCGAGGAACGGACCGCTGGCACCGGACGTCGAGGCCGAACCGAGCTCCTCGTGGTCGAAGGCGGCGAAGACCGTGATGTGTCCGGCGTCGTCCGTCGCTCCCCCGTCGCTCGCGGCCAGCAACGCCGCGAGTCCCGCGTGGACCGAGGTCAGGTTGTCCATGCGTCCGGCGGCGAACAGCTGACCGTCGAGACCGAATCGCCGAGGCTCCTGGGTGTCGGCGACGAGCACGTCGTACCCGGCGATCGCGCTGGGGTCGACACCTGCGATCGTCGCCAGGTGCGCGAGCACGTCGGCGTGGGCGAGGTCGCCGACCCCGTACACCGGCTGCAGGTGGCGCTGACGATCGAGGACCAGGCCGTCGTTGACACCTCGATCGAGGTGCACGGCGAGCTGCGGGATGCGCAGGAACGGGCCGGTCCGGACGAGGTGCACGGTGCCGTCGAGCGTCACCAGGCGTCCGGCGAGTTCGAGCTCGCGGTCGAGCCAGGAGTTGAGGAGCGGACCCCCGTAGACCTCCACGCCGGCCTGCAGCCACCCGTGAGCGCCGGTCGTCGGCTTCGGCTTGAGCTTGAAGCTCGGCGAGTCGGTGTGCGAGCCGAGGATGCGGAACGGCGTCGTGGCGTGGGCCTGCTCGGGCTGCGCCCAGGCGATCACCGCGCCCTCGCGTTCGACGAAGAACCGGCCGGCGCCGCCGTCCCAGGACTCGGTCTCGAGCCGCCGGGTGAAGCCGGCCGCCGTGAGGCGCCGAGCACTCTCCGCGACCGCGTGATACGAGGTGGGCGAGGCGACGATGAAGTCGGCGAGGTCGGTGATGTGGGCGACGGAGTCCATCCCACCATCCTCCCACCACCCACGCACCCGGCACGTGGATGCACCAGGCCCTACCCTGGACGGGTGACGAAGACCCGCAGCGACCTCATCGGGCCCGCAAGCGGCCTGTCCGAGGATCGTCGCGGACGGATCGCACGCATCGTCGACGGTTGGTTCTTCGCCTTCGGCACGGCTGCGGCCGTCTTCCTGGCGTACGTGCTGCTCACCGAGGCGTTCGCCCGCGGTTGGGCCCAAGCCTGGTTCATCCTCGTCATCTACCTCGTCATCGCCTACCTCATCCTCCCCCGCCTGCACACCGTGCTGTCGCGCGTCTACCTGCCCGACTACTTCATCGGACGCACTCGCACGCGCGAGGGCATCCTCGGTGATCCCGTGAACCTCGGCCTCCGTGGTCGGGAGGAGCAGATCCACATGGCGATGCTCTCGGCGGGCTGGACGCTCGCCGACGACCTCGGCCTGCGCGCGAACCTCCGGATCGTGACCTCGACGCTGACCAGGCGCAGCTACTCCGAGGCACCCGTCTCGTCGCTCTACCTGTTCGGTCGTCCCCAGGCGTTCTGCTACCAGCAGGAGGTCGACGGCAGTCCGGGGAAGCGGCACCACGTCCGGTTCTGGCCGACCCCCGAGGGCTGGCTGCTCCCGGGCGGCTACCAGGCGGATTGGCTGGCCGCCGGGACGTACGACCGATCGGTCGGCATCAGCGTCTTCACCCTGCAGGTGACCCATCGGATCGCCGACGACGTCGACGACGAACGCGATCACATCGTCGCGTCGATCGCGGCCGCGGACCTCGGGGCGTCGACGTCCGTGATCGACAACTTCTCCACCGGCTACCACTCGCGGAACGGCGGAGGCGACGCGATCGTCACCGACGGCGACCTGCCGATCATCGATCTCAGCGCCGTGGTCGTGCCGCCGGCGGCGACCCTGCCGGCCGCCGACGCTCCCCCGACGCGCTCCCTCATCCGGGCCGGCGACCCGCGGCCCTTGGACACCACCGTCGGCGTGGTCCTCATGGTCGTCGCGGCGCTGTCCACCGTGCTCTCCGGCGCCCTCCTGGTCTCCGATTGGAAGCAGGTCATCTCGGAGGCCCGCGCGACAGCCGCGACGGCTGACGACGTCGTCCTCATCCCGTGGGTGGTCGGGGCCGTGCTGGCCCTGTCGGCCGTGGTGACGCTCTGCTACCTCGTCCTCGCCTGGCGGGTCCATCGGGGAGGCAATCTCGCGCGCCTGCTCGCCATGACCTTCAGCTCGACGTCCATCGCCACCCTCGCCGCGAGCTATGTCGCCGGCGCCGGCGGATTGACCCTGCAGACCAACCTGATCGGCTTCGCGGTCGACTGTTCCATCATCCTCGCCCTCTCCGGAACCGAGGCCCGTGACTGGGCCCGTGGGCGACAACGACGCACCCGGAGGACGAAAGCATGACCGACGCACCCGACCAGACGGACGAGGGGCCGCGCCCCGCCACCTCGCTCAAGCGCGCGCTGCTCCTCGGCGCAGCCATCATCACGATCGTCGCCGGGCTGACGGTGCACTGGTCGGTGGCGGCAGCCTGGGCGAACCCCGTGACCAACGCGCTGTACACGGTCCTCGTCGCGCTCCTCCTCGCCTTCGCCGCCCCACGGCGTCCGCTGTGGCAGATCGCCCTCGGCGCGTTCGTCTTCTCGGCGGCGATCGAGTGCTTCCAGGCCACGGGCGTGCCGGCCGCACTCGCCGACCAGTGGCCGCCCTCGGCACTCGTGCTCGGCACGACGTTCATCCCCACGGACTTCATCTCCTACGCCCTGGGCGCGGCGGCGTTCCTGTTCCTGTCGCTCGCCATGTCGCTGCTGATCCGCTGGGTTCGCAACGACATCCTCGAGCGACGCGCACGCGCGGAACGGGAGACACGGCGCCGATCGGGCTCAGGACCCGCCTGACGGGTGCCCTAGCCGCGAGTCGTCTCCCCGTACTGGACGTGCTCGAGGTCGAAGACGGCCTCCGCCAACGCCGACCTCGCCGCTTCGAACTCGACATCGTCGGGGTGGCCCACCACCCGTGCGTGCTCGAGGTGCCAGGTGGCACTGCGCAGGAGTTCGACGGTCGTCGGAGCGGGGGAGGGCGCCCGCGTCGAGGCCGCAGGTGACGCGTCGGCGTTTGCCGCTCCGCCGGGGACGAACTCGATCGTATTCGATTCCTTTGGAGCCTCGGGCTGAGCGTATTCCTTCTTCTTCATATGTCCTTCATTGAGATCGTGGTTCGTTGTGGTTTGCCGGGAGATCGGCTCCACTGGCGGCGAAGATGCCTATTGTGGAGACGAAGTGATATATGCCGAGATGGGAATGCCCGGTTTCGAGCGCTGTTCGGGTCGCGCCATCGCGAGGAGCGTCGGAACGCGCCCACGGTCGTCCGGAGCATCCGAGGCGCCAAGGACCTGGAACCGTTCGAGCCCCCAACGGGACCAGGCGGATGCCGTCCACGCGCAGATGGCCGCATCGATGAGGTCCTCGCGGTGCTTGTGCGCCGATTCCTTCAGCGGCGACGGTTCCGCGACGAGGAGCGCCGTCACCGGGTGGGTGTCGAGGTCGAGTGGCGGAGTCGCCGAGGTCAGCGCCTGCAGGCGCGAGACGAGGTCGTCGCAGACCTCCGCGCGGCGTCGCCGTCGCTCGGCGACAGGGAGACCGGGGTCGAGGCGTTTGTAGCGGGGCCGCGCATCCGGGTACCCGAACTCTTCGGCACCCACCAACGTGGTGTGGGGATAGGCCTCGAAGAACACGACGGCATCCGCCGCGGGCGTGCTCAGTCCGTCGAAGTACTGGAACCCCGCCGCCTCCAGCGCAGAGAAGAGCGCGACACCACCGAGCGCGGGCAGGCCGAGGTTCGACGGGTAGGCCGAGACCTGCCAGCGCCCGTACCGCTGGCCGACCTCGCGTTCACAGAGACGCATGCCGGTCTCGTTCTGGACCAGCAGTGGGGCGTCGACCGCGATCACGGAGCCCGGTGAGGCGGTGGCGACGATCCAGGCGACGACGGCGTCGATCCCCACGGCCCACCCGGCCTCGATGACGGTCCCGGTCTCGTCGATGCACACCAGTCCCGACTCGTTCGCCGCGCGGGAGCCGGTCCCCTCGCCCCAGGCGAGGTCGACTCCGAGGAAGCGGGTCACGAGCGGTTCCTTCCGGTGGACGCGGCGAGGCACCGCCTCCCGAGCCTACTGGTCAGACGTCGACGACTCCTCGGATCCGGCGGCGGGCCGGAGGTGAGGAGTCGTCGAGCGTCCCGAGCGCGCGATCAGCCGACCGGGCCCTCGATCAGCGTCACGTCCGCGGTCTGGGAGGTCCCACTCGCCGTGGTCCAGGTGACGGAGACCGTCTGACCGGGCTCGAGCGTCGCCATGGTCGCCGTCAGGGTCTCCGCGGAGTCGATGGCGACACCGTTGAGGCCGGTGATGACATCGCCGGCTGCGAGGCCGATCGACGCCGCCGGCGTGTTCTCGATCACCGAACCGACCACGGCACCCGGCACGGTCTGGGGTGCGCCGGACGCGGCCAGACCGATCCCGATGAAGGCCGGGTAGCCGATCGAGACGGTGTCGGTCGCGACGCCGGTACGGATCTGGTCGACGATGGACAACGCGTCGTCGATCGGGATGGCGAATCCGTCGATGTCGGTCCCACCGGAGGAGGCAGCGGTGTCGACGCCGACGACCTCGCCTTCCGAGTCGTAGAGCGGCCCGCCGGAGTCGCCCGACTGGATGTCCGCGTCCGTCTGGATCAATCCGGTCAGCTGCTTGCCGGCCCCGGTCGTCTCATCCTGGACCGTGATGTCCTGGTCGAGGGCGGTGACGGACCCGTCCGCCGCGCTGGGTGTCCCACCCGTGCCTCCCGCGTTCCCGACCCCGGTGACGGCGTCACCGACGGCTGCGCCGCCGTCGTCGTCGATCGCCACGGTGTCCAGTCCCGAGGCGCCGTCGAGCTGCAGGAGCGCGACGTCGTTCGTGGCGTCCGTCCCGACGACGCGTGCGTCGTACTTCTCCCCGGTCGCCACGACGGTCACGACGATGCTCGTCGCTCCCGCGACGACGTGGTTGTTGGTCAGGATCTGGCCGTCCGCGGTGAGGATCATCCCGGTTCCCGCGGCGGCGGCCCCCTGGTAGGCCAGCTCGGTGTCGATGTCGACGACTCCCACGGACTCCGCGGCGGTGGCGCTCCGGGTGCTCGCCGTCGCGGCATCCGGCGTCGCCTGCTGCGGGCCAGGCTGGCCACCGGGAGCGCGGAAGCTCTGACCGCCCTCGTCCGGCACCGTCTCCGTCACCTGTGAGGAGGCGGCGACGCTCTGGAACGCTCCGGCCGCCAGCGAGGCGAGGCCGAGGCCACCGGTCACGAGGGACACCACCGTGGCGGCTGTCGCGGCGGCGATGATCCAGCCGATGGGCTGCTTCTTTGCCGTGGTCGACGGCGGCTGGGGGATCGTCTGCTGTCCGTACGGCTGGGGCTGCCAGGTGCCGGAGGGCGCGTACTGGCCCTGGCCGGCGGCGTACGGTCCGTACTGACCCTGCGGGCCCTGGTGATGACCGGGCCACACGTGACCGCTCGTCGCGTGGGGAGCCGTGGCGTAACCGAACGGCGTCGTGGGCTCGCGTCGTGGACCGCCGCCGGTCGTGTTGCCGGGGTAGCCGGCCGGGGGAGTGACGTCCGCCCCGGGCTGGGGCTGATACGAGCCGGTGGGCGGCTGGTACGGGTCGGGTGCGGGCGACGGCTGCTGCGCTTGCGTGCCGTCCGCTGGTCGCGACTCAGGGCGTTCTGGATCTGGGGTGGTGTTCACGGGGATTCCTCTCGGCGGGGGTGCTGAGATCATCTGACTCCCACAATCCGAGTGAATCGTCTGGTTCGACCATGAACGGCCTCTGAGCTTCCCGACCGTTTCCCGGATGATGATCGTGCAAACGCTCCATGCGGGACGCCACCTCAGGGTCGCGTGAGCAACGCCTCCAGCGCGGGTCGGGCCGCCGCCTCGGAGATGTGTCCGGCGACGACGAGTTCTGCGAGCCCGTGGACCGCGGCCCAGACCGCCGTGGTCAGAGCGGCGATGACCTGCGGCTCGGCGCCGGGCGCCAGCGACGCCGTCGTCTCGGCGAGCAGCGCTTCGACGCCACCGATGAGTGGCGCCATCGCCTCGCTGGGCGAACCGGGGACACAGACTTCGGGGTCGTAGATCAGGCGGAACCGCTCCGGATGCTGCGCCGCGTAGTGCACATACGTCGAACCGATCCGGACGGCCGCCTCCTGTGGGTCTCGACCCGCCGTCGCCTGCCGCTCCTCGCGCATGGCGTCCAGGAGCTCGGCCATGCCGCGTTCGCTCAACCGTTTCAGGAGCGCGGTGCGGTCGCCGAAATGGTGGTACGGCGCGTTGTGACTGACCCCGGCACGGCGTGCGACCTCTCGCAGGCTCAGCGTGGCATGGCCCTGCGTCCGCATGAGTTCGAGCGCAGCGTCCTCGAGCGCCGGCCCGAGGTTGCCGTGGTGGTACGCCGTCGTCGATCTTGACACAAGCAACATCGTACCCGTAGAGTCGGTTCCGGCCGGAAGTGGACAGTGTCCAGATTCTTGGCACTGTCCAGACCTACAACTGTTGGAGAACTCATGCCCGCCCTCGTCATCGACGGACACCCGAACCCCGGGTCCCTCTGCGCCGCCCTCGCCACGAGCTACGCGGAGGCGCACGGCGACGCGACCGTCCTCGCCGTCCGCGACCTCGCGTTCGACCCGAACCTCCGCCTCGGTTACACCCGCCGTCAAGACCTGGAGCCCGACCTCGAACGGGCGTGGGAGCAGATCCTCGCCGCGAACCACATCGTGATCGTGGCTCCGGTCTGGTGGGGATCGGTGCCCGCGCTGCTCAAGGGCTTCTTCGATCGCCTACTGCTGCCCCGTCGCGCCTACCGGATGAAGTCGAACGGCCTCCCTGAGGGGCTGCTGGCGGGCCGTACCGGTCGGGTGATCGTCACGTCGGACTCGCCCTCGTGGTACCTGCCGCTCGTCGGCGACACGACGGTGAAGCAACTCCGTACCACCACCCTCCGGTTCTGCGGGATCAAGCCCGTCGCCGTGAACCGGTTCGGTCGGGTGAAGGATTCGACCGTGGAGCAGCGTCAGCGGTGGCTCGCGAAGGCGGCGCAGAACGGGCGCACGGACGCAGCGCGACGGAATCCTCGCCCCTCCACAGCCCCGGCGGAGCTGGTCAGTGGCCGTCGACCAATCGGATGAAGGCGCTGAGCTCGGCGACACCCTCCGGCGTGACCGGTAGGTACTCGGTGAGCGCGGGGGAGTGCACGAGGTACGCCGCCCACTGGGCGCGGGAGATCCCGACGTTCAGTCGGTTCTTCATCAACAGGAACGACATGCCCCGCGGGACGTCGGCGGGGGAGGACGCGGCCAGCGACACGATCGCGATGACGGCCTCCTGACCCTGGAACTTGTCGACGGTCCCGACGCGCACCGCGTCGAACCCGGCCGCGTCGAGCGTCGCACGGACGACGGCGACGTGGGCGTTGTAGGGACAGACGACGATGATGTCGGCCTCGCTCACCGGGTCGTCGATGCGGCCGGCATCCGGATCGGTCCAGCGGAGCCCGATGCTCGACCGGACGAGTTCGGCGACGCGGTCGGCCTCCTCCTGCGAACTCGTCGCATTTCCGACGTGGTGGACCGGGACGACGTGCAGTCCCGGCGCACGACCCTCCAGACGCCGCTTCGTCGTGGCCGCTGCTGAGCGCAGCTCGCCACCGTACGACAAGCGCGAGACCGGCTCGGTGACCGCGGCGTCCATCCGCCAGGTCTCGTGGAGGAAGTAGCCGAGTTCCGGAGGGAGGACGTCGCGACCGTCGGCCACGAATCCGAGGGCCGAGGTGTCGATCGGTTCGGGATGCGTCCCCTGGCTCACCTGCGGCAGCTGCTGCGGGTCGCCCAGGAGCAGGAGGTTCCGCGCGGCGACGCTCGCCGCGATCGTGTACGCGAGCGAGAACTGGCCGGCTTCGTCGACGACGAGCAGGTCGAGCGACCTCCGGTCGAACCGGTTGGGGTTGCTGAAGTCCCAGGCCGTGCCGCCGATGACGAAGCCGCCGGCCTGCTCGGCCATGAACGCGCCATGACCATTGGCCGGAAGGACCGTGTAGCCGCGCTCCGCATCCGGGTCGGCACCGGATCGCAGGGTCTTCGCCACGAGCGCGGGAGAGAGCCCCGCCTTCACCACACGCTCGAGGAGGTTCTCGACGACGTCGTGCGACTGCGCCACGACCCCGATCCGCCAGCCGTGCTGCTGCACGAGGGCCGTGATGACGTGCGAGGCGACGTAGGTCTTGCCGGTTCCGGGCGGCCCCTGGACGGCGAGCGCCGAGTCGTCGAGGTCGAGCAACGCGGCGGTCACGTCTTCGATCGTCCGTCCGTCTCCACGGTGGGGGAGCGGCTCACCCGAGCTCGTGCGGGGCGGCCGTCGCCGCAGGATGTCGACGACGCCGTCGTCCGGCCACTCCGGAGAGGCGTCGAGGACCGCTTGCCCCCACTCGGCGATCGCATCGACCTGTGTTCCGGGTCGCGGGGGAGGAGACGGCGTGAGCGCGACCGGCAGCTCCGTGTAGGGCTCACGATCCGTCTTGAGCGTCTCCTGGATGAGCAGGGAGTCGTCGTCGACCTCGAGGACCGTGATCTGCCCCGCCGGTCGCGAGCCGGGCTCGGCGCGGGGGAGCGTGTACGGTCCCGGGTGGTCGTAGACCGCGAACGGGTCGGCGCCGACCTTCACACTGCTGCCGGGAGCCCATCGGCCGCGGAGTCGGACGTGACGGCGGTCGCTGCGCTGCCGCCCCTCGCGGAACCAGTCGCGCTCGACGACTCCCGAGGTGACGGTGAAGACGTTCCGGGTGTCCTCCCATTCGTCGCGCGCGGCGATGAGTCGGGAGAAGTGCTCCTGCCAGAACGACTTGTGCTCGCGCCGGTGGTAGTCGATGGCGGCGGCCGCGAGCGCATACGCGGTGGCGTCGGCGGTGCGTTCCGGGTCGAGGGGGTCTCCGGCCAACGCCGTCAGCGCGTCGTGAAGCGGCGTCGGTTCGTCCACGAGGGGCTCGGGTGCGTCGGTGACGAAGGTGCCGGGAAGCACGCCCCGTTCCGCACCGAGGTCGAGCAACCAGTTCCGCAGTCGACGGGTCGACTCGCAGTCGTACGCGTTGTACTCGGCGATCTCCGCGAGCTTCCGTTCGCCTTCGGCGACGAGCTCCGGGTCGTCGCTCCGACTCAGCTCCCGCGCCTCCGCGTAGGCGGTGATGGATGCAGCGGCGTCGGTGACGTCGCTGTCGCGGTGGTCCTCGCCCATGTAGAGCGGCTCGAGCTTCTTGATCGAGTACGACCGAGAACCGACGCGCACCGTCTTCCGGACGAAGGGGTAGAGGTCGAAGAGCACGGCCTCGCGGAGGAGGTCGTCGATCGTGTCCTCCCCGACGCCGTGCCGAGCGGCCAGCGAGAGCAGGTGCGTCCGCTCGTACGCGGCGTAGTGGTACACGTGCATGCCCGGGAACTCGGCACGACGGGCGGTGAGGTAGGCGAGGAAGTCGATCAGGGCCGTGCGCTCCTCATGGAAGTCGTGCGCCCACCAGGATCGGAACCGGCCGTCGGTGTCGACGAGACCGAACAGGTAGTCGATGCCCCACCTCGTGCGGTCGCCCCGGCGGGCGTCGCCCGGCTCGCCCTCGGTGTACAGCGGGTCGCCCTCGAAGTCGAAGAAGACGTCGCCCGGATCGGGTTGCGGCAGGAGTCCGAGCGCCGTGGCGTCGTGCACGCGGAACGCCGGCACGCCGGCGGCAAGTGACGGCTCGAGCTGCAGGTGCGCCTGCTCTCGCAGCGCGGCGAGCGTGCTCTCGGCGATGCCGTCGACCGTCCCGCCGGCGCCACCCGACGGCCCGTGCTGCCCCGGTCGTTCGTTCGATCCGGTGAGCGTGAGCGACGCCAGATCCTCGATCGTGGCGATGCCGGCCGCCAGCAGGCGGTCGCGCTGCGTCAACCGGAGGCCGGCCACCAGCAGGACGTCGCGTGAGGCCGTGATCTCGGCGTCGCACCACGCGCATCGTCCGCAGACGCTGTAGCGCTGGTCGCCCCAGGCCATCGGCCCGTCGGCCTCGAGCCGTTCGGCGACGATCCGCAGCAGGCGCGCACGACGGCGACGGTACACCGGCAGGATGTCGGCCACCGCGTGGGTGCTGACGGTGCCGTCTCCCAGAATGAGGTCGACGTCGTCGTCGACCGGGATCCCGGCCGTCTCCAGCTGCTCCACGTAGGCGGCGAGCTGGAGGAGGGCGGTCACCTTCGGTGAGCGCGCGAGTTTGGTGTCCTGCACGCGATACCGGCCGTCGGGCCGGCGCACGATGAAGTCGGCGAAGCCGATGAACGATCCGTCGAAGAACGCGGCCTGGAAGACGACCGGGGCTCCGTCGCGGAACGCCGTGATCGTCGACTGGACGGCTGCGGCGAGCGCCACCGCGTCTCGGACGTCGGGGCGGTCGAGCTCGACGACGCCGGTACCGAACTCGGCGCGGTAGGACTCGAGGACGCGCAGCTCGTGCTGGTCGCCGAGCTTGGAGGTCCGCATGAGCATCTCGTCCTCGGGCTCGACGATCGGTTCGATCCGACCGAGCTTCGCGTCGACCGTGCGCAGGAAGGCGAACTCGCAGTAGGAGGCGTTGGAGAGGTCGCTGGCGCTCGTGATGGCGGAACCGTCGAGGAGGAACATCGGTGCGGTGGGTGCCTTTCGAGACGACTGCTGCGGGGGCTGGTCCGCCTCCGATCGCTGTCAGTCTGGCACGCACCACCGACCACAGCACCGCCGCGGGACGCAGGCTGTCGTCAGCCGAGGGGGAGCTCTCTGTGGAGCGGCGTCGGGCGTCCTCGATCCCGCGTCCCCTAGCCTGGACAGCGACCACGACGCCACGGGACGGGAGCGCATGATGACCACCACGATCCAGGTCGTCGCGGGTGTCGCCTCACAGGACGACACCGTGCTCGCATGTCGGCGGGCACCCGGGCGGGCGTCCGGAGGACTGTGGGAGTTCCCCGGCGGCAAGGTCGAGGCCGATGAGCAGCCGCAGGACGCGCTGGCTCGCGAGCTGCTCGAGGAGCTCCACGCCGACGTCGCTGTGGGCGCACTGCTGGACCGTTCCACGGTCGCCGTGGGCGAGCTCGTCATCGACCTCGCCTGCTACGAGGTCGTCTTCCGCGGTGCGCCCCCGACCCACAGCACCGATCACGACGAACTGCGCTGGGTCACGCGCGAGCAGCTCGGCGAACTCGACTGGGCGACCCCCGACCTCCCGATGGTCAGGAGACTCACCGCGAGTTGACCCCGGAGACGCGGCGTGTCAGTCGGCCGCGTGGAGCGGAATGCGCGCGAGCGTGCGCCCGCTCAGCACGAGATCGTCGTTGGTCGAGGTGATCGCCAGCTCGGTGACCGTCCACTCGAACAGGGTCACGTCGCGCCAACGCTCGAGGAATGCGGCGAGCGCCGCGGTCTCGGCAGCGTCGAGCTCATCGCGGAAGTGGTGCAGGCCCACCCCGACGAGCGGTGCTGGACGCCCGCCGACGGCCCGCTGGATGGGGGCGAAGGCGTCCGCGACGGCGGGGAGGTAACAGCGTCCGCGGTTGAAGCCGCCGATGACGGGGCCCGCCAGCCTGACCCGGAAGGGCGTGAACGCGCCGACGCTCGTCCGCAGCCCGTCGAGGAACCCGGAGTCCGCGTCGATGGACGAGAGCGTCGCGTGCAAGCGGTGGGCGCGTCGGAGCTCGATGCCTCGGGCGAGTTTGGGGGCGAAGGGTGCCGAGGCGAGATCGGCCTCGTAGCTCAGGAAGATCGGATCGACGAACAGTCGTTCGATCGGGACGGGGACGACGACCGCCAGGCGCGCCTCGGCATACCGCCCGCCACGGTAGACGCCGTCAGGGCTTGCGTCGAGCGCGAGCGGGTGGTCGGCGTCGATCAGGGGGAGCTGGGCGTACCGGTAGCGCTCGTCGAAGGTCAGGGCCTCACCTGGTCGGAAGGTGGAGCGGACGACGTCCCAGCTGCGGAGGGCGTCGTGCGAGTGCGACGACGTGTCCGCAGCCCTCGTGGCCGTTTCGGGGACATCGACCTCGAACGCCCGGTCGGCGGATCCGCCGGTCACCGTCCGGACCAGACCCGTCGCGACACCGGTCGGCAGCGCGCCGATCGTGTTTCCGGTCGCACCGGCGGGAGAAGGCATGTCGTGAGGTTAGTGGAGCCGTCAGCCCAGCGCGTCGGGGACACCCCGAATTCGGGCGATCGACCCAATTCACCGCGCGGTCGACGCGAACGCCGACACCGGCGGCCGATCAGTGCGCCTTGCCGGCCTTCCAGTAGCCGCAGAACATGACACGGTCCTTCGGCATGCCACCACGGACCCAGAGCCGACGCACGTTCGCGGCCAGAGACTGCTCACCGACCACCCACCCGTAGCACGGGGCGGGCGGCACGCCGAGGGCCGTCGCGGCGGCCAGCGCCGCTCGTCCAGGGACGTCGTGCGGATCCTCTCGGACCACCCATCGCAGCTCGACCCCGTCCGGCACTCGCACGTCCTGCGCGTCGGCCGCGGACGGGATCTCGACGATCGCCGTCCCGACGGTCGACGCCGGAAGCGATGTCAGGATGCCTGCGACGGCGGGGAGTCCGGTCTCGTCCGCGACCAGCAGCACCCGGTCGAGGTCCGCCGGGAGGTTGAACATGCGCCCCTCGTCCAGCAGCGCCACAGCATCGCCCACCTCGCATGACTGGGCCCAGCTCGCCGCGGGCCCCGCAGTCCCCTCGGCGGCCGACCCGTGGATGACGAAGTCGATGTCCAGCTCCGGCCCGTGGGGGCCGTCGCGCCGGAAGTCCCGCACCGTGTAGTTCCGGAGCACCGGTCGCACCGACTTGGAGATCGCGAGGTACTTAGCGTAGGCCAGCATGTCGAGCTTGGTCGGCAGCCGCTCGAGCCCGCCCTCGGAGACCGGGATGAAGAACCGGAACCACTGGTCGTAACCGAGGAACGTGAAGTCGGCGATGTCACCGCCACCGAGGGTGACCCTGGCGATGTTGGGCGAGATACGCGAGCGGCGGACGACCCGCAGCGTGAGGAGTGTCGCCGCCTCGGGTTTGATGCGCGCCGTCTCGGCATTCGTGCGAGCCACTCGAGCCCCTTCCTCCGGCGGCTCCGACGGCCGCGACTGAGGCTACCCTAACTCAGGTCACCCTTACTTGGAGGATCCGGGTGCGTCGGCGGCGACCTTCCGCGAACGGGTGTCGAGCAGCGCGAAGACGAGCGCCACGACCACGAAGCCGATCGTGACGAGGGTGCTGTTGCGATACGCGTCGTGATAGACGTCGAGCGAGGCCCCCGACGCATCGCCGCCGTTCTCCGAGTACACGGTCGCGTAGAAGGTGGCCGTCGCGGCGGCGAGTCCGACCGCGGTGCCGATGCGCTGGCCGAGTTGACCGATCGATCCGGCGACACCACCGGAGGCCACGGGGATGTCCGCGAGCATCAGCGTCTGGTTCGGAGAGATGACCGCGCCGCCGCCGATGCCGGCGAGCAGCATCGCGGCACCCATCGCGTACGGCGTGATCTCCGGGGGCGTGATGAAGGCGAGGAGCGAGTTGAGACTGAACCCCACCACGACCAGCACGAGCCCACCGACGACCAGGGGACGTCCGAGTCGGTCGACGACCCGACCGCTCAACCACGAGCTGACGGCCGAGGCGAGGGCGAACGGGATCGTGATCATGCCCGCGAAGACCGGCTCGAGCCCGAGCCCCTGCTGCACGAACAGCGTGAGCGTGAGGAAGGTGGCCGGCATCGCCGCGAAGTACGTCGTGGAGATCAGGACGCCGTTGCGGTAGCTGCCGAGCTTGAACAGGGAGAAGTCGACGACGGGTGTCTTCCCGGCGCGTTGATAGCGACCCTCCCACCAGGCGAAGAGGCCGGCGAAGACGGCGAACGCGACCAGCAACCACCAGCGCGCCGGGTCGTCGCCCGGAGAACCGGTCGTCAGGACGAACGGCAGCATGAGCGACAGCACGGCGAGACCGAGGAACACGATGCCCACCGGGTCGAGCGATCCGGCACCCGCCTCGTGCGGCTGCTGCTTGGGCAGCAGTCGGGCGGCGATCGGCAACAGGACGATCGCGAGCGGGACGTTCATCCAGAAGAGCAGGCGCCAGCCGTCCTCCGGGCCGCCGATGGCGATGAGCAGACCGCCGAGCGTCGGTCCGAACGCCGTCGAGAGGCCGATGATGGCTCCGAAGAGACCGAAAGCGCGGCCGCGCTCCTTCCCCACGAACAACTGCTGGATGAGCCCGATGACCTGCGGCATCAGCAGACCCGCGGCGATGCCCTGGAGGATCCGCCCGCCGATGAGGATGCCGACGCTCGGTGCGACGGCGCAGGCGAGACTGGCCGCCCCGAACACGCTCAGGCCGATCATGAACATGCGACGCCGCGAGTGCAGGTCGCCGTAGCGCCCGGCGGGCACGAGGATCAGACCGAAGGCCAGGGCGTACCCGGCGACGATCAGCTGCAGGGCGGTCGGGCCGGCGTCGAGCGCCTCCTCGATCGACGGCAGTCCGACGTTGACCTTCGAGAGGTCGAGGATCGTGAGGGCGGCGACCGACACGCAGATGGCGAACGCGCGCCACTTCGTCCGGTCGTCGGGGGCGGTTCGCTCGTCAGTCATCCTGGCCAGCCTAGGCCCGCGTCAACCCGGTCCACCCCGGCTTGACGGGCGCGGATCCGCCGTCCTGTGCAGCATCTTCACCCTCAGAACCGGCTCAGACGATGACGGGGCAGCCGTCACGGGCTACGCTCGGAAGATGCATATGGATGCCCCTCGCGGGCTGCAAGACCCCGACGAACTGGCCGAACGACACCGCATGCTGGCCGAGTCGCCGGCACTCGCGCCGCTGCGCGACTGGTCGGACGCGATGATGACCCGCCGAGGACGGCGGCAGGCGGACCTCGTCCTCCCGCTCGTCGACCCGGCCGATGCGGCCGTCAACGCGAAGACACTGATCCTCCTCGACGCCCCGGGGACCCTGGCCCCCGACAGCCTCGACGCCCCGGGATCCGGCTTCGCCTCGGTCGACAACGACGACCCGATCGCCGAGAGCCTCTGGAATCTGCGGAACGACATCGGCTTCGACGACGTCATGGTGTGGAACATCGTCCCGTGGTACCTGAGCGCCGGGCGGAAGAAGCCGAACGCGCCCGAGGTCGCTCAGGGAGCGATGGAACTGCGTGCCCTCCTGCCCCTCCTCAAGAACCTGCGCGTCGTCGTCCTCTGCGGACCCCACGCCCAGGACGGTTGGTGGAAGCACGTCGAGCCCCTGCTCGGCAACACCTACAGCGCCTTCAACGCTCCGCACCCCTCGCCGTTGTCCCTGAAGCAGCCGGGTCGTCGTGAGGAGATCGAGAAGGTCTTCGCCCGCGCCAAACAGGTCGCCGGCTGATCACACACCCTCGTTCCGCAACCCCCTCGCCCGTCGGGCGAGGGGGTTGCGTGCATCCGAGGCCTCGTTAGGGTCGATGGACGAGGAGAGGAGCATCACATGGACATCGGCACCATCGTCATCCTCGCCGCGCTCGTCCTCCTGGCGATCGCGGCCGTCTGGTACGTGTCACGGCGAGACCGCGCCGCGCGCTCGGCCGACGAACACCATTCGCACGACAACGACGCGGAGGTCGTGCGCGAACGCGCGAGAGGCCTGGCCGAAGGCACCGGCGGCGTTCCGCGCCGTGGTGGCGGCCCGATGGGCGTCTGAGCCCACGAGATCGCAGAAACGGTCGCCATCCGCGAAGGATGGCGACCGTTTCCGCGTGTTCGGCGGTGAGCTCTAGACGAGCGGCGGGAGGCCGGCTGCGACGCGCGCGCCCAGCGTGCCGTCGACGGCGGTCCAGTAGGCGATGACCCGCGCACGGAGCTCGGGGCGCGTCACCTTCGAGACGTGGCCGATGATGTTGCCGACGAGACGGTCGCGGGCGGCGTCGTCGAGCACCTCGCGCACGAGGGTCCCGGCCTGGCCGAAGTCGTCGTCCTCGGCGTGCAGCGTCGCGGCTGCCCGCACGAGCTCGCCGTCGGACTGCCAGCCGTTGGATTCAGCGGCACGCGCAGGGTCGGCGTGGGCGCCACCGACCGAGTTGGGTGCGTAGACCGGCGCGTCCGCGTCGTTGAAGGTGTAGCGCATGGCGCCTTCCTTCGAGTACGTGTGCACCGGCGCGTGCGGCGCGTTGACCGGCAACTGTGCGTGGTTGGTGCCCACGCGGTATCGGTGTGCGTCCGCGTAGCTGAAGATGCGGGCCAGGAGCATCTTGTCGGGGCTCGCAGCGATTCCGGGGACGAAGTTCGACGGCGCGAAGGTCGCCTGCTCGATCTGCGCGAAGTAGTTCTCCGGGTTGCGGTCGAGGGTCATCTTGCCGACCTCGATGAGCGGGTAGTCGCTGTGCGGCCAGACCTTGGTGAGGTCGAACGGGTTGAAGCGGTAGCCTGCGGCGTCGGCGTAGGGCATGACCTGCACGGAGAGCGTCCAGCTCGGGTGCTCCCCTCGCGTGATGGCCTCGGAGAGGTCGCGGATGTGGAAGTCGGCGTCCTCGCCGGCGATCTGGTCGGCCTGGTCCTGCGTGAGGATCTCGATGCCCTGGTCGGTCTTGAAGTGGTACTTCACCCAGAACCGCTCGCCTGCGGCGTTGACCCACTGGTAGGTGTGCGACCCGAAGCCGTCCATGTGGCGCCAGGAGCCCGGCAGACCGCGGTCGCCCATGAGCCAGGTGACCTGGTGCGCGCTCTCGGGGGAGAGCGTCCAGAAGTCCCACTGCATGTCGTGGTCGCGCAGGTGCGAGCCCGGGAGACGCTTCTGCGAGCGGATGAAGTCGGGGAACTTGATGCCGTCGCGGATGAAGAACACCGGCGTGTTGTTGCCGACGAGGTCGTAGTTGCCCTCGCTCGTGTAGAACTTCAGCGCGAAGCCACGGGGGTCGCGCCAGGTGTCGGGGCTGCCCTGCTCACCGGCGACGGTGGAGAAGCGTGCGAGCATCTCGGTCTCGACGCCCGGCTGGAACAGCGCGGCGCGCGTGAACTGGGAGACATCGCCGGTCGTGACGAACCGTCCGAACGCACCGCCGCCCTTGGCGTGGACGACGCGCTCCGGCACTCGTTCGCGGTTGAACTGCGCGAGCTTCTCGACCAGGTAGTGGTCGTGGAGCGCGATCGCTCCGTCTGCGCCGACGCTCTGCGAATGCTCGTCGCTCGCGACGGGTGCTCCGCTGTTGGTGGTGGTGTAGCTGGTCTCGGACATGTCTCTCCTCGAGGGTGGGGCTGGTCGGACGGTCGGATGGATTCAGCACTGCCACCTTGTCGGTGTCAGCTGACGATCGGCATGGAGGTGCCGTCGAGTGGTCTGTGGAACGGTGTCAGGCGACATCCGCCTGGCACGCGGGGCATACTCCCCAGAACGTGATCTCGGCCGTGTCGATGACGTACCCAGCCGTGTCGTCGGGGTGCATGCATGGTGCCGCACCCTGCGTGCAGTCGACGTCGACCACGGCGCCGCATGAGCTGCACACCAGGTGATGGTGGTTGTCGTCGACGCGCAGCTCGTACCGGCCGGGATGGCCGTCCGGTTCAATCCTGCGCACGAGGCCGGCCGCGACGAAGGCGTTGAGCACGCTGTACACGGCCTGTGGGGAGGTTTGCGGGGCTCGCGGCTTCAAGGACGCGACCACCTGCTCCACGTCGGCGTGCGGTGTCCGGGCGAGGATCTCGAGGACGGCGAGGCGTCCCGTTGTCACCCGCAGCCCGGCTGCCCGGATCTTCGTGTTGAAGTCGAACGCCGCCGACTCCACCTCCGATCCGTTCATGCAGCCACCGTACCGAGTTGTTTTGAATTAGTCAAAATAAGGACTTCCCCTCCGCGTTGTCCCGCAGCCACTCCAACTCTAATATCAGATATGAGTGATGGACCGGTGGACACCGCCGGATGTGGAGAGATCCCGATCACGGCCGGGGGAGTGCCGTGCTACAGCTCGACGGTCAACAGCGGCCGCAGCGAACGTCGGGTCTCCTCGGCCATGTCCACCGAATCACGATCGAGCAGCCACTGCAGCTGGAGACCGTCCATCATCGCGATGAGCATGCGTGCCGCGCTCGCGGGCTCGACGCCGGCCACCAGCTGGCCCTCGCGCGCCATCACCTCGAAGGAGACGGTCATCCCGTCGATCAACCAGCTGTACCGCCGGACGAAGTGCTCGTGCGCCGGGTGGTCCGGTGAGGTCGCCTCGGCGGACAGCACGCAGTGGAGCTCGACGAGACCGGGGACGCGCATGTTGTGCTCGACGAGGCGGAGGAGCCCGCGGATGCCTTCGATGCCGCTCCCGATCTCGATGCCGGACTCCTCGCGATCCCGGTCGTCCCGGAAGTCGAGGATCGCGGCGAGCAGGTCGTTCTTGGTCGAGAAGTGGTGGAGGAGGCCGGCCTGGCTCATGCCCACGCGCTCCGCGACCTCACGGAGCGATCCACTGCGGAACCCCTGCTCGGCGAAGACGTCCATCCCCGCCTCGAGGATCTCCCGACGTCTTGCCGCCGTCTTGGCGTAGCTGCCGCGGGAGCGGCCCGTCTGCGTCACCGTCATCCTGCGATCGTATCGGGCGTGAGGACCGCCGGAGAAGGGTTCCCGAGGCGCCCCTAGCCCGCTCCTTCCCCAGGTGTCCACCCCGGCACTTCCCCAGGTCGCTGTCGTACGGTGTCGCCATGAGACGCCGCATCGAGCCCGTGTACGACGCCGCTGTCGGTGTCGGTCGCTCCCTCTTCGGCTTCTGGCGTCTGCGCCGTCACACCACCGGCATCGAACACCTGCCCGACGAGGGTGGCGCGGTGATCGCGATGACCCACTTCGGGTACCTCGAGTTCGCACTCGTCGAGTGGGCCACCGTGCTCCACAACCGCCGCCGTATCCGCTTCATGGCCAAGCAGGGCGCCTTCGACCAGCCCGTCGTGGGCCGCCTCCTCCGGAGCATGCGGCACATCGCGGTCGACATGCGCGCCGGCGCGGCCGCCTATGCCGACGCCGTCGCAGCGCTCCGCAGCGGCGAGCTCGTCGGGGTCTTCCCCGAGGCCGGCGTCAGCGCCTCGTTCACCGTCCGCGACCTCAAGTCGGGCGCGGTCCGCCTCGCGCAGGAGGCCGGCGTGCCGATCATCCCCGTCGCGGTCTGGGGCGGTCATCGCCTCCTGACGAAGAACCACCGGGTCGGCTTCCGCGAGCGGTTCGGGGTCCCCGTGCACTTCTCGTTCGGCGAGCCGATCATCGTCGCGCCCGGCGACGACGTCGGAACGAGCACCGAGCAGCTCCGCGACCGCCTGCAGGGCATGGTCGACGAACTGCAACGCGACTATCCCGTCGACGGGACCGGGGCGTGGTGGCAACCTCGCGCCCTGGGCGGAACGGCGCCGACGCCCGCCGAGGCTGCAGCCGCCGACCTCGAACGCGAGCGCCGACGCGAGGCGCGTCGACAGACGGCGAGCTGAGCGCACGTCCGCCGCGGTCTATCCTGTGGAGGTGCCACCTCTGACCTCGACGACCCACCCAGCAGGGCATCGTCGCTCTGCCAGCCCGCGTCCCGAGCGGAGCGTGGCACCGTGAGTCGCGGGTGGAACGGCTTCGTCGCGAAGTCGACATGGCTCCCGAAGGCCTGGCGCGAACGCGCTGAACGTGCGCTCTCGGAGGACCCCTCGACGCCGGCCACACCGGACACGGACGACGCCGAGTCCGCAGCGGACCACTCGCCACGGCGCACGCCGGATCCCGCGCCGCGGACGACGCCGACGCCCCCTGCGCAGCAATCCACCGGCTCGGAGCCGCTGGACGACCGCGAGGCGAACGCACCCCGGACACCCGTCGCCGGCCCGGACGTCGACGGGGCAGCATCAGCCCGGGACCGGTCCACGACCGGCCTGGTCGACCCGGTCGCCCTCCCCGTCACCGCGTCGGCCCCGGTCGTCCCCCTGAGCGTCGCCATCACCGATTTCGAGCTCGCCGACGACTCCGTCATCGGCCCGGCGTCCGTCCTCGACAACCTCGAGCTGACGAAGGCCGCCGTAACCCGCGTCGCGTCGGCGATCCTCACGACCGAGGGCCCGATCGCCGTCCCGCGACTCGTGACCATCGTGGCCCGGCGCTTCGGCGTCGACCGACCGTCCGAGGAGTCGCGCACCGAGCTGTCAGCGCTGGTGACGGAGGCGTTCGTCGTCCAGAACGGCTTCGCCTGGCCCACCGGACTCGACGTCGTCACGTGGCGAGGCGTCCGCCGGGTCGTGCACCGTGACCACCGCGCGGTCACCGACATCAGTCCCGCGGAGATCTGCAACGCCATGGAGCTCGTGATCACCGCGAGCCCCGAGCACGAGGTCGACAGCGAGCAGCTGCCGATGCAGGCGGCGTCGGTGCTCGGCTACGGTCGCCTCGGTGAGACCGCTCGACGATGGCTCGACCTGACGCTCGCCCAGGCGGTGCTTCACGGTCGTCTCGTCGAGGACGGCGACCGCATCCGCCTCCCCTGAAGCGGGTCGTTCAGCGGACGGGCGGACCCTGCTGCCCGAACGGCAGGCTCGTGTCGGTGACGCCGTCGATGAAGGCGTCCATGCGCTGGAGGTTGAACCGGCCCTGGTCGTTGAGCAGGAACTGGTACTCGTGCTCGAGCCCTGGCCGGAAGTCCGGGTTGAAGATCATCGATTGCACGTCCACACCGAGGCCCTGGAGCTTCGCCTTGAACTCGACCGACTGCGGGTAGAGCGGATCCCAGTTGCCGACCGTGATGTACGTCGGTGGATACTTCGCCGTCAGATAGTCGACGACGGACGCGGACGCCACCTCCGGCCGGGTCTTGTAGTCGCGCGCTCCGAAGTACGACCACAGCACCGTGTCGAGGAACCACCCGAAGCTGCCTTCGGCGTTGACCAGGCTGAGGTCGTAGGCCCCGCAGGCGAGGACCACCCCGGCGAGCTGCTCCGGTTCGATCGGCGATTCGACCTTGATGGAGCTGGCGTACTCGGAGCTCGTGACCACGTTCGCGACCTGGGCGGCGATCTGGGCACCGGCGGAGTCGCCGGCGAGGATGAGCTTGGACGAATCCACGTTGAGCGCGCGAGCGTTGGCGTCGAGGTAGCCGAGCGAGTCGGCGACCTGCTCGATGGGCAACGGGTACTGACCCTCGGGCGCGATCGTGTATTCGACCGCGATCGCGGTGTACCCCTCGCCGGCCAGCACGCGCATGTAGTTGGAGATGAGTTCCTTGCTACCGGAGATCCACGCTCCACCGTGCACCCACACGATCGTCGGGAGGGCGGCACCACTGCCGCGCACCCCGTCGGGCGTGTAGACGTCGAGCAGCGCGTCCGCGTCGCCGGAGCGGTACGGGATGTCCTGTCGGACGTCGACACCGTCGGGGACGTACTTCACGAGGTCGGATTGCACGACCTTCGCCCGCTCGTCGAACGCCATGCGGATGACCATCGAGCCCGGCCACGGGGTCAGCTGCAACCAGACGAAGATCACCAACGCGATGGCGAGGATCACGCCGATGATCCAGAACATCGTGTTGCGGACGACACGCAGGAAGCGCGCGAAGCCCGAGCGAGGGGGTGCTGTCCTCAAGCGATTCACCTCCTGGCGGGTCTGGACGGCGGCGCTGCCTGACGGAACACGAACCTCCAGTCTCGCATTCGATCGGACACCGGCGGCGTCCCGGAAGTTCTTCGACGGATTTCGTGACGAATACCCGCCGAGCTGCGTCTTACCCGATGACCGGACATCATCACCGGTTTCCAACGCAGACGAAGGAGAACGCCATGAGTGCATCGGACAAGATCCAGAACGCAGCTGAGGACCTCGCGGGCAAGGCGAAGGAAGCCTTGGGCAAGGTCACCGGCGACGACAGCAAGGTCGCAGAGGGCAAGGCCGACCAGACGAAGGCCGACGCCAAGAAGGCCGGCGAGAATGTCAAGGACGCGTTCAAGCACTAGTCCTCGCGATACAGTGGCTGCCCCCGCCCACCGGCGGGGGCGGTAACACGGTCGACCGGCACCCCGTTCGATCCAGCAATCACATTTGGAGACATCATGAGTTTTCTCGGCTTCCTGCTGCTCGGCCTCATCGCCGGCGCCATCGCCAAGGCGATCCTTCCGGGCCGCCAGGGCGGCGGCTGGTTGATCACGCTGCTGCTCGGCGTCGTCGGAGCACTGCTCGGCGGCTGGCTCGGCGGCATCCTCTTCGGCGCGAACCTGCAGGAGTTCTTCTCGCTGCAGACGTGGCTCCTCGCCATCGGCGGATCGATCGTCGTGCTCCTCATCTACGGCGCACTGACCCGCAACAAGAAGGCGTAAGCGCCTCCACACAGCACTCGGACGCCCGGCCCCTCCAAGGGGTCGGGCGTTCGTGCGTGTCGGAGGGAGATTTGCGATCGCACGGTGTCCGCCGTTCCGGGGACTGTGCGACCTCCTGAGCTCTGTCAGGATGACTGATGTTTGATTTCAGTATCTGATATGAGAGGAGGTGGTCTCATGGACTTCTACCGAAAGTTGCTCGAGCTGCTCCGCGCGATCTGCGGCTGGGCCTGACCCGCACCGACGAACGCCCGGTCCACCAGGACCGGGCGTTCGTGCGTCGCGTTGCGACCGGAGTCAGGCGTGCTGGCCCTCGTGCTCGCCTTCGCCGATCTCCTCGACGAGCTTCGCGTTGAAGGCCGGGAGGTCGTCGGGCGTCCGGCTCGAGACGAGTCCCTGGTCGACGACGACCTCCTCGTCCACCCAGGATGCACCCGCGTTCCGCAGGTCCGTCTTGAGGCTCGGGTAGCTCGTGAGCTCACGACCACGGACGACGTCCGCCTCGATGAGGATCCACGCGCCGTGGCAGATCACCCCGACCGGCTTGCCCTGCTCGAAGAACGCCTTCGCGAAGGCGACCGAGGTCTCGTCCACGCGGAGGTCGTCCGCGTTGACGACGCCTCCGGGCAGCACGAGTGCGTGATAGTCGTCGGAGGAGGCCTCGGCGACCGCGACATCGACGGGCTGGACGTGTCCGTTCTTGCCGGTCACGTCCTGGGTGGCGGGAGACACCAGCCGGGCGGTCGCTCCGGCTCCGGTGACCGCCTCCCAGGGGCTCGTCAGTTCACTGTCCTCGTAGCCGTCCGTGAGCAGGAAGGCCACCTGCTTGCCGTTGAGTGCTGCGCTCATCGTCGCTCCAATCCGTCAGCGTCGAGGCACCGTCCAGCGCCTCGCCAGCGACGATACGCTCGGCTCCACATCTCGGACCCGGACTTCCGCCGAACGCGAACGGGGTTGCTCAGGCGTCGCAGGCGATACCGTCACCATCCCGATCGAGGTCGTAGACGTCGCTCCCGACGACGTACACCGGACCGGGCGTGTACGCCGGTCCGTTGCCGCTTCCCCCGGCGCAGTCGACGTCGCTGGCGATCGGAACGCACTGCCCCTCGTAGTTCGGGTCACACCCTCCACCGGCCGGATCGGCGACGGGAGCGGGAGGCGGCGGAGCGGGTTGCCGCGTCCCGACGGACGTCACCTGCGCGACCGGTTGGACCGACACGAGCTGTGCGACGAGCTCTCGAGCGATCTCGACCCCGGCTCGCGTGGTGACGCGGTAGGTGTTCGTCTGCTGCCCGGGGACGCCCGTCGTCGTCACGACGACCTGACCGACGTCGATGTTCGGGTCCTGCACCTCGGTCACCGCGAACGGGATCTCCACCACCTCGGTCACCTCGGTGACGACCTCGGTCGGGGTGGGGGTCGGCGTGGCACTCGGCTTGGCGACGGACGTCCCCTCCGGAGCCGACAACAGCGCCGCCGGACGGGGCCCGACCGGGTGGATGGCCGCGTTGGCGCTTCCGCCCACGACGACCAGGCACAGGGCGGCACCGATCACGGCGGCCGCGATCCCGCGGTTGCGGATCCCGAGGGAGGAGACGCGACCACGGACGAGCGCGACCACGCCGATGACCACGGCAACGATGGCGACGAGTGCGAGCATCGCCCAGAACGCGCCACCGACGGCGCTGACGAGCAACAGTGCTCCGACCAGGCTGAGCAGGACGATGTGGAGCGGACCGAGGCGGCGCGTCCGGGTTGCCCCGGCAGCAGCAGGGACAGCGGCAGGGACTGCGACCGGGGGAGCGGGCACGGCCGCCGGCATGCGTTGCCCACCCCAGCCGACTCCGGTCCACCATCGTTGCCGGCCGGGCTGCTCGGGATCGGGATACCAGCCTGCGGGAGAAGTCATGCCCTGATGCTGGGGCCCGGAGCACGACGGCACAAGGTCCCCGAGTGGGGCGGGAGGGGATTCCTCCCCCGCCGTGTCGGGCCGCGCGTCAGAGTCCGACGAAGCGGATGGTCTGCTGCAGGCGCGTGCGGATGTCGAACAGCTGGTTGCCGCCCATGCGGTCGACGCCCGGGAGACCGGTGCGGAGGAGGTCGGCCAGGCGGGAGCGCTCGACGAGGACCGTCACCGGATGCTTGCGACCGATGAACTCCACCGACTCCGGGGTGGCGCCGTCCGGCACGACGATGACGGAGGCCGTGAACTTCACCCGGGCCGCCTTCGCGACGGTCCGAGCCGAGCGCACAATCGACCGGACGGGCTCCTCACGAGGATCGAGCGTCTCCCCGACGACCTCTCCACGGTGCACCCGGACCGGCCCACCCCAGTCCTCCGACTTGACCGCGAAGAGGCCGGTCGGGCCGAGGACGACGTGGTCGAGCTTCGCCTCGCCCGGCGCCAGGACGTCGTGCCAGACCGTGTATCCGATGCCGAGCGTCGCCACGGTGCGCGCCGTCTGCTCCTCGGCGAGCGCGTTGGCCAACTGGTGCCGGATCTCGCGCGGAGCCGAGCGGACGAGCTTCGGGTCGTAGGGGTCGTCGAGTGGGACACCTCGGCCGACCCACTCCCGGATGAGCCCGAGGTAGGCCTCCCGCGAGTCTCCGCCGGGGTGTCCGTAGGCACGAGCGCGAGGGCGTGAGTCGGCGCGCTGCGTACCCGACCGACCAGTGGTCGACGCCGACCAGGTCGGAGCGTCGTCGTCGCCCGCGTCGGAGGACGGAACGTTGCGCCCGCGGTCGTAGGCGGCCCGGTCCTGCTCGGTTCCGACGCGCTCCCAGGCGAGCTGGACGGCGTTGAACTGCCGCGCGCTTCCGCCGAGGTCGGGGTGGGTCTCGCGCATGAGCCGTCGGTAGGCCCTCCGGAGCTCGTCCTGCGTCGCCGTCGTGCTCACGCCGAGCACCTCGTACGGGCTGGCTGAGAGTGGGCTCTCCGGCATGGAGGGTGGTCGCTTTCGTCGGCGGCGTCGGTCTGTCCGACACGGCAGACTATCGCCATCACCTGGAAGACCGCCCGAACCGGCACCCGGTCGGGGCTGTGGAGCATCGACTGGTCTCCCGCCTCACGGACGACGGCGTCCTCATCGCCCAGGCACGGTTCCACGGCGAGTAGGGCCAGCGTGCCTGAACACCTCAGGAGCTCGGCAGGAGGATGCCGTCGTCCAGCAGGGCGCGGACCCGGGGGAGGAGTTCGGCGCGGAGTTCCGCCGCATCGACCTCGACGAGCTGGGCGATCGCGTCGATGATGGCTCCCAGGGTCAACTCGCCGTCGCAGGCCCCGACGAGCCCCGCCAGGCCCGTGTCGATGCCCACCGAGCGAGCCAAGCCGCCACCCTGCCGCAGCGTCATCGCCGTCGGGTCCTCGTCCCCGGGCCAGTAGTGGCGCTCCTCGGTGACATCGCCCGCGAGGATGACGCGTTCACCGAGCAGCTGGTCGTCGTCGAGCGCCACCTGCCAGTCGTGAGTGAGGAGACACACGGCGAGGTGCGCACCCAGCCCGGCGGAGTTCGAGCCCGCCTGCCCGTGCAGCCGCTCGAAGCGGCGCAGCGGAGTGGACGGGTCCGATCGACGGAGCAGCACGTACCCGAAACCGACGCCGGTCACGGCCCGAGCCTCGAAGTCGTCGAGCCAGGCTCCCGCGAGGCGCTCGAACTCCGGCGTCCCGAGCCGTGTTCCACCGTCGCGGATCCAGGTCTCCGCGTATTCGGCCGGATCCTGCACCTCGCGCTCGATGACCCAGGCGTCGACCGGTTCCGGACTGCGCTCCACCCACCCGGCCACGCGGTCGAGCCCGTCGGCGCCGTCGCGGTACTCCCAGTTCCCGAGGAACTGCGCGACCCCGCCGGGCGTCAGATGCCGGGCGACCTCGAGGAACACGGACTCGACGAGCGCATCGCCGACGAGACCGCCGTCGCGGTACTCGTAGCTCGGCACGCCCTCGGCACGCGGGGTGATGACGAACGGCGGGTTGGAGACGATGCGGTCGAACCGTTCGCCGGCGACGGGTTCGAACATGCTGCCGTGGCGGAATTCGATCGAGTCGATGCCGTTCAGCCGCGCGTTGAGTGCGGCGAGCTCGAGGGCTCGTTCGGAGATGTCCGTCGCGACCACGTGATCCGCGATCCGCGACAGGTGGAGCGCCTGGATGCCGCACCCGGTCCCGAGGTCGAGTGCCGTTCCGATCCGCTCAGGGAGGATGATGCCGCTCAGGGTCATCGACGCGCCGCCGACCCCGAGGACGTGCTCCTCGCCGAGCTCGTGACCCAGCGCGAGTTCGCCGAGATCGGAGGCGATCCACCAGGCACCGCTCCCGTTGGCGTCGACCCAGGCGTACGGCCGCAGATCGATGGCCGGGGCGACGGATCCGTCGTCGCTCAGGCCGACGAGACCGAGCGCCACCGCGCCG
Organism: Plantibacter sp. CFBP 8798; assembly: GCF_014841195.1. NCBI lineage: Bacteria > Bacillati > Actinomycetota > Actinomycetes > Micrococcales > Microbacteriaceae > Plantibacter > Plantibacter sp. CFBP 8798. The sequence continues at coordinate 170,040 of NZ_JACYTS010000001.1, forward strand.
TCGAGACCGAGCGACGGCAGTGCCCGCGTCGCGTCATCGGCCTCCACGGCGACACCGAGCACGAAGAGCGTCGCCAGCGTCGCGATCGGTTCCACCCCCACGGTCCGGCGGCGTTCGTCGAGTGAGCGGATCGCCACGACCCGGTTGGAACGGTGCAGGGCGGCCTCGGCCGTCTCACCCCAGAGGCCGCGCACCCGTTCCACCGTGTACCCGGCCGCGTCGAGGTCGGAACGGAGGAGGTCGATCAGTCGCTGGTCCACGCCCACCAGTGTGCCAGCTGCGGGGTGGGCCGAGCCGCCCACCCTGCAGCCGCCGTCAGCGATCCGTGGTGAGGATCGCGTCGAGGTCCTCATCGGTCTGCTCGTCGTGCTCCTCGGCCTCGCGCTGCGCGGCCTTCGCCGTGCGCTTCCGCTCGCGCTTCGCCAGACGGCGCTCGGTCCGGCGCTCCAGGAGCAGGTACAGCACCGGCACGAGGATGAGCGTCAGGAGCGTCGACGACACCAGGCCGCCGATCACGACGATCGCGAGCGACTGCGAGATGAACACCCCGCCGCCGGTGAGGCCGAGCGACATCGGCACGAGCGCGAAGATGGTCGCGCAGGCGGTCATGATGATCGGTCGCAGACGGAGTCGGGCCCCGTGCAGGACCGCGTCGTCGATGCCGTCGCCCCGAGCCCGGTACGAGTTGACCAGGTCGATGAGGACGATCGCGTTCGTGACGACGATGCCGATGAGCATGAGGAGGCCGATCATCGACGGGATACCGAGCGGGGTCCCCGTGATGAGCAGAGCCGCGATCGCGCCGGTCGCCGCGAACGGCACGGAGACCAGCAGGATGAGCGGCTGCAGGAGGCTCCGGAACGTCGCCACCATGACGATGAACACGAGCACGATCGCGATGAGCATCGCGAGGCCGAGCTGCGCGAACGACTCCTCCTGGTCCTGGGCGACACCACCGACCGAGGCCGTGACCCCGCTCGGCAGGTCCAGGCCGTCGAGGCCCTCCCGGACGGCGAGCGTCGTCGCACTGAGGTCGTCACCCGTCGGCGTCGCCGACACGGTCACGGTCCGGACGCCGTCGATGCGCGTGATCGCCGCGGCGGCACGTTCCTCGCCCACCTGCGCGACGGCGCTGACCGGGATCGGGACGGCGCTGACGTTGGCGAGGTCCTTCTGCGCCTGGGTGAGGCGGTCCGCCTCCGCCTGCTGCTCAGCGGCCTCGCTCTCGGCGTCCCGCATCGCGGTCAGCTGCTCATCGATGGTCGTGATCGAGCCCTGGAGCTGGGATATCGCGTCGCTCAGCCCGGCGAGTTGGGCGGCGCGGGCCTCGTAGGCCTGTCGTGCCGCCTCCTCCTCCGGGGTCGTGGGCGTGACCGGCGGCACCTCGACGGGAGCCGCTTGCAGCGCGCTCAGCTGAGCCCGCAGGGCGTCGAGCTGCGAGGCCGCGGTCGAGCGGGCCTCCTGGAGTTCCGAGCGCTGGGTCGCGGCCTGGGATGCCGCCTCGTCCTTCGCGCGCTGGGTGGCCTCGTCCTGCTCGGCCGTGAGGGCGTCGGTCGCGGCCTTCTGTGCCGCGGCCTGCTGCAGCGCGCTGACCGGAAGGGGGAGCGCGGCGATCTCGGCCGGTGTCGTGCCGACCCGCTGCGACCGCACGATGATGTCGCGAGACGAGCCCTCGAGGATGACCGAACCCATCGGCGTGCCGCGGAGCGCACTGGCGATGGCCTGGCCGACCTGCTCCTGCGTGAAGCCGTACCGGGCGGCGGCGGCGCGATCGACGTTCACCTTGAGTAGACCCTGCTCGTCGGCGAGGTCGCTCGTCGCATCGCGGAGGCCGTTCGTACCGCCGAGCATGTCCTGCACCGCGGCCGCAGCTGTGGCGAGCGCCACGGGGTCCTCACCCTGCAGCGTGACCTCCATGCCGCCACCGCCACCGGTGAATCCGCCTGCGGCGTCACCGACGGTGATCTCTCCGACGTCGTCGAGCTTCGCCACGGCCTTCCGGATGGTGTCGGCGACGCCCTCGCGTGAGCTCTCCTCACCGACGGTCACGCTGATCTGTGCCGTGTTGCTCGAGCCGTTCCCACCGACGGTGGTCAGGTACCCGGAGACGCCGGCGGTCTTCGCGAGGACCGCTTCGACGGCTGCGGCCGCGTCACTGGTCACGTCGAGGCTCGTCCCTTCGGGGAGTTCCTGGGTGACCGTGACGGTGTTCTCGCCCCCGATGTCGCCGAGGTAGTCGGTCTTCAGGAACCCGGCCGAGACGATCGTCCCGGCGAACACGACCGCCGCCACGAGCAGGGTCACGACCGGACGCTTCAGGGCGGTGCGCAGGACCGGCAGGTAGGCGCGCTGGAGCTTCGAGTACGCCTCGGACTCGTCCTCGACGACGGACGCCGCTTCGGTGGCCGCGTCGTCGGTGGCCGTGCCCACAGCCGGGGCGGAGGAGCCTCGCATGAACCAGTAGGCGAGTACCGGCACGATCGTGAGCGACACCACGAGGGACGCGATGAGTGCGACCGACACGGTGACGGCGAACGGTCGGAAGAGCTCGCCGACCGTCCCGCCGACGAAGGCGACCGGGAGGAACACGGCCACGGTCGTGATCGTCGACGCAGTAACGGCCCCGGCGACCTCGCGGACCGCCTCGACGACACTCGTGGTCGTCATCACGCGCCCGGTGTGCCGACGTTTGATGTTCTCGATCACCACGATCGAGTCGTCGACCACCCGCCCGACCGCGACGGTCAGCGCTGCGAGCGTGAAGATGTTGAGCGAATAGTCGCCGATCCACAGACCGATCATCGCGATGAGGAGGGAGAGCGGGATCGACACGGCCGTGATGATCGTGGACCGGATCGACAGCAGGAAGACGAGGATCACGATGATCGCGAACAACAGCCCGAGCCCGCCCTCGACGGAGAGGTCGTGGATGGACTGCTCGACCATCGGCGACTGGTCGAAGACGACGGTGAAGGCCGCACCCGAACCGAGCTCCTGCTCCAGCCCGGGGAGGGCGTCACGGATGGTGTGGGCGAGTTGGACGGCGTTGGCCGACGGGTCCTTGAGGATCGTGAGCGACAGCGACGGGAGACCGTCCGCCCGGGCGATGGAGGTCTCGGCTGCGGGCACGAGCTCCACGTCCGCGACGGCGGAGAGCGCGAACGGGCCGTCCTCATGCTGGATGGGGAGCGCCTGCAGTTCCTTGAGGGAGCCGACTGCGGAACCGACCTCGATCGAGAGTTCCTTGCCGGCGTCGACACTGGTGCCGGCCGCCGTCACGGCACCACTCGCCTGGACGGCCGCCATGACCTCCTCCGCGGTCACCTTCTTGGCCGCGAGGTCGGCCGGACGCATCGTGATGACGAGCTGCGTGGCGTTCTCACCGGCGAGATCGACCTGACGCACGCCGGCGATCCCACGGAGCGCGGGGAGCACGGTGCTCTCGACCTTGCCCGCGAACTCACCGGACTCGTCCTCGGACGCGACCGCGAGCTGCAGCACGGGGATGTCCTCGCTCCCACCGGCGTAGACCTCGGTGCTCGTGTCGTTCGGAAGGGTGCTCTTCAGTCCGGCGAGCGCGCTGCGGATGTCGCCGACGATCTTCTCGTCGTCCTGGCCGAAGTCCCAGCTCACCTGCACGGACGTGGAACCGCTGACCGACGTCGAGGTGACGCCGGTGACGCCCTTGACCCCCTGGACCGCCTGCTCGACGGGCTTCGTGACCTCGCGCTCCACCGACGACGGCGATGCGCCAGGATACGTCGCGGCCACGACGGCACCCGGCTGCTGCACGGACGGCAGGAGTTCCTGCTTCAGCGAACCGACCGCGAAGAGTCCGAAGGCCACGATCGCCGCGGTGATGAGGCCGACGATCAGTCGATTGGCGAGGCTGAGCCTCGTGAGGAATGACATGGAAGGACGGGCCTCTCGGTCGCGGAGTGGGCGCGATCCGCCCCACTCCACGCTATGGAGCGCCGCCACCGACCACATCCGCATGAGGATGGACCTGATGCGACCCCGGCATCCGCCGATCGGACGACATCGGTGGTCCTGCGGTACCAGCCTCGGCCGCGAGGGAGCTGCGCCTTGACGGCATGGTCCACCGATACCGGGCGTACCCTTGATACCCGAGTGCGCGCCGCGGGGTGCGCCGGAGCGAGGAGGGTACGTGGATCTGCAGGCCGTCGACCTCCCCAGGTTGCGCCGCGACGCACAGCTCGAGCGCGAGGTGATCATCGAGCACCGCGCCCGCGACGGTGAGGACCCCTGGGACTTCCTGCCTTCGATGCCGACGGTCGACGAGCTCGTCGTCGCCGTCCTCCGGGACGACGCGCTGCACGCCCGGGGTCTGGCCGCCCAGCACGCGATGGCGCGGCTCGCCGGGTACTCGTCGCTCGACGACGCCCAGGACCACCGCGACAACGCGGACCACTTGGAGTACGAGGTACTCCGTGAGATCGCCCGTGTGCACCCCGAGTTGACCCGAGCGGTATGGCGGATGTCCGGCAAGGTCGCCCGGCCGCCGTGGGAGGGCGACGACGCCGAGTAGATCGACGCCGCCGCCCAGGTCACAGCGCCGCGGCGAGCCCCATGGCGACGACGGAGACCGTCATGCTCACCACCTCGACGACCACGACCCGCTCACGCCGTCGAGCCGCCTCGACCGCGATCCGCGTGGACAGGGCGACGAACCCCGCCATGCCGCCCGCCAGGAGCATGGCGGGGAGGGCACTGGTTCCGAACTGATGGCCTGCCGGGTGTATACCCGATCCGGCATATATACTCCCGGCGGCATGGCCCGCCATCGTGCACACGAGCGCCGCCATGATGACGAGACCGCCTGAGGTGTGCACGGTCATCGCCGCACGGTGGCGCGTGACGGCGAGCGACACAGCGTCGTCGACCGGAGCCGGCAGTCCGGCGATGGACCGAAGCCGGACCGCCGAGGCGACGGCGAGGACGATCAGGACGACGGCCCAGAGCAACGGATGCAGCATCCCGACACCGGTCGCCAGGTCGAGCATCGCCGCGAGCATGACGATCGCGGCCACGAGGTCGAGGGGTCCGCGTCGGCCGCCGACGGTGCAACAGGCGCCGACGGCGGCCGGGACGAGCGCCCCGAGGTGGAGGACCTCGCTCATCGCCGCGACCTAGTGCCCGTGGCCACAGTGCTCCTCGGCGCCCTGGTCGTGACCTCCGTGTCCCGCGTGCGCGGCGCCGGTGTCGTGCGAACAGTGCCCGACCGCTTCGTTCGGCGGGACGTTCAGGGTCGGGTTCTTGCCGAAGAAACCGTAGGGCTTGAGCGTGAACCGGGCGTAGTCCACCGGCATCACCGGCCAGTCCTCTGGACGGGGGAAGTGCGTCGGTCCGAAGGTGTGCCAGAGCACGATGTCCTCGCCGTCGATCGACTCGTCGCCCTCGATGAACCGCGTGATGCCGTCGCCACCCGGGTTCTGGTGGACGAAGTCGCCCGCCGCGTATCGTTCAGCCGGGTCGTACTTCGTCACGAAGAGGTGCTTCGTCGCGAACTCCGCCCGCTTGGCGATCGACGACGACGCGTCGGCCATGAGCGTCGGCGACTCCTGCGGGTACAGCACGTACCCCGTCGGGCGTCCCATCCGGTTCGTCTTCTCCGTGTTGACGATGTGCCAGGCCCGAGCGGCCGAGCCGTCCGCCACGCGTCCGGACCCCGCTTCCGTGCTGAGCCGCGTGACCCGCTTCGTGAACGCGTTGCCGTGCTCGTTCCCGGGCCCGATCGGCACCCGGACCGCGTCCACCTCCTCGACCGCGTTCGACAGACCGTCGACCATCATGTCCAGACGGGCCGAGAAGAGGTGCTGGTGGTACGGCCCACCGAGCCCGGGCGCGACCTCCGAGGCGTACGGGTAGTCGGCGCCCTCCGCGTCGAGCCCGGGGTACGCCGAGGTGAACAGGATGCCCGTCAGCTTCGACTCGCACTCGATGGTGCCGTCGAGGTACAGGTACCAGTAGAACCCGTAGTCGTAGTTGCCGACGGTCGTGAAGAACGAGATGACCAGCCGACGCGACCGCCGGACCTCGTTCGAGCCGGTGTACAGGTCGGAGTGCTTCCAGAGGGTGCCGAAGTCCTCCTCGTGCATGCAGATCCCGTTCTCGATCGTGAACGGATTGCCGAGTTCATCGGCGAGCACCGCGTCGAAGTAGGTGATCTCGCCCACGCAGTCGCACCCGAGCGCCAAGGAGTTCGTGAACCGGCCGAACAGGTACTCGCCGGTGTCGAAGTAGTTCTGCCAGAAGCGCACGGGTGAGGGGTCGCCGTAGGGGACCAGCATCTCGTTGATCGACGCCCGGTAGATGATCGGTCGTTCCTCGCCGGCATCGTCGAACGAGAGCTGACGGAGGACGAGGCCCTCACGGACGTCGAACCCGACCTGGAACCGCCAATTGCCCCACTCGACGAACTCGCCGTCGACCTGGAAGCTCGGACCCTCCGGCTGGGTGATGACGATCGGCTTGAGCGAGGAGAGCGGAGCACCCTGGACCGCCGGGTCGTCGAAGTTCCCGGGCTCCGCCGGGATCGCCAGGGCGGTCGCGTCGATGAGGCGGGTGATCCGCCGCGCCGCGGTGTCGACATAGGCGCTCAGCCCGTCGACGGGGTGGGCCCACGGGTGGTCGGCCGGGTAGTCCTGGCGGAACGCGAGGACCCGGACGATCCGGCGCCCGACCTCCTCGGGATAGTCGTAGAAGCCTGCCGACAGCGGGACGACCTTCACCTCGTCGACCGTGCAGCCACGGGCGGCGAGGGCGGCGACCCACCCCTCGTCCTCCGCCACGATCTCTGCGATGGCGTCGAACTCCTCGATGAGGATCGGCAGTTGGCCGCGGGAGCCGTCCAGCACGACCGTGCTGAGCAGGGACCCGCTGTCGATGGACACCACGTTGTCCGTCGATCGACCCGTGGCCATGTCGAGCAGCATCACGCGGGCGAGGCGTTCCGGCAGTGGACCGTCGCCGGCCTGCCAGGCGAGCACCGCCCGCTTGTGGGGCTCCTCGAGGCCGACGTAGGCGAACCGGGTCGTCTCGGTGAAGTCGTCGAAGCCGGTGACGATGTCGCGGATGCGGTCGAACTCGGGTGCGGACAGGCTGGCGAGCGGGTGCTGGACGGGGGCGTCGCCGTCGGCGCTGCGCAGGGTGGTGGGGTCGGTGATGGTCATCGTGATGCTCCTGGTTCGGTGATGCGGGTGGTCGCGGGTGGCGAGGGGAAGGGTCGGATGGTCAACCGCCGATGGCGTCCATGACGTCGGCGTAGGCGGCCGGGCGACGACGACGCAGGTACGCGGCCTGCACGAGGCCGACGACGGGGCAGACCGCGATGAGGGCGAGGAGGACGGCGCTCACGGTTCCGAACACGGGGTTGCCGCCCGCATCCACGTCTCCCACCAGCATCGGGAAGTAGACGACGATCACGACGGCCGAACCGACGAGTCCGATGAACCCGAGGCCGGGAGCGACGACCGTGTTCCACAGCCGCCGATCCTGCTTCGTGCGAGCGAAGTACACGATCACCGCGAGGCTCGTGACCGCCATGAGGATCGCGATCGCGAGGGTCGCGACGCCGGCGAACCACGTGAACACCTGCAGGACGGGGTCGAGACCGAGCACGGCGAAGACGACGATCAGGATCGCTGCGGTTGCGCTCTGGACGAGCGACGAGGTGTGCGGCGAGAGGTGCTTGGGGTGGACGCCGCCGAGCCGGCCCGGCAGGACGCCGGCGTTCGACATCGTGTGCTGGTAGCGGGTGATGACGTTGTGGAAGGAGAGGACGCAGGCGAACATGCTCGTGATGAGGAGGACGTTGATGACGAGCTCTCCGACCGGACCGAGGTAGAGCAGCGTGGTGCGGAGGATCATCGCACCCGGGTCCTCACCGGCCACGGCGAGGACGTCGTCCGGCCCCCAGGCCATGACGAGCGCCCAGGAGGCGAGGGTGTAGAACAGGCCGATCCCGATCACCGCGATGTAGGTCGCCCGTGGGATCGTGCGGGACGGGTCCTTCGCCTCGTCGCGGAAGATCGCGGTCGCCTCGAACCCGATGAACGCCGCGATCGCGAACATCAGTCCGACACCGGGCGACCCGGAGAACACCTGCTCGGGCACGAACGGCTCGGCCGACAGCCCGTCGGCACCGCCGGTCACGATGACCGCCCCGGCGAGGACGAGGACGATCCCGACCTCCGCCACGAGCAGGACGCCGAGGACCTTCGAGCTGAGGTCGATGTGGCGGTAGCCGAGCAGACCGACCACGGTGATCGACGCGAGCGAGTAGACGTACCAGGGGATCTCCGGAGCGCCGAGACCGGCGAAGGTCACGCTCAACAGGTAGCCGATGTAGCCGTACACGGACACCTGGATGGTCGTGTAGGTCAGGAGGGCGAGGAATGCTGACGCGAGACCGGCCGGTTTGCCGAGCCCGTATCCGACGAAGGTGAAGAAGGCACCCGGCTTGGGCACATGCCGGGTCATGGCCGAGAGTCCGACGGCGAACAGCAGGAGGATCACCGCGGACACGACGTACATGCTCGGGAAGCCGACCCCGTTGCCGAGCAGGATGCCGAGCGGTGCGGCTCCACCGACGACCGTCAACGGCGACGCCGCGGCGACGACCATGAAGACGATGGCGGTGACGCCGAGCGATCCCTTCAGGGACCGGGTGGGCTGTCCGGCATCGGTGGCCGGACCTTTCGTGACGGTCATGGACACTCCTCGAGCAATGCGGCGGTATCGGGACGAGGCCAGCATCCCGGTCTCCTGTTGCCGCCTCGTCTCGTCGCCGTAACACCTGCTCGGCACCGAATGAGACCGGTCGACACCGCTGTCTCATTTGACGGTCATGAAGCCGAAACACGCCCGCCACGCCGGTGCAACGGGACGCGCCTAGCCTGAACGACGAGGAGGAGGTGAGGGACGTGACGGCTCTGGAACGCGCGATCAGCAATCCTCCGAGCGTCCGTGGTCTCGAGTCCCGGTCACCGGTCGACGGCCTCCAGCGGCGCAGTGTCGGGTTCATCGACGTGTTCGCCCAGTCCGTCTCGGCGGTGGCGCCGTCCGCCGCTGCGACGACGATCCCGTTGATCGTCACCGTGACCGCGGGCGGGGCGACCATGTGGTCGCTCGCCATCGCGATGCTGCTGTCGTTGCTCGTCGCCACCACCGTGAACGTGTTCGCGAAGCGCATCGCCGCGACCGGCTCGCTGTACACCTTCGTCTCCAAGGGGCTCGGAACGGGTGCGGCCTTCGTCACGGGCGTCGCGCTGCTCATCGGGTACGGCTTCATCGCCATGTTCGCCCTGGCCGGAGCCGGGTACTACCTGTCGATCCTGCTGCACCGGTTCTGGCCCGGCATGCCGAGTTCGACGGGTGTCGTGTCCGCACTGCTCGTCTGCATGGCCATGGTCTGCCTCGTCGTGCTCGTCCGCGGGATCCACCTGTCCACCCGGGTGACCCTGATCGTGGAGAGCGCCTCGGTCGCGATCATCCTGATCCTCGTGGGCGTGCTCCTGTCGCAGCTGGGACCGACGCCCGACTGGGCGGTGCTCGGGCTGGACTCCTCCCCGGAACACCTCGCGGTCGGATCGGTCCTCGCCGTGACCGCCTTCGTCGGATTCGAGAGCTCCTCGACGCTGGGCGTCGAAGCCCGCCGGCCCTTCGCGAGCATCCCACGGTCCCTGGTCTGGACCGTCGTCGGCGCGGGTCTCCTCTTCCTCGTCACCTCGTACAGTCAGCTGGCGGGCTTCGCGGCGTTGGGGGAGGACATCACCGCGACGCGGACGCCCATCAACGACCTGGCGCTGGCCTCCGGGGTCGAATGGATGGGACTGCTGCTCGACCTGTCCGTCGCGGCGTCGTTCCTCGCCTGTGCGATCGCCTCCATCACGGCGTTCTCGCGGGTCGTCTTCTCGATGGGTCGAGAAGGGGTCCTCCCGTCTCGCCTCGGGACCACGCACGGCCGGTTCCGAACGCCCCATGTGGCGATCATCACGGCTCTGGCGATCGTCACGCCCGTCTCGATGCTCGCGCTCCTGCTGACCGGAGGAGCCTGGGCGGCCATGCAGGTCCTCATCGTCGTGGCCGCGGCCGGGTACATCACCGCCTACGTCCTCGTCTGCATCGCAGCCCCCGTCTTCCTCTGGCGGATCGGAGAACTGACGCTCTGGCCGCTCCTGCGCGCGGTGGTGGCCGGGGTGCTGCTGTCCGTCGCGCTCGTCGTCTACCTGGTCGTCGAGAGCACCGGCGAACGGGGCGTGGGCGTCTGGGTGTTCCTCGTCACGATGGCGCTCGGCATCACGATCTGGGCGATCCGGCATCGACGCCGACCGTGGCTGAGTTCGACCGTGGGGGTCTACGACGAGACGGTGAGCGCCGACGTGCTCGGCGGACCGTCCGCGGAGCACCGGTGAGCGGCGCGGGCGAGCTCCGCGCCCGACAGCCGAAGGCCGTGCACAGCGCGCTCACCGTGCTCGAAGAGGTCGCGCGATGCGGTGCCGGTGTGACGGCGCAGGAGGTCTCAGCCGGACTCGACATGCCGAGGGCGACCACCTACCGACTCCTCAACCTCCTCGTCCAGGACGAATACCTCGTCCGCATGCCCGACCTGCGCGGATTCGCACTCGGGCGGAAGGTCGTCGAGCTCGCCCATCTCGTCGCTCCGGCCCCACCCCCGCTCGCTGCGCGCGAGGTGATCGGACGATTGCGGTCGAGCGTCCGAGGAGGCGTCCACCTCGTGCGGTACGAGGGCGATCGGATCAGGATCGCGGATGCGGATCCCGACTTCCCGTTGAGTGACGAGCAGCGGATCGTCAGGCGCCTCGACACCTCCGCGATCGGGCGCCTCCTTCTGCACGAGCTCGCTCATGGCGGATACGACTGGTCAGGACTCGTCCAACGGCCGTTCCGGGACGCCGAGCCGTTGATCCGCGACGTCGAACGACTCGGGTATGCACGACAGGTGGGTGAGGTGACGCCCGGTCACGGTTGCCTCGTGGTCCCGATCCGGGACGACCGCGGCGGTCTCGTCGCGGGGCTGTCGCTCTCGGCACCCAGTGAGCGGATCGAGCGCCCCGCCGCACTCCTGGACCTCTTGCTCGACGGCTCGCACCAGCTGCAGCCGCTCCTCGTCTGACCACCGGATGTCCGTGTGACATCAGCCTCGAGAAGGCGCATAATCAGAATATGCAGCCAGCTGATCGTTTCCGCGCATGACGGAGTCCACGCCTTCCGCGAAGCCTGAGCGCTCGCCGTCGGACCGTCGCAAATGGTTCGGCCTCGTCGTCATCAGCATCGCCGTCGCGCTCATCATCGTCGACTCGACGATCGTCAACGTGGCTATCCCGTCGATCGTCGACGACCTCGGGATCTCCTCGACCCAGGTGCAGTGGGTCCAGGAGTCCTACACGCTCGTCTTCGCCGCACTGCTCATCGTGTTCGGCACGCTCGCCGACCGGTTCGGCCGTCGTCGCATGCTGCTCATCGGCGTCGTGGTCTTCGGCGGAGCCTCCGTCTTCGCCGCCATCGCGCCGACGGGCGACCTCCTGATCCTGTCCCGGGTCATCCAAGGCGTGGGCGGCGCGATGATCCTGCCGACGACCCTCTCCATCATCAACGCGACCTTCCGAGGCCGCGACCGTGCGATCGCCTTCGCGGTCTGGGGCTCCACGATCGGGGGCATGGTGGCGGTCGGTCCGCTCCTCGGCGGCTGGCTCACCACCGACTTCTCCTGGCGCTGGGCGTTCGGGATCAACGTGCCGCTCGGTGTCCTCATCATCGTCGGACTGCTCCTGTTCGTCTCGGAGTCGCGGGAACCCGCGACCGACCGCATCGACGCCGTCGGCGCCGTCCTGTCGATCCTGACGAGCGCGTCCCTCGTCTACGGACTCATCGAGGGCCGGAGTCTCGGGTGGTGGCTCACGGACACCCCGCTCGTCATCGGGGACTGGACCTGGCCGTTCACCCTCTCCCCGGTACCTGTGGCCCTCATGGTCACGGTCGTCGCAGGTGTCGCGTTCGTCCTCTGGGGACGCCACCGGATGCGCCAGGGGCGCAGCACGATCATCGCGTTCTCCCTGTTCTCACTGCCGTCGTTCCGGAACGGCAACATCGCCGCCCTCATCGTCTCGCTGGGGGAGTTCGGCATCATCCTCTCGCTGCCGATCTGGCTCCAGTTCGTCCTCGGCTACAGCGCACTGCAGACCGGTCTGATCCTCCTGGCCCTCGCGATCGGTTCCTTCGTCGCGAGCGGGTTCGCCGGCGCGTTCGGCAACCGGGTCGCACCCGTCCTGATCGTCCGCGTCGGCATCGTCGCGGAGATCATCGGTGTCGCGGGTATCGGGCTGGTCGTCGGGCCGGCGACCGAATGGTTCGCGATCGTGCCGTTCCTGTTCGTCTACGGCTTCGGCGTCGGTCTCGCCACCGCACAGCTGACGGGCGTCGTCCTGAAGGATGTACCCGTCGAGCAGAGCGGCCAGGGCTCCGGGACGCAGAGCACGGCGAGGCAGATCGGCTCGGCACTCGGTATCGCCGTCCTCGGGACCATCCTCTTCGTGAGCACGGCGTCGGTCCTCGACGGACGACTCGAGGACGCCGGTGTACCGAGCGCGCAGCGCGACGCCCTCGTGACGAGTGTCGTCGACAGCTCGGGCGCCGCCATCGCCGGGCTCGACGCGAACCCGGCGACCGCGACGGTCGCCGAGGACGCCAGGATCGCCCTGTCGGACGGCACCCGCTCCGCGGCGTTCGCGGCCGCAGGATTCCTGGCCGTCGGCTTCCTCGCCACCCTGTCGCTCGGCGCCGGGCGCCGGGAGGACCGAGAGGACGAAGCCGGAGCACAAGTGGACGGGACGGACTCCTCCGAGACGTCCGACCCGGCCCCGCGGGCGTAGGACGCGAGGCCGCCTCACACCTCCGCCGACGTCGCATCGGCGTCGTACAGCGCACAAGCATCCAGGTTCGACTGGGAGGCCCCCGTACAATCGTCACCGGACGGCTCCGCCCGAGCGGACCGTCCCCACCGCCCATGACACGCCACCGCCACCGCCCACGCCTCCTCAGCGCCCTCGCAGCAGCCGCGCTGTCGTTCGCCGTGGTGTCCGCCGGCGGATGGTCCACGGGTTCCAGCGCGATCGCCTCGCCCGAGCTGAGCGCGAACACGGCATCGACTCCCGACGGCCTCCTGTCCGTCGAGGTGAGTCCGAGCGACGGGGGAGCGGTCGAACCCTCGTCCCTCACCTCGTTCGGCATCACGCTCACGAACGGCACCGACGCCGATCTCCCCGCCGGCTCCGTGTCCGTGGCGATCACCACGGCGCGGATCACCGGCACGGCGGCGCTCGACGCCTGGCTCGACACGACCGGTGCGGACGCGGCCGCGACCCCCGCCGGCACCACCGTGGTGCGGACGATCGACATCCCCGAGCTCATCGCCGGGCAGCAGTACGTCGTCAGCGGGCTCGACTTCACTCCTCCGGCGCTGGGGTTCGACGACACCGACGCGTGGGGCTCCTACGGCGTCTCAGCCGGCTACGTCGCGGGCGACACGGCGGCCGGCGGTCGGACGGCGCTCGTCTGGCGGGCGCAAGGACAGCCCACGTCAGCCACCGTCGCGCTCGTCGCCCCGCTCACCGTGCCGCTCAGTTACGGCGGACTCCTCGATGCGGACGAACTCACCGAGCTCACGGCCGACGACGGCGCGCTCACGACGCAGCTCGACGCACTCTTCGGCGAGCAGATCGCGCTCGGGATCGACCCACGCATCATCGCGTCCATCCGGGCGCTCGGCACGCGCGCACCGGAGAGCGCCGTCGCCTGGCTCGCCCGCCTCGAGGCCGCTCCGAACGAGACCTTCGCGCTCCAGTACGGCGACGCCGAACCCGCCGTGCAGGCCGAAGCCGGCCTCGACCGACTGCTGACCCCGAGCTCGTTCTCCTTCGCCCTGAACGTCGCCGACTTCCCCGTCGTGCAGCCGACCGAGACGCCCACCCCGACCGCGTCGCCGACCACCGGGCCCGACGACGTCCAGCCGACTCCGCAGGCCGGCTCCTCACCGGCCACGTCCTCCGAACCATCGGCGGCAGCCACTCCGTCGGAGGAACCGGCACCCACACCGAGCCCCTCCGAGACGCCCGGCCAGGCGGTGCCGACCGTTCCGACGATGGACGAGCTCCTCAGGTGGAGTTACTCGCTCCCCAGCATCGTGTGGGCGGGAGGCGCGGTGACCGATGCGGATCTCGCCGTCTTCGCCGCATCGGGCGGAACGGTCACATTGCTCGACTCCGCGAACACGACCGACACCGGACAGTCCGTGCGCGCCTCGACGGCGGTCGGCACGGCGCAGACGCTGCTGGCCGACCACGGCCTCGCCGAGTCACTGGGCGACGCCGCCGCCGCCACGACGGACGCCGCGTTCGAGAGCGCCATCGCCGACGTGAACGCGCGGGCGGCCGCCATCGGCACCGAGGGTTCGTCCGGCGGAACGGTCGTCGCCGTGCTGCCTCGGGGAGTGGACGCGACCCTGCCCGCCCTCGCCGACACCGTGAGCGCGCTCCGCTCCCTGCCGGCCACGACGCAGACCTCCCTGGCGGCGACGCTCGCCGAGCCCCCTGCCGCGGCGACGCTCGGGGCGATGGCACCCGACAGCGAACGCGTGTCCGACGTGCAGGTCCTTCTCGACGAGGAACAGGACGTCACCGCCTTCTCCTCGGTGCTCGACGAACCCGAGCTGCTGACCGGACGGGAGCGCGCCACCCTGCTCTCCAGCCTCGCGGCCGGCTGGCTGCGTACGGAGGGCGACTGGGGATCGGCGGTGACCGCGCAGCAGGAACGGACGGACACGGTCCTCGCGTCGGTGCGCGTCACCGACAGCAGTCGCATCAACATGGTCGGCGGCGAGGTGTCCCTGCCGTTCGCCGTGCGCAATGACCTGCCCTATCCCGTCACCGTGGTCATGGAGGCCTCGCCGAGCAACGGTCGACTGAGCATCTCCGGTTCCGTGACGCAGGAGATCGCCGCGGACTCGCGCGCCACCGTGCTCGTCCCCGTGCAGTCGCAGATCGGCAACGGCGACGTCACCCTCCGTCTGCAACTCTTCAGCACCAGCGGGCAGGCAATCGGCGAACAGTCCTTCGTGGGCGTGAACGTCCGCGCCGACTGGGAGGGCATCGGTGCCGTCGTCCTCGCCCTACTCGTCGCTCTGCTGTTCGTCAGCGGTGTGGTCCGCATGGTGGTGACCCGACGAGCCAAGCGACGCGGCTCGGGTGCCACGTCCGCCGCCCCCACAGATGCTCCGGACAGCGGTCAGCCCCCCGGCGGTGAGCCCCCGGTAGAGTCGTCACCCGGACGACAGGAGACGAATGGCTGACGGCATCGGCAGGGCGAGCGCGCTCCTCGCCTCGGGAACCCTCGTCTCCCGACTGCTCGGCTTCGTCAAGGCGATCCTCGTGGCTCAGGCCATCGGCGTCCTGGTCATCGGCGACACCTTCGCGATCGCCAACCAGCTCCCGAACACGATCTACGTCATCATCGGTGGCGGCGTGCTCAGCGCCGTGCTCGTGCCACAGATCGTCCGTGCGGGGATCCATGCCGACGGTGGCAACGCGTACATCAACAAGCTCGTCACCATCACCCTCGTCTTCATCGGCGGGGCCACCGCGCTCATCACCCTGCTCGCACCCGTGTTCGTGTTCATCGTCGCCGCGACGCTGTCGCCTGATCAATTCGCGCTCGCGACGGCATTCGCCTACTGGTGTCTCCCGCAGATCCTGTTCTACGCGCTCTACACCGTCCTCGGCGAGGTCCTGAACGCACGCAAGATGTTCGGGCCGTTCACCTGGGCACCGGTGCTCAACAACGTCATCGCGATCGCCGGGCTGATCGCCTTCATCACGCTGTACGGCAGCGGCGACCTCGCGGTCAGCGAGTGGACCGACAGTCGAACGGTGCTCCTCGCAGGCTCCGCCACCCTCGGCGTCGTCGTCCAAGCCGCCTTCCTCATGCTGTTCTGGCGTCGGGCCGGACTGCGTTTCCGACCGGACTTCCAGTGGCGAGGCGTCGGCCTCCGGGCCACCGGGCGGATCGCCAGCTGGACCTTCGGCATGCTGCTCCTGACGACCGGTGCGGGGATCGTCGAGACCCAGATCGTCGCTTCCGTGAGCAAGCAGGGACCCTCGGTCGCGATCCTCAACTACGCCTGGCTGATCTTCATGCTCCCGCACTCGATCATCACCGTCTCGATCGCGACGGCCTATTTCACGCGGATGAGCGAGCACGCACAGGGCACACGCGATCGCGGACGGGACATCCCGCGGCTGCAGGCCGACATCTCCGGGGCCATCCGCGTCGTGAGCGTCCTCATCGTGCTCGCAGCGGCCGTCATCATGGTGGTCGCCGTGCCGTTCGGCAGTGTCTTCGCCGAGACGTTCGAACAGGCGCAGGCGATGGGCGGCATCATCATCGCGTTCGTGATCGGACTCGTGCCCTTCTGCATCCTCTTCGTCCTCCAGCGCGCCTTCTACGCCCTCGGAGACACGAAGACACCCTTCTTCTTCACCCTGTTCCAGACCCTCCTGTTCGTCCTCCTGGCGCTGATCGTGCTCCTGGTCCTCCCACCGCATCTGGTGGGTGCCGGCGTCGCGCTCGCCATCACGATCGCGTGCATCGCACAGACCGTTGTCGCCGCACTGCTGCTCCGGCGCCGGCTGGGGGGTCTCGACGGCCGACGTATCGTCCTGAGCCTGGTCCGGTTCATCGCCGCCGCCGTGCCTGCGGCTGTGGTCGGCGTCGTCGTGCTGCTGCTGCTCGGCGGTGTCAGCGAGGAGGGGTTCCCGACCGCCACGATCCCCGGCGCCATCGTCACCATGGGCGTCGTCGGGGCGGCGATGGCCGCCGTGTACCTCGCGGTGCTCGCCCTCCTCCGCACGCCGGAGCTCAAGGCGGCCTTGGCGCCCGTCCTCGCCCGGTTCGGGCGCTGACACCCACGGGTCGACGCCACCTCACGCACACCGGCTGAGAGCTGCCCGAGGCGCCGGGGGGAGCGGAATAGCGGCCGGTTAGGATGTGTTACACCACTCGGAACCCCGGAACCCACCTGGTCCGGGAGCCCACGAACCACTGAGGAGCATCGTGCGTCAGGTCATCATCATCGGATCAGGACCCGCCGGCTACACGGCGGCGATCTACGCTGCCCGCGCCTCGCTGCAGCCGCTGCTCGTGGCGTCATCGGTCGAGGCCGGCGGCGAGCTCATGAACACCACCGAGATCGAGAACTTCCCCGGCTTCCCCGAGGGCATCCAGGGCCCCGAGCTCATGATGAAGCTCCAGGAGCAGGCAGAGCGGTTCGGCACCGAGGTCCTCTACGACGACGTCACCGAGCTCAAGCTCGACGGCGACGTCAAGACGGTCACCCTCGGCAACGGACAGGTGCACGAGGCCCACACCGTGATCTTCGCCACCGGCTCCGCCTACCGCAAGCTCGGCCTGCACGACGAAGAGCGACTCTCCGGCCACGGTGTGTCCTGGTGCGCCACCTGCGACGGCTTCTTCTTCAAGGAGAAGACGATCGCGGTCATCGGCGGCGGCGACAGCGCCATGGAGGAGGCCACCTTCCTCACGCGGTTCGCGTCGAAGGTGTACGTCATCCACCGCAAGGACACCCTGCGCGCGTCGAAGATCATGCAGGACCGTGCGTTCGCGAACGAGAAGATCGAGTTCATCTGGAACAGCGAAGTCGCCGGCATCACCGGCGCCGACGCGGTCGACGGCGTGACGCTGCGCTCGACCACCGACGGCACCGAGACACACCTGCCGCTCGGTGGCCTCTTCATCGCGATCGGCAACGACCCGCGCACGCACCTCATCCACGGCCAGCTGGAGCTCGCCCCCGAGGGCACGATCGCCGTCAAGGGCCGCTCGTCGAAGACCAACCTCCCCGGCGTCTTCGCCGCGGGCGACGTCATCGACCCCACGTACCGACAGGCCATCACCGCAGCCGGCAGCGGCACCATCGCCGCCCTCGACGCGGAGCACTACCTCGCAGACCTCGAGCAGGCTGCTGGGGAAGCGTCGGCCATCGGCGAAGCGCAGACGGCCGGTCGTCCGCAGCCGGCCGACCCCGTGCTCACCACCACCGTTTGATCGACGGCCAGGCTGTCGGCCTGGCCACCACGAAGGAGAACACTCATGTCAGATGCAGTCACCGAGGCCACGTTCGACGAACTGGTCATCAACAGCGACAAGCCCGTCCTCGTCGACTTCTGGGCCGCCTGGTGCGGTCCGTGTCGCGCGGTCGGCCCGATCCTCGACACGATCGGCTCCGAGAACAGCGACAAGATCACCGTTCTCAAGCTGAACGTCGACGAGAACCCGAACCTGGCCATGAAGTACCAGATCACCTCCATCCCCGCGATGAAGGTCTTCAAGGGTGGCGAGGTCGTGCAGACCGTCATCGGCGCCAAGCCGAAGGCCGCACTCGAGAAGGATCTCGCGGCTTTCCTCGCCTGATCAGGTTTTTCTGAACCACGGAACCGCCCGGCTCATCTGAGCCGGGCGGTTTTTCGCTGTCGAGCGAGTTTCACGTGAAACACCCCGAATTGTCGCTTTGATCAGGGGTTATCAATCACAGTGCACCCGCACCGCGCTTCGAAGAGCTCCGTAGCCGAGATGGGGTGGCTGTCCGCCAATCCACGGATTCCACCGCTTTGGTCCCTGAGCTTGGCGAAGCGCATACGGGACCCCGCGGCCGAACGGCCCATGTTTCACGTGAAACAGCGTCAGGAAGACTGACCGAATCCTGACTCGCCAAGCTCGCTCAGAATGCGGTTGAGGTCGGCGATGGTCGCGAACTCCACGACCATCTGTCCCTTCTTCGCACCGAGCGTCACCTTCACGCGGGTGTTCAGGCGGTCGCCGAGGCGGTCTGCGATCTCATCGAGTTGTCCGCGTCGCGATCCGGCCACCGGACGCGGCTTCTTCGCCTGAACGCCCTGAGCCGCAGCAGCCTCGGCCGCGCGAACCGACAGGTCCTCGTTCACGATCTTGTCGGCCAAGCGCTGCTGTGCCTCAGGATCGGTCAGCGACAGGATGGCGCGAGCATGTCCGGCGCTCAGCACACCGGCCGCGACGCGCTGCTGCACGGCCGCCGGCAGCTTGAGCAGGCGGATGGTGTTGCTGATCTGAGGGCGGGAACGACCGATGCGGTTTGCAAGCTCGTCCTGGGTGATTCCGAAGTCGGCCAGGAGCTGCTGGTATGCAGAAGCCTCCTCGAGCGGATTCAGCTCCGAGCGGTGCAGGTTCTCGAGCAGCGCATCGCGCAACATGTCTTCGTCGGCGGTGTCCTTGATGATCGCGGGGATGCGGTCGAGACCCACCTCCTTGGAGGCGCGTAGACGGCGCTCACCCATGATGAGTTCGTATCGTTCGTCGTCGCCAGGGATCGGTCGGACCACGATCGGCTGCAGCACGCCCACCTCACGGATGCTCGTGACGAGTTCGGCGAGGTGGTCCTCATCGAAGACCGTGCGCGGCTGGTTGGCGTTCGGCACGATCAGTTCGGGGGAGAGGTACGCCAGCCGGGCACCGGGGACGGCCACGAGCTGCGGCCCATCTGTCGTGGGCGCAGCGGCGTCCGGTGCAGTGGGCGCGTCGGCTGCCGCCGCCTCTGCTGCTGCGGCGTCCGCGGCAGCAGTAGCCGCGTCCTTCGCCGCCTTGCGGGCAGTGCCCTGGTTGTCGGGGAAGAAGACGTCGACGGGACGGTTCGCCTGCGAGTCTGAACTCGTCGTCGGAATGAGTGCTCCGATCCCGCGACCGAGTCCAGTTCGTTTCGTTGCCATCAGTGACTGACTCCCTCAGGGTGGTTCGTATTGGGTGTATCGGAGGAGCCTGCGGCCCATCGGTTGGCGATCTCCGCCGCTGCTTCGAGATAGGACACCGCGCCGAGTGACGTGGGGTCGTAGCTGATGACGCTCTGCCCGAAGCTGGGGGCTTCGGAGATGCGCACCGCTCGTGGGATGACCGACTCGAGGACCTGCCCGGTGAAGTGGTCTCGGACGTCCTGGGCCACCTGCTGCGCGAGGTTGGTGCGCCCGTCGTACATCGTTAGGAGAATGGTGCTGACGGCGAGCCCTGGGTTCAGGTGCCGCTGGATCAGCTGGATGCTACTGAGGAGCTGACTCAAGCCCTCGAGCGCGTAGTACTCGCACTGGATCGGGATGAGTACCTCTTTGGCCGCGACGAAGGCATTGATCGTCAGGAGGCCGAGGGACGGCGGGCAGTCGATCAGGACGTAGTGGAACGGCTCTTCGGCGTCCTGGATGAACTGTTCGAGCGCCGTGCGGAGTCGGTGCTCACGCGCGACCTGTGACACGAGTTCGATCTCCGCGCCGGCGAGATGGATCGTCGAGGGAGCGCAGAACAGCGTGGGGAACTCGGGGCTCTGCTGGACGACATCGGCCAGGGGGAAGTCGTCGATCAGGACGTCGTAGACACTCGGGACGTCCGAGTGATGCTCGACACCGAGTGCAGTTGACGCGTTCCCCTGGGGATCCAGGTCGATCACGAGGACACGAGCGCCCGAACGAGCGAGGGCGGCGCCGATGTTGACGGTGGTCGTCGTCTTGCCGACTCCACCCTTCTGGTTGGAGACCGTGAAGACCCGAGTGTGGTCGGGCGTCGGCAGGGTTGCGTGAGCCAAGGCTTTACGCCTCTCAGTCAGATGGTGGAGCTCGCGAGCCAACGGCGTGGACGCGTCGAAGGCGCTACCAACGGAGTCGCGCTCGGGAGCCGCGGAATGCGTTGGTTCGGGTTGTTTCACGTGAAACCTTCTTGCTCGAAACGTGTCCTTCAACCGTACCAGCGTGGGCTGACGCCAGGGGAGCGATCTCCGACAGTGATCGGGGGAGTGCGTACGGACGGAGGCCCTCGAGCGCCGTTTTGCGACACCCGCATATCTTCGAACGTCCCGGATGGTGCCCAGAAGGGACACCTCCCCCTCCTGCGTCCACAGGGTTATCCACAGGGCACCGGCGTGGCCGATCCCGCGCAACTGCGCGAGCCCCAGGCGTGCAGGTCGATGCTGGTCAGATCAACCCGAGACGAGACCGGCGGACATGTGTTGACAACCATGTGGGAGGTTGCTCTGCAATCAGGCGGAGATCCGCGTTTTTCCGCGGAAGTTCGTACCCGCGCGTCCCACTCCGGGCCCGGCACGTCCGGGCTCTCGCCCCGGTCCGAGTTGGCCACAGTGCGGTGGTGGGCCGGGCGGGGGCCCTTCTTCGCAGAGGATCACCAGTTCCTGCGGTTGCGCGCCAGAACTGTCCACAGAGTTATCCACAGGCCCCAGTCCCACACGCTCGTATGGTGGAGAGTTGCACAACAGGCACGAGTCCGCGCCAACGTTTCACGTGAAACCGAGACGTCGCGCACGCCGAGCCGTCGGACGGCTCATATCGATAGGCGTCTTCGCAGCCCCTGGCCACAGCCCGCAATCCGCCTCACCGGTGTGATCCCACACTGGGGGAGCGGTATCGACGAAGTATCACGCAACCGGTCCGATCTCACACCCGGTCCGTCGTACCCGGCCGCTGTTTCACGTGAAACCCTCTCGACAGGACCAACGCAACCGATGGGTGTGATCTCGAGCGCAAGCCAGCCTGCTACCGCGCACTGTGCTCGTCGAACTCAACTCGTCTGCACCACCGCGTAACAGCCACGCAGGAGCAGAACGCCACCCATGTTCCACGTGAAACATCGAACACCGCGCCGGTCCCGGCACGACGGCCTCCCTGGGCGTGCACGCACTGAGTGAACTGGATCACACGACTCCAGGCCGACAGGAACCACTCCTGAGAACGAAGGACTCCAGCGAGTGGCATCGCTCCCACGTTCCACGTGAAACGTCCCGCAATTTCACACTTCCGGCGGCAAGCACGCTCCGCCGAGGCTATCTGGGTGCATAATCATGCATCGTCGATCGGGAATACGCCTGCTCCTTCCAAGCTCACAGGAGTCACGAGTACGACCTCCGCAGTGCCGGCGCACTTCGACACATCGTTACGCAGAGTGGGCGCCGTGCACGGTACCTCGCCGCCGGGAGAGCGCGGAGTAGCAGCACGGCGTGCTCCGATGTGAACGCACTGCACCGCGCCAGAACCTCCTAGAACGGGGCGCCCTCGACGCACGCGATAGCGGTAGGCAGATCATCCTCTGCTTCTCCGGCCGGCAAATCACCCAGCACCTCAGACAGCACCGACCCGACGGTGGACATGAGCCTGCCAACGGTCGGGCGCCAGTCGGCCCGCAGGCACCTGAGGAACTGGCGAAATCCGCATCTCGCAGCAGGTCTCCAACGACAGGTCCGCCACGTGATGCACCACCGCGAGTCCGTTGAACGTGTGGGACGGGAACGGGGCGATGCATCTTCCCTGCAACCAAGGAAAGCCTCGGGACCACAGATCCCCGACAAGCCCGACCGGATCACCAACCTGGGAGGTCCACCGTTGCCACCCGCACTCGTCCATCATCTCCGAAAAGGCAGCTAGCTGGCCGGCCACCGCGCACAACAGCATGGACGTCTGGGTGCGCCGACCACCGGAGCGCGGAGCATCGCCGCCCGTCGATCGCGGTGCCGGCGCCGCGTCACAAGACTGGGGCTACAGGCCAAGTGAAGAACATATATGAGATACCAGAAGCATTACCGCTGGCAAACGTCAGAAAACACTCGAATCCGGCCCACCCGGCACCCCAGATTCGTGTCAAATTAGACCGGAGAATCGTTCCTGACGAACTCAGGACCTCTGAATTGGCCGCAGGTTCCGGGCCGGTTCGTCAGGAGCCATTCTCCCGAGAGCTCGCAAGCCGCGGAAGATTGTCTGCGGTGCCCCTCGCGGAGGCCCGAGCGTTCCCGACTGACCTCAGCCGCGGACGGTTCCCACGATGACTCGGGTCGGCTCCGCGAGAACGCCCTCGCCAAGCGTTCGAGCCTCGACACCGGAGACCCGGTACTTGCGAAGCTCCTTGGTCGATGCATCGACCTCCGCCTGCGCGCCGGCACCCTTCATGAGGACCAGCTCTCCGCCGTCCCGAAGCAGGGGAGCGGTGAGGGGGAGCAACTTGCGGAGCGCACTGACCGCGCGCGCGGTCACCTGGTCGAGGGGCTCATCAAGACGAACCTCCTCAGCGCGCGCTCGCACGACGGTGACGTTCTCGAGCCCGAGGACTCCGACCTGATCGTTGAGCCAGGCGACTCGACGTTCCATCGGCTCGATGAGCACGAACTCGACGTCCGGCCGGGCGATCGCGAGGACCAGTCCAGGCAGCCCCGCGCCAGTGCCGACATCCCCAACTCTGCCGGGACGAAGGAGCGGAGCCACAATCACGCTGTTGAGGATGTGGCGCGTCCAGAGACGCGGAAGCTCCAGGGGCCCGATCAGCCCGAGTGGCTCACCGAACTCCGCCAGGTTCGCGGCGAATGCACGACCGACATCGATCCGGTCACCGAACAACTCGGACGCTTCCGCCGGTTCCGGTTCGAGTCCTGCAGGCACGTCAGTCATCGCAGTTTCACGTGAAACGATCAGGCCGCGTCAGCCGCGGGTGATGACGGTGTGACGGTCGCGGCC
Source organism: Plantibacter sp. CFBP 8798 (assembly GCF_014841195.1). NCBI lineage: Bacteria > Bacillati > Actinomycetota > Actinomycetes > Micrococcales > Microbacteriaceae > Plantibacter > Plantibacter sp. CFBP 8798. The sequence goes on from NZ_JACYTS010000001.1 coordinate 193,679, forward strand.
TTCGCCGTGCGACTCGGACACGAAGCCGCGAGCCGACACGATGTCGTGGACGAGCTTGCGCTCGTAGCTCGACATCGGGGGGAGTGCCGCCTCGGTGGAACCAGCCTCGATGCGCTCGACCGCTCGCTCCACGAGGGCGCCGAGCTCCTGCTGACGCGCTTCGCGGGATCCGCCGATGTCGAGGATGAGCCGGGAGAAGCCACCGGTGCGGTTCTGAACAGCCAGGCGGGTCAGCTCCTGCAGCGCGTTGACCGTGTCGGGACGCGAGAGGAGACGCAGGTTGCTCTCCGTGGGGGAGTCGATCGACACGTACGCACGACCATTGCGGGCATCGATGTCGATGTCGCCATCGATGTCGCAGATGTCGAGGAACTCTTCGATGTAGTCCGCTGCGACGTCGCCCTCTTCTTCGAGCTGCGTGATGGTGGGTGCTTCGTCCTGGGCCGGGGCCAGTTCCTGGTCAGTCACCGATACTCCTACTTGTCTCGTCCGTCGGTCTGCTGCTTCTTCGCACGCGCCTTGCCCATGGGCTGCTGGCGCTGCGTCGGGGTCTTCTTCTCGGGTACCGGCGCCTCGGAGATCGAGATGACGTCGCCGTTCGGCGTCATGAGCTTGCCCTTCCGCGCGAGACGCTCCTCCCGAGCCTTCGCAGCGTCGGAACCAGGCGTCGGCATGTTCCGGATGACGAGGAACTGCTGCACCATCGTCCACGCGTTAGACGTCAGCCAGTAGAACATGACGCCGAGCGGGAAGGCGAAGCCGGAGAAGAGGAACACGAACGGCAGGATGTAGAGGAGGATCCGCTGCTGCTTGAACTGCGGGCTGGCCTTCGTCTCGGCCGACATGTTCTTCGACACGATCTGCAGCTGCGTGATGAACTGCGACGCGCACATGAGGATGACCATGACGGCGGCGATGATGACGACCGCCCAGTTGACCGGGTTGCCGGCGAGTGCCGCCTGCATGCTCGTGTGCAGCGGAGCGATCCCGAACAGGTTCGCGTCGCCGAACTGCACGGCGAGGGTCTCGTTCAGGGGACCGACGCCGGCCTTGCTCTTCTGGGCGTCGTTGAGCACGGAGAACAGGGCGAAGAAGATCGGCATCTGGACGAGCAGCGGCAGACAACCGCTGACGGGGGAGGTGCCGTGCTTCTTGTACAGCTCCATCGTCTCGCGGGACATCGCCTCACGGCTGGCCTGGTCGCGCTTGCCCTTGTACTTCTCCTGCACCTTCTTCATCTGCGGCGCGATCTCAAGCATCTTGCGCTGGCTCTTGATCTGCTTGATGAACAGCGGGATGAGTGCCGCACGGACGACCAGGACGAGCCCGACGATCGAGAGCACCCAGGTGAGACCGGCCGCGGGGTCGAGTCCGATGGCCGTCCACAGCAGGTGCCAGCCCACGAGGAGCAGCTCGACCGCCCACTTGAGCGGCCAGAGAATTGTGCCGATGATGTCCATAGGTGCGGGTCAGCCCTTTCCGTGGCTCGGTTGCACGACAAATCCGTGAGAAGTGACGCTGTACCGGAAGTTCTTCTTGGGCGGTACCTCGTCGAAACGAGGTGCTGCCCAGGGGTGGCATCTCGCGATGCGCGCCGCTGCCATCGCCGAACCGACGACGACACCGTGTTGCTGCACCGCTCCCAGAGCGTACGCGGAACAGCTGGGGTAATACCGGCAGACGTCGCCGTACAGCGGGGAGATCGCGGCGCGATACCCGCGAAGCGCCAGCACCGCAGCATTGCGGGGCGCGAGGCAGGTGGCAGCGATGACGCCGTTCATCGGTGCGCGTCCGCAGCCTCGGCGACGACGCCGCGTTTGGCGAAGGCTCGATCGACCTCGGCATGGAGCGAGGCGAACGGAGCCGTCGCTGCAGACGGCAGCGCACGGATGACCACGTCAGCGCCGCGGGCAGCGTGAACGACGCTGTCGTGGCAGATGGCCTTCAAGCGACGTCTGACGAGATTGCGGGTCACTGCGTTTCCGACCGTTTTCGCAACGATGAACCCGAAGCGCGGCTGTCCGCCCTTCGGGTTCATGCGTACGTACGTGACCGTGTGCTCGCCGACGAACCGGGACCCGCGACGAACTACCCCTCGGTAGTCGTCGCCGGACGTGATCCGGCTCGCACGCTCGAGCACGACGGCTCTACGCGGAGAGTTCAGTGCGGCCCTTGGCGCGACGAGCCGACAGGATGCCGCGGCCGGCACGCGTGCGCATGCGCAGACGGAAGCCGTGCTTCTTGGCGCGACGACGGTTGTTCGGCTGGAAGGTTCTCTTGCTCATAATTACGATCTCCGGATCATGACCCACCACTGCACAGGTGGCAGCAGGGTACGGAAGGGTGCCCGTGGGCAGAAGTCAACTGATTAAACCTACGGTCTACTCGCGCGAAGGTCAAACCGGCGGCGCCCAAACGAATGATTATCCACAGGATTCTCAGAAATTGTAGCAGTGACACGCAGGGCGGCCGTACAGTGATTTGGGACTGGGGCGACGTGTTGTTAGCGTAAGCCCTCGGGTTATGCACAGCGTGTGGATAGCACCGCGCTCAGCCCCGAATACTCAGGGGAGAGCCTGTGGATGAACCTGTGAGTATGTGTGGGGAGAACTATGTCGGACGCCGACGATGCGATCGCTGAGACCTGGCAATCGGTGCTCGAGATCCTCTCCGTCGACGACCGCATCACCCCGCCACTCCGCGGGTTCCTCAACCTCATCGTCCCCAAGGGCATCATGGGCGGCACCTTCTACCTGGAGGTGCCCAACGAGTTCACGATGGGCATGCTCAACCAGCGCATGCGGGCACCGATCCTCGCCGCACTCGCGTCCATCGTCGACGGCGGTCCCGTCGGCAACTACGCGATCGTCGTCAACCCCGACATCGTCGAGGAACGGTACGAGCAGACCGGCTTCCAGCACATCGACCCGGCGCCGCTCGAGTCACCGCAGCCGCAGCTGACCCCGATGCCCACGCTGCCGGCGCGCGAGAACGACACCCGACTCAACCCGAAGTACAGCTTCGACAACTTCGTCATCGGCCAGTCCAACCGGTTCGCGCACGCGGCCGCGGTGGCCGTGGCTGAAGCGCCGGCCAAGGCCTACAACCCGCTGTTCGTGTACGGCGACTCCGGGCTCGGCAAGACCCACCTCCTCCACGCCATCGGCCACTACGCGATGAACCTCTACGCGGGGATCCGCGTCCGGTACGTGTCCAGCGAGGAGTTCACGAACGACTTCATCAACTCGATCGCCAACAACCGCGGCTCGTTCTTCCAGTCGCGGTACCGCGACATCGACATCCTGCTGATCGACGACATCCAGTTCCTCCAGGGCAAGGCGGAGACGCAGGAGGCGTTCTTCCACACCTTCAACACCCTCCACGATCACAACAAGCAGGTGGTCATCACCAGCGACCTGCCGCCGAAGGCACTCACCGGCTTCGAAGAGCGGATGCGTTCACGCTTCGAGTGGGGACTCATCACCGACGTCCAGGCTCCCGACCTCGAGACCCGCATCGCGATCCTGCGCAAGAAGGCGCAGAACGAGAAGCTGCACATCCCGGACGAGGTCCTCGAGTTCATCGCCACCAAGGTGTCGAGCAACATCCGTGAGCTGGAGGGCACGCTCATCCGGGTCGTCGCGTTCGCGAGCCTGAACCGGACCGCTGTCGACATGACGCTGGCCCAGACGGTGCTGAAGGACGTCATCAGCCTCGACGACGACAACGTCATCTCGCCGATCGACATCATCAACACCACGGCCGACTACTTCAAGCTCTCGGTCGACGACCTGTACGGCTCGAGTCGGTCGCAGGCCGTGGCGACGGCGCGGCAGATCGCGATGTACCTCTGTCGCGAGCTCACGAACCTCTCGCTCCCGAAGATCGGTCAGCTGTTCGGCAACCGGGACCACACGACGGTCATGTACGCCAACCGGAAGATCACCGACCTCATGCAGGAGAAGCGCTCGATCTACAACCAGGTGACCGAGCTCACGAGCCGCATCAAGCAGAACCTCCGCTACGGCGCCTGACCCCTGTTCGCTCACTGAGCCTCACTCGGTCACTGAGCTTGTCGAAGGGCCCTCGACAGGCTCGGGGACCGGGGAACCGCTACGGCGCCTGAGGCGTCCTGATGAACGTTTCCGGCCCCTCGACGCACTCGGTGCGCTCGAGGGGCCGATTTCGTTCATCAGGCGACGACGAGCGCTCATTCGACGACATGATCCGCGTCCGATCTGTCCACATTCCGGCCTCGCAGCCCTGTGGATAACCTGTGGAGGGATGTGGAAGCTCCGGGCACGCTTGTGAGTGAACACCGTTCACCCGCCTCCGCGTCCCACACCCTCGCGTCGTTCTCTCCACAGGCTGCCACCAAGTTACACACATGTAGTTCCCTGTGTTCGAGCGGGTTCGGCGGACTTATCCACAGTTTCCACACCGGTTAAGACTGTTAACCGTTAATTCAATGATCTCTCCGCCAAACAACCTTTCCCCAGGCTTGCTTCTCCACAGCACCTCGTCCCACCCGACCTCGGAAGCAGACCCACTAGCATTGGTGACGTCATCGAGAGCCAGAGACAGGGGACTTGTCGTGCGATTCAGCGTCAACCGGGATGTATTCAGCGAAGCCGTCTCGTTCGCAGTGAAGCTGCTCCCGCAGCGCCCGACGCTGCCGATCCTGAACGGCATCCTCATCGAAGCCGGTGACGATGGTCTCATCCTGTCCTCCTTCGACTACGAGGTTTCCAGCCAGACCGGCATCGCGGCCGAGGTCGAGGAGGCCGGCACGGCACTCGTCAACGGTCGGCTGCTCTCGGAGATCGCCAGCCGCCTTCCGAACGCGCCCGTCCGGTTCAGCAAGGTCGAGAACCGCATCGAGGTCACCTGTGGTTCTGCCCGGTTCACGCTCGGATCGATGCCCGTCGAGGAGTACCCGACGATCCCTCAGGTCGACGCCGACTTCGGCCTCGTGCCTGCCGATGAGTTCGCCACCGCAGTGAGCCAGGTCGCCGTCGCCGCAAGCCGCGACGACGTGACCCCGGTCATCACCGGCGTGCAGCTCGAGGTCTCCAAGACGAGCCTCAGCCTCGTCGCGACCGACCGCTACCGCGTCGCGGTCCGCGAGATCGACTGGGACTCGGGCCAGGGCGACGGTTCCAGCGAGACGATCACCGCCCTCGTGCCGGCCCGCACGCTCCAGGAGGTCGGCAAGACCTTCGGCCACAGCGGCAACATCAACGTCGCGATCACGAATCGTGACGACCGCGAGCTCATCGCGTTCCGGGCCGACCGCAAGACGGTCACCTCGCTGCTGATCAAGGGCAACTTCCCGCCGGTCAAGCGGCTCTTCCCCGAGACGACCGACAACTACGCGATCATCAACACCGCGGAACTCATCGAGGCGACCAGGCGTATGTCGCTCGTCCTCGAGCGCGAAGCGGCCCTCCGCTTCACCTTCACCATCGACGGCCTCACGCTCGAAGCCGTCGGATCCGAGCAGGCGCAGGCATCCGAGGGCATCGACGCCCTCCTCACCGGCGACGACATCGTGCTCTCCCTCAAGCCGCAGTTCCTGATCGACGGTCTGACCGCGGTCCGGAGCGAGTACGTGCGGTTCTCGTTCACGAAGACGGAGAACACGAACAAGCCGGGACCCATGCTCATCACGAGCCAATCCTCCAAGGATCAGCCGGGTGCCGACAGCTACAAGTACCTGCTGCAGCCGAACCTGCTGCTGCGCTGACACGCAAAGGATCCACCATGCACATCGGTCTCGTCGGTCTCGGCAAGATGGGCAACAACATGCGCACGCGTCTGCGTGCGAACGGCATCGAGGTCACCGGTTTCGACCGGAACCCCGATGTCACCGACGTCGCGACGATCAGCGACCTCGTCGCTGCGCTCCCGGCACCTCGCACGGTCTGGGTCATGGTCCCCGCCGGGGCCATCACCGACTCCGTGGTCGAGGAGCTGAACGGCCTGCTCGAGGCCGGCGACCTGATCATCGACGGCGGCAACAGCCGCTTCACGGACGACTTCAAGCACGCTGAGCTGCTGTCGGCGAAGGGCATCGACTACATCGATGCCGGCGTCTCCGGCGGTGTCTGGGGTGTCGACAACGGCTACGGCCTCATGGTCGGCGGTTCCAAGGAACAGGTGGAGCGGGTCATGCCCGTCTTCGACGCCTTGCGTCCTGAAGGCCCGCGCGATGAGGGCTTCGTCCACGTCGGAGAGGTCGGCGCCGGCCACTACGCGAAGATGGTGCACAACGGCATCGAGTACGCGCTCATGCAGGCGTACGCCGAGGGCTTCGAGCTCCTCGACAAGCGCGAGGACATCATCAAGGACGTGCCCGGCACCTTCAAGGCCTGGCAGCGCGGCACCGTCGTGCGGTCCTGGCTGCTCGAGCTCCTCGTCCGCGCCCTCGAGGAGGACCCGGACTTCGAGCAGATCGAGGGCTACGTCGAGGACTCGGGCGAGGGCCGCTGGACGATCGAGGAGGCCATCGCGAACGCGGTGCCCGTCCCGACCATCTCGGCATCGATCTTCGCCCGCTTCGTGTCGCGCCAGGAGGACTCGCCGGCCATGAAGGCGGTCGCCGCACTTCGCAACCAGTTCGGCGGTCACGCGGTCAAGAAGGCCGACGACTGACGACACGACGTCTCCTGACGAACGAAATCGACCCTCCCGGAGCCTTCCGCTTCGCTGGAGGGTCGATTTCGTTCACCCTGCGTCGTCGTGACGGGCGCGCTCGGACGTCCGACGGCGCCCCGACCCGTTCGGCGTCAGGGCGAGGCGGTAGGGTGACGTGGTGATCGTGCGGCACTTGAATCTCACCGACTACCGCAACTACGCGGTGGTCGACGTGGCGCTCGAACCCGGACCCAATCTGTTCGTGGGTCGCAACGGCCAGGGCAAGACCAACCTCGTCGAGGCGATCGGATACCTCAGCAGCCTCGGGTCCCATCGGGTCTCCTCCGAGCAGGCGCTCATCCGACACGGTGCCGACGCAGCGATCATCAGGGCGCGCATCGTGCACGACGGTCGTGAGCTGCTCGCCGAGGTGCAACTCAACCGGGGTTCGGCCAACCGCGCCCAGGTGAACCGGTCCCAGATCAAGCCGCGCGAACTGCCGCGGTACGTGTCCACCGTGCTGTTCGCCCCGGAGGACCTCCTGATCGTCCGCGGCGACCCGTCGGCGCGTCGGCGGTTCATCGACCAGCTCCTCGTGCAGCGGATCCCCCGGCTGGCCGGCGTGATGGCCGACTACGACCGCTCCCTGAAGCAGCGGAACTCGCTCCTCAAATCGGCGAGGGCGCGTGGGCTGAAGTCCGGGCCCCTGGCGACGCTCGACCTCTGGGACGACCGACTCGTGCAGTACGGCACGGAGATCATCGCTGAACGTCTGCAGCTCCTGGCCATGCTCGGTGGGCCACTGCGTGCCGCGTACGAGGCCGTGGCCGGCGACGATCACCGACCGGTCCTCCTGCCCGTGCTCAGTATCGCCGGCACCGATGCCGAGGACGAGTCGGCAGCCGCCGATCCCACGGAGGGCGTGGAGCCGGGCGCCCCTGTCGATCTGGCGCGCATCGCGGAACGGTTCCGTGCGGCGCTCGCGCAGCGCCGGTCGGCCGAACTCGAGCGGGGCCTGACGCTCGTCGGACCGCACCGAGACGACGTGTTCTTCGGTCTCAACGGGCTGCCGGTCAAGGGCTACGCGAGCCACGGCGAATCGTGGTCGTTCGCGCTCGCCGCCAAACTCGCCTCAGCCGAGCTCCTCCGTGCCGACTCGTCCCTCGGCGATCCGGTGCTCATCCTCGACGACGTCTTCGCCGAGCTCGATTCGCGTCGCCGGGAACGCCTCGCGGCCGCGGTCGCGGAGTACGACCAGGTCATCATCACCGCGGCCGTGTTCGACGACGTCCCCGAACGGTTCACCGCGCACGTCGTGCGCATCGAGGCCGGACGGATCGTGGACGGTCCGGACGAGGCTGCCGGCCCAGTGAACGAGCCGCTCCCCACGGAGTCGACGCATGACTGAGCCGCGGCGACTCGGACGGGACGCCGACCCGGCGGGGGAACTCTCCGCCACGGTGTACCTCCGGTTCAAGGAGATCTTCGGCGGCGAACGGGTCTCCCGTGATCGCAAGCGTCGGGAACGCTCGGCCGAGGGGCCGCAGGACTCGGTGCCGTACGGTGTCGGTCGCGACCCGAAGGGCCTCGGGACGGTCATCGATTCACTGACCGCCGGACTCGGGTGGAACTCGCCGCTCGCTCAGCACGAGGTCCTCGGGAACTGGGCGGAGTTGTGCGGCGAGGACACCGCCAGATACTCCGAACCGGTGTCGATCGCGGACGGCGTCCTGATCGTCCAATGCCAGTCCACGGCCTGGGCGACGCAACTCCGGCACATGCGCCATGAGATCCTCGTCCGCATCGCCGAACGCTATCCCGATGCCGGTGTCGACACGATCCGTTTCCAGGGCCCCGGAGCACCCTCCTGGAAAAGAGGCCCCAGGTCGATCCCAGGGCGTGGTCCACGCGATACTTACGGCTAGGGAGGCAAATACGGCCTCCGGGCATGGAAAAGTGCCTCAAACGGGCGTTTTCTCGCGGCTTCACGGGGTCTGTTTGGTAGGATGGAACGGTCGAATCTCGACGGTTTGGAGCCCTCTTTTCCTATGACATCAGAACCCAACACGCACGCCCAAGACTCTGATTACGGCGCAAGTGCCATCCAGGTTCTCGAAGGTCTCGAAGCCGTCCGGAAGCGGCCCGGTATGTACATCGGGTCCACCGGTCCACGTGGTCTGCACCACCTGGTCTACGAGATCGTCGACAACTCCGTGGACGAGGCCCTCGCCGGCTACTGCGACACGATCCTCGTGACCATCCTGGAGGACGGCGGCGTCCGCGTCATCGACAACGGTCGAGGCATCCCGGTCGACATCCACCCGGTGGAGAAGAAGTCGACCGTCGAGGTCGTCCTGACCATCCTGCACGCCGGCGGCAAGTTCGGCGGCGGCGGGTACGCGGTCTCCGGTGGGCTCCACGGCGTCGGTTCGTCCGTCGTCAACGCACTGTCCACGCGCCTCTCCGTCGAGGTCCGTCGTCAGGGTTCGGTCTGGCGCCAGAGCTTCCAGCACGGTGTCCCCGACGCCCCGCTCCACGAGGACGAGCCGTCCTCCGAGACGGGCACCACGATCACCTTCTGGCCGTCCGCCGAGACGTTCGAGACGACGGAGTTCGACTACGAGACGCTCCGGACCCGCTTCCAGCAGATGGCCTTCCTCAACAAGGGCCTCCGCATCGAGCTCGCCGACGAGCGTCCGTTGCGCGACGCCATCGAGGCCGACGACGTCGACGACAACTCGGCGGCACACTCGCAGCGCAAGGACGTCTTCTTCTACGAGCGCGGTCTCGAGGACTACGTCGAGTACCTGAATAAGGCCAAGCGTGCCGAGCTCGTCCACGACGAGATCATCTCCTTCGAGTCGGAGAACACCGAGCGCAAGATCGCGCTCGAGGTCGCGATGCAGTGGACGACGGCGTACAACGAGAGCGTCCACACCTACGCGAACACGATCAACACGCACGAGGGTGGCACCCACGAAGAAGGGTTCCGCGCGGCGCTCACCACGCTCGTGAACCGCTACGCACGTGAGAAGGGCATCCTCAAGGAGAAGGACGACAACCTCTCCGGCGACGACGTCCGCGAGGGCCTCACCGCCGTCATCTCCGTGAAGCTCTCCGAGCCGCAGTTCGAGGGCCAGACGAAGACCAAGCTCGGCAACACCGAGGCGAAGGCGTTCGTGCAGAAGGTCGTCAGCGAGCAGCTCAACGACTGGTTCGACCGCAACCCGAACCAGGCCAAGGAGATCATCCGGAAGGCGCTGCAGGCCGCGACCGCTCGTCTCGCCGCCCGGAAGGCCCGCGAGACGGCCCGTCGCAAGGGCCTCCTCGAGGGTGGCGGCATGCCCGGCAAGCTCAAGGACTGCCAGTCGAAGGACCCGTCGCTGTCCGAGATCTTCATCGTCGAGGGTGACTCCGCAGGCGGCTCCGCCGTGCAGGGGCGCAACCCGGAGACCCAGGCGATCCTCCCGCTCCGTGGCAAGATCCTCAACGTCGAGAAGGCACGCCTCGACCGCGCTCTCGCGAACAACGAGGTCCAGGCCATGATCACGGCCTTCGGTGCCGGCATCGGTGAGGACTTCAACCCCGACAAGGTGCGGTACCACAAGATCGTGCTCATGGCCGATGCCGATGTCGACGGCCAGCACATCACGACGCTGCTGCTGACCCTCCTGTTCCGCTACATGCGCCCGCTCGTCGACCTCGGATACGTGTACCTCGCGCAGCCGCCGCTCTACCGCCTGAAGTGGTCGAACGCCGACCACCAGTACGTGTACAGCGACCGCGAACGCGACGCCCTCCTCACCGACGGTGTCGCCTCGGGCAAGCGCATCCCGAAGGAGAACGGGATCCAGCGCTACAAGGGTCTCGGCGAGATGAACTACAAGGAGCTGTGGGAGACCACGATGGACCCGCAGACGCGGACGCTCCTCCAGGTCACCCTCGACGACGCCGCGGCTGCCGATGAGATCTTCTCCACACTCATGGGCGAGGACGTGGAGTCCCGCCGGACCTTCATCCAGAAGAACGCGAAAGACGTCCGCTTCCTCGACATCTAGCCGGCCCGGTCACTGAGCTTGTCGAAGTGCGACAGCCTCGAGGACCGTCCGGCACCGACATAGCCCCTCGACAAGCTCGGGGAGCGAAGATCGTTCAGCTCCGCAATCGAAAGAGTCAGTAGACACATGGCAGACGAAACCAACGACGAGATCACGGTCCCGGACGAGGACCACGGCGTGCACGGACGGATCGACCAGGTCGACCTGCAGCTCGAGATGCAGCGCAGCTACCTCGACTACGCGATGAGCGTCATCGTCGGTCGTGCCCTGCCCGACGTCCGCGACGGTCTGAAGCCTGTCCACCGTCGCGTGATCTACGCGATGTACGACGGCGGCTACCGCCCTGACCGCTCGTTCTCCAAGTGCGCGCGCGTCGTCGGCGACGTCATGGGTCAGTTCCACCCGCACGGCGACACGGCCATCTACGACGCGCTCGTCCGCCTCGTCCAGCCGTGGAGCCTGCGGTACCCGTTGGCGCTCGGCCAGGGCAACTTCGGCTCACCGGGCAACGACGGCGCGGCCGCCCCTCGGTACACCGAGACGAAGATGGCCCCGCTCGCCATGGAGATGGTGCGCGACATCGACGAGGAGACCGTCGACTTCCAGCCCAACTACGACGGCGAGTCCCAGGAGCCGGTCGTCCTGCCGGCGCGCTTCCCGAACCTCCTCGTCAACGGTTCCGTCGGCATCGCGGTCGGCATGGCCACGAACATCCCGCCGCACAACCTCCGCGAGGTCGCCGACGGTGCCCTGTGGCACCTGGCGAACCCCGAGGCCAGCCGGGAAGAGCTCCTCGAGGCGCTCATGCAGCGCATCAAGGGGCCGGACTTCCCGACCGGCGCGCAGATCCTCGGTATCAAGGGCATCCAGGACGCCTACCGCACGGGTCGGGGTTCCATCACGATGCGGGCCGTCGTGAACGTCGAGGAGATCCAGGGCCGGACCTGCCTCGTCGTCACCGAGCTCCCGTACCAGGTGAACCCCGACAACCTCGCGCTGAAGATCGCCGACCTCGTCAAGGAGGGCCGTCTCGGCGGCGTCGCCGACATCCGCGACGAGACCTCCGGTCGTACCGGCCAGCGGCTCGTCATCGTGCTGAAGCGCGATGCGGTCGCGAAGGTCGTCCTCAACAACCTCTACAAGCACACGCAGCTGCAGGACAACTTCGGCGCGAACATGCTCGCGATCGTCGACGGCATCCCGCGCACGCTGCCGCTCGACGGGTTCATCACCAACTGGGTGACGCACCAGGTCGAGGTCCTCGTCCGCCGCACCGTGTTCCGACTCCGCAAGAAGGAGGAGCGCGCACACATCCTCCGCGGCTACCTGAAGGCGCTCGACGCACTGGACGAGGTCATCGCGCTCATCCGTCGCTCGCCGTCCGCCGACGAGGCGCGCACGGGCCTCATGGACCTCCTCGAGATCGACGAGCTCCAGGCCAGCGCGATCCTCGACATGCAGCTGCGTCGTCTCGCCGCCCTCGAGCGTCAGAAGATCATCGACGAGGCAGCCGAGATCGAAGCGCAGATCGCCGACCTCAAGGACATCCTCGCGAAGCCGGTCCGCCAGCGCGAGATCGTCAGCGAGGAGCTGACCGCGATCGTCGACAAGTACGGCGACGACCGCCGCACCGAGATCATGTTCGGTTTCGACGGCGACATGAACATGGAAGACCTGATCCCCGAAGAGGAGATGGTCATCACGGTCACGCGCGGCGGGTACATCAAGCGCACGCGCAGCGACAACTACCGTCAGCAGCACCGCGGTGGCAAGGGCGTCAAGGGCGCCCAGCTGCGCGCGGACGACGTGGTCGACCACTTCTTCGTGACGACGACGCACCACTGGCTCCTCTTCTTCACCACCAAGGGTCGCGTGTACCGCGCGAAGGCCTACGAGCTGCAGGAGGCCGGCCGCGACGCCAAGGGCCAGCACGTGGCCAACCTGCTCGCCATGCAGCCCGACGAGGAGATCGCCGAGATCCTCGACATCCGCGACTACGAGGCCGCGACGTACCTGGTCCTCGCGACGCACGACGGCCTCGTCAAGAAGACGGCGCTCTCGGAGTACGACACGAACCGCTCGGGCGGCATCATCGCGATCAACCTGCGCGAGGGCGACGAGCTCACCTCCGCGCTGCTCGTGGAGAACGACAGCGACGTCCTGCTGGTGTCCCGCAAGGGCATGTCGATCCGCTTCACGGCGAGCGACGAGACCCTGCGACCGATGGGACGCGCGACGAGCGGCGTCATCGGCATGCACTTCCGCGACGACGACAAACTGCTCTCGGCGTCGGTGCTGCCGTCGGTCGAGGGTGAGGAACGCGAGGCCTTCGTCTTCGTCGTGACCGAGGGTGGCTACGCGAAGCGCACCAACATCGACCAATACCGCGGCCAGAACCGCGGTGGTCTGGGCATCAAGGTGGCCAAGCTGAACGACGATCGAGGCACCCTCGCGGGCGCCCTGATCGTCGACGAGAGCGACGAGGTCCTTGTGGTTCTTGCCAGTGGCAAGGTGGTAAGGTCTGCCGTGGCCGAAGTTCCAGCGAAGGGGCGCGACACGATGGGCGTCGTCTTCGCACGTTTCGCGGAGAGCGACCGAATCATCGCGCTGGCCAAGAACAGTGACCGAAACCTTGAGACCCAGGATGTTCCGGAGACGGTTGCAGACGCAGCCGCCCCGGAGGGTGCAGAACCCGAGGCATCCGTGCCGGACGAGACTCCGGCGATGAAGGAAGAAGTAGATGAGCAGTAGCGTCGCAGAGAAGTTGGCCAAGAAGTCGACCAAACGCACCAGCACCAAGCAGGTGCGCCTGAAGCTGGTGTACATCGACTTCTGGTCGGCGGTGAAGCTGTCGTTCCTGGCGGCGATCGCGGTCGCCGTGGTCATCGTGGTGTTCTTCTTCCTCGTCTACACCGTGCTCAACACCACCGGTGTCTTCACGAAGGTCGGTGGCCTGTTCACCGACATCGCCGGACCGGGGAACAACATCCTGCAGTACGTCAACCTGCCGCAGGTCATGGCCTTCGCCGGCATCGTGGCGCTGCTCAACCTCATCGTCATCACGCTGATGGGAGCGCTCCTCGCGGGGCTCTACAACCTCAGCGTGAAGATCACGGGTGGCCTCCTCGTCGGGTTCACCAACAACTGACGCTCCTTCGGGTCGGCGCCGCCCCGTGCGGCGCCGCTCGATTATGAGTTGCGGCGGGAATCGGGTAGTCTCAACAAGGTTCAAAACGGGGCTATAGCTCAGGCGGTTAGAGCGCTTCGCTGATAACGAAGAGGTCCCAGGTTCAAGTCCTGGTAGCCCCACCCTGCACGACCAGCAACACACCGATTGGATCGGATCTCCGGATCTGTTCCATCCGGGGCCTTAGCTCAGTTGGTAGAGCGCCTGCTTTGCAAGCAGGATGTCGGGAGTTCGATTCTCCCAGGCTCCACAGTCCAGAAACGCCCTCGGCAGACGCCGGGGGCGTTCTCCGTTGTCGCGGGGCCCGGCGGTTAGGCTGACGGCATGGATATCCGCGTCGCTGCCTATGCCGTCATCGTCGACGAACGGGGCATGCTGCTCTCCCACTGGAACGAGAGCGGACACAGCGGATGGACGCTCCCCGGCGGCGGGATCGACCCCGGTGAGGACCCGGCCGACGCGGCCGTCCGCGAGGTGTTCGAGGAGACCGGCTACCACGCGGAGCTCGACGACTTGATCGGCGTCGACTCGCAGGTCGTACCGGCGGAGCGTCGCCTCAGCACCACGGCCACCGGGCCGCTCCACACGCTGCGCATCGTCTACCGGGCGCACCTCACCGGCGGCACGCTGACCTACGAGGCCGACGGCAGCACCGACTACGCCGCGTGGTACCCGCTCGAGGAGGTCGGCTCACTCGACCGCGTCAGCCTCGTCGACGTTGGACGACGCTTCGCCGGCCTCATCTGAGCACAGCCGTCACAACACGAAGCCCCTCCCCGGTCGAGACCGGCGAGGGGCTGCGTCGTGCGAAGCGTGATCAGGAAGCGGCAGGCTCCTCGTCGGAGACCCACAGCTCGTCGTCTGCGCGGAACGTCTGCCAGACGGCGTAGGCGACACCGGCAGCGGCGAGGACGCCGAGGCCGATCGCGATGACGGTACCGGCGCTCGCGCCCTTCTTGGCGGGCAGCACCTGCTCGGGCACGTGGAGGCGACGGAGAGCCGCCTGCACGCGGGTGTCCTTGGCGATGTCGCCGATGCTCAGCACCGTACCGACGACGCCACCGACAGCGGGGACGACGCCATCCGAGATGCCCTTGCGCACGCCGTCGACGGCGTTGCGGGAGACCTTGATCCCCCGGTCGACCGTCGGGACGACGCGGTGCTCGTAGGTGTCGCGCACGACGGGGACCACCTGCTCCTTCGAGAAGTTCCCGAGCTGACGGCTCACCTCACGAGCGACTTCGTTGGCGTGGTTCAGGACATCCTGCTGGGAGTCCCAGAGGTCGGCAGCGGAACCCTTGAGCTTCTTGAGCTCTTTCCGGCGCTTGCGTGACAGGCTCATGTGGTCATCTCCAATGATCGCGGCAACAACGTAACCTCCATCTTGCCACTTAGACCCCTGGATACCATCCGAGAGTCCCGAACCCTTGTGCAAGAATTGGGAGTATGTCAAAGCACACCGCAGTCGCCACGTTGCACACCAACCACGGTGAGATCAAGGTCAACCTCTTCGGGGACCACGCTCCCAAGACGGTCAAGAACTTCACCGACCTGGCGACCGGTGGGCGCGAGTGGACGGATTCGAAGACGGGCCAGACCCGGAACGACGCGCTGTACAGCGACCTCATCTTCCACCGCATCATCCCCGCGTTCATGATCCAGGGCGGCGACCCGCTCGGAACCGGCACCGGTGGCCCGGGCTACAACTTCGACGACGAGATCCACCCGGAGCTCAACTTCGACGAGCCCTACATCCTCGCCATGGCGAACGCCGGCAAGCGCCGCAACGCCATCACGGGCGCCGTCGAGGGCACGAACGGTTCGCAGTTCTTCATCACGACCGTTCCCACGCAGTGGCTCCAGGGCAAGCACACCATCTTCGGTGAGGTCGCCGACGCCGAGTCCCGCGCGGTCGTCGACGCCATCCAGGCCGTCCCGACCGGTGCCGGCGACAAGCCGATCGAGCCCGTCGTCCTCGAGAGCGTCACCATCTCCGAGGCCTAGACCCCGCTCGGAGGACAGACCGTGACCCTGCCCCGGGATCCGTCGGCCAACTTCTGCTATCGCCACCCCGACCGACAGAGCTTCGTGCTCTGCCAGCGTTGCGGTCGGACCATCTGTGGAGAGTGCCAGACGCCCGGGGCAGTCGGTTTCATCTGTCCGGAGGACATGAAGGCGCAACGACAGAGCGCCCCTCGCAACCGTCTCGGCGCGAGGATCAGCAACTCCTCCCCCATCGTCACGTACGCGATCATCGCCGTGACGGCGTTCGTGTTCCTGCTGCAGTGGATCCCCGGGCTCGGCGTCACGAACGCGCTCCTCTACGCCGGCGTGTACTCCGATCCGTCGTACGGCGCCCTCCAGCCCTGGCGGATGCTGACCGCTGTGTTCGTGCACTCGCAGGGGTTCATCTTCCACATCCTGCTGAACATGTACACGCTCTGGATCTTCGGCCGGATCCTCGAGACCATGCTCGGGCACTGGCGGTTCCTCGCGCTCTACCTGGTCGCCGGGTTCGCCGGTTCGGTCGGCGTCCTGTTCCTCGCCGACCCGAGGACGGCCGTCGTCGGCGCCTCGGGCGCGATCTTCGGTCTCCTCGGGGCGTTCCTCGTCATCCAGCGACGCATGGGTGCCGACACCCGCGGGCTGCTGGTGCTCCTGGGCATCAACCTCGTCATCGGCTTCATCCCCGGCGTGAACATCGCCTGGCAGGCCCACCTGGGCGGGCTCGTCGGCGGCGCCCTCATCGGCCTCATCCTCGTCAACACCCGCAAGCGCACCCAGCAGCCGCTTCAGGCAGTCCTGATCGGCGCCGTGAGCGTCGTCCTCGTGGGCGCCAGCCTCCTGCCCGCCCTGCTCTGAGCGGGACTGCACTTCGACAGGCTCAGTGACCGGGTTCGGCTCGGCGACCGGGCGTGGCTCAGTGACCGGGTTCGGCTCGGCGACCCGCGTCGACCAGTGGTGCGCTCGGCCGAGAACCGCAACCATGCAGGAGACGTTGAAGGTTGCGTGAGTTATCCACAGAGTTATGAACACTGGGGATAATTACACCGGTGTGGTTCCGCGTGTTTCCGGGACTCCTGCCGGTTCTCCACACCGGCATGTGGATAACTCGGAAGTTCTCCACATTCCTGTGGAGAACTTCGTCACGACGGATGCCCGGTACACGAAACAGCGGGCCGTCCGAGAGGACGACCCGCTGTGCACGACGTGAAGTGAGTGAGGCTAGCGCCACCTGGTGGTCATGAGGAAGCCGATGAAGGCGATGCCGAAGCCGACGAGGATGTTCCACGGGCCGAGCGACTGGATCGGGAGCAGCGTGCCGCTCAGGTAGTAGACGACGATCCAGGCGAGGCCGAGGAGCATGAAGCCGAACATGACCGGCTTGAACCAGACGGCGTTCGGTGCGGGTTCGCCGCTCGTCTGCTCGGGTTCGCGGGACGGTTTGCTTCGTGACTTCGTGCGTGCCATGCCGACATTCTACCTGTTCACCCCAATCGGTGCCTGGGGGATCAGCCGATCCCGAGTTCTTCTCGGTAGAATCCATGCGTGACCGACGACCTACCTTCGCGAGCGAGCGCACGCGCCGCTGAGCGCAGAGCGCCGTCGAAGCACCGCATCAGCGTCTTCGGGGTGGCCGGCGAGCTGCTCATCACCGCCGGCATGGTGGTTCTGCTGTTCCTCGCCTGGCAGCTCTGGTGGAACGACATGATCATGGCCGGCAGCCAGGCGAACGCCGCGTCGAGCCAGTCGCAGGAGTGGATCAAGAACGCCGAGACCGCTCCGGCACCCGAACCGACCGTGGATGCAACCGGCGCGCCGAACTACGGTGAGCCGCCCGTCACCGCCCGCCCCGCGCCGGGCGACCCGTTCGCGGTGCTCTACGTTCCGCGGTACGGCGCCGACTACCGCCGCGTCGTGGCAGAGGGTGTCGACACCGCGACCGTCCTCAACAGCTTCGACCTCGGCGTCGGTCACTACCCGAGCACCCAGATGCCCGGAGAGGTCGGCAACTTCGTCGTCGCCGGTCACCGCAAGGCCTATGGCGGCGCGATGACCCTGATCAGCGACCTGCAGATCGGCGACAAGGTCTACGTCCAGACGGCCGACGGCTACTACACCTACGTGTTCCGGAACATCACCTACGTGTTGCCCACCCAGGTGGACGTCCTCAACCCCGTCCCCCAGGTCGACGGTGTCGCACCGACGCAGCGCATCCTCACCCTGACCACCTGCAACCCGCTCTATTCGACGGCGGAACGCAGTATCGCTTACGCGGTGTACGAGTCCTGGCAGCCGCTGTCCGCCGGGCCGCCCGCCGAGATCGCCGCGTCCGTCGCGGCCGCTGGAGGCTGACGATGTACGGCGCACTCTGGAGGGTCCTGCCTGGACCCGTCTGGCTGAGGATCATCATCCTCGTCGTCCTGTTCGTGGCGGTCGTGGCCGCACTCTTCACCTGGGTGTTCCCCTACGTGGACTCGTTCATCGTCGATCAGAATGTGACCGTCGGAAACGAATGACCCGCGTCCTGGTCGTCGACAACTACGACAGCTTCGTCTACACGCTGAACGGGTACGTCGAACAACTGGGTGCAGAGACCGTCGTCGTGCAGAACGACGGCGTCGCGCTCGACGACCTCGAGCAGCGGATCCTCGGGTTCGACGGCGTACTCGTCTCACCCGGACCCGGTCGGCCCGCTGACGCCGGGATCTCGCTGGCCACCGTGCGCGCGGCGTACCGAACCGGGACGCCACTCCTCGGAGTGTGCCTCGGCCACCAGGCGATCGCCGAGGCGTTCGGAGCGACCGTGCACACCGCCGACGAGCTGATGCACGGACAGAGTTCGCTCGTGGAACACGACGGCAGTGTCTTGTACCGGGGTATTCCGCAGCAGTTCAACGCCACCCGGTACCACTCGCTCGCCGTCGTCGACGGCAGCGTGCCCGAGGAGCTCGTCGTGACGAGCCGGACGACCAGCGGCGTCATCATGGGGCTCCGTCACCGTGACGCCCCGATCCACGGCGTGCAGTTCCATCCGGAGTCGGTGCTCTCCGAGGGCGGCTACCAGCTCCTGGCGAACTGGCTCGAGACGACCGGGCTCACCTGTGCGAATGAGCGGGCACGAGGGCTCAGCCCGCTCATGACCCGGTAGGCCCTTCGACAGGCTCAGGGACCGGAGAGCCTGTTCAGGGACCGGTGAGCTTGTTCAGGGACCGTCCTTCGACAGGCCCAGGAACCAGCGCAGCCTACGGACCGGTGCAGTAGGTGAGCGTGATGACGGACTTCTGGGGGATGTCGCCTGGTGCGGGAGACATGGCCGTGACCGGGTCGCCGGCGACCGCCTTACACGTCGCGTCGGCCTGCGGCTGCACGGTGAACTGCCTCGTCGCGTCCTGCAGGTAGTTCGTCGCGTCGAGAAGCGGCTGCCCGACGACGTCGGTCAGCGTCACGTTTCCGCTGGAGACGACGAGGTTCACTGTGGACCCCTGGTCGACGGAGGTACCCGCTCCGGGATCCATCCGCAGCACGACACCTGCCGGCACGGTCGGCGAGTTCTCCCGGGTCACCGAGCCTTGCGTGAGGCCCGCAGCGGCGACCGCAGCCCACGCGGCCTCCGAGGATTGGTTGACGACGTCGGGGACCTCGACCTGAGCACGGCCGGTCGACACGTAGACCTTGATCTGCGTGTTCTTGGTCACCGTGGTGCCGCCGGGCGGGTCGGTGCGGATGACGTGACCCGCCTTGTAGTCGCTGCTCGCCTCGTCGAACTTGGTGGGGACGAGCTCGAGCTGTTCGATCGTGCTGTTCGCGCTCTCCCAGGTGGCGTCGACGAGGTCCGGGACCTCTCTGGAGTCCGTGGAGATGCTCGTCGCGGGCGGAAGCTGCACCACCCAGAACACGAGCGAGAAGAGGATGACGGCGATACCGGCGATGGCGGCCCAGATCCAGACCACCGGTGGCCGGCGCTGGGTACGCGTCACGGTGTCGTCCGAGGTGAGCTGACGGATCGCCTGCTCGGTGCTGGACGCCGCCGTCGGCGATGGACCGAACAGCGAGTCGTGATCGTCGCGACGGACCGGCACATGGCCGGCTCCGGCTTCGTCGAGATCCTCTCGGAACTCGACAGCGCTCTGGTACCGCTCGAAGCGATCCTTCGCGAGGGCTCGGAGGACGACCTGGTCGAGCGCCGGCGACACCTTCGGGTTGATCGAGCTCGGCTTCACCGGGCGCTCGCTCACGTGCTGGTACGCGACCGCGACGGCGGTATCGCCGCGGAAGGGCGCCTTGCCGGTCAGCATCTCGAAGAGGACGACGCCGGTGGAGTAGAGGTCTGTCCGGGCGTCGACCGTCTCGCCCTTGGCCTGCTCGGGCGAGAAGTACGCGGCCGTGCCGAGGATGGCGGTCGTCTGGGCGACCGTCGTGGACGAATCGGAGACGGCCCGTGCGATGCCGAAGTCGGTGACCTTGACGTCGCCGGCCGTGGTGATCATGACGTTGCCCGGCTTGATGTCGCGGTGCACGACGCCGGCTCGGTGGGAGTACTCCAGCGCGGTGAGGATGCTGTGCGCGATGCGCACCGCCTCTTCGGACTCGACGGGACCCTCGGCGATGAGGTCCTTGAGCATGCGCCCTTCGACGTACTCCATGACGATGAACGGCTCGATGAGGTCGTGCCCCGAGCCGTCCTTCACCCGCTCCTCGCCGGCGTCGTACACGCGGACGATCGTGGGGTGCGCCATCCGTGAGGCGGCCTGCGCCTCCTGACGGAAACGGGAGCGGAATGCGGGGTCGGTGGCAAGCGTGGACTTCAGGACCTTGATGGCGACGGTGCGACCGAGCTTGGTGTCCACGCCGCGGAAGACGTTGGACATGCCCCCGCGACCGATGAGGTCGCCGACGACGTATCGGCCTGCGAGCAGGCGTTGATCGTCAGCCACGTACCACCCCTGAATTCGCTTGGAGGACAAACACTAACAGCTTACCCGGGCACCTTCCGAGTGCTCTCAGGGATGACCCTGAGAGCACTCGTCGCGGCATCGGCCTACTGCCCCTTGATGACGTTGATCGACTCGGAGGACGGCGATCCGGAGGAGGTACCCGTGCTGCAGCGGACCGCGTACGAGACCGAGAGCGTGCCCACCGCGTCGACCGTGATGGTACCCGTCGTGGTGTTCGCATCGAACTGGCCCGAGGAGTTGTTCTGGAAGTACCCGCCCGAGACGGCGACGGTGTAGCCGAGGAAGTCGGCCCCGGTCGGGCAGGCGTTCTGCACGGCGAGCCAGTCGACCTTGATCGAGGTCGAGGTCGCGTCCTTCGGGATGACGAGCGAGCCGTCCTCCAGCACCGACTTGTCGAGCTTCGGTGCCTCGGTCGGCGGGTTGATGACCGCGATCTCGTCGTAGACGGTCAGCGTGATGGCCGAACCGGTCTTGACGTTGCCCGTGGGGTTCACGTCGTAGACGGTGTTGACCTGTTCCGGCGTCGTGGCCGGGTCGCCGACGTTCTTCGACACGCTGAAGTTGTACGGCGGCGCGCTGAAGATCGTGTTGAGTTCGTCGAAGGACCGGCCCTGGAGGTCGCTCAGGTTGATCGGGAACACCGTGGGCGTGGGCGTCGGTGTGGGCGTAGGGGTCTTCGTCGGCTTCGGCGTCGTGGACGTCGTGGCCGACGGAGTCGTACCTCCCGCGTCGTTCCCCTGGTTCGCGAACACGGCGATCAGCGAACCGACCAGCACGATGACGAGCAGGGCGACGAGGCCGATGAGCGGCCAGGTCCACTTGCTGCGCTTCTTCTTCTCGCCCTCGCCCTCGACGTCGTCCTCGAGCTGGTCCGCTTCGGCGGCGGACAGCAACTGCGTGGTCGCGTCGTCGGCCGCGGGCATCCGGCGGGTCTGGTCCATCACGGTGGTCGCGGCGTCGCCGGCCCCACCGAGGATCATCGGCACGGCTGCGGCCGCGGCGTTGAGATCGCCTCGACGGAGCGCCTGGGCGGCGCGCGCGACGTGGGCGGACGATGCCGGACGGTCGACCGGGTTCTTCGCGATCATCGACATGACGAACCGGCGGACCGGCTCGGCGATCGTGACGGGGAGCTCGGGCGGCTGCTCGTTGATCTGGGCCATCGCGATGGCGACCTGCGACTCGCCCGTGAACGGACGGCGTCCGGCGAGACATTCGTACGCGACGATGCCGAGCGAGTAGATGTCCGTCGACGGTGAGGCGGGGTGCCCGCTCGCCTGCTCGGGCGAGAGGTACTGCACGGTGCCCATGACCTGACCGGTGGCCGTGAGCGGCACCTGGTCGGCGATACGGGCGATGCCGAAGTCGGTGATCTTGACGCGGCCGTCCGGCGTGATGAGCAGGTTGCCCGGCTTGATGTCACGGTGGACGAGGCCTGCGGCGTGTGCGGCCTGGAGTGCCGACGAGGTCTGCGCGACGATGTCGAGCACCTTGTCGGTGGGCAGGACACGCTCGCGCTCGAGCACGGTGGACAGGGCCTCACCGGGCACGAGTTCCATGACGAGGAACGCGCTGCCGTCCTCCTCGCCGTAGTCGAAGACGTTGGCGATGCCCTCGTGGTTCACGAGCGCGGCGTGCCGTGCCTCAGCACGGAACCGCTCGAGGAACCCGGGGTCCCCCATGTACTCGTCCTTGAGGATCTTGATTGCGATGGTCCGGCCGATGACCAGGTCAGTGGCCTGCCACACCTCGCCCATGCCACCGATCGCAATACGAGATTGCAGTTCGTAGCGACCTCCGAAGGTCAGCCCGGCTGTCGGTCTCATTTGTTCAGCACCGCCTCTAGTACTTTCTTCGCGATCGGCGCGGCCACGAGGTTGCCGTAACCGTCCTGTCCGAGTCCACCGCCATCTTCAACAACGACCGCCACGGCGACCTTCGGGTCGTCCGCAGGCGCGAAACCGGTGAACCACAGCGTGTACGGATCGTCGGATCCGTTCTGTGCCGTGCCTGTCTTTCCAGCCACATCGACCCCATCTATTCTTGCATTAGTCGCAGCACCGCTCTGGACGCCCTGGACCATGATGTCCGTGATCTGCTTGGCCACCGAACTCGAGATCGGCTGCGACAGCTGCGCCGGTTCGAACTCCTTGAGGACGCTCAGATCGGGGTTCACGACACGGTTCACCAGCTGCGGGTTGCAGACGATGCCACCGTTCGCGATGCCGGCCGAGACCATGGCCATCTGGAGTGCCGAGGCCCGCACGGTGTACTGCCCGAAGGCTGCCATGGCGGTCTGGTCGTCGCTCAGCGCGTTCGGGAAGGTGCTCGGCTGCATCGGCATGGGGTTGAGTCCCGTTCCGGTGATGTTCACGTCCATGTTGAAGCCGAAGCTCTGCGCCATGTCGCGGATCTTCTCGTAGCCGAGTTCGACGCCGAGTTCCGCGAGCGGGATGTTGCAGCTGAGCTCGACGGCTGTCGCGATGGACACCGTCGCGCCGCCGCCGCAGCTTCCGCCCTCGGAGTTGCGGATGACGGTGCTCGTCCCGGGGAGCGTGTAGGTGGACGGGTTCGGGAACTCGGACTCCGGCGTGTAGTCACCCGAGGCGAACGCCGCGGCCGCGGTGACGAGCTTGAAGGTGGAACCGGGCGGATCGAGGTCGCCGTCGACGCCCTTGTTGAGGAGCGGCTGGCGGTCGTCGTCGTCGAGCGTGCGGTAGGCGTCGAGCACGGCCGCGTTGTCGTGGCTGGCCAGGACGTTCGGGTCGTAGCCGGGGCTCGACACCGAGGCGAGGATCTTGCCCGTCTTCGGCTCGATGGCGACGATCGCGCCCTCCTGGTCGCCGAGCGCGTCGAAGGCGGCCTGCTGCACGACGGGGTCCAGGGTGACCTCGACCGCCGCACCCTTCGGAGCCTGGCCGGAGATGAGCCGGTTGATGGAGTCGAGGAACTGGGAGTTCGACGTACCGCTCAGGTACTCGTTCGTCGCGAGTTCGAGACCGGACGAGCCCTGGGTGGGCGAGAAGTAGCCGGTGACGGGCGCGTACAACGGGCCGTTCGCGTAGACGCGCTGGTACTTGTATTCGTCGTCACTGGCGACGGACGAGGCGATGGCGGTCCCGTCCGTGAGCAGGATGGGACCTCGCTCCGTCCGGTAGCTGTCGTAGAGGGTCCGCGTGTTGCGACCGTCGGCGTTGAGGGTGTCGGCCTGGAACATCTGGATGATCGTGGTCGACCCGAAGAGCGCCAGGAACATCGCCAGGACGACGATGCTCACCCGCTTGAGTTCGCGATTCATGAGACCACCGCCTTGGGTTGGGTTCGGACCGTGTCGGAGATGCGGAGCAGGACGGCGATGATGATCCAGTTCGCGACGAGCGACGACCCGCCGGCCGCCAGGAAGGGTGTGGTGAGCCCCGTGAGCGGGATGATGCGGGTCACGCCGCCGACGACGACGAAGACCTGTAGCGCGACGGTGAACGCCAGGCCGATCGAGAGGAGCTTGCCGAAGTCGTCGGTACCGGCGTAGCCGACTCGGAAGCCCCGCGAGACGAGCAGCAGGTAGAGCGCGAAGATCGCGAAGAGACCGGCGAGGCCGAGCTCCTCACCGAGGCTGGCGATGATGTAGTCGCTCTGCGGGACGGGGGTGATCTCGGGCATGCCTTGGCCGAGCCCGGTGCCGAGCAGTCCGCCGTGGGCGAGGCCGAAGATGCCCTGCACGAGCTGGTAGCTGCCGCCGTCGCGGTCGAAGACCTCCGGGTTGAAGGCGTCCCACCAGTTGTGGAAACGACCGGCGACGTAGGAGAGGGTCTGGCCGGCGATGAACGCACCGGCGAAGAACATCGTCAGGCCGATGATGATCCAGCTGGCGCGGCTCGTCGCGACGTACAGCATCACGAGGAACATGCCGAAGTAGAGCAGACCGGTTCCGAGGTCGCGCTGGAAGACGATCACGCCCATCGCCATCGCCCAGACCACGAGGATCGGGCCGAGGTCGCGCAGACGGGGGAACTGGATCCCGAGGAACTTCTTGCCGACCATCGAGAGGCTGTCGCGCGTGCGCACGAGATAACCGGCGAAGAAGACCGCGAGAGCGATCTTCGCGATCTCGCCGGGCTGGAAGGTGACCGCGTCGCCGATGCCGATCCAGACGCGGGCGCCGTTGACCTCCCGACCGATGCCCGGCAGCAGGGGCAGCAGGAGGAGGACGAAGGCGAAGAGGCCGGCGATGTACGTGTACTTGAAGAGCACGCGGTGGTTGCGGATGATCAGGACCACGGCGATGGCGCCGGCGATCGCGATCGCACTCCACACCATCTGTCGGACCGCGGCGCTTGCCCAACCGGAGTCGCCGAGGGCGATGTCGATCCGGTAGATCTCAGCGATGCCGACGCCGCCGAGCACGGTGGCGATCGGTAGCAGGAAGGGGTCGGCCTCCGCCGCGGTGTAGCGCAGCACGATGTGGAAGGCGAGGACCAGGAGTGACAGGCCCGAGCCGAAGGTGATCAGGGCGAAGTCGAGGTGCCCGAGGGCGCCGAGCTGCACGAGCATGACCGCGACCGCGTTGATGGCGAACGCGAAGATGAGGAGCGCGAGCTCCAGGTTGCGGAGCTTCTTCGGCAGCCGGAGTCGGCGCATCGTCTTGATGACGCCGGTATCGGCTTGGATGGGGGCTGCGACGTCACTGGTCATCGGTCACCCGCAATCGCTTCACGATGTCGAGGGCCTCGGTGAACGAGGACGCGCTGATGGTCTGGTCGACGGCCTGGCGGTCGAAGTCGGAGAGCGAGCCGAGCGGGATGCCGGTGTCCTCCTTGACGTTCGAGAGTTTGATGGGGCCGACGTCCTGCTGGATGCCCTGGTAGATGACCACCGTGTCGTCGTCGCCGCCGACGAAGTAGCGGGTCTGGGTCCACGCGTACCCGAGCATGACACCACCGACGATCGCGACGATGACCACGATGAGACCGACGAGCCAGGTGATGCGCCGACGTCTCGCGCGGCGCTCGTCCTCCTCGATGAGCTCGTCGAGGTAATCCTCGGAGGCGGGCTCGAAGTGCGAGTTGCCGAGCGAGGTGACCCGCCCCGGGTGCAGCCAGCTGTTGGGGATGAGCGACGGCTTCTTCACCGACGGGGTGAGCGCGAAGGCCACGGGCTTCGAGGCCGAACCGACGACGACGGGCTCACCGTCACTCACCGGCTCGTCGACGATGTCGACGACCACGACGGTGACGTTGTCCGGTGCACCGCGGTCCAGGCTCTGCCGGACGAGCTTCTCGGCAGTGCGCTGCGCCGACAGCTTCTCGGTGAGGGTCGCCGTGATGTGCGTCTCGTCGACCACGCCCGAGAGACCGTCCGAGCAGAGGATCCAGCGGTCACCCGGCTGCGTTCCGAGCGTCATCGTGTCGATCTCGGGGGAGGCGTCGACGTCGCCGAGGACGCGCATCAGCACGGATCGGCGGGGATGGACCATCGCCTCCTCCGCCGTGATCCGGCCGGAGTCCACGAGACGCTGGACGAACGTGTGGTCGACCGTGATCTGGCTGAGCTCGCCCTCACGGAAGAGGTAGATGCGGGAGTCGCCGATGTGGGCGATGGCGACCTCGTTGCCGATGACCGCGAGCGCGGAGACCGTGGTGCCCATGCCGGTCAGCTCGCGGTGCTTCGAGACCGTGTCGCCCAGGATGGAGTTCGCCGCGAGGATCGCGGACTGGAGCGTCGCCTCAGCGGCCTCGGAGGACGGGTACGGCTCGTCGGCTTCGATGATGCGGTTGAGTGCCATCGCCGAGGCGACGTCACCGCCGGCGTGGCCGCCCATGCCGTCGGCGACGACGAACAGGTGGTGCCCGGAGTAGCCGGAATCCTGGTTGTTTGAGCGCACTTTACCCACGTGGGAGAGCGCTGCGCCGGCGCCGCTGGTCGTCACCGGGTTACCGCCGCAACTCGAAACTGGTCTGGCCGACCTTGACGGGGGTGTCGAGTGGGATCTGCGTCGGGACGCTCACGCGCTTGCCGGCGAGGAAGGTGCCGTTGGTGGAGTCGAGGTCCTGGACCATCCACTCGTCGTTCCAGAGCATGAGGCGCGCGTGATGCGTGGACGTGTAGTCGTCGCGGATGATGAGGCCGGAGTCCGCTGAGCGGCCGATGGTGATCGGCTCGCGGCCGAGGGGGAGCTCGGTGCCCTGCTTGGGCCCGGACACGATGACGAGGCGCGAGGTGTTGTCGACCGTGGCGCGCGGAGGCGTGCCGCTCGATCCGCCGGTGGCGGGCCGACTGGGGGCCGGGGCGGCCGCGGCGCGCATCGGCTGCGGCGGTGTGGCCGGGGCTCCGTTCGACGACTGCTGCTGCGGCTTCCGGACACGTGGTCCGAAGAGGTCGGTGCGGAGGGCGTAGACGATGCCGAAGACGAACGTCCAGAGCAGGAGCAGGAAGCCGATGCGGAGGACCAGCAGGGTCAGTTCGCTCACGCGCCGTCCCCCCACGAGTCGCCGAAGGACGACACATCGTGACGTCGGGTCGCATCGCTCATCTGGCGATCGGATCCGCCGGCCTTGGCGACCACCCGGAACACGATCCTGGTGCGGCCGATCTCGATGACGGAGTCGGGGGAGAGGGCCGCCTGGCGGAAGGACTGGCCGTTGAGCTTCGAGCCGTTCGTGGAGCCGAGGTCGCGCGCCTGACCGGCGTTGCCGTCCCAGAGGATCTCGACGTGCTTCCGTGAGGTGCCGGTGTCGGGGATCGTGATGTCGGCCTCGGTACCGCGGCCGATGACCGTGCGGGCCTGCGTGATCGGGTAGCGCTTACCGCCGATGTCGAGCACGGGTGCCCAGGTGACGGAGCCCTTGAGGTTGACACTGTCGATCTGCACGAGGCCGTCGGGGAGGGAGCGGTCGCCGGAGAGCTTGATGGTCACGGCACCCGGAAAGGAGTACCCCTGGCTCTTGGCGTGCTTCTGGACGAGCGAACCGAGCTCGTCGATGAGGGAGGGGCCGATGGCGTCCATGCGCTCGAAGTCGGTGGGCGACATGCGGACGGTGAACTTGTTCGGCACGAGGATGCGGTCGCGGGAGACGACGGCGGCCTTGGTGTCGAGCTCGCGTCGGAGCGCGCTCGTGATCTCGACCGGCTGGAGTCCGGACTTGAAGGTCTTCGCGAAGGCGCCGTTGACGGCGCGCTCGAGTCCCTTCTCGAAGTTGTCCAGAATGCCCACGGTCTCTCGATTCGTGTCGGTGTCCAGGCAATGTTAGACGGTTTGCCTGCACACGAGGCCAATCGACGCGGGCGCCGACGCCAGGTGTTCACCCGCTCGGCAGCAGGAGATCGGCATCGGAACAGGACCGTCGGGGCCGTTTCGTCCTGCTCTGGCGCGGATCTCCGGTGTTCTGCCACCCGGGCTCCGCGTGCTATCCTCGATAAGTTGCCGCGAGAGCGGCGACGTCTGGTGTCTCGCGCGAGTGGCGGAATTGGCAGACGCGCTGGCTTCAGGTGCCAGTGCTCGAAAGGGCGTGCGGGTTCAAGTCCCGCCTCGCGCACCAGTTGATGTGACACGAAGGCCCCCGAGGAATCGGGGGCCTTCGTCGTTCCCGCCGTCCGGGCGTGGCCGCTACCGTGTCGACATGGAGAACCCCCGGATGCCGATGGGCATCGCGATCACGATGCTGCACGACGGCCGAGTGCTCCTGGAACTGCTGGCCGACCGCTCCTCGGTGTTCAGCAGCGCCGAGACGCGCGTCGACGACCACGACCGGACGTCGGCCATCGTCCGCGAGTGGGTGACTGCGCCGCTGGCGGTGCCGGATCGTCGTGGTCCACACCGTCCGTCGCCGTACCGCGACGGCTACACCCTCGTCGTCTCGCCCGGGTCGACCCGGGATCTTGCGGCGTTCAGTACGTACGGGAACTCCCTGCTGGTCGACTTCGGTCGGGCGTTCGGGGCGGCGCCCGGCGCGGCGGGGGATCCTGAACCACTCGCGCGAGCGCTCCCGCGTGATCTGGCGATCAGCTTCCGGCGCGCGCAGGAGAAGGCCGCCTGGCGACTCGCGCAGGGCGCCTATCTTCCCGTCCTCGTCGGGTACCTCGACGAGTTGCGGGCGATGACGTCGATCGAGGAGCAGTACGCCTACGAGACGACGACCGCCGGGGTCGGTGGAATCCTCGACGACGAGCGCTACCTCCTGGTGGCCGACGATGCCCGCGCGCGGCAGGTGTACCTCGACCTCCTGGCGGAGCGGTCCTCGCTCTACAACTGGTACATGGATCTGGCCAAAGGTGGTCTCGTCCGCCCACGGCGGTGACGGAGACGTGTCCGCAGCGGGTTCACCGTCACCGGCGCTCGCGGACGCGCTGCACCTCGAGGATGAGGACGGCGAGCCCCACGGCGGTCGCGGTGCCGAGGACGGTCACGATCGGGAGTGTGGCGGAGGCCAGCACGGCGATGGCGGCCAGGAGGAAGAGGATCGAGGCGGTGGTCGAGATCCTGCCGCGGATCAGGACCAACCAGACCGCGACCATGAACACCGAGACGGGGATGGTCAGCGAGAATGACGCGACGGCGGCGGTGAGATGCTCGCCCGCGTGCGTCAGCAGGTCGAGTTCCACTTCGATCCCGGCGGAGACGGCACCGGCGGCGGCGAAGACGACGTAGTGCGCGTACCCGAAGGCGAACCCCTGGCGGGACGAGGCCAGGCGAGCCCCTTGCTCCCGGCTGAAGTAGATCCACCACATCCCGGCGGCGAGGACGATGCCTGCCACGGCCAGGCCGACGAGCCCGTCGATCCGCTCGTCGCTGTTCGCCGCGTCGATGATGGCGTTCGCCGAACCGAGAAGGCTCTCGCCGAGCAGGATCAGCGTGAACAGGCCGTACCGCTCGGCGACGTGATGCGGGTGCCAGGGCGTGCGGTGGACCCGTTCCGCCCAGACGGGCACGAGCACCTCGAGCAGCATCGCGGGCCAGAAGGTCCAGAACTGCCCCTCCACCGGAAGGGCCAGTCGCGCGACCCAGAGGACCTGCACGAGGCTGATCCCGATCGCGAACCGGAGGGCCACCGCGCGTTGCTCCGGATCGGACAACGCGAGTCGGAGCCACTGCGCCACCATCGCCAGTCGCATGATGACGTAGCCGATGGTGATGATCGCCCACTCGCCGTCGACCATGGCGTCGTGCACGCCGGCGGCGAGCACGAGGACCCCGCCCATCTGCACGATGGTGGTCATGCGGTAGAGCCAGTCATCGGTGTCGAACGCGGACGCGAACCAGGTGAAGTTCATCCACGCCCACCAGATCGCGAAGAAGATCATCGCGTAGGAGACGGTCGTCTCCGCCGCGTGACCCTCGACGATCCCGTGGTGGAGGTTCTGCGAGGCCTGGGAGACGGCGACGACGAACACGAGGTCGAAGAGCAGCTCCAACGGGCTCGCCACCCGGTGCCCCTCGCCGGGGTCGCGGCCGGTCATACGGAGGAGACCCAGTCGGTTCAGCACGATCCCATCCTGCCGTGCCTGTCGTTGCCAAGGAAGCTTGACACGTCGCCGAATGACAAGCATGCTTGACGTATGTCAGGTTTCCTTGTCATTTCGGACTCGATCGTCCAGATGCGCCGACGATGACGAACGACAGGTCGGCCCGCTGCGGCGGCGCGGCGTTCCGGCGGCTGGCGTTGATGAGCGCTCGCGACGTGCTCAGGAACCCGCTCACCGGGATCTCGATGTGGTTCATGACCGGCATCATCCTCGTGATCTACGTTTCCATGTGGCTCGCGTTCGTCGTCCTGGGCCCTGCTCCGGTCGCAGCGCTGGACACGGACGAACCGGGAGTCTCGTCGGCGCTCGAGCGGGCCGGTGTGCAGGTGGTCGCCCCCGACGACCCCGATCGGAACACGCGGGTGACCGTGCACGAGGGGCGCGCCCTGGTGGTGCTCGACGCTGCGGACCAGGCTGCATGGGACCCGATCTGGCGAGGGCTGCGCGACGCAGGCGTCCCGGCTCACGGGGTGACGGTGATGGACGACGAGGGTGACGTGAAGATCGACCCGCTCCAGGAGAACCTCGGCATCGTGGTCCTGGTCGGGGTCGCGAGCCTGGCGTTCATCGGCACGACCGTCCCACTCGTGGCGATGCGGGAGCGCGGGCTGCTCCGGCTGCTCGGCGTGACGCCGCTCCGCCGGTCGACCTTCCTCCTCGCGCAGCTCCCCTTGCGCGCGCTGGTGGCGGTGGGGATCCTGGTGCTGACGACCGGGATCGCAGTCTGGCGAAGGTACGTCGACGGCGTGGACCTCCTGGCCCTGGGGGTCTCGTTCCTCCTCGGAGCGGCGATGCTGTTCGCTCTGGCGCTGGTGTTCGCCGCCCGATCGCGGAACGCCGAGGCGACACAACAGACGATGGTGATGGTGACGATCGGGCTCGTGTTCGCGTCGGGCGGGCTCCTGCCGCAGTCCATCCTCCCTGCCGCCGTGCAGGTCGCCATGAACTGCCTGCCGACCACCTGGTTCGTCGCCGCCGCGAGTGCCTCACTGACCGGGGCCGAACCGTTCCTCCCCGTCCCCGCGCTCTGGGGGCTCATGTCGCTTGTCAGCGTCGCAGCAGGCGTGCTCGCCGTGCGGTGGTTCGAGTGGGATCAGTCCGAGCGCGACGGGCGGACGACCAAGATGTCCGACACGCAACGAGAGGTGGCAGCATGAACGAGCACACGACACGGGGATCGACGCCGCAGGAGCGTCGTGCCTCCCGCAGATACATGTGGGAGATCGCGGCCGGTGCCGTCGGGTTCCTCGTGACGTTCCTCTTCCTGCCGGAGCTGTTCCCCACCGAGCCGGGATCGCCCGCAGCCGTCGCGGTCGCACTCGTCCCGCTCGTGCCGGTGGTGTGGATCGTGATCGCACTCGTCCGACACGTGCGCCGCGTCGACGAACTGCAGCGCGGAGTGATCGTGCTGAGTCTCGCCATCGGGTTCGGCGCGGCGATGCTGATCAGCCTCGCGGTCGTGTTCCTGTCGACCGCCGGTGTCGTCGTCCCCCAACCGGAATGGTGGGTGTTCATCGGCGGGATGGCGGTCTGGGGTGTGACCATCGGCGTCGTCTCCTTCCGGGCCACCCGATGAAGAACGACGTCCGCGCCCTGCGCACCGAACGCGGGTGGACCCAGGTCCAGTTCGCTGAAGCACTCGGCGTCTCCAGGCAGACGGTGAACGCGCTCGAGACCGGGCGCTACGACCCGTCCCTGCCGTTGGCGTTCCGGGTCTCCGCACTGCTCTCCCGCCCGATCGAGGAGATCTTCTTCCCGGGTGAACACGATGCTCCGCCGTCTGGAGGACGACGATGAACGAATCGGACCGAGTGGTCGTCACCGTCGACCGGCTCAGCAAGCGCTACGGCGACCGGAGCGTCCTGCGCGACGTCTCCCTCCGGGTCCACGCGGGCGAGGTGTTCGGACTGCTGGGACCGAACGGCGCCGGGAAGACCACCACGCTCGAGACCATCGTCGGACTCCGCCGTCCCACCGACGGAACCGTCCGGGTGCTCGGACGAGACCCGTCGATCGACCGCCGATACGTGACCGAGCGGATGGCGGTGCAGCCGCAGGCCGCCACCCTGTTCCCGACGCTGACGGTCGCGGAGACGCTCGACCTCTTCGCGTCGTTCTACCGCGACGTGCGGCGTCCCGAGGAGGTCTTGGACGAGCTCGATCTGGGGGAGGCACGGCGCGTGCGCGTGAAGCACCTCTCAGGCGGCCAGGAGCGTCGCCTGCTGATCGCCATCGCGTTGATCGGCAATCCCGAGATCGTCGTCCTCGACGAGCCGTCGGCCGGACTCGACCCGCAGGCCCGACGGAACCTCTGGGGCATCATCCGGCGCCAGCAGGAACGCGGGACCACGATCCTGCTCTCGACGCATCACATGGACGAGGCCACCCAGGTCTGCGACCGGATCGCCGTCCTCGTGGACGGCTCGATCGCCGCCTCGGGTGAGCCGGAGACCCTGGTCCGGGAACACGCCGCGACGGCCACGGTGACCTTCGAGGTCCCCGGCCGGACCACCGCGGACGAGTTGCGTTCGCACGACATCCCCGGCGAGATCACTGTTACGGCGAAGGGCGCCGTCAGCCTGGTCGGGATCGTGACCGACGACCCCGACGCCGTGCTGCGCCGACTCACCTTCTCCACCGGTCTCAGACCCCGCGGGTTCCGAGTGGCGCACGGGTCGCTCGAGGATCTCTTCATCGATCTCGCGAATCGGCCGACGTCCGCAGCCGACGGCGACCTGGCCCACAGCCCATGAGCACGACGCCCGCGTTCCCAGCGCAGGTCCGGAGCTTCGCCGCGGCCCACGCGCGCGACCTCGTCCGGGACCCGCGCTCGATCATCGCACTCGTGGCGAGTTTCCTCGCCTTGATCGGACTGCTCTGGGGGGTGGACGCCCTCGTGGCGACGGCGTCCGACACGCCTGCTGGTGTGCTGCAGCGCGCCCTCCCGCTCGTTTCGAGCACGGGGACGATGGCGATCGCCTTCATGCTCACCACGGTGCCGCTGGTCCGGCATCGCAGCATCGGCCTGCTGCGGGCGCTGTCGACCTCGCCGGCCCGTCGCGACGCCTATCTGCTCGGACACCTGCCGATCCGCGTGGGGTTGGTCGTCGTCGAGGCCGCGGTGATCATCGCCCTGGCCGCCTGGACGGTGCCCACCCGTCCACTCTCCGACCTCGTCGCGATCGCCGGCACGATCCTGCTCGGTGGCGCGATGCTGCTCGGCTTCGGCTACCTCCTCGCGGCGCGGTTGTCGAACCCGGACATCGCCATGCAACTCGCGTACCTGCTGCCGATGCTCGCTCTCGCCACGTCCGGGGCCCTCTTCCCGCTCGCGATCCTTCCGGAGTGGGCCGCCGGTCTCTTCCGGGTCCTGCCCACGACCTGGATCGTCGGCGCGCTCGAGGCGACCATCTCCCGAGGCCCTCAGCCCGTGCCGCTCGCAGTGGTCTGGAGCCTGATGGCGGCGTGCGCGCTCGTGTCGGGTCTCGCGGCCGCTCGGCTCCACCGATGGGACGTCGGCTGATCGGCGGAGCTGCCGTCCGCCGCGTCAGTCCCGACGCGGGGCTGCGGTCGAATCGCGCACGATGAGCTGCGAGTCGAGACTCGCGACCGAACGGGGCGACCCGCCGGCCATGGCCTGGAGCAGCACCTCGACCGCCAACGACCCGCACCGGTTGATCGCGAGCCGCACGGTGGTGAGACCGGGCTGGCGGATGGACGCCATCTCGATGTCGTCGGTGCCGATGATGCTGAGGTCGTCGGGGCAGCGCCTGCCCATCGACGTGATCCCGGCGTCGACGCCGAGGGCGACCAGGTCGTTGTAGGCGATGACCGCCGTCGCGCCGCTCGCCACGATCGTGGCCGCTGCGGCGAGGCCGCCCTGGATCGAGGCCGCCTGGTGGCCCAGACGGGTGAACTCGATGTCGAGCTGCTCGCATGCCGCCGCGACCGCGTCGCCACGGCGGAGGTCCGCCCAGGAGTGCTTCGGACCGGCCGCATAGGCGATGTGTCGGTGACCCAGTGCGGCGAGGTGTTCGACCGCCTGCCGTGGCCCGCTCTCGGTGTCCATCACGACGTAGGGGAGGCCGTCGATGATGCGGTTGACCACCACGACCGGGGTGTCGCCCACGAGCGCGCGGATCTCGTCGTCGGGGAGGCGTGGCGAGCAGAGGAGCATCCCGTTGAGCTTCCGCGCCAGTTCGAGCTGCTCGTGCTCGCGATGCAGGTCCTCATCGGTGTCGAACAACACCGGGCGGTGGCGTCCCTGCCAGGCCTGGGCGTGGACGCCCTTCAGGAGGGTCGCGTAGACCGGGCTGGCGATGTCGGGGACGATGACGCCGAACGTCTTCTCCGCCGTCGAACCGTTCGGGTTCGAGTACCCGAGGTCCGCCGCCGCCGTGAGGACCCGCTCGAGCGTCGCGTTCGCAAGGCGATCCGGCTCGCCGAACGCCCGCGACGCGGTGGCGATGGAGACGCCCGCGTGACGGGCGACATCGGTGAGGGTGGCGGTCACGGTTGATCCTTCGCGGGGTCGGGTGTACTCATGATGCGGCATCGTGCTGCCATGAAACTACTTGACAAACTTTGTACAAACCATTCAGAATCGCTTTCATGATGATCGACGTGGATCTCCTCCAGCCGACGACGCGGTGCCCCGAGGCTCGGCGATGACGGCCCTGCCGCCGCGACTGGGCGCCGGCTCGGGCCCGCGTCCGGAGCACCCGGCACCGTCCGCCGCCGGCATCCTGCACCTCGGTCTCGGCAACTTCCACCGAGCGCACCAGGCCGTCTACACGGCGGCTGCGCTCAGCGCGGGCGGCGATGAATGGGGCATCGTCGGTGTCGCATCCCGGTCCCGAGCGGTCGTCGACGCCATGCGGGCGCAGGATCTCCGCTACACGGTCGCCGAGATCTCACCCATCGGGGCCTCGTTCTCCGTGCCCGCCGTGCACACCGACGCGTTCGTCGCGGCGGAGGATCCGGAGCGCGTGGTCGGCACCCTCGCGGACGACCGCATCCGGGTCGTCACGCTGACCGTGACGGAGCACGGCTACAGCGCCTCGCCGTCGACCGGCCTCCTCGACCTGAACGACCCGCTGATCGCAGCCGACCTCCGCGGAGGCGCACCGCAGACGACCATCGGCCAGCTCGCTCGCGGTCTGCAGCGGCGGGCTTCGGGTAGTGGAACGCCGATCACGATCCTGAGCTGCGACAACCTGAGCGAGAACGGCGCTCGCACGGAGGCGCTCGTCCGGGCCTTCCTCTCCGAACTGCGCGGCACCGAGGGCGCGGAAGCGCTCGCCTACCTCGACAGCGCGGTCGCCTTCCCGTCCAGCATGGTCGACCGCATCGTCCCGGCGACGACCCCGCAACTGCGCGAGCTCGTCGCAGCTCGTCTCGGCGTCCGGGACGACGCACCGGTCTCCGCCGAACCGTTCACGATGTGGGCGATCGAGGACCGCTTCGCCGCCGCCCGCCCCGCCTGGGAGGCCGGAGGCGCCGTGTTCACCGACGAGGTGGGGGCGTACGAGCAGATGAAGGTGCGGCTCCTCAACGGGACGCACTCGCTCATCGCCTACCTCGGTGCGCTCCGCGGGGTGGCCACGATCTCGGAGTCGATCGCCGACACCGCCGTCGAATCCGCCGCACTGGCGATCCTCCGCGACGAGTACGAACCGTCCGTGCGGTTCCCCTCCGGCGTCGACGTCCGCACGTATGAGGGGCAGCTCTTCGAACGCTGGGCGAACCACGCCCTCGGGCACCGCACGGCGCAGGTGGGCACCGACGGATCGGTGAAGCTCCGGCAGCGCATCCCGGAACCCGCCCTCCGTCTGCTCGAGGCCGGATCCCTCCCGCACCTCATCGCCCTCACGGTTGCGGCCTACCTGTCCTGCATCGCCCCGATGCCGGGGTTCGACCCCGGTCCGCACGCGCGCGCCATGGTCGATCCGGCCCGCGAGGAGCTCGCCCGGCTGGCGGACACGTCGACGGACGGCCGGCATCTCGCGCAGCGGGTGATCGCCGAGCTGCACCTCTTCGGGCAGGACCTCGCCGAGCAGCCGACCTTCATCTCGCGGGTCGGCGAACTGATCGACACCATCCGCCGACACGGCGTCGACGCCGCCATCCGCGACAGCATCGCCGCCTCGCAGGCACCCATGACCACGACAGGAGCCAACCGATGAAGACGCTCGCGATCCACGGCGCGGAGGACATCCGCTGGGAGGATGCCCCCACCCCGGAACCACGCGACGGCGAGGTCCGCCTCCGGGTGCGGTACGTCGGTATCTGCGGCTCCGACCTGCACTACTACTTCAACGGAGCGAACGGCGAGTACGTCATCCGCGAACCGCTCACCCCCGGCCACGAGCTCTCGGCCGTCGTCGACGTGGACCCCTCCGGGCGGCTCGCCCCCGGCACCCGGGTCACCGTGCACCCGGCGCGATACGGCCCGAGCCTGCCGGGGCTCGAGGATCGCCCACACCTGCGACCCGGCGGCGACTACCTCGGGAGCGCCGCGGCGGACCCGCACCGACAGGGTGGGGCCTCGGAGTACCTGATCGTCGAACACTCGATGGTGCGCGTCCTGCCCGACGGGCTCCCGCTCGAGCGGGCGGCGCTCGCCGAACCCCTCGCGGTCGCCATGCACGCGGTCGGGCTGGCCGGCGACGTGCGCGGTGCGCGGATCCTCGTCATCGGTGCAGGGCCCATCGGTCTGCTCGTGATCGCCGCAGCCGCCCGGGCCGGTGCAGCGAGGATCGCGGCGAGCGACATGCGCGAACAGGCACTGGAACGCGCCGCGACCGTCGGAGCCGGTGAGCTCCTCCTCGTGGGTCGCGACGCCGTCGCCGACGAGTCCTACGACGTCGTCTTCGAATGCTCCGGCGCACCGGTCGCCCTGACTCAGGCGGTTCGTGCCGCGAAACGAGGCGGGTCGATCGTGCAGGTCGGCATGCTCCCCGACGCCGACAGCCCGATCAACCTCGCCCCCATGCTCGCCAAGGAGCTCACCATCCGCGGCGCGTTCCGCTTCTCCACCGAGATCGACGACGCGATCGCGTTCCTCGCCGAGGGCGATCTCCTCGACGCCGTCGTGACCCAGGTCATCCCAGCCGAAGAGGCGGTCGACGCCTTCGCCGTCGCGCGGGACTCGTCCCGCTCGGCGAAGGTGCTCCTCGCCTTCTGAGCCACCCACCGCACACACCCACTTCCGCTGCATCCCGTAGGTCCGAAGGAGTACCTCATGTCAGAACCCAAGTCGTCCGTCGCCACCGGCGACCCCACCGCGAACCGATCCGTCCGCGACCTCGTCCGGGCCGCCATCTCCGGGTGGCTCGGCACCGCGCTCGAGTTCATGGACTACCAGCTCTACTCGCTGGCCGCCGCGCTCGTGTTCGCCGACCTCTTCTTCTCCAACGAGGACCCGGCTATGGCCGTCGTCGCCGCGATGGCGACCTACGGGGTCGGCTACGTCGCCCGTCCGGTCGGCGCGTTCTTCTTCGCCCGGCTCGGCGACAAGACCGGCCGGACCAAGGTCCTCTTCTACACGATCCTGCTCATGGGCCTGTCGACGACGCTCATCGGCTTCCTGCCGACCTACTCGCAGGTCGGCATCCTCGCGCCGATCCTGCTGGTCCTCCTGCGGATCGCGCAGGGCTTCGGAGCCGGTGCCGAGATCTCGGGCGCCGGCGTCATGCTCGCCGAGTACGCCCCGGCCAAGCGACGCGGCATCATCGCGTCGCTCGTGGCGCTCGGGACCAACTGCGGCACCCTGCTCGCCTCCGCGCTGTGGGCCGGTCTGCTCCTGGCGTTCAGCGAGGACGAGGTCATCGCCTGGGCCTGGCGCATCCCCTTCATCGGCAGCGTCGTGATCATGCTCTTCGCGGTCTGGGTCCGCTTCAACCTCAAGGAGAGCCCGGTCTTCGAGGAGCGCGACGACGTCGTCGACGGCAAGGCGCTCACCAAGCAGGAGACGATCGCCCTCGCGACCGAGACCGGCAACCTCCGCACGCTCGAGGCCATGAACCGCAAGCCGATCAAGGCGTTCAGCATCGCGCTCCTGCTGCGGTTCGGTCAGGCCGGCAACTCGGGACTCGTCCAGACGTACCTCATCAGCTACATCACCGTCGTCCTGCTGCTGGACCGGTCGATCGGGGTCAACGCCGTCATCGTCTCCTCGCTCGTCGCCTTCATCACCGTGCCGCTCTCCGGCTGGCTCGGTGACCGGTACGGACGGAAGCGCATGTACATGGTGTGGGCGATCATCGCGCTCATCGTCATCGTCCCGACCATGCTCATGATCCACAGCAAGGACACCGTCCAGGTGTTCGTCGGCTACGTCGTCCTGCACAACCTGGCCGTGATGAGCTTCGCGTCGCTCGAGAACCTGACCCTGCCGGAACTCTTCGGCGCGCGGAACCGCTACACCTACACCGCGATGGCCCGGGAGATCGCCGCGATCGTGGCGACCGGCGCGGGTCCCGTCATCGCCGCCGCCTGGGTGTCCGCCGCCACCGGTTCGTTCATCCCGATCATCATCATGCTCGGCGTCTTCACCCTCTGCGCCCTGGTCGCGTCCATCTGGATGCCGGAGGTCGCCGGTCGGGACCTCACCGACCCGCGCGACGCCATCTGACCGGCACCCGACCTCCTCGAAAGGAACCCCCATGAGCATCGAACGCGCGGACGTCATCGTCACGAGTCCCGGCCGGAACTTCGTCACCCTGAAGATCACCACCAGCGACGGTGTCGTGGGCTGGGGCGACGCGACCCTCAACGGGCGTGAGGTCGCCGTCGCGTCGTACCTCGGCGACCACGTCGCGTCGATGCTGATCGGCCGCGATGAGGACCGCATCGAGGACACCTGGCAGTACCTGTACCGCGGACCGTACTGGCGGCGCGGACCCGTCACGATGGCGGCCATCGCCGCGGTGGACATGGCGCTCTGGGACATCAAGGCCAAGAAGGCCGGGGTGCCGCTGTACCAGCTGCTCGGCGGTGCGAGCCGATCAGGGATCCGGGCGTACGCCCACGCCTCGGGGACGGACTACCAGGCGCTCGCCAACGCGATCACCGGGTACCAGGAGCTCGGGTTCACCGCGGTGCGCGTCCAGACCGGTGTGCCGGGGCTCGGGCAGGTGTACGGGGTGTCCGCCTCAGGGCCCGGCGTCCGCTACGACTACGAGCCGGCGAAGCGCGCGGCGGACGGCTCGGCAGCCACGGCACCGACCGAGGAGTCCTGGGACACCGCCGGCTACCTCGCGCACATGCCGGGCGTCTTCGAACGGATCCGCGAGGACTTCGGGACGGGCCTCCGGATCCTGCACGACGGACACCACCGCATGTCGCCGATCGAGGCCGCCCGGTTCGCGAAGGACATCGAGCCCTACAAGCTCTTCTGGCTCGAGGACTGCACACCGGGGGAGGACCAGACCGCCCTGCGACTCGTCCGCCAGCACTCGACCACGCCGCTGGCGATCGGCGAGGTCTTCAACTCGGTGTACGACTACCAGACCCTCATCACCGAGCGCCTCATCGACTACGTCCGCTCGGCGGTGACGCACACCGGTGGCATCACGGCGATGAAGAAGCTGCTCGACTTCGCGGCCATCTACGGGATCCGCTCCGGCATCCACGGCCCCACCGACATCTCGCCCATCGGGATGGCCGCAGCGTTGCACCTCGACCTCGCGATCCACAACTTCGGGATCCAGGAGTACATGCCGCACAACGAGCAGACCCTCGAGGTGTTCCAGACCTCCTTCACCTTCGACGACGGCTTCCTGCACCCCGGCGAGCAGCCCGGCCTCGGCGTCGAGCTCGACGAGGACGCGGCCGCGGCGTTCCAGTACACGAAGGCGTACCTGCCGGTGAACCGGCTGACGGACGGCACCGTCCACGACTGGTGAGCGGCGGCGGTGGTGGCATCTGGTGCTCTGCGGCCGTGAGGTGAGATGATGCGGTGCTGCCTCGAACGCGTGCGGTCCTCCGCCACGTCCGTCCCGATGCGCGAGGCGCTGCGGGTTCCGGGACGGCAGCTCCTCCCTGCGACCCGGAATCGAAGGATGCCCGGTGCACGAGGACCCGACCGTCGGCGCGGCCGACACCGCTGAACCAGTCACCCGAGGCGGCAGCGTCGCCCCCGTCGCTCCGCCGTCGCACCGACTGCGTCCGGTCGCCCTCGGTGGTGTCATCGCCGCCACGGTCGTCGTCGCCGCGGCCTGGGTGGTCGGCGCGTCGGTGTCGCTGACGGCGGCCACGGCACCGTCGGTGATGCTGCAGCCGTACCTCGACGCACTGGAGGACGGGCACCTCGAACGGGCGGTCGCGATGGACGGGACCGCTGCTGCCGCCGCCGAACTCGGCTACAGCGTCGACCTCCTGACCGATGAGCGGTATGCGCTCGCGACCGACCGCCCGACGGCCTATCGCGTCGGTGCGACCCGGACCGAGAACGGGGTCGCCACGGTCGACGTGGCGTTCGAGCGCGGCGGCGAGCGGCAGACCACGGCGTTCACGCTGCGCGCACAGCCGTCCGGCTTCCTGTGGTTCAGCGCGTGGCGCATCGAACCGGCGAGCCTGCCGACCATCACGGTGCCCACGGTCAGGTTCGGTGCACTGGACCTCTCCGTCGGAGGCGAGCACGTCGGCACGGTGGATGAGACGACGGTCTACATCGTCGGACCGGGGAAGTACGACATCGCGGCCGACTCGACCACCGGCTTCTTCGACTTCGAGGTGCCCAGCGTGGAGGCCGAGTGGGACGGCAGGCCGACGGCGTATCTGTACCCGACACTGACGGCGCTCGGGCAGGAGGGGGCGACCGCTGCGGTCCACGCGTACGTGGACGCCTGCATCGCATCGACGTCCTATGAACCCGAGGGCTGCTCCATCGCGATCGACAATTCGGAGGGCGACGAGATGTCGGGCGTCACGTGGCTGTTGACCCGTGGTCCCGAGTTCGAGTTCTCGGAGTACTCCGCGACGGCGGGGTTCCTCGTGACCACCACCCGTCGGGGTAGTGCCGACTTCCTCGCCGCGTTCGCCTCGGCGTCGGGCGAATACGGCATCGTGACCGCGGAGGACTGCGAGGTGTGGGTGGACGGTGCCGTCGTGTTGTCGACCGACGGCACGTGGACCTTCGACCCGTACACCTGGTGAGCGTGGGCGATGTCATGCACCAGATGAGGGGTGGGGACGCGTGAAGTACGTTCCAGCGTTCGGCCTGAAGGCGCAGGTGTTCATGCTCTGTGTGGCGCCGCTCTTCCTCTTCCTGGTGACTCCGAAGGACAAACTCGCGTCCGCCGGACCGGTCCTGGCCGTGGCCTTCGTCGTGCTTGCAGCGGCGGCATGGACCACACTCGTCGTGACGGCACACCGGATCGTCGTGCTCGATGAGCACCTGGTGGTGTACACGGCCTTCCGCTCTCGCGTCGTCCGTATCGACGACGTCAGCTCGATCGGACCGAACTGGAGACCTCAGAGCTTCCGCATCGTTCTGAGGGATGGTCCGAACATCAGGGGCCACTGCCGCAACGGCTACGCCGCGTTCGCGGAGGACCTGACGACCGGACACCCGTCGATCGAGTTCCGATACTCCATGCTGAAGCCGAAGACCGATCAGTTCATGGAATCGGGCTACTCGGAGCTGACGGAGGACGAACGTCGCGAAGCCGAGGCCCTCGTCCTGGCCGCCCAGTCGGCCGCGAGCTGAGCTGCCCGCGCGACGATAGGGTGAGGACCCGTGACGGCCGCCCTTCCCCCTGAGCATCGCGAGACGACGCCCCGCGGGGTCCTCGTCTCCGTCGTCGCCTCATTCTTGTTCGCGGCGCTGTTCTTCCTGCCACCGCTACTGGAGCCGTTCGGAGCGAACGAGATCTTCGCCTGGCGCGTGATCGCGACGGTGCCGGTGCTCGCGACGCTCATCGTCGTGTTCGGGTGGTGCCGGGACGTCCGCGACATCGCGGTCCGTCTCGCGCGTCGTCCGCTCCTCGTCCTCGTGGTCGTGGTCGACGGGCTCCTGTTGTCACTGCAGCTGTGGCTCTTCGGTTGGGCACCGCAGACGGGGCACGGGCTCGAACTCGCGCTCGGCTACCTCCTGATGCCGCTGGCGATGGTCGTGGTCGGCGTCGTCCTGCATCGCGAGCGACTCGCACGGCTCCGGATCGCTGCGGTCGCCGCAGCCGCCATCGGCGTCACCGCCGCGATCGTCGTGGCCGGTGGGCTGTCCTGGGCGACCATCGCGGTCGCCGTCGGCTACCCGGTGTACTTCGCGATCCGGCGCCGAGCCGGGCTCGACTCGATCGGTGCGTTCTGCTTCGAGCTGGCGGTCCTCGTCCCCGCCGCGATCGTGCTGGCGCTGCAACCGTCCTCACTCGCCATCCTGGCGGCGCACCCACAGCTGGGTTGGGGGATCGTGCTCCTCGGGGTGATCGGTGGCGTCGCCCTCGTGCTGTACCTCGTCGCGAGTCGCCTGCTGTCGTTCGGCGTCTTCGGACTGCTCAGCTACCTGGAACCGGTGCTGCTGGTCCTCGTGGCGGTCCTCCTCCTCGGCGAATCACTGACGCTCGACGACGGGTTCGTCTACGGCCCGATCGTCGTCGCGCTCATCCTGCTGGGGCTCGAGACCTCGCGCCGGCCACCGCGCTGACCGTACTCCCACCGCACGGCGCGTCGCCGTGAACCTGTGAAGTCAAGCCTCGTGGACCGGTCCGTGCGCCGACGTAGCCTGAGGTCATGGTCACGAAGCATGCTCCAGCAGTGTCGCTCGAGCCGTCCTTTCCCTCACAGCACGATGTGTCTCCAGCGCGAGACTCGTCCGAACGGCACCACGTCGTCCCGATCGGTGCCCGGCAATGGCGGATCTCGAACGACGCCGATCCCTCCTCACCCGAGTGCTGTCTCGCGTACGTCGAGGCACAGGGCACCGGTTACGACGTGCTCATCGTCGCGCCCAGCCCGCCTGAATGGCTGCATGTGGACACCTTCGACGAGGCCAAGCGCGCCGCGATCCGACGGCCGTCACCGCAGCTCTGAGTCGCTCCTCCGGCATTCGTTCGCCCATTCTTGGGCGACGGAGTGCTGGTTCGCCCAAGAACGGGCGAACGAACGGGTTCAGACGCTCCCGCGACGCACGATCGACGTGGGAACGAACGAGCCGACCGGCGAGATGTTCTCGCCCCGGAGCTGGGCGAGGAGCACTTCCGCCGCGCGCTGACCGACGGCCGCCGCCGGCTGGTGGACGGTGGTGAGCGGCGGGTGGCAACGGAGCGCCCACGCCGAGTCGTCGAAGCCGACGACCGACACGTCCCCCGGCACACTCCGCCCTGCCGCTCGGAGGGCTTCGAGTGCTCCGGCCGCGACGGCGTCCGAAGCCGCGAACACCCCGTCGACGGCCGACTCCCGGCGCAGCAGCTCCGACATGCCGGCGAAGCCGTCCTGGTGCGAGTAGAGCGGGACCTCCACGACGAGTCGGTCGTCGAAGCGGTCGCCGAGCGCATCGCGGAACCCGGCGAGTCGGTCGGAGCCGGAGTCCCGGTCGAGGGCTGCCGCGATCATGCCGATGTGCCGTCGGCCGGCACCGATCAGCTCACCCGTGATGTCGGCCGATGCCGACCGGTTGTCGATCCCGACGAAGGGGAGCTCACGGAGGTCGGGCGGGTGGCCCACGAAGGTCGCCGGGAGGCCGAGGCGTTCGATGACGCGCGTGATCGGGTCGTTCTGGCGCGCGGACACCATGATCACCCCGTCGACGAAGCCGCCCGAGAGGTACCGGGTGATGCGGTCGGTGTCGCGCTCGGAGTCGACGACCAGACAGACGAGCTGGTGGTCGGCCTGTGACAGGGCCTCGTTCGCCCCGAGCAGGATGTTGCCGATGTTGGGGTCGTCGACGAACAAACTGTGCGGCTCGTGGACGACGAACCCGACGGCCTGGGTGCGCTGCATGACGAGGTTCCGGGCGGCCGTGTTCGGCACGTAGCCGACCTTCTCGATGGCGGCCTCGATCG
Organism: Plantibacter sp. CFBP 8798; assembly: GCF_014841195.1. Lineage (NCBI taxonomy): Bacteria > Bacillati > Actinomycetota > Actinomycetes > Micrococcales > Microbacteriaceae > Plantibacter > Plantibacter sp. CFBP 8798. Next base: position 238,044 of record NZ_JACYTS010000001.1, read on the forward strand.
CCTCGCGCGCTTCGGCCGACACGTAGCGCTCGCCGTTGACGACCCGGCTGACCGTGCCCCGGGAGACGCCGGCTTCGACGGCGACATCGTGCACCGTCGCTCGCTTGCGTCGGGTCGGCGGAGGGGTCACGGCTCCACCCTAGCGCCGGTCCGGGCGGCTTTCGGCGGGCTCCGTGTTGACAGATTCAGAAACGCACGCCTACTCTGTGTACGTTCACAGACTCTCAACGTGGAGTTGTCACTCTTCGATCTGTGCACGTTCACAGATCGCGGAAGGCACCATGAGCACGACCCCCACGTTCAGCCACGACGGCATCGCCTACGGCTGCGACTACAACCCCGAGCAGTGGGATCGGTCCGTCTGGCGGGAAGACGTCGCGCTCATGCAGGAGGCGGGCGTCGACCTCGTCGCCCTCAACATCTTCGGCTGGTCGCACCTCGAGCCACGGCCGGGGGAGTTCGACTTCGCCGGGCTCGACGAGATCCTCGACCTGCTCCACGAAGCCGGCATCCGGGTCAACCTCGGGACCGGCACCGCATCGGCCCCACCGTGGCTGACGTTCCGGCACCCGGAGATCCTCCCCGAGACCGAGGACGGGACGACGCGCTTCCCCGGCGGTCGCCAGGCCTGGTGCCCGTCGTCCGCGGTCTTCCGTCGCTACGCCCTCGAACTCGTGGAGCGCGTCGCCGTCCGCTACGGCGCACACCCCGCCGTCGAGCTCTGGCACGTGTCGAACGAACTCGGCTGCCACAACGCGCTCTGCTACGACGACGAGAGTGCCGAGGCCTTCCGGGGCTGGCTCCGCGCCCGCTACGAGACGATCGAGCGTCTGAACACCGCGTGGGGCACGTCGTTCTGGAGCCAGCAGTACAGCGACTTCGCCGAGATCCTCCCGCCGCGCCTGACCCTGTCGAGCCGGAACCCGAGCCAGGTCATCGACTTCCACCGCTTCTCCTCCGACGAGCTCCTCGGCTACTACCGGGCCGAGCTCGAGGTCCTGCGCCGCCACAGCTCGGTGCCCGTCACGACCAACTTCATGGTCACCGCGCACATCCGGAACCTCGACTACTGGCAGTGGGCGCCCGAGATGGACGTCGTCGCCAACGACCACTACCTCGACAACCGCCTCGCGGACCCCACGGCCGAACTCGCGTTCGCGAGTGACCTCACGCGCGGTCTCGCCGGGGGCGGCGCGTGGTTGCTCATGGAGCAGTCCACCGGTGCGGTCAACTGGCAGCCGCAGAACCTCGCGAAGGCACCGGGCGAGATGACCCGGAACTCCCTCACGCACGTCGCGAAGGGCGCGGAGGCGATCTGCTTCTTCCAGTGGCGTGCGTCGCTGCAGGGCTCGGAGAAGTTCCACTCGGCCCTGCTGCCGCACGCGGGCACCGACTCCGACGTGTGGCGCGAGGTCGTCGAGCTGGGCGGCACACTCGACCGACTCGACGAGATCACCGGTACGCGCGTCCAGGCCGACGTGGCGCTCCTCTTCTCCTGGGAGAACTGGTGGGCCGCCGACGGCGAGAGCCGCCCGACCCACGCGATCGACCACCTCTCGCAGGTCCAGGCGGTCCACGCGTCGCTGCGTCGTCTGGGTCACACCGTCGACGTCGTGCGTCCGGGCACCGACCTCTCCGCCTACCGGCTCGTCGTCGTCCCGAACCTGTACCTGGTGCGCGACAGCGAGGCCGCGGTCGTCTCGGACTTCGTCGCGGCCGGTGGGCACGCCGTCGTCACGTTCTTCAGCGGCATCGCCGACGAGGAGGACCGGGTCCGCCCCGGCGGCTACCCCGGCGCGTTCCGCGAGCTGCTCGGCGTCAACGTCGAGGAGTTCGCCCCCGTCCTCCCCGGCCAGGTGCTGACGCTCGCGTCGGGCCGGACCGCGACGGCATGGTCCGAGCGGACCCGCGCCCGCGGAGCCGAGGTCGTCGACTCCTTCGCCGACGGCCCGTCGGCCGGTCGCCCGGCCATCACGCGCAACCGCATCGCGGGTGGCGGCGACGCCTGGTACCTCGCGACGAACCTGGACGCCGGCGCGCTCGACGAGGTGCTCCGCGACGCAGCCGCGGGGGCCGGGGCGCTGCCACAGGGTGATCCGGACCAGCCGGGCCTCGAGGTCGTCCGCCGCGCCGATGAGGGACGGAGCTACCTCTTCCTCATCAACCACTCGACGAACGACGTCGAGCTGCCGGCCAGCGGGCGCGAGCTCGTCACCGGCGAACCCGTCGACTCCATCGCACGCGTGCCAGCCGGCGCCGTGCGCGTCATCAGAGAGGACCGCACGCGATGAGCGTCAACATCGAGACGGCCGAGGCGACGTCGCCACGGCCCGTCCGCCCGCCGAGGGCGGCCAAGCTGCCGAAGGCGGTGGTGCAGCACAAGCGGGCGATCGCCATCTTCATCGTCCCGTTCGCCGTGCTGTTCGCGCTGTTCTACCTCGTGCCGATCGGGTACGCGGTCTACCAGTCACTGCTCGTGATCGAGCGTGACGGCACCTTCGGTCAGGCCCGGGAGGTGTTCGGCGGACTGGCGCAGTACGTGCAGGTCTTCCAGAACGGCCCGTTCTGGCAGTCCGTCGGACGGGTGCTCCTGTTCGGCGTCGTCCAGGTGCCGGTGATGCTCGGGCTCGCGCTCCTCTTCGCGCTGCTGCTCGACTCACCGCTCCTGCGGGGCAAGCGGTTCTTCCGTCTCGCGTTCTTCGTCCCGTACGCGGTGCCCGGCGTGATCGCCGCCATCATGTGGGGCTTCCTCTACTCGCCGAACCTGTCGCCGTTCACCGCGGTCACGCAGAGCGTGGACTTCCTCTCGGCTGACCTCGTGCTCTGGGCCATCGCGAACGTCGTCACCTGGGTGTTCGTCGGCTACAACATGCTCATCATCTACTCCTCGTTGCTCTCCATCCCCACCGAGATCTACGAGGCGGCCCGGCTCGACGGCGCCGGTCAGGCGCGCATCGCCTGGTCGATCAAGATCCCGCTCGTGATGCCGGCGATCGTACTCACGGCGATCTTCTCGATCATCGGCACGCTGCAGCTCCTCGCCGAGCCGCAGGTGTTCCGCACCTTCAGCTCGGCCGTCAGCAGCACCTTCACCCCGAACCTCACCGTCTACACCACCTCGTCCATCCCGAACGTGAACCTCGCAGCCGCCTTCTCGGTCGTGCTCGCGTTGGCGACCTTCGTCCTCTCCTTCGGGTTCCTGAAGTTCACGCAGCGAAAGGAAGGCAAATGACCGCCATCCTGTCCAACGGCCGCGGCCCGCAGGAGAGCCGTTTGTCGCGCGCCGGCGCGCTCATCGTGATGCTCGTCTTCACGCTCTACTTCCTCATCCCCATCTGGTGGCTGTTCATCGCCTCGACGAAGTCGTCAGCGCAGTTCGGCAACTCGGCCCCGCTCTGGTTCGCGGACTTCAACCTGTTCGAGAACATCGGCCAGCTCGTCGCCTACCGCGACGGCGTCTACCTCAAGTGGATGCTGAACTCGGTCCTGTACGCCGGCCTCGGCGCACTGCTCGGCACGCTCTTCGCGGCCATGTGCGGCTACGCCCTCGCGAAGTACCGGTTCCCGGGACGCGACCTGATCTTCAACGTCGTCCTCGGCGGTGTGCTCGTCCCCGCGACCGCGCTCGCGCTCCCGCTGTTCCTCATCTTCAGCCAGGTGGGCCTCACGAACACGTTCTGGGCGGTCTTCCTGCCCTCGTTGGTGAGCCCCTTCGGTGTCTACCTGACGCGGATCTTCGCGGCGTCGAGCGTGCCCGAGGAACTCCTCGAGGCCTCGCGTCTCGACGGCGCCGGTGAGATCCGGACCTTCTTCACCATCTCCGTGCGACTCATGTTCCCGGCGCTCGTCACCGTGTTCCTCTTCCAGTTCGTCGCCATCTGGAACAACTTCTTCCTGCCGCTCATCATGCTGCGCGACGAAGCCCTGTTCCCGGTCACCCTCGGGCTCTACTCCTGGAACTCGCAGGTCAACCAGATCCCCGAACTGCGCCTCTACGTCCTCGTCGGCGCATTCCTGTCGATCATCCCGCTCGTCATCACCTTCCTCCTGCTCCAGCGGTTCTGGCGCTCCGGCCTCGGTGCCGGCGCCGTGAAGTAGTCGGACCGACGAGCAGACGCTCCTCTCCATCCCGCACCAACACCCATCCCGCACCAACACCCATCCCGCACCATTCACAGAAGAACGGATTCGCTATGAACCTCAAGAGAACAGCGGTCGCCGCAGCGGTGCTGTCGGCCGTCGTCCTGAGCGGCTGCTCCTCCACCGGGTCGGAGGGCGGCAGTGCTGCTGCCTCCTGCGCCCCGGCCGAGGGCAAGGTCGACCTCAGCTTCACCTCCTGGATCCCCGGCATCGAAGAGGTCGTCGACGTCTGGAACAAGGAGAACCCCGACATCCAGGTCAAGGTCCAGACCGGCCCGAACGGCAACAGCGGTACCTACCAGAACTTCTTCAACCAGCTGAAGGCCGGCAACGCCCCCGACCTCGGCCAGATCGAGTACGACGCCCTGCCGAACTTCCGCGTGCAGAACGGCCTCATGGACCTCGGTGCGTGCGACGACGTCATGGCCGCCAAGGACGACTTCGTCGACTGGACCTGGGGTCAGGTCTCGCTCGGTGAGTCCGACTCGGTCTACGCCGTCCCGCAGGACTCCGGCCCGATGGCCATGTTCTACCGCGCCGACCTGTTCGAGCAGAACGGGATCGCCATCCCGACGACGTGGGCCGAGTACAAGGAGGCCGCCAAGAAGGTCCGCGCCACCGGTGCGTACATCACGAACTTCTCGCAGGGCGACATCAACCAGTTCGCCGGCTTCGTCTGGCAGGCCGGCGGCAGTTGGTTCAACAACGACGGCTCCGACTGGACCGTCGACCTGACCGACCCCGCCTCCAAGAAGGTCGCCGACTACTGGCAGGACCTGATCGACGAGGACCTCGTCTCGACCGTCCCCACCTGGACGACCGAGTGGGACAACGCCTACAACTCCAGCGCCGCCTGGACCTGGAACTCCGCCGTCTGGGGCGCGAACTCCATCGCGTCGGGTGCTCCCGACACCGCCGGCAAGTGGGCCGTCGCGAAGGCTCCGCAGTGGGAGGCCGGCGACTCCGCGGCTGGCAACTGGGGCGGTTCCTCGACCGCCGTCTTCACCGGTTCCAAGCACCCCTATGAGGCGTCGAAGTTCGCGCTGTGGCTGAACACCTCCGACGAGGCGCTCACCATGCTCAACAAGAGCGCCAACATCTACCCGGCGACGAAGGAGGGCCTGAACCTGCCCGTCCTCAAGGAGGGCGTCGACTTCTACGGCGGCCAGCCGATCTACGATGTCTTCGCGGAGGCTTCCTCCGAGGTGTCTGAGGACTTCGCCTGGGGTCCGACGATGACGCAGACGTACAACGACGTGTCCGACGGCTTCAAGGCTGCGGTCTCCGGTGACGGAACCCTGCTCGACGCCCTCACCAAGGGTCAGTCCGCGACGATCGACGCCCTCAAGGCACAGTCCATCCCCGTCAAGGAGTAACAGAACAGTGATCCACCACCTTCGTGCCGCGGGCGTCAGCCTGATCGTCGACGCCCGCGGCACGAAGGTGCCCACCATCCTCCACTGGGGAGCCGATGTCGGCGAACTCGCCGCCGACTCCCTCATCGCCCTCGCCGACGGGCTGACGCCGGCGATCCCGCCCTCCTCCATTGACGCCCCGCCGCGCCTCAGCCTCCTGCCCACCGTGTTCGACGGTTGGAGCGGCCGCCCGGGTGTCGGCGTGCACCGGCCGGGCGGAACCGATGCGTCGAACCTGCTCGCGCTGCGGCTGATCGACCAGCAGGCCACCGACACCTCGCTGGCCCTGACGACGTCCGACGAACGCGCCGCGGTGACGGTCGTCTCGACGATCGAGTTGACCCCCCAGGGCGTGCTCCGCGTCCGGCACACCGTGCGGAACGACGCCGAGGTCGACCGACCGCTCACCGTCGACGCCCTCGCCGTCGTGCTCCCGGTCCCCGACCGCGCCACCGAACTCCTCGACTTCACCGGTCTCTGGACGCACGAGCGCACGCCGCAGAGCCACCGCCTCGGGCAGGGCGCTTGGACACGCGAGCACCGTCACGGACGACCCGGTCACGACGACGCGTTCCTCGCTGTCACGGGCGCACCAGGCTTCGACTTCCGCAGCGGCGAGGTGTGGGCGACGCACCTCGCGTGGAGCGGCGACAAGGTGATCTGGAGCGAGCGCTCGCCACTCGGCCCTGTGGTCACCGGCTCCGGTGAACTCCTCGCGCCCGGCGAAGTCACGCTAGCGCCGGGGGAGACCTACGAGTCGCCGTGGACGGTCGCCGTCTACTCCGACGCGGGTCTCGACGGCGTCTCCGCGCGACTGCACCCCTGGATCCGCTCGTGGAGCACGATCACGAAGCCCCGCCCGGTGGTGCTGAACACCTGGGAGGCCGTGTACTTCGACCACGACCTGCCGACACTGCTCACCCTCGTCGAGCAGGCGAAGCGCGTCGGCGTCGAGCGGTTCGTCCTGGACGACGGCTGGTTCACCGGCCGCACGGACGACCGCCGTGCGCTGGGCGACTGGTTCGTCGACCCGGAACGCTGGGCGGGCGGGTTGTCGCCACTCATCGCCGCGGTGACCGGTGCCGGCATGGACTTCGGGCTGTGGGTCGAGCCGGAGATGGTGAACCCCGACTCGGAGCTCGCGCGCACGCATCCCGATTGGGTCCTCGGGCATCCGGACGCTCCGAGCTGGCGCTTCCAACGGGTGCTCGACCTGGACAACCCGGACGCCTTCGCCTACCTCCTCGGCCGACTCGACGCGTTGCTGACCGAGTACGACATCGCGTTCCTCAAGTGGGACCACAACCGCGACCTCCTCGGCGGCTCGGCGCACCGGCAGACGACGGCGCTCTACCGATTGCTCGACGAGGTGCGTGCCCTGCATCCCGGTGTCGACATCGAGTCGTGCGCGTCAGGTGGCGCGAGGATCGACCTCGGCATCCTCGAACGGGTCGAGCGGGTGTGGACGAGCGACACGAACGACCCGCTCGAGCGGCAGTCGATCCAGCGCTATACGGGGCTCGTGATCCCACCGGAGTATCTCGGCGGTCACCTCGGTGCGGCGCGCTCGCACACCACCTGGCGCACCTCGGACCTCGCGTTCCGCCTGGCCACAGCCCTCTTCGGGAGCGCCGGCATCGAGTGGAACCTCAACGAGGCGAGCGAGCCGGAACTCGAGCTGATCGCGACATGGATCGCGCACTACAAGCGCCTCCGCCCGCTGCTGCACACGGGCGAGGTCGTCCGCATGGACAGCGCCGACCCGGCACTGCACGCGCACGGGGTGATCGCCCAGGACCGCTCGTCCGCGATCGTCGCGCAGGTGGCGCTCGCCGCACCGCTGACGGCGATCCCCTCGCCACTTCGCGTGCCCGGCCTCGATCCCGAGCGTCGCTATCGGGTCCGCCCGCTCGACCTCGGCGCGCCCGCCCGGTCGATCCAGGACGTGCCGCCGGTGTGGCTGACCGAGGGCTCGGTCGTGCTCACCGGCCGCGCGCTGGCCGAGGTCGGGATCGCGATGCCGCTCCTCGCTCCCGAGCAGGCGCAGGTCTTCACCCTCGACGCGGAGTAGCCGTCGCGTTCGTCCGCCCGTCCCCGGGCGAACGAGAACTCCCTCGCCCGAACCTGGGCGAGGGAGTGTCGTCGTGCGGGTCTGGTCAGATGTTGCAGCCGGAGGCGCGAGCCGCGTCGTACGGGTACCACGAGATCGGGCCGGGGCCCATCTGCGGCCCGCAGAGGATGTTCCAGGTCTCGGCGCCCACGACGCCGTCGACCTGCATGCCCCAGTACGTCTGGAAGGCCACGACGGCCGCCCGGGTCTGCTCGCCGAACTGACCGTCGACCTCCAGGTTGGACACACCACCGGGGATCCTCGGCCCGAAGGCGTTGAGGAGCGTCTGGATGTTGGCGACGCAACTCCCGTCGCCACCGGCGGAGTACTGGTAGTCGACGCATTGGCCGGCGGCTTGGGCCGGTGCGGCGGTCGCCACGCCGCCGACGGAGCCGGCGATGGCAAGGCCGAGGGCGGCCCCCGCGAGGGCGATCCTGGTGCGCATCGTTCGTGTGGTCATGTCATGTTCCTCTCGGTCGACTGCTCGGACATCACGAGCGTAGGTCGAGTGGCTCGAACCCTGAATGGGCAGCGCTGCCCATGCCCGGGTTCAGTCCGCGAGGAGATCGGGCGTGCTGTTCGCTCGCCCACGTCTGGGCGAACGAAGCACGGTCAGTCGATGCCGATGTCCTCGCCGACGACGGTGATCTGGGCCGGGACGGGCCAGGGGTGGTCGCCGACGGGTGCGAGACGGACGAGCTCGGTGACCCTGGGCGCGGGCGCCCCCGCGGAACCGATGAGCCAGCCGCCCACGAGGAAGGTGGTGCCGGGGACCGACCAGACGGCGATGCCGGTCACTCCGAAGTCGCCGTAAGCGCCATCGGAGAACCGCACCGTGACGAGGTCGCCGTGTGAGAGCTCGGCGAGCTGCGCGACGACGGCGCCGGGATCAGGGTCGACGGGGTCGAGCTCAGGGATCGACTCGAGCACCTGCAGCGGCTTCGTCGGCTTGCCGTTCTGATCGAGTGCCGTGCCGGCCAGGAGGAGTCCGCCGATGATCGGCGAGCGGCGGGCCCGGCCTGCGAGGTCGAACACGCCGTAGCGGGGCACGCTCAGACGCGCTTGCAGTGAAGCAGCATCCTCGGCCGACTCGATGGCAGCCGTGAGGCCTTTGATGTCGCGACGGGCAGGAGCGCTGAGGTCGTAGTTCACCCATCAACTCTCCCATGTCCACTCCGGCAGCGAACGAACGCTCTTAAGAGACAGTTTCAATCAAGTATGAACAGTCCGTTATGGAACCGTGACCACCGCGCGTTGACCTGTCACGCGGATACCGGGCATGCTGAACAACACTTGGCCGCTGATAAGAGCGCCGCTGCCCCAGGAAGCCCCGCATACAGCGGAATGCTCCTCACAAGGATGTGAGTATGACGACTTCACAGTTAAACACAGTTTCGAACAAACCAAGACGAATGCCGGACGGGATGTTCGCGTTCGTCCTCGTCCTCCCGGGGCTCGCGCTCCTGGTGGCGGTCGTCGCCTATCCGCTGCTGACCGCGCTCGTCACGGCGTTCTTCAAGCAGAGCCTGGTCGTCCCCGGACGCGAGTTCGTCGGACTCCAGAACATCATCGACGTGCTCCAGGGTGACTTCCTCAAGCTGCTCGGGCAGACCATGGTCTTCACCCTCGGGACGACCATCGCCCCCTTCATCATCGGCTTCGCGCTCGCCCTCGCACTCAACACGCGCATCCGCGGTGCCAAGATGCTGCGCGGACTCATGCTGATCCCGTGGCTCGTGCCGGGCGTCGTGGTGTCGTTCCTCTGGATGTGGATCTTCAACGCGAACTACGGGGTGGCGAACGCCGTCCTCGGCCTGTTCGGGGTCGACGCGCAGGCCTGGCTCGCCCAACCGCAGACGGCGATGTTCGCCGTGATCGTCGCCAAGACCTGGCAGTCCTTCCCGTGGATCATGGTGATGCTCCTCGCCGGCCTGCAGACCGTGCCACAGGAACTCCATGAGGCGGCCGAGATGGACGGCGCAGGGACCATCCGACGCTTCTTCTCGATCACGGTCCCGCAGCTGAAAGGCATCATCGGCCTCGTCCTGCTGCTCGAGTTCATCTGGAACTTCCAGCACTTCGACATCATCTACGTCCTGACGGGCGGCGGCCCGGCGGGCAGCACCCAGACCTTCGCCACCGCCGTGTACGAGACCGCCTTCCGCGGGTTCGACCTCGGCCACGCGGGCGCCCTCGGGCTGCTCTGGCTCATCCTCCTGATGGCGCTCGTCGTCGTCTACGTCCGATTCTCGGAGAAAGGCGAGCAGAAATGAGCGTCTCCACCGCACCCCCTGCGCCGCAGGACACCACGCCGGACCCGCAGCCCCCGTTCGCCGCCACCGAGATCGGCACGCTCCGGCGTCGTCCGTCGCTCTTCCGATCCGAGAGCCGGGCGGTGCGGATCAGCGCCTGGGTCGCGGTGATCGTCTGCGGCGGCTTCGGGCTGCTGCCGGTCTACTGGTTGCTGGCCACCTCGCTGACCCCGCGAGCCCAGGTCTTCTCGTACCCACCGAAGCTCTTCCCCACGGAGATCAGCTTCGAGGCGTACACCGCCCTCGCCTCCAACCCGGACCTGTTCGGCTACCTGCGGAACAGCATCATCGTGTCCGTCATCACCGCCCTGCTGTCCGTGATCGTCTCGGCCTACATGGGCTACTCGTTCTCGAAGTTCCGCTACCGCGGGCGTCGATCACTCATGTACTTCGTGCTCGCCTCGCAGATGTTCCCGCAGGCGTTGCTGCTGATCACCCTGTACTCGGTGTTCAGCGCCTACGGACTCCTGAACACCTATGCGGCGCTGGTGCTCTCGTTCACGACGTTCACCCTGCCGCTGTGCGTCTGGATGCTGAAGGGGTTCTTCGACACGATCCCGGACGAACTCATCGAGGCGGCTCGCGTCGACGGGGCGTCTCGACTGCGGATCATCCACTCCATCGTGCTGCCGCTGTCCGCACCCGGCCTGGTCGCCGCGGGCCTGTTCGCCTTCGTCCGCGGGTGGAACGACTTCATCTTCGCGCTCACCCTGGCGGGTCCCGACAAGCAGACGCTCCCGCCCGGCCTCGTGAACACCTTCGTCGGCGAGGCCGCCACGGCCTGGCCCGAGCTCATGGCCGCATCGCTCGTCGTCTCCCTACCCGTGGCGATCGCGTTCATGGCCCTGCAGCGTCACCTCGTCGGCGGACTGACCGCCGGTGCCGTGAAGGGCTGAGCGCAGCACCCCGAACCGGCCCGCCGCCGGGCCTCCCCACAATCCGTTCCACCAACCCAGACACGTCCCACCAGGATCACGCTCGAGGAGGAGCCATGTCCCACATCACCCCGTCCTTCGCCACCGCCGCACAGCAGACCGTCATCACCCGCCGCCGCGCCCTGCAGTTCCTCGGCATCGGCGTCGCCGCGGCCACCCTCGCAGGGTGCGCCCCGACCGGAGCCGCCCCAGGAGCTGGCTCCATCCCGAAGGCGACCGTCGGCGGCACCGCGACCGACTTCGACTTCGCGAGCTGGTCGCTCACCGAGAAGGCCTCGGCACCCGCCATCCAGAGCCTCCTGCAGAAATACGAGGGCAAGGCCAAGATCGACGTCGGCGAGGTCTCCTTCCCCTACAACGAGTACATCAACCAGCTCATGCTGCAGGTGCGCGGCGGGCAGTTCTCCGGCGTCGCCCACGTCGACGTCGCCTGGCTCGGTTCGCTCGCGAGCCTCGGCAAGCTGCAGGACGTGTCCGGGTTGACCGAAGGACGTGGCTACACGAAGGCGGGACTCACGGCCGCGTCGTTCGACGGCGTGCAGTACGGCCTCCCGTGGACGATCGGCGCGATCGGCCTCGTCACCAATCAGGCGCTCCTCGAGCAGGCCGGCATCGGCGAGTTCCCCACGACGATCGACGAGTTCGAGGGCTCACTCAAGCAGCTCAAGGGCCTCGGCAACGGCATGATCCCCTACGCGGCGTCGACGAAGGCCGCGCAGCTGAAGGACATCCTCATCTGGATGCAGACCTTCGGCAGCCCGCTGGTCGACGGGGACACCGTCACGATCGGCGACGACGCCAGCATCGAGGCGGTCACCTGGTACAAGAGCCTGTACGACCAGGGCCTCATCGCAGCAGACGTCGACCGCTTCGACGCCCGTTCGCTGTTCGCGCAGGGCCGCACCGCGATCTACGACGACGCGATCGTCGGACGGAGCGCGGTGACCGGTGAATCGCCCGACCCCGACTTCGCGAGCAAGCTGCAGCCGGTCTCCCGGCCGGTCCTCAAGCAGGGTGACACGCCGCGTGCGCTCGTGTGGGGCGGGGCGCTCGCCGTCGTCGACGGTCCGGCCGCCGGCACCGCAGCGGACTTCGCCCAGTGGGTGACGTCCGACCCGGAGACCGTGCTCGAGGACTTCGCCGCCCGTGGTCTGCCGCCGGCGACCGAGGACGCGCTCAACTCCGACGCCGTGAAGAACGACTCGTTCGCCACGAACTTCAGCGACCGCATCACCAAGACGAGCTCGACCAACCCGTTCTGGAAGTTCGTCCAGTACTCGCAGATCGAGACGAAGATCGCGGAGAAGGTGCAGGCGGTCCTCGTCGGCCAGGAGCAACCGGCCGAAGCCATGAAGGCCGCCGGGGCGGCCGCGCAGAAGCTCGTCGGCTGAGCCGCGGATCGACGATCGGACGACTGTGACCGGCACCGGGGGAACCATGCGACGCAGCCCATCGAACACCGTCCGCGCGCTCGCCGCGGCCGCGCTCACGGTCCTCGCGCTGGGGGTGACGGCGCCGGCGGTCGCCGCTCCCGGGGGACCGGCGCGCAGCGACGGGGGCGGGAGTGCGGTGACCGACACGGTCGAGACCGTGCCCGTCACCGTCGACACGTCGAACCAGGCCGGCTGGTGGCGGCCGCTCGACGTCGTCGACGGTGTCTCCTACTTCGCCTTCAACGCGCCGGCGTCCACCGCGTCCAAGCACGAGGTCCACCTGGCCTCGCGGGGCGCGGACGGGACGTGGACCGAAGGGTGCCTGCGCTCGACGGCCGGCGGCGCCTGCGTGACCTTCGCCGACGACAACGGCCACAACCAGCCGTCGATCGTGGTCGACGGCGCGGGCACCATCCACGCCTTCGTGTCGATGCACAACGAGCAGTGGAACGTGTTCCGATCCAGTGCACCCGGCGACGTCACCTCGCTCGTCGAGGCGACGTCCTCCATGCCGGACCTCGACGCGGCGATCACCTATCCGGTGACGGCGCGCGGCCCGGACGGCGACGCCTGGGTGCTCGTGCGCGTCGGGACGGACACGCAGGGGCGGCGGGAGGGTCGGCTCTACCGGTACGACCTCGACAGCGGTGTCTGGGAACGTGAGGCGGTGGTCGCCGCGGCGACCGGCTACTCCTTCTACCCCGACGACCTCGAGGTGGACGCCGACGGCCGCGTCCACGTGCTGTGGGAATGGGGCCCATTCCCGGCGGACCCGGCGCGGCACCTCGGCTCGTACGCGACGTACGACCCGTCCGACGGTTCCTTCGCCGACGTCGCGGGGACCGCGCTCACCGGACCGATCACCCCGACCACCCCGGGATCCGTCGTCTGGCGCCCCTTCGGTGCCGGTGAGGCCATCGGCAGCTACACGCCGGCGCTGCAGACCGCGAAGCTCGCCCTCGACGGCACGGAGCTCGCGGGGATCGTCTACCGGTTCGTCGAAGCCGATCAGACCGCGTACGACGTGCGATACACCTCCTGGGACGGCGGCGCCTGGAGCGACGAGTCACTCATCGACGTCTCCGCGCTCGGTTCGGGCGTCTCGACGGTCGCCGGCATCGATGCGACGAGCGCCGGTGGTGTCGACCGCGTGTACGCGGTCCTCGCCGTGCAGGTGTGCGGCGAGAACCGCAGCCAGGTGGTCCGACTCGAGCGCGGGGGAGCCGGCTCGGGCTGGGCGGCTCGTGCGGTGGGTGATCCGGCGGCTGGCCCGCAGCGGCTGCGAGCGGAGACCGCGAGCGGGACGGACGTCCTGTATCTGACGGCGCCGGTCAGCGAGACCACCCGCGGAACCCTGCGCTGGGCCTCGATCCCCCGCGGCACGTCCGCGGAGACCGGTGGCACGACGCTCGCGGACATCGTGTCCGGGCTCCGAGGCGAGCTCGGCGGGACGAACGTGGCGCTCGGAGCCACCGTGACGGCCTCCTCCGCGCTCCGCGCCGACACCGGCGGGGCGCTCGCCGTCGACGGCGTGTGCACGGACGCGAGTCGCTGGATCTCCGCGGTCGGTGACACTGCACCCACGATCACGGCCGCCTGGCAGACCCCGACGGCGCTCGCCGAGGTCAGGGTCAAGAGCGGCTACGCCGGGGGAGCCTCGACCGATTCGGTGCTCCGTGACTTCACGATCGAGGTCCGGACGGGCGGTGCCTGGGTCGAGGTCGGACGGTTCGACGACAACACCGCAGGCACCGTCACCGCGCCCGTGGACGGACTCGTCGTCGACGCGGTGCGCCTCCTCATCACCGACCCGTCCGCCTCGGCGACCGACGTCGCGCGGGTCTTCGAGATCGAGGCGATCGCGGCACCGGCCACCGAATCCGCGAGGAACGACGATGTCCCGGGATAGCGTTGTGCTCAGTCGGGACCGCAACGGTCCCGAGCGGCCGGGATCCACCCGGTCAGCAGTGAGGAGCAGCACCATGTCGGACGCCGCCTTCGGCTCTCAGCGGTCGGCACCGGTACCGCGCCGTTCGCGCACAGGCATGGTGGCGCTCGCCGTCCCGAACCTCGACGAACCGTACTTCGCGGAGCTCACGACGCTCCTCGTCCGCGGCGCCGACGAGCGTGGACTGTCGATCCTCATCCAGCACACGGAGGGCGACCACGACCGCGAGGTCGACATCGCCAACGGGGTCGGCCTGCCGCTCACGGATGGACTCATCCACATCCCCCGCTCGTTGACGGTCGGCGACCTCACGCGGCGGACCTCCCCGGGGCCCCTGGTGCTCCTCGGCGAGCACATCCAAGTGAGCCCGTTCACGCACATCTCCATCGACAACCGGGCGGCCGCCGACGCCGCGACGACGCACCTCGCCGAGGCCGGCTGCTCCCGCATAGCGTTCGTCGGACCCAGGGACGAACGGCCGTCCGACGCGGCGGATCAGCGGTACGCCGGGTATCGGGACGTGGTCGCGCGGCTCGGGCTCGCGCAGGAGCCGTCGCTGATCGGGCACGTCGACGCGTTCACCCCCGAGGAGGGACGTCGCGTGATGCGTCGGATGACCGCTGAGGGCGTCGAGCTCCACGGCGTCGTCTGCTCCAACGACTCGATCGCCTTCGGTGTGCTCGCGGCCCTCCACGAAGCCGGCCGACGGGTGCCCGAGGAGGTCGCGGTGATCGGCATCGACGACGTCCACGCCGCCCAGTTCTCGACCCCGTCGCTCACGACGGTCGCTCCCGACTACGACGCGATCGTGCGCGCGGCCTTCACCGAGCTCGAACGCCAGATCGCCGCCCCGCCCGGTGCCGACACGCCGGTCCGGCACGTGGTCGTCGACGCACGGATCGTCGTGCGGGACAGCACGGCGCGCTGAGGTCCATGAGCGGGAGGACAGGCCGGCGCGCCGCCGTGGCGGGGTGCTGGCGGTGTCGTGGTCAGGCGTCCATGCGGTCGTCGTCGGCGGAAGCGGAAGCGGAAGCGACCGGCGCGAGCCAGACCTCGCCGAACTGCGCGCGGAGCGTGGTCTCGACGTCCTCGGCCACGTCGTCGTCCATCACGAGGTGGTCCACCTCGCGGAGGTCGACGATCGTCGTCAGTCCGACGGCGCCCCACTTCGAGTGGTCGGCGAGGACCACGGAGCGACGCCCGGCGCCGACGAACGCCCGGTTGGTCTCGGCCTCGAGGAGGTTCGAGGTCGTCAGCCCCGCCTGCAGGTCGATCCCGCGGACGCCGAGGAAGACGACGTCGCAGTGCAGGGACTCGATCGCGCGCACGGCGACCGGGCCGACCAGGGCGTCCGAGGGGGTACGGACGCCGCCGGTCAGCACGACCGTCTGGGTGTACGGCTCGTCGGCGCGGTCGGGCCGCGCGAACACGTCGGCCACCGGGAGGGAGTTCGTGACGATGGTGAGCTCCGGGATGGCTCGCAGCTCCTGCGCGAGGGCCCAGGTGGTGGTCCCGCCGGACAGGCCGACCGACATGCCGGGCTCGACGAGGATGGCCGCGCGTCGGGCGATGGCGCGCTTCTCGGCGAGCAGTCGGCGTGCCTGGTTGGGAAAGCCCAGCTCGGCACGGTCGGGCAGTCTGGGCGTGGTGGCGCCACCACGGACGCGGTCGACGAGGCCCTCCGTCGCGAGTTGCTCGATGTCGCGTCGCACGGTCATCTCGCTGACGCCGAGTGCGGTCGCGAGGTCGACGACGCTCGCCGCACCGTTGCGGCGCACCTCCGACATGATCTGCGATCTGCGTTCCGCACCGAGCACAGCGTCCTCCTTCGACCCGGTTGCCAGTCTGGCACGCGCGCACGGCGAACCTCGGCACCGGCGATCCACGACGACGAGACGGAGGCGGACAACGCATGCGTGAGGGACGACATCGGGACTGGTTCGGCGACGAGGTGCGGGACGGCACCTACGGCTACGACCTCGAGGGGCTCCTGGCGGTCGAACCGGTCGTGCCGCCGGCTGGATTCGAGGAGCTGTGGCGCGGGTGGTACGCGGTGGCACGTGAGGTGTCTCCGGATCCCGTCTTGACCCCGATCGGCCGACAGGGTGCGCACGAGGTCTTCGTCGTCGAGCACACGGTCGCCGACGGCCTCCGCCTCCGTGGATGGCTTGCGACGCCGGCGGACGGGCAGGCGCGCTTTGGGATGGTGCACGGGCACGGCTACGGCGGACGCGACGCACCGGACTGGTCCCGCGTCCCCGATGACGCCGCCGTCATCTTCCCGATCGCCCGCGGTCAGGGCGTCTTCAACACCGGACTCGGGGCACCGACGCCGGAGGACGGACACGTCCTGTTCGGCATCGACAGCGTCGAGCGGTACGCGCTCGGCCGCTGTGCCGTCGACCTCTGGCACGCGGCGTCGGCGCTGCTCGACGTCGTCGGACCGCTCCCGCTCTACTTCGTCGGTGAGAGCTTCGGCGGTGGGATCGGCGCGCTCGCCCTGCCGTGGGACGACCGCTTCGTCGGAGCGACGCTCGTGGTGCCGAGCTTCGGTCAGTACGACGTGCGCCTGCGCCTGCCGTGCGAGGGGAGCGGGGAGCGGGTGCGACACCACGTCGCCGAGCACCCCGAGGCGCGCGAGGTCCTGCGGTTCTTCGACGCGTCGACGGCCGCGGGGTTCGTCCACGTGCCGGTGCGGGTGGAGGCCGCGCTCTGGGACGGACACGTGCCACCACCCGGGCAGTTCGCCGTCGCCAACGCGCTCGAGGACCTCGAGCTGAGTGTCCTCCCCGCCGGGCACACCGAGTACCCGGGGCTCGAAGCCGTGCTGGAGGAGTCGTACGCGGCGACGAGGGCGCACGCACTCCGGTCGGTCGCGCGGGCGGTGGACGGATCGACGATCGAGAGGTGAGAGGGTGGACGGATGATCGCTGCGCTCACGCTCCCCGCCACCCTCACCACGCCAGGACAGGAGCTACTGCTGCGCCGGGCCACCCTCGCCGACCTCGATGCGCTGATGGCGCTCCTCGCAGACGACCCGATCAGCGCGTCCCGTGGTGACCAGGCCCAGGAGAGCGACCTCCCTGCCTACGAGCGTGCGCTCGCGGACCTCATCGACGAGACGGCGAACGAGATCCTGCTGGTCGTCGACGCGGCGGACGCCGTCATCGCGACGATGCAGCTGACCCGCATCCCCGGGATGGCCCGTCGCGGCTCGACACGGCTGCTGGTCGAAGCGGTGCGTGTGTCCTCGAGCCTGCGATCCGGCGGTGTTGGAACAGCCATGATGCGCTGGGTGACGGACGTCGCCGCTCCGGCGACCGGTTCGTCGATCGTGCAGTTGACCTCCGACGAGGCCCGGGTCGACGCCCACCGCTTCTACGAACGCCTCGGCTTCGTCGGCTCGCACCGCGGCTTCAAGTACGCCGTGACGGCCGTGAGCTGACATGGAGTTCGTCCGCACATTCGCCCGCTGGCTCCTCGGAGCCGTCCTCACCTTCGCCGGCGTCGGCCACCTCACCTTCGCGCGGCAGTCGTTCGTCGCCCAGGTGCCGCAGTGGTTGCCCCTGCCGGTCGACGTGGTCGTCGTTGCGTCGGGAGTCGTCGAGATCCTGCTCGGCCTCTCGCTGATCCTGCTCGCCCGGTACCGCGTCGCCGTCGGCTGGATCGTCGCCGCCTTCTTCGTCGCCGTCTTCCCCGGCAACCTCGAGCAGTTCGTCCGCGGAACCGACGCCTTCGGGTTGGACAGCGACATCGCCCGTGCCGTCCGCCTGGTCTTCCAGCCCGTCCTCGTCCTCTGGGCCCTGTGGTCCACCGGTGCCTGGCGCGCGTGGCGGTCGCGGCGCCGCCGGAACACGACGCGCTGAGCGCGATCGCTAGCACGCCTAGTCATCTCGCCCGGGTGCCTGTCAAGGGGCCCTGGTTCGCAGCATCCGTCCGGCAGGGTTGATCCATGCGATGCATTACCTACGCCGGCGAGAACGTCGTGACGACCGACGAGGTCGCGCAGCTCCTGGTCGAACTGACGGCAGAACTGGCCAAGCGCGGCCGTGCCGAGGCCGTCACCATCCCGATCGTGGTCGAGTCCGACGGCGATGAGGACGGGCCGGCGTCCGCGCAGCTCGTCATCGGCCTCGGCAACGACGTCCTCTCGGTGCCCCACAGCTGGACCGACGAGGTCCCCGACTTCAGTGAGGGACGAGACCGCCTGCAGGGCTACCTCGACGACATCCGCCCGTCAACGACGGCCTACGAGCCGCGCGACTCCATCGAGACCACGGACGTGCTCGAAGACCCTGACCTCGACCTGCGCGACTTCACCCGCTGAGTCGTCCCTGAACGACGACGCCGGCGTCGACCCCTCGGGTCGACGCCGGCGTTCGTTCGGGTCCGCTCAGCGCGGGAGCGGCAGCTTGGCCGTCTCGCGAGCCCGCAGCACGACGATCAACGTGATGAGCGCCGCCGCCATCACGTAGAACGCGGGCGCGAACCGGTTGCCCGTCGAGGCGATCAGGAACGTCGCGAAGTAGGGTGTGATCCCACCGAACACGGCGACCGACAGGTTGTACGCGATCGCCATCGAGCCGTAACGGATACTGGTCGGGAACAGCTCCGCCATCGCGGCACTCGACGCACCGTCGTAGGCGGCCATGAACACCCCGAGGATGACCATCGCGACTGCAGCGGCGGCGAAGTTGCCGGCACTCATGAGCATGAGCGTCGGATACGTCAACACCAGGAACCCGACGCAACCGGCGATCATCACGGGCTTCCGTCCGATGCGGTCGCTCAGCAGACCCATGAAGGGTACGAGGATCGCGATCGCGAGCAGCCCGAGCACCGTGACCCCGTAGCTGAGCGGCTGCGAGTAGCCGAGGTCGGTCTGCAGGTACGACGGCATGAAGGTCTGCAGGATCCAGTGGCCGACCGCCTTGATCACGACGAAGCCGACGCAGAAGAGCAGCGCCTTCCACGAGGTCCGCAACGACGTGCGCAGCGGTGACTTCGAGACGGCCCCCTTCGCTTGGATCGCCTGGAACTCCGGGGTGTCCTCGAGCTTGTTCCGCAGGTAGAGGCCGGCGAGGCCGAGTGGCAGGGCGAGGAAGAAGAGGGCGCGCCAACCCCACTCGTTGAGGGCATCCGTGCCGAGTGTGGAGGTGAAGAGGAGGACGAGACCTGCCCCGACCACGAAGGCCGCGAAGCCGAACACGTCGATGAAGCTCGTCACGAAGCCGCGTCGGTTGGACGGGGCGTACTCGGCGAGGAGCGTCGTGGCGCCGGAGCTCTCGCCGCCGGCGGCGAAGCCCTGCACGAGCCGCACGATGACGAGCAGGATCGGCGCCCAGAGGCCGATGAGGTCGAACGTCGGCAGGAGACCCATGACGACCGTCGCCCCGGAGGTCACGAGGATCACCGTCGCGAGGACCGTCTTGCGCCCGATGCGGTCGCCGAGCGAGCCCCAGAAGAGGCCACCGAGGGGGCGCATCACGAAGCCGGCGCCGAACACCGCGAACGCGGACAGGAGGGCCGCCTGCGTGTTGCCCTGCTGGAAGAAGTTGAGGCTGATGACCGTCGCGAGCGTGCCGTACAGACCGAAGTCGAACCATTCGACGAAGTGTCCGGCCCCCGCGGCCCAGATGACCTTCCGCATCCGGCGTGATCGCTCAGCGTCGTCGTAGGGGGTCTGCGCACTGTGCGCGGCGGCTTCGGCCAGGGCTGCGGCCTGGGTCCTGCTCTCGTCCATCGGTCCTCACATCGTTGTCGGGGTGCTTCGAGGTTCACCTGCCGAAGAATCTTACCCACTGAATGGGAAAGTCGTACCGCTGAATGGTAGCGTGGCAACCGTCCGGTGGTCGACACGTGTCCGACGGCTTCCAGGATCACGCATCACGAAGGAGTGTCTCCCATGCAGCACCGCACCCAGTCCGCCGACGTCGTCGTCATCGGCGGTGGTCTCGCGGGGGTCTCGGCCGCCGTCGCGGCCGCCCGTCTCGGCTCCCGGGTCTCGCTCGTCACGAACCGTCCGGTGCTCGGTGGCAACTCGTCGAGCGAGGTGCGGGTGTGGGTCGTCGGAGCGACCGCGCACGGGCACCAGCGGTTCGCGCGGGAGACCGGCATCATGGGGGAGCTCTTCCTCGAGAACCAGTACCGCAACCCGGAGGGCAACCCGTTCTACTGGGACCAGACGGTCCTCGACCTCGTGCGGGCCGAGCCGAACCTGCAGCTGCACCTCAACACCGACGTCCGCATCGTCACGATGGCGGAGGGCGCTGAGGGCGTGGCGTCGCCGACACCGAGGATCGCGTCCGTCACCGGATGGACGATGGGCAGCGAGATCGAGACGGAGTTCGTCGCACCCGTCTTCATCGACTGCACCGGAGACGGGCTGGTGGGGCATCTCGCGGGCGCGACCTCCCGCATCGGGCGCGAGGGCCGCGCCGAGCTCGGCGAGCCGTGGGCGCCCGAGGTCGCGGACGACGAGCTCCTCGGCAGTTCGATCTTCTTCTACACGAAGGACACCGGCCGTCCCGAGCGGTTCATCGCCCCCGACATCGCGCGAGACATCCGCGACACCCCGATCCTCACCAACCGGATCATCCGCACCGGCGACAACGGCTGCAACTACTGGTGGATCGAGTGGGGCGGCGAGCTCGACACCGTCGCCGAGAACGAGCAGATCCGCGACGAGCTGTGGAGCGTTGTCTTCGGGATCTGGGACTACATCAAGAACTCCGGCGAGTTCGACGCCGACACCCTGACGCTCGAGTGGGTCGGATCGATCCCGGGGAAGCGCGAGTACCGGCGGCTGCTGGGTGACCACACCCTCACGCAGAACGACCTGCTCGACCAGGTCGACTTCGAGGACACGGTCGCCTTCGGTGGCTGGTCGATCGACCTGCACCCGGTTGAGGGCGTCTACGCCGAGACCGCCGGCGCGCAGCAGCGGTTCAGCAACGGCACCTACGGGATCCCCTTCCGCAGCCTGTACTCCCACGACGTCGACAACCTGCTGTTCGCCGGACGCAACATCTCCGCCTCCCACGTCGCGTTCGGGTCCACCCGCGTCATGGCGACCTGCGCGACGCAGGGTCAGGCGGTGGGGACGGCTGCGGCGCTCATCGCCCGCGATGGACTGACGCCGCGGGAGCTCGCCGGGCAGGCGCTCCCGCTCCTGCAGCGCACGCTCCTGCGCGAGGACGCCCCGGTCATCGGCATCACCACGGACGACCCCGACGATCTGGCCGGGCGGGCGACGGTCTCCGCTTCGAGCGCGCTCGACACCATCTCCACGCTGGAGCACCTCGGCTCCGGCGAGCGGTTCGCCCTCGACCGCGACGTCGCGATCCTCGTGCCCGTCGCCCCGACACTCGACCGGATAACCCTGCTCGTCGACGCCGCGAGCGACACCACCCTCCGGGTCGAACTGTGGAGCGCGGGCAAGCGGCAGAACGCCGTCCCCGTCGAGCACCTCCTCGACGGCACGGCCGACGTCACCGCCGGGGTGGGCGTGCCCGCCACCGTCCGCTTCGGATGGACGCCCGAGATCGAGCAGAACGCCGTGCTCGTCGTCCGCGCCAACCCGGACGTCAGCCTGCTCCTCACCGAGGGCCACCCTTACGGGCTCCTCATCCTGACGGCCAAGCACGCGTCCGACGAGGTGTTCGACGACCACATCCCCGAGGAGCAGGACCAGGCGATCCTCGACTGGAACGCTCGGAAGCTCCGCGGCCGGAGCGTCGCGCTGACCGTCGGCGGGGAGACCACGGCGTACCGGCCTGAGCGGATCGTCGACGGGTACCAGCGCCCCTACGGCGGACCGCACCTGTGGTCCTCGGCGCGGCTCCAGGACAACCGCGACCTGATCACCGAGCCCGAGGTCCTCACCCTGCACTGGGATGAGCCGGTCGATGTCGCGTCCGTCCGGATCGTGTTCAACGACGACGTCGACGTGGACCTCATCAACCTGCACCACCACCGCACGGACTTCGAGGCGGTGCCGGAGCTCGTCGCCGCGTACCGCCTCGAGGCACGACCGGCGGGTGCTCCTGAGGGGACGTGGACGGTGTTGGCCGAGGTCGAGGGGAACCGGCACCGGCATCGGATCCACGACGTCGAACCCGTGCGGGTCGACGCCCTCCGTGTCGTCGTCACGGCCACGAACGGGTCGCCCTACGTGAGCGTCGCGAGTGTGAAGGTCTTCGAGCAGCCGAGCGGGCGCACCACCCGGCCGCGCCGAGCCCGACCGCTACGCTGAACACGGCCTCCGAGGCCGGACATCCGAACCGACACCGACACCGTGGAGGACCCGTGGCAGGTGAGATCCAGCAGGGCATCGGCCGTGCAGCATCCGTGCTCGCCGTTCTCGGCGCATCGACCACCGGACCGTTGCGGGCCTCCGACATCGCCCGTGCGACCGGTCTCGGCACCTCGACGACCGCACGCCTCCTCGGCACGCTCGAGGAGCTCGGCTATGTGACGAAGGCGCCCGACAGTCCGTCCTACGCCATCGGCGCGACCATCCTGGCGCTCGCGAGCGAGGGGCTCAACCAGAACCCGGTGCACCGGGAGTCGCGTGCTCCCGCTCAGGAACTCGCACAGCGGATCGGCCTCAGCGTGAACGTCGGCGTGCTCGACGGCTCGAGCCTCATCTACCTCTGCCACTTCGAGGGAGCCCTCGCCCCGAAGTCGCACTCGATGATCGGGCTGCGCCAGCCGTTGCACGCGTCCGCGCTCGGCAAGTGTCTGCTCCTCGACCTCGACGCCGACGGCCTCCGTGCGCTGCTCGGTGATGAGCCGCTCCCGCGCTACACGGCCAACACCGTCACGGAGCACGCGGCTCTTGCCGCCGAGCTCGCGACGGCGCGGGAACGCGGCGTCTGCATGGAGGACCAGGAGCTCGCGTTGGGTCGTCTCGGGATCGCGGCGCCGATCCGCGACGCGAACGCCAGAGTCGTGGCGGCGATCTCCATCTCGGGTCGGCTGAGCCTGATGCGAGAGCGCAACCTCGACGTCCTCACCGAGGACCTCATCGAGGTGGCCGACCGCATCAGCGTCGGTCTCGGCCTCATCTCCGCGATCCCCTCCTCCTGACCTCTTCCCCACCCGTATCCGATCTCACGAACCGAAGGTGACCCGTGGCGCAATTCGACCTGCCCCTCGCCCAGCTCCAGCAGTACCTGCCCGACCGCGAGGAGGCGCCGGACTTCGACGCGTTCTGGACGGACACCCTCGCCGAAGCCCACGCCCTCGCGCAGCCGACGGTGCGTGAACGATCCAACCCTGAGCTGACGGGTCTCGTCGTCGAGGACGTCACGTTCTCCGGGTTCGGTGGCGACCCGATCAAGGGGTGGTTCATCCGACCGGCCGGCGCGACCGAGCCGCTCCCGTGCATCGTGCACTACATCGGCTACAGCGGCGGTCGTGGGCTCGCCCACCAATGGACGATGCACCCGTCCGCGGGCTACGCGGTGTTCGTCATGGACACGCGCGGCCAGGGGAGCGCGAACCTGCCGGGCGCGACGGCCGACCCGTTCGGGAGCGGTCCGCAGGTCGCCGGGAAGATGAGCGCCGGGCTCGACAGCCCCGAGACCTACTACTACCGTCGGGTCTTCACGGATGCGGCACTCGCCGTCGACGTGGTGCGCAGCTTCCCGGAGGTCGACCCCGCCCGGGTCGTCGTCGCCGGTGGCAGCCAGGGTGGCGGCATCGCGCTCGCCGCGGCCGGACTCTGCGAGGGACTCGTGGCGGCGCTCGTCGACGTCCCGTTCCTGTCGCACTTCCGTCGTGCCCTGCAGATCACCGACGCGAGCCCCTTCGCGGAGCTGAAGACGTACCTCATCAGCCGACGCGGCCACGAGGAGGAGGTGTTCCGGACGCTCTCGTACTTCGACGCGACGAACTTCGCCGCCCGCGCGACCGCCCCCGCGCTGTTCTCCGTCGCGCTCTGCGACGCGGTGTGTCCGCCCTCGACGGTGTACGCGGCGTTCAACCACTACGCGGGCACGCAGAAGGACATCGCCGTCTATCCGTACAACGGGCACGAGGGTGGCGGGCCGGTGCAGCAGCAGGCGCAGCTGACCTTCCTCGCGGACCTCCTCGCCTGACGCGTCGTTCGCCCATCTTCGGGCGAGCGGGCGCCCGTTCGCCCGAACGTGGGCGAACGGGCGTGGGACGATGTGCACGTGACTGAGACCGGCGGCACCGACCCGACCCTGACGACCACCCGGCGTCGGACGCGTGCCGGCATGATCGCGGCGATGGCGCTCGTGCTGTCGTTCGCGGCCGGGGCGACCGACGCCTTCGCGTTCCTGCAGCTCGGCGGCGTCTTCACCGCGAACATGACCGGCAACTTCGTGCTGGCCGGACTCACGAGCCGGCCCGACTTCGGCGAGGTGCTGCTCGGGGCGACCGTCGCCGTGCTGCTGTTCTCCGTCGGGACGTTCCTCGCCTTCCGCTTCACGAGGCTCGTCGCCACCGCTGACAGACCGACCCCGGAGGCGCCGCAGCACCGGCTCGTCCTCGTGCTCGGCGGTGCGGTGATCGCGCAGGCGTGCGTCCTCATCGGATGGATCGTGTCTCCCGAGACGCGCACGACGCCCGTGATCTGTGTCCTCATCGCGCTCTCCACGCTCGCGATGGCGGGGCAGACGGCCGTCGCCCGTCGCATCGAACGCTCAGGCGTGACCACCACCTTCGTGACCGGCACCCTCACGAGTCTCATGCAGGGCCTCGCCGACGGTGTGCACGACCACCACCTCATCCGGATCGGTGCGATCGTGCTGCTCGTGGCGGGCGCCCTCTGCGGCGCGCTCCTCACCGGCGTGGACCCGGTGTTCGGTGCGGCGCTGCCCCTCCTCCCGTCGATCGTCGGGCTGGTCCTCCTCCGGCTCGCGCCGACGGCCTCCAGCGACTGACGACGAGCATCGGCACCGATCGGTGTCAGGCTACAGCGGCGGTCGCCTCGATCTCGACGAGCTGGTCGTCGTAGCCGAGCACGGTGACCCCGAGGAGCGTCGACGGCACGTCGTGATCGCCGAAGGCGGCGCGTACGACCTCCCATGCGGTGACGAGGTCGGACTGCTTCGCCGAGGCGACGAGCACCCGGGTACTGGCCACGTCGGCGAGCGTCGCACCGGCGGCCTCGAGGGCGATGACGAGGTTCTCGACGCACTTCTCCGCCTGCCCGGCGACGTCCCCGACGGCAGCGGTCGAGCCGTCGACGTTCAGCGGGCAGGATCCGGCCAGGAACAACAGCCTGGCGCTCGCCGGAACGGACGACGCGTAGGCGTACTCAGCGGCGTCGGAGAGCTCGTCGGATCGGATCAGCGCGACGACGGACATGGTTCCTCCTCGTGGTGCGGGCGCGATCGTACGACCGCTCTCGATCCATCGTGCCCGACATCGTCGTCCGGCGTCGGCGAGGACACCTCGGCGTCTGATCGCCGTCAGTGGGTGAGTTGCGCCCGGATGAGGATGGGGAAGTGGTCGCTCGCCTCCGAGGTGGGGTCCTGCTCGTCGACGAGGGCTTCGATCGGTTCCAGTCGGGTGTGCGGAGCGACGCTGCCTGAGCGACCGAGCACCCAGTCGATGCGTGCGTTCCCGGGACGCTGGGGACCGTAGCCCTGGAACGTGCCGATACCGTCGCTCTCGACCGGCGAGAGGTCGATGAACCCGGCGTCCGCCAGGGAGTCGTGCGCCGCCGATCCGCGTTCGGTGTTGAAGTCGCCGGTGAGGAGGACGGGGACGTCGACGCCGGAGAATCGGTCGGCGATCAGCTTCGCGCTGCGCGTGCGGACGTCGTCGCCGTGCGGTGAGCTCTCGTGGTCGAGGTGGGTGTTGGCGAAGACGAGCTCGTCGCCGGTGCGACGCTCGCGGAGCCTGACCCAGGTGACGAACCGTGCGTGCAGCGACGGCCAGGTGTTCGAGCCCGGTTCGTCGGGGGTGTCCGACAGCCAGAATTCGCCGGCGTCGAGCTGTTCGAACCGCGAGCGGCGGAAGCACACCGGCCCGTACTCGCCGGCCGAACCGCCGTCACGGCCCTGCCCGAACCAGTCGTACTCGGCGAGGCCCGGGAGCAGGTCGTGCAGCTGGTGCTCGCGGACCTCCTGCAGCCCGAGGAGGTCTGGGGCGTTGCGGGCGATGACCTGTGAGACGAGCGGTGCACGGTCCACCCACTCGTGACCGGGCTGGGCGACGGCGGTGCGGATGTTGTAGCTCATGACGGTCAGGACGTTCTGGGTCAGGATGGATTCGCTCACCCGGCCAGCGTAGGGGAGCCGGGTGACGGGGAGCTGTCCCCATGTCGCTGGGCGGCCCGGCTGCCTAGACTCGCCCCATGACCTTCGACCTCCGCGACGCCCAGGCCCGGATCCTCGCGCTCAACAGCGAAGAACTCCCCTTCATCTACGACCCGACACCCGACGGCATCGTCGCGCACTGGCGGTACGCCGACCAGCGCTGGCTCGGCTTCATCGGCGCCGGGATGTTCAGTGCCGAGTACGAGCTGCGGGTCGAGCTGCACCCCGAGGACGGCGAGTGGGAGTTCCACGAGCAGTCGTCCTCCTCGAAGACGACCGTCGGCCTCGACGGGCTCTCGACGAAGCGCACGTGGCAGTCGGGGCCCCAGAAGACCTTCACTTTCGGTGGGCGCGCCGCGCCGATCGCACAGTCGACCGAACGGAACGGCACCACGACCGGCCACCTCATGGGCTACCAGTTCACGACGGACGAGGTGAAGCAACCCGTCATCGACGCCCTGACCGCCGCCGGCTGGAAGCCGCGAAAAGGGTTCTTCGGCAAGCTGTTCGGGGGCTGATCAGCCGGCCTGAGTCGCCCGGAACTGCACGGAAATCGCTGAATTCCGTGCAGATTCGGGCGACTCACGCACGCACCACGACCGCGGCTAGGCTTTCAGGAACCTCGCCGCCGACCGGACGGATGGATCTGTGCTCGTCACCATCACCTCGACCGCGCCCTCGGCCGCCGACCTGGGGCACCTCGTCCGCAAGCATCCCGCGCGGGCGCAGAGCTTCGACCTCAGTGTCGGGCGCGCCCACGTGTTCTACCCGGAGGCGACCGACGAGCGGTGCACCATCGCCCTGCTGCTCGAGGTCGACGCGATCGCGCTCGTCCGTCAGAAGCGTTTCGGCGGCGGTGACAGCGCCTCGCTCTCGCAGTACGTGAACGACCGACCGTACGCGTCGTCGTCGATGGTCGCCGTCGCGATCGGGCAGGTGTTCCGCAGCGCCATGACCGGCCGCAGCGACTCCCACCCGGAGCTCGCCGCGGCAGCGCTCCCGCTGACGATCACGGTCGCGGCGGTGCCGTCGCGAGGCCTGGAGCAGCTGGCGACCCGACTCTTCGGTCCGCTCGGCTGGACCGTCGTCGAACGGGCGATCCCGCTCGACCCGACGGTCCCCGCGTGGGGCGACTCGCGATACGTCGACCTCGAGCTGACCGGAGATCTCCGCCTCGCGGACGCGCTCCGCCAGCTCTACGTCCTGCTGCCCGTCCTCGACGACGCCAAGCACTACTGGGTCTCCGACGACGAGGTCGGCAAACTCCTGCGCGCCGGCGAGGGGTGGCTGGCCGACCACCCCGACCGGGACCTGATCACCAAGCGGTATCTCGCGCACCAGTCGCGGATGGTCACCGATGCGCAGTCGCAGCTGGACCCGGAAGCGCGGACCGACGGTGCCGACGGGGACGACGCGGCCACCGCGTCACGGACGAAGCGCGCCCCGGTCCTCGCCGGCCTGCGCGCCGAGGCGGTCCTGCAGGCGCTCACCGACGTGCGGGCGCGGTCGGTCGCCGACGTCGGGTGCGGCGAGGGCGCCCTCCTCACGCGATTGCTGGCGGATCCTCTCGTCACCTCGGTGATCGGTACCGACGTCTCCGCACGCGCGCTCGCAGCCGCGTCACAGCGGCTCGGGCTCCGCGACGCGAGCGATCGCGTCCGGGAGCGTGTCCGGCTGCTGCAGTCCTCGGCCACCTACGCGGACACCCGGCTGCGCGGACTCGATGCGATCGTGCTCATGGAGGTCGTCGAGCACATCGACGCCGAGCGCCTCGATGCACTCGAGGCTTCGATCTTCGGTGCTGCGGCTCCCGAAGCCGTGATCGTCACGACGCCGAACCGCGAATACAACGCGTTGTACCCCTCGTTGCCGGCGGGCGGGTTCAGACACCCGGACCACCGCTTCGAGTGGGACCGTCAGGAGTTCGCGACCTGGTGCACCACGGCGGCCGAGCGGTACGGCTACGGCGTCGAGCACCGCACGGTCGGCGACGTCGACCCGCAGCTCGGCTCGCCGACGCAGCTCGCCATCTTCCGGAAGGCCATCTCATGAGCGACCTCGAGCAGACCCCCGCCGCACTGCCGATCCCCGAACTGTCGCTCGTGGTCCTCATCGGGGTGAGCGGGTCCGGCAAGTCGACC
This sequence comes from Plantibacter sp. CFBP 8798, assembly GCF_014841195.1. NCBI lineage: Bacteria > Bacillati > Actinomycetota > Actinomycetes > Micrococcales > Microbacteriaceae > Plantibacter > Plantibacter sp. CFBP 8798. Next base: position 266,774 of record NZ_JACYTS010000001.1, read on the forward strand.
TTCGCCGCCACGCACTTCGGCCGGTTCGAGACCCTGTCGAGCGACTTCTTCCGCGGGCTCGTCTCCAACGACGAGAACAACCAGGCCGCCAGCGCCGACGCCTTCGCCGCACTCCGCGATGTCGCAGCTCGCCGCCTGGACGCCGGGCTCCTCACGGTCATCGACGCGACCAACGTTCAGCCGGCCTCGCGCAAGTCGCTCATCGACCTGGCACGCAACCACGACGTCCTCCCGGTCGCCGTGGTGCTCGACGTCCCTGAGCGCGTCTGCATCGAGCGCAATGAGGCTCGCGAGGACCGTTCGTTCGGCGCGGCCGTCATCACCCGGCAGCAGGACCAACTGCGCCGGTCGATGCGGCACCTCAGCAAGGAGGGCTTCCGGAAGGTCCACGTGCTCTCCGGGGTGGAGGCGATCGCGCAGGCGTCGTTCGTGCGTGAGCCGCTGCTCAACGACCGCCGTCAGGAGCACGGTCCCTTCGACGCGATCGGCGACGTGCACGGGTGCCGGAGCGAGCTCGAGTCGCTGCTCACGAAGCTCGGGTACGTGATCGAGCGCGATGTCGAGGGTCGACCGATCGACGCCGCGCACCCCGAGGGACGCCGCGCGATCTTCCTCGGCGACCTCGTCGACCGCGGGCCGGACACCCCTGGCGTGCTGCGACTGGCGATGGGGATGGTGGGCGCGGGTCATGCCTTGGCCGTGCCCGGCAACCACGAGTCGAAGCTCGTCCGCGCGCTGCAGGGCAAGCGGGTGCAGACCAGCCATGGGCTCGCCGAGTCGCTCACCCAACTGGCCGAGGAGCCGGAGGAGTTCCGAGCCGAGGTCGAGCGGTTCTGTCGCGAGCTCGTCGCGCACCTCGTCCTCGACGACGGGAAGCTCGTCGTCGCGCACGCCGGGCTGATCGAGCAGTATCACGGACGCGCCTCCGGGCGGGTGCGGTCGTTCGCGCTCTATGGCGACACCACGGGGGAGACCGACGAGTACGGCCTGCCCGTGCGGCTGCCGTGGGCGGAGGACTACCGCGGCAAGGCGACCGTCCTCTACGGCCACGTGCCGACCCTCGACGCCGAGTGGGTCAACAACACGATGTGCCTCGACACCGGCTGCGTCTTCGGCGGCAAGCTGAGTGCCCTGCGGTGGCCGGAGCGCGAGGTCGTCGACGTGCCGGCCGAGCAGGTCTGGTACGAACCCGTCGTGCCGCTCGGCCGCCCGACCGGTCCCGCGGGCGAGCAGCGGGATCCCGGGCTGCTGCGCATCGACGACGTCCTCGGCAAGCAGGTCGTCGAGACCCGTGTCTCGGGCCGGGTCGGCATCCGCGACGATGCGGCGGCCGGCGCACTCGAGGTCATGAGCCGGTTCGCGATCGACCCGCGGCGTCTGGTCTACCTGCCGCCGACGATGAGTCCGCCGAGCACCTCGCAGCGGAAGGACCTCCTGGAGCACCCCGCTGAGGCGTTCGAGGCGTATCGCCGGGATGGGCTCGACCGGGTGGTCTGCGAGGAGAAGCACATGGGCTCGCGTGCCGTCGTGCTGCTCACGCGTGATCCGGCACCCTTCGGTGCTCCCACGGGATGGCGTGGCACCGTCCACACCCGCACCGGTCGGCCGTTCTTCGACGAGGAGACGACGCAGACGCTCCTGACGCGGCTCGACGCCGCCGTGGAGCGAGCCGGTCTCTGGGAGGAACTCGACGCCTCCTGGCTGCTCGTCGACAGCGAGCTGCTGCCGTGGTCGGTGAAGGCGGAGAGCTTGATCCGCGACCAGTACGCCTCGGTCGGAGCTGCGGCGACTGCCGCACTCCCGGCGGCCGTGCACGTGCTGGAGCAGGCGGCGGCGACGGGTGTCGACGTCTCGGACCTGCTCGAGCGGACGCGTCGACGGGCCGAGGCCGCCGACGCCTACGTTGCGGCCTACCGCCCGTACACCGCGCCCTCGAACGGTCTGGAGGGCGTGCAGATCGCTCCGTTCCAGCTCCTCGCCTCGACCGGGGCGAGTCATCTGGGCCGCGACCACGCCTGGCATCTCGCGGTCGCGGATCGCCTGGCGGACGCCGACCCGGAGCTCATCCGTCGGACCCGCTCGATCGAGGTCGACCTCACCTCGTCGGCCTCCGAGAATGCCGCGACCGCGTGGTGGGAGGAGCTGACCGGTGCGGGCGGTGAGGGCATGGTGGTGAAGCCTGTGGCCGGCCTCGTCCGCGGCGAGAAGTCGCTCGCGCAGCCCGGCATCAAGGTGCGGGGCCGTGAGTACCTGCGCATCATCTACGGTCCCGACTACACGGAGCCGCACAACCTCGAGCGCCTGCGCGATCGGGACATCGGCCACAAGCGGTCGATGGCGCTGCGCGAGTACGCGCTCGGTGTGGAGGCCGTCGAACGGTTCGTCGCCGGTGAACCGACCTGGCGGGTGCACCAGGCCGTCTTCGGCGTCCTCGCGATGGAGTCCGAGCCGATCGACCCGCGCCTCTAGCGTCGACCCTGGCGGGTCGTCAGCGGAGAACGGAACTCAGCAGGAGGCTCGTCTCGCTGTTGACGACGCCCTCGATGCGCCGGATGCCGCCGAGCACGCGGTCGAAGTCGGTGAGGGTCTCGGTGCGGAGTTCCGCGACCAGGTCCCACCCGCCGTTGGTGGTGTGGAGTGCGCTGATCTCGGGGAAGCCGCGCAGTTGGCGGATGACGTGGTCCGTGGAGCGGCCCTCGACCTCGATGAAGGCGATCGCGCGAATGGTCCCCGGGTCCAGTTCGTCGCGCACCCGGACCGAGAACCCGACGACGGTGCCCGAGGAGACGAGGCGCTCCAGGCGGCTGGTGACCGTGGCCCGGGTGACGTCGAGCGACCGCGCGAGGCTCGCGACCGATGCCCGGCCGTCGGCTCGGAGCGCAGCCAACAGCCTCCGGTCCAGATCGTCCAGTGCAGCCATGCACATAATGTACAACGCAGTTACTCACATTGTGCATAACCTGTGCACAAGTCGCGCATCTCTGGAATGGAAAGTGCAGATCGTCGAAACCTAGGCTCGAAGCACCGGGTGCGATCCGCGCACGGTGGCTCTCACACCCCGACCCGTCTGGAGGGAACGTCATGACGCGTTTCGTCGATGTCCGCAACATGATCCGTTGGACGGCCGACCGAGGTCCCGAGCGCATCATCGCCGGCATGATCGACTACCTCGAGGCCGACTTCCGCCGCTGGCCGTCGTTCGACAAGAGCCCGCGCGTCGCGAGTCACACGCCCTTCGGCGTCATCGAGCTCATGCCGACGAGCGACCACGAGACCTACGCCTTCAAGTACGTGAACGGCCATCCCTCCAACCCGGCACGCGGCTACCAGACAGTGACCGCCTTCGGTGTCCTCGCCGACGTGCACAACGGCTACCCCACCTTCCTCGCTGAGATGACGCTCCTCACGGCCCTCCGGACCGCCGCGACCTCGGGCATGGTCGCCAAGCACCTCGCCCGTCCCGACTCGAGCGTCCACGCCCTCATCGGCGCGGGCAGCCAGGCCGAGTTCCAGGCCCTCGGCATGCGGGCCGCCCTCGGGATCAACACCGTCCGGATCTGGGACGTCGACCCGCTCGCGATGGACAAGTTCGCGCGCAACCTGGAGCCGCTCGGATTCGAGGTCGTCATCGGGACGAGTGCCGCCGACGCCGTGGCGGGCGCGGACGTCGTCACGACCTGCACGGCCGATAAGGCGCTCGCGACCGTGCTCACGAACGACCTGGTCGAGCCCGGCATGCACCTGAACGCCATCGGTGGCGACTGCCCCGGCAAGACGGAACTCGAGGCGTCGATCCTCGATCGCGCCGACGTCTTCGTCGAATTCCCGCCGCAGACCCGCATCGAGGGCGAGATCCAGCAGATGGCTCCCGACTTCCCGGTGATCGAGTTCTGGCAGGTCCTCACGGGTGCCGTCCCCGGCCGCAGCTCGCGGGAGCAGATCACGCTCTTCGACTCCGTCGGCTTCGCCATCGAGGACTTCACGGCGCTGCGCTTCCTCCGCGACTCCGTCGACGGCAGCGAGTACTTCGAGGAGATCGACCTCGTCGCGGCCCCCGACGACCCGAAGGACCTCTTCGGACTCGTCGGCGCGCTCTCTCCCGTCGGCTGAGTCCGACATGTCCGTCCAGGCGCCGTCGGCAGTGGTGCTCATCCGGCCGCACCGGTTCACGCCGAACCCGCTGACCGCGGCCGACAACGTGTTCCAGGTCGCGGACGGCGTCCCGTCGGCGTCCGTGGCCGGGGTGGCTCACGCGGCGTTCGACGAGGTCACCGCCGTGGCGCAGGCGCTCGATGCGGCGGGCGTCCGCGTCCACCTGTTCGACGACGAGGACCCGGACCGCCCCGACAGCGTCTTCCCCAACAACTGGCTGTCCACTCATGCGGGCGGGCACCTGGCGGTCTACCCGATGTATGCGGTGAACCGCCGGCGCGAGCGTCGCTGGGACATCGTCGAGATGCTGAAGCGCGAGTACCGCGTGCAGGACGTCATCGACTACTCGGGGCTGGAGCTCGACGACGTGTTCCTCGAGGGCACCGGTGCGATGGTGCTCGACCACGCGGCACGGGTGGCGTTCGTCGCGCGATCCCACCGGGCCGACCCGATCGCCCTCGAGCGGTTCTGCACCAACTTCGGTTACGAGCCGCTCGTCTTCGACGCGGTCGACCCGCACGGGGTCCCGATCTACCACACCAACGTCATGATGGGCGTGGCGACCGAGTTCGCCCTCGTCGGCCTCGACCTCATCGCCTCACCGGTGCGCCGCGAGCAGGTGGTGGAGCGCCTGACCGCGCATGGACGCGACATCGTGGACCTCAGTTACGAGCAGGTCTGCGACTTCGCCGGCAACGCGATCGAGTTGCGGTCGGCGGCGGGGGAGCGCCTCCTCGCGATCTCGAGTCGCGCCGTCCAGAGCCTGCGGTCGGACCAGTTGGCGGTCATCGAGCGCAGCTGCCGGATCCTGCCACTGGACGTCCCGACCATCGAGCTCGCCGGGGGCTCCGTCCGCTGCATGATCGCCGGGATCCATCTGGACCGCCGGCCGTCCGCACCGGAGCCTGCGCCGAACGCCGATCCACGGCTCGCGAGGGCTTGATCTCCGCCGCTCGATCGTCCGATTAACGCGAATCGCCGCTCGCTGCGCTCTCAAGCAGCTCGCCGACGGACGATCGCGCGCTGATCGGCTAGATTGACGATCGATCAGCTGATCGACGTGGAATCCGGCCGACGACCCCTCGGCCAGCGCTGGAGAGAGTGGGCGATCGTGCCGCTGTTGGAACCCGAAGCCTCGCGACACGGCCGCCTGCGGGTCTTCGCCCGCGCCCAGTTGCCGTTCGCGATCGCCTTCGCCATCGTCGCGATCCTCGTGGCGGTCGTCCTGCCGGAGCGGTTCTTCACCCTCGCCGTGCTCGGGGGCACGGCGATCGCGGTGGTCAGCACCGTCCTCGCCGCGGTCCTCCCGTGGGAGCGCTGGCCGACGTCAGCCATGGCCGCGATCGCCGTCCTCGACCTGCTGGCCGTCGCCTGCGTCCGCATGGAGCTCATCAGTGTGGCCCCGGGGGCGAGCCTGCTCTGCATCTTCCCCGTCCTCTGGCTGGCGTTCGGCTTCACCCCGCGGATGATCATCCTGGCTGTCGTGGGGACCCTGTTCATCAGCAGTGCCCCCTACCTGCTCCGTGCGCGCACGCCGACCAGCGCCGTGGACTGGCTGAACGTGGCCCTGCTGCCGTTGCTCACGATCGGTATCGCGGTCGCGGTCAACATCGGCGCCCGCCAGTTGCGACGGGGCCAGCGGGCGATCCGGGAGCAGGCGGCGGAGCTCGAAGTCTCGCTCGCGAGGGCCCTCGATGCTGAGGCGCTCGCCGAGTCGATCCTCGAGACGGTCGACGCCGGCGTCGCCTTCTACACCGCCGACGGCACCCTGCGTCTGGCCAACGCGCACGCCGTCGACATGGTCAGCGCCGTCGGGTTCCGGCTGGACACCCCGCCGTACGCCGGTCCGCACGTCCTCCAGGCCGACCGGCGGACGCCCATCCCGTTCGACGAGCAGATCATCCCGAGAGCGCTCCGCGGTGAGCTGCTGTCGAACCACCTCGAATGGGTGGGGGAGGCCGGCCGCCAGCGGGCGATCCTGGCGAGTTCCACCCGGGTGGTCCGGAACGGCGACACGCACCTGGGGACGGTCATCGTGGCGCACGACGTCACCGAACTCGCGAACGCGATCAACGTCCGTGAGGCGTTCCTCACGACGGTGTCGCACGAGCTGCGGACACCGCTCACCTCCATCCACGGTTACCTCGAACTGATCATGGACGACGCCGAGGTCGACGCCCCCGGTCTCCTTCCGGCCCTGCGGGTGGTCCAGCGCAACGCGGTCGCGCTCGAGCAGCGCGTGCAGGAGCTGCTGGCCGCGTCGGACTCCACGGTCCAGATCGAGCCGAGCCGTATCGACCTCACTGACGTCGCCGCGCGTGCGATCGAGACGGCGACCGCGGGAGTCTCCGGTCCGGTCGTCCGACTGCACGCCGATGCGGCGGCGGTCGTCGCTGCGGACCCCGAGCAGGTCCACCGTGCGATCACCGAGCTCGTCGCCAACGCCGTGAAGTTCACGCCGGCCGATGGGACGGTCGACGTGGTCGTCGAGCCGGGTGCCGGGCACGTCGAGGTGAGCGTCAGCGACACGGGCGTCGGGATGAGCACCGACGAGCTCCGTCAGGCCTTCGACAAGTTCTACCGGGCCGACTACGCCCGGGACCAGGCGGTGCAGGGCGTCGGGCTCGGCCTGCCGGCGGCGCGGGCGATCGCTGACGCGCACGGCGGTTCCGTGACCCTGCGGAGTTCTCCCGCTGGTGCCGGCGTTCCCGGCTCGACCGTGGCGACCCTGATGCTCCCGACGGAGCCCGTGCTCACGCCGTCACGGTGACGTCGGGCGTCCGTCCTCCGCCGGGGTCACGCCTCACCGAGGAGCATCGGTCGTGCAGCATCGAGGCCGGTGACCTCGGCGGTCCAGTCGGGTCGCACGAACTCATCGCGGTGCAGTCGGAGGCCCTGCGACTCGACAAGTTCGCCCGGTCGGCCGATGAAGCGTTGGAGGCCGTTGTCCCGATAGCCGAGTCGTCGCGAGACGCCCAGCGATGCGCCGTTCCAGACGGCCGCGTCCGACACCGCGACCTGCGCGTCGAGGTGGTCGAACGCGAATTGCAGCATGCCCGCCCGCATCTCGATGCCGAGCTCCTTGCCCTGCTGTGCCTGCGTCAACCATGAACCGCTCCCGACCGTCCGGGTGACGGCGAAGTCGCGGGCGCCGATGTCCTGCAGACCGATCGGCTTCCCGTCCAGGAGGATCGCGAGGTTGAGCGTCCAGGACGACGGCGTCGCGCCTGCACGCTGGGTCCAGAGGTGCCGCGCGGTCTCGCGGATGAGTTGTTCGCGCGGCTGGTCGGTCCACGGCGTGGAGAACGGCATGACGGCGGGATCGTGGACGCCGGCGAGGGCGGCTTCGATCAATCCGGGGAGGTCCTCGTCGCGTACGAGGCGCAGGACGAGTCTCGGCGTGCGGATCTCCAGGCCGAAGAGCGGCCAGACGTCGGTGAGGCTGAGCATCAGGCCACGGTATCGCCTCGGGCTGTAGCCGGTCGAGGCCGCCCTGTCGAGCCGGGGGTGCCGGGGACGGCTTCCGTGACACACTCGACGCGCCGCGGGATCGCGGCCCGGTTCGACGATGAGAAGGGCTCAACGATGAAGTACACGCACCTCGGCCGCACGGGGACGGCGGTCTCCCGGATCGTGCTCGGCACGATGAACTTCGGCGACCGGACCAGCGAGGAGGACTCGTTCGCGATCATGGACCGGGCGTTCGACCTCGGCGTCAACTTCTTCGACACCGCCAACGCCTACGGCGGCAGCGCCGGTCGTGGGGCGACGGAGGAGATCATCGGCCGGTGGTTCGCAGCCCGTCCCGGCGTCCGTGACGACATCGTCCTGGCGACGAAGGTCCACTCGCCCATGGTCGCCCCGAACGACGATGGCTCGGACGTCGTGAACGCCCGTGGCGCGTCGGCCTGGCAGGTCCGTCGTGAGGCGATCGCGTCGCTCGAGCGCCTGCAGACGGACCGGATCGACCTGTACCAGTTCCACCACATCGACCGGCACATCTCCTGGCAGGAGCTGTGGCAGGCGATGGAGGTGCTCGTCGCGCGCGGCGAGGTCGTCTACACCGGTAGCTCGAACTTCGCGGCGTGGAACATCGCGCAGGCGAACGAGGTCGCATCACAACGGCACTTCCTCGGCCTCGTCAGCGAGCAGTCGCTCTACAACCTCGCGCAGCGCTCGATCGAACTCGAGGTCATCCCCGCCGCGCAGCACTACGGGCTCGGCATCCTGCCCTGGTCGCCGTTGTCGGGTGGGCTGCTGAGCGGCGGCTCCTCCGACAAGCGCGCTCGATCGGGCGAGTCCCGCATCACCGAGGCCCGAGCCAAGCAGCAGGACCAGCTCGACGCCTACGACCGCTTCGCGGCCGAGCGTGGCTGGACCTCGGCCTCCCTCGGTCTCGCGTGGCTCCTGCATCAGCCCGGCGTCACCGGCCCGATCATCGGACCGCGCACGATCGAGCAGCTCGAGTCCGCCGTCGCAGCAGTCGACATCGAGCTGAGCGCCGACGACCTCACCGCCCTCGACGAGCTCTTCCCCGGCCCCGGTGGCCAGGCCCCGGAGGCCTACGCCTGGTAGGCACGTGCGATGCGGCCGACCGCCTCGGTGATGGCGGTCGGCCCGGTGTTCAGTTCGAGGATTCGCCGGCTGATGGTCGGCTCGAGGATGAGTGCCTCGAGGACGGCGGCCACATCCTCGCGGGTGATCTCGTCGTGGAGCTCGGCGGGCCCCAGGGCGACCGTTCCCTGGCCCGGATCGTCGGTCAGCAGGGACGGGCGGAGGATGACCCAGTCGATCGGCTGGCGGGTGAGTGCGACCTCCGCTCGCTTTTTGACGGCGAAGTAGTGTTCTTCGTCGTCACTCAGCTGCCGTTCGCGCCAGGCCTCCGGCAGGACGGACAGCAGGATGAGACGCTTCCCCGGTGACGCAGCGATCGCTTCCGACACACGCTGCAGAGCCGCGTCGTCGATGTCGTCCGTCACGCTCTGGGCTCCGGCGTTCGACCCCGCCGCGAAGACGATGACGTCCCAGTCCGAGATCATCGCCGTGATCTCCTCCGTGGTGGCGACCCCGAGCTCGCCGGAGACGGTCCTCACTCCGTCGGCTTCGAGGGCGGAGTCCGGCAGCGACGACCTCGTGAGGCCTGAGACGATGACACCTCTGGCGCGGAGCCGGGTCGCCAGGAGTCGGCCGACCCTGCCCGTGACCCCGAAGATGAAGACGCGGGTTGAGGATGCGATTGAAGCCTCCTCTGTTGAACCTTCGGTGGCGGCGATGGTGTCTCGTGACGTCATGGGTGATCCTCTCGATCCATTACCTACCGATAGTAACTTACTAATAGTAGATAGGATTGAGGGATGGACAACACCGCGGACGATAGCTTCAGCTCTGGGCCGAGACGTCGCCTCTCGTGGGACGCGCGCCACGCGCAGTTGCTCGATGCGTTCCACGACCTCCTCCGCACGCATGACCTCGCGGACGTCACGCTGGCGCGGGTGGCTGCGCACGCCGGCGTGACGAAGCCCGTGGCCTATGACCACTTCGGCGATCTGTCGGGATTGCTGTCCGAGGTCTACCGGGCCTTCGAATCCCATCAGCGAGACGCCCTGGTCGCGGTGCTCGCGGGTGCACCGCAGGATCTCACCGCCGTCGCTGACCTGGTCGCCGAGGCCTACATCGGCTGCTGCATCGCGGAAGGGATGGAGCTTGCAGCCGTCGTGTCCGCACTTCGCGGATCGACGACGTTGAATGCCCTCCGATCCGAAGCGGAGCTGGCGTATCTCGAGATCTGCCGCGAGGCGCTGGAACCATGGACGGGCGCAATCGACGCGGCGCCGTTGAGTGCCATCCCCGGCGCCGGGGACGCCCTCGCCCGAAGCATCCTGTCCGGGGGCCTCTCGACAGCTCAGGCCTGCGCGACCCTCGCCGCGGTGGTTCAGGCCGTCGCGTCGGCCTCGGCCGTTCCCGATGCGACTCGAGAGCTCGGCACCTGAGCGGCGGCTTGCTCAGCGTGGGCCGCCCCCCGCTATGGTTGCTCCATGGCTCGCGCACCCTGGAATCGACCCGGCGAATCTCCACAGATACGACGGCTTCGCATCGTGATGTTCTGGACCGCCGCCGTCCTCGTCGTGGCATTCGTCGCCATCCTCGTGTACTTCGTCGTGCGATCGGCTGAAATCGCCGGTCTGTAAGAGCGACTCGCGGCGAGCTGCTCGGGCTCGATGCGACAACGGCCTCTTCGCTGTCGCGGCCTTCGGATGCCTTCCCGGCGACGGGGTCGGTCACCGAGCCTTGGGGAAGCCGATCGGGCGCAGCTCGGGTGCCAGGTTCTCCCACTGCCAGGCACGCTCAGCTTCCTGAGCGGCCTGATCGTCTCCGTTGAGGCCCACGGCTTTCGCGGCGTAGGTCGCAGCGTGCGGAGCGTGGTCGAACATGTGGGCTACCGCGCATGCCTGACCGGCTGCACGAGCAGCGGCGACGGCGGCGAATGCTCCTGTCTCGGTCGCATCGCGTGCGGCCGCATGTGCTGCGAACGCAGCGGTGCGGCACGCCGTCATCGGAAGCTCGCCGCGCTCCCAGGTGCGGAGCGCCGCGATCGCTGCGCGTGGTCGATCGTCACCGGGGCGCTGTTGTTCGAAGATCGGTAGAGCTCGCTCCGCGCAGTTCGCCGCCCACAGCGCGATCGCGTGATGGATCGCCGGCTCAGGGTTTGCCCACTTCGGTTTCGTCTCTTCGCTCACTCATCGATCGTCGCAGGGATCGAGCGGGGAAAGATCGGCCCGCCGCAGCTTGTGTCGAGAGGGTGCGCGCGTACGTGATGGAAGTGGCCCGGAAACGATGGTGGTCTCAACTGGTCACGCGCCACCCAGAATCGATCTGGGGGTTCGTGTGTCCACGGAGGATCAGGTCAACATGTGATGCAACATGTGATGCAACAGGTGGAAGGCCGGACAGTCTCGCTGCGGGTGGTCAGAACCCGAACGTGAGGACCGCTGATCTGCGCCCCTCGCGCAGGGTGTCCAGTGCGAGCCGCTCGTGAGCGGGCAGGTTGAGCGGTAGATTGTCGAGGCGAAACCACGACAGTTCTGCGCACTTGGTTGGTTCTCGGATCAGTGGTTCGCCACCCCAGACGTCGCAGACGAAGAACCAGTCGACGCGCTGTTCCATCGGGTTCGCTGTGCCATCGGTTCTCTGCATGACAGCCACGGCTGATAGCGCCTCAGGTGCCACCTGGACGCCAAGTTCTTCTGTCGCCTCGCGGATTGCGGCAGACGCCGCAGTTTCACCAAGCTCCACATGACCGGCGGCACCCGCTGACCAACAATCGTCCATGTAACCGGTGTTCTGCCGTCGCTGCAGCAGGACTGATCGATCGCGGCGCAGGAAGACATACGACGCGGGAATAACGGAGAAGTGGCTCATGGTCGTCAAACCCTATGCCGCTGAGCGGAGATCAACATGCTCGCCCGTAGACGATTCCGGGTATCACTTGGTTCGAGCCGCGATCGACCATCACGGACGACAGCGGACGTGCACCGTATGTCCTGATGTCCCGCAGCACCGATCTCGAATCTGCGTCGGGGTCGCGGAGTTCCTCGCGTCGATAAGCTCACCCCATGGGCGTTCTCGGCATCGGCGGGTTGTTCTTCCGCAGTCATGACCCGTCGGCGCGCGCGGCGTGGTACCGCGAGCATCTCGGCATCGAAGCCGGCGCAGAGGGCGAAGACGCCGTCTGGATGCAGGAGGCCGGCATGACCGTCTTCGCGCCTGTTGCGGGGACGAGCGAGTCGTTCGCTCACGACCAGCCCTTCATGCTCAACCTTCGCGTGAGCGACTTGGACGCCCTGACGGCGCATCTCGAGGGAGCCGGGATCGCCGTCGAGCGTCGAACTGAGTGGGAGACGGAATACGGCCGATTCGTCCGCATCCACGACCCCGAGGGACTCCCGATCGAACTCTGGGAAGTCCCCGAATAGAGGCCTCGTCTACCTCACCCCCCCCCGCGAATGCGCTCCCATATCCGCGGCGACGAGCGCCTAGCTGCCGCTGACGACGCTCACGGCCTGGAGGCCCACCACCACGGCGTTGATCGGCACGGCGATGATGAGCACGACGACTGCGCCGATGACGGCGACGATCGAGTGCCGAGGCGTCCGCTTGTGGACCCGCGCCTGCAGGATGAGCACGACGATGGGCGAACCGATCGCGATCGCGGCGCCGAGCATGAACCCGCCGAGCAAGCCGCCGTCGCTCAGCCGGTCCTCGGGTGGCCCGAACCCGCCCTGCAGGGCGAAGGACAGCTGGACGAGCCAGCTCACCACCAGCAGCCCGAACAGGAGCAGCGTGATGCCGACGCCGGACGCTCGTCCGGTGACCGGTCCGTCCTGGTCGGCTGCTCCAGGGTCGGCGGCTGACACGGATCCAGCGGCCGACGCGGCAGGCTCCCTGGCTGAGCTCGGCCCTGACAGCGGTTCGGCCGGCGGCCGCAGTCCGTCGCCAGCGCTCGGTTCATCGCTCACGACGTGCCCCCCGTCCCTTCGATCAGACGCCGGCGTGCCGGCATCCTCATCAGCCTATTCGTCACGTCGTGAGCGCCGCCCGCACCCGCGCGGCCAGCAGGGGAACCGTCTCCTCCTGGAACCAGGGGTTCTTGCTGCGCCAGCCGCGCGCGAGCGGCGACGGGTGCACGATCGGGAAGAGCGGGAGGTGGGTCTCCGCGGCGCGGACGTTCTCCGTCAGGGTGCGACCGGCCCGCGGTCCGAGGTAGGCGCGCTGGGCGTAGGCGCCGATGAGGATCGTCAGGCGCACCTCGGTCAGCTGCTCGAGCAGGCGTGGATGCCAGCGCGGCGCGAAGTCGCGGCGCGGCGGCAGGTCGCCGCTCGCCCCCTTGCCCGGGAAGTAGAAGTCCATCGGGATGATCGCGACGTTCGCCGGGTCGTAGAACTCCTCGGGCGTCACACCCATCCAGGAGCGGAGGAGGACGCCGCTCGGGTCGTTCCACGGGATGCCCGACTCCTGCGCCAGACGACCAGGCGCCTGACTGATGATGAGCACGCGGGCCTCCGGAGAGGCGACGAAGAGCGGTTTCCAGCCGAGCTCGTGGGCCCAAGCGTTCGACTCGTGCGCGGCGACCTCGGCTCGGAGTCGATCGATCGGATGCATCCCTGCAGTCTCCCACCCGCCGCGCAATACAGTGAGGGGATGGACGACGACCAGCGGCGACGGCGACTCATCCCCGAGCCGGTGGACCGGTTCGCGACCGGCGAGGAGTACCCCGAGTACCGCGTCGACCTCGAGCGCATCCGGTTCTCCCCCTACTTCGCGCGGTTGTCCGCCGTGACGCAGGTCGTCTCGCCCTCCGGCGTCGGTCAGGTCGTCCACAACCGCCTCACGCACTCGATCAAGGTGACCGCTGTCGCGCGCGCGATCGCCATGCAGCTCACCACGACCGATCCCGAGCAGAACGCCATCGTCGAGCGACTCGGCGGCTGCGACCCGGTCGTGGTGCAGGCCGCCGCCTCCGCCCACGACCTCGGCCACCCACCGTTCGGCCACCTCGGTGAGCAGGTCCTCGACCGCCTGGCACGTGAGCGGCTCGGCCTCGCGGAGGGCTTCGAGGGCAACGCGCAGTCGTTCCGCATCCTCTCCGCACTCGACGTGTGCGAGACGGTGAAGGAGGGCCTCAACCTCACGGCCGCTTCCCGCGCCGCAGTGCTCAAGTACCCCTGGGGCCGCACCATCCACCGCCCCGACCTCGACCCGGCAGACCCCACCCGCATGCCTCGCGGGTCAACCGCCAGCCGCTGGGAGACCGCGCCGCCGAAGTTCTCCGCGTACACCCTCGATCTCGACGACATGCTCGACGCCCGCAGCGCGTTCACCGCGATCGCGCCCTGGCAGCAGACCGTCGAGTGCTCCGTGATGGACGTCGCCGACGACATCGCCTACTCGCTGCACGACCTCGACGACTTCTACCGCGCCGGCGTCCTGCAGCAGGCGGCGGTGGCGGTCGAGTTCCGCACCTTCCTCCGCGACCAGCACACCCTCGCCGCGCTCGACGCCGACGAACTCTGGAACCGCGCACCCGGCCACTCGCTCGAGCTGTTGCGCCGGCGGATCGTCTCACGCGACCCGTGGATCGCCAGCGATGAGCACTTCCGGGCGTCGGTCCAGCGGGTCGCGACCGAGCTCGTCGAAGGACTTCTCGCCGTCCCCTTCGACGGCTCGAGCCGAACCGAACGCGCCATCGAGTCGTTCGTGTCGTCCTGGATCGGTCGGCTCCAGCGCTCCGTCCTCGTCGTCGAGGAGCCGAACGTGCGCTCCGGGCACGTGTCACTCCTGCCCGAGGCCTGGCACGACGTCACGGTGCTGAAGTTCGTCCACACCCGGTTCGTCATCGACCGGCCGGACTTCGCCACCTACCAGCGAGGCCAGTCCCGGGTGCTCGACGTGCTCGTCACCGAACTGGACAGCTGGCTCGACGACCCCCGCGACGGCCCGCGTGCGCCGCAGAAGCTCCTCGACTTCGTCGAACTCGCCACCGACGGCTACTTCCGACTCCGGGCGGACAACCCCGACTGGCTCCCGGCAGACCCCGAGTCCGACAGTGGCCGCCCACAGAGCGACCCACGCGCCCTGGGGCGCCTCGGTCGGGCGCGTGGCATCCTCGACTACGTCGCCTCGCTGACCGACGAACAGGCGACGGCGCTCGCCGCCAGACTGCGCGGAGACCGCGAGGCATGGGCCTTCGGCAGCTGAGTGCAGCCTGAACGCCGACCCGGTTCCGAGCAATACCCGACGCATTTCGGATAGGTCAGAGCGGGGGATTGCTAGAAGATCTAGCGTTAGCAACGGCGCCGGGAACCAGCCCGGCACCGAAACAGAACGGATGGCGCGCCTCATGGGAAACCTCCTCTACGGAACCCCTCCGACCCCGCACGAGATCGAAGACCGACTGCTCGCACACCTGCAGACGGTCATCTTCACGAAGTTCCGCCGCAACGAGAGCTTCGCCTTCCACCTCGAAGCCGTTCCCGGCCGCGGGACCGGACGTCAGTCGCTCTGGCTGAACCCGATGATCCCCCTCCAGTTCTCGTTCTACGGCAGCCGTGCCCCCGAGCTCAACCGTGAGTGGTTGGCCGCGCTCCTCGAGCAGGCCAACAGTGCCAAGGGCATGCGCGTCGTCCCCGAGCCGGCAGCCGGCGCCGCGAAGCGCGTCGAGTCCGCAGCGTAGATCCGAACGGTCGGCGACAACTGACCGACCATCGTCTCGACGCGCTCCGGCCGTCGGACGTCTCTGAAACACCAGTTGGGGGTGCCACCGTGACCACCGGACTCCAGGGCGCGCCCGACTTCCTCGACCTGGACGACGCACGCGCCTCCCGTCGTTCCCTCGACCGCACGGACATCGTGTTCCAGACCTCGCACGCCAGCTTGGACGCGGAGGGCGGGCTGTCCCTCAGTCGGACGTCCCTCAGCCTCGACGTCGACGGCGACACCGTCCGGGTTCCGGCGAATCACATCGTCGCCTGGTCGCTCCGTGCCGAAGGCGGCCTCATCGTGGTGACCGTCTGGTCCGAGCGCCCGACCGCCGTCCACGAGACCACGGTCCTCCCGCGGTTCGCCCGCATGGCGTCGTCCGCGCTCACCGAGGTCCTGGGTGCGGAACACGGCTTCCTGCAAGGGACCGCCTGACATCGAGTGGTCTGCTCGGGCCGGAAACGACCCGCTACGGGATGACAGCCGGGCTCCGCCGTGAGATTCTATGAGCGATGAGCGAAGAGACGGGACCCGCGGAGCGGTCCGAGGTCGCAGGCCGCGACGTCGATGAGGCTCGCGATCTGTTCGCCGGCGCGTACAACGCCGGCTCGATGATCATCGAACCCACCGAATCGGCGTTCACCTTCCGGTACACCGCGATCGGCGACGACGAGCTGACCCTGCGCGCCACCCAGTTCACCGGACGCGTCACCGGGACGGTGCTCACGGAAGGCGAATACATCGTCTCCTGGCTGACGGCGGGCAGTGGGGCCACCGATCTCGCCGGCGCGCCGGTGCAGCTCGTGCACGGGCAGCCGGCGATGTTCGCGAACAACCGGCTCGCCGAGTTCGACTTCACGGACTACCGGCAGAACCTCATGCACTTCGACGGGACGTTCCTCGAGCGGGTGGCCGGCGAGGTGGAGGGTACGAGCGGCCCGATCCTCTTCGACACGACAGCCCGACCGACCGGTGAGCAGCTCCGCCGGTGGGCCGCTTCGGTGACATCCGTCGCCAGGGTCATCTACGACGACACCAGTCCGGCCGTCCTCCGCGCCGAGGCGAACCGGTCGGCGGCGATCGCGCTCCTCGAGACGTTCCCGCACACGGCCCTGCACGCGCCGGTGGAGATCGGCCTGCCGGACGCCGGGAAGACCCGCGCGGCCATCGAGTTCATGATCGCCAACGCGCACCTCCCGATCCGCACGGAGGACGTTGCCGAAGCGGTCGGCATGAGCCAGCGCAGCCTCCAGAGCGCGTTCCGTCGGGAGCACGACATCACCGCGATCGACTACCTGCGACGGGTCAGGCTCGACCGGGTGCAAGAGGAACTGCAGAAGGCCGACCCCGGGCTGGCCACGGTCGCGGAGGTCGCCAGCCGGTGGGGGTTCGCGCACCTCGGGCGGTTCTCCGCCTCGTACACCAACCGCTTCGGCGAGTATCCGAGCACGACGCTCGGTTCCTAGCCGCCGGCCGTTCGGCTCAGAAGTCGCCGAACTCGTCGTACTCGTCGAGACCCGACAGCTTCTCCGTCTCGATGGCGGGAACGATCTCCAGCGCCCGGTTCGCGAAGGATTCCACGGTCACCTGCAGGCCCGGGCTGACCAGGACGTCCAGGTTGCGATCTGCGGAGAGCGGGACGTGGACGAAGCGACCACCGGCTTGGACGGCGGACTCGATCTCGCTCATCAGTGCCGAGATGTCGACACCCGACTCGATGTCGTACGAAACGCGGCCGATGGCGATGCTGTACTGCATGACCATCACCTCCGGGATCGGGTTGTTGCTGCAAGCGTATGGAACGTGCCTGTGGATCACGGTGGGTTGACCAAGGTCGCCACACGTGCAGGGGGTGTCGCCTCAGTCTCCCTCCTGCGCGGCGAAACTGCGGCGACACCCGCTATCGCGCGCGGTCGACGCGGGTCTCCTCCCAGACGGGCTCGTCGGAGGCCTGCACCCGGCCGTCGGAGCCGAAGACGAGGAAGCGGTCGAAGCCGCGCGCGAACCAGCGGTCGTGGGTGACCGCGATCACCGTGCCCTCGAAACCCGCCAGACCCTGCTCGAGCGCCTCCGCCGAGACGAGGTCCAGGTTGTCGGTCGGCTCGTCGAGCAGGAGCAGCGTGGCACCGGAGAGTTCGAGTAGGAGGATCTGCAGGCGCGCCTGCTGTCCGCCCGAGAGGGATTCGAACGGCTGCTCGGCCGCGCCCGCCAGACCGTAGCGGTCGAGCACGCGGCTGGCGGCCTCGCGGGGGAGACCCGACCGGTGCTCGTCGCCGCGGTGCAGGATGTCGAGCAGGGTCCGGCCGACGAGTTCGGGGTGCCGGTGCGACTGTGCGAACCACCCCGGCTGCACGCGCGCGCCGAGCTTGGCGTCGCCGTCGTGCTCCACCGGGACGAGCGCGTCGCCCGCCGCAGCGAGGTGCCCCGCGCCCGGATCGGGATCCGTCCCGCCGCCGGCGAGCAACCGGAGGAAGTGCGACTTGCCCGACCCGTTCGAACCGAGGACGCCGATCCGCTCGCCGAACCAGATCTCCGCGTCGAACGGCTGCATGAGGCCGGTCAGTTCCAGCCCCGTGCAGACGATCGCGCGACGACCCGTACGTGCGCCGCGGAGGCGCATCGTGACCTGCTGGTCCTTCGGCCGCTCCTCAGGTGGGCCGGCCTCCTCGAACTTGGCGAGTCGGGTCTGCGCGGCGCGGTAGCGGGAGGCCATGGAGTCGTTGAACTTGGCCTGCTCGCGCAGACGCAGGACGAGCGCGCGCAGCTTCACGCGGTCCTCGTCCCAGCGCCGGCGGAGTTCGTCGAGTCGGTCGAGTCGGGCGTCGCGGGCCTCGTGGTAGCTGCGGAAGCTCGCGCCATGGGTCCACGTCGTACTGCCGGCCGCGCCGACCTCGAGCGTGATGATGCGGGTCGCCGCCTGTGCCAGGAGCTCGCGGTCGTGCGAGACGAGGAGGACCGTCTTGCGGGTCTCGGCGAGCATCCCCTCGAGCCAGCGCTTCGTCGGGACGTCGAGGGAGTTGTCGGGCTCGTCGAGGAGGAGGACCTGCTCAGGGCCGCGGAACAGGGCCTCCAGGACGAGCCGCTTCTGCTCGCCGCCGGACAGCGTGCCGAGCGTCCGCCACTGCGCGCGGTCGTAGGGCACCCCGAGTGCCGCCTCGCAGCAGCTGTCCCAGAGCACCTCCTGGTCGTACCCGCCGGCGTCGGCGTACTCGGCGAGCGTCGTCGCGTAGGCCATCTGGGTCGCCTCGACGTCGTCCTCCATGAGGGCGAGCTCGGCGCGGTCGACCGCCTCTGCCGCGGCACGGACCCGCGGAGGCGCGACCTGGACGAGGAGGTCACGGACCGTCCGGTCATCGTCACCGCGACCGACGAACTGGTCCATCACGCCGAGGCCGCCGTCGATGGAGACGACCCCGGAGTCGGGCTGGAGCTCGCCGCGGATGATCCGCAGCAGCGTCGTCTTGCCGGCGCCGTTCGCTCCGATGAGCGCGGCGATCGCCCCTTCGCCGACGCGGAACGAGACCTCGTCCAGCAGGGTCCGTCCGTCGCTCAGCGTGTAGCTGAGGTCGCTGACGTCGATGTAGCCCATGGTGCGCACTCCCCAGGGAGCCGATCGCTCCCGAACGGGCCCGCGCTGGTTCGCGCCGGGCCGCCCACCGCCTGGCGAGCCGACCAGTCTAGCCGCGCGGGTACGGCCGCGCGCAACCGCCGCTGCGCACAAATCCCGGTCACTGAGCTTGCCCTTTCACTGAGCCCGACTCCGGTCACTGAGCCCCCACGCCGGTCACTGAGCCCCACCCCGGTCACTGAGCTTGTCGAAGTGCCACGACCGCCCTTCGACAAGCTCAGGGACCGGAGGAGGTCGGCTCAGGCGCCGGGGGAGTCGCGCGGGTCAGGCGAGCGAGGCCGCGATGTCACCGATCCACGTGCGCACCGACGCGTCGTGTTCGTCGAACCAGCCGCCCTCGTAGCCACGCGGGACACCTTCGACCACCATGACGAGCGCGAGGTACAGCGACCACAGCCGCGCGCGAATTCGGGCGTCCTCGTCGGGGAGGAGCTCGCGGCCGGACGTCTCGCGGTAGGCGCGGAGGAGTTCCGAGTCGGCGGCGACCGTCTCCGGCACGTCGGTGAAGAGCGCCAGGGAGACGAGGTCGGCGGTGGGGTCGGCCCAGTGCGCGCGCTCATGGTCGATGACGCCGGTCAGTTGGGCGGCCTCCGCCCCGTGTTCGGGCATGACGAGGAGGTTGCCCTCCCAGAGGTCGAAGTGGACGAGCGTCGGCTCCGTCACGCTGTCGAAGGCCGGCAGCGCGGTGTCGATCAGGTGTCGGATCTCGTCCGCCGCGACCGGAAGGTCGACCTCGAACCGCAGGGCATCGGCGAGGACGGCCTCCACGACGAGCCGGTAGGCGTCCGCGGCACTGGCCGCCTGAAGCTCCGGGCGGAAGGGGTAGCCGAATCGGTTCCCCTCGGCGAGGCCGGTCGCCGAATCGATGGACGCGGCCTCCGCCGGGATGTCGACGTCGTCTGGTTCCACGTGGAACGGCGTGCGACCCGCCTCGTGCAGACGGGCGAGCGTGCGGCCGAGGACGCCGCGGGCGAGGGGGACGGTCTCGGTGCTGTTCGCCGGCCGGCCGGTGAGCTCGGTCATCACGAGCGCGTCGCGTCCGTCGAGCGTCGCCTCGAAGACGATCTCCGGCTGCGGCACCTCCGCACGGCCGAGGATGCGGAGGGCGAGCGCCTCGGTCGCCATGAGGGACCGCTCGTAGGTGAGGCCGGCCGCGTCCGCGGGGGAGAGCTTCACGATGACGCGCTCGCCGCCGTCGAGTTCGACCGCTGCGACCTCGTTCGCCGTGCCTGCTCCGAGCATCGTGATGGTCGGGCTGCCGGGCTGCATCGCCGGTCGCTCGGCCGCCCAGTGCTCGGCGACCGCGATCATGGTGTCACTGGGGCGAGGGGTTCGGCTCATCCGCCCACGGTAGCGCGCCCTTCGCCCTTCGCTCGCCGCTCGCCGCTGGCCCGCTCGCCGACTGCCCCTACCCCGGTCACCGAGCGCCCTACCCCGGTCACCGAGCCCCCCGCCCCGTTGCCGAGCCTCCCATCCGGTCACCGAGCTTGTCGAGGTGCGAAGCCCAGAGCGTTCACAACTCCTGCTGGAGTCGCGCGCGGCTCACACGGGGTGCGGGACCTCCTGGAGGGCGGCGTCGGTGGGCTCATCCTGCAGGAGTTGTGGACGACGGCGGGAGCGCTTCGCAGCGGTGGACGCGCCGATGATGACGATCAGGCCGAGCAGGGTGATGGCCGCGCCGGCCCAGATCGGCGAGGTGTAGCCGAGGCCGGCGGTGATCGTGACGCCGCCGAGCCAGGCGCCGAGCGCGTTACCGAGGTTGAACGCGGCGATGTTCGCACCCGAGGCGAGCGTGGGAGCGGCCGACGCGTACCGCATGACCCGCATCTGCAGCGCGGGGACGGTCGCGAATCCGAAGCCGCCCATGAGGACGAGGGCGATCACGGTGGCGACGGGCGACTGTGCGGTCGCGGCGAAGGCGACCAGGATCACGGTCAGCACCGCGATCACGACGATGAGCGTCCGGTCGATGTTCCGGTCGGCCGCCTTGCCGCCCACGATGTTGCCGACCAGGAGTCCGACGCCGAAGAGGATGAGCAGCCACGGCACCGTGGTCGAGGCGAAGCCGCTGACCTCCGTGAGTGTGTACGCGATGTAGGTGAAGGCGCCGAACATACCGCCGTAGCCGAGGACCGTGACAGCGATCGAGAGCCAGACCTGGCCGGAGCGGAACGCGCGCAGCTCGGCGAGGAGCGACGCCGGGGCTTCGTCACGCTTCGGCTTCGGCACGAGTGCCAGGATGCCGATGAAGGCGATGACTCCGATCGCCGTGATGGCCCAGAAGGTCGAGCGCCAGCCGAAGTGCTGGCCGAGCAGCGTGCCGAACGGGACGCCGAGCACGTTCGCCGCGGTGAGGCCGGTGAACATGATCGCGATCGCGCCGGCCTGTTTGTGGGCGGGGACCATCGCCGCCGCCAGGACCGAGCCGATGCCGAAGAACGCTCCGTGGCTGAGGGCGGCGATGATGCGGCCGGCGAGCATGACCTGGTAGTCGCCGGCGAGTGCGGAGACGAGGTTGCCGACGATGAAGAGCACCATCAGGGCCAGCAGGACGGGCTTCTTCGGCAGTCGGGTGACCGCCGCGGTGAGGGCGAGCGCCCCGACGACGACGGCCAGGGCGTAGCCGGAGATGAGCCAGCCGGCCGCGGCCTCCGAGACGCCGAAGTCGGCCGCCACCTCGGGCAACAGCCCCATGATGACGAACTCTGTGAGGCCGATGCCGAAGCCGCCGAGGGCGAGGGCGATGAGACCGAGTGGCATGACGATTCCTGCGATTCCTGGGGGTCGTGGGGAGAGTGCTGGTGGCCTGCAGCCGGGACGCGTACGCTGATAGTTGCAGACGCGCGATAGATATCGTTGCACGCGCTAGGTAATAGCGCAAGCAACTATGTGCGTCTGCAATCAATTGATCGATGTTCGAACCGAGGAGTCCCGATGGGCATCGCCGACGACGCTGTTGAGATCCGCGCGCAGGGGTGGCGGACGCTCGCCGCCCTGTATGGATCGATCGAGTCCGATCTGGAACGCGCGCTGCAGGCCGAGGCCCGGCTCTCCGTGGTCGAGTACACGGTGCTCGACGCCCTGGGGCGCCAGGACGGCTGGCACATGCGCATGCAGCAGCTCGCCCGCGCGACGGCCCTGTCGCCGAGCGCGACCACCCGGCTCGTCAACCGCCTCGAGGACCGCGCGCTCCTCACCCGCGTGCTGTGCGCCGACGACCGACGAGGGGTCTACACCGAGCTCACGGCGGCCGGGAAGGCGCTGCTCGAGGAGGCCCGACCGGTGCACGACCGCGCCCTGGAGGAGTCGCTGACCACAGCCGAGTCGCTCCCGGAACTCGCGCCGCTCGTGGAGGCGATCCACCGGCTGGAGCCCGTCGCCACCACCGTCTGACCGACCGGACCGTTCTCAGGAGAATTCCGGCGCGTCGCCCGGGGAGCAGGGCGGCGTGCCGGAGGAGTCCTGAGACAAGGACGTCCGCGTCGCAGAACGGTGCACGCGCGCGTCGGTGGGTGATGCCATGCTGAGTCGTCCGACTCGAGGGAGCACGATGAGCGCCGCAGCACCGAACACCCGTGTCACCGCGCTCGTCGCGCCAGGGTCCGGCAGGGTGCTGGGCGCCTATCTCGGTGCCGCGCTCATCTGGGGTGCCAGCTTCCTCTTCATGAAGACCGGCCTGACCGGGCTCGCTCCGGCGCAGGTCGCCCTGTCCCGCGTGGTGCTCGGTGCCCTGACGCTCTGCATCATCATGCTCGTCACCCGACGCCGCTGGCCGCGAGAGCGTCGGCTCTGGGCGCACCTCGCCGTCGTCTCCGTCTTCCTCTGCGTCGCCCCGTTCCTCCTGTTCTCCTGGGCGGGACAGTTCCTGCCGTCCGGCCTGTCGAGCATCCTCAACGCGACCACGCCGATTATGACGCTCGCCGTCGGCGCCGTGTTCCTCCCGAAGGAACGGCTGAACGGCCTGCAGGTGTTCGGCATCTTCGTCGGCGCCCTCGGCGTCGCGATCGTCGTCGGCCCCTGGCGCGTCCTGGCCGACCCGGCGATCCTCGAGTCCATCCCGGCTCAGCTCGCCTGCCTCGGCGCGACCCTCTGCTACGGCATCGCCTTCGTCTACCTCCGGAAGTTCGTCCTCGGCACCCACAGCTACGACGCGGTCGTCATCTCCGCCGTGGAGATCTCGCTCGCCGCCGTCATCATGCTCGTGCTCTCGCCGTTCATCGCGATGCAGCCGGTGTCGCTCGACGCCCCGGTCGTCCTCAGCATGCTCGCCCTGGGAGCACTCGGTACCGGCGTCGCCTACATCTGGATGACGACGATCGTCGACTCCTGGGGCCCGACGGCGGCGTCGACCGTCACCTACCTCACGCCCCTGGTCGGTGTCGTCCTCGGCATCCTCGTGCTCGGTGAGATCCTGCACTGGAACGAGCCGGTCGGCGGCGTGATCGTCGTGCTCGGCATCCTCGTGGGCCAGGGCCGGCTCCGGCTCCGGCGGCGCACGCCCCCACTCTCGGCATAGGGTGGCTGGACGGCCGCGCGCTGACGGTCGCGGCCCTTCCCACGGAACGAGGTTTCACATGCGCATCGCATCCGGGCAGTTCTCCGCCGGAACGGACATCGACGAGAACCTCGCCAGCGTGGTCGCCCTGCTCGGTGAGGCCGCGGCGGGTGGCGCCGAACTGCTCGTGCTGCCGGAGATGAGCAGCTACGCCACCTCGGAGCCGCCGAGCGCGCTCGCCGCGATCGCCCAACCACTCGACGGAACCTTCATCACGGGCGTCGCCGCCGCAGCCGCCGCGCGCTCCCTCCCGACGGTCGTCGGCACCATCGAGGAGAACCCCGACGGGTTGCCGTACAACACGCTCGTGGCGATCGACGCCGAGGGGCGCATCACCGCGACGTACCGGAAGGTGCATCTCTACGACGCCTTCGGGTACGCGGAGAGCGACGGCATCTCGGCCGGCGAGCTCACCGAACCGTTCGTCCTCGAGCTCGGCGACCTCCGCATCGGGGCCTTCACCTGCTACGATCTCCGCTTCCCGGAGAGCGCGCGGCGTCTCATCGACGCCGGCGCCAACGTCATCCTGCTGCCCGCGATGTGGATCGTCGGCCCCGGCAAGGAGGACGCCTGGACGACCCTCGTGCGCGCCCGGGCCATCGAGAACACCGCCTATGTCGTGAGCGCCAACCAGACCGGCCCGCTCGCCACCGGGAACTCGATCATCGTCGACCCGGCCGGCGTCGTCATCGCCGCCGCCGGCGAGGCGCCCGGGGTGGTCTTCGCCGAGCTCGATCCGGCGCGACTCGACGCCGTCCGTGCGCGGGTGCCCTCGCTCGCCAACCGCCGGTTCACCGTGGTCCCGCGGACCGCCGAATGAGCGTGGGCGAGCGCGTGAGCGACCCGGTCGGTCTCTCGGAGGTCGTCTCCATCACGCGCGACCTCATCCGGATCGACACCTCGAACTACGGCGGCGGGCGTGCCGTCGGCGAGTCCCGCGCGGCCGACCTCGTCGAACGCCTGCTCGGTGAGGTCGGGATCGTGTGCGAGCGCTTCGAGGCCGAACCCGGCAGGACGAACCTCGTCGCGCGGTGGCCAGGTCGCGACCGCACCCTGCCCGGCCTCCTGCTGCACGGGCACCTCGACGTCGTCCCGGTCGACGCGGCAGCATGGACGGTCGACCCGTTCGGCGGCGAGATCGCCGACGGCATGCTGTGGGGCCGCGGTGCCGTCGACATGAAGAACATGGTGGCGATGATCGTCGCGTCGGTCCGGCGCATGGTGACGGCGGGGGAGCAGCCCGAGCGAGACGTCGTCCTGGCGTTCTTCGCCGATGAGGAGGCCGGGTGCGTCCTCGGCTCGCAGTGGATGGTGGAGCACCACCCGGAGCAGTTCGCCGGCGTCCGCGACGCGATCAGCGAGGGTGGCGGGTACAGCGTCACCCTCGGCGAACGAGCCGACACCCGCGCCTACCTGCTCAACACTGGCGAGAAGGGCGTGCTCTGGCTGCGACTGACCGCCCACGGTGCCGCCGGTCACGCCTCGCTCGCGAGCCAGGATTCGGCGATCGTCAAGCTCGCCGCCGCCGTCGGCCGGATCGGCGCGCTCGACTGGCCGGTGTCGTTCACCGAGACCACGAGGCACCTGTTCCAGCGGCTGCGCGAACTGACCGGAGCGTCCTCCGAGCTGTCGCCGTTCGAACTCGCCGCGCTCGTCGGCCCGAGTGCTTCGCGGCTGCGCGCCGGTCTGCAGAACGTGGCGAACGTCACCATGATCTCCGGCGGGTACAAGGAGAACGTGATCCCCGAGTCCGCGACCGCGACGGTCGACGCCCGGTTCCTGCCCGGCCAGCGAGACGAGGTCATCGCGCGCATCCGCGAGGCGGCGGGCGAGGGGGTCGACGTCGAGGTCCAGCTGGAACTCATCGCGATGGAATCGCCGAACGACGGCGAGCTCGTCTCGGTGATCGAAGCGGTCATCGAGCGGCACGATCCCGGTGCGACCGTGCTCCCGCACCTCATTCCCGGCGGCACCGACGCCAAGGCGCTCAGCCGACTCGGCATCACGGGGTACGGGTTCATCCCGCTCCGGCTGCCGGCGGACTTCGACTTCCCCGGGATGTTCCACGGTGTCGACGAACGTGTGCCACTCGACGCGCTCGACTTCGGCTGCGCGGTGCTCACGGACATCATCCGCTCGGCCTGAGCTGACGCATGCCGGTCCCTGAGCCTGTCGAAGGGCGGTGGCGGGCTCGGTCGGGGCACCCTTCGACAAGCTCAGGGACCGGCGCTTCGCTCAGGGACCGGGGGCCGACCGGTGTTCGGGTTCGCCGATCGGCCACCCGGAGTCGGTGGCACGGTGTTCTGGCGAGCTCGGAGTCCGGGAGTCTCCGCGGTACTAGCGTGCAGGAGGAACAGGCGTCGGTGCCGTCGCGAACGGGCCGGAGAGCCTCGCCCACTGCAGCAGCATGATGGTCTTCGCGTCGATGATGTCGTCGCCGATGCGCGCGATCGCGTCGTCGATGTCGAGTTCGAGGAGTTCGATCTCCTCGCCCTCCTCGGCGACCCCGCCCCAGTCGCCGAGACGCGCAGCGGGGTCGTACTCGGCCGCGTAGAAGTGCAGGCGCTCGGTCACGGAGCCGGGGCTCATGAAGGCGTCGAACACATGCTGGACGGCCTCGACCGCGAACCCGGTCTCTTCGCGGGCCTCACGGGCGACCGCCGTCTCGGGATCGTCGTCGTCGAGCAGGCCGGCGGCGGTCTCGATGAGCTCGCCGGTCGGGTGTCCGTTGACGTACGCCGGGTAGCGGAACTGCCTGGTGAGCAGGACCTTCCGGGAGTCACCGTGGTAGAGCAGGATGGTCGCGCCGTTGCCGCGGTCGTAGGTCTCGCGCTGCTGCGTCGACCACGCGCCTGAGCGGTCCTGGACCCGCAGGGTCGTCCGGCGGAGGACGTGCCAGGCGGCGGCGACCAGTTCCACGTCGGTCACCTGGACGCGCGGGTTTCCGGTGAGGTCGAGGCCGGTCCGGTGCAGGCCGGTGCGCCCGCGGGCGTCGGGGAGGTCTCCTCCGGGTTGCGGCTCCCGGACCGTCTTGGAATCGGCCATCCATCGAGTGTACGACCGCCCGCGAACGGCATACCAGCGGGGTGTCCCGTGTGCGCCGCTCGGGTGAGCCCTGCTGTGCGCCGCGTCCGATGGTGAATGACGACTGCTCTTCGGTTTTCGCGGGTTCTGCAACATACTGGTGGGAGCACCGGTCGCGGTCCACGGAGGACCCCCGTCGAAAGGCACTCGATGACGAGCAGCAGTCCCGCCACCAGCGGCCCCGCCACCAGCGGAGGCACCACGCCTTCAGCGCGGTTGGTCACCTGGGTCGTGACCACCCAGGACGCACCCTGGCAGGAGCAGGAGCCGCTCGGGTTCGGACGACTCGCGGGGATGCCGAACGTCATGGTCGACGTGATGAACCCCCGGCAGACCGTCGACGGCATCGGCGGGTGCTTCAACGAACTCGGCTGGACGGCGCTCGGGCTCCTCTCTGAGGAGCACCGCGAGGGCATCCTTGCCGACCTCTTCACGCCGGGCGCTGGACTGAACCTCTCGCTCTGCCGCATGCCCGTCGGCGCCAACGACTTCTCCACCGACTGGTACTCCTACGACGAGGTCGACGGCGACTTCGACCTCGAGCACTTCAGCATCGACCACGATCGCGCGACGCTCGTCCCCTTCATCCAGGCGGCGCAGCGATACCAGGGCGACCTGCGCCTCTGGGCGTCGCCGTGGAGCCCGCCCACCTGGATGAAGACGAACGGGCACTACGCGGCCGCGCGCCCCTGGCCGGGGTCCGGCGTCGACAACGGCATCCGCGACGATCAACTCGGTGCCGAGGGGACCGATCTCTTCATCCTCGAAGACCGCTACCTCGAGACCTACGCCCGGTACTTCGCCCGCTTCGTCGAGGCCTACGGCGAGGAGGGCATCCGGGTCGAGATGATCATGCCGCAGAACGAGTTCAACTCGGCGCAGGTGTTCCCGAGCTGCGTGTGGACCGCCGAGGGGCTCGCGCGGTTCATCGCCGTCCTCGGCCCGGAGATGGACCGTCTGGGAGTCCGGGTCTTCCTCGGCACGCAGGAGCGGCCGCACGACGCGCAGATCGAGACCGTGCTCCGGGATCCGTCGGCCGGTCCCTGGGTCGCCGGAGTCGGATTCCAGTGGGCCGGCAAAGGCGCGATCGCCGCGGTGCATGACGCCCACCCGGACCTCGCGCTCTACCAGACCGAGCAGGAGTGCGGCGACGGACGGAACGACTGGCGCTTCGTGCGGCACACCTGGGGACTCATGCGCCACTTCTTCACGAACGGTGCGCAGGCCTACACGTACTGGAACCTCGCGCTCACCGAGGGTGGCGTCAGCCGCTGGGGCTGGGCGCAGAACTCACTCGTCGTCGTGGACCCCGATGCCCGGACCTTCCGTTACACGCACGAGTACTTCCTCATGCGGCACCTGGGGCACTTCCTGCAGCCGGGGGCACAGCGGCTCGCGACGATGAGCTGGACCGGGCACGAGAACCTGCTCGCCTTCCGCAACCCGGACGGCGGCGTCGTGCTCGTGATGCAGAACGACCTCGGCGAACCGCTCCCCGTGCAGATCGTGGTGGGCGACGACGTCATCACGCCGACCCTGCCGGCAGACTCCTTCGCGACGCTCGTCATCCCGCCCGCCTGACCGTCGGTGCCGGAGCCACCCCTTGTGGGCGGTCGCCTCTGCGGCCTAGCCTCTCGCGTACCGGCACTGGCGACGGAGGACACATGGGCAGGCTCATCTACTCGGCGATCAGCTCGCTCGACGGCTACCTCGCCGATGAGGAGGGCCGCTTCGACTGGAGCGCCCCGGACGCCGAGGTGCACGCCTTCGTGAACGAGCTCTCCCGGCCGATCGGCACCTACCTGTTCGGCCGGCGGATGTACGAGATCATGACGTTCTGGGAGACGGCGGACGAGCTGCCGGACGAGCCCCGCGAGATCGCGGACTTCGCGGCTCTGTGGCTCGCTGCCGACAAGGTCGTGTACTCGACGTCGCTCGACGCGGTCTCGACGGCCCGGACGACGCTCGAGCGATCGTTCGATCCGGAGGCCGTGCGCCGGTGGAAGGCGGAATCGGACCGCGACCTCAGCGTCGGCGGCCCACACCTCGCAGCCGAGGCGATCGCCGCGGGGCTCGTCGACGAGGTGCAGTTGTTCCTCTCGCCGGTGATCGTCGGCGGCGGCTTGCGTGCGCTGCCGGCCAACCTCCGGCGACGTCTGGAACTCGTCGACGAGCGTCGCTTCGAGGCCGGCGTCGTCCACCTCCGCTACACCGTCACCGGCGAGCCCGTCTGAGTCGGCAGCGCGGCCAGCTCGCCCCGCGCACAACTCCTGCTCCTCCGAGGCGGTGATCCCCGCCCGCGCGCACAACTCCTGCTTGGAGCCGTGCGGCTCACCCGACACGCCGGGGCGTGCCGCGACGCGGCGCGATCAGCAGGAGTTGCGCACGGGCGGGGATCGGCGCCGAGCGTCAAGCAGGAGTTACGGACGGGTCAGACGGCCTCGAGGATGATCGCGGAGCCCTGGCCGCCGCCACCGCAGATGCCGGCGGCACCGATCGAACCCGAGCCGGCGGCGGCGAGGCGCCGGGCGAGGTGCCCGACGATCCGGGTGCCGGAGGCGCCGATCGGGTGACCGAGGGCGATCGCGCCGCCGTTCGCGTTGACGATCGCAGGATCGACCCCGAGTTCGTCGGTCGAGTGGACCGACACGGCGGCGAACGCCTCGTTGATCTCGACCGCTGCGAGGTCGCCCGTCGTGTGGGAGGTCTTCGCGAGGGCGGCGACGATCGCGTTCGACGGCTGGGCGTGCAGGCTCACATCGGGTCCGGCGACGAGCGCGTGCGCGACGACCCGGGCGATCGGGGTGAGTCCCCGGGCTGCAGCGACGTCCTCGCTCATGAGCACGACCGCGGCCGCTCCGTCGGTGATCTGGGAGGAGTTGCCCGCGGTGATCGTGCCCTCCCCGCCGAACGCGGGACGCAGCCCGGCCAGCGACTCGGCGGTGGTGTCGGCGCGGAGTCCGTCGTCGGCGCTCACGACCGTCGGACCCTTGCGCCCCGGCACGGAAAAGGGTTCGATCTCCTCGGCCTGGACGTCCGCAGCTGCCGCGAGCCGCTGGTGCGACCCGGCCGCCCAGGCGTCCTGCTCCGGGCGTGCGATGCCGAGTGAGCCGTTGCGCTCCTCGGTGGACGACCCCATCGACCGGTGCTCGAACGCATCGGTCAGGCCGTCGTGATCGAGGGTGTCGACCAGCTCGATGGCGCCGTAGCGCTTGCCGGCGCGCGAGCCCGACCAGGCGTGCGGGGCGAGGCTCATCGACTCCTGGCCGAGCGCGACGACGACGTCGACCTCGCCGGCGTCGATGAGACGCGTGCCGGTGACGATCGCCTCCATGCCGGACAGGCAAACGGCGTTGACGGTGATGGCGGGGACGGTGAAGGGGATGTCGGCCCCGACGGCGGACTGCCGGGCGGGGTTCTGGCCGGCTGCGCCCTGCAGCACCTGGCCGGCGATGACCTGCTGCACGTCGGCGGCGTCGACTCCTGCCCGGGACAGGGCCGCGCGGATGGCGTGGGCGCCGAGCTCGGTGGCCGGCACGGACGCGAACGCCCCGTTGAACTTCACGAACGGGGTGCGGGCGTACCCGACGATGACGGTGCTCATACGTGTGCCTCCTGAGGCGTGGCGGGTGCGGTCGGCACCTCGCCGGTGGTGGTGGGGTCGAGTTCGACGGAGAACTCCGCGCCTGTCAGGGTGCGCAGCTCGGCGACGCTCGTGTCGGGCGCGAACGCCCGCAGGACGAGTGCCCCCTCGACGATATCGAAGACGGCGCGGTCGCTGATGATCCGGTCGACGACACCGACGCCGGTGAGCGGGAGATCGCACCGCTCGACGATCTTCGGGCTGCCGTCCTTCGCGACGTGCTCGGTGACGACCACCACCCGCGGCGTCCCGGCGACCAGGTCCATCGCGCCGCCCATGCCCTTGACGAGCTTGCCCGGGATCGTCCAGTTCGCGAGGTCGCCCGCACCCGAGACCTGGAGCGCGCCGAGGATGGCCAGCTGCACGTGGCCGCCGCGGATCATGCCGAACGACATCGCCGAGTCGAAGTAGCTCCCGCCCTCGAGGAGCGTGACCGTCTGCTTCCCGGCGTTGATGAGGTCGGCGTCCTCCTCGCCCTCGATCGGGAACGGACCCATGCCGAGGAGGCCGTTCTCGCTCTGGAGGGTCACGTGCACCCCGGGTGGCACGTGGTTCGCGACGAGCGTGGGGATGCCGATGCCGAGGTTCACGTACTCGCCGTCGCGGAGTTCGGTCGCCGCGATCGCGGCCATGTCGTCTCTCGTCCACATGATGATCAGGCTCCTGCCGGTGTCGTGGTGGCGGCCGCCGGGCGGACGGTGCGCTGTTCGATGTCCTTCACCCGCGGCGTCGCCGTGACGAGGCGCTGGACGAAGATGCCGGGGGTGACGACGGTGTTCGGATCGAGGTAGCCGTCCTCGAGGACCTCCTCGGCCTCGGCGATCGTCAGTCGGCCGGCGGTCGCGACGATCGGGTTGAAGTTCCGTGCGGTGTGCCGGAAGACGAGGTTGCCCTCGTGGTCGGCGCGGAACGCGTGCACGAGGGCCACGTCGGCGACGATGCCGCGCTCGAGGACGTAGGTCTCCCCGTCGAACACCTCCGTCGGCTTGCCCTCCGCGACCGGGGTGCCGACGCCGGTCTTCGTGTAGAACCCGGCGATACCGGCGCCGCCCGCGCGCAGCCGCTCGGCGAGCGTGCCCTGCGGCGTGAACTCGACCTCGAGCTCACCGTCGAGGAACTGCTTGGCGAAGAGCTTGTTCTCGCCCACGTACGACGCGACGACCTTCCGCACCTGTCGGTTCTCGAGGAGGATGCCGAGGCCCTTGCCGTCGACGCCCATGTTGTTGGAGACGATCGTGAGGTCGGTGGCTCCGGTGTCCCGGAGGGCCTCGATGAGGTCGGTCGGGTTGCCGCTCAGGCCGAACCCGCCGACCGCGATGGTCGCTCCGTCCCGGACGACCTCGTGCAGCGCCTCGGCGGCGCTCGACCAGTGTTTCGTCATGTCACTCCCTTGTGGATGGCGGACCGGCTTGACCACATGGTGGGACTGGCCGTTCGTCTCTCCTGTAGTCAGTCACAGCCGTCCTGCGGTGTCAAAGGTGGCATGGGGCCCGATCCCGGATCCACTCATGACGTGGTCCCGGCTGCGGCGTAGGCTCACCATGTGGACAAGCTGGGAGTACGACGTGGCTGAGGGGATGCGCGGCGCCCAGGTCGTCTCGCGCGTGAGCCGGATCCTGAAGATCGTGTCGGAGCATCCCGGTGGTGCGTCGTCTTCGGCGGTGGCCGCGGCCGCCGGGCTCACCCGGCCGACGGCGCACCGCCTGCTCGCCTCGCTCGCCGCCGAAGGCTTCCTCGACCACGACGTCCGCGCCGCCCGGTGGCACCTCGGCCCGGAGCTGTTCCTCCTCGGATCGCTCGCGGCGGAGCGGTACGACGTCGCCGAGCTCGCCCGGGAGAGCGTGCGGATCCTCGCGCACGAGAGCGGCGAGAGCGCCTTCCTCTCGGTGCGTCGCGGCTTCGAGACCGTGTGTCTGCTGCGCGAGGAGGGGAGTTTCCCGGTGCGGTCGTTCGTCCTGACCGAGGGTGTCCGCTTCCCGCTGGGGGTCGCGTCGGCGGGACTGGCGATCCTCGCGTTCTCGAGCGACGAGGAGATCGACGACTACCTGGGCCGCGCCGACCTCACCGAGCGGTGGGGCGAGGCCCACACCGCCGACCGCGTGCGCGAGCGGATCCGCGAGACGCGCGAGCGCGGGTACGCGGTGAACCCGGCGCTCATCCTCGAGGGCAGCTGGGGCATGGGCGCGGCGGTCTTCGATGCGGCGGGGAAGCCCGCCTGGGCGCTCAGTCTCACCGGGATCGAGTCCCGGTTCCGGCCTGAGCGCCAGGCGTTCCTCGGTGGCCTGCTGCTGGAGCAGGCGCACGAGCTGTCGAAGCGGCTCCGCTGAGCCGGGTGGTCGGTCCCTGAGCTGCACCGCACTTCGACAAGCTCAGTGACCGGGTGGTCGCTCAGTGACCGGAGGTCCGGTCCCTGAGCCTGTCGAAGGGCGGTGGGAGCGTTACTCCGAGACGGCGGACAGCTCCTCGAACTCGTCGTCGGTGAGCTCGATCGTCGCACCCTGCAGGTTGTCCTCGAGGTGCTCGATGCTCGACGTCCCCGGGATCGGGAGCATGACGGGCGAGCGCTTGAGCAGCCAGGCCAGCGCGAGCTGCGACGGGGTCGCGTCGTGTCGCTCGGCGAGCTGCGTGAGCGGGCCGTCCTCCTTGCTGAGGGCGCCGGTCGCCAGCGGGAACCACGGGATGAAGGCGACGCCGTGCTCGGTCGACCAGTCGAGGAGGTCCTCCGAGGAGCGGTCGGTGAGGTTGTAGAGGTTCTGCACCGACGCGATCGGAGCGATCTGCTGGGCCGCCTCGACCTCGGCGACGCTGACCTGGCTGAGGCCGATGTGTCGGATCTTGCCCTCGTCCTGCAGCTTGCGCAGCTCGCCGATCTGGTCCTCGAACGGCACGGTCGGGTCGATCCGGTGCAACTGCAGGAGGTCGATGCGGTCGACGGCGAGACGGCGGAGGCCGAGCTCGACCTGCTGGCGGAGGTAGGCGGGCACGCCGGTGGGCGTCCACTCGCCGGGACCCTGTCGCGTCTGGCCGACCTTCGTCGCGATCACGATGTCGTCGTAGGGGTGCAGCGCCTCGCGGAGGAGGGTGTCGGTGACGTCCGGACCGTACGCGTCGGCGCTGTCGAAGAAGTTCACGCCGAGTTCGGCTGCGCGCTTGATCAGGCGGATGGCGCCGTCGCGGTCGTCGGGCTCGCCCCAGACGCCCTCGCCGGTCAGCTGCATGGTGCCGTAGCCGAGTCGGTTGACGGTGAGGTCGCCGCCGAGCGAGAAGGTGCCGGCGGCGGTTGCGGGGCGTGCGGTGGTGTCGGTCATGCGGGTGCTCCTTCGGAGGAATGCGGGAGTTCCAGCCAAGCACCGGCGGCTGGGAGGCGCACCCCCTTGCGCGCCGCGTTCGCTGGCAGCGTTCCCGCCCGTCCTGGCTAGGCCGCCGCAGCCTCGAGGGCGGCGCGGAAGGCGACGATCGCCGGGCGGGTGACGCCGGCCTCGCGCGCGGAGGTGAAGATGGTGCGTCGCGGGAGGTCGGGCAGGTCGACGAGGCGACAGCTGGCCGGCTCGCCCGCCCACTGGAGGTCGGGGATGAGGGCGACCGCGTTGCCGGACTCGATCAACCGGATCTGCGCCTGGAGGTCGGCGGTCTGGTAGCGGACGTCGGGCTCGAACCCCGCGCGGCGGCACAACTGCTCGGCGAAGTGGCGTGACGCCGCTCCGTGCGGCTCCATGACCCAGGGGAGGTCGGCCGCATCTTCGATGCGCAGCACGGGGTGGATCTCGTTCGCGACCGGCGGGCACGCGAGTCGGATCGGGTCGGTGGCGAGCTGACGGCGGTCGAGTCCGGGGTGCCGCGGGGCGGCGTGGGCGGGGTACTGCTCCGCGACGACGACGTCGAAGTCGCGCGCCCAGGTCTCGGCCAGCGCCGTCTCCGGTTCGTGCTGCACCATCTCGACGCGGACGTCCGGGTGGTCGCGGCGCATGGCGCTCAGGGCCGCCGGCATGAGTGCGAGTGCCGCCGACTGGAACACCGCGACGCGGATGGTGCCCGACACGGTCGTGAGGGACGCCCCGAGGTCGGCCTCGGCGCGCTCGAGCGTGTCGAGGAGTGCGTCCGTGTGCCCCACGAGGATCTCGGCCTGCGGGGTGAGCTGCACCCGTCGACCGACCTTCCGCAGGAGCTCGACGCCGGTCTCCTGCTCGAGGACGGAGAGCTGCTGCGACACCGAGGAGGGGCTGAAGTTGAGGGCGGAAGCGACCTCGGCGATCGTCCCGCGGATCTTGAGTTCGCGCAGGAGGCGGAGCCGTCGGACGTCCAGCACGGTGCCCTCCAAAACCATCGGCTCAACCGATGAATATCGTTCGAAAACCTTCGCTGTATCTTATTGGTCTCGACGCCGATACTGGCACCATGACCGACACTCTTGCATCGACGCAGCAGCTCGACCGCGACGCCCTCGCCACCGAGGCCATCGCCCTCGTCCGCCGCTGGCTCCAGACGGCCTCGACGATCCCCGCCGACGCCTCCGCGCAGCAGCTCGCCGGTGTGTTGAAGGATCCGACCGGCCTCGAGTTCACGGTCGGCTTCGTCGACGGCGTCGTGCGTCCGGAGGACCTCCGCGTCGCGGCCCGCACCCTGCAGACGATCGCCCCGAAGGTGCCCGCGTTCCTCCCCTGGTACTTGAAGGCCGCCGTCCGCTGCGGCGGTGCGTTCGCCCCGATCCTGCCCGGCGTCGTCATCCCGATCTCCCGCAAGGTGCTCCGCAACATGGTCGGCCACCTCGTCGTCGACGCCACCGACAAGAAGCTCGGCCCCGCGATCGCGAAGATCAAGACGCCCGGCACCCGACTCAACGTCAACCTGCTCGGCGAGGCCGTCCTCGGTACGGGTGAGGCGGCACGTCGTCTCGAGGGCACCCACAAGCTGCTCGCGCGCCCCGACGTCGACTATGTGTCGATCAAGGTGTCGTCGACGGTCAGCCCCCACTCGGTCTGGGCGTTCGACGAAGCCGTCGAGCACGTCGTCACGAGCCTCACCCCGCTGTTCGAGCGTGCCGCCAAAGCCACACCTGCTAAGTTCATCAACCTCGACATGGAGGAGTACAAGGACCTCGACCTCACCATCGCGGTCTTCACCAAGCTCCTCGACCTCCCGCAGTTCCGCGATCTCGAGGCCGGCATCGTCCTGCAGGCCTACCTGCCCGACGCCCTCTCCGCGATGATCCGTCTCCAGGAGTGGTCGGCCGGGCGTCGTGCCGCGGGCGGTGCCGGCATCAAGGTGCGCATCGTCAAGGGCGCCAACCTCCCCATGGAACAGGTCGAGTCGTCGCTCCACGACTGGCCGCTCGCCACCTGGTCGACCAAGCAGGACTCCGACACCAACTACAAGCGCGTCGTCGAGTACGCCCTGCACCCCGACCGCATCGACAACGTGCGCATCGGTGTCGCCGGCCACAACCTCTTCGACATCGCCTTCGCCTGGCTGCTCGCCAAGCAGCGGGGGGTCGAGCGCGGCGTCGAGTTCGAGATGCTGCTCGGTATGGCGCAGGGCCAGGCCGAGGCTGTGAAGCGCGACGTCGGCGAGCTCCTGCTCTACACGCCGGTCGTACACCCGCAGGAGTTCGACGTCGCCATCGCGTACCTCATCCGCCGCCTGGAGGAGGGCGCGAGCCAGGACAACTTCATGTCCGCCGTGTTCGAGCTGAGCGAGAACGAGACCCTCTTCGCCCGTGAGGAGCAGCGGTTCCTCGCGTCGCTCGCGGTGCTGGACACCACCGTCCCCGCGCCGAACCGGCAGCAGGACCGAACGAAGCCCGCCGAGGCGTCCCCGGTCGACGCGTTCGAGAACACCCCCGACACCGACCCCTCGCTCCCCGCGAACCGGGTGTGGGGACGCGACATCCTCACCCGCGTCACCGAGTCGCGGCTCGGGAACGACACCGTCGCCGCGTCCATCCTCGACAGCGTCGAAGCCCTCGACGCCGTCATCGACGGAGCGACCGCAGCGGGCGCCTCGTGGGGCTCGCTCTCCGGCGCCGAGCGTGCGGTCATCCTGCACCGCGCCGGCGACGTCCTCGAGCAGCGTCGTGCCGACCTCATGGAGGTCATGGCGTCGGAGACCGGCAAGACCCTCGACCAGTCCGACCCCGAGGTGTCCGAGGCGATCGACTTCGCCCACTACTACGCCGAGCGCGCCCGCGAGCTCGACCACGTGGACGGCGCGACCTTCACCCCCGCGAAGCTCACCGTCGTCACGCCGCCGTGGAACTTCCCCGTCGCCATCCCCGCCGGTTCGACCCTCGCGGCGCTCGCCGCCGGGTCGCCCGTCATCATCAAGCCCGCCCGTCAGGCTCGCCGCAGCGGCGCGGTCATGATCGAGGCGCTGTGGGAGGCCGGTGTGCCGCGCGAGGTGCTCCGCTTCGCGCAGCTGGCCGACAACTCGCTCGGAGAGCGCCTGATCGCCCACCCGGCGGTCGAGCGCGTCATCCTCACCGGTGGCTACGAGACGGCGGAGCTGTTCCGCTCCTTCCGCCCCGAGCTGCCGCTTCTCGCAGAGACGTCCGGCAAGAACGCGATCATCGTCACCCCGAGCGCCGACCTCGACCTCGCGGTGAAGGACGTCGTCGCGTCGGCCTTCGGTCACGCCGGCCAGAAGTGCTCGGCCGCGTCGCTCGTGATCCTCGTCGGGTCGGTCGCGTCCTCGCGCCGCTTCCGTCACCAGCTCGTCGACGCCGTCACGTCGCTCAAGGTCGGCTACCCGGTCGACCCGACCACGCAGATGGGTCCGATCATCGAACCGGCGAAGGGCAAGCTGCTCGGCGGCCTGACGACGCTCGGCTCCGGTGAGTCGTGGCTGGTCGAGCCGAAGCAGCTCGACGACAGCGGCAAGCTGTGGAGCCCCGGCGTGCGTGCCGGCGTCGCCCGCGGCTCCGAGTACCACCTCACCGAGTACTTCGGTCCGATCCTCGGGATCATGACGGCCGAGACCCTCGAGGAGGCCATCGCCATCCAGAACGAGATCGACTACGGACTCACCGCCGGGCTGCACTCCCTGAACCCGGCCGAGCTGCGCCTCTGGCTCGACGGCATCCAGGCAGGCAACCTGTACGTGAACCGCGGCATCACCGGCGCGATCGTGCAGCGTCAGCCGTTCGGCGGTTGGAAGAAGTCCGCGGTCGGCGCGGGGACGAAGGCCGGTGGCCCGAACTACCTCATCGGCCTCGGCTCGTGGTCGAGCGCTGAGAGCACGGCTGAGCGCACCGTCGGTCGGTCGGCGGAGCGCCGTGGCCCGAAGTCCCCTGTCGCCTCGTTGCTGCGTGCCGCTGACGCGGTGCTCACCGCCGACGAGTTCGCGTTCCTGCGCCGGTCGGTTGCGAGCGACGCAGCCGTATGGGCGGACGAGTTCGGGGTCGCGAAGGACGTATCGAAGCTGACCGCCGAGCGCAACGTGTTCCGGTACGTGCCGCGTGAGGTCCACGTGCGTCTCGTGGACGGCGGTTCGGTCGCGGAGCTCCTCCGTGTCGTCGCCGCCGGTGCGACCGCGGGCGCGACCGTGCACGTGTCGTCCGCCGTCGCGCTCCCGCCGAAGCTCGTCCCGGCCGTCGAGGCCATCGCCGGTGGGATCACCGTCGAGAGCGAGGACCGCTGGTACGTGACCGCCGCCTCGCTCGTCGGGACGAAGGCCGGCGCGCGCGTCCGGATCATCGGTGGGACGACCGAGGGTGTCGCCCACGCGACCTCCGGGAGCCCCGACGTCGCGATCTACGCGGGCGACGTCACCGAGGCCGGCCGCATCGAGCTGCTGCCGTTCCTCCAGGAGCAGGCGGTCTCGATCACGGCGCACCGCTTCGGCACGCCGAACCACCTCTCGGACGACCTCATCTGACCCGAGCCCGACCGGTTCGCAACTCAGGAACGCCCCGGCGTGTCATCCCGACACGCCGGGGCGTTCTGCATGCCGCGCCGACATCCTCCTGAGTTGTGAACCTGTCTCAGGAGAACTCCGGCGGGTCGGGTGGGTGCGGGGGCGACACGCCGGAGCTGTCCTGAGATAGGTACGCGTGCGGAGACGAGGGTGGGCTAGCGGAGGGTGCCGTGGACGGCGAACTCGTCGATGCGGGCGAGTTCGGCGTCGTCGAAGTCCAGGCGGTGGATCGCCGCGTAGTTGCCCTCGAGCTGCTCGACCGAGCTGGCACCGATGATCGCCGACGTGACCGTGTCGCGACGCAGCACCCACGAGAGCGCCAGCTGCGCGAGCGTCTGGCCGCGTTCCTCCGCAATGGACTGGAGGCCGCGGGCTCGCTCGAGGTAGGTGCCCGTGATCGCCTCCTCGTTGAGGAAGCGGCTCGTCGCCGCACGCGAGTCCGACGGAACCGTCCCACCGAGGTAGCGGTCGGTCAGCATGCCCTGCGCGAGGGGGCTGAAGACGACGGCACCGAGACCGAGGTCGTCGAGGGTGTCGAGCAGACCGTCCTCGACCTCGCGGGAGAACATCGAGTAGCGGGGCTGGTGCACGAGCAGCGGGACACCGTGCTCACGAAGCGCGGCCGCCGCGGCGATGGTCTGCTCGGGGGAGTAGTTCGAGATGCCGGCGTACAGCGCCTTGCCCTGCTTGACCGCCGTCGCGAGCGCACCCATCGTCTCCTCGATCGGGGTCTCCGGGTCGGGCCGGTGCGAGTAGAAGACGTCGACGTACTCGACGCCGATACGGCCGAGGCTTTGGTCGAGCGAGGACAGCATGGTCTTGCGCGAGCCCCACTCCCCGTAGGGCCCCTGCCACATGGAGTAGCCGGCCTTCGAGGTGATGATGATCTCGTCACGGTGGGCGGCGAGGTCCTCGGCGAAGATGCGGCCGAAGGCGGTCTCGGCGGAACCCGCGGGTGGGCCGTAGTTGTTGGCGAGGTCGAAGTGGGTGATCCCGAGGTCGAAGGCGCGGCGCACGATGGCCCGCTGGACCTCGATGCTGCGGCCTTCGCCGAAGTTGTGCCAGAGACCGAGGGATAGCGCGGGGAGGCGCAGTCCGCTGCGGCCGACGCGGCGGTAGGTCATGTCGTCGTAACGGGTTTCGGCTGCTTCGTAGGGCATGGTCTGCGCTTTCATCATCGAATCGTCGTGGTGCCGGGAGCAAGCGTACCGTGATCGTTCACGGCCGAGTCGGTGCGGCGTCGAGTAGCGTGAGCACGTGTCGTCAACCGCGCTTCCGCCCGCTGAAGAGCCCGTGTCGCAGCCGCGCTCCGGGTGCGGCGTCGCGATCGTCCGCGAGGGTCGGATCCTCCTACTCGAGCGCCTGCGCGAGCCCGAGGCCGGATCCTGGGGCATCCCCGGCGGGAAGGTCGACTGGATGGAACGCCTCGAGCACGCCGTCCGTCGCGAGGCCCTGGAGGAGACCGGGCTCGAGCTCGGCTCGATCGAGCTGTTGTGCGTCGTCGACCACTTCGAGGAGGCGCTGCAGCAGCACTGGATCTCGCCGGTGTACCTCGCGGAGGACACCGTCGGCGAGCCTGAACTCCGAGAGCCGGAGAAGCATGGCGGCCTCCGGTGGTTCCCGCTCGAGGTGTTGCCGGAACGGGTGACCGTGTCCACGGTGGCGGCGGTCGAAGCGATCGCGCGGTCTCGCGGATCCAGACGCCCGGACGGCGCCGACTCGTAGACTCGGGCGCGTGACCGATCACCCGTCGTCCGACGCCCGCAACGACTTCGTTACCTTCGACGCGCTCCGAGCGGAGGCCGTCGAGCAGCCGGTCCGACGTGGAGCGGGCGCATGGGGCTTCTTCGGCACGGTCGCGATCGTGATCGGTGCCCTGTTGATCCCGGTCGCCCTCGTCAGCACCTGGGCGGACACGATGCTCCGCGACACCGACGCGTTCGTCGACACCCTCGCCCCGTTGGCTGCAGACCCCGCAGTCCAAGCCTTCGTGGGGGACCAGGCGCTCGCCGCGCTGGAGAGTCAGGTCGACCTCGATGCGGCGGCTGCAGTACCGGCCGACCTCGCGGCGACCCTCTCGCTCCCGCCGGCGATCTCGGAGGTGCTCGGCGCGATCGGTGGCGACACCGCGGATGCGCTGCGCGAGGTCCTGCGCCGGAACGTCGCCGAGTTCGCGGCCTCGCCCGCGTTCGCGACCGCCTGGACCGAAGCCCTCCGCGTCACGCATGAGCAGCTCGTCGCGGGCGTCTCCGGTTCCCAGGGAGCGGTCATCGACGTCTCGGCCGAGCAGGGCCTGGGCGTGCAGTTGGGTCCGATCGTCTCCGCGACCCGCACGTGGCTGGTCGACGCGGGGTTCGGATTCGCGGCCGCCATCCCGGAGGTCGACCGCGTGGTCGACGTCGTCCCGGCATCGCAGGTCGCGCCGGTACTCAGTGGAATCCAGGTGATCGAGACGGCGGCGGGTTGGTCGCCCTGGCTCGCGATCGGGCTCCTCGCACTCGGGGTGATCCTGCTCTGGCTGGGGCGCCGCAACCTGAGCCGGACCGTGGCCGGAGCCGCGATCGGCGTCCTGCTCGCGGCGGGCCTGACGCTCATCCTGCTCGGCGCTGCCCGGCTCGCCCTCGTGTTCGCGGTGTCGGTCGCGATCCCCGGCGGCGTCGGAGACGCGGCGGCGTCGCTGCTGCTGGGCCCGCCCACTGATGCCGCCTGGTCCGTGCTCTGGGTGTCGCTCGCCGTGGCGGTGCTCGCCTTCGTCAGCGCCGCGTTGCGGCTCCCCGAGCGCATCGCGCAGGGCGTTCGGTCGGCGCGGGGTCCGCTGTCGGGCACGAACGCCTAAGAGCCGGTCGCCGATCCGTCGGCGTGGACGGCCCGGCTCGTGCGCGGTGCGGCGAGTCTTCGATGCCACGGCACCTCCACGAGGGTGTGGAGCAGCCAGGACGCGGCGAGGATCGAGCCGGACCAGGCCAGGACGATCGGGGCCCGGAGGAGGAGCGGCAGCTCGCCGACGGCGGCGGGTGTGATCGCCTTCGTCAGCAGGATGAGCACGAAGACGTGCACGAGGTACGTGGAGAAGGAGAGCTGCCCGAGGAAGCGCGCGGGGCGGCTGCGCAGCCACGCGGTGGAGCGCGGACTCGCGACCGCCAGGCCTCCGACGATGATCCCCGCGAAGGTGATCGCGGCCCAGGCTCGTGGTGCTCCCGGTTCGAGTGTGATCGCCGCCACCACGAGGCCGGCGGCACCTCCGGCAGCGACCCACGCCGCTCGCCGGGTGACCGGGAGGGCCGCCGTCCACTCCGCCAGACAGATGCCGAGCGCGAAACAGCACAGCACACGGACGGCCGGGGTCGCCATACCGTTCATGGCCGACGGGGCGAGGGCGGCGGCGATCGTCGTAGCGCTGACGAGCACGATCGACAGGGTGACCACCGGGACCGGGCCGCGCACCCGGCCGCGGAAGGCGAGGGCGATCGCCGGGAACAGGATGAACGCGAGGAACTGGGCCGACAGTGACCATGCGGGCGGGTTCCACCACAGTGCGTCGCCGAACCACGCGCGGGTGAGGGTGAATTCGGCGAGGAGACCGATGGGCGGGAACGCCCCGTCGTCCGTTGGGACACCGACCATCGCCCCGCCGACGCAGAGCAGTGCGAAGGCGAGGAGCACGGCCACGTGTGCCGGGTAGAGGCGCGCCACGCGGTTCCGGAGGAAGCGACCGTAAGCGGGCCAGGTCCAGCGTCGATCCAGGTAGGCCCGGGCGATCGTGTACCCGCTCAGGACGAAGAAGACGTCCACGGCGAGTCCGGTGTGGGCCATCGGCGCGAGCCACGAGAGCTCGGGGAGGACGGAGAACAGCCAGTCCGCGGAGTGCGAGAACACCACCCACCAGGCGGCGATGGCGCGGGCTCCGGCGAAGGCGGTGTGGTCGACGCGGGGTGCCGGTCGGCGGCCCGGCCCGGTCGCGCGGTTCTCCGGTGACGGCATGGTGCTCCTGAGTGATCGGACGGCGGTGATCACGCCGGACTCCAACTCTAGGATGCTTCTGCGCCTCATGCTTCTGTACTGTGTGGACTGTGGACAAGACATCATGGCGCGACGGAACAGCTCGGGGGCGGGGGACCGGAGCGGAACCCGAACCGATCCCGGAACCTGAACCGACGGCCCTCGATCCCGATCCCGAACCCGACCACGAGGCCCCGTCGTCACCACCCGACCCCGACCCCGCACCATCGGCACCGAGCGGGAGCGCGGACACCCAGGCCGCCCCGCCCGTCGGACTCGTGCTCGAGGGTCCCGGGATCGATCCGACCGGTGCCTCCGTCAGCACCACCGCGGTCCTCGCCTGGTTCGCGGCCGTCCCGGCCGGCAGCACCGTGATCGTCCGCGGCGGCGACGTCATCGCCGTGGACGCGACGATCAGGATCGACCGTCGCGTCCATCTCCGCGGACGCGGCGAGCTCAAGTTCGTCGGAGGGGTCGAGGCGGCGCCGGCGCTGAAACTCATCGTGTCGGGCAGCTCGGTGACCGGTGTCCGGGTCAGCTACGCGGGCCCGCCGGCATCGAGCACGGGTGAGCGCAACACCGGGATCAGCATCTGGGCGAGCGACGTCCTGATCGACGGCGTCACCGTCGACGGGTTCCAGAACGGCATCGCCGTGCAACCGTCAGGCGAGTTCGAGGGCGTCGTCATCTCCGCGTGCCATGTCCTGAACGTCGTCGGCTCGGGCGGAGGGCGAGGCTCCGCCTCGTCCGCGGGCGAGGACCGCGGCGACGGCATCACCGTCTGGGGTGCGCGTTCGGCGGTCATCGGCAACATCGTCGCGGCTGCCCCCGGCACCGACGCACGGGTCGGCATCCATGCCGAGAACCTGCCCGACTACGCGGTCGATCCCGGGTCCTGGGCCGATTCGATGGTCACGATCGAGGGCAACGTCGTCACCGGCCCGTTCCGCCGATCCATCGCCGTGGAGGGCATGGCCCACACCGTCGTGACCGGCAACACCGTGTCCGACGCGACCTGGTGGGGACTCGCCGTCATCGACACCCGATCGGTCGCCCTGGTCGCGAACACGGTGCGCTGGACGCGGACGGCCGACGACGACCAGGGGTCGGCCTGGGGGCCGAAGCGCTGCCCGGTCATGATCTACCGCGACGCGCAGGGAACCGTGGTCTCCGGGAACGTCATTGAGATCCGCGGCGTCGCGGCCGCGGGCATCATGGCCCAGGCGGCGACACCGCCCCGCGGTTCGACCACCGTCATCGGCGCCGTCGACGCGCTCATCACCGACAACGTGGTCCGCATCGCCGACGGTACCTGTCCGATCGGGATCGCGCTCGATCGGACCAGACAACCCGTCGTCTCAGGCAACCGGGTCGCCGTCACGCTCGCATCCGGCTCGGTGGGCGGTGTCGTGTCGTACCTCGCCGAGGATGCGGTGGTCTCCGACAACTCCATCACCGGGGCGGCGACTTCCAACGGGTTCGGGGTGCTCCACCAGGGTGCCGGCTCGATCGTGGTCATGGGGAACCGCATCGACCGCATCCGCGTCGCGGTCGCCGTGAGCAACTGCACCGGTGGTGCGACGATCATCGGCAACACCGCGCGCGAGTGCGAGTACGGCCTCGACACCTTCGGCACGACCGGGCATTCGGTGGTGCAGGGCAACCGCTGGGAGTCGAGCAACACGGCGCACGCGAACGCGCAGCCGAACACGAGCTACCTCTCCACGCGGCACATGGGGCTCGCGCGGCCGTACGGCGGCCGCTCCGGCGACATCCTCGTCGGGAACGGACGACTGTGGGTGAACGATCAGGGCACCTGGCGGTCGACCATTCTCAGTTGAACCGACGGGCGGGCGCTCGGGAATCGAGCGCCCGCCCGTCGTGGCGTCGGTATCGGATCAGCTGCGCGGTGCGTGCGCCGTATCGGACCCGCTGGCGACGGCTGCCTCGTCGATCGCCGACTGCTCCTCGCCACCGCGGAACTGCGTGCGGTAGAGCTCGGCGTACGCGCCGTCGACCTCGAGGAGCTGCGCGTGCGAGCCCTGCTCCACGA
This sequence comes from Plantibacter sp. CFBP 8798, assembly GCF_014841195.1. Taxonomy (NCBI): domain Bacteria; kingdom Bacillati; phylum Actinomycetota; class Actinomycetes; order Micrococcales; family Microbacteriaceae; genus Plantibacter; species Plantibacter sp. CFBP 8798. Next base: position 311,052 of record NZ_JACYTS010000001.1, read on the forward strand.
TCCGGCCGTTCTCCATCACGAGGATCGTGTCCGCGTCGCGGATGGTCGACAAGCGGTGGGCGATGACGAACGAGGTGCGGTCGGACCGCAGCGCCGCCATCGCGTGCTGCACCAGCAGCTCGGTCCGCGTGTCGACGGAGGACGTCGCCTCGTCGAGGATGAGGAGCTTCGGCTTCGCGATGAACGCGCGGGCGATCGTGATGAGCTGGCGCTCACCGGCCGAGACGCTGCCGCCGTCCGCGTCGAGGACGGTGTCGTACCCGTCGGGCAGCTGCCGCACGAAGCGGTCGACCATCGTCGCCTCAGCGGCCTCGATGACCTCCGCATCGCTCGCGTCGAGTCGGCCGTATCGGATGTTCTCGCGGATCGTCCCCTCGAACAACCAGGCGTCCTGCAGCACCATCCCGACCTGCGACCGCAGCTCGGCACGCGTCAGCGCCGTGACGTCGACCCCGTCGAGGAGGATGCGTCCGCCGGTGAGCTCGTAGAACCGCATGACGAGATTCACGAGGGTCGTCTTCCCGGCCCCGGTCGGGCCGACGATCGCGACGGTCTGACCCGGCTGCGCGGAGAAGGAGAGGTCCTCGATGAGTGGCTTCTCGGGGTCGTAGCTGAAGGAGACGCCGTCGAACTCGACGTGGCCGTCGGTGTGCTCGGGCAGGTGCGCCGTCGCCGTCTCCTGGTCCTGCTCCTCGGCGTCGAGCAGCTCGAAGGTGCGCTCGGCGGACGCGACGCCCGACTGCAGCTGGTTCGCCATGCCGGCGATCTGGCTGAGCGGCTGCGAGAACTCACGCGAGTACTGGATGAACGCGGTCGCGTCGCCGAGGGTCATCTGCCCGGAGGCGACCCGGAGGCCGCCCACGACGGCGATGAGCACGTAGGACAGATAGGAGACGAAGGTCATCGCCGGCATGATCATGCCGGACACGAACTGCGCGCCGAACGCCGCCGTGTAGAGCTTCTCGTTCCGCTCGTCGAACTCGGCGAGCATCTCCTTGTCGCGACCGAAGACCCGCACCAGCTCGAGGCCAGAGAACGACTCCTCGATGTGCCCGTTGAGCGAGCCGGTGTTCTTCCACTGCGCGGTGAAGAGCTTCTGCGAGCGGGAGCCGATGACCCCGGCGATCAGCGCGGACAGCGGCAACGCGATCAGCGCGATGAGTGCGAGCTGCCACGATACGATGAACATCATCGCCGTGATGCCGAGCACCGTGAGGGCGGACTGCACGAGTTGTGAGAACGCCTGCTGGAGGGCGGTCTGGATGTTGTCGACGTCGTTTGTGACCCGGGACATGAGGTCGCCGCGCTGGCGGGTGTCGAAGTAGCTGAGCGGGAGGCGGTTGAGCTTCCGTTCGATGTCCTGGCGCAGGTTGTAGACCACGCGCATGACGAGTCCGTTGAGGATGTAGCCCTGCGCCCAGTTGAGGATCGACGCGACGATGTACATGGCGAGCACGATGATGATGAGGCGGCCGAGCAGGGTGAAGTCGATGCCCTGGCCGGGCGTGATGTCGGACTTCACGAGCATGTCGGCGTACTGGTCGTTGCCGGAGGCCCGTGCTTCGTCGACGATCCGGTCGAGCGGGACGCCCGCCGGGAGTTGCGAGCCGATGACGCCGTTGAAGATCGCGTCCATCGCGAGCCCGAGGATCTTCGGGGCGATGACCGTGAGGACGACGGAGAGCACGACGAGCCCGACGACGAGGCTCATCTTCACCTTCTCGGGTGCGAGCAGACCGACGAGCCGCTTGGCGGACGGCCAGAACTGCTCGGCCTTCTTCGAGGGCGTGCCGCCGAACATGTCGCCGTCGGACTCTCCCGGGGTGAACTCCGGCTCGAGGACGTCTGCCTCGATCGCGTTCAGCTCGGGAGCCTGGGCGGTGTCCTTCGAGGTGCGCGAGGGACGCTTGTCACGTGGTGAACGGGCCATGGTCACGCCACCCCTTCCACAGCGAGCTGCGATTGGACGATCTCGCGATACGTCTCGTTGGATTCCAGGAGTTCGTCGTGGGTGCCGCGGCCGACGATGCCGCCGTCGTTCATGACGATGATGTGGTCGGCCTCGCGGATCGTCGCGATGCGCTGCGCGACGATGATGACGGTCGCGTCGGCGGTGCTGTCGCCGAGGGCTGCCCGGAGTCGGGCGTCGGTGGCGACGTCGAGGGCCGAGAACGAGTCGTCGAAGAGGTAGACCAGGGGCTTCGCGACGAGGGCCCTGGCGATGCACAGGCGCTGACGCTGGCCGCCGGACACGTTCGTGCCACCCTGGGCGACGCCGTCGTGCAGCATCTTCGGCTTCGCGCGGACGAAGTCCTCAGCCTGCGCGACGTCGAGGGCGCTCCACAGCTCGTCGTCGGTGGCGTCGGGACGTCCGAACCGGAGGTTCGAGGCGATCGTGCCCGAGAACAGGTATGGCTTCTGCGGCACGATCCCGACGACCCCGGCGATCTGCTGCCGGGTGAGCTGCGAGACGGGGACGCCGTCGATGGTGACGTGGCCCTGCTGCGGGTCGTAGAGGCGCGGGATGAGCGAGAGGAGCGTCGTCTTGCCGGAGCCGGTCGAGCCGACGATCGCGGTGGTCTTGCCGGGCTCCGCCGTGAACGTCACGTCCGACAGGACCGGTCGCTCCGCACCGGGGTATCCGAAGGTGACGCCGGTGAACTCGACGCGACCGACCGACGGCACGCGGATGTCGGTGCTGGTCGGCACCGTGAGGCTCGGCTCGGTGTCGAGGACGCTCTGGATGCGTTCGGCGCACACGACCGCGCGAGGGATCATCATGACCATGAAGACGCCCATCATCACCGAGGTGAGGATCTGGAGCAGGTACTGGAGGAACGCGGTGAGGGAACCGACCTGCATCTGTCCGGCGTCCACCCGCTGACCGCCGAACCAGAGGACGGCGGCGGTCGCGAGGTGCAGGACCATCATGATGACGGGGAACATGAGGACGAAGATGTTGCCGACCTTGATCGACACCCGGGTGAGCGCCTCGTTCGCACGGTTGTAGCGCTCCGACTCGAACGGCTCGCGGACGAAGGCGCGTACGACGCGGATGCCGATGATCTGCTCGCGCAGCACGCTGTTGATGCCGTCGATGCGGTCCTGCATCTGCCGGAACAGCGGCATGAGCAGGTAGACCAGGAACCCGACGATGATGAAGAGCACCGGCACGGACACCCACACCAGCCAGGACAGCCCCGCGTCCTCACGGAGGGCCATGATGATGCCGCCGACGCACATGATCGGTGCGGACACCATGAAGTTGAGGGTCATGAGGATCAGCATCTGGACCTGCTGGACGTCGTTCGTGCCGCGCGTGATGAGCGTCGCGCTGCCGAAGCCGCCGATCTCGAGGGCGCCGAGCGAGTCGACCTTCCGGTAGAACTCCCGGCGCAGGTCGCGGCCGATGGCCATGGCGGTGCGGGCGCCGAAGTAGACCCCGCCGATGGCTGCGGCCACCTGGACGAGGCAGACGAGCAGCATCGTCATGCCGGTGGACCAGATGAAGTCCGTGTCGCCCCGGGAGACACCCTGGTCGATGATCTGGGCGTTCAGGCTGGGGAGGTAGAGGGCCGCGATCGTCGAGACGAGCTGCAGCACGAACACCGCGACCACCCAGGCCGCGTACGGCTTGGCGTGTCGGAGGGCGAGGGCGAGGAGGGCCACGTGAGGTCCTTAGACGGTTCGTGTCCGGCGCGGGGCATCGCGCGGACGGGTGACGAGGTGGAGCGGGCCTGGCGCGAGACCAGTGCTCCGGTCGGCGGCGCAGCCGGACGGGAGCGTGAGGGACGTGCCCGAGTGACGATACTCCGCACCGGTGACACGGTGGTGTCCCGGTTCGGAATCGTGATGATCTCGGGTCAGTCGACGCCGACGGAGATGGTGTGCCAGCCCTCCGCGCCGTCGGGGACGACGTCGACGGGGGTCTCGCTCTGCGTCTTGCCCGCGGCGTCGGTCGCGCGAACGGCGATGGTGTGGTCGCCGGCCGGGGCGTCCCACTGGAGGACCCACTGCACCCAGGTGTCGTCGGAGATGGCGGTCGCGAGCGTCGTGTCGAGCCAGTCGCCGTCGTCGATCCGGACCTGGACCCGGTTCACGCCCGTGTGCTGCGCCCAGGCGACGCCGGCGATCGCGACGTTCCCCGCCGCGACACGTCCACCGTTGCGGGGTACGTCGATGCGCGACTCCGTCTTGATGGGCCCGCGCTCGGACCAGCCGCGGTCGGTCCAGTAGGCCCGGGCGTCCGCGTAGCGGGTCACCTCCAGCTCGACGACCCACTTCGTGGCGGAGACGTAGCCGTACAGGCCCGGGACGACCATGCGCACCGGGAAGCCGTGCTGCAGCGGGAGCGGTTGCCCGTTCATCCCGACGGCGAGGAGGCTGTCGCGATCCTCGTCCTGCAGGACCTCGAGCGGAGTGCCGGCGGTGAACCCGTCGATGCTCCGCGACAGGACCATGTCGGCTCCGGCCTTGGGCTTCGCGCGGGCGAGCAACTCGCGGATCGGGTACCCGAGCCAGAGCGCGTTGCCGATGAGGTCGCCGCCGACGGGGTTCGATACGCAGGTCAGCGTGATGATCGACTCCTGGAGCGGGAGGGCGAGGAGTTCCTCGAACCCGATCTCGACCTCCTGCTCGACCATGCCGGTGATCTTGAGGCTCCAGGTCGAGGGGTCGATGTTCGGCACCTGGAGGGCGGTGTCGATCCGGTAGAAGGAGTCGTTCGCCGACACGACCGGGGTGAGTCCGTCGATACCGAGTTCGGCTCCGGCGGGGACCGGCGGTGCGGCGACGGCGGCCGTCGGGAGCTTGAGCGCCTTCCGGATGGTCTCCACGGCGACCGCTCCGGTCGAGGCGACGCGCGCGCCGACGCCGACGACGAGTGCGCCGACCGCGGTGCCGCCGAGCAGGACGAGGAAGGAGCGCCGGGGGAGTTCGGCCCGGGAGGCGCCGACGACCGGCCGGGCTTCATCCGCGACCGTCGCGTCGTCCCAGGTGCGGAGCCGGGTGACGAGCAGTCGCAGGACGAGGATGCCGACCGCGGTACCAACGACGCTCGGGAACGCCCAGTCGAGACCCGCGTCCGCGCGGGTGATCGCCGCGACGACCGCGACGACACCGACGAGCGCGAGCGCGATGCTGCCGACCACCGGGCGACGCTCCTCGAGGATCCCGATCCCGACGGCGAGGGCCGCGACCAGGACGCCGAGCACGATGAGCAGCACGAGCTTGTCGTTGGTGCCGAACAGGGCGATGACGAGGTCCTTCACCCAGCCGGGCACGAGGTCGATCACGAGGGAACCCACGGCGAGCAGTGGCGAGCTCGCGGGGGCGACGAACACTGCGACGGCCTCGGCCGAGCCGAGGGTGGCGACGGCTGCGACGACGCCGGACGCACCGGCGAGCAGGGTGCGGCGGCGGGGCTCCATGTCCGTCATGCTACGCGCGCCCGCTGGGCATTCCTCCCCGAAGCGGCTCTAGAGGGGCAAGTCGGCCGTCCATCCCCGTACCCTGGGGGGATGACCACAGTCGGGCTCGGAATCCCACGCATCGGGTCGCCGCTCAGGCACATCCCGGACGCTGCCGGGCGCCCCGACGTCGACGGCCTCATCGACCGCTTCGGTAGGGTCGCCCGCGACCTCCGGGTGTCGATCACGGAGAAGTGCTCGCTGCGCTGCACGTACTGCATGCCCGAGCAGGGTCTCCCCGCGATCGCCCGCGACGACCTGCTGACGCCCACCGAGATCGGTCGCCTCGTCGAGATCGCCGTCCGCGACCTCGGGGTGCACGACATCCGCTTCACGGGTGGCGAGCCGCTCATGCGCCCCGACCTCGCGGAGATCATCGCCCGCAGCTCCGCGGTCGCCGGCGACGCCTCGATCTCCATGACGACGAACGGCATCGGACTCGACAAGCGCGTCGACGAGCTCGTGGCCGCCGGGCTCACCCGCGTGAACATCTCCCTCGACACCGTCGACCGCGACCACTTCGCGCGACTCACGCGCCGCGACCGCCTCCCCGCCGTCCTGGCCGGCATCGAGGCGGCCAAGCGCGCCGGGCTGACGCCGCTCAAGATCAACGCCGTCCTCATGCGCGACACGCTCGACGGCGCGGTCGCCCTGCTCTCCTGGGCGATCGAGAACGGGTGCCGTCTCCGCTTCATCGAGCAGATGCCGCTCGACGCCGACGAGGCGTGGGTGCGGGAGAACATGGTCGACGCGGCCGAGTTGCTCGACGTCCTCGGCTCCCGCTTCACGCTCACTGCCCCGCATCGCGAGGACCCCTCCGCTCCCGCCGAGGAGTGGCTCGTCGACGGCGGCCCGGCCACGGTCGGCATCATCGCCTCGGTCACGCGCTCGTTCTGCGACGACTGCGACCGCACGCGGCTCACCGCCGAGGGGACGATCCGCTCCTGCCTCTTCGGCGACGACGAGACCGACCTTCGGGGCATGTTGCGTTCGGGCGTCGAGGACGTCGAGATCGCGGACCGCTGGCGCGCGGCGATGTGGCACAAGCAGGCCGGGCACCGCATCGCGTCGCCCGACTTCGTCCGTCCGGAGCGGAGCATGGGAGCGATCGGTGGCTGAGACGACGACGCTGCAGGTGCTCGTGCGCTACTTCGCCGCTGCCGAGGAGGCCGCCGGCGTCCCCGAGGAGTCCTTGCCGGCGGTCGCGACGGTCGGCGAGCTGAAGTCGGTGCTGCTCGAGCGCTACGGCGACGCGATGGCGAAGGTCCTCGCGTCCGGTTCCTTCCTCGTCGACGGCGTCGTCAGTCGCGACGACACCCGTCCGCTCGGCGCCCGGGTCGACGTCCTCCCACCCTTCGCCGGCGGCTAGGACGGGGACGTCGCTGAGCGACGACGCTCGGCGAGGGCGCGGGTCGCGCGGTGTTGGAACCATCGCAGGAGGTCCAGGATGCGATGGCGCCGTGCATCCGATTCGTCCTCGTGCGACGCGCGGTAGCCGGGGATCGAATCAGCCGGGTAGTCGTCGAGGTTCTCGCAGCGCATGGTCCAGTCCGGGAACCGCCGGTAGTCGATCTCCTCTTCGACCAGGACCCGCAGCTCGCTGTGTCGGGTGTCCTCGCGCAACCGCTGCAGCACGTGGCGCACGGCCGTAGGAGGCCCTTCGATCACCTGGAAGAAGTCGTCGCCGCGCACGGCGAGCATGCCGGTGAGGCCGGAGCGTCCGTTGTTGTCGCGGGACTGCCGGAGGATCGCTTCGAGGGCGGTCTGGGTCAGCGGCGCAGCGGAGGTGCTCACGTAGGTCACGGAGAGGAACGCGGATTCGGGCTGCGTCATACTCCGTGACCTTACACGTCAGGTGTCGGATAGGGGCTCATCGCGAAGCCTGCCAGGCGCGACGGGCCACCCCGGCCGACCGGAACATCAGGATGAGCGAGCAGATCGCTCCGACGACGGTCGCCAGGAACGCCACGAGCGCGAGCATCTGGAGCAGTTCGCCGACCGATGACGACCGGCCGACGTACGGCGGGATCTCGTCGGACACGGTGTTCCCGACGCCGAAGCCGGCGACGAACATGGCCAGGAGACCGAGCCACACGAGCATGGATCCGAGTGTCGCGACGTGGACCCAGTGTGTGCCGAGCCGGCCGCGCCATCCGAAGTGGGTGAACACCAGAATGGCTGTGAGGCCGAGCAGGAACGCGATCGCGACACCGACGAGGCCGACGGTCAGGGTGGTGGGCGCGAACACCCCGTAGATCGCCTCGAGGCCGTAGGAGTCGTCCGTCATCGCGAGCGGCGCCCAGATGAGTTCCTCGATGGGAGCCAGCACCAGCATCGACGTCGCGGCGACCGCCCAGACGACGACGGCGATGCGCTGAGCGCGGAGGTCACGGCGTGCATCGGTCGTCTGCATGGACTCCACGCTAGGCGCTCCGGGTCGGTGGGACGTCACCCCGCCGACGCCTCCTCCGGTGACGGTGCGGCACCGAGCAACGCCAGTCGCTTCGCCAGGTAGGGCGCGGTGCGGCTGTCGGGGTCTGCGGCGACGGTGTCCGGGGTGCCCGCGGACACGATGCGCCCACCAGCGTCGCCGCCGGACGGTCCGAGGTCGATCACCCAGTCGGCCGCCGCGACGACGTCCATCTCGTGCTCGACCACGACGACGGTGTCGCCGGAGTCGACGAGCGCGTTCAGCTGCGCCAGCAGACGACGGACGTCCGCCGGGTGGAGGCCGGTCGTCGGCTCGTCGAGGAGGTAGAGGGTGTGACCGCGTCGCACCCGCTGGAGTTCCGTCGCGAGCTTAATGCGCTGCGCCTCACCGCCCGACAGCTCGGTGGCCGGCTGGCCGAGCCGCAGGTACCCCAGGCCGACCTCGAGCAGGGTGCGGAGGCTCCGTGCCGCCGCCGGGACGGCCGCGAGGAACTCGGCCGCCTGCTCGACGGTGAGTGCGAGGACGTCTGCGATCGACTTCCCGTCGTAGGTGACTTCGAGGGTCTCGGCGTTGTACCGAGCGCCGTCACAGGTCGGGCACTTCCCGTAGCTGCCGGGGAGGAACAGCAGTTCGACCGACACGAAGCCTTCGCCGAGGCAGGTCTCGCACCGACCTCCCGCGACGTTGAACGAGAAGCGGCCGGCCGTGTACCCGCGCTCGCGGGCGAGGTCCGTGGCGGCGAAGGCCGCGCGGACGGCGTCGAAGAGGCCGGTGTAGGTGGCCAGGTTGGACCGTGGCGTTCGACCGATGGGCTTCTGGTCGACCCGCACGAGGCGGTCGACGTGCTCGAGCCCGCGCGCCCGGCGGACGGTGAGCGTGTCGGCGTGTCCGTCCGGCACAGTCGCCTCCGCCAGGCCGGAACCCTCGGCCGCATCGGTCTCGGCGGGCACCTCGTCGTCGTCGTCTGCGACGTCGTCCGCACCCCGACCGTCTGCGCGCAGGTGGTCGCGCACGACGTCGCGGAGGACGCGGCTCACGAGGGTCGACTTGCCGGAACCCGAGACACCGGTGACGGCGACGAAGGTCCCGAGGGGGATCGAGGCGTCGACGCCGGCGAGGTTGTGGAGCGTGATGCCCTCCACCTCGAGCCAGTCGCGCGCCTCACGGAGTGCTCGTCGCTCGGGAGCCGGACCGTGCTGTTCGGGGAAGAGGAACGGGCGGGTCGCCGAGGCCTCGACATCGGCGAGACCCTCGACGGCCCCGCTGTAGAGCACGTCGCCGCCACCCTCGCCCGCACCGGGGCCGACGTCGACGATCCAGTCCGCGTTCCGGACGACGTCCATGTTGTGCTCGACGACATAGACCGAGTTGCCCGAGCGCTTCAGCTGCTCCAGCACCTCGAGGAGGGGCTCAGCGTCGGCCGGGTGCAGACCCGCTGACGGTTCGTCAAGGACGTAGACCACGCCGAAGAGCCCGGAGCGCAGCTGGGTCGCGAGCCGGAGCCGCTGCATCTCGCCTGGGGAGAGCGTGGTCGTCACGCGCCCGAGTCCGAGGTAGCCGAGTCCGAGGTCGGTGAGCACGCGGATGCGCGCGAGGAGGTCGGTCGTGATGGCGACGGCGACGTCGGTGCGCTCGCCGGACAGCGTGGTCGGGAGCGCGGGCGCCGCGTCGGTCAGCTCCGTGGTGGGGCGGATGACCTCGGCGAGCTCCGTCATCGGCAGGGCGTTGAGCTCGGCGATCGTGCGGCCGGCGAAGGTGACCGCGAGCGCCTCGCGGCGGAGTCCCGTGCCGTGGCAGAGCGGGCACGGACCCGAGCGCACGAACTGCAGCACTTTGTTCCGCATCATCTGGCTCTTGGAGTCGGAGAGGGTGTGGAAGACGTAATGCTTGGCGCTCCAGAACATGCCGTTGTACGGCTTCGCGACGCGGTCGCGTTGCGGCGTGATCTGCACGACCGGCTGCTCCTCGGTGAAGAGGATCCAGTCGCGGTCCTCCTGGTCGAGCTCCCGCCAGGGTCGGTCGACGTCGTATCCGAGTGCGATGGTGATGTCGCGGAGGTTCTTCGCCTGCCAGGCGCCCGGCCACGCGGCGATCGCGCCCTCGCGAATGCTCAGCGACGGGTCGGGCACGAGAGAGTCCTCGGTGACCGTGTGCGCGACGCCGATGCCGTGGCACTCCGGGCAGGCACCGACAGCGGTGTTGGGGGAGAAGGCGTCCGAGTCGAGCCGGGTCGTGAACCCCTCGGGGAAGGTGCCGGCGCGCGAGAAGAGCATGCGGAGTGAGTTCGAGAGGGTCGTCACCGTGCCGACGCTGGAGCGCGAGCTGGGGGCGCCGCGACGCTGCTGCAGGGCGACCGCCGGTGGCAGACCGGAGATCGAGTCGACGTGCGGGTCATGACCCTGCTGGATCAGCCGCCTGGCGTACGGTGCGACGGACTCGAGGTACCGTCGCTGCGCCTCGGTGAAGATGGTGCCGAACGCGAGCGACGACTTGCCCGAGCCGGAGACCCCGGTGAAGGCGACGATCGCATCGCGCGGCACGTCGACGTCCACGTTGCGGAGGTTGTTCTCGTTGGCTCCCCGGACGCGGACGAACGGGTCAGATGCTTCGGGGGCGTGTTCGGGCATCAGATCACCCTACGTCGCCGCGGTCCGGTGGGCGACCGGTTGACGTGCCCCGCCCGATGCGCGATGTCGGTGGTGGACGGCAGGATCGTCCTCATGACTCGTGAACGTTCCTGGCACGGCTGTGTCTTCATCGGCGTGAGCCTCGACGGTTACATCGCAAAGCCCGACGGCGACCTCGGCTGGCTCACGGAGCTCGAGCCGCGGGGGCATGCCGCGGATGCGCCGGGGAGGCACCCGGCGCTCGACTGGGATTCGTTCTTCCCGACGATCGACACCCTCGTGATGGGACGCACCACCTACGACACCGTCCTCGGCTTCGGCGAGTGGCCGTTCGAGGGCAAGCGGGTCGTCGTGCTGAGCACCACGCTCGAGGCAGGGGACGACCGCATCACGGTCGCCGGGTCGGTCGACGAAGCGGCCGCCCTGCTCGACGAGGCCGGGGCCGGCCGCGTCTACATCGACGGCGGCAGGACCATCCAGGCGTTCCTCGGTGCTGGCCTCGTCGACGAGATCACCGTGTCGGTCGCGCCGGTGCTCATCGGCTCGGGCGCCCGCCTGTTCGGCGACCTCGACGCCGACGTCCGCCTGCGGCTCCGCGGCACCCACGCGACGCCCGAGGACGGGCTCGTGCGCATCACCTACGACGTGCTGCCACGCTGACAGCTCGATTCGCCCCGAATGGCCGCCCATGCTTCATGCGTGCGACCACTCGGGGCGAATCGAGGACGAGCCGCTACAGGCCGACCCATTCCGTCTCGCCGTCGGCCAGGTGCTGGCGCTTCCAGATGGGGACGGTCCGCTTGATCTCCTCCACCAGACGCTCGCAGGCGGCGAACGCCTCGGCCCGGTGCGCGGCGGCGACGGCGGCCACGAGGGCCAGGTCGCCGACGACGAGCGACCCGACGCGATGCGCTGCCGCCACTCGGAGGCCGGTCTCCGCGGCGACCGTCCGGCAGCAGTCCTCGAGGAATCGCTGGGCGTCGGGATGGGCCCGGTAGTCGAGGGCGTCGACCGCCTCGCCGTGGTCGTGGTCGCGCACGATGCCTCGGAAGGCGACGAGGGCGCCGTTGGCGGGCGCCGCGACGAAGTCCTCGATCGCATGCGCGTCGAGGGGCGACTCAGAGATGAGGGCGAGGACCTCGGGAACCGTCGACTCACTCATGCGCGCCACCTCCGGCGATCTGGGCGACGAGGTGGTCGAGCAGGCCGTCGAGGACCGCGAGTCCGTCCTTCACGCCACCGGTCGAGCCGGGCAGGTTCACGACGACGGTGCCGGCGGACACCCCGGCGAGCCCGCGACTGAGCGCCGCGGTCGGCGTCTTGGTCGACCCGAGGGTGCGGATCGCCTCCGCGATGCCGGGCAGCTCGCGGTCGAGGTGGGGCTGCGTCGCCTCCGGAGTGCGGTCGCTCGGCGAGAGGCCGGTGCCGCCCGTCGTGATGAGCACCGCGGGCGCGGCGTCCAGGGCTGCCGTGATCGCGAGGTGCACATCCGCGTCGGACACGACCGTCACCGCATCCACCGCGTAGTCGTGCTCGGACAACCAGGCGGAGATGCGCGGCCCCGTGAGGTCCTCGCGTGTGCCGGCCGCGCCGGCGGTCGACGCGACGATGACGGCCGCGGTTCGCGGACGGACCGTTCGCGCCACAGGTGCTTCGATCGGCTCCACCGCTTCCGGCGTCCAGTTCCCGCGCTTGCCGCCGGATTTCTCCAGCAGCCGGATGTCGCCGAGGACCGAGGCCGGGTCGACGGCCTTGACCATGTCGTGCAGGGTCAGGCCGGCGATCGACGCGGCCGTCAGGGCCTCCATCTCGACCCCGGTCTGGCCGGTGGTCTTCGCCGTCGCGGTGATGACGATGGAGTCCTCGGTGAAGGCGAAGTCGAGGCTCACGGACGACAGCGCGAGCTGGTGGCACAGCGGGATGAGCTCGCTCGTCCGCTTGGCCCCCGCGATCCCTGCGATGCGAGCGGTCGCGATGACGTCCGCTTTCGGCAGGCCGTCCGCTTGGACGAGCGCGATCACGTCTGGTCGGGTGGTGAAGGTCGCGGTCGCCGTCGCGACCCGCTTCGTCGTGGCCTTGTCGCCGACGTCGACCATGCGTGCGCGGCCGTCGTCGTCGAGGTGTGTGAGCCCGGTCATAGTGCCCATGCTTCCACAGCGTCACCGGCGTCGAGCTCGAGCGTGTCCTCCGGGATCACGATCAGCACGTCGGAGGCCGCGAGCCCGGCGACCAGGTGCGAGCCGGGGCCGGCGACCGGTTCGACCCGGCCGTCGTCTCGTCGGCGTCCGCGGAGGAACTGGCGCTTGCCGGACACCGAACGCACGGCGACCGCGAGTTCGGCCGGCACGCGCGACGCTTGCGGCAGCCCCGCGACCCGGCGGAGGACCGGAGCGACGAAGACCTCGAACGAGAGCTGGGTGCTCACCGGGTTGCCGGGGAACGCGATGATCGGGACGCCCCGGTGGGCCCCGAGCGCCTGTGGTCCGCCGGGCTGCATCGCGACCGAACCGATCCAGCCACCCAGCGGACCGAGGACGTCACGGACGACCTCGTGCTCACCCATGGAGATCCCGCCGGAGGTGAGGATGAGATCGACCTCGCCGTGGAGGTCCTCGAGCAGGGCGAGCAGGACGTCGGCATCGTCGACGACGCGCGCACGGGCGTTGACCTCGGCCCCGGCTGCGACGACGGCGGCCGCCAGCGCGGTCCCGTTGGAGTCGAAGGTCTGGCCGAGCGTCGGCGTCTCGCCGGGTTCGACGAGTTCGGCACCGGTCGTGACGATCGCGACCCGCACCCGCCGACGCACCTCGACGGTCGTGATCCCGGCCGCAGCCAACACGGCGAGGTGTCGTGAAGCGAGGCGCACGCCGGCCGGCAGCAGCTCCTCGCCGGCGCGGACGTCGCTCCCGCGTTCCCGGACGAACAGCCCCACCGGGCGCTCGCCACCGCCGCGCGCAGGACCGAGGAGGACGGTCTCGACACCGTCCGGATCCGTCTCGACCTCGCTCTCCTCGACCGGCACGACGACGTCCGCACCCGGCGGAACGACCGCGCCCGTCATGATGCGCACCGAGGTCCCCGCCTCGAGCGGCGCGGGGTCGATCGGGCGCGCGGCGATCTCGCCCACCACCCGCAGTCGCGTCTCATCGCCCGTGAGGTCTGCCGCCCGAACCGCGAAGCCGTCCATCTGCGAGTTGCGGAACAGCGGCAGGTCGACCGGTGACGGCACTGCCACCGCCGTCACCCGAGCTGCGGCCTCGTCGATCGGCACGTGCTCGGCGCCGGTGTCGGTCACGTCGTCGAGGAGGGCTGCGACGTCGGAGGCGTGTTGCTCGACGGTCTTCCGACTCGTGGGCGCTGGCGTCGTCATGGTGGTTCCCGTCGTCGAGGTCGGTCGGTGGGGCTGCACGGGGTGTTCGGAGCCGCGGTCAGTAGCGGGGGACGGTCGGATCCACGAGCCGCGACCACGCGTCGATGCCGCCCTCGAGATGGACGGCCGAGTAGCCGCGCTCGAGGAGCAGGCGAAGCGCGGACTCGGATCGGATGCCGTGGTGGCAGTAGACGACCACGGGTGTCTCGGGGTCGAGCCCGTGGAGCGTCTCGGGGAGCGAGCCGAGCGGCATCAGCGTCGAACCGGGCAACCGGGCGATCTCCGCCTCCCACGGCTCCCGGACGTCGAGCAGGACGGCCTCATCGTCGCTCGCCGCGAGCTGCGGTGCGGTGATCGTGCGGCCGCCGTGTCGCGGCTCGTGCGGGGCTGCCGCTGCGGCGCTCGCCGTGTCCCCTCCTGGCGTCCGATGCAGATGCTCATCGAGCGACACCTGCCGGGCGCCCGCGGGGTCGCGCTCGTACCGGAGTTCGCGGAACCCGCCGCTCAGCCCGTCGAACATCGTCACCCGGCCGAGCGAGAGGGTCCCGACCCCGGTGAGCACCTTGATCGCCTCGGTGGCCATGATGGACCCGATGACCCCGACCGTGGTGGGCAGGACGCCGCCGGCCTCGCAGGAGAGCACCGAACCGTCCGTCGGCGGGTGGGGGAAGAGGTCGCGGTAGCGCGGGCCGCGAGACGACCAGCTGAGTCCAGCCTGCCCGCCGTACTGCGAGACCGCACCCCAGACGAGTGGGACGTCGGCGAGCGTCGCGGCGTCGTCGACCAGGTAACGGGTCTCGAAGTTGTCGCTGCCGTCGATGACGAGGTCGATCTCCGCGTCGGCCAGGAGGCCCATGATCTCGCCGGGTCCGAGGCGGAGGCGGTGTCTGAGGATCGTCGCATCGGTGTTGACGGCGAGGGCGCGGTCGGCGGCGGAGTCGACCTTCGACCGGCCGACGTCCGCGGTGCTGTGGACGGTCTGCCGATGCAGGTTGCTGAGCTCGACCGTGTCGTCGTCCACCAGGTGGATCGCGCCGTCACCGGAACCGACACCGGCAGCGGCAAGCGCCGGGATGACGATGCTGCCGAGGCCGCCGGCGCCGACGATCAGCACCCGCGCATCGGCGAGACGCTGTTGCGCCGCTGGTCCGAACCCGGGGAGGGCGAGCTGCCTGGCGTACCGCGCGGTCGAGGACATGCGCCGATTATCCCACCGGCACCATGCCCGCCGGCCCTCAGACCGCATCCGCTCGCGTCCGCAGGAGGTAGCAGGCGCCGCCGCGAGAAGCCGACAGGAGTGGCGCAGTGGCACGACGCGTCGATCGATGCTGGGATGGACGCATGGATGACCACCTCCCCATCGTCGAGTTCGCGTTCCCCGGCCCGCTGCGGGACAGGCTGGTGGCGGCGATCGAGTCCGGCGAGAAGGTCGCGACGAGTTCCCTGGCGCACGAGTACGAGGTGGCAGGCGAGGAGTTGCCGGCGGTCGGGCAGCGCGGAATCGTCGTCGATTCCGATGGCGCTCACCGCCTCGTCATCGAGACGGTGGGGGTCGAGGTGGTACCGCTGGGCGAGGTGCCGCTGGCTCACGCTCTGGCGGAGGGCGAAGGCTACGCCTCGGTCGCCGACTGGCGTGCCGGTCACGAGCGGTTCTGGACCTCTCCGGAGATGCAGGCCGAACTCGGCGCCGACTTCCGCCTCGACGACGCGACGCTCGTCGTCCTCGAACGGTTCGCCCTCATCGCCCGGGACTGAGGCCGATCAGACCGGCTTGACGGGCGTGCGCAGGAGGCAGAAGGCGTTGCCCTCGGGATCGGCGAGGACGTGCCACGACTCATCGCCCGTCTGCCCGATGTCCGTCGGGCGCGCTCCGAGGGCCAACAGGCGCTCGAGTTCGGCGTCCTGGTCGCCGTCGGTCGGGCTGACGTCGATGTGGAGCTTCGACTTCGGCTGCGGCGGGTCGTCGCTGCGGCTGAGGATGATGGTCGGTTGCGACCCACCGAAGCCGTCCCGCGCTCCGATCTCCACCCCGTCCTCGTCTCGGTCGAGCACGACGAAGTCGAGGACCTCGCACCAGAAGCGGGCGAGCGCTTCCGGATCGCGGCAGTCCAGGACGAGTTCACTGATGCGGCATGACATGAGGGCACGCTACCCCGCACGCGTCGTGCAGCGGAACCCGTTGCAGGTCGGCTAGGACTCGTCCCCAGCGGTCTCGGCCCAACGGGTCAGCGTGATCACGAAGCCACGGACGAGGCGGTCGAAGCTCCGGTCGAGGTCGCGGTCGAGGCCGAAGGAGCCTGCCGCCTCGAGCGAGACGAAGCCGTGCAGGGTGGAGCGGAACGCGCGGATCGCGTCGATGGCGTCGTCGCCGCGGAGCTCGTAGGCCGTGAGGACGTCGCTGATGACCTGGATGGCGCCGAGCGATGCCGCCGCGTCCTCCTCATCCTCCGGCCCGGCGATCCACTGCGCGGCCGTATAGCGTGCCGGGTGCTCCAGGGCCCACTCCCGGTAGGCGCCGGCCATCACCGTGATCGCATCCGCGCCCGAACGGCCGACGGCGGCGCGCAGCAGGACGTCGCCGAGCTCGCCCTTCGCTTGGAGGGAGATGCTCCGGCGGAGTCCGGCGAGCGAGTCGAGGTGCTTGTAGAGCGAGGGCTGCCGGACGCCGAGCCGTTCGGCGAGGGCGGCGAGGGTCAGCCCCTCGAGCCCGACCTCGTCGGCGAGTTCAGCCGCTTCGTCCACCACGCGCGCGCGGCTGAGTCCCGCCCTAGGCACGGTGCAGCGCCGACTGGAGGAAGCCGAGGACGGCCTGCGAGGTGACCTCGGGCTGCTGGGCCTGCGGGTAGTGGCCGGCGTCCTCGACGAGGACGACCTCCGCCTGCAGGGTGTCGCCGATCCAGCGCGCCTCTCCTGCGGGGTCGGGGAAGTCGGGGTCCTTGGTGCCCATGATCACGAGCGTCGGAGCGCTCACGCCGGGGAGCGCAGCCTCGGCCGGGGCATGGTCGGTCTGTCTGGTCGTCTGCGAGAAGGCCTTGCCGTAGGCGGGGCGACGCAGGCTCGCGAAGACGTCGGCGAGGTAGTCGTCGAAGTCGACCGGCTTCCGGCCCGCGTTCAGCGTGGGGAGGTAGGCCTTCCAGACCCGTGCGATCCACAGCGGAGCCATCATGGCGCGGAAGACCGCCTGCATGACGGCGCCCGCCTTCGGGTTGCGGACGAAGGGCCCGACGAGGACGAGACCGGACACGTCCTCCGGGTGCTCAGCGGCGACGATCACGCCCGCGCCGGCAGCGAGGGAGTTCCCGATGACGACGGCCGGGGCGCCGAGGTCGCGGATGAGGGCGTGGACGTCCGAGGCGGTCGCGACGTCGCCGTACGAGGAGAACGTCGTGTCGCTGTCGCCGTGACCACGGAGGTCGGTGGAGGCGACGCGGTACCCGGCCTGGACGAGTGCGGGAGCGAGGAAGCGGTAGGAGGAGCGGAGCTCGCCCATTCCCGGGACGAGGACGACGAGCGGGCCGTCGCCCTGGATCTCGTAGGCGATCTTGCCCTCGGGACGGTCGAGGTAGCGGGTGGCAGGCCCTGTCGATGCCGGGTTCGTGTTCATGAAGCTAGTCTGCATTGCCGTTTGGCTAATGTCAATAGCTTTGATGGATCGGCTGTCGAAGCAATCTCATCGACTCGGCGCTGGCGCCGCGCACTGGCGCCGATACTCGGCGACCGTGTCGACCTTCGGCAGGATGAGGAGCAGAGCCAGGTAGACGAGGCCGGCGGTCCCGCCCGTGAAGAGGAGGAGGAAGAGGGCGACGGTGCGGACCCAGTCCACGCGGAAGTCGCCGTACGCGGCGATGCCGGCGCACAGGCCGCCGAACCAGCTCCCCTCCCCGATGCGACAGAAGAATCGACCGCGAGCGGGATAGGCGAGGATCCGGATCGGCGGTGCTTCCTGCTCGACGGAGCCCGTCTCCGCGAGGATCATCGCGAGCTGCTCGTCGTCGATCGCGGCGCCAGGGGTTGCCGGCATCGATCGCAGGCGGTCTCCGAGTGTCGTCTCGAGGTCGCGTACGGTCTCGTCCGCATCGGGGTCGGTGCCGAGTGCGGCGCGGGTGTTCGACAGGTAGCGGAGCAGGTGGGCGTGGGCGGCGGCCGTCAGCGGGATCGTCTCCGCATGCCCACTCAGGCTCATGTGGTGGATCTGTTCCATGTCAGTGTCCGATCGTCGTGATCATGTCGGTGAGGGAGGACCAATAGGTGCGGAAGTCCAGGAGCTGCACTCGTCCGGCCTCGGTCAGGGAGAGGTACTTGCGAGGTGGACCGGACGTGGACTCCTGCCAGTCGTGTGCCAGGAGGTCTTCGCGTCGGAGCTTGTTCAGGAGGGGATAGAGCGTGGCTTCCTGGACGGGGAAGCCGGCTTCGCGGAGCGCCGTCGCGATCTCGCCCGCGTAGCGTCGCTGATGCTCGACCGAAGCGAGCACGAGCGGTTCGAGCATGCCTCGGCGGAGTGCCGCGAGCTTGCTATCTGGTTCCATGCCGGTACTGTAACACGACTCGGTACCGTGCGAGATTCGATCAGTCGAGGTCCGTCCACCAGCGGACGCCGTCGAGGGTGACGCGCGTGGTCTCCTCGTGATGGAGGACGACGAGCAGGACGTCGTCGCAGTGCCGACAGCGAACCACCCAAGCGTCTGGGGTGCCGAACACCAGCTCCGCGGCGAGGGGCGAGACGTCGCGGCACCCGAGGCACTGCGACATCGTCCCGCTCGGGTCGGTGCCGGTCAGTTCCGACAGTGTTCCGGCGAGGACGTTCCCGTCCAGATGCGAGGTCATCACGCGCCTCCGAACCGCTCGGTCTTGATGCGGGCGGGATCATGGCCGATCGCGACCAGGGTGTCGGCGACCGCCTCGACGAAGCCGGTCGGTCCGCAGACGAACACCGATGGGGCCTCGCCGCCGGTGGACTCGAGCGCCTGCAGGTCGGCCGCGACCAGACGGCCGGCGGGACGAGGCCAGCCGTCGGGTGCTCGCCGGGTGTAGATCCAGGTGACCTCGACCCCGGTCGCCGCAGCGAGCTCGTCGGCGAAGAAGGCGTCCTGCGGTGAGCGGACCGAGTACACGAGTCGGAACGGCGTCGTGCTCCCGGCCGCCTCGTGCGCTCGCACCATCGCCATGAGCGGCACGATGCCCGAACCTCCGCCGATCAGGAGGACCGGCTCCGTGTCCTCAGGGCGCCAGACGAACCAGCCGCCCAGTGGTCCACGCACCTCGACCTGGTCGCCGACCTCGATCGCGTCGACGAGGAAGGGTGAGACCTCGCCGTCGGGGACCCGGTCGACGGCGATCTCGATGCGGTCACCGGCGTCGGCCGAGGCGATCGAGTAGGAGCGGACCGCCTGGTAGCCGTCGGGTGCGGTGAGGCGGACGTCGGCGTGCTGCCCGGCGAGGTTCCCGCCCCAGCCCGGGGCGTCCAGGATGAGGCTCCGCCCCGATGGGGTCAGCTGCGTCGCCGTGACCACGGTGGCCGGCTTCCAGACGTCGACATGGTTCGTGCGCCTCACGAGTACCGCTGTTCGAGCCAGGGATCACCGTAGGCGTGGTAGCCGTTCTGCTCCCAGAACCCCGGTTCGTCGTCCTGCTGCATGACGAGGCCGCGGATCCACTTCGCGCTCTTCCAGAAGTAGAGGTGCGGGATGAGAAGCCTCGCCGGGCCGCCGTGCTCCGCGGCGAGCGGCTCGCCGTCGAAGCCGGTGGCGATCCAGGCCTTGCCGTCCAGGAGATCGTCGAGTGGGACGTTGGTCGTGTAACCGCCGTAGGAGTGGGCCATCACGAAGTCGTAGCCGCTCTCGACCTCGGCGAAGAGCGTGTCGAGGGAGACGCCCTGCCAGCTCGTGCCGAGCTTCGTCCACCGGGTCACGCAGTGGATGTCGCGGGTGATGTCGTCCTGCTGCAGGGCCTGCATGGCCGCCCAGTCCCAGCGGTGGGTCTCGCCCGTCTCCGTCCGGATCTGGAACTCCCACTCATCGGTGTCGATCCGCGGCGTGGGTCCGGCGGACAGGACCGGGAAGTCCTCGGTGAGGAACTGGCCTGGCGGGAGTCGGTCGTCCTGCTCTCGTGCCCGTCCTCCGAAACCGCGTGTGAACACCGCCATGTCGACCTCCTCAGGATGGTCATCACCCTAGTGAGCAGGTGTCGGTGAAGCCAGGCCCTCCTGGGGTCACCAAGTGGTTCCGGCCTCGCTCAGCCGGTGATGAGGTTCGACAGCGCGTCGATCGAGTGGACGACGGCGAGGGCACCGGTGGCCTCCGCCGGCGAGCCGTAGCCCCACTCGACGAGGATCGTCGGGATCCCGTGCGCCGCTGCGCCCTCGATGTCGTGGAGGCGGTCGCCGACCAGTACGGTGCGGGACGTGTCGACGCCGGCGACCGTGAGGCGCCGGAGGGCCTCACCGACGACGTCGGCCTTGCTGCTGCGGACCTCGTCCTCGGAGGCGCCCGTGACGACGGTGAAGTACTGGCTCAGACCGAAGTGGTCGAGGATCGTGTTCGCCTGCGACTCGGGCTTCGAGGTCGCGAGCCCGATCGGGATCCCGGCCTCGGAGATGCGCGCGAGCAGCCCGGCGACGCCTGGGAACACCGCGGTGCCGACCTCGGCCCCCTCGATGGCGACCTGGCGACGGTACTCCGTGAGGGCGAGCTGCGACTGCAACGGGTCCATGTCCGCGAAGTCGCGGAAGGAGTCGAGCAGCGGCGGCCCGACCCAACGCAGCAGTGACTCGTCGGACGGGACGACGGCACCGACGTTCGCCAGGGTCGTCTTCATGCGGGAGATGATGCCGGGAGCCGAGTCCACGATCGTGCCGTCGAGGTCGAACAGCACGCAGGACCAGCTGCGGTGGAAGGACACGGTCGTACTCGCGAGGTAGAGATCGGTCACACGCTCCATCCTAGGGCGGCCCCTCCGGCTGCAGAGGGTTGTCAACCGGTTGCCAGAGCCGTAGGCTGACAGGGCCGGCAGCCCGACTGTCTGGTTCCCGATGACGAGAACGAACGCGAAGGCGGAAGCGCACGTGAATGCACAACACCCGGTGAGCTGGACCCTGTCGGGCTTCGGCGACGAGATCGACGCCGACCCGACGACGCAGATCGCCGTGCTGGAGGCGCTCGGTGCATCGCACATCGAGGTCCGCAGCGCGTGGGGCGTCAACATCATCGATCTCGACGCCGACCAGCTCGCCCGACTCGGCGCGCAGCTGCAGCAGTCGGGCATGGGGGTGTCCGCCATCGGGTCGCCGATCGGCAAGGTCGACGTGGCCCTCGACGCCGAGCTGGAGGTCGCCCGCCTCGCGCGAGCGATCGCCGCTGCACATGCCCTCGGGACCCCCAACATCCGGATCTTCTCCTTCTTCCGCGGTGAGGGCGTGCCGGTGGAGGCCACCCGCGACGACGTCCTGGTCCGCATGCGCCTGCTCGCCGACCTGGCCGAGCGGGAGGGGGTCGTGCTCCTGCACGAGAACGAGAAGGACATCTACGGCGACGTCCCGGAGCGCATCCTCGACCTCGTCGAGTCCGTCGGATCGCCCGCACTTCGCCTCGCCTGGGACAACGCGAACTTCGTCCAGGTGGGCGTCGCGCCGTTCGACGACGGCTATGCGATGCTGCGCCCGTACCTCGACTACCTGCAGGTCAAGGACGCGGTCGCCGAGAGCGGCCAGGTCGTGCCGTCCGGCGAGGGCGACGGGCAACTGCGTGAAACGCTCACGGCGTTGCGCGACGACGGCTACGCGGGGTTCGCCTCGCTCGAGCCGCACCTCGCCGACACCCACGCGCTCGGCGGCTTCTCGGGTCCCGCCTCGTTCGGCGTGGCCGCCCGGGCCTTCCGGAGGCTCACGGACGAGCTGGGGATCGAACTGCGATGAGCCGCGGGCCCGCACCCGTCCTCCGTCGCGTCGCCGTGGTCGGGTGCGGCGACATCTCCGCTCTCCACATCGCGGCGATCGGAACGGTGCCCGGTGCGCAGCTCG
This sequence comes from Plantibacter sp. CFBP 8798, assembly GCF_014841195.1. NCBI lineage: Bacteria > Bacillati > Actinomycetota > Actinomycetes > Micrococcales > Microbacteriaceae > Plantibacter > Plantibacter sp. CFBP 8798. Next base: position 332,962 of record NZ_JACYTS010000001.1, read on the forward strand.
TGGCGGTGTGCGACGTCGACGCCGGCCGGCTCGATGCGGCGACGGCTGCGACGGGTGTCCCGGGCTTCACCGACCTCGATCGACTGTTCGAGGAGGCGCGACCCGACGTCGTCCACATCTGCACCCCGCACCACCTGCACGCCGACCAGGCGATCCGGGCGCTCGAGCGCGGGATCAGTGTCATCCTCGAGAAGCCCCTCGCCCACACGCGCGATGAGGCCGAACGGCTCCTGGCCGCGGCGGAGCACAGTCGCGCGAAGATCGCGGTGTGCTTCCAGAACCGCTACAACCAGCCGGCGGAGCGCGCCAAGGAACTCCTCGACTCGGGTGAGCTCGGCGCAGTGCTCGGCGCCTCGGCGGTCGTGCCGTGGCATCGGACGGCGGCCTACTACGAGGATCGCCCGTGGCGCGGTCGCTGGGAGACCGGCGGCGGTGGACTCCTCATGAACCAGGCGATCCACACGATCGACCTCGTGCAGTGGTTGGTCGGCGACCCGCTCGAGGCGACGGGGTCGATCGCCACCCGCGCGCTCGCCGAGGTGATCGAGGTCGAGGACACGGCCGAGCTGCGCATCGTGCACGCGGGTGGCGCGACGAGCACGGTCTACGCGACGGTCGCCGGGGTCGCGAACCTGCCCGTGACGATCGACGTCGTCTGCGCGTTGGGCACGCTGAGCTTGGGGGCCGAACTCACCGCACGCTTCGCCGATGGGCGCGTCGAGACCACCGTCGAGCGGGTGACGGCCAGCGGAGCGCGTGCCTACTGGGGTGTGTCCCATGAACGGCTGATCCAGGACTTCTACGCGGGGCTCGACGAGCCGGGCGCCTTCTGGCTCCACCCCGCAGAAGCGCGGAAGGCGTTCGACGTGATCCAGGACGTCTACGACGCGGCGATCCCCGAGCGACGGTCGTCGGTCCTCGCCGCGCAGCTCGGCGGTCGCTGAGCCACCACCCGCCGCGGGCTGTGACGGCTCAGGACGCTGCGGTCCGCTTGACGAGCAGCTGCGCTCCGTCCGGGTCGGGGAACCGCTCCACGTCTCGGACGGCCGTCTGCAGGACGGTGTCGAGGTGCTGGGACGCCAGGCTGACGCCACCCATCGCCACCGCCTCCGAACCGAGCGAGGAGACGACCACGTCCGGTGGCAGCGGGCAGATCTCGCCGAGGGTGCGGATGAAGCGCGGCAGGAAGACGTCCGCGCCCGGAGCGCTTCCGCCGCCGACCACGAGGAGTTCCGGATCGAGCGCGAGGACCATGGCCGCTGCGCCGGTGGCCAGGTCGTCCGCGAACTCGTCCATCGCCGTCAGGGCGATCCGATCACCGGCGCGAGCCGCATCGAAGATCTCCTCGCGGGACGGCCGTGGTGAGCCGAGGACCGACTCGCCGTACCGCTCGTTCAGGCGGGACCACCGGAGTTCGGGCATCTCGCCGACGATCCCTGCCGCACCGTGCACGCCGCGATGCACCTTCCCGTCGACGATGGAGGCGGCGCTGGTGCGCACGCCGCAGAGGAGATAGACGACGTCGCGGTGGCCCTGTGCCGCGCCGACGGTCAGTTCCGCGCGGGCACCGAGCGCGACGTCGCCCTCCACCAGGACGGCTCCGTCGAACTCCTGCTCGAACCGCCCGCGCAGGTTGAGTCCGACCCAGTCCGGGAGTCCCGTTCCGCCGAAGTGCAGCACCTCGCCGTCCCGGCCGATCGCGCCCGGGGATCCCACGGCGACGATCCACACCGACCCGCGGGTGAGGTCGAGGGTGCTGAGCACCGCATCGCCGGTCGCCAGCGCCAGGGTGATGCGCTCGGTCGCGCCCGTGTCCTCGGCGAGCTGTGCCGTGCGCTGGCCCAGGACGGCACCGGCGAGGTCGGTCACGACGGCGTGGATGTGGTTCGCGCCGATGTCGAGCGACAGGAGGTGGCCGAGTCCGGCCCGCACGCTGAAAGCGGTGGCGGGTCTGCCGACCCGGGACGCCGAGGCGCGTTCGACGGATTCGAGCCAGCCCATCTCGACGAGATCCGTCACGATCGCGTCGATGGCCGTCCGAGACAGCCCGGACGCGTCCGCCAACTCCCGCAGGGTGAGCGGCTGCGGGAGCAGGGCGCGCAGCACACCGAGCGAGTTCATCCTCCGGAGCAACGACCGACTGCCCATCGATCCGCCGGACGGCTCCACCATCGCCTCTCGAGGCATTCGGCATTCCCCTCTTGCGACTTTTCACGGCACGTTGCAGTATTAACTCCGCCTCCTCGACTCTACCCGCGGCAGCCCCGCGGCGGCAGCCGGGAGGCCCGCGTCCATCTCGGGAGCGCCCACCCACACAGAAAGCCGGCCATGCTGCACACCTTCACCTTCGGTGACCTCCGCATCCCCGCGAACCTCGCCGGCGAACCGACCGCCACCAGCACGGGGTTCGTCGTGCCCGCCGGCCCGGTCGCGCTGCTCCACCCCTTCGGCGACACCGGCTTCTACCGGCACGGCTGGAACTCGTGGAGTCCGAGCGGGTGGACCACCACCGACGGCGAGACCATCGGCATCAAGAACAGCCCCGACCGGCTGCTCACCGCCGACGACGCGGTCAACGAGACCCCGCACCTCCACTCCGGCAGTGGTGTCGGTGCCATCGCCGGACCGGACGGCACCGTACTGCTCATCGGGACCCTCGGGCTCGGCAACCCCCGGGTCGGTGCCGACCGCAACACGATCTGGGCGCGGAGCGAGACCGACGAAGCCGAGTGGTTCGTCACGTTCGGACCGGAGCAGCAGGCCTTCGCCGACTACGCGGCGATCCTGTCCGAACGGCTCGGGCGGCGCTCGCAGCGCGCCGGTCGCGTCTGGAGCAGTTGGTACTCCTACTACGAGGGCATCGACGAGGAGCTGGTCGCCCGCACCGTGGCCGATCTCACCGGGTACCCCTTCGACGTGTTCCAGCTCGACGACGGCTGGGAGCCGATCGTGGGCGACTGGACGGCCGGCCCGGACTTCCCGTCGGGCATGCAGGCGACCGCCGGTCGCATCGCCGAAGCCGGGTTCCGCCCGGGGCTCTGGCTCGCCCCGATGATCGCGCTTCCCGACTCGACGATCGCGCGGGAGCGCCCCGACCTCCTCGTACAGGACGACGCCGGCCGCCCGCTGGCGACCGGCTACAACTGGAACTCCCACTACTACTCGCTCGACACCACCCAGCGGGAGGTGCAGGACCACCTCCGCGAGGTCTTCGAGCGCGTCACCGGATGGGGTTTCAGCTATCTCAAGCTCGACTTCATGTACGCGGGCGCCGTCACCGGTCGGCGGCACCAGGACGTCCACCGCGAAACCGCCTACCGGGACGCGATCTCGTTCATCAGGGAGACCGTCGGCGACGACGTGTACCTGCTCGGCTGCGGCGTCCCGATGATCCCGTCCATCGGGGTGTTCGACGGCGCGCGCGTGGGGCCGGATGTCGGTCCGTTCTGGGACAACGCCGAACGGGTCGGCGATCCGTCGGGCGTCGGGGCCTGGAACTCCATCGTCGACTCCGTCAACCGCGTCTGGCTGAAGGACGTCTACGAGGTCGACCCCGACGCCGTCTACTTCCGCAGCGCTCGGAACCTCCTCGACCCCGTCGAACGTCGCATGCTCCAGGACGTCGCCGCCATCCTCGAGTTCAAGTCGACCTCCGACCCGGTGGTCTGGCTGCACGAGAGCGAACGCGCCGAACTCCGCCAGTACCTCACGGAGACGCCGATGGTCGAACAGACGGGGCGGTTCACGTTCCGCCTCGACGGCCGCGAGGTCGACCTGACTGCCGTCGTGGCGGGAGAGGCCCGCTCCGACACCTCGTACATCGGGTGACGCCTGGCGCTCGGCGGCGATCCGGCGTTATCCGATAAACGAACGCCGACCGCCCGGAAGTGGAGCTTTGGCACAGTCGTGGGATTCTGAGCAGGATGAGCGCGAAACCAGGGTCCGCGGAGCGGTTCGAGGCCGCGGGGAGCGACGTCGACGACGCTCGCGAGCTCTACCGCGAGGCCTACCGGATCGGCGGGATGACGGTCGAGCCGACCGCCGCTGAGTTCGGATACCGCTTCACCTCCACCGGAGACGACGACCTCTCTCTCCGTGCCTCGCAGGTCGAGGGACGGATCACGGGTGCGTCGTTCACCCAGGGCGAGTACGTGGTCTCCTGGATGACGCGTGGTGAAGGTGTCTCAGACCTGCTCGGCTCGCCGATGAAGTTCCTGCACGGGCAGCCGGCGATGTTCGCGAACGACCGCCCCGCGCAGTTCGACCTCATCGACTACCGGCTCAACATGATGCACTTCGGTGGCGCCTATCTCGAGGGCGTCGCGGCGGAGACCGAGGGGTCGGTCGGTCCGATCCGGTTCGACACGACGTTCCGCCCGTCGGGCGCGGGACTCCACCGATGGAACGCCTCCGTCGCGGCCGTCGCAGGGGTGGTCTACGACGACGACAGCCCGGCGCTCCTGCGCGCGGAGGCCAGGCGAGCGGCCGCGGTGTCGTTGCTCGAGACGTTCCCGCACCTCGCGCTCCGGCCGCCGACCGAGGTGGCCGTCGCCGCCAGCGCTCGGACGCGGACCGCGGTGGAGTACCTCGTCGCGAACGCTCATCTGCCGATCCGCACCGAGGACGTCGCAGCGGCGGCCGGCATGAGCCTCCGCAGTCTGCAGTCGGCGTTCCGCCGGGAGTTCGACGTGACACCGGCCGACTACCTCCGCGCGGTCCGGCTCGACCGCGTCCGCGACGACCTGCGGGACGCCGACCCCGGACGGACGACGGTCGGTGACGTCGCCCGTCGGTGGGGGTTCGGTCATCTGGGGCGGTTCGCCGCCGGGTACTCGCGACGCTTCGGCGAGTACCCGAGTGCGACGCTGGCCTCGTCGAACACCATCGGAACCCGCCCGCGTTCCCTAGGCTGAGGCCATGACCCGATCCACCGTGACCGACCCGCACGCGCCCGAACCCGTCGGGCCGTACTCGCATGCGGCGTCCGGCCCGAGCGGGGCACTCCACCTGTCGGGGCAGACGCCCATCGACCCCTCGACCGGAACCCTCGTCGAGGGCGACGTCGCGGCACAGACCGAGCGGGTGTTCGCCAACCTCGAGTCGGTGCTGACGGCCGCCGGTCGAGGCTTCGGCGATGTCGTGAAGGTGAACGTGTACCTCGTCGACATGGCCGATTTCGCCGCGATGAACCGCGTCTACGAGACGGTCTTCTCGGCGCCCTACCCTGCGCGCACCACGGTCGCGGTCGTCGGGCTGCCGCTCGGCGCGCGCGTCGAGATCGAGCTCGTCGCCTGAGGACCACGCGAGGGGCGGCCCTACTTGTCCCAGGCCTCGGTCGGCGGCAGGCCCCGCGCGGTGCGTTCCTCATTCAGCAGCGCTTCGATGAGCGGGAGTTTCGCCGCCGTGTAGGCGCGGCCGTCGTCGGTCCTGGCGAGCTCCAGCTTGAGCTCCTGATACCGGCGCCGAGCGGATGCGTCGTGCAGTAGCTTGTCTCGGAACAGCCGCTGGTTGCAGTGCTCCCACGCGTCTGGGCCGAACATGTGGAGGATGTGCGTGCGACGGGCTCGCTCTGAGCGGACGTACACGGCATGCGTCTTCGGTCCCGCGGCGTTCGGCTCGTACCCGAGCCCGGCCAGGAGCGGTCCGAGGGCGAACGGGTCGACGCCTGCCATCGCTCTCGCGGCGAGGTCGATGATCGGCTTGGCGACGAGACCAGGGACGGCGGTGCTCCCGATGTGCTCGATCGCGTCGACACGTCCGTCGAGGACGTCCGAGAGTCGCGCCGCCTCGTGTCGGAACGCCGTCGCCCACGCCGTCCGGTGCGGGCTCAGCTCGATCATCGGATCGAGCGTACCCCGCGGTCGGTCCCCGGGCGAGGGACCGTCCCGGTCCCTGAGCCCACCCCGGTCCCTGAGCCTGTCGAAGGGCTGGGTGACGGCGGGGATCAGTCCGAGGGCGGCGGAGCGGTCGACTCGCGCATGATGAGCGTGGTCGCGAGGTCGGTGATGGTCGGGACGGCGGTGCCCCCGAGGTGCGCGAAGAGGGTCTGCACGGCGTAGGAGCCGGAGGCGATGTGCGGGCTGCGGATCGAGGTGAGTGCCGGTGTCGTGAAGTCCGAACCGAAGATGTCGTCGAAGCCGATGAGGCTCAGCTGGGTGGGCATCTCGACACCACGTGAGCGCAGCTCCAGCATGATGCCGATGGCCAGGAGATCGTTGTACGCGAGGACCGCGGTGGCACCCGTCTCGAGCACGGCCGTCGCTGTCGCCCTGCCTGCGGCCATGTCGGGCTGTGTCGACGGAACCCGCACCGTCTCGATGCCGCGCTCCGCGCACAGTTCCCGTGTCCGGCTCCACCGATGCCGCGACATCCAGGACCGACCGGGGCCGGAGACGAACGCGAGCCTCCGGTGCCCGAGCTCGGCGAGGTGGTCGATCGCCGCGGTGAGGCCCGGGTCGATGTCGGCGACGATGCTGTCGACGTCGTCGACCTGACGGTTGATCACGACGACGGGCTTTTCCTGGCCCAGCGCGCGCACGTCGTCGGGCAGAAGCCTCGAGGTCGCGAGGATGAGACCGTCGACCGACGGCATGAGCCGCCTGGCGGTCAGCAGCTCCATCTCCGCCGACTCCTTGAACTCCGCGAGCACGAGCGTGTAGTTGCGCTCGGCGGCCTCACGCTCCGCGCCGCGGACGACGTCGAAGAACATCGGGTTCGTGATGTCGGCGACGATGAGGCCGAGCGTGCCGGTGCGCCCGGTGGGGAGCGCTCGGGCGGCGGGGTTCGCGACGTAGTTGAGCTGCTTGGCGGCGTCGTGGATCTTCTGCGCCGTCTTCTCGTTGATGCGGCCAGGGCGGCTCAGCGCCCGCGAAACGGTCGACGGGTTGACGCCGGCGAGCTGTGCGATGTCGTAGATCGTCGCGGCACGTTTCGTCCTCGCGGCCCCTGCCGTGGGTTCGGGCGTTCCGGGCTCGGGAGCGACCGTCTCCGCGGATGCGTCAGAGGTGCTCATGGGGCCCGCTCCTCTCGATCGCCGCCCTCGGCGACCTGAGCCATCGTACTGCCGCGGCCTCGGCGTGCGGGTTCAGGCCGGCCTGGTCAGCGGGTCGCGACATCGAGTGCGTGGCTGGCCCATTCGTACGACAGGCGGTGCGACTCGTAGACGCTCTCGACGCTCGGGAAGTCGACCTCGATCATGAAATCCCCGTCGTAGTCCGCGGGCATCGCCGCGACGATCGCGTCGAAGTCGAGCACACCGAGCCCGGGTTCCGCCCACAGCCGCTTCGTCTGCGACGTCTCGTGGTAGCTCAGCGCGCCGTCCGCTGCGCCGTCGAGGTGATCGGCGTACACATCTTTGATGTGGATGCCGCCGACGCGGTCGCGGTAGTCGGTGATCATCGCGACCGGGTCCGCTCCCGCCCAGCGAAGGTGCCCGGTGTCGGGCCCGAACCCGATGAGGTCCGGTCCGAGGGTGTCGAGCAGACTGCGGATCTCGTGCTCGGTCTCGAAGACACCACCGACGTGCGAATGGTGCAGGGGGCGGATCCCCTCGGCGAGCAGGACCTCGCAGGTGCGACCGACGTTCTCGACGGCCAGGTCGAGGCGCTCCTGGGAGAAGTCGGCGCCGGTCGCCGGCGTCGCCATGCGCGCCGGGATCGCCATCGAGGAGATCATCGTGCGGTCGAGTCCGAGGGAGGCCTGGGCCGCCCCGAACGCCTTCGCCGCCTCGAGGACCTCGGCCAGGTCGACCGTCTCGTCGAACGCGCTGCTGAACAGGCTGAGCGACGGTGCGAGGCCGTAGCCGCCGATCCACATGCGGTACTCGTCCGCGGTCATGCCCTCGGGGATGTCGGCCTTCACCGCGGTGAACCCGATGCGCTGGAAGTCGGCGAAGGCCTCCTCGAACACCTCGCGGGTCTTGCCGCGCGCACTCCAGTACGGGATGGGGTTCGCCGCCACCCGGTTCGTCCGCCGGGCGCTCATCGTGACACCGCCGCAACGGCGTCGAGGCGGACCGGCTGGCCCGTGCGTGCGGATTCGTAGAGACCGGTGATGATCGAGATCGCCTGGCGGTTCTCGGCCAGCGTCACGCGGAGCGGCTCCTCCCCGCGGATCGCGGCGAGGACGTTCCGGTACTGGCGCAGGTGCGCGTCCGACATCTGTCCGGCGACGCTCGAGCCCGCCTGCGTCTCGTCGGCGAACTGCGCCGCCTGGTTCGTGTCCTTGCCCTGCGAGCCGAAGAAGGCCTCGGCGCGCTCCATCCCCGCGGGGGTGGAGTGGAAGTACGTCAGCTGGTCGTTCTCGATGACCGCGGAGCCGCGGTCACCGTGGACCTGCAGCCGCGCGACGAGGCCCGGGTAGACGGCCGTCGAGCCGTGGATGACGCCCAGCGCGCCGGATGCGAAGCGGACGACACCGACCGCGACGTCCTCGGTCTCGATGCGCTCGTGGGCGAGGAGCGCGGTGTAGCCGAAGACCTCGACGGGGCGTCCGAGGAGGGCGACCAGCAGGTCGACCGTGTGCACGCCCTGGTTCATGAGCGCGCCGCCGCCGTCGAGCGCCCACGTGCCGCGCCAGTCGCCGGAGTCGTAGTAGCTCTGCCCGCGCCACCAGTCGACCGATGCGATGCCCGAGGTGATGCGCCCGAGGTCTCCGCGTTCGGCGGCGGCGAGGACGATCTCCGTCGAGGGGTCGAAGCGGTGCTGGGAGATGACGGTCACGACGGTACCGGCGCGCTCCTGGGCGGCGATGATGTCGTCCGTCCGCGAGACGGTGACGTCGGCCGGCTTCTCGATGATGACGTGCTTGCCGGCCTCGAGCGCCTCGATGGCGAGGTCGGCGTGCAGACCGGTGGGCGTGCAGACGACGACGATGTCGGGGTCGGTCTGCGCCAGCGCCTCCGTGAGGGTCGTGAACGCCCGTCCGCCGCGCTCGGCGACGAGGGCCTCCGCCTTCGCGAGCTCCGGGTCGGCGACGGCGACGAGTTCCAGCTCGTCGCGCAACTGGTCGATGACGATGCCGTGCTGCTTCGAGATGATGCCGGCGCCGGCGATGACGATGCGGTGCGGTCGGGACATGCGGGGGTTCGCTCCAGTTCTGTGCGTGGGGTGCGTCGGTGTCCGTGCCGGCTCAGGCGAGCTGGCGGAGGTGCGCGAGGGCGGCCTCGAGCTCCGGTTCGAAGTCCTCGAAGAGGCACTCGACGGTGATGGGGCCGTCGTAGCCGCCGTCTCGGAGGGCCGTGATGAATTCGGTGAGTGGCCAGTCGCCCTGGCCGGGCGGCCGTCGTCCGGCATCGGCGATGTGGGCGTGTCCGATGCGGGCGCCGAGGGCCTGGACGACGGCGAACGGCTCCTCCTCCAGCATGATGTGGAAGAGGTCGGCGACGACGGGCACACGGTCGATCCCGAACTCGTCGAGGAAGGCGACCGTCTCCTCGAGCGAGTTGAGCAGGTTCGTCTCGTCACGGTTCAGCGGCTCGAGGACGATCTGCAGTCCGTTCCGCTCCGCCGCGTCGCGCGTCTCGACGACGACCTCTGCGAACCTCGCGCGGGCGGCCGCGACGTCCACCCCGGTGGGGATGGTGCGCGCCGTACCGCTCCCGAACACGATCTTCGCGCCGGGCTCCGAGACCGAACCGATGATCGGCATGACGGCGTCGAGGTACGCGGTGACGCGTTCCGTCGGGAAGCCGGGGTCGGCGAGCGACAGGTCGCCGGGGAACAGGATCGCGAACGAGCCGCGTCGGACGCTCACGTCGTAGTCGGGGTGGCGCGTCCACCCGGCTCCGTCGGCGACGACGAGGTTGCCGACGATGGTCGGTTCCGCGTAGTCGGCTCCGGACGCGAACGCACCGGGGATGCGTTCGGAGGGGACGATCACGCCGTACCCCGTGAGCGGGTGCCGCTGGGCGGTCGCGATGTCGATACGAACGCTGCTTGCCACTGCAATCTCCTGTGATAGCCGGGTCTGCTCCTCGCGTCGCTGACGCGTTCCAGTGGTCCTGGACCACGACGGTTCCGGTCGGAAGCGGGATCAGTCTCGCAGACGGTCGGCGTTCCGGCAAGCGATTGCCAGCAGGGTGTGGCAATCGGTTGACAGACGGAGGCCTCACCGTTTCAATGGAGGCGTGCCGACGACGCTGCAGAACGATCCAGACCGCCTCCTCCCCGCCGACCCCGGGACGCGCGACGTCGCCAGGGCGCTCTACCGCTCGGTCGAGGCCCTGCCGATCATCTCGCCGCACGGGCACGTGGATCCGGCGATCCTCGTCGAGGACACCCCGTTCGCGAACGCCACCGAGCTGTTCCTCCGGCACGACCACTACGTCACCCGCCTGCTGCACGCCGCCGGGTTCTCCCTCGCGGACGTCGGCGTGCCCGACCTCGCGGAGGGTGGTGCCGTCGCCGCGCCGCGGGACGCCTGGCGACGGTTCTGCGAGCACTGGCACCTGTACGCCGGCACCGCCTCCGGGTACTGGCTGAGCTCGATCCTCGGTGAGCAGTTCGGCGTCACGGAGCAGCCGGACGGAGCGAACGCCGACCGGCTCTTCGACACGATCCACGAGGCGCTCCAAGCGCCGGCGTTCCGTCCGCGTGCGCTGTTCGACCGCTTCCGCATCGAGGTGCTCGCGACCACCGACGACCCGATGGACGACCTCGCCGCGCATGCCGCCCTCGCAGCGGACCCCACCTTCAGCGGGCGCGTCCTGCCGACCTTCCGGCCTGACGCGTACCTCGATCCGTCGAAGGCCGGGTGGGCGGAGCGGGTCGCTTCGCTCGCCGCCTGGAACGGGACGCCGGAGGGCAGCTACCGTGGCTATCTCGAAGCGCTCGCCGGGCGCCGTCGCCACTTCATCGAGCACGGCGCGGTGTCGGCCGACCACGGTGTCCCGCAACCACTCACGCTCGAACTCGACGAGGCGGACGCCGCAGCGCTGTTCGACCGCGCGCTGTCGGGGACCGCCGATGAGGCCGATCTCGAGCGGTTCGCCGCGCACATGCTGTTCGAGAGCGCCCGGATGAGCGTCGAGGACGGCCTCGTCATGACGGTGCACCCCGGCGTGCACCGCAACCACCACGCGCCGACGCTCGCCCGCTTCGGACCGGACACCGGGCACGACCTCCCGGTCCGCACCGACTACGTCCGCCCCCTGCGTCCGCTGCTGGAGCGCTTCGGCACGGCTCCGGGGTTCCACCTCGTCCTCTTCAGCGTCGACGAGACGAGCTACTCGCGGGAGATCGCGCCGCTCGCCGGGTTCTACCCGAGTGTCTTCATCGGCGCGCCGTGGTGGTTCCTCGACGCGCCCGACGCCGTCCTGCGCTTCCGGTCCGCCGTGACGGAGACGGCAGGGTTCTCACGCGGATCGGGGTTCATCGACGACACGCGGGCGTTCCTCTCGATCCCCGCCCGACACGACATGTCCCGGCGCCTCGACGCGTCCTTCCTCGCGCGACTCGTGCGGGAGGGGCGCATCGACGAGGCGACGGCCGAACGCATCATCCTCGACCTCGTCGTCGAGCAGCCGCGACGGGTGTTCAAGCTGTGAGCACCGTGACGAACGTGGACAGCGCTGCCGGAGCGCCGGGGGAGCAGGCGGTCCAGCGTCTGTCCCGCGCGCGGCTGCCCGAGTTCCCATCGGCACCGGTCCGGATCGTCCACCTCGGACTCGGCGCCTTCCACCGTGCCCACCAGGCCTGGTACACCCAGCTCGTCGACCCCGATCACGAGTGGGGCATCGCCGCCTTCACCGGCCGGAGCCCGCAGGCCGCAGTCGACCTGGACGCCCAGGACTGCCTCTACACGGTCGTCGAGCGCTCGGCGGACGGCGACTCGGCCACGATCGTCGGTTCGATCGTCGAGGCGCGGGACGGCGCCGACGTCGCACGGCTCCATGACCTCCTCGCCGCTGAGACCACCGCCATCGTCACCCTCACCGTCACCGAGTCCGGGTACCGGCTCGATGCCGAGGGCAAGCCGGACGCGTCGGATCCGGCGGTCGAGCGGGACGTCACGCTGCTGTCGGACGCCTTGGACGGCGGGGCGGAACTCCGCGATGCCCGACCGACGACGACGCTCGGCAGACTGCTCCTCGGCCTCGAAGCCCGTCGTCGTGCCGGGGCCGGTCCGATCGCGATCCTGCCGTGCGACAACATCGCCGACGGCGGTGCACTTGTCCGTCGCGCGATGCTCGCCCTCGCCGACCGGGTCCGCCCGGAGACCGCTCGGTGGATCGCCGACGAGGTCTCGTTCGTCTCGTCCTCGGTCGACCGCATCACGCCGCGTCCCACGCCTGCCGACGAGGCGACGGCCGCGACGCTCACCGGATTCGCCGATGCCAGCCCCGTCGTCACCGAGCCCTTCACCGACTGGGTGCTGAGCGGCGACTTCCCTGCCGGGCGGCCGGCGTGGGAGTCCGCGGGTGCCCGGTTCGTCGACGACCTCGAGCCCTACGAGCAGCGCAAACTGCGGCTGCTCAACGGCGCCCACAGCCTCCTCGCCTACGCGGGCCCGCTGCGCGGTCATGTGACGGTCGCCGAGGCGGTCGGCGACGAGCAGTGCCGGGCCTGGGTCGAGGAGTACTGGGACGAGACGGAGCGTCACCTGCCGGCCGACCTCGGGCTGACGGCGTATCGCACCGCACTCCTGGAGCGCTTCGACAACGCGCGCATCGAGCATCGGTTGCAGCAGATCGCCCTCGAAGGGGTCACCAAGCTGCGGGTGCGGATCGTGTCGACCCTCCTCGCGGAACGGGCCGCCGGTCGGCCGGGAACCGGGTCCCTGCGCGTGATCGCCGCGTGGGTGGCGGCCGTCCAGGGCGACGACCGCCCGGGCGATGCGAGCGGTGCCGCGGTCGCCGAGGCACTCCGGTTCCACGGCCGGGAGCGGACCGCGGCGCTCGTGCGCCTGATCGATCCCCGCATCCTCGACTCGGAGCCGGATGACGGTTCCACGCTCGTCACCGAGCTGGAGCACCTGGTCGACGAGCTGACCGGACGCCCACGGAACCCCTGACACCCGCCGCTGCAGCCGACCCGCAGTCCGTCGGAACCACCCCGGCCACATCGGCCGCAACGCACGAAGGAGTAGTACCCATGAACATCGACAAGGCCGAGGTCATCGTCACGAGTCCCGACCGGAACTTCGTGACGTTGAAGCTCACGACCGACGACGGCCTGACCGGCCTCGGGGACGCGACGCTGAACGGGCGCGAGCTCGCGGTGGTGGCGTATCTGACCGAGCACGTCGTCCCGCTGCTGCTCGGGCGCGATGCGTCGCGGATCGAGGACACCTGGCAGTTCCTGTACCGCTCGGCGTACTGGCGGCGGGGTCCGGTGACGATGGCGGCGATCGCGGCGGTCGACATGGCGCTGTGGGACATCAAGGGCAAGGCTGCGGGCATGCCGGTGTATCAGCTGCTGGGCGGGGCGTCCCGGACGGGGCTGCTCGCCTACGGGCACGCGTCGGGCAAGACGAACGAGGAGCTGTTCGACAGCGTGCGCGAGCACCAGGCGCAGGGCTACAAGGCCATCCGGATCCAGACGGCGGTGCCGGGGCTGAAGTCGATCTACGGGATCGCCTCCAACGCCACGTTCGAGGGCAACACCGGTGTCCGGTACGACCACGAGCCGGCGCAGCGCGGTGGCCTGCCGAACGAGGAGGACTGGGACACCCGGTCGTACCTGCGTCACCTGCCGACGGTGTTCGAGGCGGTGCGGAACGAGTTCGGGCCGGAACTGCCGTTGCTGCACGACGGGCACCACCGGATGACGCCGATCCAGGCCGCGAAGCTCGGCAAGAGCCTCGAACCCTACGACCTGTTCTGGTTGGAGGATTGCACGCCGGCGGAGAACCCGGAGGCGTTGCGTCTCGTGCGGCAGCACACGACGACGCCGCTGGCGATCGGGGAGATCTTCAACACGGTGTGGGACTACCAGCAGATCATCCGCGAGCAGCTCATCGACTACGTCCGCAGCGCGGTCACGCACACCGGCGGGATCACGCATCTGAAGAAGGTGCTCGACTACGCCTCGCAGTATCAGATCAAGTCGGGCATGCACGGGCCGACGGACATCTCGCCGGTCGGGATGGCCGCCGCGATGCACCTGGGCTTGTCGATCCACAACTTCGGCATCCAGGAGTACATGAAGCACGGCGAGAAGACCGATGCGGTGTTCCAGCAGTCCTACACCTGGGAGAACGGCATGCTCCACCCCGGAGATGCGCCCGGCCTCGGTGTCGACTTGGACGTCGACGAGGCGGGCAAGTACCCGTACCAGCGCGCCTACCTGCCCTACAACCGTCTCGCCGACGGCACCGTCCACGACTGGTGATCCCTGCGGCCAGCGCGGCGCGCTGACCCGGCCGCGCCCCTGTGGCGTGAGTGCGCCCCTCCGGAGGCCCGCGCTCACGTCACAGGGGGCGCGCTCACGAATGCCTCGAAACAGGGTCAGCCCGCGAGGAGGGCGACGCCGATCACGACGACGGTCGCCGCGGCGATCCGGCGCACCGGTCGGCCCTCGCGGAGCACGAGCGCGCCGAACAGGCTGACGAGGATGACGCTCACCTCGCGCATCGGTGCGACGAGCGCAACCGGCGCCATGGTGATGGCGACCAGTACGAGGATGTACGACATCGGTGAGAGCACCCCGAAGGCGAGGATGCGCGGCCAGTGGGCGCGCAGGACCGCCGGCAGCTCGCGTGCCCGTCGCCCGAGCGAACCGGAGAACAGCACGACCTCGACCGCGGTGCAGCCGACCATGTACGCGACGGGCGAGGCGCCCCACGTGCGGACGGCGTGCGCGTCCCAGATCGTGTAGGCCGCGATCGCGACCCCGGTGAGGAGTCCGAAGGCGACTGCAGGGTCGAGGCGTCGTCGCGTGGCGCGTACGTCGACGGCGACCGGTGACGGGTCGCTCCCGCGGTCGACGAACCCGATCGCGACGACGCCGACGACGATCGCCGCGACGCCGAGGAGCGCGAGCAGTGACGGGCGCTCGCCGAGCAGGAGGACGGCGATGATCACGCTGATCGTCGGGCCGGTGCCGCGTGCCGTGGCGTAGACGGTGGAGAGGCCCCCGCTGGCGTAGCCGCGTTGCAGCACGAGCATGTAGACGTAGTGCAGCACGGCGGAGACCACGACGCCGATGGCGAAGCCGGCGAGGTCGTCCGTACCGAGTCCGCCCGTGAACGGGACGACGACCGCCCACAGCGCGGTGCTCGCCACCGCTCCCCACCAGAGGAAGGGCATGCCGATCCGGCTGACGCCGTGGGCGACGATGTTCCACGCCGCATGGCAGACCGCGGCGGCGAGGACGATGGTGACGGCGAGCAGAGACACGTGAGACCCTTCCGATCCTCGCGGGCGCGACGATCAGGGTCCTCCGGGCTTTTATCCTGTCAGATGACGGTCGTCGGCTGGCCGCCGACCGTGGCGCCGCTCGGACCAGTCGAGCTGTCGCTCCGGAACCCTAGGCGCTATCGCGCACCACGCTACCAGCCTCCCGGCGAGGCGTGTTCGCTCGCCCGAAGATGGGCGAACGAACGCTCGGTCGCCCAGAAACGGGCGAACGGCCTGCGTCAGTCGACGATCGCGATGGCGTCGATCTCGACGAGCATCTCCTCGCGCGGCAGGCCGGTGAAGACCGTGGTCCGGGACGGCAGCACGCCACCCTGCACGCGCGAGCCGACGAACTCGCCGTAGGCGTCGTTCATGATCGCGAAGTCCTCGCGCTTGGTGAGGTAGACGCGCAGCATCATGACGTCGTCGAAGGTCGCGCCGCCGGCCGCGAGGATCGCCTCGACGTTCTGGAGCGTGCGGGTGGTCTGCGCGGCGACGTCGCCCGGGAACAGGTACTCGTTCGTCGCCGGGTCGACGGGGCCCTGGCCGGAGACCTGGACGAAGTTGCCCTTGCGGACACCCTGGGAGAAGGTGTGCGCGGGAGCCGGGGCGTCGGTGGTGGAGATGGCGGTGCGGTCGGTCATGGGGGTGTGTCCTTCGGTTGGTGGCCCTTCGACAAGCTCAGGGGCCGGGGTGGGTGGTCAGGGACGGGGTAGGTGGCCCTTCGACAAGCTCTGGGACCGGATGGTGGGGCTCAGGGGCCGAGGTCGGCGGGGGCTCAGGGATGGGAGCGGCGGGAGGTCAGGCGGTCGCGGGGGCCTCGGCGGGCGCCGGCGGTGCGTAGCCGAGTTCGGCGGAGATCGCGGTCGTGGTGGCGAGGAGCTGCGGCAGGAGGGCGCGGACGCCGCTGTGGGGGAGCACCATCGTCGGGACCGAGATCGACACCGCCGCGGTGACCCGGCCGTCGGGCCCGAAGACCGGCGCGGCCACGCAGTTCATGAAACTCTCGTGCTCCTCGTGGTCCTCGGCCCATCCGCGTTCGGTCGAACGCTCGATCTCGGCGAGCAGGGCGTCGGCGTCGGTGATGGTCTTGTCGGTGTACCGCTCGAAGACGATGCCGGTGACGACGCGTCGACGCTCCGCCTCGTCGAGTCCACCGAGGAGGACCTTCGCGACCCCGGTCGCGTACAGGGAGGCGGGCAGGCCGACACGCGAGTACATGCGGAGGGGCTGACGGGACTCGACCTTGTCGATGTAGAAGACGGAACCGCTCTCGTAGGCGGCGAGGTGCACCGTCTGGCCCGTGGCCGCCCCGAGCGCCCGGATGTGCGGAGCGGCGACGCCGCGGACGTCCTGCTCGTCGAGCGCGGTCTGGGTCAGCTCGAACATCGCCCGCCCGAGGTGGTACCGGAACGACGCGTCGCGCGTGACGAAGCCGTGCTCCTCGAGCGTGTTGAGCAGGCGCAGCACCGTGGTCTTGTGCACGCCGGCCGTCGCCGCGAGCGCGTCGAGGGAGTTGGTGCCCGAGACGATCTCGCGGAGGAGGTTGAGGGCCCGGGACAGCGATTGACTCATGCGTCGATCATCCCGTGCGCGCCGACCGTGGTCCACGGCAGCGGGTGGTCCGCGGTGATCCGCCACGACGCCCATTCCTCATCGGACGCCTCGACGATGGTGTCCACGCCCTGCGCGTCGGGCACGAGCTCGGGGCGGTCGCCGTGGCAGATGAGCGTCGACGCCGCGACCGCGTGGCCGAGCCGCGTGCAGGCGGTGTCGGAGCGACCCGAGGCCAGGCCGGCGAGGTAGCCGGCTGCGAACGCGTCGCCCGCACCGACGGTCTCGACGACGTCGACCGACAACGACCGCACCTCGATGCCCGCCTCGGAGTCACGGTGGAGGGTGGTCGCTGCGTTCTCCTCGTCCTTGAGCACGATGCGCTGCAGGGTCGGCAGCTCGGCGAAGAGGCGGGCGGCGTCCGTGTGGCCGAAGAACAGCTCCGCTTCGTCGACGCCGAGGAACAGGACGGACGCCTGGTCGAGCAGGCGGTGCAGCGGGGCGGTCGAGCGACGCTCCCAGAGGCGCGGCCGGAAGTTGAGGTCGACGCTCAGGACGGTGTCGCGGGGGAGCGCGTCGCCCAGCTCGCCGACGAGCAGCGCCGTCGAGTCGGAGAGCGCCGGGGTGATGCCGGAGGTGTGCACGATGGCGGAGGCGGTGATGGCCGCCCGGGTCGCCTCGTGCCGCAGGGTGTCGGCGCCGAGCTGCGACGCTGCGGACTCGCTGCGGTAGTAGTGCATCCGCGGCCGACGGTCGCCGTCGGCGCTCATGACCGTCTCCTTGACGTAGAGGCCGGTGGGCCGGTGGTCGTCACGTTCGACGGCGTCGGTGAGGACACCGTCGTGCCGGGCCGTCTCGAGGATGTAGTCGCCGAACCCGTCGTCGCCGAGGCGCGAGATCCAGTGGGTGGGGACGCCCAGGCGCGCGAGGCTGGAGGCGACGTTGAACTCGGCACCGCCGACCCCCGTCCGGTATTCGCGGGCTTCGGCGACCGGGAGCTGGTTCTCGGGCAGGAGGACGACCATCGCTTCGCCGATCGTGCTCACGGTGGACGGTGACGTCGTCATCACGGTTCCCCTCGCGTCTCGGCCGGGTCCGGTTGACGGCCTGTGGACGCAATGCTAGAACAGATGTAGCGCCGGATGCAATGTACGTTGCAAGATGCGCAACGCTAGGTGCTTACGACGTCGGCGGGTGCAGCGCTCGATCGCGGAACGAGGAGTAGATGACGGACGACTTCGATGCCGGCTCGCTGGGCGTGCTCGACGGCAGCCTCAAGGGCTTCCCGCCGGCGTCCGTCGGGACCGACGCCGCCACGTTCCTCGCCGGTCGGCCGGCGCTGGCAGACTTCACGACGCCGCTCGTCACGCTCGACCGCTCGGCGGTCACCGACAACGTCGAGACCATGCGGCAGTGGTGCGACCACGCAGGAGTGGGCCTCGCGCCGCACGGCAAGACGACGATGAACCGCGCCCTGTGGCAGCGTCAGCTCGACGCGGGTGCCTGGGGCATCACCGTCGCGACCCCGTGGCAGCTCTCCGTCGCGCTCGACTGGTCGATCCCCCGCGTGATGTTGGCCAACGCCCTCGTGCAGCCCGAACACCTGCGCGCCGTCGGACGGTCCCTCGACAGCGGGGACGCCGAGATCGTCGTGTGGGCCGACTCCGTCCGAGCCGTGCAGATCATGTCGCGCGTGCTCGCCGAGCAGCCACCCCGTCGCCCCCTCCACGTGCTCGTGGAACTCGGTGCGCCGGGCGGCCGAACCGGAGCCCGGGACCAGGCCACCGCGCTCGAGATCGCCGAGGCCGTCGTCGCCTCGCCCGAGCTCGCGCTCGCCGGCGTCAGCGGCTACGAGGGGGCCCTCGCGCACCACGGCGACGACGGTTCGCTGCAGATCGTCCGCGACTACCTGGAGTCGCTCGCCGCTCTCCACGACGCGCTCCTCGCAGGCGGCCGGTACGACGAACGTGTCCGGACGCTCATCGTGACCGCCGGGGGCAGCGCCTACTTCGACGTGGTCGCCGAGGTCCTCGCCGGACTGCGCGACCTCGACGGTGCTCACGGACGCGCCGTGGAGGTGCTGCTGCGGTCCGGCGCCTACGTGACCCACGATGACGGCTTCTACCGCGGGATCACCCCGCTCGGCCGCCACGAGGGCACCGGCGACTTCCGCTCCGCGATCCACGGCTGGGCGACGATCGTCTCCCGCCCCGAGCCCGGCCTCGCGCTCGTCGACGGCGGGAAGCGCGACTTCCCGTTCGACGAGGGGCTCCCCGAGGTGCAGGGCGTCCGCCGCGCCGGGTCCGCCACCGTCGAACCGCTCCCGGGCGCGACGACCACAGCCATGAACGACCAGCACACCTTCGTCTCCCTGCCGCCCGGCAGCGACGTCGAGGTCGGCGACGTCATCCGCCTGGGCCTCTCCCACCCGTGCACCACCTTCGACAAGTGGCGTGCCCTCGTGGTCATCGACGACGTCCGTCTCGCCGAACCGAGCGCCGTCGACGCCGTCACCACCACCTTCGGCTGAGCCGAACCGAACAGGAGCCCCGCATGACGCTCGAGACCCCTCCCTCCACGCCGCACGCCCTCGACGCCTTGTACGCTGACCGTGCCATCGCCGTCGTCCGCGTGCCCGTCATCCCCGACCCGGTCGAACTCTGCCGGGCGCTCGCCGCGGGCGGGATCCGCAGTGTGGAGTTCACCTTCACCACGCCAGGCGTCGAAGCGCTCATCCGCGCCGCGGCCGACGCGATCGGCGACCACGGGGCCGTGATCGGCGCGGGGACGGTCGTGGACCGCGACACCGCGCAGCGCGCCGTCGACAGCGGTGCGCAGTTCCTGGTCACGCCCGGTCTGAGCGAGGAGGTGGCCGAGGTCGCCACCGCCGCCGGCATCCCGTTCCTGCTCGGTGCGATGACGCCGAGCGAGGTCATGCGCGCCGCGTCGCTCGGTTCCCACGCGGTGAAGATCTTCCCGGCCGCCGCCATGGGGCCCGGCTTCCTCAAGGACCTCAAGGGCCCGTTCCCGGGTCTCCGGCTCGTGCCCTCGGGCGGACTGCACGCAGGCAACGCCCGGGAGTACATCCAGGCCGGCGCAGCCGCCGTGACCGCGGGGTCGAGTGTGGTCGGTGCGGCCGACGTCGCCGCGGCGGACTGGGCCGGGGTCACCGAGCGTGCGACCGCCTTCACCTCGGCGGCCCTCCTGCCGTGACGTCGCGACCGGCGGACGATGCGCGCACGGTGGTCATCCGCGGCGCTCGCATCGTCGACGGCACCGGCGGACCGAGCGTGCACGGGTCGCTGCTCATCGACCGGGACCGCATCATCGCGATCGGGGCGTCCGCCGAGGCCGACGCGCCCGCCGACGCCCTGATCATCGACGCCGACGGTCTGATCGCGTCGCCCGGCTTCATCGACATGCACGCCCACTCCGACCTCGCCGTCCTTCGCGACCACGAGCACCTCGCCAAGGTCTCGCAGGGCGTCACCACGGAGGTCCTCGGACAGGACGGGCTCTCCTACGCCCCGACGGACGACCGCACCATGGCCATCGTCCGGCAGCAGATCGCCGGCTGGAACGGGCAACCCGGCGACGTCGACTTCGCGTGGCGGACCGTCGGCGAGTACCTCGACCGGGTCGACCGCGGAGCCGCGCTGAACGTCGCCTACCTCGTGCCGCAGGGCTCCGTCCGGATGCTCGTGGTCGGCACCGAGAACCGGGCTGCTACCGCTGACGAGATCGCTCGCATGCAGGAGCTCGTCGCGGCGGGTCTGCGGGAGGGGGCCGTCGGCATGTCCTCCGGCCTCACCTACGTGCCCGGCATGTTCGCCGACACCGAGGAGCTCGTCGCGCTGTGCCGCACCGTCGCGGAGCACGGCGGCTTCTACGCCCCGCACCAGCGCTCGTACGGCAAGGGCGCGCTCGAGGCGTACGCGGAGATGATCGACATCAGTCGTCGTTCCGGGTGCGCGCTGCACCTCACGCACGCGACGATGAACTTCGGCGTCAACGCCGGCCGGGCCGCCGAACTCGTGGCGCTCATCGACGCCGCCATCGCCGACGGGGTCGACATCACGCTCGACACCTATCCCTATCTGCCAGGTTCGACGACCCTGTCGGCGTTGCTGCCGAGCTGGGCGGCGGTCGGCGGGCCGGACGCGACGATCGAGCGCCTGGGTGACGACGACGTCCGTGCGCGGATCCGATACGAGCTCGAGGTGCTCGGCACGGACGGTTGTCACGGTGTCGTCACCGACTGGGCCACGATCGAGATCTCCGGCGTCGCGAACCCCGCGCTCGCCGGCTTCGTCGGGCGGACCGTCGCCGACATCGCCGCCGAGGATGCGGGACACGCGTGGTCGGGCGACCCGACGGCCCTGTTCTTCGCGCTGCTCGAAGCCGACCGGCTCGCGACCGGCATCCTCCAGCACGTCGGCGACGAGGCCAACGTGCGCACGATGATGGTGCACCCGGCCCACACCGGCGGAAGCGACGGGATCCTCGTCGGTGCAAAGCCGCACCCGCGTGCCTGGGGCACCTTCCCGCGCTACCTCGGCCACTATGTCCGCGAGGAGGGTGTGCTCGGGCTGGAAGACGCCGTCGCCCACCTCACCTCGCGTCCGGCCGCGCGTCTCGGTCTCAGCGACCGCGGCGTGCTCCGCGTCGGAGCCGTCGCCGACCTCGTCCTGTTCGACCCCGCGACTATCGCCGACCGCGCGACGTTCGCCGAACCCCGCCAGCAGGCCGCCGGCATCCCGTGGGTCTTCGTGAACGGGGCCGCCGTCATCGCCGACGGTCGACGTACCGACGCCGTCCCCGGTCGCTCGATCCGCCGCAGCCCGGCCTGACCGCTCCCTCGTCCCTCCCCGCGCCCACAGACACAGAAGGTCCTCCCATGCCCATCACCGCCCTCGCGCGCAGCGTCGTAGCCGCCGCCGCACCAGCCCCGAGCGATCCCATCGGATGGCTGCAGCAGACCACCCCCGGCCTGCTCATCCTGTGCGCGGTCGCCATCGCGGTGCTGCTGTTCCTCATCATCCGGGTGAAGCTCGAACCGTTCATCTCGCTCTTCATCGTCGGCATCGGCCTGGCGCTCGCGACCGGGACGAGCATCTACCAGATCGTCGGCGTGGCCGTGCCGGACCCCTTCGACGACGAGCAGATCAAGCCGGGGGCGTCGCTCCTCGAAACCGGCTTCGGCGGGATCCTCGGGCACATCACGATCATCATCGGTCTCGGCACCGTGCTCGGTGCGATCCTCGAGCGCTCCGGCGGTGCGGACGTCCTCATCCGGAAGCTCCTCGGCCGCTTCGGGGAACGCGGCGCTCCGATCGCGATGGGGCTCACCGGTCTCATCTTCGGTATCCCCGTGTTCTTCGACGTCGGCATCTTCGTCCTCGCGCCCCTCGTCTACATCACCGCGCGTCGCGGCGGGAAGTCGCTCGTGCTCTACGCGCTCCCGATGCTCGCCGGCCTCTCGATGACGCACGCGTTCCTGCCGCCGCACCCGGGCCCGACGGCGCTCGCCGGCACCTTCGAGGTCGGGCTCGGCTGGCTCATCCTCATGGGATTCCTCTGCGGCATCCCCGCCTTCATCGCGTCGGGCATCGCCTGGCCGCTCTGGATCGGGAAGCGCGTCATGGTCTCGGTTCCCGAGGAGTACGTGCTGGAGCCCGAGGACGACGCCCCCGAGCGCAAGGACGTCTCGCTCTGGAGCGTCGGTCTCATCATCATCACGCCGATCCTGCTCATCCTCGCCGCCACCTTCGGTGCCCTCGCCCTCCCGAACGGCCCGGTCCTCGAAGCGTTGACGCTCATCGGCAACCCCGCGGTCGCGCTCACGATCGCCGTCTGCCTCGCGTACTACGTGCTCGGGGTGCGGCGCGGCATGACGCTCGCCGAGCTGGGCGAGCTCTCCGGTCAGTCGCTCCGGCCGATCGGCATGATCCTGCTCGTCGTCGGTGCGGGTGCGTTCTTCGGCGCGGTCATCTCAGCGACGGGTGTGGGTGCGGCACTGGCCGAGGTGCTCGGTTCGCTCGGCCTGCCGATCATCGTGTCCGCGTACCTCATCAGCTCCGGCCTCCGCATCGCGCAGGGTTCGGCGACCGCGGCCATCGTGATCACGGCGGGGATCCTGCAGCCGGTCGTGCTCGCCGGCGACTACTCGCAGCCGCAGCTGGCGCTCATCGGCATCGCGATCGCGGCGGGGTCGATCACGCTCTCGCACGTCAACGACGGTGGGTTCTGGATCATCGCGAAGTACTTCAACATGTCGGTGAAGCAGACGCTCGCGACCTGGACCGTGCTCGAGACGATCCTCTCGGTCGTCGGCTTCGGGATGGTCGCCCTCATCTGGCTGTTCGTCTAGTCCGAGTCGTGACCGTCGGTCCAGTGCCTTTCTCAGGAGTGTCCGGGCGTGTCTGTGCCTGGTGAAGCCGGCGCGCCGGAGGACTCCTGAGAAAGGTCACTGAGCGGTAGGTGGTGCCGTTCTCAGGAGTTTCCGGGCGCGTCGGTGCTTGGCGAAGCCGACGCGCCGGAGGACTCCTGAGAAAGGGACCCAGTCGACGTCAGAAGAGGCGGGAGTCGCTGTCGTCGAGGCCGCGCATCGCGTCGTAGTCGAGGACGACGCAGCGGATCCCGCGGTCCTGGGCGAGGGTGCGCGCCTGCGGCTTGATCTCCTGGGCGGCGAACACGCCCTGCACGGGAGCGAGGAGCGGGTCGCGGTTCATGAGCTCGAGGTAGCGGGTGAGCTGCTCGACGCCGTCGATGTCGCCGCGGCGCTTCAACTCGACCGCGACGGACGCCCCGGTCGCGTCGGTGGCGAGGATGTCGACCGGACCGATCGCGGTCATGTACTCGCGGCGGATGAGCCGGTATCCGTCGCCGAGGAGTTCGATCTGCTCGGCGAGGAGCTTCTGCAGGTGCGCCTCGACGCCGTCCTTCTGGAGGCCCGGGTCGACGCCGAGTTCGTGCGCGCTGTCGTGGTGGACCTCGTGGATCGACACGATGAGGGCGTCGCCGGTCTTCTTGTGCGTGACCTTCCACAGCTCGGTGATCCCGGCCGCGGCCTGCGTCTCGTCGGGCTCGACCGTCGTGAGCACGCAGGGTGGGCTCATCCAGTTGAGCGGCTTGTAGGAGCCGCCGTCGGAGTGGACGAGCAGGCTGCCGTCGTTCTTCACCATGAGCAGCCGCTTGGCGAGCGGCAAGTGAGCCGACAACCGTCCGGCATAGTCGACCGAGCACTCCGCAATCACCAAACGCACGACGACGAGCCTACCGCGACACCGTCGCGCGTCCATTCGCCCATGTTCGGGCGACGGAACGCTGAATCGCCCGAACATGGGCGAACGAACTGCGGTCAGCGCTTGCGGCGGCTGCTCTCGCGGGCGGCCGGAGAGGCCAGGCCGGCGAACACGATGAGTACGAGCACGACGAACAGGGCGTTCAGCAGGCCGATGGCGTCGCCGAGGATGCCGATGAGCGGCGGACCGACGAGGAACGCGCAGTAGCCGATCATCGCGACGGCACTCACCCGTGCCGCAGCGCGCTTGGAGTCATCGGCCGCGGCGGACATGCCCACCGGGAACCCGAGCGAGGCCCCGAGGCCCCACAGCACGGTTCCGAGGACCATGAGTCCGGTGACCGGCGTGAGGATGAACAGGACGAGTCCGGCGATCGCCGCACCGGCCGACACCTGCAGCACCGGTACCCGGCCGAAGCGGTCGATGAGCGGCCCGCCGACGATGCGACCGACGGTCATCGCGGTGACGAACACGCCGTAGACGAGCGCGCCGGTCGTGTTGCTCTGCTCGTGGCCGTCGACCACGGCGAGTGCGAGCCAGTCGTTTGCGCTGCCCTCGGCGAAGGCCATACCGAGCATGATGACGCCGATGAGGATGAGCCGGCCGTCCGCCCAGACCGACAGGCTCTCGCGCAGCCGCTCCCGCCACGGCGCCTTCGGGGCCTCGTCGAGTTCGTCGGCGACGACCTGCTCGGCGGGGACGAAGCGCACGGCGACGACGGCGACGATCGCGATGACGACCGCCATGACGAGCGCGTGCCAGAAGACCTCGAGGCCGGCTGCGGACGCGAGTGCGCCGAGTCCTGCTCCGGCGACCGTGCCGAAGCTGAAGCACGCGTGCATCAGCGGCATCACCGTCTTGCCGAGCTCCTGCTCGGCCGCGGCGCCCTCGACGTTCATCATGACGTCGAGCGCTCCGTTCCCGAAGCCGAAGATGATCAGGCCGACGAGCACGAGGCCGGCAGTCGGGACGAGGCTCGCGCCGATCCCGATGAGGAGCAGCCCGACGGCGATGAGCCCGAGCGTCAGTTGCATCCCGTGCCGCGGGCCGAGCCGTCCGAGGATGTGCTGCGAGGCGATGAGGCCGAGGATCGACCCGATCGACATGCCGAGGATGAGGAGTCCGACCGTGCCGGTGGTGAGGTCGAGGTTGTCGCGGATGGCCGGGAGGCGGGCCACCCAGGTCGCGATGCTGAGGCCGCTCAGGGCGAAGATCACGAAGATCGCGTTGCGCCAGGCGAGGAGCTCGCGGCGTGGGCGCAGGGCGACGGGTGCGGTCGGCGGGTTGGTCGGCTCTGACACAGGGTCCTCGGGATCGGTGCTGGTGCGCCTGGGCGCTCGGTGGAGCGGGGTGGTGAGGCCCGTGCATCTGGGTGGATCTGACGAGAATCGAATCGATTCGATTCCGTCGACTAAGCTAGCAGATCGTGGACCAGGAATCACGCCCCTCGCGACCGACGCTCGCCGATGTCGCCGAGCGCGCGGGGGTGTCGCCGTCGACCGCCTCGCTCGCGTTCAGCGGCGCCGGACCCGTCTCCGAAGCGACCAAGCAGCGGGTGCTGCAGGCTGCGGCCGACCTCGACTACGCCGGCCCCGACCCCCGGGCCCGTTCCCTCCGCCAGGGACGCAGCGGCATCGTCGGAGCCGTCGTCGCCGGCCGGATCGGGCACTCCTTCCGCGACCCGGTGATGGTCCAGACCCTCGACGGACTCGCCGACGAACTCGGCGCGGTCGGTGCCGGTCTGCTGCTCCTGAACGACGCCCAGGAGGGCACGCTGCAGTTGAGCAACGCACCGATGGACGGCGTCGTCCTCATCGGCTGCAGCCCGAACCTCGACAGCTCGGTCGCGATCCTCAGCCGACGGGGGATGCCGATCGTGTCGATCGAAGGACTCGCAGCCCTCGGCGTCCCCGACATCGCCGTCGACAACCGCGGCGGCGTGCGTGAGGAGGCGCGACACCTCGCAGATCTCGGCCACGAGCGTGTCGCCGTCGTCACCCTCAACCTCGACCCGACCGAACGCCGCGGCCCGCTCACGCCCGAGTGGGAGCGATCCGCCACGACGGTCCCGGCGATCGAACGCTTGCAGGGCCTCCGCGACGTCTTCCCCGACGCGCAGGGGTTCGTCACCACGGGGTCATCGCTCGAGGAGGGACGGGTCGCCGGTCACGCCATCCTCGACGTTCCGGCGGGTGAACGCCCGACGGCGATCGCCGCACAGAGCGACCTCCTGGCCGCCGGCGTCATCCGCGCAGCTGAGGAACTCGGCATCTCCGTTCCCGCGGAGCTCAGCGTGGTCGGGTTCGACGGCATCCGGGTCGAGGGGCTCGACTACGACCTCACGACGGTGTGGCAGCCCTCCCGGGAGAAGGGGTCGGCCGCCGGCCGCGCGATCGTCGCCATGCTCGACGGCCGCGATCCGGAGTGCGAGCAGTTCAGCGTCCGCTTCCACCCTGGAGCGACGACGGCACGGGTCCCCGCTCCACAGCTCTGAGTCCTCGCCGGGGTTTCGAGCCCCCTGCCGTGCGGCTGACCCGCCCCGTAGGGTGGAGGAGACGCTCGAAGGAGACCCATGACCGACCAGCCCATCGCCACCGCAGCACTCGTCCAGCAGGAGGCGGCGTCGCTCGCCGTGTCGCTCGCACCGGTGTACCAGGATCTGCACGCCAATCCGGAGCTCTCCTTCGCGGAGCACCGGACGGCCGCCCTGGTCGCGGATCGCATCACCGGCCTCGGGTACGGGGTCGCGACGGGGATCGGCGGCACCGGTGTCGTCGGTGTCCTGGAGAACGGCGAAGGACCGACGGTCCTCCTGCGGGCCGACATGGACGGCCTGCCCGTCCTGGAGGAGACAGGCCTCGACTACGCGAGCGTCGCGCGCGGGGTCGATCCGGAGGGCAACGACGTCCCGGTCATGCACGCCTGCGGCCACGACGTCCACGTCACCTGTCTGCTGGGTGCCGCCGAACTGCTCGCCGCACGGCGCGACACCTGGTCCGGGACACTCGTCGTCCTGTTCCAGCCGGCCGAGGAAGCCGGCGGCGGGGCGCAGGCGATGGTCGACGACGACCTCTACGCACGAGTCCCGAAGCCCGACATCGTGTTCGGCCAGCACGTCGGTCCGCTGCCGGCCGGTGTCGTCGGCACGCACGCCGGTCCGTCGTTCGCCGCGACCGACGCCTACCGCGTCACCTTCCACGGCCGCGGCGGGCACGGATCCCGCCCGCAGTCGACGATCGACCCGATCGTGATGGCGGCGTCGGCGGTCGTCCGCCTCCAGAGCATCGTGTCCCGCGAGGTCGCCGGAACCGACACCGCGGTGCTCACCGTCGGCACGATGCACGCCGGCACCAAGAACAACATCATCCCCGACACCGCGCAGATCGGCGTCAACATCCGCAGCTACGAACCGCACGTGCGCGACCGCGTCGTCGGCTCCATGGAGCGCATCATCCGGGCCGAGGCCGCAGCATCGGGCGCCGAGCGGGAACCGGTGATCGAACACACCGAGGCCTTCCCGGTGCTCGTGAACGATCCCGCGGCGACCGGCGCGGTGACGGCGGTGTTCGCCGACGCGTTCGGTGCCAACCGCGTCGTCGACCCCGGTCTCGTCACGGGGAGTGAGGACGTCGGCATGCTCGCGACGGCCGCCGACGCTCCCATCGTCTACTGGATCCTCGGGGGTGCCGACCCACAGGCCTTCGCGGCGGCCTACGCCTCGGGGCGCATGGAGCAGGACCTCCCCGGCAACCACTCCTCGAAGTTCGCTCCGCTCATCCACCCCACCCTCGACACCGGCATCGCAGCGCTCTCGCTCGCGGCACTGTCGCGTCTGGCCGGAACGGCGGCCACCGCATGATCGTCGTGACGACGGACACCGTCGCCGGACACCGCATCGACGCCGTCCTCGGCGAGGTCGTCGGGCTCACCGTGCGAGCTCGCGACTGGGGCTCCTCGATGTCGATCGGCTTCTCGGCGCTCGGCGGCGGCGAGGTCCCGGGGATGACCCAGCTGCTGTTCGAGTCCCGCCAGGAGGTCATGCGACGCCTGGTGGCCGACGCGGAACAGCGCGGCGCGAACGCGGTCCTCGCGATGCGTCTCGAGACCACCGACATCGGCGGTGCGTGGACGCAGCTGACCGCCTACGGCACCGCGGCGTACCTCGTCCCGATCCCCGCAGGCGAGCCCGGAGCGACCGGCCAGTCCGCCTACGCGGCGAAGCAACCGGACGCCCCGAAACCACGCGGCGACGTCTGACGGTGGAGCCCCATGACCGCTTGGATCGACGAACTCATCACCGAGGTGACCACGGCTGTGCGGGAGCGCAGTGACGAACGGGTGGCCGAGATGTTCGAGCGCTGCTTCGCCGACACCCTGCACAGCACGATGACGCCCATGCCGGACGGCACCGTGTTCATGCTCACCGGCGACATCCCCGCGATGTGGTTGCGCGACTCGAGCGCCCAACTCGCTCCCTATCTCCACTTCGCAGCCGACCACCCCGAGCTGGCCGAGCTGCTCGTCGCCGTCAACCGCCGGCAGCTGGATGCGATCGCACTCGACCCCTACGCGAACGCGTTCAACGCCGAGCCGAACGGGCACGGCCACCGCGACGACCGCACCGATGCGTCGCCCTGGGTGTGGGAACGCAAGTACGAGATCGACTCGCTCTGCTACCCGCTCCAGCTCGCACACGACATCTGGCTGGCGACGGGGCGCCGCGACCACCTGGATGCGCGGTACCGCTCCGCCGTCGTCGCGGCGATGGAGGTCTGGCGCGTCGAGCAGCACCACGAGCAGCGCTCGCCGTACCGGTTCCAGCGGTTCGACGCGCCGCTCTCCGACACCCTCGTCCGCGACGGACTCGGGCCGGAGACGGCGTGGACCGGGCTCTCGTGGTCGGGGTTCCGGCCGAGCGACGACGCAGGGCGGTACGGCTACAACGTTCCCGGCAACCTCTTCGCCGCGGTGACGCTCGCCGGGGTCGAATCGATCGCTGCCGAGGTGCTCGACGACGCGGCACTCGCCGCGGAAGCCGGTGCCCTCCGACGCGAGCTCGAGACCGCCATCGACGCCCACGGAGTCGTGACGACCGATCAGTACGGCGACGTCTACGCCTACGAGGTCGACGGGTTCGGCAACGCGCTCCTGATGGACGACGCCAACGTGCCGAGTCTGCTCTCGCTGCCGTTCCTCGGCTGGTGCGCGCCCGATGACGCCCGGTACCTGGCCACGCGACGGTTCCTCTTGAGCGGAGACGACCCGAGCTACTTCGTCGGGTCCGCCGCCCGTGGGATCGGGAGCCCACACACGCCCGACGACCACATCTGGCCGATCGCCCTGTCCATCGAGGGCCTCACCTCGCAGGACGAGCAGGATCGCGCCCGCCTGCTCGACACGCTGCTGCGGACCGACGCCGGCACCGGGGTCATGCACGAGTCGTTCCACAAGGACGACCCCGACACCTTCACCCGCCCCTGGTTCTCCTGGGCGAACGCGATGTTCTGCGAGTTCGTCCTCGACGTGGTGGGTCTGCGCACGCACGTGCGGCGTCCTGTGCCCCGAGGTGACTGAACGGACCCGCAGCCTCGTGCGCCGGCTCAGAGCAGCCGCAGCTCCTGTGCACGGGTGACGGCCCGGGTCCGGTCGGCCACCTCGAGCTTCTCGAAGACGTGCAGCAGGTGCGTCTTCACCGTCGACTCCGAGATGAAGAGTGCCGCCGCGATCGCCCGGTTGCTGTTGCCGGCGGCGACGAGCGCCAGGACCTCGAGTTCGCGAGCGCTGAGCTGCGGGCGGGCTGGGGTCCCACCCTGCATGCGGCCGACGAGCGTCGCCGCGATCGTGGGCGCGAGCACCGTCTGACCGGCGACCACCGAACGGATGCCCGCCAGGATCTCCTGCTCGGGCGCCGCCTTCAACAGGTAGCCGCCGGCTCCGGCCTCGATCGCGCCGAGGATGTCGTCGTCGGTCTCGTAGGTCGTCAGCACGAGCACCCGGACGCCTGGCACGCGCTGCACGATGCGCGCCGTCGCCTCCGCACCGCCGAGGACCGGCATGCGCAGGTCCATGAGCACCAGGTCGGGCCGGTGCTCCTCGGCAGCCGCGACCGCCGCAGCGCCATCCGCCACCTCGGCGACGACCTCGAGGTCGTCCGCGCGCCCGAGCAGCGCGACGATGCCCGATCGCACGATGGGGTGGTCGTCCGCGACCACGATCCTGATCCGTGTCATCGTCCGTCCTCCACGGTTCTTGAGCCTGTCGAAGGGCTGCCGACCGAGAGGCCGTCCGTGGTCCCTGAGCCCGTCGAAGGGCCCGCTTCGATCGTCACCGGCACTCGCACCCGCACCGTCGTCCCCGCTCCGGCGGCACTCGTGAGTTCCACCGTTCCGCCGAGCAGCGTCACCCGGTCGTGCATGCCGTGCAGCCCGAAGCCTGCGCCCGGACTGGTCCCGAGCAGCGCGCCTTCCGGGTCCGCGATGCCGACCCCGTCGTCGGAGATCCGCAGTTCGGCCCAGCCGTCGTCGACGGTGAGTACCAGCTCGACGCGGTCGGCGGCGGCGTGCTTCCGGATGTTCGCGAGACCCTCCTGGGCACTCCGGAGCAGCACGACCTCGGGTGCTCGCTCGAACCGTTCTGACGGGGCGTCGACCTCGACGACCAGGCCAGTCTCACGGCTGAACCGCTCGCCCAGGCGCCGCAGGCTGTCACCGAGGGTGGTGTCGGCGGCCGGCATCGCGGCCAGCGTGGCCACGAGGGATCTCGCCTCGCGCAGGGCGTCGCGTGCCGTGCTCTCGATGAGGTCGATGCTGTCGAGGGCGGCGATCGGTCGACCGTCCAGCGGGGAGGCGTCCGGCGTGCCCGCGACGGTCTCACCGACCTCGGAGCGGGCGCGTTGCGCGAGCAGCACCACACTCGTGAGGCTCTGCGCGATGGTGTCGTGGATGTCGCGAGCCATGCGTTCGCGTTCGGCGGCCGCTCCAGCCTCCCGGCTCGCCCGTTCCGATTCTGCCTGAGCGGTCTGCAGACTCACGAGGAGTCGTGCCTTCTCGTCGCCGAGCTCGGCGATCCGGGTGATCCAGAGCCCGAGGGACAACGCGAAGACGAGCGAGACGCTCTGGATCGCGAGCCCCTGCAGGATCGCCTCCGGGGCGGCGCCTTGTCCGACGATGAAGCCGACGGCGAGGGCCGCGGCGCTCGCGATGTTGAGGATGATCGCGTTCCGGGTGTTCGGCGTCAGCACCCACAGCAGCGGGAACACGAGGCACTGGAGGGTCAGGACGTTCGGGGAGAACGCCGTCCCGACTGCGGTGAGGGCGATGAGGGTGATCGCGAACCAAAGCCCGCCCTGCGGACGCTCGAGGGTGCGTCGCCCGGCCGTGTAGTAGACGAGGCAGAGCGCCGCCAGCACGATCCAGACGCCGACGGCCCGCTCCGGTGCCCCGGCCGCGCTGACGCTCACGAGCGCACCGACGATCACGCACCCCGCGCCGAACGCGACATCCCACCACCGTCGTCCGTCCATGTCCCAACCCTCCCATCCCTGCTCGCGAACTGTCACTTCCTGCCAGTTCCGGCGGCGTACACCCACCGGAACTGACAGTTCGCGGGCTAGGAGCGGCGGACCCAGCGGAAGGTGAGGCGGGTGAGGACGAGGCCGACGATCGCCCAGACGACGAGGACGAGCGCGACCGTCGGGAGGTCCCAGCCACCGGACGGCTCCTGCGAGGCGAACCCCTCCGGCAGGAAGACGGAGCGCATGCCCTGCGCGATCCACTTGAGCGGGAAGACACTCGCGACGTTCTGCAGCCACTCGGGGAGCATCGTGAACGAGAGGTAGACGCCGGAGATGAACTGCAGCACGAGCACGATCGGGATGATGACGGCCGTCGCGCTCTTGCCCGTGCGGGGGAGTGCCGACAGGGCGATACCGAGGACGGCCGAGGTCGCGATGCCGAGCAGGTAGATCCAGGCGAAAGTGAGCCACCGCTCGGGCTCGGTCGGCAGGGTGACGTCGAACAGGAACCGCGAGACGAGGAGCAGCAGCGCGATCTGGAGCACCGAGGTGACGAGGACCTGCCCCATCTTCCCGAGGAAGTAGGAGATCACCGGGAGCGGGCTGCCGCCGAGGCGCTTGAGCGTGCCGTCGCTCTTCTCCGTCGCGATGTCGGTCGCGAGGTTTTGGACGCCCGAGAGGAGGATGCCGGCGGCGATCATGCCGGGGAGGTAGAAGGCGGCCTGGCTGACCCCGCCGGTGCCGTCGGGTGCCTCGCCCACGTTCCCCATCGCGCTGAACGCGGTCGAGAAGATCGCGAGCATCACGACGGGGAAGAGGAAGGTGAAGAACACCTGGTCGCCGGAGCGGAAGTAGATGCGGGTCTCGTAGCCGATCCTGCTGGCTCCGAGCCGGAGGGTGCGTCCGCGGGGGAGTGCCGGGACGAGCGTGTTGGTGGTGCGGTCGATGGTGGTCATGCGCCGACTCCTGTCGTGGTGACCGTCGTGGCCGGTGACGGTGCTGCTGATGGGGTGGCTGACGACGCAGCGGCGTCGGCCGCGTGGACGAGCCCGAGGTAGATGTCCTCGAGGCTCGGACGGATGACCTCCAGGTCGCGCGGCTCTCCCCCCAGTGTCGCCGTGAGATCGGCGACCCGTGCGGCCGGCACCTCGGTCCGTTCCTCATGGAGGCCGTGCTCGTCGCGCCAGCGCACCACGGGGATCCGGGCCTCGGCGCCGCCGATCTCGTCGACCGCGCCGATCTCCACGAGTCGACCCGCCGCGATGACGGCGACGCGGTCGGCGAGCTGGGCGGCTTCGTCGAGGTAGTGGGTGGTGAGGAGGATCGTCGTGCCGTCGCGTTTGAGCGAGCGGATGAGCTCCCAGAACTGCCGACGCGCCTCGGGGTCGAACCCGGTCGTCGGCTCGTCGAGGAACAGGAGGGCTGGGCGGCCGACCACCCCGAGCGCGACGTCCACCCGACGACGCTGGCCGCCCGAGAGCTTGCCGATGCGCGTGCCCGCCTTGCTCGTGAGCCCGACCGCCTCGATGACCTCGTCCACATCCCGCGGGTCCGCGTAGTACCGGGCGAACTGTGCGAGCTGCTCCCGGACCGTGACGTTGGCGGCCTCGGCACTCGACTGGAGGACGATGCCGAGGCGGGCCTTCCAGTCGAGACCGCCCTTCGCCGGGTCGACACCGAGGACGCTCGCCTCGCCGCCCGTCCGGTGCCGGTAGCCCTCGAGGATCTCGATCGTGGTGCTCTTCCCGGCACCGTTCGGGCCGAGGAGGGCGAAGGTCTCGCCCGGGTGGATGTCGAAGGAGACCCCGTCGACGGCGGTGAAGTCGCCGTACTGCTTGCGCAGCTCGCGGACCTCGATGATCGGTCGTGTGCTCATGGTGTCCATGCTCGTCCGCTGCGGCGCGCACCGGTAGCGGTGGAGGGGCTGATCCTCGTATCCA
Source organism: Plantibacter sp. CFBP 8798 (assembly GCF_014841195.1). Taxonomy (NCBI): domain Bacteria; kingdom Bacillati; phylum Actinomycetota; class Actinomycetes; order Micrococcales; family Microbacteriaceae; genus Plantibacter; species Plantibacter sp. CFBP 8798. The sequence continues at coordinate 366,610 of NZ_JACYTS010000001.1, forward strand.
CCGATCGGTTGATGCGCGAGCCGCCTGACGCACGGGGGCGTCTGCTCGGTTGGTCGACACGCACGAACGCCCACCCGCCCGACGAGGGCGGATGGGCGCTGCCGTGACGCTGCGGCGGCCTAGCCGAGTGCCGCGGTGGAGACGACGACGACGAGGTCCTCGACGTTCTCGAACCCGGCGGTCTCCTGGGTGAGCTGGGTGAACGGGATCCCGATGATCGTCAGCCCGTCGAGCGATCCGGTGAACGTGCCGGCGGCTTCGGTCACGCTCGCGCCACCGGCCGTCGCGTTCGCGGCCGCTGCGGTGAGGGAGGCAGCGCCGCCGGAGAGGACGGCGTAGCTGCCCGAGGCGTCACCCGCTTCGTAGCTGAGGATGCACACGGTCGGCAGGTCGCCGAGGACGGCGGCCGGAGCGAAGGTGGCCTTCGCCGCGGCGACAGCGGCCGCCGGGACCGCGACGCCGCTGGCTGCGCTGAGCGTGTTGACCTGCTCTTCGGTGCACTTCGTCGCGCCCGATGCCGGCTCTTCCTGGGCAGCGTCCTCCGTGGCCTCGGGCGCGGTCGTGGCGCTCGTCGAGGGCTCGGAGTCGGCCGGTGCGTCGCCACTACTGCAGGCGGCGAGCCCGAAGAGCCCGATGACGGCGACGGCGGTCACCGCGGAGACGCGGAGACGGTGGTGAGCGGAGCGAAGTGACATGGTGGTTCCCCCTGGAATCGTGAGCGTTGACGGATGCTCGCGTCCAGGATGGGGGACCGAGGCGGCAGCCTCAATGGGGACAACTCCCCAGTTGTCGGTCAGGCCCCGGTGCGCATCCACGCCGTCGTGCGGGCTCGAAGCCCGAGTGTGGTCGCGCGCGCACCGAGGTAGCCGACGAAGAAGGTGAGCGCCAACCAGGTGAGCCCGGTCTGCCCGCCGGGTGCCCAGGCGAGGACCGCGAGCGCGAACGGCAGGAAGACGAGCGTGTTGAGCAGCCCGGTGATCGCGAGGTACTTCGCGTCGCCGGCGCCGATGAGGACGCCGTCGAGGACGAAGACGACACCGCCGAGCGGGGTGGTGACGGCGAGCACGATGATCGCGGGCACGATGAGCGCCGCGAGGTCGGGGTCGCTCGTGAAGAGCAGGCCGATGACCGGGCTCGCGAGCGCGATGACCAGGCCGAGCACGATCCCCGAGCCGACGCCCCACTGCAGACAGCGGACGAGGACGGCACGCACACCGGCCACGTCGCCCGCCCCGAGTCCCTTGCCGACGAGCGCCTGCGCGGCGATCGCGAGGGCGTCGAGTGCGAACGCGAGGGTGGCGAAGAGGGTCATGACGAGCTGGAACCCGGCGAGTTCGTCGGTGCCGAGGTCGGTCGCGACGAACACGGCGATGAGCATCGCGGCGCGGAGGCTGACGGTGCGGAGGAACAACCAGCCGCCGGAACGGGCCGCGCCACCGAGGCCGGCGCGGTGCGGGCGGAGACTCGCTCCTGTCCGACGCACGTGGCGCAGGACGACGACGAGATAGGCGACGACCATGCCCCACTGCGCGATGACGGTGCCGATTGCGGATCCCGCGATGCCGAGTCCGAGGCCGTAGATGAAGAGGAAGTTGAGGCCGATGTTCGCGGCGAACCCGGCGCCGGCGACCACGAGGGGCGTGGTGGTGTCCTGCAGGCCGCGGAGGAGCCCGGTCGCACCGAAGACGAGCAGCATGGCGGGGATGCCGAGCATCGAGATGCCGAGGTAGGTGTCGGCCTGCTGGGCGACGGCGTCCGTCGCGCCGAACAGCCCGACGAGCGTGGGGGAGAGGAACCATCCGGCCGCACCGATCACGACACCGAGCCCGAGCGACAACCAGAGGCCGTCCACCCCGAGCGACACCGCGCCGCGCTCGTCGCCGTGACCGAGACGCCGGGCGACCGCGGGCGTCGTCGCGTAGGCGAGGAACACCATGAGCCCGATGACCGTCTGCAGGACCGCGCTCGCGACCCCGAGGCCGGCGAGCGGCACGACGCCGAGGTGACCGATCATCGCGGAGTCGGCGAGCAGGAACAGCGGCTCCGCCATCAGCGCCCCGAGCGCCGGGACCGCGAGCCGGAGGATGTCGCGGTCGACGGGTCGCAGTCGTCGCCTGTCCGGTCCCGTGGTCACCCGCCGAGCCTAGCCGCGGGTGGTGACACGCCGCGTCGCCGTCCGAGGCGGGACGAGTCGACGTCCTACCGCGCGAGCAGCGACCCGCTCAGGCCAGGGAGGTCGCGGAGACGGATGCCCGTGAGGAAGCCGGCCGCGGCGGCGTAGGCGACCCGCGGTTGGTCGGCGTCCTCGCGGCAGGCGAGGAACAGCGGCACGGCGGTGGCGCCCAAGCGCTCGGCGACGTCGGCGATCTCCGCGAAGCCGACGAGCGGGTCGACCCGGTGGGCGATGCCGGCCATCGTGCGCACGGCGACGCCGTCGGGCTCGGTGCCGTCCTGTGCCAGCCCGGAAGCAGCGAACGAGACCATGGCTGCGCCTTCGGACGCGAATCGTCGGCAGGCGTCGGTCAGGGCCCGCTCGACGGCTCGGCTGGTGTGTTCCTCCGACGCTGTACTCGCACTCGCACCCGCAGCCGTGCCGACGTCGTCGTCCGGTAGAGCACGACGGACCGCGTCGAGCGCCCACCCGTGCACGGTGCCGTCGGTCCCGGGGACCGGCAACCAGGACACCGCCGCGAGCACGGCGCCTGCGGCGTCCGTCACGACGGAGACCCGGACCGCGGCGGTCGGCTCCCGGTCGTCGCCATCGGGGGCGTCGATGCTCGAACCCACGGTGAGACCGAGTTCGGGCACGTGCCGGTCGGACACCCACACCGACGACAGCGCGCGGATCTGGCTGCGGAGCTCCCACGGCAGTTCGCGAGCGGGCACCAGGATCGAGGTCGTCGGATCCGCGCCGGCGGCTCCCGTCGCATCGTCCGGACCAACGGGTTCTGATGCATCCGCCCCGCTGAGGTCGAGCACGAGGTCTCGGCCGAGTGGCGACACCCGCCACCCCTCGGGCACGATGCGCGCGTCGCGAGCGGCGAAGACCGCCGGTGTGAGCCCCTCCTGCTCGGCGGCCGTCGCGAACGCCGACACCGCTGCTGCTGCACCGCCGGGGTCGCCGATCGGCTCGCCGAGAGCCAGCGCGACGCCGGCATGCTGCTGGTAGGCGACCGCGTGTCCACCGTCGGCCGTGACGAACACCCGGTTCTCGCGCCGGAGTGCCGAGGCCGCCAGCGGTCCGCCGCCGTGTTCGCGCAGCAGCTGGGCCGCCCTGGCGCGTGCTCGCCGCGCACCGGGTCCGATCGCCCCGGGCAGGCGGCGCCTGGTCTGGTTCGCCGCGACCCGGAACGCGTGGCGCGCCAGCACGAGGACCACCGCCTGTCCCGCCCACAGGACGCTCGCGGAGATCCAGATGGTCGACGCCACGACCGGCACCTGGGCCAGCCAGGCGAGGGCGATGAGGGCGAGCGTGACCAGCAGGTTGCCGACGGTGAGCACCATCGCCGCCCACCAGGCCCAGCGGTGTCCACGGCGGAGCCAGTTCGTGATCACCAGGATCGCGATGGTGTCGACCCCGACGTCGAGGATCGAGCCCTGCGTCAGGGTGGTCGAACCGAGCGGCCCGTCGAGCGGCACGAGGGTGACGAGCAGCTGCACCGCACCGATCGTGAGCAGTCCGGAGACGGCGAACAGCCGCCAGTCGCGCATGGTGGGTCGCGGGGTCGACCGGTGCTCGCCGAGGAGGAGGCGGGCCACGATCACGAAGACGACCGTCGTGATGAAGTGCTCGAGGTTGTCGATCTTCCCGACGTAGAGGAGCGCGATCGACACCCACGACAGGAGCAGCAGCCGCCAGCGCAGCCGATAGGGGGAACGCATGAACGCGGTCGCGGTCGCGACGCAGGCGAGGATGCCGCAGCTCGGACCGACGTCGAGCGTCGTCACGAGGGACTGCGCCCACGGCCAGTCGAGCCGAGCCAACGCCCGGGCCGCACCGAGGGCCCCGAAGACACCGACGAGATGGCCGGCCACGAAGATCGCCGACGCCCGCAGCGTGCCGAATCGGACCTCGACCCACCCGCCGAACACGGCCGCGCCGACGATCGCGATGAGGTAGGCGAGCGGGTCGGCGGTGATGAACATGCCCGTCAGGACCGTCCACCAGCGCCCGGCTTCAAGGCTCGGCACCCCGTACGCGAACGCCGGGTACCAGGCGGCCTGGTCGATCGGGCGCCACAGGCCACCGGTCACGACCCCGAGGGCGACGAAGACGGTGACGAAGGCGGTGGTCGCGGGGGTCGTCCGCAGGGCCCAGCGCAGCGGCGTCAGGACGACAGCGATCGCGGCGCGCAGATCGGTGCGGACGGGGGCCGAGCTGGCGGCCCGGGTGGTCGGCGTGTCCATTCGGGCGTCGGCGTCGGTCGTGGCCGGGACCGACCCGGATGGAGACAGCAGTTCGTCGAGCTCCGCCTCGGTCATCGACACGGGCGCGCGATCGGCGGCCGGCCGGGCGGCCCGACGACGGATCCGGAACACGACGACCACCGCGATCACGACGGCCGCGGCACCGGCCAACGCGAGCGCCGCCCAGGAGAAGCGGTGCAGGAACTCGGTCGCGGCACTCCCCAGGACGGTGACGACCGTCACCACGAGCGAGGCCCAGGCGATGCCACCCGCCGCGTTGGCGACGAGGAAGTGCGGGTACGTCATGCGGAACATGCCCGCGAGCGGTCCGGAGAAGATGCGGAGGACGGCGATGAACCGTCCGACGAACACCGCCCACGGCCCCCACCGCCGCATGAGGTGCACCGCGGCGCCCAGTCGCTTCGGCCCCACGTGCTTCGGGAATCTGCGGTTCAGCACCGACAGGAGCCGCCGGCCGTACCGCTTGCCGATCCAGTACCCGATCGAGTCGCCGAGGATCGCACCACCGGCGGCCGCGGCGGCGACGAACACCGGGTTCAGGCCGCTCGACGCGGCGAGGAGGGTCGCCCCGATGAGCACGGTCTCTCCCGGCAACGGCACGCCGAGGCTTTCGACCGCGACGACCAGGAAGACGACGAGGAGCAGGACGCCGGGCGGAAAGTCGGCCAACCAGTCCACGCGGGCTCCTTCCGGCCGGGTGGGTCAACGGTAGTCCCTCGTTCCCCGAAGCGCTCGCGACGCTCCTCCACAGGACTCGGTCCAGAGCGGCACGCCCGCTCTGAGAGAACACCCGAGCCGTGGTCAGGTGCCGTCGCTAGGCTGATCCGCATGACTGACGCGCAGCTCGCCTCCGGCATCGACCGCTCCGAACTCGACCCGGCCGTGCGGCCGCAGGACGACCTCTTCCGCCACGTGAACGGCAAGTGGATGGACCGCACCGAGATCCCCGATGACAAAGCTCGCTGGGGTTCGTTCCACCAGCTGGCGGAAGACGCCGAGAACGCCGTCCGCGACATCATCGAGGAGTCGCAGACGAACCCCGACGGCGAGGAGGGCGTGAAGATCGGCGCCCTGTACGCCAGCTTCATGGACGTCGACCGGGCCAACGCCCTCGGAGCGACCCCGCTCGCCGACCAGCTCGCCCGCGTCGCAGCGGTCGACTCCATCGAGTCCTTCCTCCGCCTGTCCGGCGAGTTCGAGGCGGAGGGGGTCGGCGGCTTCCTGCAGCTCTTCGTCGACAACGACCCGGGCAACCCCGAGCGCTACCTCGTCTTCGCCGAACAGGGCGGCATCACGCTGCCCGACGAGTCCTACTTCCGAGAAGACACTTTCGCCGACATCCGCGACGCCTACCGCGCACACCTCCAGACGATGTTCGAGCTCGCCGGCATCGACGACGCCGCCGCGCGCGCCGACCGCGTGTTCGCCCTCGAGACGGCGATCGCTTCCAAGCATTGGGACAACGTCGCCACCCGCGACAGCGAGAAGACGTACAACCTGTACTCGTGGGACGAAGCGGCGGCGCTCGCCGCGGGCGCCGACCTCGACGGCCCGGACCTCGCCGTCTGGCGCGATGCGATCGGCGCCGCCGACGCGGTGTTCGCGGAGATCGTCGTGCGTGAGCCGAGCTTCCTCGAGGGCCTCGGGGAGCTCCTCGTCGCCGAGCAGCTCGAGTCCTGGAAGGACTGGCTGGCCTGGAAGGTCGTCCACGGTGCCGCACCGTACCTCTCCGAGGAGTTCGGTCGCGCCAACTTCGACTTCTACGGCAAGACCCTCACCGGCACGCCGCAGCAGCGCGAGCGCTGGAAGCGCGGCGTCTCGCTCGTCGAGGGCATGCTCGGCGAGGCCGTCGGCCGCATCTACGTCGACCGGCACTTCGGCGCCACGTCGAAGGACGAGATGGACGTCCTCGTCGGCTTCCTCGTCGAGGCGTACCGCGACAGCATCGAGAACCTCGAGTGGATGAGCCCCGAGACCCGCACGCGGGCGCTCGAGAAGCTCGACAAGTTCACGCCCAAGATCGGTTTCCCCGTCAAGTGGCGCGACTACTCGGCGCTCGAGCTCGAAGCCGACGACCTGCTCGGCAACGTCCGTCGCGCCAGCCGGTTCGAGATGGACCGCGAACTGGGCAAGATCGGCAAGCCGCTCGACCGCGACGAGTGGTTCATGACGCCGCAGACGATCAACGCCTACTACAACCCCGGTTTCAACGAGATCGTGTTCCCGGCCGCCATCCTCCAGTACCCGTTCTTCGACGCCGGCCGCGACGCCGCCGCGAACTACGGGGCCATCGGCGCGGTCATCGGTCACGAGATCGGGCACGGCTTCGACGACCAGGGATCGAAGTTCGACGGCGACGGCCGACTCACCGACTGGTGGACCGAGGCCGACCGCGCGGCGTTCGAGGAGCGCACCGCGTCGCTCATCGAGCAGTACAACGCGCTGGCTCCGGCCCAGGTGCCCGACCACCACGTGAACGGCGCCCTGACGATCGGCGAGAACATCGGCGACCTCGGCGGGCTCGGCATCGCCTGGAAGGCCTACCTGCTGTCGCTCGAGGGCGCGGAGCCACCGGTCATCGACGGCCTCACCGGCGCGGAGCGGTTCTTCCTCTCCTGGGCGCAGGCCTGGCAGCAGAAGGGACGCGACGCGGAGGTCATCCGACTGCTGTCGATCGACCCGCACTCGCCGAACGAGTTCCGCTGCAACCAGATCGTCCGGAACATCGACGCCTTCTACGAGGCGTTCGGCGTCACCGAGTCCGACGCAGCCTGGCTCGCCCCCGAGGAGCGCGTCACCATCTGGTAGCGCCGCGTCTCGCGGAGCCTGTCGCCCCCTACCGATGACCCCAGTAGTGGGACATGCGGAAGACCGACAGACGCTGCGAGAATCGCTCTGGAGTCGACGAATCGTCATCCCGATGCACTCGTGAAGCTCATGGCGCGAGACCCGAACAGCGCCTGAGCGGACCTGGTCCGATCCGTCCGGTTCACAGCAGCGTCGCCGTCGATATCGCCACAGCCCCCGCCGTCCCCCGGCCCGGGCGAGGCGGTACCGGCGGCGACGTGCTCCACTCCCCGCGAACCCGTAGAATCGCAGGCGTGTCTAAAGTCTTGAGCAGCCTCCCCGTCGGCGAGCGCGTCGGCATCGCCTTCTCCGGAGGTCTCGACACCTCCGTCGCCGTCGCTTGGATGCGCGAGAAGGGTGCCATTCCGTGCACCTACACCGCCGATATCGGCCAGGCGGACGAGCCGAACATCGGCGCCGTCCCCGACCGCGCCAAGGAGTACGGCGCCGAGATCGCGCGCCTCGTCGACGCGAAGTCGGCGCTCGTCGAGGAGGGCCTCGTCGCCCTCCAGTGCGGTGCGTTCCACATCCGCAACGCCGGCAAGACGTACTTCAACACGACGCCGCTCGGTCGCGCCGTGACGGGCACCATGCTCGTCCGCGCGATGAAGGAGGACGGCGTCGACATCTGGGGCGACGGCTCCACCTACAAGGGCAACGACATCGAGCGGTTCTACCGCTACGGTCTGCTCGCCAACCCGCGCCTGCGCATCTACAAGCCGTGGCTCGACGTCGACTTCGTCAACGAGCTCGGTGGCCGCAAGGAGATGAGCGAGTGGCTCGTCGCCCGCGACTTCCCGTACCGCGACTCCACCGAGAAGGCGTACAGCACCGACGCCAACATCTGGGGCGCCACCCACGAGGCCAAGCGCCTCGAGGAGCTCAGCTCCGGCATGGAACTCGTCGAGCCGATCATGGGCGTGCCGTTCTGGCGTGAAGACGTCGCGATCGCCTCCGAGGTCGTCACCGTCACCTTCGAGGCCGGTCGCCCGGTCGCGCTCAACGGCGTCGAGTACGCCGACGCGGTCGCGCTGGTCCTCAAGGCCAACGCCATCGGTGGTCGTCACGGCCTCGGCATGAGCGACCAGATCGAGAACCGCATCATCGAGGCGAAGAGCCGCGGTATCTACGAGGCCCCCGGCATGGCGCTCCTCCACATCGCGTACGAGCGTCTGCTCAACGCGATCCACAACGAGGACACGGTCGCCAACTACCACAACGAGGGTCGCCGTCTCGGCCGCCTCATGTACGAGGGCCGCTGGCTCGACCCGCAGTCGCTCATGCTCCGCGAGTCCATCCAGCGCTGGGTCGGCTCCGCCGTCTCCGGCGAGGTATCGATTCGTCTGCGCCGCGGTGACGACTATACGATCCTCGACACCTCGGGCCCCGGCCTCAGCTACCACCCCGACAAGCTCTCGATGGAGCGCGTCGGCGACGCAGCGTTCGGTCCCGACGACCGCATCGGTCAGCTCACCATGCGCAACCTCGACATCGCGGACTCGCGCTCGCGGCTCGAGCAGTACGCAGCGGCCGGCATCGTCGGCGGCGCGACCGCCGACCTCGTCGGCAAGCTCGAGCAGGGTGAGGCGCAGGAGATCCTGGGCGGCGAACTCCTCGACCCGACCGCCGACGCCCTCGAGCGCGCGACCGATCTCGCTTCCGAGGGTGCCGCGTTCGACTCCGGCACCGACTAGTCNCTCCCGTTCCGTTCTCAGGAGTGCTGCGGTGCGTCGAGCGGGAGCGCTTGCGACGCGCCGGACGACTCCTGAGTTGGGGACGGCAGGGGTTCACAACTCAGGACCGGTGCGGCGCGTCCCGCCGGACACGCCGGGTGGTCGATGCGACCCGCCGGGGCCGTCCTGAGTTGTGAACCGGCCAGGCCTACGCGGGGACGGGCGACTCCGCGTACCGCTCGGGCCGGAAGGTCGCGAGCAGCGGCGAGGGTTCGCCGTCGACGATCTCGTCCGCGAGGAGTTCACCGGCGATGAGCCCGAGTGTCGCACCGCTGTGGCTGAAGGCCGTGAAGAGCCCCGGCAGCTGCGGGACCGCACCGAAGACCGGCTCGCCGTCGCCGGGGATCGGCTTGTAGCCAGCCCCGATGTGGTCGAGTTCGAGGCTCGGGTTGCCGGCGAGCACCCGCGATCCCTCGGCCAACAGCCGCTCCACGGTCGAGTCCGAGATGTGCAGCGAACCGTCGTCGCGGACCTCGATCTCCTCCTCCGACCACGCGGAGTCCAGCGCGAAGCCGCCCTCCCTGGTGCGACGGACGGCCACCTTCGGCGTGTTGAGGACGGCGACGAGCTCGGCTGCGACGGGCTTCGTGAACGCGACGAATGCGGCCGGGCTCTGGTCGCCGATCGTGATGCCGAGTGCGGCGAGCTGGGCCGGGACGTCGGGACCCGTGGCCAACAGGACCGCGTCGGCCTCGATGCGGTCGCCGTTCGCGAGCACCGCACCCACGGCACGTCCGCCGGACGAGGCGATCTCGGCGCCGGCGTCCGTCACGATCCGTCCGCCGCGGGCGACGAACTCGCGGGACAGCACCTCGATCACGGACGGCAGCTCGACCCAGCCCTCGCCCGGATTGAAGATCGCGCCCTCCGCAGCCACGGCGGCCGGATCGACACCCGGCGTGACCGAGGCGACCTCCTCCGGAGCCAGCCACCGGGCGTCGTAGCCGATGCCGCGCTCGTAGGCGAAGGTCTCCGCGTAGGACTCGCCCTCCGGTGCCCACATCAGTCCGCCGTCGAAGCGGAGGAACTCCGCGCTCGGGATCTGCGCGGCGAAGGTCCGCCAGCGGTCGATCCCGAGGACACGGAGCGCGTGGTACTCGCTCGACCGCTGGGCCGCGGAGTTCAGCCAGGCGAGCGATCGTCCCGAGGCGCCGCTGGCGAGGGAGCGGTCGGTCACGAGGGTCACGTCGGCACCTCGGCGGGCGAGGGCGACGGCGCTGGACGTTCCAAGGATGCCGCCGCCGATCACGACGACGCGTCGGCTGGTCTGGGTGGTGCTGCTCATGCTGTCTGCTCTTTCTGTTCTGGAGTGCTGCGCTGGTGAGGTGCTGCGGCCGCGTGGACGGCCTCGATGATCTCGAGGACGGCGATCGCGTCGGCCGGATCGACCGGTGGAGGACCGCCGTCGCGGAGGGCGGTCGCGAGGAGGCGGGTGAAGGCGGCGTAGTCGCCGTCGGCCATGGGGACGGGCTCTGTTGCACCGTCGACCCCGATCGCGCCCCAACCGGACGGTTCACGCCGACCGAATCCGTCGTCACGCGGATCAGCACCGGCCTTCAGTGCGGGCTCCTGGCCGTCGAGTCCCCACGAGGTGTAGGCACCGGAGGAACCGAGGATGCGGAACCGCGGGCCGGCCTGGGCGACGAGCGACCCCATCCACAGGTGCGACCGGACCCCCGAACGGTGACGGAGCGCCACGAAGGCGTCGTCGTCCGCGACCGCTCCGGGCCGGACAGCACCGAGTTCAGCCTGGACGTCCTCGACCTCGCCGAACAGTTGGATGGTCTGATCGATCACGTGCGTGCCGAGGTCGTAGAGGATGCCGCCGCCCTCCGCGGCGGTCGCGGCCGTCTTCCACGATGCGGGCGGATCGGGCTTCCACCACTCGAAGCGTGACTCGAAGCGGTGGACGTGCCCGAGCATGCCCTCGTCGAGCAGCCGCCGCACGGTCAGGAAGTCGCCGTCCCAGCGGCGGTTCTGGAAGACCGTGACGAGGCGGTCGGCGGCTGCAGCACGATCGACGACCGCGCGGCCCTCGGCCGCGGTGACGGCGAACGGCTTGTCGACCACGACGTGCAGGCCGGCGTCCAGGGAGGCTGTCGCGAGCGTGGCGTGCGTGCCGGACGGCGAGCCGATGACCACGAGGTCGAGCTCGTCGGCTCGGGCGAAGAGCTCCTTGGCGGTCGACACGACCTTGACGCCCGGGTACCGCCCGAGCGCCTCGGCCCGTCGATCCGGGTCGGAGGTCACGACGAGGTCGAGCGAGTAGTCGGGATCCGCGGCGAGGAACGGCGCGTGGAACACCGCGCCGGAGGTGCCGAAGCCGATGACACCCGTCCTGATCGTGCCGGAGACGCGCGCCGCCATCAGAGGACCTCGGAGAGGAAGCGCTGCAGGCGGGGGCTCTGCGGGGCGTCGAACAGCTGCGTCGGGGTCCCCGCCTCGACCACGCGGCCCTCGTCCATGAACACGACCTGGTCGGCGACCTTGCGGGCGAAGCCCATCTCGTGGGTCACGACGAGCATCGTCATGCCGCGCTGCGCGAGACCGGCCATGAGGTTGAGGACGCCCTTCACGAGTTCGGGGTCGAGGGCGCTCGTGGCCTCGTCGAACAGCATGACCTCGGGCTCCATCGCGAGTGCGCGGGCGATCGCGACGCGCTGCTGCTGGCCTCCCGAGAGGTCGCGCGGCCGGTGGTCCGATCGTTCGCCGAGTCCGACGTCGTCGAGGCGCGCTGCCGCGACTCGGAGTGACTCGCTCTTCGACATGCCCTTCACGTTGCGGAGTGCGAGTGCCACGTTCTCGAGCGCGGTGTGGTCGGGGAAGAGGTTGAAGTGCTGGAAGACGAGGCCGACCCGCGTCCGGAGCCGTTCGGGCTTCATCTTCAGGGCGCTCTCACCGGCGAGGAGGACGTCGCCGGAGGTGGGCTCGTGCAGGCGGTTCACCCCGCGGAGCAGTGTCGACTTGCCCGAGCCGGACGGCCCGATGATGCAGGTCGTGGTGCCGGGTTCGACGTCGATGCTCACCTCGCGGATGACCTCGATGTCGCCGTACGCCATCGAGACGTCGCGGAGTTCGAGGCTCGAGCCGCGGTAGAAGTGTCCGTCGGTGACGGGCAGGGGAGAGGTGTAGGTCATGTGTTGCTCCCGGTGGTGGCTGGCAGGGGTGGCTGCACCTCGTCGAGCTCGTCGAGGCCGCTCTTCGGCGGGGTGGCCTTGCGGCGTCCCGTCCGGAAGCGGTTGTCGAAGAAGTTGACGAGGTGGGTGAGGGGCACGGTGATGACGAGGTAGAAGAGGCCCGCCATGACGAGCGGGGAGAGGTTGCCGGTGAGGACGGCGGCGTCCTGACCGACCCGGAACAGCTCGCGTTCGCTGACGAGGAGCCCGAGGAAGTAGACGAGGCTCGAGTCCTTCACGATGGCGATGAACTGGTTCACGAGCGCGGGGAGGACCCGGCGGATGCCCTGCGGCACCACGACGAGTCGCATCGCCTTGCCGTAGCTCATGCCGAGCGCCCGGCAGGCCTCGAGCTGGCCGCGGTCGACGCTCTGGATGCCGGCGCGGAAGATCTCGCCGATGTAGGCGGAGGCGATGAGGCTGAGCGCGAGGATGCCCAGCGGATAGGGCGAGGGGCCGAACAGCTGCTGGCTGAAGCGGGCGAAGCCTTGGCCGATGAGGAGGATGGTGAGGATCGCCGGCAGGCCGCGGAACACGTCGGTGTAGATCCGCGCGGGTACTCGGAGCCAGCGTGAGGGCGAGATGCCCATGATGGCGATGATCATGCCGAGGATGACCCCGATCACCGTGGCGGCGATCGAGATGACGAGGGTGTTGACGAGTCCCACGCCGAGCAGCTGCGGGAACACCTGCCACATCGCGTCGAAGTCGAAGAAGGTCTTGATGATGCTGTCGAGCCAGTCCATGCTGTCTGCTCCTGAGGGGTGGGATGGTGTGGTGCGGGCCGGTCCTCGGCCCGCACCACGAGACGGGGACTACTCGGTCGACGAGGTCGGGCTGGGGCTGGAGGTCTGCTCCGCCTTCGGGAGGTACTGCTCGGGCATCGGAGAGCCCGGGAACCACTTCTGGTAGAGCTTCTTCCAGGTGCCGTCCTCCATCGCCTCGGCGAGGGCCTTGTCGAGGGCCTTCTTGAATTCGGGCTTGTCCTTCGCGATCGCGAACCCGGCCGGTGCGTCGAAGGACGGGATGTCGATGGCGTTCACGAGCCCGTACTGTGCCGCGTACTCCTTCGCCGCCTCGTAGTCGAGGAAGTGGGCGTCGATGCTGCCGCTGTTGACGGCCGAGATGGCCGAGTTGTTGTCGGGGAAGCGCACGAGTTCGGTGTCGGTGAAGTGCTTGACGGCGTAGGCCTCTTGGAGGGTGCCCTGTACGACGCCGAGGCGCTTGCCGGCGAGGCTGTCCGCGTCGGTGATGCCGGAGTCCTTCGCCGCCATGACCGTGAGGTACCCGGCGAGGTAGCCGTCGGAGAAGTCGACCGTCTGCTCGCGCTCCTTGGTGATGCCGATGGCCGCGACGCCGACGTCGAACTGACCGTTCGCGACGGCGGAGAGCAGACCGGAGAAGTCCTGACCGGTGAACACGACGTCGTCGATCCCGATCCGCTTCGCGACGTCGGTGAAGAGTTCGACGTCGAAGCCGGTGAACGTCCCGTCGGCGTCGGTGAAGGTGTACGGCTTCGAGTCGCCGAGGCTGGCGACGCGGATCTGTCCGGGGGTGATGAGTCCGTACGGGTTGTCCTCGGTGCTGCTCGCGGTTCCGGCACCACCGGAGCACGCGGAGAGGATGAGGGCGGTCGCCGCAGCGACGGCGAGGAGGGCCGTCCTGCGGAGGGTGAAGCGATTCGTCACGGCGAGTCCAATCGTGGGGAGGAGTTCGTGGTGCGTGGAGGGAACCGTCGGCTCGTGTCTTGTGGACGCCGCCAGCTCCATTGCTGTCGTTCTGCTGGTGAGACCGGTCTCAATGTCGTAGGTTGAGACCGGTCTCAACAGGTTGTCCAGGACAGTACCCTGGTTCTCGGACAACGTCAACGACGCAGCAGACCCCATCGGAGGGCACATGGCAACGGATCCGGGTACCGGCAGACGCGAGGCGACGGTGTCGGACGTCGCGAAGGCCGCACGGGTGTCGAAGGCCACTGCGGCCCGCGCGCTCGGCGACTACGGGGCCGTGAGCGAGGATGTGCGGGACCGTGTGCAGGCCGCCGCGGAACGCCTCGGTTACCGCCCGAACGCCCTCGCGAAGAGCATGAACACGGGGAAGTCGAACACCATCGGGGTGGTCATCGGCGACATCGAGAACCCCTTCTTCGCCCGTGCGACCCGGGGGATCTCCGACGTCGCGCAGGCCGCCGGATTCGACCTGATCCTCGCCAATTCCGACGAGGAGGTCGACGCCGAGACGGCCGCGATCGAGCTCCTCCTCGACAAACGTGTGGACGGGTTCATCGTCACGCCGGCCTCCTCGATCGAAACGAGAAGTTTACAAACGGCGCTCGCCGAGGGGCGTCCCGTGGTGCTCCTCGACCGTCGTGCGGCCGGCATGGAGGCCGACACGGTCGTCGCCGACAACGCCTCCGGGGCGGCCGCGGCCACCCGGCACCTCCTCGCGGCCGGACACCGTCGGATCGCGTTCATCTCGACCCTCGGCCACGGGGAGCCGTATGCCTCAGGGGACGATGTCGGCTCCTCCTCGGTGGGCGATCGGATCGACGGCTTCACGGGTGCCCTCCGTGATGTCGGCGTCGAGGACCCGGCGGCGTCTGTCCACCTCAATGCGCGCGCGGAGGGGATCGACGTCATCACCCGGAAGGTCCTCGGCGACCGGGACCCCGTGACCGCGATCATCGCCTCCGACAGCCTGGTCGGTTCCGCGGTCTTCCGGACCATCCGCGAACTCGGCCTCGCGATCCCCGACGACGTGTCGCTCATCGCCTTCGACGACGCAGACTGGACGAGCCTCACCACGCCGCCGATCACCGTCGTGTCGCAGCCGATCTACGAACTCGGGGCCGAGTCCGCACGCCGGTTAATCGCCCGGATCGGTGGGGCGGGGGCCGACGCGGAGGAGTTCGTGCTCGCCCAGACGCTCATCGAGCGCGGCTCCGTGGGTGCGCCTCCGGCTCGCTGACCCCTGATCGCTGACCCGATTCGACCTCAGTCCTGTCCCTAACTCAGGAGTGCTGCGGCGTGTCGGTTGAGACACGCCGGCCGCGCGCCGCGCCGCGCCGGGACACTCCTGAGTTAGGGACGGGGGGAAGGCCGTCGGCCCGGGGTGCGTGGCAGGTGTCGTTGTGTCCCTGACTCAGGATCGCTGCGGCGTGTCGGGCGCGACGCGCCGGCCGGGCGTCGCGACGCGCCGGGACGCTCCTGAGTTAGGGACGGCGACGGAGGACGAGGACGCTGTCGTCGAGCTCGGCGGGCTCGCCGTCGGGCCCGATCGCGGCGCGCGCGACGAGGCTCGCGGTGACGATCTCCCACTCGGACGACGCAAGCTCCAGCGAGGCGTGGACCTCCTCGGGCGTCGGGAAGTGCGCGTGCGCGATGTGCTCGGTCGCCCAGGGCGGCGGGCCGGCGTGGCCGACGATGAGCAGCGTGCCGCCGGGAGCGACCGCGGACGCCGCACGGCGCAGGACCGCCTCGCGGGGAAATTCGACGGGGGAGTGCAGGAAGGTCGCGGTGACGAGATCGAACGACGCCGACGGTTCCCACCCGACGAGGTCGGCCTGCACCCAGGTGACGCGATCCGCGACCCCCGCCTCGCTCGCGGTCGATGCTCCGAGGGCGAGCGCGCTCGGGGAGATGTCGACGGCGGTCACGGACCAGCCCTGCCGGGCGAGCCACACGGCGTCGGCACCCTCCCCGCTGCCGAGCTCGAGCGCGGTGCCGGGCACCAACCCGCCCACCTCGCGCTCGAGTGCGGCGTTCGGCTTGCCGCTCCACACCTGGCCGCGGCTGCTGTAGCGGTGCTCCCAGAAGGCGGCGGGATCGGTGATGGCGGGCTCGTGCTCGGAGGTCATGGCATCAGCCTGCCGTGACACCGGCTGCGAACACGTGATTCTTGCCGGAACGGCAACGGAGGTTGTCGCTGGGTGGCCTTCGACACTTCGACAGGCTCAGTGACCGGGTTGCGGCTCAGTGACCGGGTTGCGGCTCAGTGACCGGGTTGCGGATGGGCTGATCCGGTCACTGAGCCTGTCGACGTGCTCGCGGGGAAGGTGGTCCGGTCGCCGCCCTTCGACAGGCTCAGGGGACCGGCCATCGACGCCGCGTCCTGCGTCAGGCGCGGAAGTTGAGCGCCAGGTCGATCAGCAGGCGCGTGCCGTACCCGGTCGCACCCTTCGACCGCCAGGACTCGTCCGACTCCACGAGCATGGTGCCGGCGATGTCGAGGTGCGCCCACGGGATGTCGCCGACGAACTCCGCGAGGAACAGCGCGGCGAGCGTGGAACCGGCGAACCGGCCGCCGATGTTGGCGAGATCCGCGACGTCCGAGTCGAGCTGCTTCCGGTAGCTGCGTTCGAGCGGCAACTGCCACAGCTGCTCGTCGGTGGCCTTCGATGACGCGAGCGTCTGGTCGACGATGCCCTGGTCGGTCCCGTGCACGGCCGCCGTCTTCGTGCCGAGCGCCATGATCGCGGCACCGGTCAGCGTCGCGATGTCGACGATCGCGTCGGGCTCCTCCTCGACGGCGAGGCTCAGGCCGTCGGCGAGGACGAGGCGACCCTCGGCGTCGGTGTTCTTGATCTCCACGGTGGTGCCGTTGCGGAACGTCAGCACGTCGCCGAGCATCGTGGCCGAGCCCGAGGGCATGTTGTCCGTGCACATGAGGAACGCCGTGACGCTGCTCGTGCAGTGCAACTCCTCCAGCGCCGTCATGGCGGACAGGATCGCTCCGGCGCCCGCCATGTCCATCTTCATCGCCGCGTGGGACGGGTCGGACGGCTTGAGCGAGATGCCACCCGAGTCGTACATGATGCCCTTGCCGACGAGCGCGAGATGTCCTGCGGCTTCGATCGGCGAGCCGTCGTCGTCCTTCGGGGTGTACCGGAGCTTGATCATGCGCGGTTCCTCGACGCTGCCGGCGTTGACGCCGAGCAGGCCGCCGAGACCGAGCTCGATGAGCGCGTCCTTGTCGAAGACCTCGACGTCGAGCCCGTTGGCGGCACCGAGCGTCTCGGCCACCTCGGCGAGGTCGGTCGCCGTGAGGTGTCCGGGAGGGGTGTTCGCGAGGTCGCGGGCGAGGTTCGCCGCGCGGGCGAGGACCTCACCGCGGTGCGCGCCGGTCGCGGTCTCCGGGAGGTCTTCAGCACCGGCGACGAGGTGGAGCGCGACGAGCGGGGTGCGCTTCGTCTCCCGCTTCAGCTCGGTGTAGCGGTACCGGGCGAGGAGCGCGCCCTCGACGACGAGCTGGCCGGCGGAGGCCGGGTCGAGGTCGAACGAGCGCGCCACGTCGAGGCCGATGCTCGCGAACGAGGATGCCGCACGGGCGAAGGCAGCAGCGATGTCGCGGAGGGCTGACGGGGTGCGCTTCTCGGGGGCACCGACGCCGACCGCGATGTACGTCGGGGCGTCCTGGCTGGGGATGACCAGCGTCTGGCCGATCTCGCCGGTGAAGCCGGCGCGGGTCAGGGCCGCACGGTCGAGTCCGAGCGCGGCGGGGATGTCGTCGCCGGCACCGTCGGCTGCGGGGGCGACGGACAGGCCGATCGCCTCGACGCCCTCGGGGAGTTCGATCGCGATGCTCAACTCGACCGCCTCGGCGTCGAGTGAGGGGGTGCGGGAGAAGGTCGGCGGGATCAGCTTGGTGGGGCGGGATGGCATGCAGCGTCCTTCGTCTCGGAGTCGGGCTGGATCCATCGTATGGGCCTCACCTGGCCGCTGACGCGAGGGGTCTGGCAGGATGCCGGGATGGGTGCATGGGGAACGGCGATCTTCTCGAACGACACGGCGTCGGACATCCGCACCGAGTACCGCGAGTACGTGCAGGACCGGGTGCCGGACGACGAGGCGACGCGACGGACCATCGCGTCGTTCGCCCACCTGGTGGAGCGCGAGGACGGCGAGCTCTGGATCCCGCTCGCGGCCGCGCAGAGCGAGGTCGGCCGGCTCGATCCCGACGTGCGGACGCGGGCGCTCGCGGCGATCGATCGCGGTGCCGACCTCGAGCTGTGGGCTGAAGCAGGCCCGGGGGAGGTCGCGAGGCGGACCGCGGGCCTCGACCGTCTCCGCGAGAAGCTCCTCGGCCCGCAGCCCGCCCCGAAGCGCCTCCGTCGATCGTGGCGCCACGTGGAGGACGACCTGACGCCGGGCGACGTCCTCGCGTTCACTGCGCCGAACGGACGGACCGCCCTGTTCCGGGTCGCCGGCATCCATCGGTCCCGATACGGCGACTCACCCGAGCTCGACGTCCTCGACTGGGTGGGTGAGCAGGTCCCCGGGCCGGAGACCCTGGCGACGCTGGGGGCGAAGCGCGAGCCGGCCTCGGGCAGTCTGCCGGAGCGTCCGGTCGTCTGGCAGCCGCACCGCTTCCGGAAGACGGACCCCGTGTGGCACGAGGTCGGTTTCGTCCGTGTCGCACGCGTCGAGGGGTGGCCGAACCGGCCGGGCCAGACGCCGGGCCACTCCGGCCTCTGGCGGGTGCTCAACCTGGTCGCGACCCGCGACCTCCTCGACGGCACCTGGTGAGGTGAGGCGGATCGTCGCTCGGGGGGTGCGCGGGCGACGGTCCGCCTCACCTCAGCGGGAGGTGACGAGCGCGGCCCGGACGTCGGCGCGCGGCTCGGCCTCGATCGCCCGCGTGTGCGCCTGGGCGAGCACGTCGGCGATGACCACGCGCTCGCCGGACTCGGCGGACCGCACGGCGGCCTCCACCATCGCGAGGCTCAGCACGTTGGCGTGCACCTCACCCGACGGGACACGCCCCGTGCGCAGGGCATCGACGAACTCGACGAGCGAGCCAGCGATCTCCTCCGGTACGTCCGGCTCGAGCTCAGCGGTCTCGACCGCCGACGGAGATCCGCCCTGCGGCGCGAGCTGCCGCTGCGGAGCGGAGTCGCCGTCCCAGACGGCCGTGCCGTGCTCGCCGTTCACCCGCCAGCTGCCGTTCCACGAGGTCTCCACGCCGTCCGCACACCAGCTGCCGCTGTAGGTGTACCGGACGCCTCCGGCGAACTCGAAGACCGCGGTCGCGGCGGCGTCGGCGGAGAACCAGCTCCACCCCGGGTTGTACTCCTCGCAGTACACGGCGATCGGGTCGCTGCCGAGGACGTAGCGGGCGGCGTCGAAGGCATGGATCGCCATGTCGACGAGCAGCACGTGCGCCATCTCCTCGCGGAAGCCGCCGAAGTGCGGTGCCTTGAAGAACTCGGTCGTCGCGGATCCGAGCCGACCGAGCGTGGCGACCTGCTTCCGGAAGGCGGCGATCGATGCGTAGTAGCGACGCGACTGGCTCGTCATGAGCAATTGCCCGCTGGCCTCGGCCGTCGCCGCCAGGGAAAGCGCCTGCGCCACCGTCGGCGCGATCGGTTTCTCACAGAGCACCGGCAACCCGGCGAAGAGCGCCTCGGTGTTCACCGGGTGGTGCGCGGCGGGCACGGTGACGTTGACGACCGCGTCCGCCCCCGTCCCCTCGGCGACGACCGACACGCTGGTGCCGACGACGACACCCTCGGGGCCCACCCGGAGCCCGGCGTCGGTCACCGCCGACTCGGCGAGGGCCGTGTCGAGGTCGACGACGCCCACGAGTTCCGTGTCCGGGTTCGCGAGGATCGTCCGCAACCAGGCCCGTCCCATCCCGCCCGCACCGACGAGCACGAGCCGGACCGGCCTGGTGGCGTCCGCGAGCGTCGCGAAGCCACCGTCGACAGGAGCACTCATCGCGCGAGCGCCCCTTCGTACCCGCGGCCGTTGTAGAAGTCCTCGGTCTCGTACCGAAGCAGGACCGGCACCGCGCGTTCCGGACGCAGCGTCTGCGCCCAACGGACGCCGTTCGCGAGGACGCGACGGACGTGCTCGTGGTGGTAGACCGGGTAGTCCTGGTCG
Organism: Plantibacter sp. CFBP 8798; assembly: GCF_014841195.1. Lineage (NCBI taxonomy): Bacteria > Bacillati > Actinomycetota > Actinomycetes > Micrococcales > Microbacteriaceae > Plantibacter > Plantibacter sp. CFBP 8798. The sequence goes on from NZ_JACYTS010000001.1 coordinate 386,674, forward strand.
CCGGGGGAGAAGAAGAAGATCTTGCCGAAGCCGCGCTTGTAGGTCATGCCGGAACGGAAGACCTCGCCACCGGTGAAGGTCGAGAGGAAGACGAGCTCGTCGGGCGCGGGGACGTCGAAGAACTCGCCGTACATCTCCTGCGCCGGGATGATGAACGGGTGCGGGATACCCTGGGCGATCGGGTGGGTCGGGTCGACGGTCCAGACGATCTCGCGGTCCTCCTCCGACCGCCACCGGAGCGTGCACGAGGTCCCCATGAGCTTGCCGAAGATCTTCGACCAGTGGCCGGAGTGCAGCACGAGCAGGCCCATGCCGGCGAGCACGTGCTGGTGCACGCGCTCGACGACCTCGTCGGCGACCTCACCGTGAGCCGCGTGGCCCCACCAGACGAGCACGTCGGTCGCGGCGAGCACCTCCTCGGTGAGCCCGTGCTCCGGTTCGTCGAGCGTGGTCGTGGTCACCACAGCCTCGGCGCCGAGGTGCTCTTCGATGCCCTCCTTGATGGTCGTGTGCATGCCGTCCGGGTAGATGGCGCGGACCTTCTCCTCGATCTGCTCGTGGCGGTTCTCGCCCCAGACGAGGACGCGGATGGGGGTGCTGCTGTCGGACATGGTGGTGCTCCTTCGAGGATGCGTTGCGTGGTCGGAGAGGGTGTCGGAGTGGTCGTCGGTCATTTCACGGCACCGCCCGTCGCACCCGCGGCGATGAACCGCTGGGCGATGACGAGCAGCAGGATCGCGGGCAGGGACGAGAGGACGGCGGTCGCCATCACCGCGCTCCAGTTCGAGACCTGTGAGCCGAGGTACTGGTAGATGCCGAGCGTCACTGGCCGGACGTCCTCCGTGGTCGTCAGCGTCAGGGCGAACAGGAAGTCGCTCCAGGAGAAGAGGAAGGCGAACAGGCCGGCGGTGATGAGCACGTTGCGGCTCACCGGGAGGACGATCGAGACGAAGGCCCGCACGTGCCCCGCGCCGTCGACCCGTGCCGCCTCCACGATCGACGGCGGGATGGTCTGCATCGACGCCCGCAGGATGAGGATCGCGAACGGGATGGCGTGCGACGCGTCGGCGAGGATCAAGCCGGGGATCGAGTTGAGCAGGCCGAGGTCGTTGTAGGCGGAGTAGAGCGCGTTGGCGATCACGATGCCGGGGATCATCTGCGCGATGAGGATCACGAGCAGGGCGATGCTGATCCAGCGGAACCGGAACTGCGCGAGGGCGTAGGCCGCCGGGGCCGCGATCGCGAGCGACAGGACGACGGTGCCGAGCGAGATGACGAGGCTCGTGACGAGGTGCCCGCCCTGGTCGGCGATCGCCTTCTCGTACCCGGCGAAGCTCGGGATCACCGGGAAGAAGTCCCCGGTGAGCGTGTTTCCGGAGGGCTGCAGGGACGCGTTCACCATCCAGTAGACGGGGAAGAGCATGATCGCGAGGATGATGACGCCGACGACGGTGTAGCCGAGGTGGCGTCGGTCGCCGCGGTGTCGACGTGGGCCGACCGGAGCGAAGCGGCGCGTCTGCCGGCCGCCGGTCACGATGCTGGTCGTGGTCATGAGGGTCCGTGTCCTTACTCGTCGACCGCGCGTCGGTTCACGCGCAGGTAGACGATGGCGAAGAGGAGCGAGATGACGATGAGGATGTTGCTGAAGGCCGCACCGACACCGAACTCGAAGTTGACGAACGACTCCTGGTACGACCGCACCGCGAGGGTCTGGGTAGCGTTCGCCGGCCCGCCGTTCGTGAGGCCGAGGATGATGTCGAGCACCTTGATCGTGTAGACGACGCCGAGCACGAGTACGACGCTGACGACGGGGCGGAGGTTCGGCCAGGTGATGTGGCGGAACGCCTTCCAGCCGGTCGCGCCGTCGAGCGCTCCCGCCTCGTAGAGCTCGTCGGGGATGTCCTGGAGGCCGCCGTAGAGGATCGTGACGTTGAACGGGATGCCGATCCAGATGTTGACGAGGACGACCGCGAACAGGGCCACCGACGGGCTCGTCAGCCAGGGGACGCCCGACAGGCCGATGGATCCGAGGGCGGCGTTCAGGACGCCGCTGTCCTGGTCGAGGATCGACCGCCAGGTGGCGCTCGACACGATCAGGGGGAGGAGCCAGGGGAGCAGCAGCATCGCGCGGAGGAACGAGCTCAGGGGGAAGCGTCGCTTGAAGAAGACGGCGAGCGCGAGCCCGATCACGAACTGCCCGGCGATCGACCCGATCGTGAACAGCGCCGTGTTGAGCAGCGCCGGTGTGAACAGTTGGGAACTGAACACGGTCACGTAGTTCGCGAACCCGACCCACGGCGCCTCGCCCGTGAAGAACGTCTTCGTCGTGTACTCCTGGAAGCTCATCGTGACGTTCTTGACGACCGGATAGCCGAAGAAGAGCACGATGTAGAGCGCTGCTGGGAGGACGAAGCCGAGCTTGATCAGGTCTTCCCGACGGAAGCGTCGGGACCGGCGGCCGGCCCCGGCGGGGGTGCGCTTGGTCGGCGCACCCCCGTCGGTGCCGCTGGACCGCTGGTCGGTCTTCCGGTCCTGGAGGGATGCTCCGGCGATGCCACTGCTCATCGGGATCAGCCCGCGGCCGCCTGCTTGAACGCCTCTTCAGGCGTCGCCTGCCCGGTCAGGGCGAGCTGGATGGCGGTGTAGATCTCGGTCGCGGCCTCGGGCCACTCCTCGCCGAGCTCGCCGGTGCGCGAGCGGGCGTTGGCGACCTGCTCCGTGAACGCGGCCATCTCGGGGACCTTCGCGACGTACTGCTCGGCCAGGGCCGTCTTCGTCGGGACGGTGAAGCGGGCCTCGGCGAGGGCGAGCTGGTTCTCGTCGCTCGAGATGCACTCGACGAACTTCGCCGCCTTCGCCTGCTTGTCCTTGTCGCCGGTCACGGGGACGGTCCAGACCTCGCCACCGAGCGGGGCGACGGGCGTCTGGCCGGCCTTGTTGACCGGAACCTGCACGCTGCCGTACTTGAGGTTCGTGTCGGCGCTGAGGGCCGGGATCTGCCACGGGCCGTTGATCATCATCGCGGCCTTGCCGGCCATGAACTGGTCGTTCACGTCGGCCTGCGACCAGTTGATGACGCTCTTCGACGCCGAACCCGAGTTCACGAGGTCGACCTGCAGCTGGAGGGCCTCGGCGACGGCGGGCGTCGTGAGGTCGGCCTCGTCGCCGCCGTTGGTCCACATGAACGGCAGGAACTGCCAGCTGCCCTCGTAGGTGGCGATGGAGCTGAAGGCGAGCCCGTAGGTGTCGCCCTCGGTCAGCGCGGCGGCGGCCGTCTTGAGCTCCTCCCACGTGGTCGGCGGGGTGATGCCCTTCGCGGCCAGGAGATCCTCGTTGTAGAAGAGGCCGAGGGTGTTGACCGTCGGCGCCAGGCCGTAGACCTCGCCCTCGTAGCTCGCCGCGTCGAGGATGCCCTTCGCGAAGCCCGAGGTGTCGACGCCGTAGTCGCTGAGTGGCGAGAGGCCACCCGTCGCGGCGATCTCCTGGACGTCCGGGTTGTCGAGCATGAGGACGTCGGGCAGCGTTTTGGACGACGACTGCTGGAGCACCTTCTGGATGAGGTCCTTACCGGGGACGGTCTCGCGCTTGATCTTCACGCCGACGTCGTCCGCGCACCGGTCGAGGGCGTCGCCCACGAGGGTCTTGTCGGGTTCGTTGTTGTAGTAGTCGAGGATCGTGAGGGTGCCGGCGTCGCCTCCGGCCGCCGCGCCACCGCCACCGCTGCACGCGGTGAGGGCGAACGGGGTGATCGCGAGGATCGCGAGCGATCCGAGCACATGCGGCCGACGGATGATGCGTGGCCGGGTGTCGCGGGTGGTCGTGGATCTCATGTCATGGCTCCTTTGCCTGGTGAGTGGTGTTCGTGATGCGGTGGTGATCGTGGTGCGGTGGGTGGTTCGGTCAGTGGTCGAGTGGGATCCAGGCGGCGCCTGCGCCGGCGCTCGCCGAGACCGCGGTGAGCACACGCTGCACCAGGAGGCCGTCGGCGAAGCCAGGTTCGGGCGCCCGGCCGGTGGCGAGGTCACGGGCGAGGTCGGCGACCTCGTGGACGAAGGTGTGCTCGTAGCCGAGACCGTGTCCGGCCGGCCACCAGGCGTCCGCATACGGGTGGCCGGGTTCGGTGACGAGGATGCGCCGGAAGCCCGCCTCCTCGGCGGGGAGGGTGTGGTCGTGGAACTGCAGCTCGTTCATGCGCTCGAAGTCGAAGACGAGCGATCCGTCGGAACCGTCGATCTCGAGCCGCATCGCGTTCTTGCGACCGGTGGCGAAGCGGGTGGCCTCGAACGTCGCCAGGGCGCCGCCGTCGGTGCGGGCGATGAACACGACCGCGTCGTCGACGGTCACCCGCCCGGTGAGGGGTTCCGCCGCGTCGCCATCCTCAGGATCGTCGCCCGCGGTGGCGCTGAGGCCGCTCGACGAGGTGGGGAGCGGCCGCTCGGTGACGAAGGTCGAGGTGAGGGCGCTCACGCCGGTCAGCTCCTGCCCGGTGACGAACCGTGCGAGATCGATGATGTGGGCGCCGAGGTCACCGAGCGCACCGGAGCCGGCCTGGTCGGCGTCGAGCCGCCAGACGAGCGGGAACGTCGGATCCGCGATCCAGTCCTGCAGGTATTGGGCCCGGATGTGACGGATCGTCCCGAGGCGACCATCGGCGACGAGCCGTCGTGCATAGGCGAGTGCGGGGGTGCGCCGATAGCTGAAGCCGACCATCGCGTGAACGCCGCGCGCCGCAGCTCGCTCGGCCGCGGCGTTCATCCGCTCGGCCTCCTCGAGCGTGTTCGCGAGCGGCTTCTCGCACAGGACGTGGATACCGGCGTCGAGTGCGGCGATCGCGATCTCGGCGTGGAGGTGGCCAGGGGTGCAGATGTCGATCACGTCGATGTCGCCGCGGGTGAGGAGCGCTCGCCAGTCCGTCTCGACGTCGGAGATCCCGAACCGGTCGGCGAACGCGCGGGCGGCGTCGGCATCGCGACCGCTGACGGCGACGAGGTCGACCCCGCGGCCGAGGTCGAAGAAGCGGGGAGCGGTGGTCCAGGCCTGCGCGTGGATCGTGCCCATGAAGCTGTACCCGACGATCGCGACGCGCAGTGGCTGCTCGGACCGGCGGTCCTCCGTGGTCGGTACAGGCATCAGCACGGCTCCTTCGCCGGTCGAGGTCGGATCGCGCAGACCAGAAAGTTAACCGGTTTACTGCGCGCTTCGGGAACCAGCATGCACCGCGTCGCCGGAGTCGTCAAGGAGTAATTTAACCGGTTTACCGAATCGTGATCCGTGAGAGACTGACCGGACAGCACCGCACCTGAACGGGGATCCATGGCAACGATGCGTGACGTCGCGCGACTCGCAGGGGTCTCGGTCGCCACGGTGTCGTTCGTCGTCAACGATTCGAAGCCCGTGTCCCCGGCCACTCGATTGCGGGTGGAGTCGGCGATGGTCGAGCTGGACTTCCGCCGGAACGCGGTCGCCCGCGCGCTCGCGAGCCGGCGGACCCGCATCATCGCACTGCTGTTCCCGGTGCTCCAGCATCGACTGTCCGACAACGCGGCCCGCTTCTTCACCGGTGCTGCGGAGGCTGCCGCCGAGCTCGGGTACACCGTCGTCCTCTGGCCGGAGCCGAGCGACCCAGACGCGCTTCGCGAGTTCACCTCCGATGGCCTCATCGACGGCGTCATTCTCATGGAGGTGCGGCTCGACGACCATCGGGTCGACCGTCTGCTCGCGGCCGGGACGCCACTGACGCTCATCGGTCGGACGCGCGACCCCTCCGGTCTCGACTACGTCGACGTCGACTTCGAGGGGATGGTCGAGTTGTCCATCGACCGCTTGCAGGCTCTCGGTCACCGGGAGTTCGCCCTGCTCGAGGAGGTCGAGCGGGCCGACCTCGACGGTTACGGCCCGGTGATCCGCGTGCAGGAGACCTTCCACGCCGTGTGCGCGGCCCGTGGACTCCGCGCTCGGACGCTCCAGTGCACTCCCGATCCGGCCGGTGGTCGCGAGATCGCGGCGGCCCTCCAGGAGGAGGCGCCCGAGGTCACCGCCGTCCTCGTGCTCAACGATCGGGCGGCCCTCGGTTTCGTGAGCGAGCTCGGCAGGCGCGGCGTCTCGGTCCCCGACGACCTGTCCGTCGTCCTCGTCGCCTCCACGCGAGAGGTGTCGGAAGCGGCCGACCCGGCACTCGCCGTCACGTTGCTGCCCGCCGCCCAACTCGGCCGAATGGGCGTCGAGACCCTCGTCGGCCGTCTCGACGGCACCCTCGGTGAACTGCGTCACGAACTCGTCATGGGCGCCTTCCTCGAGGGCGCGTCCCTCGCGCCGCCGCCCGATTGAGTCATCTCGTCGCGTGCATGGCCCGCGAGCGACCGGTCACCGCACTTCGGGGGTCCGGGAGGACTCCGCCGCTCGGTTCGCGATCGCCCGGTGCCGTGCCTGCCCGATCAGTGATTGGGTGTAGCCGACGCGGTTCATGGTGTCGTGTCGGGCGAAGTCGGTCGAGATCGGGACCTGCTCGGTGTAGGTGTACGGGCCGGCCTGGACGTTCACGGAGACGAACCCCGAGACACGCCTCTCCTTCGCGAACAGGAACAGCAGGCTGAGGAAGAAGAACCAGATCAACACGATGACCAGCACGATGGCCCACGCCGGGGTGTGGGTGGTCGTCGAGGTCTGATCGCTCGACGTCACGTTGACGTCCGCGAGTGGCCACGTGCCGGCGGGCGTCATGATCACGTCCTCAGTGACCCTGATGTTGCCGATCTGGACGAGGAGGGGCTGTGGCATCGGCGGGAGCTGGGTGGTCATGGGCATCGACCATAACCAATCGGTCCAGACCGCCGCCGAAGTTCTCCACAGCCCACGATGGAGTGGAAGCCGGGTCGCGGAGCCCCGTCCCCGTCACGGTCGTTGGAGACCGATCCGCGGGTAGAGCGCACGGAGCGTCTGGTCCAGCCCGCCCGTGAGCGAGCTGGCGCCGTGGTCGCCACCCGGTATCGCGAAGGTCTGGACCTTCCAGCCGGCCGCCGTCGCGGTGGCTGCGGCGCGCCGCATCATGTCGGTGTAGACCGCGTCCGCCGTCCCCGCGGAGAAGTACGCCTCGGTGTCGGCGTACGTCGTCTTTGCCATGATGGTCGCCGGTTTGATCGCGTCGTACGCGTTCTGGTCGCCGTTGAATATCACGCGCAGGTTGTCCGCCGGGAGGCCGGCTCCGGGATACTCCTCGCCCGAGACACTGACGACGTTGCCGAAGGTCTGCGGGTACTTGGCTCCGTAGTAGATCGCACAGCTGCCGCCGGCCGAGTACCCGGCGACCGTCCAATCCTTCGGCGACTGGAGGATGTGCAGGTTCGCCTTCGCCCAGGGGAGGACGTCCTGCGTGACGTAGGTCTCCACCTTCCCGTACCGCCCGTCGATGCACAGCGGATCCACCGAGGGGTCGCCGAGCTGGTCCACGACGAGCGCGATGGGGGCGAGCCCCTGGTGGTCGGCGGCGATCGCGTCGAGCGCCTCGCCGATCCACTTCGCGTCGGGGTCACCCGGTTGTCCCATCATCATGAGGACGAACGGGAGCGCCGGGGGATCCTTCACGAGTGCGGCGGGTGGGTAGTAGACCTGCGCCGGGCGGGCGTTGAACCCGGAGTTCGTGTTCGGGATCCGGTCGCCCGTGGGAAGCGGGCCGAACCTGCCTGTCTTCGGCAGATCGGCCGGCGGCTTCCACGTCTCGTACAGCGGGCGGGCCGGATCGCCGGTGGGCGTGCTGGTCGGCGTCACGAGGGTGATCGGCTTGCGGTTCTGGACGTGGAACATCGACCCGAGGGTGGTCTGGACACCGTACGCGCCGTTGACGCCCAGCGCCGCGGTGGCGCCGAAGACGAGGATGCACGCGACGGCGATGACGCGCCGCTGCCATGAGACGCGCCAGCAGATCGTCAGGACGGCGAGCGCGATGCCGGCGAAGACGCCGATCAACCAGGGCTCCGCGGAGCGGATCAACGGCCCGCCGAAGAGGTTGAGCACGTCGAAGACCAGCCACACCGTCCCCAGGGCGAGGAGCGCGCCGGCCAGGAGGGCGATGGCGGCGCTCAGGTACCACAGCAGCCCGGACCGACGGATGACGAGGTACAGCAGGCCGGCGATGCTGAGCCCGTCGAGCACCCAGACGAGTGGACCGTCGATGACGTCGAGGTTCCACAGCCAATCCATCGATGCTCCATCCTGCGTACCGCGATGGTTGTCAGGCTAGGCGGCCGCCCTGAGCGGGACAAGGGCCGTTGGGCGTCCTCACGGGCTCGCCCATAGGATTGAGGGGTTCCGGGAGCGGGCGCCAGCCAGGCGTCAGCACCGGAAGGTACCGCCGCGTGGCAAGCGGCACGGAGGATCCACACCCATGGCAGAGCAGTCCCATCTCGAGTCCGTCATCACCCTGGCCCAGCACCGCGGCTTCGTCTTCCCGTCGGGAGACATCTACGGCGGCACGCGGTCTGCGTGGGATTACGGGCCCCTGGGTGTCGAGCTCAAGGAGAACATCAAGCGCCAGTGGTGGAACGCGTTCGTGCGTGGCCGTGGCGACATGGTCGGTCTCGACTCCGCCGTCATCCTGCCCACCCCGGTCTGGGAGGCGTCCGGTCACGTCAAGGTCTTCAGCGACCCGCTGACCGAATCGCTCATCACCCACAAGCGGTACCGGGCCGACCACCTCTTCGAGGCGTACGAGGCCGAGCACGGCCACCCGCCGGAGAACGGCCTCGCCGACATCCCCGACCCCGAGCACCCCTCGAAGGTCGGCCAGTGGACCGAGATCCGTCAGATGTCCGGCCTCCTGAAGACCTTCCTCGGCGTCGTCGACGACGAGTCCGGTCTCCACTATCTGCGTCCCGAGACCGCCCAGGGCATCTTCACGAACTTCGCGAACGTCCTGCAGACGGCCCGCAAGAAGCCGCCGTTCGGCATCGGCCAGATCGGCAAGGCGTTCCGCAACGAGATCACGCCCGGTAACTTCATCTTCCGCACCCGCGAGTTCGAGCAGATGGAGATCGAGTTCTTCGTCGAGCCCGGCACCGACGACGAGTGGCAGCAGACCTGGATGGACCTCTGCTGGGCCTGGTTCATCGACCTCGGCATGACGCCCGACAACATCCGTTGGTTCGAGCACCCGCAGGAGAAGCTGGCGCACTACTCGAAGCGCACCGTCGACATCGAGTACAAGTTCGGCTTCGCCGGAAGCGAGTGGGGCGAGCTCATGGGCGTCGCGAACCGCACCGACTACGACCTCAAGGTGCACGCCGAGCAGTCCGGCAAGGACCTCAGTTACTTCGACCAGGCCAAGAACGAGCGGTACATGCCGTACGTCATCGAGCCGTCCTTCGGTCTGACCCGTGCGCTCATGGCCTTCCTCGTCGACGCGTACGAGGAGCAGGAGCTGCCGCCGAACGCCAAGGGCAAGATCGAGAAGCGCACCGTGCTGCACCTCGACCCGCGTCTCGCGCCCGTCAAGGTCGCCGTGCTGCCGCTGTCCCGCAACGAGGCGCTGTCGCCGCTCGCCCGCCAGATCGGCGACGAGCTGCGCGGCTCGTGGAACATCGACTTCGACGACTCGGGTGCGATCGGCCGCCGCTACCGTCGTCAGGACGAGATCGGCACCCCGTACTGCGTGACCGTCGACTTCGACTCGCTCGAGGACAACGCCGTGACGGTCCGCGACCGCGACAGCATGCAGCAGGAGCGTGTCGCCATCGACGAGCTGTACGCCTACCTCGCCACCCGCCTCAAGGGCGCCTAGGCCTCCGCCGTTTCACCCGAACGCCCGCTCGCCCATGTTTGGGCGAGCGGGCGTTTCTTCGCCCAGAAACGGGCGAACGGACACGGATGGCTCGGGCTAGGCGTTGCCGAGCGAGGTGTCGAGGAACGCGAGCGTCTTCACCCAGGCGTCGGCGGCCGCGTCCTCGCGGTACGTGATCGTGTTGGTGTCGTTGAAGAAGGCGTGACCGGCGTCGGGGTAGACGGTCGCGGTGAACTCGACACGCGCGTCCTCCATCGTCGTGGTCAGCTCGGGCAGGCTCTGCATGAGGCCCTCGTCCTGGTCGCCGTAGAACGCGAGGACCGGGCAGGCGATGCTCGTCACAGCCTCGGGCTCCGGCGGGTAGCCGTAGAACGGGACAGCGGCGCGGATGCGGCGGTCGGCCGCGGCGAGCGCGAAGCTGTAGCCGCCACCGAAGCAGAAGCCGACGACGGCGACGCGGCCGTCGATACCCTCCTCGTCGAACAGGGCGTCGACGGCCTTCCCCAGGTACCCGAGCGCCTCCTCGGCGTACTCGGGCGACTTCGAGGCCGAGAGCTTCTCGCGCAGCTTCGGCTGTGCCGCGGTCCTCGTCGCCTCGTCGCTGTTGAAGACGAGGCTCTCCAGCTCCGCACCGATGTCGGGTGTGACGCCGGCGCCACTCAGGATGTCGGGTGCGATGACGAGGTACCCCTCCGCGGCGAACCGGTCGGCGACGTCGGTGATGTGCGGGACGAGGCCCCAGATCTCGTGGATGAGCACGAGCCCGCCGCGGAGCTCGACGCCCTTCGGCGGGTCGGCGCGGTAGGCGGTGAGGCCCTTGGTCAGCGTGATGGTCGTCATATCGCCAGTGTTCCAGCCGACCCTCCGCACCGGCTGGGGGTTGCGCTGCCTCGCGAGTTATCCACAGATTCCGAACGAGCATCCGAACTGATGTTTCAGATGACTACAGTCGAGCTGTGGCGTGCCCACGGGCCGGCTCTCCTCACCGCGAGGCGGCCCCTGGACCTCGACCCACTCCGCTCGGAGTCGTCGACATGCCGACCTGCCCCCTCGTTCCATCCGCGATCAACACCCTCGGAGGTTCTCTCGTCGTGCCCGTTCGACCACTCGCCATCGTCGGCCTGTCCGCCCGCTTCGGTGGCGCGGCAGACGCCCACCAGTACTGGCGCAACATCCTGGCGGCCCGACGCAGCGGCTCCGCCGTCCCCCGCTCGAGATGGGATCACGCCTCCTTCTTCGCGCCGCACGACCCCCGAGCGGTGCATCACGCCTACTCCGACCAGGGCTCCTTCATCGACGACGTCGAGCAGTTCGCGGCACGGCACTTCCGCATCCCACCCAGCCGGGCGCACGCGATGGACCCGCAACATCGCCTGCTCCTCGAGGCAGCGCGAGCCGCCTGGATCGACGCCGGGTTCGAACGTCGTCGCATCGACCGGTCGTCCATCGGCGTCTTCGTCGGGATGGCGGCGAACGACTACCGCGAACTCTCCTCGCTCCGCATCCGGGCGCAACTCCTCGGCGACGATTCGGTCCACGCGGAACACGCCGGTCCCGACCTCACGGCGGCGATGGGCGCGCGCGTCGCCGGTGTGCGCCCGTTCCACGCGTTCTCGATGCCGGGATGCCTGCCCAACATGGGGCCGGCGCTGGTGAGCAGCACGCTCGACCTCGGCGGCCCGAGCTTCGCGGTCGACGCCGCGTGCTCCAGCAGCCTCGTCGCGCTCCACCAGGCGATCGCCGCCATCCGGTCCGGGCAGTGCTCGGCGGCGCTCGTCGGCGGTGTCAACCTGAGCCTCGTCCCGGATGCGATGGTCGCCTTCTCCCGGATCGGTGCGCTGTCACGGAGCGGCGTGTGCCGACCGTTCGACGGCGATGCCGACGGATTCCTCCTCGGAGAGGGCGTCGGCATGATCGTCGTCAAACCGCTCGAGGCCGCCATCGACGACCACGACGACGTCTACGCGGTCATCCGCGGCTCCGGGGTGTCCAACGACGGCCGGGCCGAAGGGCCGATGACGCCGACGACCGACGGACAGCTGGCAGCGCTCCGCCGGGCCTACGAGGACGCCGCTGCCGACCCCGCCGACCTGGGCGTCGTCGAGGCGCACGGCACGGCCACCCCGGTGGGCGACCGCACCGAGCTGGAATCGCTGGCGGCGCTGCGTCGTCTCGGGACATCGCCGCATCGGACCGCCACGGTCACGGCGGTGAAGGCGCTCGTGGGGCACACGATGGCGGCGGCCGGGATCGCCAGCATCGTCAAAGCAGCGCTCATGGCGAGGCATCGGGTCGTCCCCGGGCAGCCCCGCCTGCGTTCCGAGGCCCACGCCGAGACCCTCCGAGACGGCCGCCTTGCGCTCGCCTCCCGCACCATCGACCCGGGCGACGACGGTCTGGGCCTCATCGGCGTCAGCTCGTTCGGGTTCGGCGGCACCAACGCGCACGTGGTGCTCGAATCCCCGGCGACGCGAGCAGGTCGAGTCCGTCCGCGTGCCGCTGGGGGAGCGGCCGACGAAACGCTCCCGCACCTCCTCGTGTTCTCGGCCGCCGACCCCACGCTGCTCGGCGAGCACCTCCGTGCGGTCCTCGCCGTCCTCCACGCCGCCGACGCACCGTCCATCGCCGGCCTCGCACGGACTTTGAGCTTCCGCTCGCTCGCGAGCACCCGTCTGGCGATCGTGTGCCGCACCGCCGCCGAGCTGATCTCCGGGCTGTCGGTCGCCGTGGAGCAGCTCGCTAGCGGAGCCACCGGGGTGATCTCCGCGGACGTCTGCACCGGTGTCCGTGTCGACGAGGCCGCTCAGCGGATCGCCTTCGTCTTCCCCGGGCAGGGTAGCCAGACCCCGCGGATGCAGTCGGACCTCCTCGATCGATTCCCCGCCTTCCGTGCAGCGGCCGAGACCTTGAACGAGCAGGTGCTCGACGAGACCGGGGTCGATGTGCTCGCGGCGCTCTCCGCGGCCGACGCCGACACCCCCTCCGGAGTCGACCGTCTCACGTCCACCGAGGTCTGCCAACCCGCGCTCGCGGTGACGGCGCTCGCGGCCGTGGCGCAGTTGCGCGAGATCGGCGTGGAGCCCGACCTCGTTATCGGGCACAGTGTCGGTGAGCTGCCCGCCATGGCGACGGCGGGCGCGCTCGAGGCGCCCGCCGCCGTGCGGCTCGCCGCGGTCCGCGGACACCACATGCGGTCGGCTGCGACGCGACCCGGCGACGGCATGACGGCCCTCGGCTGCGACGCCGAGCGGGCCGCAGCGCTCCTCAGCGGCATCGACGACGCGTGGATCGCGGCCGCCAACGATCCCCGGCAGACGGTGGTGAGTGGAACCGGCGAGGCCCTGCGCACCGTTGCGGAACGGTGCGTCGAGCACGGGGTGTCGACACACCCGCTGCGCGTCGCCACCGGGTTCCACTCGCCCCTGCTCGAGCCGATCCGGCCGGCCCTCGTGGCGGACCTGTCGCGATTCCGGCCTCGCGCGCCGCAGGTGCAGCTCGTGTCGACCGTGACGGGCCGCGCGGTGGAGACGAGCGAGGAGCTGGGCCGTCAGCTCGAGGAGAACGTCTTCTCCACGGTGCGGTTCCGCGAGGCGATCGAGTCGGCGTCCGCATCCGACGTCGGTGTCTACGTCCAGATCGGTGGGGGTTCGGCGCTGCTCGGGTCCATCCGGCGCTCCCTGGGCGATGCGCCCGACGTGCACGTCATCCCGAGCAGCGCGTCGGCGCCGGACGGCGCGGCGACCTTCCTCCGACTGCTCGGCCGGCTGACGGTGCTGGGAGCCGACCTCGACCTGTCATCGCTCGTCCCGCCAGACACCGCGGGTGTGGCGCTGCCGATCGCGCCGCTGCCGACCGAGCCGTACTGGGTCGTCCGACCGGACGCCTCCGACCCGACGACCACACCCCGAGAACCCACATCTGAACCGCACCGACCACCCTCCCCCGTCGAACAGGATCCCCACTCCATGCACCACAACCCTCGCGATCTGCCGTCCTCCCCCCTCGCCGGACGACCGTCGGCACGACCGCCGATCCAGCCGCGAGCCGCCGACGCCCAGGCCGACCACCTGCCCGGACTGCTCGCCCTCATGAACCGCCAGCTGAGCCTCATCGAGGGTTCCGGGCAGGCCGGTCACGTGCCCGTGTCGACGCATCCGTTCCGCTGGTCCACGGAACCCGGCTCGCCGCAGGCGGAGGTGGTCGCCCGGATGGGCCTCGCAGCCTCCCGGTCGCATCGCGCCGAGTCCGACGCGGTCATCCTCGGCATGGTGTCGCGCATCAGCGGGTTCCCGCTGGACCTGATCCGGCCCGACATGCACCTCGTCGAACAGCTCGGATTCGATTCGCTGATGATGCGTGAGCTGATCACCCAGCTGCACACCGAGTGGCCATCGTTGCCGACCCCCGCCCAGCTCGGCGAGCGCTTCGCCGGGCGGCCCACGGTGGAGCAGGTGCTGGACGGCGTCGGCTCCCTGCTGCACCCGTTCGCCGAGGAGCCGCAGCACCGGCTTCCGCGGGTCGAGACGGAACCGGTGCCTGCCGCTTTCCCGGCGCCGGCCGACCGCCCGACCCGATGGGCCGAGGCCGACGCCCGCATCGAGTGCTTCCCGGAGGCGCTCGCCATGCGGGAACGCCGGCAGCAGACGGACCGCAACCCCTACTTCCTGCTCCATGAGGGGATCATCGACGCGACGACGACGATCGGCGACGCCCAGCTCGTGAGCTTCTCGAGCTACAACTACCTCGGTGTCACCGGCCACCCCGTGGTCGCCGAGACGATCGCCGACGCCGTGGCCCGATACGGCAGCTCGGTGTCCGCCAGTCGGTTCCTGTCCGGTGAGCGCCCGATCCATGCCGAGCTCGAGCAGGAGCTCGCCGACCTCCTCCAGGTGGAGTCCGCGCTCACCCTGGTGAGCGGCCACGCGACGAACGTGAGTGTCATCGGGCACCTGGTGGAACCGGGCGATCTCATCGTCCACGACAGCCTCGCGCACGACAGCATCATCCAGGGGGCGAAACTCTCCGGAGCCACCCGGCGGTCCTTCCCCCACAACGACCTGAGCGCGCTCGACGAGCTCCTCGGCGCGATCCGCGGCGGGTTTCGCCGAGTCCTCATCGTCGTGGAGGGCGTCTACAGCATGGACGGCGACCTCGTGCCGCTCCCGCAGCTCATCGAGCTGAAGCGGCGGCACGGCGCACTGGTGCTCGTCGACGAAGCGCACAGCATCGGAACGGTCGGCGCGAACGGGGGCGGGGTCGGCGAACACTTCGGCGTCGACCGCTCGGACATCGACCTCTGGTGCGGCACGATGTCGAAGTCGCTCGCCGGATGCGGCGGCTACGTCGGTGGCACCGCCGCCGCGGTCGACTACCTCAAGTACTCCGTGCCCGGGTTCGTGTACAGCGTCGGCATCACCCCGGCGAACGCGGCCGCGTCGCTCGCCGCCCTCCGGCTCATGCGCGACGAGCCCGAGCGCCTCAGCCGCCTGCGGCAGAACGCCGACCGCTTCCGCGAGACGGCCCGGGCCGCCGGCATCGACATCGGCGACAGCGCCGACTCGCCCGTCGTGCCGTGCATCGTCGGCAGCTCGGAACGGGCGCTCGCCCTGGCGACGGCGCTCTTCGACCACGGCTTCAGCGTCAACCCGATCCTGTACCCGGCCGTACCGGACGACCAGGCGCGGCTCCGCTTCTTCATCACCGCGGAGCACACCGCCGAGCAGATCCAGCGGGTCGTGGACATCACGGCATCCGAACTCAACCGCATCACCCACGACATCGAGGTATCCGCATGACGAACCACTCCAGAACGACTCCCAGACGACGGGCGGTGATCACGCTCCTGATCGGCCTGGTGTTCGCGATCGTGGCGGGCATCGCGGGGGCCGACGTCCTCGACAACCTCAAGACGGGCGGGTTCGACGACCCGCAGTCCGACTCCGTGGCTGCAGCGGACGTGCTCGCCGACCGGTTCCCCGGCAGCGACCCGAAACTCGTCCTCGTCGTGGACGTCTCCGACGGACTCGACAGCGCCGCCGGCAGGGAGGCGCTCGACGACATCGTCGGCGCTGTTGACGATGTGGACGGCGCCAGCGTCACCGGCTCCTACGCCGACGCGGAGCAGCTGCGGAGCGACACCGACCGCGGCGTCGTGCTCGTGGCGCTCGCCGGAGACGAGGACACCGTGCAACGCGCGACCACCGCGCTCCGCGGGACGATCACCGAGGAGGTGACGTCGGCCACGGTCCGGTTCGGCGGCATCGCGGGGATCAACGACGACCTGAACGCGCAGGTCAAGACGGACATCATCGTCGCGGAGACGATCGCCATCCCGATCACCCTCGTGCTGCTGTTCTTCGCGTTCCGCGGTGTGGTGGCCGCGCTGCTGCCCGTCGGCGTCGCGGGCGTCACGATCCTCGGTTCCCTCGGCCTGCTGAACGTGGTCGCGCAGCTCACCTCGGTCTCCCTGTTCGCAGTCAACCTCGTCACCGCGTTGGGCCTCGGACTCGCCATCGACTACTGCCTGCTGTTCCTCACCCGCTATCGGGACGAACGCTCGGGCGGAGCCACCGACGAGGAGGCGTTGCGGATCGCTCGGCGGACGACCGGCCGGACCATCGTGTTCAGCGGCGTCGTCGTCGCCGCGGCGCTCGCCACGCTGATGCTGTTCGACCAGTACTTCCTGCGCTCGTTCGCCATCGCGGGACTCGTCATCGTGGCCTGCTCCGTGGTGGGCGCGGTCGTCCTGCTGCCCGCAGCCCTCACCCTCCTGGGCCGCCGGATCGACTGGGGCCGTCTGCGCTCGCGGCGCCCGGCCGGGGCCGAGGGTCGGTTCTGGTACCGGGTGGGCGACCACGCGTATCGCCGTCCGTGGTTGGCAGTGCCCGTGATCGCGCTGCTCATCGCCATGGCCGCGCCGTTCGCGCACGCGGAGTTCGGGGTACCCGACGAACGAGTGCTCCCCGCCGACGCCGAGAGTCGTGTCGTGGCGGACATCATGCGGTCCGACTTCGACGTCGCCGAGGCGGACGCCGTCTCCGTGGTCACCGAGGACTGGGCGGGGACGGACCGCGAGCTCGAGGAGTACGCCACCGAACTCTCCTCGATCGCGGGCGTCGAGGCCGTCACGACGTCCCTCGGCAGCTTCGTCGACGGACGCCTCGTCGCCCCGGCCGACGCGCGGACGGAGCAGCACTTCCGCGACGGTTCGGCGCTCTGGCTCCAGGTCGCGACCGACGTCGTCCCGTACTCGCCCGAGGGCTCGGAGCTCGTCCGCGACGTCCGTGCGGTGGACCCTGGAGCCGGCTCGACCGTCCTGGTCGGTGGCCTCGCGGCGCAGATGATCGACATCGGTGACTCCATCTCGGCGCGTCTGCCGTTCGCCGCCGCGGCCATCGCGCTCATGACCCTGATCATCCTCTTCCTGTTCACGGGGAGCGTGCTGCTCCCGATCAAGGCGCTGGTGCTGAACGTGGTCGGTCTGGTCGGCATCCTGGGCGTCATCGTGTTCCTCTTCCAGGACGGCAATCTGTCGGACGTGCTCGGCTTCACCCCGTCGCCCATCGCCATCTCGATCCCGATCCTGCTGTTCTGCATCGCCTTCGGGCTCTCGATGGACTACGAGGTGTTCCTCCTCGCGCGGATCCAGGAACGGTTCCGTGCCACGGGCGATCTCGCGGAGGCGGTGCGGAGCGGGCTCGGTGCGAGCGGCCCGATCATCACGGCCGCTGCGGCGATCCTCGCGGTGTCGTTCTTCGCCATGGCGACCTCCGGGGTGTCGATCATCAAGATGCTCGGCATCGGTACCGGTATCGCGATCCTCATCGACGCCATCCTGATCCGCGGCGTGCTCGTCCCGGTCTTCATGCGCGTCGCCGGACGATACAACTGGTGGGCGCCGCGGTGGCTCGCGGCGATCCACCGTCGCATCGGGATCACGGAGGGCTGAATGGACGCGCGGTTCAGCGGCCTGTCGGCCGATGACGACCTCTCGGCGCTCGTGTCCGAGGCGACTCGTGCGGCGAACGCCCACAACACGCAGCCGTGGGGCGTGGACCGTCAGGGCGACGAACTCGTCCTCCGCCGGGATCGCACTCGCACCCTCGGCGCGAGCGATCCGCGAGGACGCGACACGCTGCTGTCGTTCGGAGCGTTCGTCGAGTCACTCCTCATCTGTGCGGCGTCGGCCGGTGTCGGACTGCGCTTCGAGGCCTCCACCGGCGGTGACGCGGAGACCGATGAGGTCGGCCGGTTCTCGCGCCGCCCGGAGGGCTACCAGACGACGTTCTCCTCGGCGGACGTCCGTGGACGACGCGTCTGGCGAGGGCGATGGCGGGACGGCGCTCCTCCGCCCGACGTCCTCACGGCGGCCGCTGCGGAGGCGGAGCGTGCGGGGTTCCGGCTCGTCTCGATACCGACCCGGGACGCCCGTCCGTTCCTCATCCGAGCCAACCGGTGGTTCTTCGGCGACGCGGCGATCGTCGCCGAGCTCCACCGGTGGACCCGCCTGTCGCCGCGTCACCCCGACTACGGCGAGGACGGACTCAACGACGCGATGCTCGTGCTGTCGAAGGTCGAACGAGCCGGCCTGCGGACGCTGATCAGCCCGCGGGTGTTCCGCGCGCTTCGCGGCGTCGGGCTGCCCGGGTTGTTGGCGAGGATGTCGGCCTCCGCGACCCAGGGCTCCGGCACCGTCCTCGGCGTGGTCAGTCCCACCGAGGCTCCACAGGAACTCGCCGCAGGGCGACTGCTCACCCGGCTCTGGCTCGGCTTCCAGCGCCACGGCCTGTACGTGCATCCCCAGAGCGCGCCGCTCGACTGTCCGGAGACCAGAGCCATGCTCGAAGAACGCTGGCAAATCGCCCGGGACGAGCAGCTCGTCGCCTGGTTCCGGGTCGGCATCCCCGCCTCCGACCCCGCGGCGCGCGTGGCGTCCCCGCGTCGGTCGGGTGGCTGAATCCGCAGCCGCGGTCGTCGACGCTCTCCGGATGCAGGTGCCGTCGGGCGTCGTCGTCTCGGCGTCCGTCGGCACCGCACCCGGGCCGTTCGGGGACCGTCCGACTCAGGCTCTTCAGAGCACCGAATCCCGCTCGGCGCGCGACTGCGCCAGGGCGGCACTCGCGACGCTCGGCCAGCGCTCCGCGGACATCCCGACGGGGGAGGGCGGGCAACCGGTCTGGCCGACCGGCTTCGTCGGGAGTCTCTCGCACTGCCCCGGTTTCACGATCGCAGCGGTCGGTCGCGTCGGTGTCGCGAGTGCCATCGGGATCGACGTCGAGGTGCACCGGCCCGTCCATCCCGCCGTCGCGGCGACGATCGTCTGCGGGAGTGAGGCGTCCATGCTCACGCGGCTCGCCTCGAGCCATCCGGCCGTCGCGTGGAGCGCCGTGCTGTGGAGCGTCAAGGAGAGCGTCTTCAAGGCGTGGTACCCGCTCACCGGCCGGTGGGTCGACTACACGGCGTGTGAGGTGGTGATCCACCCGGATCGTGGGTCGTTCGATGCGCGGGTCGTCGTGCCGGCCGGTCGGACCGCGCGCTCGACCACGCCGCGCACCTTCGCCGGACGATGGTCGGTGGTGGGCACCCACCTCTGCAGCGTCGTCATCGTCCCGGCCTCGCAGCGACAGGACGGGTGATCGGCTGTTCCGGTCGACGCGGGTACCGTTGAGGACGATGTCGTCGACCGCAGGAGGATGGGTAGTGCCGGACGAGGAACGGACGACGACGGATTGGCGTGCACTGGCCGCCGCCCTCGCGAACGACGACGCCCGGACGGTGTACGCGCAACTCGTCCTCGGGCAGGAGCCCGACCTCGGCGCCACCCAGCGTGCTGTGCGACGGGCCGAGCAGAGCGTTCAGACGTTGTCTCGGGTGGGCCTGCTGGATGTTGACGGACGCACTTCGGGCAGGGTGTTCCGGGACCTCCTCGCGGCCGCCGCACCGCCGAAGCGCGAAGGGATCGACCGCTTCCTGGTCGACGGTCGGATCGTGCAGTACCCGTCGAATCCGGACGAGCGGCAGGCGCTGTTGCAGCGCGTCGCGGCATCAGCGCTCCAGCCGGGCGAGGTGGTCGACGAAGCCGAGATCAACGAGCGGTTGTCCGCGTTCCACGACGACGTCGCGGTGCTCCGGCGGTACCTCGTCGACGCGCAGCTCGTCGAACGCACGCGCTCGGGGACCGAGTACGCGCTCGTCACCTGAGGAGGCCGCCCTTCGACAGGCTCAGGCACCGGTGCGCGCGACGGTGGGCCTCTTCCGGTCACTGAGCGTGTCGAAGTGCGTGCGGGGGCTTGCGGGGCCGCCCTTCGACAGTCAGGGACCGGGTGTGGCTCAGTGACCTGCGGCAAGTCCACGGCCCGCCGGCCGGCGTCAGGCGCGGATGTCCTTCGTGAGCTCCTCCACGAGGGCGGCCCGCTGCTCGCGGGTGGACGGCCGACCCTCGGCGTCGGGACGCTCCTGCCACGGGAACGGTCCCGAAGCGCGGCGGTACTCGACCCCGAGGGCCTCGAGGCGGACGATGTGCTGCTGCAGCCGCGCCTCGAAGCCCGCGAGGTCGCGCTCGCGGCCGACCCAGGCGACCTCGGCGAGGGCGCACAGCCGCGGGTATGCCTGGTAGTCGATGACGCGGGCGGAGTCCATGTGCTCGGTCCAGATGTTCGCCTGCACCCCGATGATGTGCTCGGCCTGCGCCTCCGTCAGCTCAGCCGGCACCGGCTCGAAGGCGTACACCTCCGCGACGGTCAGCGGTGGCCCGACCGGGATCGGCTCACCCGGCAGCTCCGACTCGCGGTAATCGAGGTAGACGCGGTCGTCCGGGCAGGCGATGACGTCGTACCCCTGGCGTGCGGCGGCGACCGCACCGAACTCGCCGCGCCATGAAGCGACGGTCGCGTCCTTCGGCAATCCGCCGCCCTCGAGGATCTCGTCCCAGCCGTACAGGCGTCGGCCGGCGGCGGACAGGTGCGCCTCGAGTTGCCGGATGAACCACGCCTGCAGCGCTTCGACGGAGTCGAGCCCGCGCTCGGCCATGAGGGCTCGCGTTCGAGCGCTCGCTGCCCAGCGGGTCTTCTTCGCCTCGTCGCCACCGACGCCGATGAAGGTCGATGGGAAGAGCTCCATGACCTCGTCGAACACGGTGCGGAAGAACGCGACCGTCTCCTCGCCCATGTCGAGGATCGCCTCGTTGATGCCCCACCTCGTCCACACCGACGGCTCGTCCGCGTCCTGCGCCACATCCGGCACGCCCAGCTCCGGGTACGCGGCGATGATCGCTCGCGCATGACCGGGCAGGTCGATCTCGGGGACGACCGTGATGGACCGCTCAGCGGCGTAGGCGACGATCTCGCGCAGGTCGTCCTTCGTGTAGAAGCCGCCGTGCGGGCGGCCGTCGCCGGGAGCGTGCCGTGCTGCGCCGTGCTGGCTCTCGGTCCGCCACCCGCCGACCTCGGTCAGCTTCGGGAACGCGTCGATCTGGATCCGCCAGCCCTGGTCGTCGGTGAGGTGGAAATGGAGGACGTTGAGCTTGTGGCGCGCGGCGAGGTCGATGAACCGCAGCACGTCGGACGTGGGGAGGAAGTGCCTGGCCACGTCGAGCATGACGCCGCGCCACCCGAAGCGCGGGGCGTCGTCGATGGTCGTCGCCGGGACGGTCCAGTCGACGCCGGGGACGAGCGCACGGCGGTTGACCGCAGGGGGGAGGAGCTGGGTCAGGGTCACCGCGCCGGAGAACGCGCCGGAGGCGTCGGCGGCGACGATGCGCACACCGTCCGCGTCGACCACGAGCCGGTAGCCGCCGGCCGCGACGGTGTCGTCGTGGATGAACGCGATGCTGTCGGTCCGCAGGTCGATCCGTGCGTCGAGGTCGAACCCGGTCGACGTCTGCAGCACCCCGCGCAACCAGCGGGTCGCGGCCGAGAAGCGGCGGTCACCGCCGAGCCCCGTCGTCTCGCTCAGCGTGAAGGCGCCGTCGTGCTGCTGGATGGACACGGGCAGTGGAAGCATCGGTGGTTCTCTCCTCGAATGCTGATGGGCCGTTCTCAGGACATCTGCGGCGCGGCTGGCCGGGAACCCGGTGACACGCCGGAGGACTCCTGAGAAAGGTCCCGGATGGTGGAGGTCAGGACGGGCGGTCGACGAGGGTGGTGAGCCGGTCGGCGATCAGCGTATCCGAGACGACGGTGAGCGGCGACTGACCGGCCTCGGCGGCGAGCTCGGCGATGCTGCGGCCGACGAGCTCGCGGAGGTCGGGGTGCGACACCTGCGCAATGCGCACAGCGGACCAGTCGACGCGCTCGTCGAACGGCGGCTCGGCGAAGGCGCGTTCGAGTTCGTCGACGATGGCGTCGTCCCGGAGACGGTCGATGACGGCGTCGCCGCCACCGCCCGTCACCCAGGTGGGCAGCAGGGCGGTGAGGGCGGTGCCGCGGAGGACGCCGCCCGGGAGGATGGTGCCGGTGCCGTGATCCATGGGCCGCACTCCAGTCGTCGGGCGATTGCGCATGTTGCAACGGGGGTTGCGTCAATGCCCGACAACTGTAAAGGGTCCGAACAAACGTGTCAACGCTGTGGAGACGGGGTTGCGGGGGAGGGTTGCTCGGCACTTCGACAGGCTCAGTGACCGGGGAAGGGTGGGCCTCGTGACCGGTGGCCGGTGGGCCAGCGAGCGGGGAGGGCAGATCGGCACTTCGACAGGCTCAGTGACCTGGGATGCGGCTCAGTGACCGCGGGAGGGCGGCTCGGTGGCCGGGGGAGGCGGGCTCGGTGACCGGACCCGCCCGGCTCAGTGACCGGGCGGGTCCGGGCCCGGCGGCCGGGCGGGCGGCTACTCCACCAGGCGGAGGCGGACCGCCATGAACTGGCGGCCGGGCAGGTCGACCCGGACGGTACCGGTGTACGTGCCGGGCAGAGTCTCGACCGTCATGTTCCAGGTGTCGAGCACGTCGACGTGGAACTCGCCCTCGGGGAGGAAGACGTTGCGGAACCGCGGCCGGTTGAAGCCGAAGTAGCCGATGACGTACCGGCCGGCCACCCCGCCCCACGGCACGTCCCAGTCGCCGGGGAGCGGGTCGAGGACGCCCGTCGGGGACTCCGCCGAGATGCGCTCCAGGAATGCGATGCGGTCGGGACTCGAACCGATGAGCGGACCGCCCTTCGACCAGAACAGCTCCTCCCGGTCGTTGAGGTAGGTCTCGCCGTGGCCGACGTAGCCGCCGCGGATCGCGCCCTCCCAGAACCGTCGCACCATCTCCTCGCCGGTGATGTTGCCCCAGCCCTGGTCGATGTCGCCCTCGTACGCGCACTCGTCGATGACGATCGGCTTGCCCCACTGCTCGCGCCAGGCGTCGGTGTTCTCCGCGGTCCGGTAGACGTCGACGCGCTGCACGCTGCAGTGCGTGATCCAGGGCTTCGTGTAGTCGTAGAACCCCTGGCAGTTGTGGATGGAGTTGAGGTGGCCGTGCGGGTCCTCCGCGCCGACGACCGCCGCGAGTCGCTCCCAGTCGTCGTTCGTCTTCGCCCAGAGCAGGTCGTACTCGTTCGCCATCGACCACCACACGTTCGCGAACGCGGTGAGCCGGCGGACGGCGTAGCGGAGGTACCGTTCGTCGACGGCCGGACCGAGGTCCGCGAAGCCCCAACGGTCGTAGGCGTGGAAGAGGATCAGGTCCGCCTCGATGCCGAGCGCGCCGAGCTGGGTGATGCGCCGCTCGAGGTTCGCCCAGTACGTCGGGTCGAAGCGCTCGTGGTCGAACCCGTCTGCGAGTGAGCCGACGAAGGGGAACGTCTCCGGCTCGTTCGCGTTGTAGAGGTACGACTTCGGGAACACGCACATCCGGATCTTCGTGAACGGCGCGGCTTCGAGGGCGCGGAGCGTCTCCTCCTGCAGTTCCTCGAGCTGGTGCGTCCAGGCGTAGGCGGTCGTGCCGAGCGGGCGGTGGCGGGTGCCGTCGGCGTGGGCGAAGTGGAAGCCGTCCACGCGCACCGGTCCGTGGCTGCCCGTCGCCGCGGCCGACACGGTGAACGCGCCTGCGACGCCGTCGAGTGATCGGGCGGTCGAGCTCGTGGTGAACGACCACTCGCCCTGCTCCTCGGCGAGCAGCCGCACCAGGTACCGGCCGTCGCCGTCGTAGAACCCGCCGACGGTGAGCTCGCGTGCGCCGTTCGTGAACGTCGCGCCGAGTTCCACGTCGACGAACGGGTTGCCGTGCGACGGCCCGTCCAGCCGGATCTCGACGACGCCGTACTGCGGGACGTCGCCGGGGACCGTCAGGGTCGCCGAGCCGCGCGGGACGTCCTGGCCCTCGTAGTCGGGAGCGGGCTCGATCGCGGCGCCGTAGGGTGCGCGGGCGTCGGGACCGTCGTCGACCTGTGCGAGCGCCGCCCAGAGACGATCCTTCGCCGCATCGTCCTGCAGCTCCGGCACGATCGCCGACAGCTGCCCGAGACGGATGCTGCGGAACTGCTTGGCCATCGGCGAGGCGGCGATGCCGGGCAGGAACTGCTCGAGGACGGTGCGACCCGCCGGGCTCTCGATGACGTCTCCGAAGGCGGAACTGCGGTCGAACATGGATCTCCTGTGATCAGCCGAGCGGGTCGGCGGCGGGTGCTACTGGTGCAGGCGGTGCGAGTGTTGCACGTGGAACAGTCGAGTGGGGGTTATCGCGCAACTCCTGATGCCGGAGTGGCTGCAGCAAGCGCTGCGTCCACGTCGTCGAGCATCGACGGCGGCGTGAACATGAGGAGCTGACGGACGGTCCGACCACGACTCCACTGGGTGCTGCGGCGGATGTCGTCGGCCTTGGCCTGATCGTGGGCACCCACCGAGCTGAGGAGGGCGTCGTACGCGGCCGGTCGGTCGATGATCTCGGAGAGCGGCGAGTCGAGGCCGAGCGTGATGTCGTCGTCGGCACTCGAGCCGGCGTCGGGGACCTCGACCGTCCAATCGTGGCGACCGGACCCGATCGTCTCCTCCGCGGCACCCGGCAACGCGACCGTCGCCGTCGTGTTCGGCGGCACGACCGCCGACACCCGGAGGGACGACCCTTCGCGTCGCCACGCCACCGACGCCTCGCCGTAGGGCGTGACGTGTCGGGCCTCGGCGTGGTCGAGTCCGTCGATCGGCCGCGGTGCGATCCGGAGTTCGCGGTAGCCGGCACCCGTGGGAGCGAGGCCGGCTACGGTGCGGTGCAGCCAGTCGGCGACGGCGCCGAGCGCGTAGTGGTTGAACGAGGTCATCTCGCCCGGGTTGACCGAGCCGTCCTCGAGCAGGCTGTCCCAACGCTCCCAGATCGTGGTCGCGCCCTTGGTGACGGGCGAGAGCCAGGAGGGGTTCTCGGTCTGGAGCATGAGGCGGCCGGCCGCGCGGAGGTGTCCGCCGTCGGCGAGTGCGTCGGTGATGAGCGGCGTTCCCACGAAGCCGGTGCCGATGCGGTAACCGTCGGCGCGGACGAGGTCGGCGAGGCGGTCTGCGAGGCGTTGCCGCAGGGCGGGGTCGTCGACGAGGTCGAACCGCAGGGCGAGGGCGTACGCGGTCGGCGCGTCGGACATCATCCGGCCGGCGGGCGTCACGTACTCGGCGGTGAAGGCCGCCCGACTCCGCTCGGCCAGTTCGCCGTACCGCTCCGCGTCCGCCGTCTCCCCGAGGAGCCCGGCGGTGTCGGCGAGGATCCGGAGCGATCGCGCGTGATAGGCGCTCGCGACGATGTCCGAGTCGACCCTGGCCTTCGCCGGCTGGTCCGGCGGCGCGCTCGGGTCGAGCCAGTCGCCGAGCTGGAAGGTGTTCGACCAGAGACCGTCGGTGCTCACCCGGAGGACGGCCTCCACCCAGGAACGCATCGACGGGTACTGCTCGCGCAGGATCCCGAGGTCGCCGTAGCGCTCGTGGAGCACCCACGGCACGACGGTCGCGGCATCGCCCCAGGCCGCGGTCGGCCCGCCGCCGGCGAAGCCGGACAGCGCGGCCGGGACCACCATGGGGACGACACCGTCCTGGTGTCCCTGCTCGAGCGCGAGGTCGCGCAGCCAGGAGTCGAGGAAGGCGGAGCTGTCGTAGAGGAAGCTCGCGGTCGGAGCGAAGACCTGCAGGTCACCCGTCCAGCCGAGCCGTTCGTCGCGCTGCGGGCAGTCGGTCGGGATGCTCAGGAAGTTGCCGCGCATGCCCCAGACGACGTTCTCGTGGAGGCGGTCGAGCAGCTCGTGCGAGGAGGAGAACCAACCCGTGCGCGTGAGGTCGCTGTGGAGGACGACGGCGGTGACCGACGCCGGGTCGAATGCGCCCGGCCAGCCGTCGATCTGCGCGTAGCGGAAGCCGTGGAAGGTGAAGCGCGGCTCGATCGTCTGTTCGCCGTCGCCCGAGAGCGTGACGTGGTCGGTGGCTGCGGCGTTGCGGAGGGGACGCAGGGCGAGTTCGCCCTCGTCGAGGACCTCGGCGTGCCGGAGCGTGAGCGTCGTGCCCCGCGGGCCGGCGACGGTGAGCCGGAGGCGGCCGACGAGGTTCTGGCCGAAGTCGAGGATGGTCGCGCCCGACGGCGAGGTGAGCACCTCCGCGACCGCGCGTTCCTCGATGCGGCGGACGGGCGCGGCGATCCGGGCCTCCGGCACCGGGTGCGCAGCGTCGTCGACGAGGGCCGGGGCCCAGGTGGACGCGTCGAGCGCCGTCGTCGACCAGCCGGGTTCGACCAGGGTGGTGTCGATCGCCTCGCCGGCGTAGATGCCGCTGTCGACGAGCTCGGCACCGTCTGCCGCCGACCAGCTCGCATCGGTGACGAGCGTCTCCGTCGTCCCGTCGAGGTAGTCGAGCTGCAGCTGGGCGGCGAAGCGTGGCTGGTCGCCGTAGATGCGCTCGGCGAACTGGAAGAACCCGTACCGCTCGGTGTACCAGGCGCCGGCGACGGTCGCGGCGATGACGTTCTCACCCGGCTCGACGAGCGCGGTGACGTCGACGGTCTCGTGCACGAGGCGGTCGCCGTAGGCGGTCCAGCCGGGGGAGAGGACGTCTTCCGAGGCGGGCATCCCGTTCAGCTGCGGTTCGGCGGCACCGAGCGCGGTCCAGAACAGCCGGGCGCGACGGACGGGCCCGCCGACCGTGAAGGTGCGGCGCACCCGGATCGGTTGCGCAGGACGCTCGGGCGCCGCGAGACCGATGAAGCGGGCGGTCCAGGCTCCGTCGGCCAGGTACGCGGCCTCGACGACGGCCGGCTCGCTCCAGGGTGTCTCCTCCCCAGCAGTCGACGCGGCACGGACTTCGACGGTGCGCACCTCGTCCGGGGCGAGTGGTGGGAACGGCCAGGAGACGAGGACGGAGTCGCGGCCCTCGACACGCGCCGTGGCACCACTGCCGTCCCGGAGCTCGGCCCAGGCCTGCACCCAGTCGGAGCCAGCGGTCTCGACGGTCCAGCTCAACCGAGGCGTCGGCGTCGCAACCGCGGGGCTGTCGTCACGGGTCTCCGCCCGCAGCCGGCCGATCCGCGCGACGTGCGCGGTCATCGGGAGATCCCGGCTGCGATGGTGACGACGTGCTCGTCCACGAGGTCGACGACGGACGATCCGATCCGGAGGGTGACGTCGCCTGGCTCGACCTGCCAGCCGTCCGCCCAGTGGGCGAAGACCCGGGCCGGCAGCGCGACCTCCCAGGCGACCGACTCGCCGGCACCCGCGCGGACGACAGCCGATCCGACGAGCCAGCGCACGGGGCGGTCGACCGATGAGTCCGGTCGCTCCGCGTACACCTGCACGACGTGCTTGCCGGCGCGGTCGCCGGTGTTCGTCGCGGTCCCGGAGACGCGGGCGTCACCGGAGGCGACGTCACCCGAGACCTCGCCACCGTCGATGGACCAGCTCGTGTACCCGAGCCCGTGGCCGAACCAGTATGCGGGCGTGGCACCCGAGCGGAGCCACGCGCGGTAGCCGATGTGGATGCCCTCCTCGTAGCGGAGCACGCCGTCCACCGGGGTGACGTCGAGCACCGGGACCTCGTCGAGCGCCGCAGCCCAGGTGGTGCTCAGGCGACCACCGGGTTCGGCGACCCCGAGCAGCACGTCGGCCAGGGCGTTGCCCATCTCCTGTCCGCCGAACCAGCCGAGGAGCACGGCGGCGACCTCGTCGCTCCAGGGGAGCAGGACCGGGGCGCCGGAGTTGACGATCACGACGGTGCGCGGGTTCACGGCGGCGACGGCGCGGACGAGCTCGTCCTGACGGCCAGGGAGGGTGAGGTCGCTGCGGTCCCAGCCCTCCGATTCGACCTTCGAGTTCGTGCCGACGACCACGACGGCGACATCGGCCGCGCGGGCCGCCTCGACCGCCTGGGCGATGAGGGCGTCGGGGTCGGAGTCGTCGGGAGCGCGACCGACGGTGACGCTGATCGCGCCGAGACCGTTCTCGCTCGGGGAGAGGTCGAACTCCGCGCGGAGTTCGACGGCGACGTCGGCCTGGGCGGCGAACGCCCCGGTCGCCGACGGCGGGGCGAGCAGTGCCGCGCCGAGGTCGTTCCCGACGACCACGGGTTGCTCGTCGACGAGGAGGACGCCGTCGACGAAGAGCCGGCCGTGGAGCCCCGTGGCGAAGCCGAGCCGCAGCTGCTCGGTGGCCTCCGGCGTGTACGTGGTGGTGAGGACGAGCTGCGACGCCGTGGTGACCGGAGCGTCGCCGCCGAACCAGACGAGCGCGGTGGATCGGCGGTCCTCGGTGAAGAGTTCCACACCGTCGGCGTCGAGGAACGTGGCGACGAGACCGGGGTCACCCGTGCGCGGATTGGTGAGGCGCTCAAGCGGGAGTTCGGCGACGCCCTCCTGCACGATCGCGCCGACGGCGTAGTCGATCGTCGCCTCGGGGAGCGCGAGTCGGAGTCCCTCCAGCGGGCTGACGGTGTGCTCGGGGAGGACCGTCGCGCTGCCACCGCCCTGGGTGCGCGAGTCGCGGGCGTTGTGCCCGATGACGGCGACGCGGGTGAGCGCGGCGGCGTCGAGGGGGAGCGTGCCGTCGTTGTCGAGCAGCACGACGCCCTCGGTCTCGGCCTCGCGGGAGAAGGCGACCCCGTCGACCGGGGCCGGCGCCAGCGCTTCCTCGCCGAGGGCACCGACACGGGCCGCGAGGGCGAGGAGTCGGGCGACCTTGCGGTCGACGTCGGCTTCGGCGACGCGGCCGTCGCGGACGGCCTCGACGAGGGCCGCGCTCCATGCAGGAGCGGGGCCGGGCATGGCGAGGTCCTGCGACGCCGGCGCCGAGCCGAGGCTGCGGACGCCGGTCCAGTCGCTGACGACGACGCCGTCGAAGCCCCACTCCGAGTTGAGCGGCGTCTCCAGGAGGTCGTTCTCGCTCATCGTGACGCCGTCGACGGAGTTGTAGGCGCTCATGATCGCCCAGGTGCCGGCCTCGGTCACCGTGCGCTCGAACGGCGCGAGGTAGAGCTCGCGGAGGGCGCGCTCGCTCGCGTGCACGTCGACCGTGAAGCGGTCGGTCTCGGAGTCGTTGGCGACGTAGTGCTTCGGGGTCGCGGCGACGCCGTTGTCCTGCAGGCCGCTGACGTAGGCGGCCGCGAGCGATCCGGTCAGCTCCGGGTCCTCACTGAACGCCTCGAAGTGCCGCCCGCCGAGCGGGGAACGGTGGAGGTTGATGGTCGGGCCGAGGACGACGTCGACGCCCTTGCGGCGGGCCTCGGCCGCGGCGACGGCGCCGTATCGGTAGGCGAGCGACGGATCCCACGATGACGCCAGCGCGGTCGCTGACGGGAGGTTGATCGACGGCGAGCGCTCGTCCCACAGCGGACCGCGGACGCCGGCCGGCCCGTCGGACAGGACCATGGCGCGCAGGCCGATCTTCTCGAGCGGCACCGTGGTCCAGAAGTCGGCACCGGAGACGAGCGCGACCTTCTCCTCGAGGTCGAGCCGGGCGACGAGGGCGTCGATCGCCGCGGTGTCGACGGGCTTCGTGGCGGCGGCGTGCCGGGGAGTGGTGATGGTCATGCGATGTGGGTCCGTTCTGGGGTGGCCCTTCGACAAGCTCAGGGACCGGATGGTGGGTCTCGGGGACCGGTTGTGGGTCTCGGGGACCGGATGTGGGCCCTTCGACGAGCTCAGGTGCCGAGCGATGTGCGTGGTGCGCCCGGCCGGCCAGGTTCCTGGCCCCGGCCGACCGGGCGGTCGTGGTGATCCGGACGGATCAGGCGGCTGACTCCGCCGCACGCTGCTCGTCGATGAGGCGGCGTCGCTCCACCCGACGGTCCTCCTGGCGGTCCGGGTCGGGGATCGGTGCCGCCATGAACAGGCGCTGCGTGTAGGGGTGGGCCGGGTGCGCCGTCACCTGGTCGCCGTCGCCGGACTCGACGATCTCGCCGTGGTACATGACCGCCACGCGGTGGCTGATGTGCCGGACGACTGCGAGGTCGTGCGAGATGAACAGGTAGGCGACGCCCGTCTGCTCCTGGATGTCGATGAAGAGGTCGAGGACCCGCGCCTGCGTCGACAGGTCGAGGGCCGACACCGGCTCGTCGCACACGATGAGCTTCGGATCGAGGGCGAGCGCCCGGGCGATCGCGATGCGCTGCCGCTGGCCGCCCGAGAACTCCCGGGGGAGCCGTGAGGCCGCGCCGGTCGGCAGCTGCACCTGGTCGAGCAGGGATCCGACGCGCTTGCGGGCGTCGGCACCGGAGACACCGCGGACGGTGAGCGGCTCGGTGAGGATCTGCTCGATCGTGAGCGAGGGGTTGAGTGAGGAGTACGGGTCCTGGAACACGACCTGGATCTCCGAGCTGAGTGCCCGGCGCTCCTTGCGCTTCAGGTGCCCGATCTCCTGGTCGCGGTAGCGGATGCTGCCGCCGGTGACCGGGGCGAGGCCCAGCACGGCGCGACCGAGCGTGGTCTTGCCGGAGCCGGACTCGCCGACGAGACCGACGGTCTCACCGGGCTTGATGTCGATCGACACGCCCTTGAGCGCCTTGAACGACTGGGCACGGAACCCCTTGCCCGGGTACTCGACTTCGAGGTCCTTCACCTCGAGCAGTGACGACGTCATCGGGTCTCTCCTGTCAGGTTCGTCGCGAGTGCCGGTCGGGCGGGACCCTCGTCGAGGATCGCGCCGAGCAGCGACTGCGTGTACGGGTGCTGTGCGTGGTTGAAGATCGAGCGCACCGGCCCGGTCTCCACGATGAGGCCGTTCTGCATGACCGAGACGCGGTCGCAGAGGTCGGCGACCACCCCGAAGTTGTGCGTCACGAGGAGCATCGCCATGTGGCGCTCCGCCTGGAGGTCGCGCAACAGGTCGAGGACCTCCGCCTGCACGGTCACGTCGAGGGCCGTGGTGGGCTCGTCGGCGATGATGATGTCCGGGTCCGTGGAGACGGCGCCGGCGATGAGCACACGCTGCGCCATACCGCCCGAGACCTCGTGCGGGAACGCGGCGAAGGTGCGCTTGGGGTTCGGAATGCCGACCCGCTCGAGCAGGGCGAGCGCCTTGTCCGTCGCCTCCTTCTTGCTCAGGCCGAGGGTGACGCGCAGGGGTTCGACGAGCTGGCTGCCGATCGTGAACGCCGGGTCGAGGTTCGACATCGGCTCCTGCGGGATGTAGCCGATGCGCTTGCCGCGGATGGCCGTGTACTCGCGCTCCCCGAGGGTGTCGAGTCGGGTGCCCTCGTAGCGGATCGTGCCGTCGGTGACCCGGCCGCCGCGGGGCAGGAGTCCGAGGACGCCCCACGCCGTCTGGGTCTTGCCCGAGCCGGATTCACCGATGAGGCCGTGGACCTCGCCCTTGCGGATGTCGAGGTCGACGCCGTGGACGACCTCGGTGACCCGGCCGCCCTCCTGGTCGTAGCCGACGCGGAGGTCGCGGACGCTGAGGACGAGCTCCTCGGCGCGAGCGGAGGCGCGAGCGTCGTCGTCGTGACGGATGGGCGGGACGCCGACGATCTCGTCCTCGCTGATCCCGGAGGTGCTGATCGACTGGGTGACGATCGTGTTGGAGCCCGTCTTCGACGTCGTCACGATCTTGCGACGGCGCCGACGGACGGACACGGTGCGCTCGAGCTCGTCGCGCATCGCGTTGGCGAGCAGGGTGAGCGCGATGCAGGTGAGTGCGATCGCGAGCGACGGCCAGACCATGAGGATCGGTGCCTTGTAGATGTTCGTGAAGCCGTCGTTCAGCATCGAACCCCAGGTCGGCACCGACAGGTCGCCGAGACCGAGGAACTCGAGGCCGGACTGGATCGCGATGGCGATGCCCGCGATGATCGCCGACTGGATGATGATCGGTGCGCGGACGACGGAGAGGATGTGCTTGCCGATGATGCGCGGGTCGCTGAGGCCTGAGACCCGGGCGGCGTCCACGTAGAGCTCCGAGCGCACGGCCGTGACCGCCGCATAGACGAGGCGGAAGTAGGAGGGCGAGAGCAGGATGCCGAAGATGGCCATCGAGATCCAGACCGACGGGCCGAGGACGGCGCGGGCGGCGAGGAGGACGACGATGCCGGGCAGCGCCATGATGAGGCCCGTGAACCAGGACGACACGGAGTCGAACCAGCCCTGGTAGTACCCGGCGATCAGCCCGGCGACGACCCCGATGACGATCGCGACGACGAGGGCGAGGAGCGCTGCGGCGACGCTGATCTGGGTGGCGGCGAGCAGACGGGAGAACACGTCGCGCCCGGCGCTGTCCGCTCCGAGGAGATGGTCGGCGCTCGGTGGCGCCAGGACCTGTTGCAGGGACGCGAGGTTCGGGTCCTGCGGGGCGATGAGCGGTCCGAAGATCGCGACGACCCCGATGAGCGCGAGGAACACGAGCGACGCGGCGCCGATCGGGCGCTTGAGGAGCCGACGCAGGAGGTTGACGCGGACCTGCGGGGTCGGGACGGTGAGCGGGGTTTCGATGGCGGTCATGACAGTCGCACCTTCGGGTTGAGCGCAGCCTGCGCGAGGTCGATGAGCAGGTTGACGACGACGACGATGATGGCCGTCGCGATGACGACCCCCATGACGATGGGGATGTCGCCCTGAGTCGTGGCCTGCACGGCGAGCTGACCGATGCCCGGGAGGGCGAAGATCTGCTCGATGATGACCGCGCCACCGAGGAGGCCGATGAACTGCACGGCGAGGACCGCGAGGGCCGGGCCGCCGGCGTTCCGCAGCACGTGCTTGTAGATGACGCGGCCCGTGCCGAGCCCGCGACTGCGGAGCGTCCGGACGTAGTCCTTCGACATCGCGTCGACGACCGAACCGCGCACCTGCTGCGAGACCGTCGCGATGGCACCGATCGCGAGGGCGATGATCGGCAATGTCACCGAGGCGACCCAGCCGGAGAAGGACGTGGTGATCGGGATGTACCCGGTGGCCTTGAACAGGCGGAGGTTGATCGCGAAGGTGATGACGAGCACGAGCGCGATGAGGAAGCTGGGGATCGCGAAGCCGATGACGGAGATGAACTGGACGACGTTGTCGATCCATCCACCGCGACGGGCGGCGAGGACACCGAGGATGACGGACACGATCGCGGCGATGATGGTCGCGCCGAGCACGATCGAGAGGGTGACGGCGAGGCGGCCGGTGACGCCGGAGGAGACGAGCTGGCCGGTGAACCACGAGCGGCCGAGGTCGCCCTGGAAGGCGGAGGTGATCCAGTCGAAGTACTGCACCGGCAGCGGGCGGTCGAGGCCGAGTTCAGCCGCCTTCTTCGCGACGGTCTCGGTGGTGGCGCTCTGGCCGAGGATCCGGCGGGCGATGTCGCCGCCGCCGAGGTAGAGGAGGGAGTACGCGATCACGGAGATCACGAAGATGAGGACGACGCCGGACACCAGGCGTCTGAGGATGAATCCGAGCATGGGTCACTCCAGGAAGTGGGTGAGTGAGGGGTGTTGGGGCCGGCCCGTCCGAGCGCTGGGCACTCGGGCGGGCCGGGGTCGAACCGACGTGCAGCCGGCCGGTCCCGGTCCCTTGAGCCGGTCGACGGGCGAACCCCTCGACCGGCTCAAGGATCAGCGGACTACTTCGGCTGGATGTCGTAGATGGACGGGTACGCGTTCGTCGGGATCATCTTGACGGTCGTGTTGGCGTCCGTCGCGAAGCTGCCCTGCACCCGGTAGAAGGGGGCGAACCAGGCCTGCTCGACGATGTAGGCGTTGAGTTCCTTGGCGACCTTGCCCTGCGTCGCCTCATCGCCGTACTGGATCTGCTTGATGTACTCGTCGACCTTCGGGTCGTCGTACTTGAAGGGGTTGAAGACGGCGTTCGGGGCGATCATGAACTGGATGAGCTGCCAGTCCGGGTTCTGCTCCAGCGCCATGAAGGAGACGGGGAACTTCGGGGCCAGGAGGTCGGCGATGAAGTTGTTGCCCGGGTCCGTGTACTCGGCGGTGATGCCGACGTCGGCCAGCTGCTGCGAGATCAGCGTGTAGGTGGTGGCGCCGAGCACCGTGGAGGACGGCATCGAGAGCGTCAGGCCGTCGGCGTAGCCCGCCTCGGCGAGCAGTTCCTTGGCCTTCTCGGGGTCGTAGCCGTAGCGGTCGTCGAGCGACTTGTCGTAGGCGGGGGAGTTCTCCGGGAAGACCTGACCCGTGACCGTGCCGTTGTCGTTCTGCAGCGCCTTGAGCAGCGCCGGGCGGTCGAACGCGTAGTTGATGGCCTGGCGGACGCGGACGTCGGCGATCGCCGGGTTCATCGTGCCGGCGCGGTCGAGGAGCAGCATGCCCTGGAAGTCGAGTTCGTTGGCGTTGACGGTCCAGCCGGCGCCCTCGACCTCGGCGAGGTTGTCGTTGTTGGCGAGCTTGATGCCGTTGACCTCGCCCGACTTGACGGCGTTCAGGCCTGCGGTCGCGTCCTGGAGGACGTTGATGGTCAGCTTGTCGTAGTGCTGCCAGTCTTTGTTCCAGTAGTCGGGGTTCGCGGTGTAGCCGTAGCTCGTGCCCGTGACGGTCGCGGCCGTGTCGAGCATGTACGGTCCGGAGCCGACCGGGTTGGTGGCGAGGTCGGGGCTGTCGAACGACTCGGCGCTGGCGATCAGGCCGGGGTCGCGGGTGAGGTAGTTGAGCATGGCCGGGTCGGGTGCACTCAGGGTGATGACGACGGTGGTGTCGTCGGGTGCCTCGACGGAGGCGACGCCCGCGAAGTAGCCGGCGTCGGGGGAGGTGCCGGTCTTGAACCGCTCGAGGTTCTGCTTGACGACGTCGGCGGTGAGCTTCGACTTGTCGGTGAAGGTGACGTCGTCGCGGATCTTGAGCGTCAGGACGGTGTTGTCGTCGTTGTACTCGTAGGAGGTCGCGAGCGACGGGACGATCTCACCGTCGGCGGTGGCGACGAGCAGGGTGTCGAAGACGGCCTGGTAGAAGGGCGAGCGGTTGCCCCACTCGGAGCCGGCCGGGTCGAACGTGGTGGGGGGAGTGATCGCACCCAGGATCAGGGTGCCACCGGAGCCGCTGTCAGAGCCGGAGGTGCTACCGGAGCATCCGGTGAGCACGAGTGCAGCAGCGGTGACCGCGACGGCTGCGGTCGTCTTCCATCGGAACATCTTTGTCCATTCGCTGTGAGCAATCCCTCATCGGATCGCTGGTGATTGAGGACGCTAGCATGAAACCCGAGTGGTCACTAGCTTTTTGTTTTCGGCCATGTCACAGTTGGATCACGACCAGGCCGCGGCGTTCGACGGGGAACGCGCTATCGTGAAGCCGTCCGAAGGGGGAGGTCGTCCGATGACATCGGTCAAGACCGGGAACAAGCCGCAGGGGAAGCCCCGCGGCGCATATGCGAAAACCGGTATGAAGCGCGTCGCGATCCTCGACGCCGCGCTCGCCGTCTTCGCCAACGGGGGATATCGCGCGGGTTCACTGCGGGAGGTGGCCGCGCAGGTGGGGATGAGCGAGGCCGGGCTCCTGCACCACTTCCCGAACAAGAGCGCGCTGCTCGCCGCCGTGCTCTCGCACCGCGACGACCTCTCGGCGACGCTCGTGCCGATGGACGGCGACGACCCGATCGAGACGCTCCGGGGGCTGGTCGCGCTCGCCCGGTACAACGCTTCCGTGCCCGGCGTGGTCGCGCTCTACTGCACGCTCTCGGCGGAGGCGACCTCGCCCGACCACCCGGCGCACGACTACTTCGTCGAGCGCTACGAGGGCACGCGCGGGCGGCTCGAGCGCACCTTCGGGCTGCTCGTCTCCGCAGGACGGGTGCGGGCTGACTTCCCCACCACCAGCGCGGCCTTCATGACCCTCGCGCTCATGGACGGACTGCAGGTCCAGTGGCTGCTCGCACCGGAGTCGGTCGACATGGCGGACGAGCTCCACGCCTTCCTGTCGGGGCTCCTCGGCGCAGAGCTGTAGCGGCCGAGCGGCCGGCGCGGTAGCAGGAGATCCGCGCGGTGGCAGGAGCCTCTGGGTGAGTGCGTCCTGCTCCGGCGCTGATCTCCTGCTGTCGCGCTACGGCGTGGTCGTGCGGGCGTCGCGCAGGTCCGCGCCGACGGAGGCGTAGGAGACGCCGCGGCGGTGCCGGGTGAACGATACGGAGACGACGGCCGTGGTGACGATGATGAAGCTGAGGATCCCGATGATCCCGACGATCGTCTGCGTGAGGCCGCTCGTGGCGTCGGGTATCTGCGCGGCGGTCGTCGTGGCGATGTACGGCAGGGCCACGACGGACCCGCGGTAGAGGCGCCGCGCCGCCGATCCGCGTCCGTCCGGCCACTGCGGAGCGAGCCAGACGAGGCGTTGCCCGAGCGACGCACCGCTCCCGATGAGCGCCGGCAGCACGATCACGAGGACGACCGTGCCCGCACCGATGCTGAGGACCTCGGGCAGCGTCGGGTCGTTGGCGGTCCCGGTCGCGCCCGTGAGCAGGACGCGTGGGACGACGAACACGAGCGACAGCACCGTGATCGAGAGGTTCACGGCGAACGCGTCGAGCACCATGCCGAACCATCGGCGCCAGACGGTGATGGGTCGCGCCCGGTCGCGGGTGGCGCGCAGGGCTCGCGCGCTCGGCATCCACCCGAGGATGATCGGGGCGATGAGTGCTCCGATCGCGGCACCGGCCGTGTTCGTGATCACGTCGTCGACGTCGGCCACCCGGTAGGCGCATTCGTACAAGCCCCAGATGCCCGTGTACTGCGTCGACTCGATCAGCAGGGAGACGAGCGCCCCGAGCAGGATGGAGACACCGAGCCCACGGCTCCAGTACCGCCGCGCGATGGCGCCGAACGGGATGAACAGGATCACGTTCAGGACGACCTGGAGGAACGCGTGGCTCGTCAAGGTGCTCAGGACGGAGAGCCCAGCGGTCTCCCGTGCGATGTCCCCGATCGAGTGTCCAGGGATCAGCTCGAGCGCGCCGTGGGCCGTGCTGCAGTTCGCGCGCTCGTCCGGCAGCGGCAGCAGCGTGTACGCGACGAGGGCCACCGCGTAGACACTGACCGCCGCAGCGCCGATCACCCGGGGGAGCGACATCTGGCCGTAGCGACGGAGCTGCACGAGCAGGATCGGGCCGAGGACGGCGAAGAAGATCAGCGTGCCGCCGACGAGTCCGACCCACGCCTGCCATGTCCATCCGCTCATTCCGACAACTGTAGGGCGCTCGCCGCGCCGTCGGCATCAGTCGGCGGACGGACCCCGGTCATCCTGCGGAGGGTGCCGAACGGCTGACCCCGCGTCCGATGCAGGCGATGATGGAGTGTGCCGACGCTCATCGTGACCACCCACCCCGACTCCGACTCCCTCACCCATCACCTCGCCCAGCGGCTCGCGCAGGAGCTGCGATCGACCGCCGGCTCGACCAGCGTCGAGGTCGCGGACCTCGCTGCGGAGGGCTTCGACCCGCGGTACACGCTCGCCGACCGCCACACCTACCGAGTCGGTGGCGACTTCACCCCGGACGTGGCCGCTGAGCAGGGGCGGCTCGACCGGGCCACGGACCTCGTCCTCGTGTTCCCGGTGTACTGGTGGTCGGCGCCCGCACTCCTCAAGGGCTGGTTCGACCGCGTGTTCGTCAATGGCTGGGCGTTCGGCCTCGACGCGGACGGCGGGATCGTCCGGAAGCTCGACCGCCTGCGCGTGCACCTCGTACCGATCGCGGGCGACGACGCCGGGGTCTACGACCGCCACGGCTACGAGCAGGCGATGCGGACGCAGCTCGAACACGGCATCGTCGACTTCTGCGGCGCTCGCCGCGGGGTGACGGCGTACGTCCACGACTCGGAAGGCGAGGACGCGGATGCGCGGACGCGTGCGGTCGAGGCGGCGGTGGCCGCGGTCGTCGAGGCGATCCGCGCCTGACCGCCCTTCGACAGGCTCAGGGACCGGGACAAGCGCCCTTCGACAGGCTCAGGGACCGGGACAAGCGCCCTTCGACAGGCTCAGGGACCGGGACGACCGCCCTTCGACAAGCTCAGGGACCGGGACGAGCGCCCTTCGACAAGCTCAGGGACCGGGACTCGGTCACTGAGCCTGTCGAAGTGCTACGCCGTGAGCGTGCGGTTCAGCCGTTCGGTCGCGGTGTCCATGTGGTGCTGCATCGCGGCCGTCGCGGCGGCGGGGTCGCCCGACATGATCGCCTCGTAGACGGCCTCGTGCTCCTCGAAGGCGCGCTGGGCGTCGACGTCCTCGTGGATGCCGCGCTCCACCCAGATGCGGAGGAGCGAGCGGATGCTCTGCAGGAGGTCGGACAGCACGCGGTTCCCGGTGGCGGAGGCGAGCTCCAGGTGGAACTTGAGGTCGGCCTCGATGAACTTGGTGCGGTTGGCACCCGCCTCGCTCATCGCGGTGAGGTGGTTGCGGAGCCGGTTGCGTGCCATGTCGTCCATGCGCGTCGCGGCGAGGCCGGCGGCGAAGACCTCGAGCTGCCCACGCACCTCGATGAGTTCGCGGGTCCGTGGTTCGCCGAGCATGAGGCCCCAGCTGAGTGTCTCGGGGAGGAGCTCGGAGACGCTGCCGCGGAGGTAGGTGCCGCTGCCCGGGCGGACGTCGACGACGCCGAGGATCTCGAGCGCCGCGAGTGCCTCGCGGACGGCTGAGCGCCCGATGCCGAGGGATGCGGCGAGCTGACGTTCCGGTGGGAGGCGGGTCCCCGGGGCGATCTCACCGCTCGTGAAGTGGTCGAGCAGACGCTTCGCGACTGCGGAGACGGCGGATCCCACGGCGACCGGTCCGAGGCTGGACGAGATGTCGTCGGTCGGCCGATCCGGGAACGCAGGCATGGGTTCACTGTATCGCGGCCCTTCGACAAGCTCAGGGACCGGGAGGGGTGCTCGGGGGCCAGCGATGCTTGAATTGGTCAACCGGTTGATGTATCGTTCATTCCGGTCCGGCCCGGACCACGCCCTGCCCGCGGCATCGATGCCGCCCACCCGAGGAGTCATAGTGGACACCACCGCCCCCGCGGCCAATCCGGCTGTCGAGCGATCAGCCATCCGGAAGGTCTCGATCCGTCTCGTGCCGTTCGTGGCGCTGATGTTCTTCATCAACTACCTGGACCGCACCGCGATCGGCTTCGCCGCCCCCAACGGCATGAACGAGGATCTCGCGCTCTCCGCCGCCCAATTCGGCTTCGCATCCGGCGTCTTCTTCATCGGCTACATCCTGCTCGAGGTGCCCAGCAACCTCGCGCTCAACAAGTTCGGTGCCCGCCGCTGGCTCGCCCGCATCATGGTCACCTGGGGCATCGTCGCGGTTCTGTTCACCTGGGTCGCCAACTTCGAACAGCTCGCGATCCTCCGCTTCGTGCTCGGTGTCGCTGAAGCCGGCTTCTTCCCCGGCGCGATCCTCTTCCTGAGCCTCTGGGTCCCGGCCAAGCACCGCAGCAAGATCCTCGCCCTCTTCTACCTGGCGCAGCCGCTCACCACCGTCATCGGCGCACCCCTCGCCGGGTGGCTCATCGGCCAGCACGGCGTGTTCTTCGGTCTCGAGGGCTGGCGCTTCATGTTCCTCGGCGTCGGACTCCCGGCCATCCTCATCGGCGTCATCGCCTGGTTCTACCTGAAGGACCGCCCCGCGGACGCCAAGTGGCTCACCACCGAGGAGCAGGTCTGGCTCACGGCGGCCCTCGCGCACGAGAAGGCCACCACCGAGCAGAAGCAGGGCCACGTCAGCCTCAAGCACGCGTTCACGAGCGGTCGCGTCTGGATGCTCGCGTTCATCTACTTCGGCTTCATCTACGGCCTCTACGCGCTCGGCTTCTTCCTCCCCACGATCATCGAGGGCTTCCAGGAGACGTTCGGCACCGAGTTCAACGTCATGCAGAAGGGCCTCATCACGGCGATCCCATACGTGCCGGCCGCCATCGCCCTGTACTTCTGGTCGCGTGACGCGACGCGTCGTGGTCTGAAGACCTGGCACATCGTGATCCCCGCGATCGTCGGTGCCGTGAGCATCCCGCTCGCGCTCTTCGCCAACTCGCCCGCCCTCACCATCGCGATCATCGCGGTCACCGCCATGGCGATCTTCGCCGCGCTGCCGAACTTCTGGACGCTGCCCACGCAGTTCCTCACCGGCGCGGCAGCGGCCGCGGGTATCGCACTCATCAACACGGTCGGCAACCTCGCCGGGTTCTCGGCGCCGTACATCACCGGTGCCGTCGCGGACCTCACCAAGGTCGGCGACACCCCGCAGTACGTCGTCCCGATGTTCATCGTCGGTGGCTTCATGATGATCTCCGCCACGCTCATGGTCATCCTCTCGAAGCAGCGGAGCTCTCGCGAGCTGCGCGTCTCGCACGACGACCTCACGGGTAAGACCCGATGACGCGCCTCTTCAACGACCCGGCGGACTTCGCCGACGAGATGATCGACGGCTTCGTCGCCGCGAACCGCAACCAGGTCCGGCGCGTGACCGGCGGCGTCGTCCGGAGCACCCGGACGCCCGAGGGCACGGTCGCGCTCGTCATCGGCGGTGGCTCCGGCCACTACCCGGCGTTCGGCGGCATCGTCGGCCAGGGCCTCGCGCACGGTGCGGCGATGGGCAACCTGTTCGCGTCGCCGTCCGCCCACCAGGTCGAGTCGGTCGCGAAGGCCGCGCAGCGCGGGGGCGGCGTCCTCCTCAGCTACGGCAACTACGCGGGCGACGTGCTCCACTTCACCCAGGCGCAGGACGCGCTGAACGCGGCGGGCATCCCCACCCGCAGCGTCGCCGTCACCGACGACATCTCGAGCGCGCCCCTCGCCGAGAAGCACAAGCGTCGGGGCATCGCCGGCGACCTCACCGTCTTCAAGTCGGCCGCCGCCGCAGCCGAGGCTGGCTACGACCTCGACGAGGTCGTCCGCGTCGCCACCCACGCGAACGAGCGCACCCGGTCCTTCGGCGTCGCGTTCAGTGGCTGCACCCTGCCGGGCGCGACCGAGCCGCTGTTCACCGTGCCCGAGGGTCGGATGGCGGTCGGCATGGGCATCCACGGCGAGCCCGGCATCGACGAGACCGACGTGCCGACGGCCGATGAACTCGCCACCCTGCTCGTCTCCTCGCTGCTCGCGGAACTGCCCGAGGGCGTCTCCGAGGCCGCGGGCGCTCGCGTCGGCGTCATCCTCAACGGGCTCGGCTCGGTGAAGTACGAGGAACTGTTCGTCGTCTACCGTGCGGTCGCCGCGCAGCTCGAGGCCGCAGGGGTGGAGATCGTCGACCCCGAGGTCGGCGAGCTCGTCACGAGCTTCGACATGGCCGGCGTCTCGCTCACGCTCTTCTGGTTGGACGAGGAGCTCGAGGGCTTCTGGGCTGCCGGTGCCGACACCCCCGCCTACCGCAAGGGCGTCGTCGCAGCGGCCGAGCAGCTCGACCCCTCGGAGCTCGTCGCCGAGACGGCTGCCGAGATCCCCGAGTCCACCGACGCGTCACGGGCCGCCGCCGCGGTCGTGGTCGAGGCCCTCGACGCGCTGGTCCAGGTCATCGACACGAACGTCGAGGAGCTCGGACGGATCGACGCCGTCGCGGGTGACGGCGACCACGGCATCGGCATGCAGCGCGGTGCTCGTGCCGCCGTCACCGCCGCACACACCGCCGCCGATGCCGGGGCCGGTGCCCACACCGTCCTGCACCTGGCCGGCGACGCCTGGGCGGACCGCGCCGGCGGCACGTCCGGC
Source organism: Plantibacter sp. CFBP 8798 (assembly GCF_014841195.1). NCBI lineage: Bacteria > Bacillati > Actinomycetota > Actinomycetes > Micrococcales > Microbacteriaceae > Plantibacter > Plantibacter sp. CFBP 8798. The sequence continues at coordinate 428,468 of NZ_JACYTS010000001.1, forward strand.
GCCCTGTGGGGCCTCGCGCTCCGCTCGGTCGGAACCGCCCTCGGCGACGAGGCCGCACCAGGCCGCAGCGACGTCGCGACCGGCGTGCAGGCCGCGGTCGACGGCATCATGTCGTTCGGCAAGGCCGAGGTCGGACAGAAGACGATGGTCGACGCGCTCGTGCCGTTCACCACCACGTTGAGTGCAGCCGTCGCCGACGGTTCCGACCTCGTCGCCGCCTGGACGACCGCCGCTACGGCTGCCTCCACCGCTGCCGCTGAGACCGCGGACCTCCTGCCGAAGATGGGCCGCGCCCGTCCGCACGCCGAGAAGAGTCTCGGTACCGTCGACGCCGGTGCCTACTCGTTCGGCCTGATCGTCACGGCGATCGTCCCCGTCCTCGAGCGCGCCGCCGGCACCACCGCACCGGACGGCTCCACCAGCACCACCACCAACGAAGGAGTACACGCATGACCGATCAGCTGCGCATCGTCATCGGCTCGGATGACGCCGGGTTCGACTACAAGGAGATCGTCAAGCGCGACCTCGAGCAGCACGACGGCGTCGCCTCGCTCGTCGACGTGGGCGTGGACGCCGATGGCCACACCGCCTACCCGCGCGTCGCGATCGCCGCCGCGGAACTCGTCGCGTCCGGCCAGGCCGACCGCGCGCTCCTCTTCTGCGGCACCGGCCTGGGCGTCGCGATCGCCGCCAACAAGGTCGCCGGCATCCGCGCCGTCACCGCACACGACAGCTTCTCGGTCGAGCGCGGTGTCCTCAGCAACAACGCGCAGGTCCTGACGATGGGCCAGCGCGTCATCGGCATCGAGCTCGCCCGCCGCCTCGTCCGCGAGTGGCTCACTTACCGCTTCGACGAGACCAGCGCGAGCGCCGAGAAGGTCGCCGTCATCGGTGAGTACGAGGCGACGGGCTCCTGCTGATGACCACCCCGTCCCCGTCGGCCGTGCCCACGTCGACCGCGCCCCGCGTGGTCGGCGTGAGCCTGAAGATGTACTTCGGCCACGCGCAGACCCTCGAGTGGATCGAGCAGGTGGGCGCCTTGGCCCGTCGGCACGAGGCCGTGGTCGACGGTCGCGTGCGACTGTTCGTCATCCCCGGCTACCTCGCGGTCGCGCCGTCGGTAGCGGCCCTCGCCGGGACGGGCGTGCTGGTCGGAGCACAGGACCTCGCGAGCGCGGACCGTGGCGCGTTCACCGGTGAGGTCGGCGGCCCCGAGCTCGCCGAAGTCGGCGTCGCCGTGGTCGAGGTCGGCCACGCGGAGCGCCGCTCCCTCTTCGGCGAGACCGACGAGGTCGTCGCCGAGAAGACCGCCGCGGCCCTCCGCAACGGCCTCTCGCCGGTCCTCTGCATCGGCGAGGTCGAGCGCACGACGCCCGAGGCGGCTGCGACGGAGTGCGTGCGCCAGCTGGACTCCGCGCTCGCCGATGCCGTGGCGGGGCCGGTGATCGTCGCCTACGAGCCCGTGTGGGCGATCGGTGCGGCTGAACCCGCGTCTGCCGAGTACGTGCGAGCCGTCGGCGCGATCCTGCAACAATCGATCGCCGAGCGTCCCGACCGGGTCGGCAGTTCCGTCGTCTACGGCGGCAGTGCGGGTCCCGGTCTGCTGACCGCCCTCGGTGACGACGTCGACGGCGTGTTCCTCGGACGCTTCGCCCACGACGTCGCGGCGCTCGAGGCCGTGCTCGACGAGGCCCTTCGACAGGCTCAGGATGGCACCCTTCGACAAGCTCAGGATGGCACCCTTCGACAGGCTCAGGGACCGAGGACAGCATGATCGGCTTCGGCACCTACACCTTCTTCTGGGAGGGCTCCGAGCTCGCATCCGAGCGCTTGAGCGTCATCGGCATGATCGAGCGCACGGCCGACGCCGGCGTCGAACTCTTCCAGATCTGCGACGACGCCCGCATCGAGACGATGTCCGACGATGAGCTGCGCCAGATCGCCGAGGTCGCGCGCGAGCGTGGGGTCACCCTCGAACTCGGGACGAAGGGGATCGCGGTCGCGCACCTCGAACGCTTCCTCCACATCGCCACCGTGCTGGGCGCGAAGCTCCTGCGCAGCATGGTCACGTCGGGCGACGACCGGCCTTCCCACGCGGACGCCGTCGATCGACTCCGCGCGGTGCTCCCGGCGTTCGAAGCGGCCGGCGTGACGATCGCGCTCGAGACCTACGAGCAGCTGTCGTCGCAGGAGCTCGTCGACCTCGTGAGCGCCGTCGACCACCCGAACCTCGGGATCTGCCTCGACCCGGCCAACACCGTCGCACGACTCGAACACCCGAGCGACGTGATCGCCCGCACCGCCCCGTACGTCCGCAACATCCACGTCAAGGATTTCGCGTTCACCCGTCGGGGTGGCTGGGTCGGCTTCACCCTCGAGGGTGCCCCGCTCGGCACCGGCCTGCTCGACTACCCCGCCCTCACCGCCGTCGTCCGACCGGACGAACGCGGTGTCAACCAGATCATCGAACACTGGCTCCCGCTCGGCGACTCCATCACGGAGACGATCGAGCTCGAGCGCACGTGGACCGCACACAACCTGCAGTACCTGAGAGAAGGAAGATCATGACCGACACCACCACCGTCGCGGACCAGCTCACCATCGCCGTCATCGGCGCGGGCGGCAAGATGGGCATGCGCGTCTCCAACAACCTCGTGAAGACCAGCCACACCGTCTTCTACAGCGAGGTCTCGCCCGCCGGCCAGGAGCGCGTGACCGAGGCCGGTCGCGAGCTCACCGAGACCGATGCGGCCGTCACCGACGCCGACGTCGTCATCCTCGCCGTCCCGGACCTCGCCCTCAAGGCCGTGTCCGCCGGCGTCGTCCCGCTCATGAAGTCGGGCGCCGTGCTCCTCACGCTCGACCCGGCCGCAGCGTACGCGGGTCTGCTGACGCGTCGCGACGACGTCATCCAGGCCGTCACGCACCCCTGCCACCCGTCGGTCTTCGTCGAGCGCCACACGCCCGAGGAGTACGCGGACACCTTCGGTGGCATCGCCGCTCTCCAGGACGCCATCGCGGCGATCGAGTCCGACGACGCTGAGAAGCAGGCGCAGGTCGAGGCCGTCGTCCGGGCGATCTTCGCCCCAGTCGGTGAGGTCCACTGGGTCACGGTCAAGCAGCTCGCGCAGCTCGAGCCGACCCTCGTGGAGACGATCGCCTGCATGATCGGTGCGCTCCTCAAGGAGTCGCTCGACGAGGCCGTCAACACCATGGGTGTGCCGGAGCCGGCCGCTCGTGCGATCCTCCTCGGCCACACGCAGGTCGCCCTCGCGAACTCGCTCAAGGGCGACAACCCGTTCTCCGACGCATGCCTCATCGCGATGGACTACGGCCGCAGCGCGATCATCAAGGACGACTGGAAGAAGGTCTTCCAGGACGACGAGCTCGACAAGAACCTCGCCGCCATGCTCCACCTCGACAAGATCGAGCGGTAACCCACTTCCCCGACTGTTCGCAATTCAGGACGTGCCCGGCGCGTCGGCCCGCTCCACCCCCGATCCGGGTCGGCGCGCCGCGGCGGTCCTGAATTGCGAACGTCGCATGCGGTCAACCGGTTGTGCCGGATAGGCTGCAGACGACCCGATGCACCACCCCGCGACAGCCACTGCGACACCCGCGACACCACCCCCCCAACACCGCACGAGAGACAGGCGACGATGACTGGACGACTTGCAGGAAAGACCGCGCTCGTGACGGGTGCCGGATCGGGGATCGGACGTTCGGTCGCCGAACGGTTCGCGCGGGAGGATGCCGCCGTGGTCTTCTCCGACCGCGACATCCAGGCCGCCCGCGATGCGGCGGCACCCTTCCCGACCGCCATCGCCGTGCGACTCGACATCGCCGACGAAGCGAGCGTCGAGGCCGCCTTCGCGGTCATGGACGCCGCCGGGAAGACCCCGGACGTCGTCGTCGCGAACGCCGGCGTGCAGCTCTTCGGCCAGGACGCGAAGATCGCCGACCTCGACCTCGAGGTCTGGCAGCGCACGGTCGACATCAACCTCACCGGCACCTTCCTCACTGCGAAGCACGCCGTCCGCGCCATGCTCGGCCGGGGCGGCTCGATCATCCTCACGGGCAGCCCGACCGGTCTCAACGGCGAGGGCGCCGACTTCACGGCGTACAGCTCCACGAAGGCCGGGATCCACGGCCTCGGCCGGACCGTCGCCGCGGCCTACGCCGATCAGGGGATCCGCGTGAACACCGTCGTCCCCGGCTACACGGAGACCCCGCTCGTCACCGCGATCTCCGGCGACCCCGAGTCCCGCGCCGCGATCGTCGGGCGCATCCCGCTCGGTCGTCCCGGCCAGGCCTCGGACGTCGAGGGCATCATGGTGTACCTCGCCAGCGACGAGTCGAGCTTCGCCACCGGAGCGACCTTCCGGGTCGACGGCGGCATGACGAGCCTCTGAGCCGACGATCATGACCTCGCGTTCGGGAACCACCTTCGGCGTCGCATCCGACCTCCTGCTCGACCGCGAGCGCGACGCCCTCGCCGTCGGCCGGGGGCCCTGGTCGGCCTCGCTCCGCGGCTCTGAGCTGGACGACATCGCCTTCGACGGCGAGCTCGTGCTGCGCAGCATCCGCTTCGTCGTCCGCGACCAGGACTGGAAGACGTTGCCCGTCATCGTCGACGCGGTCGACCACACGACGAGCGGCCTGCATCTGCGCGGCCGCGCCGGTGACGACGGCGAGGTCGTCGCCTGGTCCCTGTCGGTCGACCTCGGCGCGTCGACACTGCGGGTCGCCGTCCGGGCCGAGGTGACCGCCGCGTTCCGCCGGGCGCGCATCGGCCTCATCGTGCTGCAGTCGCCGACCCTGGCCGGCACCGAGCTCATCGTCGGCCACCCGGAGGGCTCCACGACGACCACGCGCCTCCCGGATCACGTCGCTCCGCATCAGCCGGCGATCCGCATCGAGTCCCTCGCCTGGACCGGCGACCGCATCGCGACCACGGCCCGCTTCAGCGGTGACGTCTTCGAGATGGAGGACCAGCGCAACTGGACCGACGCCTCGTTCAAGACCTACTCGACGCCGCTCTCGTTGCCGTTCCCCGTCGCGCTGGCGGTCGGTGACGTCGTCGAGCAGTCCGTCGAGGTCAGCTGTGCGCGGGTCGACGCTGCCGAGCCCGCCGACGCCCCGCTGGCGACGCCGCTCGCCGTGACCGTCGTGCCCGAGACGGAGTTCGCGGCGCAACGAGAGGACCCGGTACCTGAGCCTGTCGACGGGCGGATCGGCACGCCACTCGACAGCGTCGTCCCGGCGATCTCGACCTCGGTCTCCAGCGACCCCGATGGCGGTCGCGCTGGTGCGGTGGTCCCCGACACGATCACCGGGATCCTCGTGGAGATCGATCCGACGAACCAGGACTGGCCGGCCATCCTCGACCGAGCCGTGCGCCAGGCCGGCACCAGACCCCTCGACCTCCGACTCGTGCTCGGGACGGGCGAGGAGGCCGAGCCGGTGCTGCGACGGCTCCGCGACGCGGCCGTGCCCGTCATGCGCGTCGGGGCGTTCCATCGCCGCACCCACCTCTCGGAGGTCACGCTGTTGACCGCGCTCGGCGACGTCCTGCGAACCCTGTGGGCCGAGGGCCCACCGCACCCCGAGCTCGTCGGCGGCACCCGCGCGCACTTCACCGAGCTGAACCGCAACCACGCGCGCCTCGAGCGCTGGACGGGCCCCGTGGCGTTCAGCATCACGCCGTTCATGCACGACCGCGGCGGGCACCAGCTCGTCGAGTCGCTCGGCATGCAGGCGGTCGTCGTGGCGGACGCTGTCAGGATCGCCGACGGCCGCCCGCTGCACCTCGGGCCGGTCACGCTCGGCGCCCGCTACAACGCGGTCGCCACCACGCGGGCGAGCGCCGGTGACTCCCGTGACCCGGAACTCCGTGCGGGCTTCGGCGCGGAGCACGTACCCGGCGCGACGGACGACCGGCAGTCGGCCGAGGCACTCGGCGCCTGGGTCGTCGGCAGTGTCGCGGCGCTGGCCGTCTCCGGTGTCGAATCGCTGTCGTACTTCGAGGCGACCGGACCGCGTGGGCTCGTCGCGGCCGACGGGACGCTCACGGTCGCGGGCCGGGCGCTCGGGTGGATCGCCGAGCTCAGCGGACGGCAGCGCGTCGCGGTCGAGATCGGCGGGGTGTCGCTCGGTGCCGGGTCGTCCGTCGCCGGGCCACCCGTCTCGTCGGCCGGTGTGACCGCGATCGCCGCCGTCGATGCCGCCGGCGAGACCGTCGTGATCCTCGGCAACCTCGGCGAGACATCGGTCCGGGTCGTCCTGACCGGCACGTCCGAGCCGCGCGCCGTGGAACTCGCTGCGGGTGCGGTGGACCGGGTCGTGATCGCCCGTTCGGGTTCGTAGATCCTGCTCAGGCGAGCGTGCGGCGCAGGATGGCGAGGTCGAGCCAGCGGCCGAACTTCGTCCCGACCTCCGGCAGCAGGCCGACCTGCTCGAACCCGAGCTTCGTGTGCAGGGCGATCGATGCGGTGTTCTCGGCCTCGATGAGGGCGAGCATGACGTGGTGGCCGTCGGCCGTGGCGCGTTTCAGCAGCTCGACCATGAGCGCCTTCCCGAGGCCGCGTCCCTGTGCGTCCGGGTGCACGTACACGGAGTTCTCGACGGTGTGGCGGTACCCGTCCTTCGCGGCGTACGGACCGTAACTGCCGTAGGCGAGGACGTCACCCTCGGGGAGCGCGTCGTCGGGACCGTCGGCGATGGCGACGAGTGCGACCCGGCCCGGCTCCTGGTGGCGGGCGAGCCATGCCTCGCGCTCGGCGAGGTCGGGTGTGACCTCGGTCCAGATCGCGACACCGTTCGCGACGGCGTCGGTGTGGATGGCGAGGACGCCAGGCAGGTCGGCGGGTTCGGCGAGACGGATGTGCATGCATCGATCGTAGAGCGCCCTTCGACAAGCTCAGGGACCGGTGGAGTTGGGCTCAGGGACCGGTGATGTTGGGCTCAGGGGTCGGCCGTAGGGAGCCGGGGCGCCCTTCGACAAGCTCAGGCACCGATGGTGTGCGGCTCAGGGACCGACGGTGTCGGGCTCAGGGACCGGGAAGCCCAGGGCTCAGGGGCCCGTTGCCCGCGACGGGTAGATTCGAGGCATGTCCTCTTCCACTCCGCTCCCGATGGAGCAGCTCACCGCCGTCCTGAACGCCGAAGTCGCCCGCTACGCCGCGCGCGGATGGACGGTGTCGTCGGTGCAGGGCCAGCAGGCCGTGCTGCAGCGACAGAAGCGCATCGGCTGGTTCTGGAACCTGATCCTGACGCTCATCACCGGCGGACTCTGGCTCATCGTCGTGATCATCCGCGTCGTGAACCGCAAGGTCGAGTCGCTCATCGTGACGGTCGACGCCTACGGTCGCATCTCCACGCGACGCTGACGGTCGGAGCATGAGCGAGCGCGGCGAGAGCGATCCCCGGGAGACCGACGCCAGAGCTGTCATCGCCGCCGAGCGCGCCCGCGTCCAGCGGCGGACGCTCACGGTCGTCGTCATCAGCCAGGTCCTCGGCGGCGCCGGTCTCGCCGCCGGGGTGACGGTCGGGGCGCTCCTCGTGCAGGACGTCCTCGGCAGCATGAGCCTCGCGGGCGTCGCAGCCGCGCTCCTGACCCTCGGCTCCGCGCTCACCGCCTTCCTCGTCGGGCGCGTCACCCAGCGGCTCGGCCGGCGCATCGGGCTCGGACTCGGATTCGCGGCGGGTGGCGTCGGCGCGATCGGTGTGGTCGTGGCCGCCACCACCGCCCTGGTGCCGCTCCTCTTCCTGTCGCTCTTCGTCTACGGCGCTGGCACGGCCACGAACCTCCAGGCGCGCTACGCGGGGACCGACCTCGCGACCCCGGCCCGACGTGGTTCGGCGATCAGCGTCGCGATGGTGTCGACGACACTCGGCGCCGTCGCCGGACCCAACCTCGTCGAGCCGCTGGGATCGTTCGCGACCGGCCTCGGGCTGCCGTCGCTCGCCGGGCCGTTCCTCCTCGCCGCGGTCGCCTACCTCGCGGCCGGGACGGCGTTCCTCGTGCTGCTCCGACCCGACCCGTTCCTCCTCGCTCGACGTCTCGATGCCGAGCTCGCGCAGCTGGAGGTGGAGCGGACCGCCGCGGAGCAGGTGGGATCGAAGCAGGTGTCGCCGACGACCGCCGCACGCCCGCGTCCCGGCGTCGGCGCCTACGTCGGCGCCGCGGTCATGGTGGTCACGCAGATCGCGATGGTCGCCATCATGACGATGACGCCCGTGCACATGCGGGCGCACCATCACGGCCTGGGCGAGGTCGGTCTCGTGATCGGCATCCACATCGCCGCGATGTACCTGCCGTCGCTCGTCACCGGTGTCCTCGTCGACCGCATCGGCCGCACGCCGATGGCGATCGCCGCGGGCGTGACCCTGCTGCTCGCGGGTGTGACGGGAGCCCTCGCTCCGGTGGATTCGCTGGGCCTGCTGATCCTTGCGCTCGCGCTCCTCGGCCTCGGCTGGAACTTCGGCCTCATCGCGGGCACCGCGCTCGTCGTCGACCACACCGTGCCGGCCAACCGCGCACGCACCCAGGGCACGCTCGATGTCCTCATCGCCCTCGCCGGCGCAGGTGCCGGCGTCATGTCGGGTGTGGTGATGGCCGGGGTCGGCTACGAGGCGCTGTCGATCGCGGGCGGGGTGCTCGCGCTCCTGCTCATCCCCGTGCTGCTCTGGGCCCGCCGGGTCACGCCTCGCGGGTGAGCCCGCTCGCCGCTGAGCTGGCGACTTCAGAGGAATCGGTAGACATCCTGGGCGAACTTCGGCACACCCGCCTGAGCGAGCGACTGCAGCAACTCGTCCATCGTGAGCGAAGGCGACTCGTAGGTGGCGTCGAGATGCTCGAGCACTGAAAGGGTGACACCCGGGTACAGGTCCAGCTGATCGAGGAGGAACTCGTCCGGATGGACGACCTCGATGTCGAACAGGCTCACGGACTCCGGTGGGAAGTCGGTGATGTTGAAGGTCACCAACACCTCGGCATTGGCGCGGACCGCCGCGGCCAGGACGTGGCGGTGCTTCGGATCACAGGTCATCCCATCGATCAGATCGTCGTATCCGCTCACCAACGCGTCGGGGAAGGCGCGCCCCATCGTGGACAGCCGTTTCTCGACGAGCGTCACGTCGACCCCGTGACCCCGAAGATTCCGGTCGAGCTCGGTCATGACGCCCACCGACCACAGCGGTCGGAACGCGCCGCGGTGGGCAAGCCACAAGAACACGTCATTCAGGGTCGAACCGTACAGCGCACACGTGTCGAAGAATGCGGGAAATGCCATGCCCTCGCGTCAGTCCTCGTCGAGGCGCTTCAGCGTCGGCATCGACTCGGAACGAAGTGCGGATCCTTGGCCCGCCCGAGCCAGATCCGTCAGCGCGTCGCGACGTTCGCTCCGCGCTTGTTCCTGGAACTCGACGACATCGCGAAGCATCACCCGTCGGTGGCGTCCGCGCTTTTCGTGAGCGATCTCTCCCTGTTCGAGGAGTTTCACCAACGTCGGTCGCGATACGCCGAGGAAGTCGGCCGCTTCCTGCGTCGTCATCTGCGTGCTGTAGGGCGCGACCGTGACTCCGTGACCGTTGGCCAACGCGTTCGCGACCTGCTCGAGCGCGCGGAAGATCTCGTCGGGGATGGACCGCTGGGAGCCGTCAGGAGCCACGAGCGCCGCCTGGCTCGCGTGTGTGGTGAGGTACGACTCGATCGCCCGGAGCGTCTTCGCGAAATCGACGATGTCGGCCCGGGTGTCGCCGTCGGGAAGGTAGGTGCGAGGCTTGCTGGTCGCGCGAGGCGTGTCGAGGGGATTCACAACTCGATTCTATTCGAAAGATTCGAAAAGAACCTGGCTATTCGGCTGCGGCGGGTACGCGGACCGTGAGGGCGCCGGGCTCGATCCAGGTGTTGATCGCGACGGCCTTGCCGAAACCGTCGCCGTCGAGCTCGATCTCCTCAGGCTTCGACATGCGGGCGATGAAGCGCTTCGCGGTGCCGTAGCGGAGCTCGCCGTCGTCCTTCTGTTTGCCGGCAAGGGCCTTGCCCGCCTTCGTCCGGCGGAGGACGCCGTTCACCCAGGCGACCTTCGCCCAGATGCGGATCCAGCCGAGGATTCCGCCGGGACGCATGAACATGAGGTCGAACAGCCCGTCGTCGACGACCGCGTCGGGCAGCAAGAGGATGTTGGCGGGGAGCGAGCCGCAGTTCCCGATGATGACGGTGTGGACGGTCGCGCGCGTCTGCGGCTCGTCGTCGATCCGGAACCGCAGGTGCAGCTCGTCCGGGTCGCGCAACGACTTCACGATCGCATCGACGTAGGCGGCCCAACCGGCCTTGGCCTTGAGGTCGTCGTCGGTGTTCTTGATCATCTTCGCGTCGATGCCCATGCCGGCCATGACGACGAACACATGGCGGTCGCGGGAGTGGTCGGCGCGCTCGATGTCGATGACACCGAGGTCGATCGCCTTGTCCGTGCCGGTGAAGGCCGTGATGACGGAGCCGGGCAGGTCGTTGAGCGTGAGGTCGAGGTTCCGGGCGAGCAGGTTGCCGGTGCCCGACGGGAGCAGGGCGAGCGGGATGCCGCTGCCGCGGAGGCCCTCCGAGACGGCGCGGACGGTGCCGTCACCGCCGGCCGCGATGACGAGGTCGACGCCCGCTGCGATGGCATCGGCGGTGACCCCCTGGCCGACGTCGTCGACGGACGTCTCGAACCAGAGCGACTCGGCCCATCCTGCGTCGGACGCCGAGCGCTCGACCGATTCACGGAGTGCGTCGAGGTCGACCTTCACCGGGTTGTAGATGATGGCGGCGACCTTCGTGGCGGTGGCGTCGGCCGGCGCGGTCGTGCTCTCAGGAGTCGTCATCCGATCAGCATAGGAGCGGAGACGCGGACGAGGGGGATCCCGCTCACGGGTTGACGCGGCACGTGGGTTCTGTAGATGGCGGAAGAGTATCGTTGACTGCTTGCAGGCACCGTCCATGCCCGCCACGAACGCAGTGTCCGCGGCGGCCTCCCCATCGTGATTGCGACATCGTGAAGATCCTCTCCATCCAGTCAGCCGTGGCCTACGGGCACGTCGGCAACTCCGCGGCAGTGTTCCCCCTCCAGCGCATCGGCGTCGAGGTGATCCCGGTCAACACGGTGAACTTCTCGAACCACACCGGGTACGGCGCGTGGCGCGGGCCCCTGATCTCGCCCGAGCAGGTCGGCGAGGTCATCACCGGTGTCGAGGAGCGCGGTGCGTTCCCGCAGATCGACGTCGTGCTCTCGGGCTACCAGGGCGGCGTCGGCATCGGCGACGTCATCGTGGACGCGGTACAGCGGGTCAAGGCGGCGAACCCCGACGCGCTCTACGCGTGCGACCCGGTCATGGGCAACGCGAAGTCCGGCTGCTTCGTCGCCCCGGAGATCCCCGACCTGCTGCGCGACCGCGTCGTGCCGAACGCCGACATCATCACGCCGAACCAGTTCGAGCTGGGCTTCCTCACGGGCACCGAGCCCGCGTCCCTCGAGTCCACGCTGGCGTCGGTCGAACTCGCGCGCGCGATGGGTCCGTCGGTCGTCCTGGTGACGAGCGTCGAGCGTCCCGACCGCGACCCCGAGACGATCGAGATGCTCGTCGTGGACGATGCCGGTCGGTGGATCGTCCAGACGCCGCTGCTGCCGTTCAAGGCGAACGGCTCGGGCGACGTGACGGCCGCCCTGTTCGCCGCCCACTACGGCGAGACGCGCGACGCGAAGCTCGCCCTCGAGCGCACGGCGTCGAGTGTGTTCGACCTCGTCGAGCTCACGTACCGCTCGGGCCAGCGGGAGCTGCAGCTCGTCGAGGCGCAGGAGTTCTACGCGAACCCGCGGATGCAGTTCACCGCGACGGCGGTCTGAGCCCGACTCCAGCTCCTCCGCTCCCCTTCCGGTCCCTCCGCTCCCTTTCCGGTCCCTGAGCGCCCCATCCGGTCCCTGAGCTTGTCGAAGGGCGGGGTTGTCCGTGTGCACTTCGACAGGCTCAGTGACCGGGGAAGGTGTCTCGAACGGTTTCCGATCCCTCAGCTTGTCGAAGGGCGGCACTTCGACAAGCTCAGTGACCAGGGTGGCTCAGCGCCCTCCGTCACCGCACGGCGCGGCAGGCGAGGTGGAGCGCGAGGCGCACCTCCGGGTCCGCCATGTCGACGCCGAGGAGCTCCTGCGCGCGGGTGATCCGCGTCGCGACGGTGTTGCGGTGCAACCCGAGCGCGGCGGCCGTCGGTGCGACCGCGGACTCGTGGTCGAGGTAGGCGGACAACGTCGTCAGCAGCTCACCGTTGCCGGTCTGCAACGGTGCGAGGAGCGACCGCGCCGCCGGGACGAAGGTGTCGTTGCCGGTCCAGGCGAGCAGGAGCTGTTCCAGGCCGAGGCCGTCCACCCGCACGAACCAGCCCGTCGTGGACCGGTTCGCGGCGATGCGCACCGCGTCGGACGCCTCCCCGAGTGATGAGGTGAGACCCGCCGATCCGCTCGCCAGCGACCCGACGGCCGTCGCGACGTTGAACGAGCGCCGCGCCTCCACGTGCAGGTCGCGGAGGGCGGCGATGTACCGCTCGACCTGCGGTGGCTCCGGTGGCTCGGCGAAGGTCAGCCAACCGCTCACCCCGCGTCCGCTCGTCGTCGCGTGGGAGTCCACGGCGATCCGACCGAGCGCACCGGTGACGAAGCGGAGGAGTTGTAGGGCGTCGACCCGGCTCCGGCCGACGATGCGGAACGCGAGGTGGTAGCCGGTCGTCCGCCAGCCCCGCTCGAGCATCCGGCGCTCGACGTCGGGATCGGGGCGGCCTCGGAGGTCCACGAAGTCCCGCAGGACGCCGGACGACACGGACGCGTCACTGACTTCGGCGACCTCATCGATGAGGATCCGCGCCGCGACGGCGGGCATGGCGACCTCGGCTGCGACCGCGAGCGCACTCAGTTGTCGGTCGTCGAGTCCGTCCCCGAAGAACGCGACCCGGAGGCCCTCCCGACTCGGGCTGTCGACCCGGACCGATGCCGCAGCGCCCTGCCCGGCCTTCGTCAGGTCGACCCAGGGGCCGAAGTCGATCGCCGCGTGCACCTCCGACGGTAACCGCCCGCCGGCCTCGAGCAGGACGCCCTCGCTGTCGATGAGGGCGATCCCGTGGCCGATGCTCGTCGAGAGGTGGCGGAGCAGGTCGGCCAGTCCCTCGGCGTGGTACTCGATGGACTGCGCGACCTTGCGGACGTACCCGAGGGTCAGGGAGTCGCGGGCCTCGACGAGCTGCCAGCACGCCTTCGCGAGCAGCATCGGTCGGTCGACGTGCAGGAGCGAGAAGCCGAGTCGGTCGGCGAGCGCGCGCGTCCCCGCGCCGAAGCCGTCGGCCTCCGGGATCGCCAGGGCGAGGAAGCCGCGATCCCGGGTGCGACGGACGAGTGCGTCCTGCTGCCATGGCCTCGTGGGTGGGGCTCCGGTCACCACGGCGAGTCGGCCGGCGCCGTCCTCGGGGAGGGCCGCCTCGTTCGTCTCGACCACCACGCCGGCCCAGTTGGCGTCGGCCGGGCCGGCGACGAGCCGCACGCCACCGTTGTCGGGGTGCGCGAGGAGCGCGCCCAACTGCAGGCGATCGCTCATGCCGGGACCTCGTCGGTTCGGACCTCGTCGAGCTCGTCCAGGCCGTAGGCGGACGGGAGCACATGGCGGAGTCGCTCCGGGGAGCCGGACCACCAGTCCGGACCGTCGACCCGGATGACGGCGACGTGTCTCGCCATCGAGATCGCCGTGACCTCGAGGATGTCCCGGGAGACCGCGTCGACCACGACGATGAGGTCCGGCGCGGCGGCTTCGAGTCGTCCGTCGGTCATGAACGCGAGCGTCTCGGAGCGGGCGACGAGACGGTGCAGCGCGCCACTGCTCCCGTCGATCCCGAAGGTGAGCACGTGCGGGTCCCGGGAGTCCGGCTCGATGCTGCTGACCCGTCCCTCCGCGAGGAGCCGTCCACCCAGCGACTCGGCCAGGGCGGTCAGCGGGCCGTCGATCCGTGCGAGGAACGCCCCGCCCAGCTCGAGTGCCCGGGCGGCGTTCCCGACGATGGCGTGCGCGCGGAGGTCGCCGACGGTGAAGCCAGCGAACACCATGCCGCCGCTGCCGCCGGCCTGCACGATCGCCGCGCGGACGACGCGTTCGATGTCGAGAGCACGCTCGGTCTCGACGAGCGCGACCCCGCCGGCACCGGTGTCGCAGGTGACGACGATGCCCGGGACCTCGTCCACGAGGATCGACATCTGGTCGAGCGAGGGGACGGCACGCCCGGTCAGATCAGCGTCGACGATGGTCCTCCCCGCGGCGAATGCGAAGGGGGTGAGCCCGTTGACCCCGCCACCCTCCAACGAACAGATGGCCGGGATGCGGTGTCCGAGCCAGCGTTCCGCGGCCCCGATCAGCCGCCCGAACGGGTCCGTGCCGGGCAGGCGCTCACTGAGCAGCATCGTGGAACCGACGAAGCCGACGGCGAGACACGGGGTCTCCGGGTCGAGGTCGTCGACGCTGTGGAGGTCGAACGGCCAGGCGCGCTCGTCGCGGAGCGCCAGCTCGAGCATCGTCGTCGCGCCGCCACCTCCCGAGCCCAGGATCGCGAACCCCGTCGCCAGGGCGGGGAGGCGATCGCGCTCGAGGAGGGTCGGCATGCCCTCAGCCTAGGCTCGGACCGCCTGACCAGCTGCGAACGCATCCGCGGCTTCCGCAGCCGCTGCCTCGCCCTCGACCGGGACGAACGGCTCCGTCAGCCCGAACGCGGTCGGTCCGAAGGCGCGCAGTGCGTCCGGCGTGCGCATGAGTGCCGGCGTCGAGATCCCGAGGACTCGGACCCGTTGTCCGTAGCGGAGGCCCTCCGTGGTGATCGGCTCGGCGGTCTCGTGGTCGACGATGCAGATGAGGTCCGGCACGATCGCGACGACCTCGCCGTTCCACCGTGCGATGAGGTTCTCGTTCTGGAACGAGATCTCGAGGCGTTCGGAGCTCGACGGGTCGGCCGACCAGATGACGGCCGTGCCCTTGGCGAAGCCCTCGGTGGTGCGGCGCTCCACGTCGGCGACCTTCCCGACGAACAGCTCCCGGACGTGCGAGTAGAGCGTCGTGGACAGCGTGTCGGCGATGGCGGCGAACGGCGAACGGTGCTCCTCGCGCGCGACCCGGATCGCCCGGCCGAGGGCCAGAGCCATCGAGATCGTCCGCGGCACCGCGGTGCGGCGCACGTCCGCCCCGCTCATCGCGTACTCGGCGATGTGCGCGACGCCGCCGAGGCGGATCGCGATGCCGCGCGCCAACCACTCCATCTGTCGGTCGTCGTCGCCGGTGTCGATGATCACGCGCTCGCCGCGTTCCCCGGCGATGGCGAGCGGCGAACCGTGCACGCCGTACACCGCGAAGGTCTCCATGGAGAGCTCCGGGAAGGCCCGGCCCATGCCGTCGGCGTCGACGACCGGCAGCCCGGTCTCGGCGGCCACGATGAGCGGGATCATCGAGTTGATGCCACCGCACTCGATCGGCATGGTCGCGTCGGCGGTGCGCCCGAGGTGCTCCTCCAGTGTCCGCAGGGCGAGTGTCGGTTCGAACCCGGCCGGGATCTTCTCGACCATGACCGTTGGAGCGCCCATCTGCGCGGTGGGGATGACGAAGAGGTCGTCGGCGAGGTCGTCGGGGTCGAGGATCGTGATGGAGCGGTCGCCGAGCACCTGCTTCACGAGCATCATGCCGATGTACGGGTCACCTCCGCCGCCGGTCCCGAGGAGGGTGGCGCCTCGAGCGAGGTCGGGCAGGTCGTCCGCGGTCAGCGTCCAGCTCATGCGGCGACCTCCGGCGCAGGCGTCTCGGCCGTGCCGTCGAAGCGGTGCGAGGGCACCTCGTACCCGAAGTACCCCGGCCCGACCATCGCCAGCGCCTCAGGACTGTGCCAGCGGTCGTCGCTCGGTGCCGAGATCACGCGGACACGCTGTCCGTAGCGGAGCCCCTCGGTGGTGATGGGCTCGCCGGAGTCGTGCTCGAGCACCATGATGAGGTCGGGCGTGGTCACGAGGGTGACGCCGTCGAGCGCGGCCATGAGGTGCTCGTTCTGGAACGACAGCTCGAGGCTCGCGTCGACCCCGTCGATCCGTGCGCGACCTCGGGCGAACCCGGTGGTGGTCGCGCGCTCGACGTCGACGACCTTGCCGGAGAACAGTTCGCGACCGCCGAGCAGCTGCACGGTCCGCTCCACGGGGTCGGCCTTCTCGGCTCGGGCCGCCTCGATGCCGTCGCCGATCTCGCGGCACAGCGACAGCGAGTCGGCGACGAGCGCCTCGCGGGCCTGCGCGCCGGACATCGGGAAGCCGGAGATCATGACCGAGCAGCCCATCTCGACACAGGCCACGCGGGCGATGCGTTCGGTCCAGCTGTTGTCGACGGTCGTGAGGACGCCGGTGTTGCCCTTCTCGTCGCTGAACGCGAGCGGGGAGGCGTCGATCCCGTACAGGGTCGGGAGCACCATCTGCAGCTCGGGGAAGGCCCGCCCCATCCCGTCGGCGTCGATGAGGGGGAGTCCGAGCGCTGCGGCTGCGGCGATCGGGATGGTCGAGTTCACCCCGCCGACCTCGGCGCACGCGATGTGCGTGACCGGGCGACCGAGGGAGGCACTGAGGGCGTGGACCGGTGCGACGACCTCGGTGAGGCTCGGCAGCTTCTCGACCATGACGGTCGGGGCGCCCATCATCGCGACGGTGAGGACGAGCGCATCGTCGGGGACCTCGTTGAGCGTGACGACGGTGACGTCGCCGTGCTCGCGGAGCGCCTGCGCGGCGAGGAGCGCGCCGATGTACGGGTCACCGCCACCGCCGGTCCCCAGGACGGCCGCACCGCGGGCGAGGCCGGGGATGAGGTCGGCCGAGATGGTCCAGCTCATCGGAGGCCTCCCATGTCGAGGTCGCCGACGGCCTTCACCCGGATGCGCGTGGCGTTCCCGGGGAGATAGGGGATCGGGACCTCGTCGAAATCGACGATCGCGACCGACGCGGGGGAGGCGCCGGCCGCGATCGCCTTGTCGATCGCCTCGGCACGGACCTCGGCGATCGCCTCCTCACGCCGGCCGGGTTCGATGGCGTAGACCTTGTCGATCTCGCCCCCGACCTGCGCGATGGAAGCACCGATGGCGTTCGCCACGGCGTAGTTGTCGGGCCGGTGGACGGCGCCGAAGAGGGGGAGTTCGTCTGAGAGCAGGATCGACCCGCCGCCGACCGCCACCACGGGGATCGGCTCGGGGGAGGTGCGCATGCGGTCGACGGCCTCGGCGATGCGTTCGCCGATCCGCTCGAGGACGCGCCCCACGAAGACCGGGTCGAGGTGGGCGACCTTCGAGGCGTCACCGATCGACGCGCGACCGGCGGCCACGGCGATGTCCGTCGCCGTGAGGGTGCTGCCGCCGAAGACGAGGGCCTCGGTCATGAGTTTGTACCCGACGGAAGCCGGCCCGACCTCGGCCGTCTCCTCGTCGACGATGCTGCCGCCACCGATGCCGATCGACAGGACGTCGGGCATGCGGAAGTTGGTTCGGATGCCGGCGACCTTGACCTCGTTCGCCGTCTCGCGGGGGAAGCCGTTGATGAGCAGACCGATGTCCGCGGTGGTGCCACCGATGTCGACGACCGCGCAGGTCGCGAGTCCGCTCGTCAGTGCCGCCCCGCGCATCGAGTTGGTGGGGCCGGAGGCGAACGTCGCGACGGGGTAGAGGCGCACGTAGTCCTCGTCCATGAGCGTGCCGTCGTTCTGGCTGAGGAAGATGGGTGCCTCGATGCCCTGCTTCCGGACGGCGGCGGTCAGACCGTCGACGATCTCCGAGGCGAGCTCGCGCAGGGCTGCGTTGATGATCGTCGCGTTCTCGCGCTCCAGGAGGCCGATGCGCCCGATCTCGTGCGAGAGCGAGATGGCGACGTCCGGCCCGAGGACCTCGCCGACGATCCGAGCCGCCTCGACCTCGAGGTCGTGGTTGACGGGGCTGAAGACGGAGGAGATCGCGACCGAGCGGATGCCGTTCGCGCGCATGTCCTCGGCGTGTGCCCGCAGCTCGTCGGGGTCGATCGGCGAGATGGGGCGTCCGTCGAACTCGTAGCCGCCATGCGCAAGGTAGCTGCGTGCACTGATCGCCTCGACGAGCTCCGCCGGCCAGTCGACGAGCGGCGGCAGTGCGCGGGTCGCCGGGAGCCCGAGCCGCAGTGCCGCGGTGGGTGCGAGCCGCTTGGCCTGCACGAGGGCGTTGATGAAGTGCGTCGTGCCGATCATCACCGCGGTGATCTGCTCGCCGTCGAAGTGGTGGCCGCTGCGCAGTTCGCCGATCGCCTGGACGATCCCGTCGGTCACGTCCGGGGTGGTCGCGTGCTTCACGGCCGCCAGGGTGGTGGTGCCGTCCATGAGCACGGCGTCGGTGTTGGTGCCGCCGACATCGATACCGATGTGCATATGAGGGGTTCGCTTTCTGTTGGTGCGGTGGAGCGGTGTGCGGTGGAACGGTGCGCCGGGCGCCGGGTCAGTTCGTGGCGGGGGAGGTGGCGTCCGCCTGCTCGGGTGCGGCGATCTGCGAGGTGTGGGCGACGCCGACACCGCGGACCAGGCCGAGCTTGCCCGCCGCGATGTACAGCACCATCGAGAGGATGAGCGACAGGACGGCTGGGATGCCCCAGGTGACGAAGTACCCGGTGATCGCGGACACAGCCCAGATGATGATGGTCGCCGGAACGATGCGCGGCGCGGTCGTGGGCAGGCGGCCCGAGGCGCGGGTCTCGTCGAGCTCGCCGCGCCAGCGCTTCACGATGAAGTACTCGGCGACCATGATGCCGGCGATGGGCGGGAAGGCGACGCCGAGGATGATGAGGAAGCCGGAGAACTGCCCGAGGATGCCGACCGCCGCGAGGATGGAGCCGACCACGCCGAGCACGATGGTGGTGGTCACACGGTTGAGGTTCTTGCCGAACGCGGTCGAGATGAAGTTGACCAGCCCGAGCGTCGACGAGTACAGGTTCCAGTCGTTGATCTTGAGCGTCCCGGTGATGACGATGATGAGGCCGATGAGCCCGACCGACGACGTGACGATCGCGACGACGTTGCCCGACGCTGCGGCGTGGGCGAGCAGGACCCCGGAGAGGCCGATGACGAACTCACCGAGCGAGACGCCGACGACGGTCTGCTTGATGACATCGGCGCGGGACCGGTTGAAGCGGGTCATGTCGGCGGTGATGATGGCGCCGACGATGAGACCGCCCGCGACGATGCCCGTGCCGGCCCAGACGCTCATGGTGGGGCCGGGTGCCGGGCCGGTGACGAGTTCCATGAAGTCGTGCTGGGTGAGTTCGCTGATGATCGACCAGCCGACGAGGATGAGGAACAGCGGGACGGTGATGTTCGCGAGCCACTGCATGCCCTTGAACCCGTAGGCGACGATGGCGGTGACGGCGAGACCGAAGATGAGGCTCCAGGCCCACACCGGCATGAAGCCGGGGAGGAGGGCGTCGAGCGACTCGGCGGAGATGGCGCTCTGGATGCCGAACCAACCGATGAGGCTGATGCCGATCGCGAGTCCGACGAGTGACGCGCCGATCTCGCCGAAGCCGGTCCAGCGGGCGAGGAGGGCGGTGTTGAGGCCCTCCTTCTGGCCGATGATGCCGACGATGCACATGATCACCTCGAGGATGATCGAGCCGAGGAGCAGAGCGAGGAACGCCTCGCCGAAGGTCATGCTGTAGCCGAGGGTGGCGCCGAGGAGGAACTGGGACAGGGCCGACACCTGTCCGAAGCGCTGGACGGCGATGCCGAACCAGGGCTTCTGTGCGTCGGGACGGACGCGGGACAGGGCGAAGTCGTCTGCGTGTGCCATGCGAGCCATGCTGGTCTCCAGAAGTGGGGGAGGGAGCGGTGCGGGTGGCGGCAACGTTACTGACGGCTCGCCCGCAGCAGAATGTGCATCATGCAGGAATGTGCGCGCGATATCAGCACTCTGCACAAGCGCTCCGGTCTGCTGGCGCTCAGAGCGACGCCTGGATCACCTCGAAGGTGCGTGCGCCGTCGAGTGCCGCCATGTCGTGGCGGATGCCAGGGAACCGCGTGACGGTCCAGCCGAGCCGGTCGTACGGCTCGACGTCCGCTCGCGGAACGACGAGCTTCGCGTCGTCCGACAGCACCAGCGTCGAGGGGACGATCGGCGCCGACGGCGTCACCGGGTTCGCTGCGACGTCCTGCAGCACCTCCGCGATCATCGAGCGGTCCCACGCGGCATGGGCGGCCTCGGCGAGCGCGACGTTCGCGGGACCCGTCGCTGGGTCCGTGCGGTCGTAGAACCAGGCCAGGAGCCGCGGCAGCCCTGGGATGCTCCAGAACAGTCGTGCGCCGAGGCCTCGGCCCGGCAGTTTCAGGCCGAACCCGGGATCGAGGTAGATCGCGTGCGCCGGGCGGAGCGGCCCCACGATGTCGATGAGGAGCCGCCCGCCGAGGGAGTGGCCCACGATCGCGTCGAGGCCGTTCGGCAACGTCTCGACGAGGTCGGCCGCGAGCGAGGTGATGTCGTACTGCTCGCCCCGGGGCCGATCGGCGCGTGGGCTGGAGCCGTGACCGCGGAGGTCGACGAGCAGGAACGTGTACCGCTCCGGGTCGGCCGCTGCGACGACATCGGTCCAGGCGGCTCCGTCGGCCAGGAATCCGTGGATGAGGGCGATCCGGACCGGGCCGTGCCCGCGTTCCTCGACGTGCAGTCGCATGGCCCTCCTCCGTCGGTGCTGGGGACGACTCTACGCGGCGACACCACGCTCCGTCGCTGCGCTCAGGACCGCACGAGCAACCAGGCGAAGGCGCCGAAGGACACGAGTCCGAGTGCTGCGCCGACGATCGACCCGATGAGGCTGAAGGTGGGCCAGGGAGCGCCGGGTTGGCGACTCATCCTGATGCCCTGGGCCGCGAACAGCAGCGGCACGAAGCAGGCGAGCACCGAGAACGTCCATGATCCGCCGTCTCTCGCCGTCGACGCGACGATGAAGATCGAGAACGCGGCGATGGCGATGCTGAGGATCGCGCACGCGCGTGCCGAGATCGGTTCATTCTTCGCAGCCATGGGCACAGGGTATCGAGTGGAGCCAGCCGCCGACCAGAGCAGAATGGAGGGCATGACCGACGCCACTCCGCCGACCCTGACGGAACGACTGACGCTCACCCGCCCCACCGATCGGGATCTGCCGGAGCTCCACGAGCTCCATGCCGACCCCGCGGTCTGGACGCACCTGCCGTCCGCCCGACACACGGCGCTCGCCGAGACCCGTGACCTGATCGACCGGTACCAGGCCGGTTGGGAGGCGAACGGTCTCGACGTGTGGGTGGCGCGTGACACCGCGACGGGTGCATTGGTCGGCATCGGCGGCCCGAGCCTGCGTGGCGGGGTCGCCTGGAACCTCTATTACCGCCTGGCGCCCGCGGCCTGGGGGCGCGGATACGCGCAGGAGCTCATCGCGGCCGCGCGAGCCGCGGCATCGGTGTCGGCACCGGACCTGCCCGTGGTGGCGTTCCTCCTGGAGCACAACGAGGGTTCACGACGGGCCGCCGAACGCGCGGGGTTGGAGGTCGTCTGGCGTGGCCCCGACGCGGGCAACCCGGATCCCGATGCCGTGCGCCTCGTGTTCGCCGACCGGGTACTCAGCGACGCGGCCCTCCGCGTGTTCGTGGACTGAACGCCCGCCGCACCCGATCTCCGAGCGTGCAGAAGGACGCCGCTTCCGGGCGCGATCGGGCATTTTCGGGCAACCGGCCGCGAAACGCAAGCAGTCTGTTCACCGACGACGTTCCTCGATACGGTTGGAAGATATGTCAGCCACGGTCGAGATGGAACACATGAGTCAGGTAGAACGCGAACGCCCGCTCCTGCGCAAGGGGAGCGAGGCGAGTTTCGTCCGGTGGGCCTTCGACGGTCGCTCCTGGTGCGCCGACCTCGTGAGCGGGCAGTACCGAGGCGCGACGAAGACCGGTTGGCTCCTGCAGACCGAGAACGAGCAGCGGGAACTCTCCAATCAGGAGTGGGCTCCCTGCATGGCGTGAGCGTGCCGTCCACATCCACCCGCGCCACGCACCGAGGAGCCCACGCATGACCGACCGCATCCTGACCACGCACGCCGGGAGCCTGCCGCGCACGCCCGAGTTGACCCGGTTGCTCGTGGCCCGCGACCAGCGGCGGTCGTTCGACGTCGCCGAGCTGGAGGAGGTCACGGCGGATGCGGTGGCCTCGACGGTCGCCGCGCAGCTCGCCACCGGTCTCGATCTCATCAACGACGGCGAAGTCCCGCGCGTTGGCTTCTCCACCTATGTACTGGAACGCATCGAGGGCTTCGGCGGTGCAGGACACCGCAAGCCGACGCTCGACTCCGTGCGATTCCCGGACTACGCGGCGTTCCAGGCGAAGCAGATCGTCGAGGGGGCAGACGTCGCACGGGTGTGGGATCCGCCGATGGCCCAGGGGCAGCTCGTGTACGACCCGACGCTGTCCGGCATCACCGCCGATCTCGACGGCTTCGAACGGGAGCTCGCCGTGCAGGCAGGCCAGGGACGCACACCCGCCGGCACCTTCTTCTCCGCGGCGACGCCCGGGATCGTGTCGACGACGCTGCTGCTCGACGCCGCGAACCCGTTCTACGGCGACGACCGCGCCTATGTGTTCGCGCTCGCCGAGCAACTGCGGATCGAGTACGAGGCGATCGTCGCCCGGGGTCACGTCCTGCAGCTCGACGCCCCGGACCTCGCCATGGAGCGGGTCATCCAGTTCGGTGACGCGACGCTCGAGGAGTTCCTCGCGGCCGTGGACCTGCACGTCGACGCCCTCAACCACGCCATCCGGAACATCCCCCGCGAGCAGGTCCGGCTCCACGTCTGCTGGGGCAACTGGCAGGGGCCACACCAGGACGACGTCCCGGTCGACGTGCTCCTCCCGCACCTCTACCGGGCGCGGGTGGGCGCGTTCAGCATCCCGCTCGGCAACCCGCGGCACCAGCACGAGGCGCCGGCGTTCCGCGAGCACCCGCTCCCCGAGGGCGCGCTCCTCATCCCAGGGGTCGTCGACGTGACCACCAACTACCTGGAGCACCCGCAGGTCATCGCGAACCGCATCGTCGAGGTCGCCGAAGCGGTCGGCGATCCGACGCGCGTCATCGCCGGCACCGACTGCGGGCTCTCCACGTTCGCGAGCTATGAGTTCGTCGCGACCGATGTCGCGTGGGCGAAGCTCGGTGCGCTCGTCGAGGGTGCTGCGATCGCGTCGAAGCGGCTGTTCGGCGCCTGAGCCCTCGGCTCGTCGCCGCGCTCAGACGGTGATCGACGGCTCGTCGCTCACCGAGAGCGTGAGCACGGCCTTGCCGATGAGGTCGTCCTGCTCGAGGTCGCCCTCGAGTCGGCGCAGCTGACGCGCGACGTCGTTCTCGCGGTCGTCGCCGACGAGGTCGACCGACGCGACGAGGAAGAGGCGTTCCGGTCCGCTGAACTCGAGGTACAGCGCCGTCACCCGTTCGATCTCCGGGTGCGACAGGAGCGCGGTGATCGTCTGCGCGCGGTAGGCGGGGCTCGGCGAGGCCCCGAGGAGATAGCGCCGGTTGCGGTTGATGAGCAGCAGCGCGACCCCGCCGAGCAGGACGCCGATCGCGATCGAGCCGATCGCATCCCACACCGGGTCGCCGGTCACCTGGTGGAGGCCGATGCCGGCCCCGGCGATGATGAGGCCGAGCAGTGCTGCGGAGTCCTCGAAGAACACCGAGCGGAGCGTCGTGTTGGAGCCGTTCACGATGTAGTCGAAGAAGCCGCGGCCGTACTTCTTCGCCGTGCGTCGACCCTCGAGGATCGACTGGGTGAAGGAGAACCCCTCGAGGAGGAAGGCGACGCCGAGCACGAGGTAGCTGAGGGCGTAGTCCTCCATCGCCTCCGGTGCGGTGAGGCTCTGGATGCCGTGCTGGATCGAGACGACCGCACCGACGGTGAAGATCCCGAAGGCGGCGAACAGCGAGAAGATGTAGGCGTCACGGCCGTAGCCGAGCGGATGTGCGGCGTCTCGTTGCTTGTCGGCCCGTTTGTCGGCGATGAGGAGGAAGATCTCGTTCCCCGCGTCGGCCCACGAGTGGGCGGCCTCGGCCAGCATCGACGCCGACCCGGTGAGCGCGGCGACGATGGACTTGGCGATGGCGACGATGACGTTGGCCAGGAAGGCGATCACGACGGTCATGCGCCAACGCTACGCCCAGCCGGGGTCCGTCGTGGACGTCCGGGTGTCTGTGCATCGGGCCGCCAGGGGGGGGAGAGCGTCAGGACTTCAGGACGCGCAGCGCCGAGCCCTTGTGTGCGGCCTTCGCGCCGGTCTTCTCCGACTCCACGATGAACGCGGGTTCGTCCTTCGAGGCCGTGAAGTGCTGGCCGTCGAACTGGAAGTCCGCGGTCTTCCGCTCGATGACCTTCCCCTGCGTCCGTCCCTGGGAAGTGCCCCACGACACGCGGTCGCCCACTCGTACGTCTGCCACGCTGCCTCCTCGGCGCTCCACACCGCGCGCGTGCGGCGTGACATCGACGATGCCAGCGTGTCGCCGGCCGGACAAGCGCTTGCGCCGCGTGAGCGCAGGGGATATCCCCCGAGGCCCAGGGGCTCCGCGGGCATAGCGTGTCCCCATGGCCTCGTTCACTCCGGGAAGACCCCGACTCGCGCTCGGCATCGGCATCGTGGCTGTCGTGCTCGGGGTGGCGCTCATCCCGGTCGCCGTCGCGAACGCCCACGGCGAGTACGGCTTCCATTTCTGGTGGATCGTCATCGTCCCGGTCCTCGCCGGCCTGTACTTCGGTGTGGCCGGAGCCGTCGGGCTCCGCAACCGCCGCTGAGGCCCGCGGCGGCCGCAGGCGCCCCCGGAATCTCGCGTACCGTTGGCGGGATGAGTGACGACACCGCGACCGAGGAGCACCGCAGGACCGCTGCGCACGCCTACAGCGCGCTCGGCTGCCTGCTCCTCGACGCCGGCACCTCTGTCACCGACGTCCGCGACTCCCTGGAGCGCGCCACGATCGCATCGGGCGACGAAGGCCTCGCCTTCTCGGTGCTGCCGCAGCTCATCATCGTGAACGACGTGCGCACCGGCGCGGTGCTCGCGGCCGGCAACACGCACGGCGAGCTGTCGTTCCGCGGCGCGGCGCGGGCGAACCGGCTCATGCGCGAACTCGAGCTCGGACACTGGCCGGTCGGTGACCTGCCGGCCCGCATCCAGTCGATCCGGGAGACACCGCGGCCGCATGCGTCGATGCACTGGGTGGTCGGGAACCTGCTGCTCGCGGGTGGGCTCGCGCTGCTGTTCCGCTGCCCCTGGTGGGCGATCGTCGCATCCATGCTCGTCGGTGCTTTCGTCGGCCTCGTCATCACCCTGCTGGCGCGGTGGCGGGGAGCGGTCGCGATCGCCCCGTTCGTGACGGCGTTCGTCTCGACGACGCTCGTCGGGACGCTCGCATCGGCGATGGATCTCGGTCCCGTGCCGCTGTTCGCCGTCTGCGCGCCGATCGCGATCCTCGTGCCCGGCGCGCTCATCACCAACGCCCTGCTGGAATTGACGGCGACGGACATCGTGACGGGCTCGGCACGCCTGATGTACGGGCTCATCGTGCTCGCCTTCATGGCGGCCGGGATCTCTGCCGGGGCGCTGCTCACCGGCCTGTCGATCGACCCCGACTCGACGGCGCTCGTCGGTCAGGTGGGCCGCGGGAGTTCGGACCTCGTCGGGTGGGAGTCGGTCCCGCCGCTGTGGTTCACGTGGATCGGCGTCGTGATGCTCGCGGCCGGGATCGGGATCGCGTTCGGCTCGGGCCGCTCCCTGACGCTGCTGACCATCTGCGTGATGGCGCTGACCTACGCGGGCATCGTCCTGTTCGCCCCGCTCGTGGGGAACGCGGTCGCGACGGGGCTCACCGCCGGAATCGTGTTCGTGGTCGCTCGCATCGTCGAGCGGTACTCGGCGGCGGTGCCGTCCAACGTCACGTTCCAGCCGGCCCTGCTCATGCTCGTGCCGGGCACCGTTGGCCTGGTCTCCCTCGCGACGCTCGAGGGCTCAGCGGTCACGGCGGCGCTGACGGTCTTCATCAGCCTCTGCGTCGGCGTCAAGACGGCGGCGGTCCTCACCGGGGTCGTCATCCCGCCGGTGCGTGCGAGCGCCCGTCCTTGAGCCGCCCGGAATCGTCCGAAACCGAGCCGAATCCGTGCAGATCCGGGCGACTCAGCGGCTCAGCGCAGCCCGCGCCCGCGCCTTGATCGCGAGGATGACCTCGGTCTTCGCGTCGGCGTAGTCATTCATGTCGTCCCAGGACCTCCCGAGCAGCTCCCGCTTGGTGCGCTCGTACAGCGCGCGGTCGTCGGCGTCGGAACGCAGGTGGTCGCGGAGGAGGAGGTACTCGTCGATCTCCGGTGCGCCCTGCTCGTAGAGGTGCACGTGGACGTCGCGCTCCGGCGTCCGCACCATCCGATGGCGGGGCTCACGGACGCGCAGCACGTAGCCGGCGGTGAGCAGGGGGTCGAGGTAGTCCTCCTCCGCCGTGATGTCCTCCACAGCGACCACGATGTCGACGATCGGCTTCGCCGCGAGTCCGGGCACCGAGGTCGAGCCGATGTGCTCGATCGCGACGGTGCTCGTCTCGAGCGCGTCCAGGATGCGCTGCCGGTGCTCCCGGTACCGTTCGGGCCACTCCGGGTCGGCGTCGTGCAGCTCGACCCGGACCGGCTCGGGGCCTCCGACCAGCTCGAGCGTCGTGACGTCCGGGCGGCAGGGCCGTCGGAGTAAGCCGTTCTGGATGGCACGGATGTTGTCGCCGAGCACCCCCGAGGCCAGCAGTCCGGAACCGAGCGGCCCTGACGGATCGGTGCCGAGCGCCGGCAGGAGGCGCAGTGCCGTGCGGGCCGGTTCGCTCAGGTGCTCGAGCTGCCAGGCGATCTCGGCCGTGCCGGCTCCGGCCTGATGCAGCTCGGCGGCCTTCGCCGCGTAGGCGGCGGCGCCGAGCGCGTGGGCGCCCATGTGCGCGACACCTGCGGCCTGCCCGGCCGACCACGCGGCGGCTTTGGCTGCGGGTGAGGACACCACCTGCGAGGCCCGGTTGGCGACGAAGCGGCGGCGGATCTCCCCGGCGGTGTCGAGCTCCCCACTCGCGTACGCCCGCGCGCGGGCGATCGCGTCACGTGGACGATCGTCGTCCGGGGCCTCCGCTTCGAACAGCGGCAGCACCCGCTCGGCGCAATCGGCGGCCCACGAGGCGACGAGACGGCGGTCGGCTTCACTGAGGGACTGCGGGGAGAGCATGCTCCACCCTCGCACACCCGCCGCGCTCGGAGCGTGGGCAGGCGGGTTAGCGTAGAGGGATGGCCGCCTTGAACCTGCCCGTGATCTCCTGCAGCCTCGATCCGGCGAGTCGGAGCCGGACCCTCGCTTCAGCGAGCAGCGGGCTGCTGCGCGAGCAAGGTCATGACTCGTCCGTCATCGATCTGGCCGAGATGGAGCTGCCGCCGTTCGACAACGACCGGGTCTTCGAGAGCCCTGCGTTCCGTCGCCTGCATGCGTTGATCACTGCTGCGGACGGCGTCGTCCTCGCCTTCCCGATCTACAACTGGGCGCCGGCCGCGTCGGTGAAGTCGCTCATCGAGGCGACCGGCGCGACCGGTGAGGACGGCAGGGTCGCCGCCTGGTTCGACAAGGTCGTGACTTTCGTCTGCGCTGCCGGCCTGCCGCACAGCTACATGGCGACCGCCACGCTGGGGCAGTCGCTCATGCTGGACTTCAAGTGCGTCATCAACCCGTACACGGCATACCTGTCGGAGCGGGACTGGGAGCGTCCCGAGGTGCTGAAGGCGGACCGCGCCGAGCGGCTCGCCAAGACGATGAGCGTGCACGCTGAGCTGTCGGCGCTCCTCGCCGAGCGGAGCTACCGCTCGGTCTGGGAGGTGTGAGACGCGGTCTCGCCACGAGGATGAGCGTGCGCGCTGAGCTGTCCGGGCTCCTCGCCGAGCGGAGCTACCGCTCGGTCTGGGAGGGGGTGAGGGCGGAGCGCCACGGTCCCGCGCCTCACAACCGCACGACGAGCTTGCGGGCTGAGACGCCGCCGTGGAGTCGGTCGAGGGCCGGCTGGATCGCTTCGAGGCCGTCGCCGACCACCTCGGGGGCTGGCGCGCAGACGTGTCGTCCGCCGGCGAGCGCGCCCGGCAGGTAGTCCTCCCACAGCATCGGCCCGACCTCGTTGGTCATGAGTGAGCTGCCCCACACGTACCGCGCCGAGATCCCCGCCCGACGGGCACGGATCTGGAGGGCGACGTTGGCCGCCACGAGTCGGGTCATGGTGCGGACGAACGTCAGACTCGGGCCGGCCCGACGCGGCAACGACCCGAACGACACCGACGGGCTCGCGAGTGCGACGCGGCGTGCCCCGGTGGCGGCGGCGACGGCGACGGCTGGTTCTGCGGAGCCGGTCCCGACGGCGAGGACGCCGACGACCGAGGAGCCGCGGAGGGCGGTGACCAGATCCGCCACGACGGTCGGGCTGCGGTAGTCGAGCACGATGTCGGCACCGAGCTCGCGCATCCGGTCGTGGTTGTGCGGCGAGGCGGTGGTCGCGACCCGGTGGCCGGAGGCGACCGCGAGCTGGATGGCGTTGCTCCCGACGCTCGTGGCACCGCCCCAGACGACGACGGTCGTCCCGGTGGCGGTGGGGTGCTCCGAGGGGTGGGGGAGCGCGAGGTGGTCGCGTTGGAAGAGGGCGGTCGCGGCCGTCGAGATCCCGAGCGGCAGGACGACCGCGTCCTCGTATCGCAGACCGTCCGGGATCGGGGCAGCGAGGTCCGCCCGCACGACGGTGAACTGCTGGAACCCGCCCTCGGCGACATGGCGCCGACCGCGCTCCATGCCGACCGCGTACGCCACGACGCGGTCGCCCACGGCGAAGCGACGGACGTCCGGCCCGACGGCCACGACCTCGCCGGCGACGTCCTCACCGAGCACGGCGGGCACTGGCAGCCACCGGTACATGAGGTTCCCGGTCTGCTGCTTGACGTCGTCGAGCGGGTTCACCGCGACCGCACGGTTCCGGATGAGGAGTTCGCCCGGGCCGGGTTCGTGCATCGCGGCCGGACCGACGACGAGGTCCGCGCGGGGTGCTGGCAGCCAGGCTGCGGTGTTCGTCGGCATGAGGTCTCCAAGGATGCTGCGGATTGATGGCGCGATGATGACACGGTGTGCCATCACTGTACACCTGACGACACGACGTGTCATCGACTATCCTGATCGCATGGCACGCTGGGCACCCGACGCCGCTCTCCGACTGGAGAGCGCTGCGATGGCGCTGTTCGCCGACCGGGGCTTCGCGGCGACGACGGTCCCGGAGATCGCCGAAGCCGCCGGGCTCACCACCCGCACGTTCTTCCGTCACTTCGCCGACAAGCGCGACGTGCTCTTCCTCCGCGAGCGCGAGCTCCCGACGGTGGTGGGGCGGCTGGTCGCCGCGGCGCCAGCAGGGCTCGACCCGCTCGCCCTGGTGATGTCCGGCCTCGAGACCGTGGCCGCCGGTGAGCTGCAGCGCTGGCGGGACGACATCGCCGCCCGCCGCGCTGTCATCCGGTCGGAACCGCAGCTGCGCGAGCGGGAACGGTTGAAGTCGGCGGTCCTCACCGACGCGATGCGCGATGGCCTTATGGAGAGTGGTGTCACGTCAGCCGACGCGGCACTCGCCGCGTCCATCAGTTCGGCACTCTTCGACGCCTCCCTCGAGCAGTGGCTCGCCGGACCGGACGACGTGCTCCTCGTCGACGTGCTCCGCGCGATGCGCGCCCGACTCGGCGACCTCGCGGGTCGCTAGGGCCGATCCCGGCTCCGCGTCTGCTGCTCGGGGAGCCCGACCTGCCACAGGATGAACGCCACCGCGCTGCAGACCGCGAGCGCGGCGCCGATGATCAGTGCAGCCGTGCCGGTGGAGGCGAGCCAGTCGTGGTGGCTGATCCAGCCGGGATCGTCCTGCGGGAAGTCGAGGAACGACGCGTAGGTCGAGATGCTCACGACGCCTGCCCCCAGGAACGCCGCGGCCAAGACTGATGCGCACCAGGACAGGGTCAGCCAGCCTCGGGTCTGGGTCGCGCCCGGGCGCGCTCGTGTGCCTCGCGATTCCCCCATGCAGCGAGGCTATCGCGACGCCGTGCCACGAGGTCGATCGATGGAGCGGCGTCAGATGGTCGAGGATGAGGGCATGTCGAAGCAGCAGTCGGGCTCGCAGGAGCACCGCGATCCCACCACCAACCCGTACCGGATGAGTCGACGGCGCATCACGACGTGGACTGGCGCGCTCATCGCCTCCGTGGTGCTGCTCGTCGTCGTCGCGATCGTCTTGGCCGCCATCGGCGGCGACAGTGCCGAGTCCTGGGTCGCGATCGTCCTGTTCGTGGCGTTCGGCGTACCCGTCGCTGCGGCCGCCGTCTTGGGCGGGTTGGCGATCGCCTCATGGGGGTGGGTGGCCGGCACGGTGTTCGGTGTCGGGTGGCTGACGCTGCTCGTCGTCGTCGTGAACAACGGGTTCCATCTGCTCTTCGACGGTCAGGCTGTGGGACCCGTGATCTATGACGAGGCGATCTGGCAGGCAAGCGGGGTGGGCGGACTGGTCGTCGCTGGGGTGTTGTTCTTCGTCGCCGGCTGGCAGGGCGATGTCCCGATGTGGATCGGCGGGCCGGCCGGGGGAATCGACGTCTCGCGCAGGCGCTTGTCGGGTAGAGAAGACGACTCGGTCGGCTCTGGCGCCGTGGTCCCGCCACCGAAGCGGAAGCCGCGTCCGAAACCGAAGCGTCGCCCGAAGCAGCAGCGACGTCGCTGACGGCTCACGCGGCCCGGGCGGACCGGTCAGTCGCCGCCGCCCCCACTGCCCCCGTCTCCGCCGCCGCCGGAGTCGCCGCCACCGCCACCGCCACCGTCCCAACCGCCGGAGTCGCTTCCGCCGTGGTGGCTTCCGCCGTGGTGGCCGCCTCCATGGTGACCGTCGCCATCGACGATGAACGGCATGCCGGAGTCCGACGTCGTACCACCGCGATGCTTCGACCCGCCGGCACGTCGTCTGGCCTGCACGGTGATCGTGAAGACGATGACCGCGATAGCGGCGAGGACCACGATCATGATGACGGTTGAGCTGTCCATGGCTCGACCGTAGCGATGTCCGACGGCTGCCGCGAGGATCGGCGTCCGACCGGACTTCAGCGCCTCGGGATGGTGGAACCGCGGAGGACGAGGCGGCCCGGCAGGTACTCGATGCCCGGTGGGACGTCCGTGCCCTCGATCGCCTCGAAGATGCGGGTGGCGGCGAGCCGGCCGAGCTGTTGCAGGTTGGCGTCGATCGACGACAGCTCCGGGCGCGAGTTGGTGGCCAGGATCTCCCAATTGTCGAAGCTGACGACCGCGACGTCGCTCGGGACGTCGCGCCCGAGGTCGCGGACGGTGTCGAGCACGCCGCGGGCGATCTGGTCGGAACCGGCGACGATGCCGTCGATCTCCGGGTGCTGTGCGAGCAGCATCGCCGCCGCATCGCGACCCCAGTGCTCGGTCCACTCCGAGAACATCGGCGAGCCGACGAGCTCCAGTCCCGCCGCCGCGAGGGCGTTCTGCACGCCCGTCACGCGGTCCCTGGCAGCCGCGTACTGCGGCTCACCCGTGATCATCGCGATGCGGGAGCGCCCGCAGGCGATCAGGTGCTCGACGGCGAGGCGCCCGCCGTCGCGGTTGTCGGGGGTGATGGACACGTCCGTCGGATCGTCGGACGGTGCGTACGCGTAGACGACGGGGACGGGCAGCTTGTGGCCGAGCGAGGGCCGTGGGTCGGTGCTGCGACCCACGACGATGATGCCGTCGACGCGCCGGGTGAGCAGCGCGTTGAGTTGGTGCTGCTCGCGGATCGCGTCGCCGCGGGCGTCGCAGAGGAACACGTTCACCTGGCCTGCGCCGAACGCGTCCTCGGCGCCCATGAGGATGGGGATCACGAACCGGCCTTCGAGGTCGCTCGTGAGGAGGCCGACGGTGCCCGTCCGGCCGTTGATGAGGCTCCGGGCGAGTTCGTTCGGGGTGAACGAGACGGACTTCGCGGCATCGAGCACGCGCTGTCGGGTCTTCGGCGCGACCTCGCTCCGCCCGTTGATCGCCTTCGACGCCGTGGCGATCGAGACGCCCGCGATGCGCGCGACGTCACCGAGGGTCGCCGCCCGACCGGCAGCGATCCCGGTCGTCGCCGAAACATCGTTGTCTGGCATGAAACGCCCCCTCTTCATCTTTCGGAAACGTTACCGGATATTCCTCTTGACGCTACTCTGATCCCAGGCTAGCTTTACCGAAAGGGCTTTCGACAGTTTCGAAACCTCTCCCGAAGCACCGCCGGACCCGACCGGTCCGCTCAACGAAGAGTCAGAGGAGTCACACATGCGCAGCACGCACATCACACGCAAGCAGCGGGTCGGAGGGGTGTTGGCGGCCAGCGCCCTGCTCCTCGGCCTCGCCGCCTGTTCGTCCAGCGGCGGTGGGAGCGCCCCGCTCGCCAGCGCCGGACCCGAGGGCGTCGACGACGGCTCGGAGCTCACGCTCTGGACCCGCGCGCCCCTGGAGAAGCAGGCCAAGCTGCTCGTCGAGGCCTACAACGCCTCGCACGAGAACCAGGTCAAGCTCACCGTCGTCCCGAACGACGACTACGTCGCGAAGGTGGGTGCGGCCGCCGGTTCGGACAGCCTCCCCGACCTGTTCGCCGCCGACATCGTCTACGTCCCGAACTGGGTCGAGCAGGGCCTCTTCCAGGATCTCACCGCCAACATCGACGGACTCGACTTCAAGGACGAGATCAACCAGGGCCACCTCGCCGCCGGCACCGCGGACGGTAAGGAACACGTCCTCCCCTTCGTCCTCGACCTCTCGATGCTCTTCTGGAACAAGGAACTCTACAAGGAGGCGGGCCTCGACCCCGAGCAGGGTCCGACGACCCTCGCCGAGTTCGCCGAGGACGCCAAAGCCGTGCAGGCGCTCAACAAGCCGGACACCTACGGCACCGCCACGGGCCTCAACTGCGGCGGCTGCCTCGTCTTCACCTGGTTCCCCAGTGTGTGGGCCGACGGTGAGCAGGTCATGAACGAGGACGGCACCGAGTCGCTCCTCGCCGAGGACGGCGCGAAGGAGGTCTACAGCACGTGGGCCGATCTGTGGAAGTCGGGCGCCGTGCTCCCCTCCTCGAAGGACGAGGCCGGACCCACCTGGACCGCCGGCTTCACCGAGGGCAAGGTCGGCGTCATGCCCTACCCGGCGACGCTCCTCTCCTCGACCCCGTTCGACGTCGGCGTGTCCGGCATCCCGGGGCCGAAGGGCGGCGACTCGACCTTCGTCGGTGGCGACGGCATCGGTGTCTCCAAGGACAGCAAGAAGGCCGCGCAGTCGTGGAACTTCCTCAGCTGGCTGATGTCCGAGGACGCCCAGGTCGGTGTTCTCGCAAAGGACAACGACGTGGTCTCCCGCTCCGACCTCGCGGAGAACGAGTACTCGAGCAAGGACCCGCGCCTGGTCACGATCAACGAGGTCGCATCGAAGGGTGACACCCCGTACTCGTTGAACTTCCAGGAGGCCTTCAACTCGCCGACCAGCCCCTGGCTGACGCTCGTGCGCAACGCGGTACTCGAGGGCACCGACTCCGTCGACGCCGACAACGACGCCATCACGGACGTGCTCTCGCAGTAGTCCGACCGCCGGTGCGCCGCCGTGATCCCCCCATCGCGACGGCGCATCGGCACCCACCCGTTCGAAAGGTCCCACCCATGAGTACCACCCTCGCCAGACGAGGCCCGACGGACTCGGTCGGTGCCAGGAAGCGCCGCGCCGCGCAGGCCCGTACCGGCTGGCTGTTCGCGCTCCCGACCGCCGTCTTCGTCATCCTCCTCTTCCTCGTCCCGCTCGGGCTCGTCTTCCAGATGGCGGGGTCCGACTGGCCGCTCCTCGGCGGCAACCAGGGTGTGAACTTCCCCGAGAACTTCCCGAAGGCGATCGACAACCGCTTCTTCCTCGACTCGGTCGTCTTCACGCTGAAGTACACCGTCATCGCGACGGTCCTCCTCATCGGCCTGGGGCTCGGCCTCGCGCTCCTCGTCCAGGAGTCCAGCCGATGGAAGGGCTTCCTCCGCACCGCCTTCCTCATCCCGAGCGCGCTCGGCCTCGCCTCGGCGTCGCTCCTGTTCTACGTGCTGTACTCGCCGATCGCCGGCCCGTTCGCGGACCTCACCAAGGCGATGGGCTTCACCTTCCTCGGGACCCCGGACGCGGCGCTCTGGTCGACGGTCTTCCTCATCGTCTGGCGTTTCGCCGGCTTCTACATGCTGCTCATGCTCGTCGGGCTGCAGGGCATCCCGGAGGAGGTCTACGAGGCCGCCCGCATCGACGGCGCGTCGCGTTGGCAGACCTTCCGCGACATCACCGTCCCGCTGCTGAAGCCGACCCTCGCCCTCACCACGGTGATGTGCGTCACCGGCTCGCTCCTCGCGTTCGAGCAGTTCTACATCCTCACCAAGGGCGGTCCCGACAACAGCACCATCACCGTCGTCCAGCTCATCTACAACGTGGCGTTCCAGGGCCCCAACAACCTCGGCGTCGCCGGTGCGCTGTCGGTCATCGTGCTCGCCGCGCTCATCGTCATCAACATCGTGCAGATCCGCGCGTTCAGCAAGAAGGTCGAGGACTGAGCATGACCATCACCCGAAAGGAACCGGCCACCGTCACCTCGACGATGCCCGACGTCCGTGCTCGCCGCGGCGGGCCCCGACGCGGCTCCGGCGGACCCGAGAAGTCCACCAACTTCTTCGGCATCGCGATCAAGATGCCGTTCTGGCTCTTCTCCGGCGCACTCGCCGTGATCTTCCTCTACCCGCTCGTGTGGACGGCCGTACGATCGGTCTCCCCGCTGGCCGGCACGAACCAGACCGAGGGCTGGGGGCTCGGCAACTACATCACCCTCGCCGGCTACCAGGACGGCATCCTGCAGTACATCGGCAACTCGGCGTTCGTCTCGCTGCTCACCGTGGTCCTGACGCTCGTCATCTCGCTGTTCGGCGGCTACGCCTTCGCCAGGTTCCAGTTCCGCGGCAAGAACGCCCTGTTCCTCGCGACCATCGCGATCCTCATGGTCCCGTACGCCACGCTGCTCATCCCGCTCTACGTGCTCCTCAACCTGGTCGGTCTCTCCAACTCGCTCGTCGGGGTGGCGCTCGTGCTCACCATGTTCCAGCTGCCGTTCTCGACCTTCATGATGCGGATCGCCTTCGAGTCGATCCCGAAGGAGCTCGACGAGGCGGCGATGGTCGACGGCTGCAACTCCTGGACCGTGCTCTGGAAGGTGCTCGTCCCGGCGGTCAAGCCCGGCCTCATCACCGTGGGACTGTTCGCGTTCCTCGCCGCCTGGAACGACTTCATGGCGCCGCTGATCCTCATCAACGACTCCGCGAAGATGACCCTGCCGCTCGCCGTGTCGAACCTGCGCGGCCAGGTCCAGGGCGTCGTGGACTACGGCGCGACCGAGGCCGGCGTCGTCGTCCTCGCGTTGCCGTGCATCCTCCTCTTCCTCATCCTCCAACGTCACTACGTGCGCGGCTTCATGTCCGGCGCATTCAAGGGGTAACCATGAGCACCACCATCAGGACCACAGCAACGGGCACGGGGACCAGCATGGCCCCGGTCGTCCCCACCACCGGTGCGCTCACCCCGCTCGGGCTCGACGAGGTCGGCATCACCGAGGGGTTCTGGGCGGACCGCCAGCGCGTGAACGGCACCGCGACCCTCGCGCACGTCGAGCACTGGCTGGAGCGGGAGGGCTGGATCCGCAACTTCGACCTGGCCGCCGCCGGCACTCTGCCGGAAGGTCGCCGGGGTCGCGAGTTCGCAGACTCCGAGGTCTACAAGTACCTCGAGGCCGTCGCCTGGGAGATCGGGCGACGGGGCGGTGACGACGCGCTCGAATCCCGGTTCCGCAGCGTCGTGGACCGCGTCGCCGCCGCACAGGAGTCCGACGGGTACCTCAACACCCGCTTCGGCCGGCCCGGCCAGGGCGCGCGCTGGTCGGACCTCGAGTGGGGCCACGAGCTCTACTGCCTCGGTCACCTGTTCCAGGCGGCGGTGGCGCGAGCGCGCACGAGTCCCGGTGCCGACGACGGCCTGCTCGGCATCGCGACGCGTGCCGCCGACCTCATCTGCGAGGTGTTCGGCGCAGACGGCATCCAGTCCGTGTGCGGGCACGCCGAGGTCGAGGTCGGTCTGGCCGAGCTCTCCCGCGTGACGGGGGAGTCGCGGTACCTCGACCTCGCGTCGCTGTTCGTGGAACGTCGTGGCCACGGGGTCCTCCAGGACATCGAGTGGGGGCGCGCCTATTTCCAGGACGACCTCCCGATCCGCGACGCCGAGGCGCTGCGGGGACACGCTGTCCGGGCGAACTACCTCGCCGCCGGTGCGACCGACATCGCGGTCGAACACGGGGACACCGGGCTGCTCGACGCGCTCCGCGGCCAGTGGGACCGCACGATCGCCCGGCGCACCTACCTGACCGGTGGCCAGGGGTCGCACCACCAGGACGAGGCCTTCGGTGAGGACTTCGAGTTGCCGTCCGATCGCGCGTACTCCGAGACCTGCGCCGGCATCGCCTCCATCATGTTCAGCTGGCGGCTCCTCCTCGAGGACCGCGACGTCCGGTACGCGGACCACATCGAGCGAGTGCTGTACAACGTCGTGGCGACGTCGCCGTCAGCCGCCGGCACCGCGTTCTTCTACGCCAACACGCTGCACCAGCGGACGCCCGGGGAGTCGAGCCCGGACGACGAGGTGTCGCCCCGGGCGTCGTCGTCGGAGCGCGCGCCCTGGTTCGACGTCTCCTGCTGCCCGCCGAACGTCGCCCGCACGCTCGCGAGCCTCGCGGCCTTCATCGCGACGACCGACGACCACGGCGTGCAGATCCACCAGTTCGCCTCCGCCACGATCGACACCGTCGTCGGCGGTGAGCACGGCGGCCGGTTCCGGGCCGAGCTGGTGACGGAGTACCCGCGCACCGGGGTGGTCTCGCTTCGGATCGTCGAGGCTCCCACCCAGGCACTCACGGTGTCGCTGCGCGTCCCGTCCTGGGCGGACGACGCCCGGCTCGTGGTGCAGACGGCCTCGGGCTCCCGCGACGAGCATGAGGTCCCGACCGGGTACGCGGACGTCACCCGCGCGTTCTCCGCCGGCGACGTCGTCGAGCTGTCCTTCAGCATCCGGCCTCGGGTGACGCACCCCGACCCGCGCGTGGACGCGATCCGTGGCACCGTCGCGATCGAGCGCGGACCCGAGGTCTACTGCGTCGAGTCGGTCGACCTGCCGGGTGGCGACGAGTCGCTCGCCCGCGTCGAGATCGACGAGCACGCGGACATCGAGGAGGCGTCCGACGGGCGCCTGACGATCGTGCTCCGGACCCGCCCGGTCGTGGACGCCGCCTGGCCGTACGCGGACGGGTTCGACGCCCCGGGTGACGCCGATCCGTTCACCGCGAGCATCGCCCCGTACCACTCCTGGGCGGAGCGCGGTCCGTCGACGATGCGCGTCTGGATCCCCACGACGCGGAGCTGACCGACGCCCGCGGAGCGCCGTTGAACGCCCGACACCACACCGAAACAGCTGGACTTTCGGTGTGGTGTCGGGCGCTTTCGTCGTGCTGTCATCCGATTTCCGCCCGGTGTGCCGAAACTTCCGAAAAGCCTTGCGAAGTCTGCGAATCTCCCGATAACCTCCCCGGGAGTGTCCTACTCACTGACGAGAGGGAATCAGACAGCGTGGTCAGAACACAGCAATCCACCCCCAAGCGGGGGTCGCGTGGATGGCGTGGCGGGATCGCGGCGACAGCCGCTCTCGCCGTCATCGGCACGACCTTCCTCACGGCGCCGGCGCAGGCCGCGAACGCCGACATCGGCTACCCGACGTTCTCGGGCAGCGACACCCCGGTCCCCGCCACCGGCACCGGCTACACGGCCGGCAACCAGCTGCAGGCGATCTTCGACGCGGACGTGGCCGCTGGAGCCGGAGCCCTCGGCGGGCCCGACTTCTGGATGGACCGGATGCTCCAGCGCACCGGCACCACCGGCAGCTTCGGCGACGACAACCAGTGGCTCTTCAGCCGCGGCCGTGCCGTGTTCATGAAGGAGCACGACCCGTCGAAACTCGGCTTCGGCGGCCAGGTCGCCTACTGGGAGGCCATCGACGGCAAGGCCGCGTACACGGTCGCGGCGAAGATCGACGGCTCCGACGTGACGCTCACGGAGGACACGGCGAGCCGGGTGCAGACGCCGAGCTACTGGCGCAGCGTGCACCGCCACGCGGCCTCGGGGATCGAGGTCGTCCAGACGAAGTACATCACCGACGGGAACGTCGCGGTCACCGGGCTGCAGGTCCGCAGTACCAACGGCGCGCACACCGTGCAGCTCACGGCCAGCTCGGCCTACACGACGACCGTCGAGGGCGATGAGCTCACCGGCGTCGTGTCCGCGGCCAACAAGCTCACGACGATCTTCCCGCGGCTCTCCGGCGACGGCTTCACGCCGGACGGCGGCGGCATCACGGCCAGCCTCGCCGTCCCGGCCGGCGGCACCGTGTCCACCAAGGTGCAGCTCGGGTTCGTCACCGACGAGATCGCGGAGTCGCGCACCCAGTACGACGCCGTCCGCGGACTCGCGCCCGACGCCTCGTACACGGCGCAGGTCACCGCGTACAACCAGTGGTGGGCCGACAACGTGCCCTACCTGGACACGCCCGAGGACAACATCGACAAGACGCTGTACTACCGCTGGTGGCTCATGCGCTTCAACTTCCTCGACGCCGACATCCCCGGCAACGACTACCAGTTCCCTACCTCGATGGAGGGCGTGCTCGGCTACAACAACGCCATCGTGCTCACCACGGGCATGTTCATCGACGACCTCAAGTACTTCCGCAACCCGATCTACTCCTACGGCCCCTGGGTGTCGGCGGGGGAGACCTCGAAGAGCTACAAGTTCGTCGACAACCCCGGTGACCCGGCGAACTGGTCGAACAGCTACACGCAGTACATCTCCGAGGCGGCGTGGCGCTCCTACCAGCTGCACGGCGGACCGACGGCGATCGCCGAGAACCTCGCGAAGTACGCCGAGGACGACGTGAAGGGCCTGCTCGACGCGTACGACACCGACGACAGCGGCCTCATCGACTACAACTGGGGTGCCATGACGGGCAACGACGCCGACGCGGTGTCGTTCCACGAGCGCCCGAACGCGTACATGGACCGCACCGAGAACGCGTACCTGTACTCCAACGCGCTCGCCTCGGCCGCCGCCTACCGGACCGCCGGCAATGAGGCGAAGGCCGTCGAGATGGACGAGTTCGCCCAGGGCATCAAGGACAAGGTCGTCGAGCTCCTCTGGGACGCCGACGCGAAGGTCCTGAAGCACCGGTTCACGTCCGACGGCAAGCTGGCGAAGTGGAAGGAGATCAACAACTTCTACCCCTTCACCGTCGGCCTCATGCCGAAGCCGGGCGACGCGGACTACGCCGACGACTACGTCAAGGCCCTCGACCTCTTCGCGGACGACGCCCAGTACCCGATCTTCCCCTTCTACACGGCGAACCAGGCCGACCAGGCGGACTACGGCGGACCGGGCAGCAACAACTTCTCGGTGATCAACTCCACCGTGACGTTCCGCATGCTGGCGAAGGTGCTCCGCGACTACCCGACGAAGGCGATCGACGCCGAGTGGTACAAGAAGCTCCTGTATTGGAACGCCTGGTCGCACTACCAGAACGGCGGCGACAACCGCCTGCCCGACCAGAACGAGTTCTGGTCCGACGGCGACGCCGACCCGCAGGACATCGGCTACCGCTCCTGGATCCACCACACGATCCTCGGCGCGACGAACTTCACGATGATCGAGGACACCATGGGGCTCCGTCCGCGGAGCGACGCGAAGATCGAGTTGGACCCGATCGACATCGACTGGGACCACTTCACGGCGAACAACATCGCCTTCCGCGACCAGGACCTCACCATCACCTGGGATGCTCCGGGCGGTGAGCGCCACTACGGCGACAGCATCCCGGAGGGCTACTCGGTGTTCCTCGACGGCAAGCTGGCCTTCACCATCGACTCCCTGAGCAAGGTCGTCTACGACCCCGCGACGGGCACGGTCGAGGTGGCGGACGACGTCACCGTCCTGTCCTCGACGACCGCCTCGCTGCAGGCGCCGCAGGACGTCTCCTTCGCCGCCGGCGACCGGGTCGTGGACCTCTTCGCCAAGGCGGGCGCCGACGTGGACCCGGCCAGCGCCGGATCCGCGAACGCCGCCGAGGGTGCCGAGGTCAGCGCGAGCTTCTCCGCGCCGAGCCGTCCCGCCACCGCGGCGGTGGACGGCACGACCGCCAACGAGCCCTTCTGGGGAACCGCGGGGTCACCCAACGCGAAGGACTCGCTCGTGGTCGAACTCGGAGGCACCAAGACCTTCGACGACGCCAGGGTGTACTTCTACAACTCCTCGTCCACCGCCACCGTGCAGGGGTACTCGGAGCCGGCGACGTACTCGCTCGAGGTCCGGAACGGCGACACCTGGACGGCGATCCCGGCCCAGGCGCGTGGCCCGGTCTACCCCCGAGCCAACTACAACCATGTGCAGTTCCCCGAGATCACCGGCGACGCCGTGCGGCTGACGGTCAACCACGCCGCCGGGTTCAAGACGGGGGTCAAGGAGCTCCAACTCTTCGCGACCGGCGTTGCGGCACCCGCCTCCACCAACCAGGCTCCGTCGGTGAACGCCTGGGTCGACCAGGCGAACTCGGCCGGCGGCACGCTCGCGCTCGTCGGCGAGGTCAAGGACGACGGGCTGCCGCTCGGCGACGTGACCTCCTCGTGGTCCGTGGT
Organism: Plantibacter sp. CFBP 8798; assembly: GCF_014841195.1. Classification (NCBI taxonomy): domain Bacteria; kingdom Bacillati; phylum Actinomycetota; class Actinomycetes; order Micrococcales; family Microbacteriaceae; genus Plantibacter; species Plantibacter sp. CFBP 8798. The sequence continues at coordinate 469,439 of NZ_JACYTS010000001.1, forward strand.
CGACGCCCCGGACGACGGTCTCGTCATCTTCGGTGACGCCACCGCGGCGTCCACGACGGCGAGCTTCACCGCCGAGGGTTCGTACACGCTGCGCCTCACGGCGAGCGACGGCGAGCTCACGAGCACGAAGGACCTCGTGGTCCAGGGTGCGGTGTCGGCGGGCGGTCAGAACGTCGCCCGCGAGGCGACGCCGACCGGCGAGTTCACCGCGGGGTGGAACAACGTCAACGCGGTGAACGACGGCACGGTCCTCCACAGCGGCGGGTCGCAGGCCGACATCTGGGGCACCTGGTCGGGGAGCCGCCCGGCCACCCGCTGGCTGCAGTACGACTGGGCGAACCCGGTCCGGGTCGACGCCGCGACGGTGTCGTTCTGGGCCGACCAGACGAACCCCTCCTCCGGCGCCGGTGTGAACGTGCCGAAGTCCTGGAAGGCGCAGTACTGGACCGGCGACGCGTGGGCCGACGTCACGGGCGCTTCCGCCTACGGCGTCGAGCGCGACGCACCGAACGCCGTCGACTTCGACGCCGTGACCACCACCAAGCTCCGCCTCGTGCTGAGCGCGGCCGGTCCCGGCACCGGAGCCGACCCGTACGCCGGTGTCGCGGTCAGCGAGTGGGAGGTGTTCGCGGTCGCGCCGACGGCGATCGAACCCATCGACGTCCGCACCACCACGGGTGTCGTGCCGACATTGCCGTCGACGGTCGACGCGACGTTCGCGGACGGCAGCCACGCCGACCTCCCGGTCTCGTGGGCGTCGATCACACCCGAGCAGGTCGCGGGTGAGGGCAGCTTCTCCGTCGTCGGTCTCGTGACCGGCTCCGCGGTGCCGGCGAAGGCGACCGTCTGGGTGCGGGCGACCGCCCCCGGGCAGATCAACGCCGTCGACCCGGTCGCGGTCACCACCGCAGCCGGGGTCGCACCCGCACTGCCGGCCTCGCTCGGCGTCCTCTACAACGACGGGTCCCGCGAGGACCTGCCGGTGACGTGGGCCACCGTCGATCCCGCGTCCTATGCGGCCGAAGGTGTCTTCGAGGTCACGGGGACGGTCGAATCGGCCCTCCCGGGAGCGAAGACGGCGACCGCCACCGTGACGGTCGGCGCCGGTGGCGGCGAGGAGGACGACACCGCTCCGGTGGTCGCCCTCACCGTCGATCCGGCGGCCCCGGCATCGGGCTGGTACACGGGAGCGGCGACCGTCTCGGTCACCGCGACCGACGACCGCGACTCGGCGCCCGTCGTCGAGGTGTCGGTCGACGACGCCGCCTGGGCTCCGTACACCGGTCCGGTCGCCGTGAGCGGGGACGGTGTCCACACCGTCGCCGCCCGCGCGACGGACTCCGCCGGCAACCGCTCCGCCTCCTCCGACGTCACCGTCCGGATCGACGCGACAGCGCCGTCGGTGACCCCGGTCGCCGACGCCGCGGCCCGCACGGTCAAGGCGACCGCGACGGACGCCGGTTCCGGCCTCGCCTCCATCGAGGTCCGCATCGGTGACGCGGCGGAGTGGATGCCCTACACCAAGGCGGTCCTCGTGGGCCTGGAGGAGACCACGGTCCACTTCCGTGCCACCGACACCGCGGGCAACGTGTCTGCGGACACCACGGTCGTCGTGCAGAAGAGCGACGGTCAGCTCCGCCGGAACGTCGCGATCGGCGCCGTCCCCACGGCCTCGTTCACGGCCGCCTGGAACACGGTGAACGGCCTCAACGACGACGTCGCTCCGACCTCATCGGGTGATGTCACGCCGAACGACAACGCGACCGTCTGGGGCGCGTGGCCGGAGATCGGTCAGCAGTGGGTCCAGTACGACTGGGCGGAGGCGGTCACCGTCGGCGAGACCGGGGCGTACTTCGTCTCGAACCTCGACGACGCGGGCCTCGGCATCGAGGTCCCGGCGTCCTGGAAGGCGCAGTACTGGGACGCCGAGGCCGGAGACGGCGCCGGCGCATGGGTCGACGTCGAGGCGCTCGGTGCGTACGGGACCGAGGTCGACGCGTTCAACCCGGTCGCCTTCACCCCGGTGACGACGACGAAGCTGCGTCTGCGCCTCGAGGCCTCGGGCACCGAGAGCGGCAAGGGCAGCCTCGGGATCAAGGAGTGGCAGGTGTTCGAGGCGGCCGACCAGCCGGTCCCGGACGTCACCGCTCCCGTCGTGACCACCACGGTCACCCCCGAGCGGCCCGCCTCCGGATGGTTCCGCGAGGACGTGAGCGTCTCGGCGACCGCCGTCGACGACCGCGACCTCGTCGCGACCCTCGAGGCGCGGGTCGGGACCGGCGAGTGGGCGGTGTACACCGGCCCGGTCGTCGTGACCGATGACGGGGTCGCCACGGTGTCCTTCCGTGGAACGGACGCCGCCGGCAACGTGTCGGAGCCGTCGGTCGTGGAGGTGCGGCGCGATGCGACCGTCCCGACAGCCGCGGGGACGTTCGACGGCACCGGGCGCACCGTCACCGTGACCGCCGAGGACGAGCACTCCGGTGTCGCCTTCACGGAGGTCCGGGTCGGGGACGGGGTGTGGTCCACGTACACCGCACCCGTCGCCACAGGTGAAGCGGCGACCACGGTGGCCGTCCGCGCCACCGACGTCGCGGGCAACGTCTCGGAGTCCGTCTCCGTCGACGTCCCCGCGAAGCCGGTCACGCCGGAGCCGACGCCGACCCCGGTCGACCCGACGCCGACGCCCGGCCCGAGCGAACCGAGCGGTTCGCTGACGGGTGACGAGGTGCTGCGACTCGGCGTCACGAGCGTGGCCCCCGGCGGAGCGCTGCCGGTGTCGCTGACGGGAGCCCAGCCGGGCGCGGTGTTCCGCGTCGAGCTGCGGTCGACGCCGGTGACGCTCGGGACGCTCACGGTGGGTGCCGACGGCACGGCGAACGCGGTGTTCACCGTCCCGTACACGACCACGGCCGGCGTCCACACGCTCGCCCTGGTCCTGCCTGGCGGCGAGGTGACGGCCCAGGTGACCGTCATCACGCCGGGTGCCAGCACGCCGGACGCCATCGCATCGACCGGTGTGCCCGAGGAGGCCGCCACGTTCGGTCGCCTCGCCGCCCTCGCGGTGCTCCTCGGAGCCGCCGCCGTGCTGATCGCCCGCCAGCGGGCCGGACGCACGCAGCTCGAGCGCGGACCGACCGGACCGCTCGTCTGATCGCCTCGGCAGGCCCGGGGAGCGCATCCCGCTCCCCGGGCCTGCCCCGGCTGCCGCCCCTGCCCCCTGCGCCGGTCCCTGAGCCCGTTCACCCCGGTCCGTGAGCCCCTACCCCGGTCCCCTACCCCGGTCCCTGAGCTTGTCGAAGGGCCACCCGCACCACCACACCGATCACTGGAGATCCTCGTGTCCCGTCCCCTCCGCCTCGCCGCTCTCGGAGCCGCGACCGCCGTCCTCGCCTCACTGCTCACGGTCGTCGTCGGTTCACCACCGGCTGAGGCGGCCACGCAGAACCCCATCATCGGCGACGGCTCCGTGTACTCGGCGGACCCCGCCACCCTGGTCGTCGACGACGAGCTCTACATCTACGCGGGGCGGGACGAGGCCGGCCCAACCACGAACGACTTCATCATGAACGAGTGGCAGTCGTTCTCCACCGGCGATCCCGACTCCGGCACCTGGGAGCACCACCCGTCGCTCATGCGTCCTGAGACCGTCTTCGACTGGGCGACCTCCGGCCGCGCCTACGCGGGGCAGGTCGTGGAGGGTGCCGACGGCCGCTTCTACTGGTACGTCCCGGTCCACGAGGCGGCGAGCACGTCGGAGGACCAGTTCGGCATCGGCGTCGCGGTCGCCGACGACCCGCTCGGCCCGTGGACGGACGCGGTCGGCGGCCCGATCATCTCCCAGGCCATCCTCGGCAACACGATCCACAACATCGACCCGACGGTCTTCGTCGACGACGACGGTCGTGTCTACCTCTACTGGGGCAGCTTCAGTCAGCTCCGCGCGGTCGAGCTCGAAGCCGACATGGTGACGCTCACGGGTGACGTGCGCACGATCTCCTCCGGTGTCGACGGCTTCTTCGAAGCGGCGTGGCTGTTCAAGCGCGGCGCCACCTACTACCTCGCCTACGCGGCGAACAACGCCGGACCCGACTCCACCTGCACCCCGGCGACCTACCACGCGTGCATCGCGTACTCCTCGGCCGATTCGCCCTTCGGGCCGTGGACCCAGCGCGGCCGCGTCCTCGCCCCCGTGTCGTCCACGACCTCGCACCCGGCCATCACCGAGTTCCAGGGCGAGTGGTACATCGCGTACCACACGGCCGACGCCGTCGGCGGGAACCACTTCCGTCGCTCGGTCGCCATCGACAGCGTGGAGTGGGACGACACGACCGTGCCGCCGACCATGCGCGAGGTCGTCACGACCCCGGAGCGCGGCCCCGACCTCAGCCCACGGCGCAACGTCGCACCCTGGGCGACCGCCTCGGCCTCGAACGAGCCCGTCCCGACGCAGTACTGGATCGACGCCCTCAACGACGAGACGATCCGACCGAACCCGCTGCCGCCCGACATGTGGGGCAGCTGGTCGGCGGAGCGTCCCGCCCAGCAGTGGATCCAGTACGACTGGGACCGCCCCGTGCGCATCGACAGCGCATCGATCAAGTTCTTCCGCGACGTCGCACCGGGCACCGGCAACGGGGTGTCCGACCCGTCGAGCTGGAGGCTGCAGTCCTGGAAGTCCGGAGCCTGGGTCGACGTCGTGAACCCGAGCAGCTACCCGACCTCCACGACCGCGGAGCACACCGTGACCTTCGAACCGGTCACCACCACCCGGCTCCGGGCGGTGCTCAACGCCTCGTCCAACGGGGCGAACCCGCCGGCGTATTCGGCGCTCGCCGTCGAGGAGTGGCGCGTGCTGGCCGCCGAGACGACGGGGTATCAGCCGGTCGTCGTGTCGACGATCACCGGGACGCAGCCCCTCCTCCCGGAGACCGTGCTCCTCGACGACGCGACGGGCGGCTCCGTCCGCGCGACCGCGCACTGGGACCCCGTCCCCGCGGACCAGCTCGCCGCGCCCGGATCCTTCACCGTGCTCGGCACCGCCGAAGGCTATGCGGCCGGCCGCGTCGAGGCGACCGTGACGGTCATCGACGGCACGGTCACCGAGGACACCCAAGCGCCGACGCTCGACGTCGAGACGATCGGCGTCGACGGCGCGGGGGACTGGTTCCTCGGTGACGTCACGCTGCGGGCGACGGCGCTCGACGCGGCGGACCCCACGCCGCTCATCGAGTTCCAGCGGGACGGCGGCGACTGGACCGCCGTCGCCGGGCAGCGGACGGCCGTGCAGACGATCACCGGTGACGGACCGCACAGCGTGGCCATCCGGGCGACGGACGCCGCCGGGAACACCTCCGAGGTCTGGAACGCGTCGTTCCGGATCGACTCCGGTGTACCGACCGTCGACGCGGCGTTCGATGCGGAGAGCCGCGCGGTCACGGCGTCGGCCGCCGATCCTGGCGCGCCGGAGACCGCGTCCGGTCTCGCGGGCCTCGAGGTCGCCGTCGACGGACAGGACGCCTGGGAGCCGTACACCGCGCCGGTCATGCTCGACCTCGAGGCGCACGACGTCTACCTGCGTGCGAGCGACACCGCCGGCAACGTGTCGGCGGTCACCGCCATCACCGTGCAGCGCTCGGCGGACGCCCCGCTCGAGGGCGACATCGCGTCGTTCGCCACGGCGACCGCCTCCTACTCCTCGCCGTGGACCACGGTCGACGCCGTCAACGACGGCAGTGCCTCGGGTGCGTCCTGGGGCACCTGGCCGATGGTCGGTGAGCAGTGGGTGCAGCTGAGCTGGGACCGCGAGGTCACGCTCGACGCCGCGTCGGTGCACTTCTTCGCCGACGCCGCAGACGAGGCGAACGTGGGGGTGATCCCGCCGCGCAGCTGGGTGGTCGAGACGCTCGCCGCGGACGGCTCCTGGGTGCCGGTCGACACCACGGACCCGTACACCCGGGACCGCGACGTCGCCAACGCCGTGGGCTTCACACCGGTCGCGACGTCGGCCCTCCGGGTGCGCATGCAGGCTTGGGGTGCGGCGGAACAGGGCGGATCCGTCGGGATCCTGGAGATCACGGCGAACGCGGTCGCTCCGGCGGGGGAGCCGGACACGACGGCGCCCACCGTGACGCTCGCGTCGAGTCCGGCCGAGCCGACGGGCGAGGCCGGTTGGTATCGCGAGGGCGTGTCGGTCGCGGTCGACGCTGACGACGACGTCGACGACGCCCCGATGGTCGAACTCCGGCTCGGCGACGGCGCGTGGACGCCGGCGGAGGAGGTCGAGGCGTTCGACCCGGAGACGCGGGTGCTGATGCTCGGCGCCGATGGCGTGTACGTGGTCGCGGCCCGCGCGACCGACGCTGCTGGGAACGTCTCCGAACCGGTGGCCCTGTCCGTGGACATCGACACGACCGCGCCGGAGGTCGAGGCGGTCACCACACCGGAGGCCTCCGCGACCGGACCGGTCACCGTGCGGTTCGACGCGACGGACAAGGGTTCCGGGGTCGCCCTGGTCGAAGCGGCAGTGAGGTCGGGCGACGCGGGTTCGGGTGGTGCCGGCCAGGACGATGCCGGCTGGTCGCCGGTCTCCGATGCCGGGCTCGTGCTCGACGAACCGGGCGAGCACCTCGTGCGGTACCGCGCCACCGACGTCGCCGGCAATGTCGGCGCCGAGCGTTCGGTGACCGTCACGGTCGTCGAGACGCCCGTCGACCCGGAGCCGGGGGACGGCGCCCGGGTGGTCCTCGGTGCCTCATCGGTGACGGCGGGCGGTTCCCTCGCGGTCGCCGGTTCGGGTTTCGGCGCCGGTGAGCAGGTGACGGTCACGCTCTTCTCCGACCCGGTGCGGCTCGCCACCTTCACCGCCGACGGCTCGGGTGCCGTCTCGGGTGTCGTCGCCGTGCCGGTCTCGACGCCGAACGGGGTGCACACGGTCGAGCTCCGAGGTGTCACCACCGATCGCGCGGCGACGGCCTCGCTGCAGGTGACGGGCGGTGGAGCCCTCCCGGGCACGTCTGTCGGAAGCCCCGGTGCCTCGGCGCCCGGAGCCGGCGGGGGCGGTGGTGGCGACGACCTCGCCAGGACCGGCGCCGCGCCGTCCGCGGCGCTGCTCATCGCCGCACTCGCCCTCCTCTCCGGTGTGCTGCTCGTCGCGAGGCGTCGTCAGGAGGCGTTCCGAGGTTGAGTGCGCCCTTCGACAGGCTCAGGGACCGGAATTGCTCTGGGACCGGGATGGCCCTGGGACCCGACGGACTCGGGGACTGGAAGGGCTCTGGGACCGGATGGGCTCAGGGACCGGATGGGCTCAGGGACCGGAATGGCTCAGGGAGCGGGATGGCGTCGGCTTGCGCAATCTATCGAATAACGATAGCTTTCCATTGTTCTTCGATGGAGGTGCGCGATGCGCGGAGTGACGGTCCTGGTGCTGCGGGTGATCCTCGCGGTCGCTCTGGTGGGTTCGCTGGTGGTGCAGGTGGTGATGGTCCCGTTGCTCTGGGCGGACCTCGACGGCGTGAACGAGGTGCCGCGGACCCTGTTCGCGATCATCGTGATCGCCGAGATCATCACCTTCCAGCTCTGCGCCGTGTGTGTCTGGGCGCTCCTCGACCTGGTCCGTCGGGGGCGGGTCTTCTCGGCTCGCTCGTTCCGGTTCGTCGACGTCATCATCGGTGCGATCGCCGTGTCCGCGCTGCTCACGTTCGGGCTCGCCGTCCTCCTCGCTCCGGGCGGGATCGCGCCGGGGGTCATCGGTCTCCTCTGCGGTGCCGCGCTCGTGACCGCCGGTGTCGCCCTCGTGGTCGTGGTCATGCGGTCCCTGCTGCGTCAGGCCGTCGACCGCGAGATCGAGGCGCAGGGGCTCCGTTCCGAGTTGGACGACGTGATCTGATGCCGATCATCGTGGACATCGACGTCATGTTGGCTCGCCGCAAGATGTCGGTCGGTACCCTGTCGGAGCTCGTGGGGGTGACACCGGCCAACCTCGCGGTACTGAAGAACGGCCGTGCGAAGGCGGTCCGATTCACGACGCTCGAAGCGCTGTGCGTCGCACTCGACTGCCAGCCGGGCGACCTCTTGCGCTGGGAGGCCGCGTCGGAGTGATCCGCCCCGATGCCCCGGTCGCCATGCCGGGCATACTGGAGGCACCTCGACCAGCGATCCGGAAGCAGTCATGACGTATCCTCCAAACCCTCCAGGTCCGCAGTCCCAGCTGCCGTACGGGCAGCCGCAGTACGGCCAACCGCCGTACGGGCAGCCGCAGTACATCGCGCCCCCGCCCCGGGGTGCCAGCTCGCCGGACGACCTGACCCTGCCGCTCTACGGGGCCACGTTCCGCCAGGCCACCAAGCGGTTCTTCAAGCAGTACGCGAACTTCTCGGGGCGCGCGTCGCTCAGCGAGTACTGGTGGAGTTCGCTGCTCACGACGATCCTGATCCTCATCCCGACGCTGCTCGTCATGGTCGGTGCCATCATGACCGGCGTCGCAGCAGCGACGGCTGCGCAGGAAGAAGACCTGTCCGGGGGTGGCTATGACTTCGCGGAGCCTGGGCCCATGGAGTTCGGCATGCGTGTGCTCCTCATCCTCGGCGTGATCCTGCTGTTGGTGGTGTGGTTCGCCCTCATCGTGCCGAGCCTGGCGATCACCTGGCGGCGCCTGCACGACGCGAACTTCCCCGGCCCGTACTACTTCTTCACACTCGTCCCATCGATCGGAAGCGTCATCATCCTGGTCCTCGTGCTGCTTCCGTCGAAGCCCGAAGGGCAGCGCTTCGATCGCCCGGCGCAGGTGTCGTCCGGACGCTGAGGTCGCAGGAGACGCGGTTCACTGCGGCAGTTCGGCGGCCTTCCGCAGCAGGACGTCGCGCTCACGGTCGTTCGCTGCGAGGTGCGCGGCGGTCAGGAGTTCCGAGCGCGCCTCCTCGATGCGCCCCAGCCGTGCGAGCAGTTCGCCGCGGACGCTCGGGATGAGATGCGACCCCCGCAGCGACGCATCGTCGGCGAGGCTGTCGACGATGCGGAGCGCCGTCGCCGGGCCGGTCGCCATCGACACCGCGATCGCGCGGTTGAGTTCGACGACCGGGTTCGGGGCGATCCGTCCGAGCGTCTCGTAGAGGATCACGATCTGCTCCCAGTCCGTCGCGTCCACGCTCGGAGCGACCGAGTGGCACTGCGCGATGGCCGCCTGGAGTGCGTAAGCGCCGCGTCCCCGGCCGAGGGCGTCGGCGCGGCTGAGTGCTGCCGTCCCGCGAACGATCTGCGCCCGATCCCAGCGCTCGCGGTGTTGGTCGGCGAGCAGGATGGCGGAGCCGTCGGGTGCGACGCGGGCGGCGAAGCGTGAGGCCTGGAACTCCATGAGGGCGACGAGCGCGTGCGCCTCCGGCTCGCGGGGGACGAGCGCGACGAGGCGTCGGCCCAGCCGCAGGGCCTCGTTCGCGAGGTCGGCGCGGATCCAGGTCGGTCCGCTCGTCGCCGCGTACCCCTCGGTGAAGAGCAGGTAGACGACGCCGAGGACGGCCGACAGGCGCCGGGGCCACTCGGCCGGGTCCGGCGCCTCGAAGTGGACGTTCGCCGCGGCGAGCGTCTTCTTCGCACGGGTGATCCTCGCCTGCACCGTCGGCACCGGGACGAGGAGCATCCGGGCGATCTCCTGGGTGGTGAGCCCGCTGACGACCCGCAGCGTCAGCGCCACCTGCGACTCCCGCGAGAGCGCCGGGTGGCAGGCGGTGAAGACGAGCCGCAGCACGTCGTCCCCGATCGGCTCCCAGTCGAGGTCGCTCGCCTGCTCCAGGTCACGGGCGAGCGAGCGGTACCGCTCATCGAGGGCTGCCCGACGTCGCCACCCGTCGATCGCGCGACGTTTGGCCACCATCGTCAGCCACGCACCCGGGGTGCGCGGCACGCCGTCGCGCGGCCAGTGTTCGAGGGCCTCCATCAGGGCCTCCTGAGCGAGGTCCTCCGCCAGGCCGAGGTCGCCCGTCAGCTTCGTGAGGGTCGCGACGATCTGCGCGCTCTCGATCCGCCAGACGCTGTCGACCACGCGGCGGGCGGCCTCATCGCCGTCCGCCGCGCCGGTGTCGGTCATGTCGGCGTCGGTCATGTCCGTCTCGCGTCGGTCGTGCTCAGGCCGGGTCGGCCGCCGGCTTCGCCACACCTTCCTGCGCCCGCCACTCCTGCTCCTTCTGGAGGTACTCGTTGTCGGCGTGGTCGGCGAAGTCCGTCTCGTCGGTCACACGGCGCACCTCGATCTTGTTGCCGGGGCCGAGCGGCGCACGGCCGGCCCATTCGATGGCCTCCTCGCGGGTGGCGACCTCGATTGTCCAGAACCCGTTGAAGAGCTCGTGGAGTTCGCCGTAGGGGCCGTCGGTGACGATCGGCGCCTCGGTCGTGAACTCGACGACGGCGCCCTGTGCGGCGTCGGTGAGGCCATCGCCGCCGACCATCACGCCGGCGTTGATCATCGACTCGTTGTAGGCGCCCATCGCGTTGATGACCGCTTCGAAGTCCATGTCCTCGAGCTTCTCGACGGACCCGCTGTTGCGCATGATGAGCATGTACTTCGACATCGTCTTCTCCTGTCGTCAGGGGCGCTGATCGCCCGCCTCACTCTGACGTCGAACGGCGAACACGGAAATCGACATCGCGGTCAGAATATCCTCGGCGGGTGCCCGATGGGGAGGGTGAACGGATCGCGGCGGCCAGGTGTCCGGCGGGAGAACAGCGGCGGACGGAAGTCGCGATTCACAGCCCAGGCAACAACTGTGGGTTGATACTGAGTCCATGGCAACTGAGATCGACCACGAAGAGATCATCCGTCAGCTCACTGCGAAGCTGAGCGAGAAGTACTCGGGGGTCGATTCCGCTCGGATCGGCGAGCTCGTGCGCGAAGAGGTCAGCGCGCTCGCCGAACGCCCGGTCCAGGATTACGTGACCGTCCTCGCCGAGCGTGCGGTCAAGAAGTCCCTCAAGCGCGCCGAGAAGTAACGGTCCCGTCGCCGGGCGGATCGCTACCGGTCAGGTCTGCTCGTCAGCGCCTCGATCGAGACCACGATGACGATGCAGACGACGAGCAGGATGAACACGTTCGGGTTCAGGGTCAGCGCGTAGAGGACGACGGCGATCAGAACGAGGACGCCGATGATGACGATCGCGCGGCGTGGTGATCTCCGCCTCGTCCGGTCCAGGTCTGCCATGGTGCCCCCTCGCTGGTGGTCGGTCGAAACTCCAGACTATGAGTGCCCGGCCACCCGCGCGCCCAGTCTCTGTCGATAGACTCGGCTCGGGTACTTTTGTCGATGAGTCGACAGAAGCGGTCCGGCTCGGTGTCCGTCACCGATCCGATCGCCCGTCGGTGCCCGCCCGAAGCTACGAAGGAGTACCCATGAGCGCACCGTCCGTGCAGCTGTACACCGTCCGCGACGCCATCGCCGAGGACCTGCAGGGCGCCGTCGCCCGCATCGCCGAGATCGGCTTCACGAAGGTCGAGCCATACGCGTTCGTCGAGCGCGCTGCCGAGTTCGAGACCGCTTTCGCCGCCGCTGGTGTCACGGCCCCGTCCGGCCACGCGCCCGTCATCGACGCCGCCGACCCGGCGGTCGCGTTCGACGCGGCATCGCGGCTCGGGATCGGGACGGTCATCGACCCCTTCATCCCCACCGATCGCTGGCAGACCGCCGACGACGCGGCACGTCTCGCCGAGCGCGTCAACGAGCTCGCCGTCCAAGCAGCGGCGTCCGGCCTGAAGTTCGGTTACCACAACCACAACTGGGAGTTCTCGACCCACGTCGACGGGCGCCCGATCTTCGAGCTGTTCGTCGAGCAGCTGTCGCCCGAGGTCGTCCTCGAGATCGACACCTTCTGGTCGACGGTCGGCGGTGCCGACACCCCGGCGTTCCTCCGTTCGCTCGGTGACCGCGTGCAGTTCCTGCACATCAAGGACGGCATCATCTCCGGTGACATCGCCACCGCACTGCCGAGCAGCGAGAGTGCGCTCGTCGTGCCCGACGCGCTCGCCCAGGCGTTCGCGAACCAGCAGCCCGCGGGTCAGGGCCAGGTCGACATCCCGGCGATCCTCGCTGCCGCACCGCACGCGACCCGCGTCGTGGAGTTCGACGGCTACAGCAAGGAGATCTTCGGCGGCGTCGCCGAGTCCTACGCCTGGCTCGCCGAGAACGACAAGTAGGCGCGCACCTCGACAGGCTCGGTGAGCGGGGCGCACGTTCCCTGAGCTGCGCCGCACTGAGCCTGTCGAGGTGTCGAAGGGCCCAGGGGGAGTCGTTCTGTGGCCGTGGACGTGTGCTCGGGGGCACTTCGACAAGCTCAGTGACCGAAGTTGGCTCAGTCACCGAGGTCGGCTCAGTGACCGAGGTCGGCTCGGTGAGCGGGGCGCCCGTTCCCTGAGCCTGTCGAAGGGCCTACGGGGAGTCGTTCTGTGGCCGTGGACGTGTGCTCGGGGGCACTTCGACAAGCTCAGTGACCGAAGTTAGCTCAGTGACCGAAGTTGGCTCAGTGACCGGGGCGCGGGCGTGCGCAACCCCAGGACGATCGGCGGCGGCTCGGTCAGGATGGAACCATGAGCGACCAGTCCGACACCACCACCCAGCCCGATCCCGACACCGTGCCCGGCATCCCGGACGCGGAGTCGCTGGAACCGACGAAGCGCACCATCGCCATCCTCGGCGCCAACGGCGACCTGGCCAAGCGGCTCCTGATCCCCGGCCTCGGCGAGGTCGTCGACGCCGCACGCGACATCTCGCTGCAGATCATCGGCGCCGCCCGCACGCCGCAGCCGAACGAGGAGTGGCGTGCGACCGTCCGCGCCAGTCTCGAGGACGCCGGCATCGGCGCCCGGACCGTCGACGCGCTGGTGTCGACGACGGAGTTCATCCCGACCGACGCCTCCGACCCCGACGAACTGCGTGCACTGCTCGACGCCTGCACCGGCTCGCCGATCCTCTACATCGCGCTGCCACCGTCCGCCGGGCGCAAGGTCGCCGAGGCGCTCGCGCAGATCGACCTGCCCGACGACCTCCTCATCGCCATCGAGAAGCCCTTCGGTGACGACCTCGCCGACGCCCAGGCGCTCAACGCGGCGCTCGCCGAGGTCGTGCCGGAGGAGCGTCTGTGGCGCATCGACCACTTCCTCGGCAACGCGACCGTCCTCGGGATGCTCGGCCTCCGCTTCGGCAACCGACTCCTCGAGGCGGGCTGGAACGCGGAACAGATCGAGAAGGTGGAGATCCTCTACGACGAGGAGCTGGGGCTCGAGGGGCGTGCGGCGTTCTACGACCAGACCGGCGCGCTCCGCGACATGCTGCAGAGCCACCTGCTCATGGTCCTCGCCCTCACGGCGATGGAGCGTCCGGACGCGGTGACGCCGACCGACGTCCACGACCGCATCGCCGAGGTCCTCGGCGCCGTGCGACTGTGGAAGGACGATCCGTCGACTGCCCGTCGCGCCCGCTACACCGAGGGCCGGGTCGGCGACCGGCTCTTCCCCTCCTATGTGGACGAGCCCGACGTCGACGCCTCCCGCGAGACGGAGACGCTCGCACAGCTCCTGCTCCAGGTCGACACCCCGCGTTGGCAGGGCGTGCCGTTCGTCCTGCGCTCCGGCAAGGGCATCGGTGACCCGCGCCGCGAGGTCGCCGTGCACTTCCGCCGCTCGGCTGCGCCGACCGGACTGGACGCTCCGGACGGACACTCCGACACCGTCCTCCGCATGTCGCTCAAGGGCGGTGCGGTGCACCTCGACCTCATCGTGACCGGAGCCGATGACGTCGACGGCCTGCGCCGGGTCGAGCTCGAGGCCGATCCCGGAGCTGCGACCCTCAGCGCCTACGCGCAGGTGCTCGCCGGCCTCCTGCAGGAGAACACGCTGCTGTCGGTGCGCGGCGACATCGCCGAGCAGTGCTGGCGCATCGTCACCCCGGTCGTCGCCGCCTGGGCCGCTGGCGAGACGCCGCTCGAGGAGTACGAGGCGGGTAGTGCCGGTCCGACGGACTGGTGACCGGGCCCTGACGCACTGCTGAGCGCCTGACACGAAACGACCCGCGCCGAATGATCGGCGCGGGTCGTTTCGTGCTGAGGGCGGTTACGCCGACGGCTTCAGGACGACCTTGATGCAGCCGTCCTCCTTCTTCTGGAAGGTCTCGTACATCGCCGGAGCTTCGGCGAGCGGCACGCGGTGGGTCGCGAGGTCGAGCACACCGAGCGGGTCGGTGCTGTCCTCGACGAGGGGGAGCAGCGTCGGGATCCAGCGGGCGACGTTGCACTGACCCATCCGGAGCGACACCTGCTTGTCGAACATCGACTTCATCGGCATGATGTCCGCCTCACCGGCGTAGACGCCGCTCAGGGACACGACGCCGCCACGGCGGACGAGCTCGAGCGCGGTGTGCAGGGCGGCGAGCCGGTCGATGCCGGCGTGCTCCATGGCCGGTCGCGCGATCGCGTCGGGCAGCACGCCGACGGCCGTCTGTGCCGCAGCCGCGATCGGTGACCCGTGGGCCTCCATGCCGACGGCGTCGACGACCCCGTCCGGGCCGCGTCCGCCGGTGGCGTCGCGGAGCTCCGCGACCACGTCGTCCGAGAGGTCGAGCGCACGGATGCCGTAGCGCTCGGCGAGGGCACGGCGCTCCGGCACCGGGTCCACGGCGAAGACCTCGAGACCGCGGTGCTTGGCGATGCGAGCCGCGAGCTGACCGACCGGGCCGAGGCCGAGCACGGTGATCGAGCCGCCGTCCGGCACCTCGGCGTACTCGACGCCCTGCCAGGCGGTCGGGAGGATGTCGCTCAGGTAGAGGTAGGACTCGTCCGGCAGGTCGCGACCGACGACGATGCAGTTCGCGTCGGCGAGTCGGACCTGCAGGAACTCGGCCTGTCCGCCCGGCACCTGCCCGTAGAGCTTCGTGTAGCCGTAGAGGGAGGCGCCGCTGCCGTGCTCGGTGACCTGGGTCGTCTCGCACTGCGACTGCAGCCCGTTGCGACACATGAAGCACTCGCCGCACGCGATGGTGAACGGGATGACGACCCGGTCGCCGACCGCGACGCGGGTGACCTCCGAGCCGACGGCTTCGACGACACCCATCGTCTCGTGGCCGAGGACGTCGCCGCGGTCGAGGAACGGGCCGAACAGTTCGTAGAGGTGGAGGTCGGAGCCGCAGATGGCTGCCGAGGTGACACGGATGATCGCATCGGTGGGGGCGGTGATCGCGGGGTCCGGGACGGTCTCGACCGACACCGAACGGCGACCCTGGTACGTGAGTGCGCGCATGGATGCTCCTTCGTCGTTGTCCTTCCACCCTGCGCCTCCTGGACGTCGGGCGACTGGGGGTGGACGTCTCGTCGGAGGGCTGATACGAGCTCAGCGTGCTGCGTCGGCGGCCACGCGCTGGAGGCTGGCGAGCACCGACCGGACCGCGGATCGCGCCATCGCCTCCGGTCTCGCCAGGACGTCGACGTGCCGGACGAGGACCGCGCCGGCGACCGGTCGGAGGACCATGCCGTCGACGGCCAAGGGTGCCGCCGTGGTGCGCGGCATGACGGCGATCGCCGCCCCCGTGCGGACGACCTGGGCGGCGACCGAGAACTCGTTGATACGGTGGTCGATCCGCGGCGCCCGGCCGCTCAGTGCGCCCAGGTGATGGAGGACGCCGGCGAGCGGGAACCCCTCGTGCGTGGAGATCCAGCGTTCGTCGCGCAGATCCTCCGGTCGCAGCTCCGACCGCGCCGCGAGCGGATGCGCCTCGTGCATCGCGATGTCGAGGGGTTCGACGAGCAGCGGCGTCACGACGAGGCGGTCGAGCGGCCACGCCGGTTCGTTCGGGAGGCGGTGGGCGATGACGAGGTCATAGTCGGCGGTGAGCCCGGCGAACCGGTCCTGCGCGACGTCGGCGTCGGCGAGGATGAGGCGCGGAACCGGACCGGTCGCATCGGCTCCGGGAATGGGGCCGCTCGCGAGCAGCGGTCCGAAGAACGCCAGCCCCGCGCTGTGGAACGCGGAGACGCTCACGGGGCGCTGCTCGTGTTGGAGGAAGGAGTCCACGGCGTCCCTCGCCTCGGCGAGTGCCTCCTCGACGCGCGCGGCGGCGACGGCCAGGGCTTCGCCGGCCTCGGTGAGGACGAGGCGGCGCCCGTGCTTCTCGGTGAGCGGCACCGGCATGGTGGCCTGCAGCGCGGCGAGCTGCTGCGACACGGCCGAGGCGCTGACGTGCATGGCTGCGGCGACCGCGGCGACGCTGCCACGGTCGCCGAGTTCGCGGAGGAGGCGGAGGCGCGCGGGATCCATAAGTGTTTCCTTCATCGTCGATCCAGACACTGCCTGTTGTTCTGTCGTGTCCGTCTCCAGGAGAGTAGCGGCATGGCCCGCCGCGCACCCTCCGAACTCATCGTCGATGTGCTGCTCGTCGGGGTCGCGGCGGTGTGGGGCGCCAGCTTCCTCGCGGCGAAGGACCTCGCCGCCGCCACCGGTGTGCCGGCGGCGGTCGCCCTGCGGTTCCTGGT
This sequence comes from Plantibacter sp. CFBP 8798, assembly GCF_014841195.1. NCBI lineage: Bacteria > Bacillati > Actinomycetota > Actinomycetes > Micrococcales > Microbacteriaceae > Plantibacter > Plantibacter sp. CFBP 8798. Next base: position 485,939 of record NZ_JACYTS010000001.1, read on the forward strand.
GGCGGTGATCGCCATCGGGCTCATCTGCCTCGTGCGGCGGGAGCGGCTCCCTCGCCGACGGGGCCTGCTGATCGCGGCGGCACTCGGCTGCTCGCAGGCCGCGATCATCGGCCTCGAGACGTGGGGCGTGCACCTGACCTCGGCGACCAACGCCGGGCTGCTCATCAGTCTCGCGCTCGTCATGACGCCGGTGCTCGACGGTGTCGCGTCGCGGTCCTGGCTCCCGAGGTCCTACTTCGTCGCCGCGGTCGCAGCCGTGGTCGGTGTCGCGCTGCTCGTGTCGGACGGCGGTCTCCGCGCACCCACCGCGGGCGACGCGCTCGTGATCGCCGCCGCCGTCGTCCGTGCGGTGCACGTGACGTCGAGTGCGCACCTGACGCGAGGTCGAACCGACAGCACGCTCGGCGTGGTGTTCGTCCAGATGCTCGTGTGCGCCGGGGCGTTCAGCCTCATCGCCGGTGACGGTCTCGCTGCGGCTGTCACGCTGCTGGATCTGCGCGGCTGGCTGGACGTGCTGTTCCTCGGTCTGCTGTGTTCCGTGTTCGCATTCGTCGTCCAGCTGTGGGCGGTGCGGCGGACCTCGGCGTCGCGCGCGAGCATCCTCATGGGGACGGAACCCGTCTGGGCGCTCCTCGTCGGCGTGCTCATCGCGGGGGAGGTGATCGGCGCGCTGGGTGCGCTCGGTGCGGCGCTGATCATCGTGGCGAGCTATGTCGGCCAGGCGATCGAACGCCGCCACCGCGCGCGGACGACCGGCACGGCACCCACGGTGCAGCAGGAGCCGGCGCCTGTCTGACGGGGTCTACGGTGTGGTCGTCGCGCCCGTGAGCGGCGTTCCCAGCGGTGCTGCGTCCTCGATCCGGCACACGCGGACGTCGATCTCATGGATCGGCGTCCCCTCCGTCGACGTCGCGAGCACCTTGCCGATCGCATCGCCGACGAGACGGAGGGTCGCCGGGACCGGAGCCCCGTCGGTCACGCCGATGGTCACGCCGATCGTCAGCGCGCCGTCGGCTCCGCGACCGACGGCCACCTTCGTCGGCTTGTCGTCGTCACGCCCGACCGCGTCGGCGACGGTCCGCAGGACCGCACGGATCGGCGACCCGGACGCGTAGACCGTCGTGACCCCCGGTGTCGCGGCGACGACGGCGGTGAGCTGCTGCGAGAGTGCGGCATCGGTGTCCATCAGGAGTCCTCCGGCCGGGCGACGCGCTGCGTGTGGATGTCGATGATCGTGACGTCGACGGCGACCACGTTGAGCTCGGTGTGCGTGGCCAGTTCCGCGACGACGCGATCCCGGATGAGCTGCGACAGCCGTTCGAGGTTGTTGCCGAACGCGGCCGAGGCGGTGATCGCCACCGTGATGGGCGCGTCCAGGGTCGTCACATCGCCGTCGAGCCGGACCCGACCGACGATGACCCCGCCGACGCTGTCGCCCACCCCGCGGATCAGGGTGCGGACGGAGCCCTCCGTGATACGGAGGTGCACCTCGGGGTCCGGGTGCCTGAGTGGGATGTCCCGACCGGCGTGCGCCTCGAGTGAGATGTTCTGGAGGACCGCGTGCATCCAGGAGCGGTCCTGCTCGGAGTGCGTCGCCGCCTCCGACTTGAGCAGCGCCCAGGTCTGGGTGCGCAGCCGGAGCAGGGCGTCGAGGGCGAGTTGGCAACCGGGGGAGGCTTCGATGCCGGGGTCGAGGGGCTCACGGCCGCTGTCGAGGTAGTCGGAGAGCTCGTCGATGGTGTGCCCGTCGAGGTCGGCGCCGGCCAGGCCGTCGAGCATGGACTCGTGGTCGTCGTCGTTCATCGCCACACCTCCATCTCCCGCAGGACGGTCTGTCTGGCCCGCGCGAGCTGGCCGCGCACCGTCGACGTCGGGACCCCGAGCGACTCGGCGATCTCGACGTACGACAGCCCGCCCGTCTCCTTGAGCATCCAGCACTCGCGCTGCATGGCGGGCAGTCGGTCGAGGACCGATGCGAGGGCGCTCATCTGCATGCGCACCTCGACGACCCGTTCCGGGGACTGATGGGACGGGGCGGGGGCATTCCAATCCTCGATCTCGCTGTGTTCGCGGCGGCGTCTGATGCGGTCGATCGCCCGGTTCGAGACCATGCGCATCAGCCAGGACTTCACCGCGTTCGGGTCGTTCAGCCGGTCCAGCTGGCCCCACGCCTGGATGAGGACGTCCTGCACGACGTCCTCCGCCTCCGACTGGTTGCCCAGCACGCGGACGGCGTAGGCGCGCATGAGCGAACCGTGCCGGAAGACGAGGACCTCGAAGGCGGTGGCGTCTCCGTCGGCGGCGCGCTCGGCGAGGATGCCGTCCGGGAGCACCTCGAGCGAGCGCTTCACGGAGTGGTTAGAGGACGGCGAACGCGGTGAAGGCGACGGCGGTCGCGGACACGATCGCGGACGCGGCGACAGCGGCGACGTACGGAAACTGGAGCGTCTTCGCCGGGCCGTTCTCCACCGCCTCCTTGGCGCGGAGCAGGGAGACGAAGACCCCGAGATCCTTGCCGGTGCTCGAGGCGGCGACGAAGCGGCCGTCCCGGAACTCGACCATGCCGGCGTACTCGCCGTCGACCGAGGCGACCCAGAGGGTCGCGTCCGGCTCGGCCCAGGAGACCGTGGTCCCCGTGCCTCGCTCCAACACCGTGCTCATGACTGCTCCTTGCTCAACGTTCGTGTTGTTAGAGAATCTAGCTATTCATGCGTCTGCATGTACCCCACTTGACATCGCGATCCAGACTCCGCTAGACAATCTCGTTACGAGAACCACTACTGTTGGAATTCATGACCGCCCAAGCCGTTGACGCGCAGCACTACTGGTACGAACAGGACGAGCACGAGCGCGGCCGCCGCATGCTCGAGGCCATGCGTCTGTACCGTGCCGCCGAGGCCGCCATGCGTCGTCGGACCCGCGACGAGATGCACATGGGCGAGAACGACCTCCTCGCGCTGCGGTTCATGCTGCGCGCCAAGCAGGAGCACCGCCTCGTCAGCCCCACGGATCTCGGTGCCTACCTCGGCATCAAGACCTCATCGGTCACGGTCATGCTCGACCGCCTGGAGGCGGCGGGTCACGTCGTCCGTCGGCCGAGCGAGACCGACCGTCGCCGCGTCACCGTCTCGACCACCGACTTCGCCGACTCGGAGGTCCGCAAGACCCTGAGCCACATGCACCACCGCATGATGGAGGCGACCACCGGGATCGAACCGGAGATCGCGGCCGGCATCGTCGACTTCCTCGACCGCATGCGCGAGGCCGTCGACTCGATCGACCGCACCGAGCCCGAGGGGCAGCCGCAGCACTGAGCCGCGGCTCTGAGGCGTCGATGGGCCGGGAGGCCACTCGGTCTTCCCCACCTGGTCTGAGGGGAGACAGCGAGGCGGGCCGCACGGTCTGATCCGTGTGACCCGCCTCCGAATGTCTTCGACGATTTCGACCGCGCGCTGCGGGCCCTCCAGGCACCGCTCGAGCCGACTCTCAGAAGTCCCCGACCTTCGATGATCCGATGGTAATCGAGCACGTGTCGGACGACCGATGCTTGAACGGTCGGATCGCTTGTGCTACTCGGGATCGTGCTGGTGGCGGTGCCTCAGTTGTCGGCGGACAGCTCCGGGTAGTCGGTCTCCGGCATGAGCTCGAGCCCAGCGGGCGTGTAGGTGCGGTCGAGCATGGCCTGCAACCAGGTGCGGTTGAGTGCGACCGGGCGGGAGCCGGTGAACCGGAAGACGATGGGGACACCGGTCTCGATCCAGATCGCGTAGCGGCCCGAGCCGTGTGCGGGGTCGATCGTCCAGGAGAGGAGGAACGCCTCGCCCTTGCGGAGCTTGGAGACGACGACCATCTGCACATGGGCGAGGGTCCGATCCTCGAGTTCGAGTGCTTCGTTCCCGTACCGCAGCGCTCCCATGTTCCCCAGCCCCCTGTCGTCGTCTGCGCGGTCGATCACCGCGCCGACAATTCTGGCAGCTCCCGTCGATGCGGCGCGAATGCCAGGGGCGGGATTGCTGGTCAGTCGGCGTCGAGGACGGCGTCGAGCAGACCCGGGAACCGGGTGTCGAGGTCGTCACGCCGCAGGGTGAGCGTGCGGTGGCGACCGTTCGGCTCGTTCCGGATGACGCCGGCCTCGCGAAGCACCTTCATGAGGTGGGACTTCGTCGACTTCGGGATCGTGGGGTCGAGGGCGGTGCAGTTCGCGGCGTCCATCGGTCCGTCCCGGAGCTGCCGCACCATCTCGAGTCGGTCCGGATCGCTGAGCGCGAAGAGGACGGCCGGCAGCTCGATCGCCTCGCGGTCGGGGTGCGTGAGATCGGCTGGTGCGGGCATGGTTCGATAATAGTTGAACAATGAGCGGAAAGCGCGTATCGTCCAATCGTTCGACATTTTTGGAACCGAAGGATGCCCGCCCCGTGCAGACGACGACCCCGTCACCCCCGACCCGACCCGTGCCCACCACGGCTGACGGCGCGCCCGTGCTGCCGCGCCGTCGCTTCGGTTTCGTCCTCGCGGGGCTCGGCAGCACACTCATGCTCGCCGGTGCCAGCGCTCCGTCACCGTTCTACCCGGAGCTCCAGGAGCGGCTCGGCATCGGCCCGATCGGCGTCACCATCGCCTTCTCGGCCTACGCGCTCGCCCTGCTCGTCGCGCTCCTCACGATCGGCTCGGTCTCGGACCATCTCGGACGCCGCCCGGTGATCACCGCCGGGTTCATCGTGCTCGCCGCGAGCATGCTGCTCCTCTGGCACGTCGACTCAGGAGCGCTGCTGTACCTCGCCCGCGTGCTCCAAGGCCTCGCCAGCGGGGCACTGCTCTCGACCCTGTCGGCGACCATCATCGATCTGGCCCCGCCCGAGCGGCCACGAGCGGCGACCCTGCTGAACGCCATCGCCCCGATGGTCGGTCTCGCCTCCGGCACGATCCTCGCGGGCGTCCTGCTGCAGACGGTCGCCGACCCGTCGAGCTGGACGTTCCTACCGCTGGCGATCGCTTATCTGCTCATCGCGGCGTCCATCTGGATCGTGCCGGAGACCGCGGCCCGCACCCCCGGGTGGGCGCGCGCCATCCGTCCTCGCGCCGCCGTGCCGGTCGACGCTCGACGGCTCTTCGTCGTGAGCATCCCGATCGTGCTCGGTGGATGGGCGACCGGCGGGCTGTTCCTCTCCCTCGGGCCGAGCATCATGCACACGGAGCTCGGCGTGGACGGCCAGCTCGGAGGGGCACTCCTCATCGGGCTGCTGCCGGCCGCTGGGGCCGTCGCGGCCGCGGTGCTCCACCGTCGCCGACCCGTCGTCGCGGCCGTCTACGGGGCGTCCGCGCTGTCCGCCGGGACCGTGCTCCTGCTCGTCGCCCTGATCCTCGGGTCGCTCCCGGTCGCGGTGGTCGCCGTCGTGATCGCCGGAACCGGGTTCGGCACGGCGTTCATGGGCACGATCGCCTCGCTCGTCCCGCTCGCGCCGGCCGACGAACGCGCTGAGCTGTTCGCGGCGCTGTACATCGTCGCCTACCTGTCCTTCGGCGTGCCGGCCGTCATCGCCGGCCTGCTCGCCTCGGCCATCGGGCTCCACGCCACGGTGCTCGGTTACGGCACGGTCGTCGCGATCGCCGCGGGCACGGCCGCCGTGGTGCGCGCCCGGTCGGCGCGCTGACGGTTCGAGCCCGCTAACGACCTCAGCGCGCTGACGGCTCCTCGGCGAGGCGGTCGAGGAGGCTCGACGATCGGTACGGGATGACCTCGATCAGGGAGACCTTGGTGTTCGTCCGGACCACGCCAGGGGCAGCGAGGAGGACGCCCGCGATGCGGTGCAGGTCCTCCGTGTCGTGTGCCACGACCTTCGCGAAGAGGTCGGCGTCGCCGGTGGTCGCGTGCACCTCGACGATCTCCGGGATCGACTCGAGGGCCGCATAGGCCTCGGTCGCGAGGTCCTGACGGATGGAGATCTCGATGAAGGCGGTCAGCGGGTAGCCGAGCGCCGAGAGTCGGACCCGTCGGCTGGGGGCGGCCAGTGCGCCGCTTGTCTCGAGTCGGCGCAGACGGGCGTGGACGGTGTTCCTCGCGACGCCGAGGGTGCGCGCAAGGGCGAGCGCCGTCATGGACGGGTCGTCGTCGAGCGCAGTCAGGATGCGCGCGTCGAGGTGGTCGATGGTCGCAGGATGAGGCATGTTGCTCACTCTCTGGCTGGGAATCGAGCACGATGACCACTGCACTCTACTCGTGTTGCGCAAGAAGACGAGCTGACGCATCGTTGGCGGAATGAGCACCCAGCAGCCGAGCGCCGCGACGTCGAGCGCGCAGCAGGCTCCCTCCACACCTGCCCCGGCACCGTCTCCAGTCCGACACGGGGCGGTCGAGGACATCCTCGGGCTGCTCGTCGGCGTCACGGTCGTGTCGTTCGGCCTCTTCATCCTGAAAGCCGGTTCGGCGGTGACCGGCGGGACGGCCGGCCTGTCGCTCCTCGTCAGCTACCTCGCGCCCGTGCCGTTCCCGGTGCTGTTCATCGCGATCAACCTGCCGTTCTTCCTGCTCGCGATCCGCGGCAAGGGCTGGGTGTTCACGCTGCGGAGCGGCGGCGCGATCGTGCTCGTGTCCGTCCTGTCCGGGGCGCACCCGCTGTTCCTGCCGGTCGGGCACATCGACCCGTTCTACGCGGCCGTCGTCGGCAACGTGCTCTGCGGCGTCGGCATCCTCATCCTGTTCCGACACCGAGCCAGTCTCGGTGGGTTCAACATCGTCGCGCTGATCCTCCAGGACCGATTCGGCATCCGCGCGGGCTACGTGCTCATGGCCGTCGACACCGTGGTGGTGCTCGTGTCACTCGTCGCCGTGCCGCCGCTCAACGTGCTCGTCTCGGCGCTCGGTGCGGTCCTGCTGAACCTCATCCTCGCGCTCAACCACCGGCCGGGCCGCTACCTCGGCGTCTAGGGCAGGAGATCCGCCCGGCAGCAGGACGTGCTGCTCGACAACATCCTGCTACCGCGCTGATGTCCTGCTGTCGTGCGCCTACTGCTTGTAGGACGACAGGAAGTTCCCGAGCCGCTCGATCGCGTCCGTCAGCACGCGCTCCTCGGGCAGGGTCACGACCCGCAGGTGGTCGGGGTCCGGCCAGTTGAAGCCCGTGCCCTGGACGAGCAGGATGTGCTCCGCGACGAGCAGATCGTGGACGAGCTGCTCGTCGTCGTGGATCTCGTGGACCTCGGGGTCGAGACGCGGGAAGGCGTAGAGCGCCCCCATCGGCTTGGTGCACGAGACGCCGGGGATCGAGTTGAGGCCGGCCCAGGTGGCGTCGCGCTGCTCGAGCAGGCGACCACTGGGTGCGATGAGGGCGTCGATCGACTGCACGCCGGAGAGCGCCGCCTGCACCGCGTGCTGCGCGGGCACGTTCGGGCACAGGCGCGTGGACGCCAGGAGGGTGATGCCCTCGAGGAAGCCGCGCGCGTGGTCGCGGGGCCCCGTGATGACGAGCCAGCCGGACCGGTAGCCGGCGACGCGGTAGGTCTTCGACAGGCCGTTGAAGGTGAGGCAGAGGAGGTCTGGGGCGACGGTCGCCATCGGGATGTGGACCGCGTCGTCGTACAGGATGCGGTCGTAGATCTCGTCGGCGAGCAGCAGCAGCCCGTGCTCGCGTGCGACGCCGGCGATCTGCTCCAGCACCTCGCGGGAGTACACCGCGCCCGTGGGGTTGTTCGGGTTGATGACGACGATTGCCTTGGTGTTCGGCGTGATCTTGGAGCGGATGTCCTCGATGTCGGGCGCCCAGTCCGCCTCCTCATCGCAGCGGTAGTGCACCGGCGTGCCACCCGCGAGGCTCGTCATCGCGGTCCACAGCGGGTAGTCGGGCGCGGGGATGAGGACCTCGTCGCCGTCGTCGAGGAGGGCCTGCATCGTCATCGTGATGAGCTCGGAGACGCCGTTGCCGAGGAACACCCACTCCGGGTCGACCCGGGGGAACCCCTCCATCTCCTCGTAGCGGTAGGACACGGCCTGACGCGCGGAGAGGATGCCGCGGCTGTCGCTGTACCCGTGGGAGTGGGGGAGCGCGGCGATCATGTCGCGCACGATCTGGTGCGGTGCCTCGAAGTCGAAGATCGCGGGGTTGCCGGTGTTGAGCTTCAGGATGCGGTGCCCGTCGGCCTCGAGACGCACGGCCTCGACGAGGGCCTTCCCCCGGATCTCATAGAGGACGCTTTTCAGCTTGGAGGACTGGTCGAGGGTGCGGCGGGTGGTCATCCCCACAGGCTACTGCGGGGATGTGAGCGCACGACAATGCCGATTCAGGGATCGCGGCTCCCGCGGTCGGTCGGCTCCGGTGTCAGACGGCAAGGGCCTCGAGGCGGGCGAGGAGCACCGGACGAGGAGGCCGCGCCGTGCGGACGACGTCGAGCGCGGTCCGGCCGTCGGCGAGGACGACGGCCGGGTCGAGGCCGGGCGCGGCGAGGAGCACGTCGTAGAGCGGTTCGAGTCGGTTCTCGGGGAAGTTGCCCTGCCCGGCGAGTGCGGTCAGCGGGACGCCGTTCGCCGGTGAGGACGCGTTGACGTCGGCACCCGCGGTGATGAGTGCGCCGAGCACCCCGGCGTCCTGCTCGGCGTCCCGCGCGCCGGAGCGGTCGAGCGCGAGGTGGAGGACGCTGTCGCCCTCGGCGGTGCGCAGGGCGACGTCGGCACCGTCGGCCAGCAGCTGCGGGACGAACGTGGAGCGGACGGTGAGGTCGGGATTGCGCAGGACGGCGTGGAGCAGGCTGTCGCCGTTCTCGTCGACCGCGGACGCGAGGCCTGGGGTGTAGACGGCTCGGAGCTCGTCGAGGTTCTGCCATGTCGCCGTGCGGGTCACCGCCTCGGCGGCGGGGGCGAGTCCGGCCGCATCCAGATACACCGTCACCAGGTCGAACAGCTGCGGCCGCCGGAAGCGACTCGAGCGCGCGCGGTCGAGCACCGAGTGCCCGTGCGGGTCGGGCGCGAGGAGCTCGAGGCCCGGCTGGTCGAAGAACGCACGGTAGTAGGGTTCGAGCTCCGCTTCGGACAGCTTCGGGTGGTCGACCTCCTCCACCGGGCGGCGCTGGTGTCGTCCGGCAGGCCGGTTCACGTCGGCACCGGCGGCGATGAGGCGACGGACGAGCGGAGGGTCGACCTCGGGGTCCCGGGCGCGCTGCGCCAGCAGGACGTGCAGCAGCGTGTACCCCTCGTCGAGGACGACCGTCGCATCCGCCCCGTCGTCAAGGAGCCGCCCGGCGATGAACGCGCGCGTCGCCGGATCCTGGTTGGACATCGCCTCGGCCAACAGCGGCAGCCCGGTCGAATCGGTGTACGAGGGCCAGGTCTCGGGGTCGTAGGCCGCCTCGAAGTCCTCGATGCTCGCACGCTTCAACCAGTAGGGCCGGACCACCATCGTGACATCCTCCGATCGGGCGGCACCGGCGGAACGGGCCGCGCCCACCAGCCTAGGCGGACGCCCCGCGCGCTGTCCGGCTGGACGCCCGCTGTCAACGTCGGGGACACGATTCGTCCACGTTCAGGGTAGAGGAGTACCGTCAGACGCTGGCGGTCAAGACTGCCTGGTCAGAGGCACGGAGGAATCGTGACCGGAAACGCAACTACCCGATTCGACAATGTGGCCATGTTGTCGGTGGCGAGCACGCTGCCGTCCGCAGTGGTGACCTCGGTCGAGATCGAAGAGGGCCTCGCGGCCGCGATGAAACGCGCCCGCCTCCCGAAGGGCATCCTGCGACGCGTCGCCGGTGTGGTCGAGCGACGACACTGGGGACCCGGTGAGAACTCGGATGACGCCACCGTGTCGGCCGGACGCCGTGCGCTGGCCGAGGCCGGCATCTCGCCGTCGCAGATCGGCCTCATGATCAACACTTCGGTCACGAGACAGCACCTCGAGCCCTCCGTCGCCGTCCGCATCCACGACGGCCTCGGCTTGCCGAGCTCGGCCATCAACTTCGACATCGCCAACGCCTGCCTCGGGTTCGTCACCGGTATGACGATGGCGGCCGCGATGATCGAGTCCGGACAGATCGAGTACGCGCTCATCGTCAACGGTGAGGACGCGAGCGAGGTCCACGCCAACACGATCGAGCGCCTGAGCGGCAGCACCATCGACCGTGACGACTTCATGAGCGAGTTCGCCTCTCTCACGCTCGGCTCCGGAGCAGCCGCCGCCGTCATCGGGCCGGCCGATCGTCACCCCGAGGGACACCGCATCCTCGGCGGGGTCACCCGCGCGGCGACGGAGTTCAACCACCTCTGCGTCGGCAGCGTCGACGGCATGTTCACGGACGCCCGAGCACTCCTCAAGGGTGGGCTCGACCTCGTCGTCTCCGCGTGGAAGGAAGCCGCCGGCGACTCGTGGCGGTGGTCGAAGATGGACCGCTACATCACCCACCAGGTGTCGTCCATCCACACGGACTCCATGGTGAAGGCCGCGTCACTCGACCGCAGCCGGGTGCCGGTCACCTATCCCTACCTCGGCAACGTCGGACCGGCCTCCATCCCGATCACCCTCGCCGACCAACAGTCGACCCTGAACAAAGGCGACCGCGTCCTCCTCATGGGCGTCGGCTCGGGGTTGAACACCGGCCTCATGGAACTCGCGTGGTAGCGGGCACCGTCGCCGCGAACGTCGGTCTGCGGACCATGGGGGTGCGCGCCGCAGGTCTGCCCGGCCTGCCCGCCGCCTTCTCCCACCGCATCGACGTCCCCGGCCGCCTGGCCGACGACGGCACCACGCGCAACTGGCACTACCTCGACACCGCCTCCGCGCTCGCCGAAGCCGGCGTGACACCGGTCGGCACCGTGCTCGCCGTCCACGGGAACCCGACGTGGTCGTACCTGTGGCGCTCGCTCGTCACGCAGTCGGTCGAGCAGGCGTCCTCCGGTGGCGACGCCTGGCGCGTCGTCGCCGTCGACCAGCTCGAGATGGGCTGGTCGGAGCGCACCGAGACCACCCGCACCCTCGAACAGCGGATCGCCGACCTCGCCGCCTTCACCGAGGCGCTCGGCATCACCGGTCCCGTCGTCACGCTCGGCCACGACTGGGGTGGCGTCATCTCCCTCGGCTGGGCGACGGAGCACCCGGAGGAGCTCGTCGGCTCGATGCTCCTCAACACCGCCGTGCATCACCCGGAGGGCACGGCGATCCCCGCGCCGCTGCGTCTCGCCGGCGCTCGAGGCATGCTCGGTGCCGGATCGGTCCAGACCACGGCGTTCCTCGACACGACGCTCTCCCTCGCGTCACCGCCGCTCGACCGCGACGTCCGCGACGCCTACCGGAGCCCGTACGGGTCGCCGGCCCGCCGTCGGGGGATCGGTGCGTTCGTCGCCGACATCCCCGCGACGCCCGACCACGTCAGCTTCCCGCGCCTCGAGCGCCTCGCCGACGACGTCGCCCAGCTCCGTGTCCCGGCCGTCATGCTCTGGGGCCCCCGCGATCCGATCTTCAGCGACCGCTACCTCGACGACCTCGCCGACCGCCTTCCGCACGCCGAGGTCCACCGCTTCGAGGGTGCCGGCCACCTCGTCATCGACGACGCCCCCGTCGCCGAATCGCTGCTCACCTGGCTCGACGACAGCCTGCCGCAGGGCGCGCCTGTCGAAGCCACGCCGGTGGAGTCCGCCGCCGCGGCCGAGCAGCCCGACTTCGAACCGCTCTGGCGGCGACTGGACGAGCGGTGCACCGACGACAGCGATGCGATCGTCGAACAGCGCGGTTCGGGTGCGGCCCGTCGCGTCAGCTGGCGGCAACTCGACGACCGCGTGACCCGCCTGGCCGCCGGCCTGCACCGCATCGGTGTGCGACGGGGCGACCGCGTCTCGCTGCTCGTCACGCCTGGCGCCACGCTCACCGCCGTCATCTACGCCTGCCTGCGCATCGGTGCGGTCGTGGTCGTCGCCGACGCCGGTCTCGGCGTCAAGGGACTCCACCGAGCCGTGCGCGGTGCCTGGCCCGCCTACGTCATCGGTGAGACCAAGGGCCTCGCCGCAGCCCGGGCGCTCGGCTGGCCCGGCGTGAAGGTCTCAGCCGCCCGCCTCCCCGGCGCGACAGCAGCAGCGCTCGGCGTCTCGTACAGCCTCAAGGACCTGCTCGACACCCGCACGACGCCTGAGCTGCCCAGCGAACCCGGCCCGACCGACCTCGCGGCGATCCTGTACACCTCTGGATCGACCGGCCCGGCGAAGGGCGTGAAGTACACCCACGCCCAGCTGTCGTCGCTCCGCGACGTCCTGTCGGACCACTTCGCGATCACCGCCGATTCGGGACTCGTCACCGGCTTCGCTCCGTTCGCCCTCCTCGGTCCGGCGCTCGGTGCCCGCTCCTCCACGCCTGAGATGGACATCTCCTCGCCACGCACGCTGACGGCCCGCGCTGTGGCGGCGGCCGTGGCGGAGACGGATGCCGACATCGTGTTCCTCTCGCCGGCCGCCATCCTGAACGTGGTCGCGACGGCCGACGCGCTCGACAGCGCGGACCGTCAGGCGCTCCAGGGCGTCAGGACCGTGCTCTCGACGGGCGCGCCCGTCAGTCGCCAGCTCCTCACGGCACTCGTGGGCGTCCTGCCCAACGCGTCCGCGCACGCGGTGTACGGCATGACCGAGTGCCTGCTCGTCGCGGACATCACCCTCGACACGCTGCCCGACGAGGACACCGAGCACACGGGTGTGTGCGTCGGGACGCCCATCGGCGGCGTCGACGTGCGCATCAGCCCACTCGATGAGGCCGGACGCGCCACGGGTGCGCCGACGCAGGACGCGGATCGCCTCGGCGAGGTCATCATCTCGGCGGAGCACCTCAAATCGCAGTACGACCGGCTCTGGCTGACCGACCGGGCCGCTGTCCGCGACGTCGCCGATGACGGACGCTGGCACCGCACCGGCGATGTCGGGCATCTCGACGCCGACGGCCGCCTCTGGATCGAGGGCCGTCTGCCGCACGTGATCGCGACCCAGGACGGACCGATCGCTCCGGTCGGACCGGAGCAGGCGATCGAGACCGTGTCGCTCGTTCGCCGCGCCGCCGTCGTCGGCGTCGGCCCCGCGGGTCTCCGCCAGTGCGTCGCGATCGTCGAGACGACCACGGGTACGAAGCGGGTCCAGCTCGCTGAGGCGGAGCTCGCCGCGCAGGTGCGGGACGCTTCGACGCAGCCGCTCGTCGCGGTGTTCGTCGTACCCGAGCTGCCGACGGACATCCGCCACAACTCCAAGATCGACCGCACCCGCCTGTCGGTGTGGGCGGAAGGCATCCTGGCCGGTGAACGGCTGAGCACCCCGTGACGGTCCTCGTGACCGGCGCGAGCGGCATGCTCGGCCGCGAGGTCGCGTTGGAGCTGCTCCGCGCCGGCAACCACGTCCGCGTCCTGCAGCGCGGCCCGTCGGCGCTCACCGATGTCGAGGAAGTGCGCGGGTCGATCACCGACGCGGCGGTCGTCGAGACGGCCATGGACGGTGTCGACGCCGTCGTCCACCTGGCCGCGAAGGTCTCGTTGGCGGGTGACCCGGCGGAGTTCGAGCGCGTCAACGTCGCCGGGGCCGAGGTCGTCCTCGACGCCGCCGAGACCGCGGGCGTCTCACGATTCGTCCACATCTCCTCGCCGTCCGTCGCGCACGGTGGCTCGGCGCTCGTGGGTGTCGGTGCGGAACCGGCCGACCCGGACGCAGCACGCGGGGAGTACGCGCGGACGAAGGCGAAGGGTGAGCTCCTCGCCCTCGAACGTGACCGTCGCGGGTTCGCGGTCGTCGTCGTGCGGCCGCACCTCGTCTGGGGCCCGGGCGACCCGCAGCTCGTCGAGCGCATCGTCGACCGCGCACGCCGCGGCCGGTTGCCGTTGCTCGACGACGGAACCGCCCTCATCGACAGCACGTACGTCGCGAACGCGGCGTCGGCGATCGCGGCGGCACTCGAGCATGCGGAGACGGCACACGGTCGTGCGTTCGTGGTGACGAACGGGGAGCCGCGTCCGGTCGGCGAGCTGCTCGCGGGCATCTGCCGTGCTGCCGGTGTGAAGCCGCCCGCCTTCAGTGTCCCCGCCGGCGTCGCCCGGGCCGCAGGTGGGCTCGTCGAGCGCCTGTGGAGCATCCGCCCCGGCGCCGATGAGCCGCCGATGACGCGCTTCCTCGCGGAACAGCTGTCGACCGCCCACTGGTTCGACCAGCGTCAGACCCGCAGCGCGCTGCACTGGACCCCAGCGGTCTCGATCTACGAGGGACTCGAACGCCTGGCGGAGCACTACCGCGCCTGAGGTCTTCTCCTCCCGTTCATGCGCTCAGGGGGTAGCGTCGGTCAGCCCGTTGAGCGCTTGGCAGCAGCCAACACGTCCACGGCCAGGCGGTACACGTCTTCTCGGCTGTCCGTCAGACTCATCGATTCCTCGCCATAGATGTCGAAGGCGATGTCGACGAGGGTTTCCGCAGCGGTGATCCCCAGGTGTCTCACCAGCAAGACGAGGTCACTGAGATCCTGTTCCCGAGCGCTCGCGAGCTTCATCGCGACGAGCACCTTCGGATCTGCAAGAGCGACGACGAAGCCTTCGGAGTGTGCCCTGACGTCTCCTCGGCCGTCCGGGATGAACGGCTTTGCATTCGAGTTCAACCAGGTCGGCGAAAGCGAATAGCGCTCCGCCAGCCTCGCTGCTTCTTCTCGCACTTCAACGTCTGGCCAGAAGACCGCGTCGACATCGGTCGTCACACGTATGTCGTGATCGTCCGGGTACTGCAGAGCCAGTGCAGCCCCTCCGACCACGTACATTCGTCCGTTCACCTTCCGCTCGGTCAAAGCGCCTTCGAGCTCCCGCATCAACTGGCGGACGAAACCCGGATCCAACTGCGGCTCACGGTTCACGCGCGGCTCAGGCTCTGCTCGTCGATGAAGATGTTGAGGCGCCGCAAGTGCTCCGGCGAGCGGGTGCGCGCACGCTCCCGCAGGCTGTCGAACTGGGAGACGAACCATGGCTCGGGCAGCGGCGTCAGCTCGGGCCATCGTGCGGTGAGCGCATCAGGCAGTGCTCGGCCGTAATGGGCACGGAACAGGGTGTCCCATCCGGTATCCGGGAGTTGCTCTGGAGGTCTGGCGAACAGCGGATCAGTCGCAAGGTCGGGCTCGACTGCGACCTTCTGCGCCGCTTGCGTCAGCAGGCGGAGGGCGAACGTGCGATCTCCCTCGAGGAGTGCGTCGCTCATCGCCTGGGAGACTCCGGCGGGCGAGAACCGAGCGGCGGGTGATGACGACTCGACCGCGTTGATGACGATGTCCTTCCCAAGGGCGCGCAGTGCCCGCTCGAGCGATGCCAGCTTGATCGTCGCGTCCTCCTCGGACTTCAAGAGCTGCGAGATCGCCCCAGGCGTGACGTGCAGGCGCCGAGCCAGTTCGGCCCCGCTCGTCCCCGCCGCGCTCATCGTGTCCCGAATCAGCGTACTCATCGACTCCCCGATCATTAGCTATAGCTAAATGATACCCGAACATCGTGATCGAACACCGTCGCTGCGCATCTTCATCCCTGTCGGACGTCTGCCCTAGCGTCGAGCGCATGCGTTCGTTCCGGATCCAGGTGCCCGATGCCGACCTCGAGGACCTGCGACGGCGACTCGACACGGTTCGTCTCCCCGCCGCGATCGGTGACGCGGGCGAGGAGAGCGCCCTCTCGGTCGACCGGTTGCGGGCACTCGTCGACCACTGGCGGGACGGCTTCGACTGGCGGCGCATCGAACGGGAGCTGCAGGAGGTGCCGCAGTTCGAGGCGGAGGTCGACGGCCAGCGGCTGCATGTCGCGCGGCTACCGGCGCCGGACGGCGTCACGGTGACGGTCCCGGTGATCGCGTTCCACGGCTGGCCGCACTCCTTCGTCGAGATGCTGCCGCTGGCGAGGGAACTCGCAGGACGCACGGTCGACCTCGGCGACGGCCGGACACTCGGCTTCGAGGTCGTCGTCCCCTCGCTGCCCGGGTACGGGTTCTCGGCGCCTCTCGTGGACCGGCCGTTCACCGGCCCGGTGGTCGCCGAACTCATGCACGCACTCATGACCGAGGTGCTGGGGCGCGCGAGCTACCTCACCTACGGCGAGGACGTGGGGTCGACGACGAGCGACTGGCTCGCGGCCCTGTATCCCGAATCGGTCATCGGCCAGTTCGCGACGCACGCCGCCTTCCCATCTGCGTCCCGAGCGCGCGACCTCACCGCCGAGGAGCAGGACTGGCTCGATCGACACGACCAGGAGTGGGCTCGCGGTCTCGCCTATGCCCGGGTGCAGGCCACCAGGCCCGAGATCCTCGCGACGGCCCTCAACGACTCGCCGGTGGGCCTCGCCGCGTGGATCGCGGAGAAGCTCCTCGCGTGGGCGGGCGAGGGGGACTGGTGGACCGACGATGAGCTGCTGACCACGGTCTCGCTGTACTGGTTCACGCAGAGCGTCGGGTCATCGTTCCGGCCGTATCGCGATCACCCGAAGCGGCCTGAACTCCCACTGATCGAGGTGCCCGTGGCCGTCGCCGTGCAGACGGGCGAACGCGGACTCCCGCGCTCCTACGCGGCGCGGACGTACACCGACATCCGGAGCTGGGAGGAGCTGGACCGCGGCGCGCACTTCACGGCCTGGCAGGTGCCGGTCACGATTGCGGACCGGATCCAGGCGTTCGTGGAGACCCTTCCCATCACCGACTGACGGGTGCCTCAGCGTTCGTCGTCGCGAAGTGATCGGATCATGCTGCGCAGGAGGGCGAGTGCCTCCCGCTGCTGATCGGCGTTCAGGCCGCTCAGCATCCGGACCTCGACCGACCGCACGGCAGCGGTCGCCTGCGCGAGGTGCTCACGACCGAGCGGCGTGAGCCGGGTCGGCAGCGCCTTGCCGACGGGCGCCTGTTCGGGGCGGCTGACGAAGCCGTCGCGCTCGAGGGCCTGCAGGAGCACGTTCATCGACTGTCGGGTGACGAAGGCACCGCGGGCAAGGTCGGAGTTCGACAGTCCAGGTCGCTGGGCGAGGAGTTCGAGGCAGGAGTAGTGCGTGATCGTCATGCCGAGTGGCCGCAGCACCGCCTCCATGGCTGAGCGGAGTGCGCTCGACGCCTCCTTCAGGAGGTACCCGAGCGAGGTGTCCAGTTCGATCCCGCGTTGACTCATGTCAGTATTCTGACATAGACTGAGTGTGTCAGATAACTGACACAAGAGAAATGGACGCACATCATGCCCGTCACCGGACCCGACTTCATCTCCCTCCAGGTCACCGACCTCGACGCCTCGCAGGCCTTCTACGAGCAGTACCTCGGCCTCGTCCGCTCGCAGGCCGGCCCGCCGCATGCGGTCGTCTTCGAGACGACGCCGACCGCCTTCGCCCTGCGCGACATCGTCCCCGGAACCGATCTCGCCTCCGCGCCCCAGCCTGGGATCGGCGCGGCGATCTGGCTGCACGCCACGGACGTCCAGGAGATCCACGACACCCTCGTCGCCGACGGCCACGCGATCGTCTCGGCGCCGATCGACGGCCCGTTCGGTCGCACCTTCACCTTCGCCGACCCCGACGGCTACCAGCTGACGCTCCACGACCGCGCCTGAGCTGTTCAGTGCCCGACGCGTCAGAATGGACGGATGCGACGATCGAGAGTGCACGTGATGGGCGCCAGTGGTAGTGGCGTGACGACGCTCGGGCGGGCGCTCGCCGATCACTGGTCCGTCCCGCACGCCGACGCCGACGACTACTTCTGGGTGCCGACGGACCCGCCTTACGTCACCAAGCGTTCTGACGCGGAGCGGGTGCGGCTCATGCGCGAGCTGTTCGTGCCGCGCGAGGCGTGGGTCCTGTCGGGTTCGATGCCCGGCTGGGGCGACGAGATCGTCGCCGAGTGCGACGCGATCGTCTTCGTGACCCTCGATCCGGCGGAGCGGCTGCGGCGTCTGGAGGCCCGAGAGATCGAGCGGCGGGCAGGCGAACCGCACGACGACCGCGCGTGGCGGGAGTTCCGTGAGTGGGCGAGCGGCTACGACGACCCTGCGTTCGACGGCCGGAGTCGGGCGTCGCACGAGGCCTGGCTCGCGACCCTGCCGCAGCCGGTCCTCCAGGTGGACAGTGGGCTGTCGCGAGCTGAGCTCCTCGAGGTCGTCCTGGCCTGGGAACCGCGCTGACGGGTGTCGGTGTCAGAGCGCTGTCAACGGGGTGCCGGCCGCCGGATCGAGGCGCATACTGGAACGGTCAGACTTATCTGACACACGTCGCTTAGTGAGCGACTGCGGCGTGCGGTTCCGACGCTCGAGGAGGATGTCTCACCATGAAGGCACTGCGGTACACGAAGATCGGCTCGGCCCCCGAGGTCGTCGAGATCGAGAAGCCGACACCGGGGTCGGGTGAGATCCTGCTGAAGGTCACCGCTGCCGGTGTCTGCCACTCGGACGACTACGTCATGAGCCTGCCGGAGCAGGACTACCTGGAGCAGCAGTACCCGCTGCCGCTCACGCTCGGTCACGAGGGTGCCGGCATCATCGAGTCGTTCGGTGAGGGTGTCGAGACCGGCCTGCAGATCGGTGACGCGGTCGCCGTCTACGGACCGTGGGGCTGTGGTCACTGCCTCAACTGCTCCCAGGGCAAGGAGAACTACTGCACGAACGCCGCCGCCGAGGGCATCCGTCCTCCTGGGCTCGGCGCGCAGGGTTCCATGGCCGAGTACATGATCGTCGACGACGTCCGCCACCTCGTGCCGATCGGCGACCTCGACCCCGTGAAGAACGTGTCCCTCACCGATGCCGGCCTCACGCCGTACCACGCGATCAAGCGCAGCCTGCCGAAGCTCGGTGCCGGCACCTTCGCCGTCGTCATCGGATCCGGTGGTCTCGGTCACGTCGGCATCCAGATGCTTAAGGCGCTCTCCGGAGCGACGGTCATCGTCCTCGATGTGAGCGACGAGAAGCTCGAGCTGGCGAAGCACGTCGGCGCCGACGTCACGCTCATCAGCGACGAGTCGGCCGCGGGCAAGATCCGCGAGCTGACCGGCGGGGTCGGGGTCGACGCGGTGTTCGACTTCGTCGGCGCCAACCCGACGATCGCCACGGCCACCGCGGTCGCCGCCATGGAGGCCGACGTGACGATCGTCGGCATCGGCGGCGGATCGGCGACCATCGGCTTCGGATCGATCGCCTACGACGCCGCCGTCCGGGTGCCGTACTGGGGTTCGCGGAGCGAGCTCATCGAGGTCTTCGAGCTCGCGAAGGCGGGCAAGGTCGACGTCGAGGTGCAGCCGTACTCGCTCGACGACGCCCCGAAGGCCTACGAGGACCTGCACGCGGGCACGATCCGCGGGCGTGCGGTCATCGTTCCGTAACCACGACTCCCGGAACCGGCGTCCGTCGCACTCGCGGCGGGCGCCGGTTCCGTGTTTTCGGTGCACCTGGGCGCAGGGTTCACACCCCGGAAACACTTTCGACACTGCATCGAAACTCCACCCACGCATACTTTCAATACAGTATCGAAATGAGTCGCGGCGAGGGCAGCGACGTAACCGGAGGAGCATCCCATGACCGTCGTCGAGACCGTTACCACCGTGGAGTCCGTCCGCGCCCGCCTGCAGGAGGCCGGCGTCAAGTACGCGATGGCGAGCTTCGTGGACATGCACGGCAGCATCAAGACCAAGTTCGTCCCGCTGTCGCACCTCGAGCGCATGGCCGGGGGATCAGAGCTCTTCACGGGGGCTGCGCTCGACGGCCTCCCGCAGGCGATCAGCGACGAGGAGCTCTCCGCTCGCCCCGACATCGACAGCGCCGTGCAGTTGCCGTGGCGGAAGGACGTCGCCTTCTTCGCGAGCGACCTCTACACGAAGGGCGAGCCGTTCGAGGCGGCCTCCCGCAACATCCTCAAGCGCCAGCTCGATGCGGCGGCCGAGATGGGCTTCACCTTCAACCTCGGGATCGAGACCGAGTTCTTCGTCCTGAAGGACACCCCGGAGGGTGTGACCGAGGTCAGCGACCGCGACGACCTTGCGAAGCCCTGCTACGCGGCGACCGCGGCGCTCGACAACCTGGACTGGCTCACCGAGCTGGTCGAGGCGATGACGGAGATGGGCTGGGGCGTGTACTCCTTCGACCACGAGGATGCCCCGGGGCAGTTCGAGATCGACTTCAACTACTCCGACGCGCTCACCATGGCCGACCGCGCCGTGTTCTTCCGCCTCATGGCGAACGAGATCGTCCGCAAGCACGGCTACTTCGCCACCTTCATGCCGAAGCCCTTCGCCGACCGCAGTGGTTCCGGTGCGCACTTCAACATGTCGCTCGCCGACATCGAGACCGGCGAGAACCTCTTCGAGACGGACGACGACCCACGTGGTTGCGGCATCTCGGAGCTCGGCTACAAGTTCATCGCCGGTGTCCTCAAGCACGCGCCGGCGCTCTCTGCGGTCATCGCGCCGACGGTCAACAGCTACAAGCGCCTCGTGCGTCAGGGCAGCATGTCGGGCTCCACCTGGGCTCCGGTGTTCGTGAGCTACGGCAACAACAACCGGACGAACATGCTCCGCGTGCCGCTCCAGGGCGGGCGCGTGGAGTGCCGGGCGGCCGACATCAGCTGCAACCCGTATCTCGGGGCGGCGCTCATCCTGGCCGCGGGCCTCGAGGGTATCCGTGAGGACCTCGACCCGGGAGCGCCGCACACCGAGAACATGTACGACTACACCGAGGCGGAGGTGGCGCAGCTCGGCATCGGCATGCTGCCCCGCAGCCTCGGTGAAGCGGTCGACGAGTTCGCCACCGACTCCCTGTCGCGGTCGGTATTCGGTGAGGCGATGTACGACGCGTTCATCGACTACAAGCGCCAGGAGTGGAACGAGTACCAGGCGCACGTGTCGGACTGGGAGACCGCCCGCTACCTGAAGTTCTTCTGATCCCGATGCACCAGGTCTTCGACCTCGGGAGGTTCGCGCTGGAGTCCGGCGCGGACCTCCCGGAGGCGCGGCTCGCGTACACGACGCAGGGCGCGCTGAACGCCGACGGCGACAACGCCGTCCTGCTCCCGAGCTACTACACCGGGACGCACGCGAGCTACGAGCCGTGGATCGGGCCGGGCCGGGCGCTCGACCCGGAACGTTGGTTCATCGTCTCGGTCAACCTGTTCGGCAACGGCGTCTCGACCTCGCCGTCGAACGCGGCTGAGGAGGTGCGCGCGGTGCGCGGTGCCGCATTCCCCGAGGTCTCGATCGGAGACAACGTGCGTGCGCAGCGGCAGCTCGCCGAACACCTCGGGGTCCGTCGCTGGCGGTTGGTCGCCGGTTGGTCGATGGGTGCGTTGCAGGCGTACGAGTGGGCGGTGCGGCATCCGGAGTTCGTCGATGCATTCCTCCCCGTCGCCGGTGCCGCGCGGTGTTCGCCGCACAACGCGGTCTTCCTGGCGGGGGTCGAGGCGGCGCTCCGGGCGGATCCGGCCTTCGACGGCGGCCGCTACACGACACCGCCGCGGGCCGGACTCCGCGCATTCGGGACGGTGTATGCCGGGTGGGCCTACTCGCAGGCGTTCTTCCGCGACGGCACCTACCGTGAGCTCGGGTACGCCGACGTCGCAGACCTCCTCGAGGACTGGGCGGCCGACCACGAGCGGTGGGACGCGAACGACCTGCTCGCGATGCTGCGCACCTGGCAGCGGGCGGATCCCGGGCGAGGGGTCAAGGGTGGCTTGGCCGCGGCGCTCGGCGGAGTGCGCGCGCGGAGCCTCGTCATGCCGTCGTCGACCGACCTCTACTTCACCGTCGAGGACAACGTCCTGGAGTCGGCGATGATGCCTCGGAGCGAGGTGCGGGTGATCGAGTCCGACCTCGGCCATGTGGCGGGGCGGCCTGGCGTGCGTGCCGCCGAGACGGCCGTGATCGAGGCCGCGCTGCGCGAGCTGCTGGGCGAGAGGTGAGCTGCTGTGCCCGCCCGTAGGATTGGCGGAGGTGTCCGCGAGCAGGGAGTGGTGATCGATGGCCGGCCGCACAGGAGCATCGCCCGGTCGTCCTCGCGCGAGCGGCATCGCCGCGGAGGATCCTCGTGAGGAGATCATCCAGGTCGCGACCAGGCTGTTCGCCGAGCGCGGGTACGAGCGCACGAGTATGACGATGCTGGCCGAGGCGTGCGGGATGAAGCAGTCCTCGCTCTACTACTGGTTCGCGAACAAGCGCGAGGTGCTGCGGGCGACCGCCGCCTCGAACCGCCAGTCGGTCGGCGCCGCGGAGGCCCTCGGTCCGATCGAGGCTGGCGTTCCCGCGAAGCTCTACCGCGTCCTCTACGAGGACGGCGTCGCGATCTGCGAGGCGCCCTTCGACTACAACGAGATCGAGCGGCTCGCGGCGGAGCATCCCGACGACCTCGCGTCGTTCTGGGACGACTACCGCACGCTGTTCACATTCGTCGCCGGACTCATCCGCGACGGCGTCGAGCAGGGGACCCTCGTGCTCGGCGGCAGCGAGACGCCGGAGTGGGCGGCAGCGGCCGCACTCCACGCCAACGAGGGCATGCAGAAGGCCTACCGCTATGGCTCCGGCGACATCGCCGCGCAGTACCCGCCGGTCGAGGCCGCCGAGGGTGCGAGCGAGACGGACCGCATCCGGGCCTTCGCGCGGCGCACCGCCTCCGCCACCCTCCACAGCCTGTTGGTCGACCGCGCTGCGCTCGCCGACCTCGAGCGGGCTGCGCTCGCGCTCGACCTTGCGGCCAGCTGATCTGCCGATGGCGCGTCGTGACCGCTGGAGGGTGCCCGCTCCGCTGATCCCGTAACGAACACGAAACGGATTCGATACTGCATTGAAACCGGTCGTCGTGACAATTGGATGACCTATTGAAAATGCGGTCGTCCGTTTCGGATCCCGCGCGAACCCTGGAGGTCCGGATGGACACGGCTGCAATCGCGGGCAACACGGCATGGCTCCTGACGGCGGTGGTGGCCGTGGCGCTCATGCTGCCCGGCCTGGCCATGTTCTACGGCGGGATGGTCAGCCGCCGCGTCACCATGAACATGATGATGATGATCTTCGCGTCGTTCTGTCTCGTCGGGATCCTCTGGGTGGCCTTCGGCTACTCGATGGTCTTCGGTGACAGCCTCGGCGGCCTCGGGCTCGTCGGCGACCCCACCGAGTACCCGGGCCTCGGCCAACTACTCGTCGCGCCGGAGGGGAGCACGCTGCCGCCGCTGGCGCTCGCCGCACTCCACCTGATGTTCGCCGGTCTCACGATCGGGATCGTCGCGGGAGCGGCCGCCGGTCGGATGAAGTTCGGCGCGTGGATGGTCTTTGCCGGTGTCTGGTCGACGCTCGTCTACTTCCCGGTCGCGCACTGGGTCTTCGCCTTCGACTCGGCCGACGGCAGCGTGCAGGGCGGGTGGCTCGCCAACACCATCGGCTCGATCGATTACGCGGGCAGCACCGCGATCCACGTCAACTCCGGGGTCGCCGCCCTCGCGCTGGCCATCGTCCTCGGGAAGCGCAACGGCTTCCCGTCGCAGCCCAAGGCGCACAGCCTCCCGCTCACCCTGCTCGGCGCCGGACTCCTCTTCGTCGGTTGGATCGGCTTCGACGGCAGCGCCCTCGGTGCGGCCGACAACAACGCCGCCGTCGCGGTCTTCAACACCGTCGCCGCCACCTGCGCCGGCGTCATCGTCTGGCTCGTCGTCGAGAAGCTGCGGGACGGTCACCCGACCACGCTGGGCGCCTGCTCGGGTGCGATCGCCGCACTCGTCGCCATCACGCCCTCCTGCGGCGCGGTCACCCCGCTCGGTTCCCTCGCGATCGGCGCCGCCGCCGCGGTCGTCTGCTACTTCGCCGTCAGCCTCAAGGTCCGCCTCGGCTTCGACGACGCCCTCGATGTCACCGCCCTCCACTTCGTCGGCGGCGTCGTCGGGGGTCTCCTCATCGGTGTCCTCGCGGTGCCGCTCGCGCCCAGCGGCGGCGAGGGACTCCTCGCGGGCGGCGGCTTCCTCCTCCTCGGCAAGCAGGCGCTCGCGATCGTGGCCGTCTTCGCCTACACCTTCACCATCACCTGGGTGCTCGCCAAGGTCCTCGACAAGACGATGGGCATCCGGGTGTCGGCCGAGACCGAGGCGCAGGGGCTCGACGTCGCCCTCCACGCGGAGAACGCGTACGAGATCAGCACGCACGAGGCGCTCGCCCCGCGCGGGCACGCCGAGCCGAAGGTCCCGGCCGTCGTCGAGTAGTCCCGGACGGCCCCCGCGGTCGACCATCCCCTGCCGAGGACACCACCGCGGTAGGGGGTGGTCGATACCCCAGGGTGATGCCCGGCGTCCGTCCGCTTCGTAGCGTCGGAGCATGGACGTCATCAACGAACTCATCCTCGGCGCCGTGACCTCACCATGGCTCTACCTGGTGATGTTCGCAGCGGCCGTGATCGACGGCTTCTTCCCGCCGATCCCCAGCGAGACGGTGCTCGTCGCCGCCGCGGCGGTCGCCGTCTCGACCGGTGGGTCGAACCTCCTGCTGCTCTGCGCGGTCGCGGCGGTGGGGGCGGCGATCGGCGACAACCTCGCCTACCTCATCGGCCGTGGCGTCGGCACGACCCGCTTCGCCTGGATGCGGCGTCCGCCCATCGCCGCGGCCTTCGACCGGGCCGGGCGGACCCTCGGCCGGCGGGGCGCGCCGCTCATCCTGGGTGCGCGCTACATCCCCGTCGGACGGGTCGCCGTCAACATGTCGGCGGGTGCCCTCCGGTACCCGTGGCGTCGTTTCCTGCCCCTGAGCGTCATCGGTGGCGTGACCTGGGCCGCCTACAGCGCGCTCATCGGCGTCGTGGCCGGGAAGCTCTTCGAGGACCAGCCGTTCCTCAGCTCCGTCATCGGGGTCGCCGTGGCGCTCGTCCTCGGTCTCGTCGTCGACCGGGTCGCAGCGGCGCGTCGTCGTCGTCGCGAGCGCTCGGAGGCCGCTGCCGGGGCGAGTGGGACCGAAGAGGCGGAGGCGGACGACCACCCCGTCCTGGTGCTGGTGGGAGAATGACGACCATGGATCGCACGACGCCCGGCATCACCCGCCGGACCGTCATCCTCATCGTCCTCGCGGGCGTCGGAGTTGTCCTGCTCAGTGTCCTCGTGCCGATCCAGAGCCTCCTCTACGGCACCGTGCTCCCGGCGTCGTTCCTCCTCGGAGCCGCGATCTGCGGGGGACCTGTCCTCTCCGTGGTCCTTCCGCGCGTCGCGATCGCGCTGTTCGCCGCCGCCGCGTTCGTGCTCCCGCTCATCGCCTCGGCCGATCACGACCCGGTCTGGCCGTGGCCGTGGTCCGTACCCGCGCTCATCGCGTTCGCCGTCCTCGTCGGGGCCGTCACCTTCCTGCACGGCTGGTTGCCGGGGCTCATCACCCTGCTCGTGAACATCGCCGGCTCGCTCGTCGCAGCGCTGCTCGTGCCGTCCGCCGCCGACCCGACCGCCATGGCCGCCGACCTCATCGTCGCGTCCTCCATCGCCGCCGTGGCGTTCCTCGTCGCGCTCCTCGTCTCCGGGCGCGTGCGCATCGGCGAGGAGCTCAACCGGGAGCGCCAGGTCTCGGCCACCGAGCAGTCGCGGCGGCTGCTCGTCGAGGAGCGCACGCGGATCGCCCGCGAGCTGCACGACGTCGTCGCACACAGCATGTCCGTGATCCAGGTGCAGGCCTCGACCGCCAAGTACCGGGTGCCCGGCCTCGCGGACGAAGCCACGGCGGAGTTCGACGACATCGCAGCGACCGCCCGGGCGTCGCTCGTGGAGATGCGTCGCCTGCTCGGCGTCCTGCGGACCGAGGATCAGGTGGCCGAGTTGACGCCGCAGCAGGGCATCGCCGATCTCCCGGCGCTCGCGGAGAGCCTGCGCCGGGTGGGCGCCGACATCACCCTCCAGGTGACCGACACCGACGGCGCCGAGGTCCCGCCGTCTGTGCAGATCGCCGTCTTCCGCATCGTCCAGGAGGGCATGAGCAACGCGGTACGGCACGCGCCCGGCGCACCGGTCGCCGTGGACGTCCGGGTCGACGACGCCGCGGTGCACCTGCGCATCCACAACGGAGCGTCCCGGTCGGCTGGTGAACACGGAGCCGGACACGGCCTGCGTGGCATGCTGGAGCGCGCGGAACTCCTCGGCGGCGGCTTGAGCGCTGGGCCGGACGGTGAGGGCGGCTGGCTCGTCGTCGCCACGTTGCCGGTCGCCGTGTCGTCCGAGCCACGGACGTCGACACCCTCGTCCCCCTCCCGACCCGTCTCCACGAAGGATCGCCCGTGACCATCGACGTCCTCATCGCCGACGACCAGGCCATGGTCCGCGCCGGGTTCGGTGCCCTCCTCGACGCCCACGAGGGCATCCGGGTGACCGGTCAGGCCGCGAACGGCGCCGAGGCCGTGAAACTCTCCGCGCGACTCGACCCCGACGTGATCCTCATGGACGTCCGTATGCCCGAGCTCGACGGGATCGAGGCGACCAAGCGCATCCTCGGGCCGTCCTACCCCGCGGCGAAAGTCCCACGGATCATCATGCTCACCACCTTCGACATCGACGACTACGTCTACGACGCGCTGCAGGCCGGCGCGAGTGGCTTCCTGCTCAAAGACGCCCTTCCCGAGGACCTGGTCCACGCCGTGCGGGTCGTGGCGGCGGGCGACGCCCTGCTCGCCCCGAGCGTGACCCGACGGATGATCGCGCAGTTCGCCGCGCAGAAGCCCCGCGCCTCGCATGGCGCCGCGCGGCTGGCGGAGCTCACCGAGCGCGAGCGAGAGGTGCTCGTCCTCATCGGCCATGGGCGGTCGAACAGCGAGATCGCCGCGACCCTGTTCATCGCGGAGCAGACCGTGAAGACCCATGTCGGCAAGGTCCTCGCGAAGGTCGGCGCGCGCGACCGCGTGCAGGCCGTGATCTTCGCCTACGACGCCGGACTCGTCGCCCCGTCCTGACCCGGACTCCGCGCGTCGGCGCCTCACCCCTGGGTACGGGGCGCGACGACACCGCCGGGTGATGTGCCCTTCGGTACCGCGTTCATAACCTCCTCGGACATCACCGAGGAGGACCGTCATGGCCATCACCCACACCCCACCGCAGCTCGCCGAATCGGGGCCCAGACCCGCACTCGCATCCGCAATCGTCGCCTCGAGCGTCCGCGACACGGGCATCGACCTCGTGCGTGCCTGCTGCATCGTCGGGGTCGTCGTCCTGCACGCGATGATGGTCGGCGTGACGGTGACCTCCGCCGGCCCGGTGTTCGAGAACGCGAGCGACGGCACGGCGTGGATCGCGCCGCTCAGCTGGGTCCTGCAGGTCATGCCGCTGTTCTTCGTCATCGGCGGGTTCGCGGGGTTGATCGCCTTCCGTCGGCAGCGATCGCGAGGGGTTCCGGCCTCGGCGTTCGTCGCGGCACGGCTGCACCGCCTGTTGCTCCCCGCGGTCGTGACCATCGGCTGTGTGGGAGCCGCACTCGCGATGCTGACTCTGGCCGGTGTCCCCGCCGACCTCGTCGCCATGGCAGGCTTCCGGTTCTGCCAGCCCCTCTGGTTCCTCGGCGTCTTCCTGCTCTGCCAGGCACTGCTGCCCGCACTCGCCGCCGCCCACGAGCGCGCACCGCTCCGGTCGATCGTGTCGCTCGCCGCGGCCGCCGTGCTGGTCGACGTCCTGCGCGCTGCCACCGGCGTCGACGCCCTCGGATTCCTCAACCTCGTCCTCGTCTGGACCGTGCTCCAGCAACTCGGGTTCTTCCTGGCGGACGGCTCGATCGGCGCGCTCAGCCGGCGTGTCCGGGCGCTCGCCGGTGTCGGGGCGGTCGTCGTCCTCGTGGTCACCTGGTGGACCGGCGTGTACTCGAATGACCTCATCGCGAACATCAACCCGCCCACCGCGGCGCTCCTGCTCGTCGGCGTCGCGCACACGGCACTGCTGTCGCTCCTGCGGGACCGGCTCACGAGGCTCAGCCGGCGGCCCAGGGTCGCGGCGGTGACGGCCTTCCTCACCACGCGGGCCATGACGATCTACCTCTGGCACATGCCGGTGCTGCTGGCGATGGCCGGGGCGTCGGCCCTGTTCGCACTGACGACCGGCATCGCGCTTCCGGCACCGGACAGCCTCGGATGGTGGCTCGGGCGGCCACTCTGGCTGGTGCTCGCGCTGACGCTGACCGCGCTGGTCGCGACGGTGTTCGCCCGCGTCGAGGCGGTTCCGAGTCCGGTCGCGACCGGTGCACGACGCCGACTCGTGATCGCCGTCCTACTGGGGCTGGGTGCGATCGTGGCGCTCCTCGTGATCGGTACGACGGTGCTGACCGCGGCGCTCGCCGTGGTGCTGATCCTCGCCGCGCTCGTCCTGAGCGCAGAGGCCGGCGCGGATCGTCGCGGCCAGTGCCGTGCGCCGACGCTGGTGGACCTCGGGT
Source organism: Plantibacter sp. CFBP 8798 (assembly GCF_014841195.1). Classification (NCBI taxonomy): domain Bacteria; kingdom Bacillati; phylum Actinomycetota; class Actinomycetes; order Micrococcales; family Microbacteriaceae; genus Plantibacter; species Plantibacter sp. CFBP 8798. The sequence goes on from NZ_JACYTS010000001.1 coordinate 514,257, forward strand.
GCGTCCGCTGAGGTCGCGACGACTGTCATCGACGCCTGTGCCCACGTCGCGGCGGTCGAGATGAGCAGCGACCAGATGTCCGCCGGGTCGAGGTCGGGGCGGATCGACCCCGCTCGTTGCTCCGCCTCGATGTCCCGGATGTGGCGGACGTCGTGGTCTTCGAGGCTGGGGTACAGGTAGCCGGTGCTCTCGCGCTCGAGCCGCTTCCACAGCACCAGGCGGGCGAGCGCCGGATCGGCGAGGTAGTCGTCGTAGAGCCGGGCCGCGTACTCGGGGAGCTCGGCGGCGGTGAACGGTACGCGGTCGCCGTTCGCGATGACGTGGGCGTGGAAGACGGCGTCGAACAGCTGGTCCTTCGCGCCGTAGTAGGCGTAGATCATCGGCTTGCTCATGCCGGAGCGCTTGGCGATGCGGTCCACCCGTGCGCCAGCGATGCCGTGGGTGGCGAACTCCTCGGTCGCGGCGTCGAGGATGCGCTGGCGAGTCTGTTCCGCGGTGGTCATCGATCCAGTGTAGCGACACTACCAACTAGTAGGTAGTATCAGCCCATGCGCACAACCGCCCTCATGTCCACCGCTGCTCCCCGCTCCCTTCGACCGACCGTCATCGACCGCCGCGACCTCCGCCCGGACGATGTCGACGTACGGGTCACGCACTGCGGCGTCTGCCACAGCGACCTGCACGCCCTCGCCTCCGCGGGACCCGCGGCCGGACTCGTGCCCGGACACGAGTTCGTCGGGGAGGTCGTCGCCGTCGGCTCCGAGGTGACGTCCTTCGCCCCCGGCGATGCCGTCGCCGTCGGCAACATCGTCGACTCGTGCGGTACCTGCACCATGTGTCTGCGCAGCCAGGAGAACTCCTGCTTGGAGTTCCCGACCCTCACCTACGGTGGCCGGGACCGCATCGACGGGAGCACGACGCTCGGCGGCTACTCCGGGCGCTATGTCGTCCGCGACAGCTTCGTCTATCACCGCCCGGCCTCCCTGGATCCGGCGGGTGTGGCACCCCTGATGTGCGCGGGCATCACCGTCTGGGAGCCGCTCCGCACCAACGGCGTGGGGGAGGGGACGCGGCTCGGCGTCGTCGGCCTCGGCGGTCTGGGGCACCTCGCCGTCCGACTCGGCCACGCGCTCGGCGCCGACGTCACGGTCTTCACCACCTCCGAGGGCAAGGCGACCGACGCACTGCGGCTCGGCGCGTCCCGGGTCGTGGTCTCGACCGACCCCGAGGCGATGGCCGCAGCGGCCGGCAGTCTCGACCTCGTCATCGACACGGTCTCCGTGGAGCACGACCTCACACCGTACCTCCGCGTCCTCGACCTCGACGGGACCCTGTGCTCGCTCGGCTACCTCGGACCGATCTCCATCCAGACGATGGACCTGCTCCTCGGCCGGAAGCGACTGACATCGTCGGGCAGTGGCGGTCACCGGTGGACGCAGGACCTGCTGGACTTCTGCGGCGCTCACGGTGTGACGGCCGACGTCGAGCTCGTCCCGGCGGCGGACGTGGACGTGGCGCTCGACCGGCTCGCCCGCAACGACGTCCGGTACCGCTTCGTCCTGGACCTCGCCGACATCGACGCCGAGCTCGCCTGACGATCAGGAGTGCGTCGTCTGCCGTCCCATCGCGCCGTCGAAGAACGCCGCGAGCTCCGGGGTGGCCGTGAGTGGGAGCACGTGGGCGACGTACTGGTCCGGCCGCACGACGACGACGGCACCCGCGCGGTCGACGCCGCGCTCGGCGAAGATGTCGACGTCGGGATGGCGGGCGTAGACCTTCTCGTAGTCGATGAGGTCGAACGGGCCGACGCGCGGCAGGAACGCCGGCGGAACGGTGCCGAGGTCGATGTCCGTGTGGCGCTGCTGGTAGACGATCTTCACATCGAACCAGTCGTCGGCCCGCACGCCGTCAGGCACCGCGCGGAGCGGCGACTCCGGTGCGTCCTGCAGCCAGGCGGCGAGCTCCGCCGATCGGCCCGACGCTGGCGAAGCGGCATCCGCGAAGACGTAGATCCGCCAGCGCCCGTCGGCCGTGGCGTGGTGTCCGAGATGGATGTGGTTGGCGTCCGCGACGCGCGAAGTGAGGGCGGACTTGAACCGCTTCCCGATCGGGAAGCCGCTCGCGAGGTGCTGGTGGGTCGCCTCGCCGACGATGGCCGACGGGGTGTACTCGGTCATGAAGCCCGCCGGGAACTCCGCCGTCCGCACGTAGAAGTCGGCGAGCTCGGAGGGGTCGTCGAACTCCTCCGGCCGCTTGGCCATGAGGCTCGACCACTCACGGTCGAAGTCGATGAGCTCCCGGGCCACGACCTGACGCTCGGCCGAGTACGTCGCCAGCAGGCTCTCCGGGCTGCGACCCTCGAGCACGTGGCCGAGCTTCCACGCCAGGTTGAAGCCGTCCTGCATCGACACGTTCATCCCCTGCCCGGCCTTCGCGCTGTGGGTGTGGCAGGCGTCGCCGGTGATGAAGACGCGCGGCGTGCGCGTGCCGAGTTCGTCGAGCGGGACGTCGTCGAAGCGGTCCGTCAGGCGATGGCCGACCTCGTAGACGCTGTGCCAGGCGACGTGCTTCACGTCGAGCCGATAGGGGCTCAGGATGGTGTTCGCGTGGTCGATGATCTGCTCGATCGAGGTCGACCGCACGGCCTCGCTGCCGCCCGACGGCACCTCGCCGAGATCGACGTACATGCGGAACAGGTGCCCGCCCTCGCGGGGGATGAGCAGGATGCTGCCGCCGGAACCCGACTGGATGGCGCACTTCGTGCGGATGTCGGGGAAGTCGGTGACCGCGAGGGCGTCCATGACGCCCCACGCGTGGTTCGCCTGGTCGCCGGCCAAGGTGCAGCCGATCGCCTGGCGGACGGCACTCCGGGCGCCGTCGGCCCCGATGACGTACTTCGCGCGGACGGTCCTGGTCTCGCCGGAGGACTCGTCGCTCGTGTCCAGCAGCGTGACCGCGACCGGGTACTCCGCGTCGTCGTCGATCTCGAGTCCCTGGAACGCCCACCCGTAGTCGGGGCGCATCCGGGTCGGGGCGTTCGCCATGTACTCGGCGAAGTAGTCGAGCACGCGGGCCTGGTTCACGATGAGGTGCGGGTACTCGCTGACGCCGGTGGTGTCGTCGAGAGGTCGGGCGCCGCGGACGATCCGACCTGGGTCCTCGGCGTCGGGCTGCCAGAACGCCATCTCGGTGATGCGATACGCCTCGGCGGTGATGCGCTCGGCGAAGCCGAAGGCGTCGAAGGTCTCGACGCTGCGCGCCTGGATACCGTCCGCCTGGCCGATCGCGAGGCGTCCCGGTCGGCGCTCCACGATCCGCGTGGTGATCGTCGGGAACCGGGACAGCTGGGCGGCGGCGATCATGCCGGCCGGCCCGCTGCCGACGATGAGGACGTCCATCTCCTCCGGGAGGTCATCGGGCCGGGCGACGCCGGCGCCCGCTGCGGGCAGGACCCGCGGATCACCGGAGACATAGCCGTGGTGGTGGAACTGCATCGATTCCTCACTTCATCGTCAAGAATTCGATAATGGAACACGGTGTTCGCTTATCGCACGGCAGACACTACCCTGCACCGGCGAATGGTGGAAGACCGTTCGCCGGTGCAGGTGCAGCTCGAGTCGCGGGAGCTCAGTCCTTCGTCGCCCAGGTGCCGAGGTCCTTGACCTCGATGACCGTGGGCAGGGCGTCCTTGTCGCCGAGGAAGGCCTGGCAGGCGACGAGCGGGGCGTCGGGGGACACCCCGGCCGTCGCGTTGCCGTCCGGGGTGCAGTCGAACTGGCCCAGGACCTTGATGGGCTGGTAGGTGCCCGTGCCGCTGAGCTTCCATTCGTCCGTCGTCGGCACGGGGAGTGCGGAGCGGTCGGCGTCCTTGATGTCGCCGTCCGTCAGCGTGACCGAGTAGGTGACGAAGTACGGGGTCTTCCCCTCGTCCGACGGCGTCGACTGCAGACCCATCTCGGCGAGGTCGCTCAGCTTCCCCTCCCGGACGTCGTCGATGGCGAACGACATCTCGACGCCCGTCCCGACCTCGACGGCCACACCCGTGCCGAGTGCCAGGGCGTCGTCGGGTGCCTCCTGTGGGCTCGAGCACCCGGTCAGGGCGATCCCGGCGGTCGCTGCGACGAGGGCGGTCAGGGCGAGGGTGCGGTGCATGCGGATCATGTCATCGACGGTATCGGGGACGGCCACCCGAGGCCTACGGGGACAACTCCCCATCTGTCGGGGAGGAAGCGCGACTCGCCGTCGTCCAGTGCCCCGGTCGGTCGAGGGTGGTCGGCAAGAGCGCCGCCTCGTCACCTCGTGCCGCGTTGAGCTGCATCTGGGTGAGGAACAGGGCGGCCGAGAGGTCGGCCCCGTCGAGTCGTGTATCGCGGAGATCGGCTCCGAGCAGGTCGACGCCCGCCAAGTCCGCCCCCCGCAGGTCCGCGCCGATCAGGATCGCCCCGCGTAGATCGGCTCCGCACAGCCGACGAGCGCGCAGGTCGCGGCCGGCGAGGTCCGCCGAGGGGTGGAGGTCGTCGCCTGGCTCGGTGTCGGCGCCGGCCAGGTACCCGCCCCGCGCCTCCTCGCTGACGTCGATCAGCAGGTGCCGGACGTCGGCGCGGAGGGACTCGACGTCGCAGGCGAGGATCTCGGAGGTGCCGCCGTCGAGGATCCGCTGGATCCCAATACGGAGGCGGCTGATGTGCATCACCAGGTCTGACGCGGCCGTCCGCTCGGCGGCTTCGACGAGGTACCAACTCATCTCCTGCAGCTGGCGCACGACGGAGAACGTGGCGAACATCTCGGGGCTCGTGTCGGGGCGGTCGCGCCAGCTCGTACCGCTGAAGAGCTCCTGCGAGACGAGCTGGCCAGCGCCGAAGCAGTCGAAGACGGTGCATCCGCGGAACCCTCTCGGACGCAGGGATTCGTGGATGGTGCAGGAGAAGTCGTCCGCCAGATTGAGGCAGGGCGTTCCCGCTGGTTTGTCGATCGGGAAGTCAGCCGAGCGTTGGAAGCCGAAGGCGGTGCAGCAGAGCGCGAAGCAGTCAGCGCAGTTGGCGCGGAGCGCCGAGCGGTCGTCGGAGGGGGTCGAGGAAGCGTCGATGGACGTCATGTGTGGGTGTTCTTTCCGGAGTGGTTTCGAGTGGGAGCCGGGGTGCAGGGGAACTCCGCAGGGAGCTCCCGTTCCGGGCGCACGAAATCACCGCCCCTCGTGGGAGGAGCGAACGGGTGTCGCTGAAAGGCCTCTGGGTCACAGAGCGAAAGAACGGTTCTCTGCGTTCAGGCTACCCCGCCCGGTTGTGCACGTGCCAGGCTGCGACGCAGTCCTGCATCGGCAGGCCGACGGCGAGGTAGACGGTGCGATCGTGCGCGGACCGGGCGATCCGCTCACCCCGGAGCACCAGGCTGATCGGTGTGGTCGGTCGCTGCAGGATCGGCTCGACGAGGGCTGGGTCGTCGGCGTAGCGGGTCGCACCCGCCAGGGTCTCCTCGGGAAGCTCGCGTTTGCCGGGTTCGTCCATGCCGAGCACCGTGATGTGCTCGCAGGCCGCGAGCGCCGCGGCTTCGGCGACCGGCCGGCGTCCCCAGGTCGCGGTCATCGCCGAGGTCGCCGTCGTCAACGCCTGCTCGACCGTCGCCGCGACCGTCGAGCCCTCGCCCAGCTCGGCCCGCAGTGACTCGGCTCGGGCGGCATCCGGGTCGTGGATCCGGAATCCGACCGAGGGGCGTCGACGCTGCAGGGCTCGCGCGAAGGTCGCCCCTTGGACGCCGGCTCCGATGATCGCCACCGGTCCCGGTGTCGCGGCTGCGGTCAGGTGGTCGTGGACGTACGCGGCACTGAGCGCGGTTCGTTGTGCCGTGAGCCAGCCGCTGTCCATGATCGACAACAGGGCGCCGTCGGGCAGGCGGTGGAGCAGGATGGTCCCGTGCACGGCCTCGCGTGCGGTCGGGTTCTTCGCATGGACCTTCACCGTGTAGGCCGGGATGCCCTCGTGGCGACCGGGCACGAGGACCATGGCCGTGAGGTTGTCGTTGATCGGGACGCGGATGCGTTGCGGCGCACCCTCGCCCGTGTACGAGCGGAGTGCTGCACCGAGTTCCTCGGTGAGCTGCTCGACGTCCACAGCGGCGCGGACCTGTTCCCGGTCCAGGACCTGCGGTGATGTCATACGTCCACTCCAGCACAGCCACGGGAGCCGGTCCAATCCCGCGCATTCGCGGTGATGGTGGTACAGGCCCGGAGCGGCCGTGTCGGCGGTATCTTCTAGCGTGTCTCCGTGAAGATCCTCCTGCTGTCCCGCCAACCGGGCGCCATGGCGCCGTTCCTCGCCGAGTCGACCGATGCGGCGGGTCGTCGGCTGCGACTCGGGTACGTCGACGACGCGCAGGTGGCGTTCGCCGAGGCTCCCTTCGTCCGCGCCGAGCGCGAGTCGGTGGAGGCCCTCGGCCACGAGGTCGTTCGGGTCACCGTCCGCGAGACCGCGCCTGCCGACCTCGACCGCACGCTGGCGGACCTGGACGCGGTCTACGTCGCGAGTGGAAGCACCTTCGCCCTGCTCGAGGCGTTGCGGAGCTCCGGGAACGACACGGTGATCACCAGGCACGTGCGGGCGGGCCTGCCGTACATCGGTGCCAGCGCCGGATCGATCAGCGCCGGACCGGACGCCACCCCAGTCTCGCTCCTGGACGACCCTGCCGACGGCCCGACACTCACCGGATTCGCCGGGCTCGCGCTGATCGACCGAACGGTGATCCCGCACGCCGACGGCCAGTTGCCGCCGTACCCGCCGGAGCTCATCAGCCGGACGCTGGAGCAGTACGCCGACGACTACCCGCTGGTCCCGCTCCGCGACGATCAGGCCCTGCTGATCGACGGCGCGACGGCGACGGTGATCCCGTCGAGTCCGTGAGGCCGGCGAGCACGTGCAGCGACGCGCCCCGCGTATCTGACGGACGCCGAGTTCGATCTGCTGCACGACCTGCTCGCATCGCCGCCGGAGGTCGACGTCGTCCTGGACATCTCCGGCTTCACGATCGACCGACAGCTCGAGGCGATCCGCGACGTGTGGTCGTCGTACCGCTGACCCCGTCGGGGGTTCAGTCCCGGATGAGCTGGTTCATTGCGGCCCAGCCGAGCGTGGGCGGTGATGCGGGAGCTGCATCGGGCGTCTCGAGCATCGCCGTCGCCCACTGCTGCGCGAGGCTGTAAGCGGCTTCCGCGATCGACGAACCAGCGCTGATGCGACTCGCGCCGGCTCTCGCGAGCTCGCTGATCGTCAGCGTTCCCGGACCGAAGGCGACGTTGAGTGGCAGGGTCGTCGCATCGGCGAGCCGCTCGATCGTGTCGGCTCGGAGGGCACCGAGCACGAAGATCCCGCTCGCGCCGGCCCGTGCATACGCAGCGGCACGCGTCACCGTCTCGTCGAACCAACGGTCGTCTCCGATGTCGCCGAGTCGATGCGTGTCGATCCGGGCGTTGATGAAGAGGGGAATCCCGGCCTGGTCAGCGGCAGACCGTGCTGCCTCGATCCGTCGTTCCTGTTCCGCGGTCGGGCGGAGCGAGTCCTCGAGGTTCACGCCGGAGGCGCCCGCGTCGATACAGGAGGCGATCGTGCGGGCGACCTCGTCCGGTGTCTCTCCGTAGCCGCCCTCGATGTCCGCGGTGACCGGGACGGACACCGACGATGCGATCCGTCGCACGGTGTCGAGGGCGACGTCGCGGGTCAGCTCGTTCCCGTCGCGGTGCCCGAGCGACCAGGCGACCCCGGCACTCGTCGTCGCGATCGCGCGGACGCCGGACGCCAGGACGGCGCGGGCGGAGGCGACGTCCCAGGCGTTCGGCAGGATCAGCGGGTCTCCGGGGACGTGCATCGCCTGCAGGGCGAGCGCGCGTTCGAGCGGTGTGGTCATCAGGCAAGTCCAGCACATCTTCCTTGCCGAGCGCGGCACGCCTGCCCGTATGGTTGACCCGTCCGCAGGTGCGCGGTCGTCGTCCCCTAGGAGGTAGCCGTGCGTGTCTTCGGTGTCTTTGCCCTCGTACTCGCCGCCCTCGGCCTCGTGGTCGCCTCGCTGGTCGTGATCGGCAACCCGGATCTGGCCGCACCCGGTCCGCAACTCCTGCCGTACCAGTCGTACGACTCCTGGCGCTTCACCCTCGGCCTCCTGCTCTGGGGCGCGGGTGTCTGGCTCGCGGTCGGCATCCTCGCGGTGTCGCGTCAGCCGGGGCTCGCCTGGCTCGTGCTGCTCGCGTTCATCCCGCTACTCGTGGTCGACCTGATCGGCGGCGGGCTGATGCCGAGCTTCGTCCTGGCGCTCCTCGCGGTCGTCGTCCTCGGCCTGGTCGTCCCGGTGATCGTCGGGGTCGTCGGCATCGCGATCGGCGGGGCTGTCCGGCGTCGGAAGCTGCGGACAGCACCGACGGCCTGAACCGTTCGGCCGGCGCTTCCGCTACCGCGCACCCTCGAAGGTCTGCGTCCCGAGCACGGCGAGGAGCTTGAGCTTGCTTGCGGCCTCGGTGTGCGGCGCGGCCGTGAGGACGAGGAGTGCCTGCGACTGGTCCTCGGTGAACAGGGCCTGGCAGTCCAGCTCGATGGGGCCGATCTCGGGGTGGATGAGCACCTTGTGGTCCTCGAAGCGCCGCCCGACCTCGTGCGTCGCCCACAGTCGCCGGAACTCCTCACTGTGCCCGGTGAGCGCCTCGACGATCTCGCCGGCCGGCGACTGCGCCCCCAACGAGCCGTAGGCCGCACGCAGCGACGCGACCTGCGCTCGACTCTGCCGGTCCCGGTCCTCGGCGGGGTATCGCTCGTGTTCCTCCGGGTGCAGGAACCAGCGGTAGATCGCGCTGCGTTCCAGGCCCCGGTACCGGTTCGCATCGCCGAACAGCGCCCGGGCCGGGTCGTTCTGGACGAGCGTCTCGCCGAGCGCCGACAGGATGAGCGCGGGTGCGTCGGTGAGCCGGTCGAGGACGCGCAGAAGCGCCGGCGCGACGTAGTCGGTCGCTGCGAGGCGGGTCGGTGCGTTGTGTCCGGCGATCCGATACAGGTAGTCGCGTTCCTCGGCACTCAGCCGGAGCGCCCGCGCGAGTGAACCCAGCATCTGCGTGCTCGGCTGCGGACCCCGCTGCTGCTCGAGCCGCGCGTAGTAGTCGGTCGACATCGCCGCGAGCTGCGCGACCTCCTCGCGTCGGAGCCCCGCCGTCCGTCGCCGAGGTCCGCTGCTCAGGCCGACGTCCGCGGGCTGCAACGTCGATCGGTGTCGGAGGAGGAAGTCGGCGAGCGCTGGGCGATCCATCCCGCCAGTATCCGCCTCCGCGGCCAGGCGATCCAGGGATCGCGGATCCATGGATCGCCGCACCCTGGTGCGGCCGTCGTCACCGACGGAGACTCGATGCATGCAGATCACCGGAAACACCGTCTTCATCCCCGGCGCGACGAGCGGCATCGGCCTCGCTCTCGCACGACGCCTCCACGCAGCCGGCAACACCGTCATCATCGGCGGGCGACGCACCGAACTCCTCGAGTCGATCGCCGCCGACGAGCCCGGCCTCCACACCGTGCGGATCGACACAGCCGATCCTGCGAGCATCGAAGCCGCGGCGAAGCAGGTCATCGCGGAGCACCCGGAGATGAACGTGCTCATCACGATGGCCGGCGTCATGCGCGGCGAGGACTGGACCGGTTCCGACTTCGTCGCGATCGCCGAGGAGATCATCACGACGAACGTCCTCGGGCCCATCCGGCTCATCGGCGCGTTCATCGAGCAGCTCCGCAGCCGACCGGACGCGACGATCATGACCGTCTCCTCGGGCCTCGCTTTCACCCCGCTGCGGGTGACGCCGACCTACAACGCGAGCAAGGCGGCCATCCACATGCTGAGCGAGTCGATCCGCCTCCAGCTGGCGGACACGGGCGTCCGTGTCGTCGAGCTCGTCCCGCCGGCCGTCCGCACCTCGCTCATGCCCGGCCAGGAGGAGAGCGACTTCGCGATGCCACTCGACGCGTTCGCCGACGAGGTCATGGGCCTCATCGAGTCGCAGCCCGACGCCACGGAGATCCAGGTCGAGAACGTCAAGTTCCTGCGCTACGCCGAGGTCCGCGGCGAATACGACCAGACGGTCGCGATGCTCAACCGCCTCGACCCGCACTAGGCGCGTTCGTTCGCCCGGATCTGCACGAAATCAGGCTGAGATCGTGCAGATTCGGGCGACTCAGCGCGTGCGGAGCCCGCCAGATGGCGGTGCGATGCCGGGAAGACGGGCACGTTCGGCGGGTGAGTCGGGCCGTCGCGAGCAGCAGACTGGGGACACCGTCATCCGCTGTGGACATTGGAGTTCATCATGACCGCGACCGCGAACCACCCGCCCTTCGATCCCGAGCTCGCCGCGGTCCTCGCCGCCGTCGGTGATCTGATGCCCTCGACCCTCACCGCCGACATGATCCCGATGCTGCGCCAGGCGTCGCCGGTCTCGCTCCCCGTGGACGAGATGCTCGCCGAAGCCGGGGTCGAGCGCCGCGATCTGACCATCGCCGGGTACGAGGGTGCCGAGATCTCCGTCTCCGTGCTCGCGCGAGCCGGCAAGGTCGGCACCGGCCCCGGAGTGTTCCACACCCACGGCGGCGGGATGGTCATGGGCGACCGCTTCGTGGGGCTCGGCCAGTTCCTGCCGTGGATCGTCGAACTCGACGCCACGGTCGTCACCGTCGAGTACCGACTCGCACCGGAGTTCCCCGACCCGTACCCGGTGGAGGACTGCTACGCCGCACTCGTCTGGACGGCGGAGCACGCGCAGGAACTCGGCATCGATCCGGCTCGGTTCATCATCGCGGGAGCGAGCGCCGGTGGAGGGCTCGCCGCTGGTGTCGCGCTCCTGGCCCGCGATCGGAGCGGTCCGGAGCTCGCCGGCCAGGTCCTCATCTACCCGATGCTCGACGATCGCGACGCCACCGTCTCGACCACGCAGATCGACGGGGTCGGCGTCTGGGACCGGGGCAGCAACATCACCGGCTGGACCGCACTGCTCGGCGACCGTGTCGGAGGCGACGACGTCTCCATCTATGCCGCCCCGGCACGCGCAATCGATCTGACCGGCCTGCCACCCGCCTTCATCGACTGCGGCAGTGCAGAGGTCTTCCGTGACGAGGACGTCGCCTACGCGACGTCGCTCTGGCAGGCCGGCGTCCAAGCCGAGCTCCACGTGTGGCCGGGTGGGTTCCACGGATTCGACATGCTCGCGCCGCACGCCGAACTCGCCCGGGCCATGACCGCCGCCCGGAACGCCTGGGTCGCTCGCCTGCTCGCGCCCTGAGGTCATCGCCTGTGACGACCCGGTTCCCTATGCTGGGTCGTCACAGGCACATCGGAGTGACGCCATGCAGGAACTCGTCGGCCGCCTCACCGCCTTGGATCCCGAGGCGAGTGAAGGTCTGAAGGTCATCGCCTACTTCGACGCGCTCGTCGCGGGCGGGGTGAACACCGAAGCGCTCACCCGCGGAGCAGCCGTTCTGGCCGGGGTGCCAGCAGGAGCGCGTACCCCGGAGGCTGCCGTCCGCGTCGATCCTGCCGGCCACCGGCTGCCCGTCGAATCCGCGGACTGGCCGACGCGCACGGTCGCCGGTGACGGGTCCGTCTGGTTGGAACGCGTCGGAGTCGCCCACGCCAACGACGCGATCGTGCTCGAACGGTTCGCGCTCGCCGTGGCCCTACTGCGGTCGCGGCGTCACCCGCAGGCGGATTCGTCGGTGCAGATCCTGCTCGATGCCGATCGTTCCGAGTCGGAACGATCGCAGGCCGCCGAACGACTGTCCCTCTCCGGCTCCGCCCTGCGGGTGATCGCGACGTCACCGTCGGTGCACCCGCAGGGCGGTCCGTCGGCCCTCACGGTCGGCACCGGTGGCGTGCTGCGGGCGACGATCATCAGCGGTCCCGACTCGGTGCCGGGACCGTCTACTGTCGACGGCGTCGCCGGAATCGGACGCCCGGGCGTCGCGACCCAGCTGGCGCGATCGTGGGCGGACGCGCAGATGGCCATCAGCATGACGGACGCCTCCCACCGGGTCGTCGACATCGCGGACCTCGGTATCCTCGCTGACGCGGTCCGGGAGTTGGCCGCCACCGCGGCTGGGGTGCCGGACGTCTCGGCGCTCGCCGCACTCGACGATCGTGCCGTGCGGGTGCTCGACGCGCTGGTGCGAGGTGACAGTGTGCGGTCAGCAGCGCAGGAGCTCGGCATGCACCACTCGACGTTGCAGGGCAAGCACGAGCACTTCACCCGGATCCTGGGATACGACCCTCGTGAGCCGGTCGGCCGGGCGCGCTACGAACTCGCCTCGCTGCTGCTCAGATCCATGGGGCGTTGAGTCGCCCCGTTCTGCACGGAATACGGCGATATCCGTGCAGATTCGGGCGACTCAGCGAGCCGCTGCCTCCAGATCCAAGACGACGTCGTCGAGGCCTGCACCGCTCACCGTCACCGTGATGGCGCCGGGCCCGCTCGGCCGGACGATCGCCAGTGCCCGTCCGTCGAAGGTGGTGCGCGTGGTCGCGTCGAAGCGCTCGGTCGTCTTCGGGGTGCCGGTTCCGAAGCCCGCGAGCCGACCCGCGCCCGCGACGCTGACCGAGACCTCGCGGTCGGCGCCGGTGACCAGGACGCCGGCCGCGTCCCGCAGCTCGATCGCGATGAAGGCGAGATCGGTGTCGTCGGCGTGGAGCGTCGTCCGGTCGGCGGTCGCCACGAGCCTGGTCGGGCCGGTGGCGGAGACGAGCGCGGTGCGGCCGACCTCCGCGCCCGAGCGGAACGCGACCGCCTCGAGCGTGCCCGGCCGGTAGACGGTCTCGAACTCGGCGAGCTTCGGCCGGCGTCCACCCACCGGCCCACGCGCCACCTCCACACCGTCGAGCAGTAGGGCCACCTCGTCGGCATCGGCGGCGACCTCGACCGTCACCGGCGCGCCCTCGAAACCGGGCCAGGTCCACGAGTCGACCGAGTCGCTCCACGCCCACGGCGACTGCATCGTGATCGTCTGCCCGTGCCGTTCCGGTCGGACCACCGCGATGGCCGGCTCGGACCGCAGACCGAAGACGATCTCCCGGTAGTACGACACCGGCCGCCGCCAGCCGGTGATGTCGAAGTCGCCGCACCACGCGGTGAGGTACGGGAACTCGCGCTCGAGTGCGCCGTTCGCCTCCGGGTCCTCAGCGTAGGAGGTCGCACCGATGCCGACCTCGCCGAGGTAGTCCCAGCCGGTCCAGGTGAAGTCGCCGATCACGTTCGGGTTCGCCTCGACGAGCGGCCAGAGGTCGCCGATCTGCGTCGGGAAGGTCTCCGAGCCGACGATCACGCGGTGCGGGAACCGCTCGGCATCGCTCGCGTAGCGGCCGTCCGCGTAATTGAGACCGAGGACGTCGAGGGCTGCACTGGACTCCTCGGTGCGCGTCGTGACGGCGTCGGAGGAACCGATGAGGCTCATCATGTTCGCGCCCGCTTCGCCCATCAGCTCGTTCAACCCCTGGTCCGACGCCATGATGTCGTCCAGATCGTCGAGCACGGCCAGGGTCGCGTTCACGCCGTTCGTCACGAGTCGTGTCGGATCCAACGCCCGCACGTGCTCGGCGAGTTCCCGCGCCTGGATCGCGCCGTGCGGGGTTCCGACCTCGACGATCTCGTTGCCGATCGAGTACATGATCACGCTCGGATGGTTCATGTCCTTCGCCACCATCGACTCCAGATCGGCCCGCCACCACTGCGCGAAGTCGAGGGAGTAGTCGTGACCCGTCTTGCCCCGGCCCCACATGTCGAAGGCCTCGTCCATGACGAGCATGCCGATGCGGTCGCAGGCGTCGAGCATGGCGGGCGACGCCGGATTGTGGGCCGCGCGGATCGCGTTGAAGCCGGCGTCCTTGAGGAGCTGGATACGCCGTTCCTCGGCGCGCGCGATCGACGCTGCACCGAGCGGACCGTTGTCGCTGTGGACACAGGCGCCGTGCAGGAGCACCGGCTCGCCGTTGATGCGGAGACCCTTCCGAGGGTCGACGGTGACCGTGCGGATGCCGTGGACCGTGTGGACGACGGCCGCCTCGTCGGCGGGTCGGTCGTCGACCTCGAGCGAGGTCCTCGCCGAGTACAGTGTCGGCGAGTCGACGCTCCACAGGGCTGCGTCCGGCACGTACAGGCGCTGGCGGATGAGCGCGCTACCGCCTGGCGCGACGGTGACCGGCGTGCGCTCGCCCTCCACCACGCTCCCGTCTGGGCCGGCGAGTTCCGTCACGAGGACGCGCGCGCTCCTGGTGAAACCCCGGTTGACGACGGTCGTCGCCACTTCGAGCACCGCCTGGTCCTCCTCGATCCGGATCGTCGTGATGCGGACACCGTCGGGCTCGATGTGCGTGGGTTCGTCGACGTGCAGGAGGACCGGGCGGTGCAGGCCGGCTCCGGCGTACCAGCGGGAGTCCTGCCCTGCGCGGGTCTCGATGCGCAGCGTGTTCGTCTCGCCGAAGCGGAGGAACGGGGTGAGCTCGACGAAGAAGCGCGCGAAGCCGTCGGCACGATTGCCGGCGAACTCGTCGTTGAGGTACACCATCGCGTGCCGGAACGCCCCCTGGACCTCGAGCCGGACGATGCGACCGGACCACTCGGTGGGGACCTCGAAGGTCTTCACGTGGCTGAAGGCGCCGGCGGGGTAGTAGGCGGCCCCGCCCTTCGCGACTGCGTCCGGCGAGCGCTCGGTATCGCGCAGGGCGTCGTGCGGGAGGGTCACGGCCAGCGAGTCGTCGGCACCGCCCTGGACGGCGGCGAACGGGCCTCGGGGTGCGCGGACGATCCAGTCGCCGGTGAACGGGATGGTGGTCATGACGTGCTCCAGTGCAGATCGGGATGACGAAAGTCTTTCGGCGTCGTGCGCCCTGACCCCGAAGGTAGGCTGAGCGGCCAGGCGTCGTCAACGCGTCGATTCGAAACTGTTTCGCTAGGCTGGGCGCGACGGACGGCTGCCCGCTGCGGGACGAGGGAGAGGCTCCATGGCACGCACACCCATGACGGGTCCGACGCTGGCGTCGATCGCAGAGCGCGCCGGTGTCTCGATCGCGACCGTCTCGAAGGTGATCAACGGTCGTTCGGGCATGTCCGAGGCGACCCGTGCCCGGGTCGAGACGGCCGTGCGTGAGCTCGGGTACCGCCCGACACCCCGGTCGATCCCCGGTGCTCCGCGAACCATCCATGTCGTGTTCGACACCCTGCACAGCGTCTACTCCCTCCGTGTCCTCGACGGCATGGTCGCCGCGGCACAGCGGTCGGACGTCGATCTCGTGACGCGGGTGCTGTCGCCCGGTTCCGGCTTCGGGTCCACGGATGCGACCGGAGACGAGGTGGCGCTCGACCGCAGCTTCGTCGACGGCGTCGCGGCGCGAGGTGCGATCGGCACGATCGTCGTCACGACGCCCATCGCCGCCGACGTCGTCGATGCCTGCCTCGACGCGGGCATCGCGCTCGTCGCGGTCGACTCGCCGGATCCGCTCGACCGCTCGGTCGCGAGTATCGGCTCGAGCCACGCCGCCGGCGGGCAGCAGGCGGTCGAGCACCTCGTCGGCCTCGGGCATCGGCGGATCGCCTTCGTGGGAGGGAACCCGGCCAATCCGGGCCTGCGGGCGCGCGCCGTCGGGTACCGCGAAGCACTTCGCGGGGCCGACATCCCGCTCGATCACGACCTCGTCTCCGAGGAGGGGATGGGGACCGCCGGGGACGCCGTCGCGCGCATGCTGGCCCGCTCGGATCCGCCGACCGCCGTGTTCGCGACCAACGACGCCGACGCCTTCGCGGTCGTACGCACCGTCCTGCGGGCCGGCCTCCGCGTGCCGGAGGACGTGAGCGTGGTCGGCTACGACGACACGTACTCGGCGATGCTGACCGTTCCGCTCCTGACGACCGTCCACACCTCGATGCACGACATCGGCCGGGCGGCGGTCGACACCGTCCTCCGCCTGCATGCCGGCGAGCGGCCGTTCTCCCATCACCTCGAGCTCGCGACGACGCTCATCGCGCGGGAGTCGACGGGGCCGGTCCCGCCCTCGACGCCCTGAGTTGCCCGAATCTGTGCGTTTCAGCCCGATTTTCGAGCAGTTTCGGGCGACTCAGCGGGACCAGCGCGGCAGGCGGAGGTCGTGGAGCGTGAAGCGGCCGACGGGGAGCGCGGCACGGATCCGGGACTCGTCGAAGCGGCGTGAGGGACGGAGGTCCGCAGGGAGTTCCGGTGCCGGTGGGGCCGCCTCGCTCACTCCTTCCGCCAGCATCTGTGCCTGCGCCTTCGCCACCAACGGCGTCTTCATGAGGCGTTCCGTCGCGCCCGCGAGCAGGCGGATCGTCCACACGGGGACCGGGACGTACAGCGGGCGGCGTCCGGCCACGTGCGCGATCCGGCGCACGGCCGCACCCAGCTCGAGTTCCTCGGCGCCCATGACCGCGACGGTCGGGTCCGACACCTGGCCCTCGAGTGCTGCGACGAGGACGTCGACGGCGTCCGCGACCGGCACCGGACGCACGCGGCGCTCGCGGTAGCCGACGGTCGCGAACACCGGGAAGGTGCGGACGGCCTTGGTGACGTGATCGACCATGTGGTCGCCGGCGCCGTAGATCATGCCGAACTTGAGGACGGTGTGCGCGATGCCCGAGCCCCGCACGATCTCCTCGGCAGCCCACTTCGTCTCGTGGTACCCGGAGCCGCAGTCGGGGCGCGCGCGAAGGAAGCTCACCAGCACGATGTGACCGACGCCGGCGCGGCGGGCCGAGTCCACGACCGCCCGGGTGCCGTCGACGTGCACGCGCTGGAAGGTCTGATCACCGAGCTCGCGGTTGATCCCGGCGCAGTGCGCGACCGCGTCGCAGTCGGCGAACGCGGCGGTCAACGCCTCGACGTCGTCGATCTCCACGCCGGTGCGTCGGGAGACGACGACGATCTCGTGCCCGTCGTGCTGCAGTCGCTCGGCCAGGTGTCGTCCGACGAACCCGGTCCCACCGGTGATGGCCACTCGCATGCTGTCTCCTTCGCTTGTTAGCAATATAGCGAAACTGTATATCGCAATTGTGCTAGATTGCAAACATGGCAGATACAGCGTCGGACATCTTCGCCGCGCTCGCTCATCCGACGCGGCGGCAGATCCTGCAGGACCTCAAGGACGGCGAGCTCGCCGCGGGGGAGATCGCCGCACGCTTCGACGCCACCGGTCCGACCATCTCGCGGCACCTGAGCGTCCTGCGCCAGGCCGGCCTCGTCTCCGAGCGCCGCGATGCGAACCGCATCCTCTACTCACTCGTCGGTGAGCGCCTCGCGCTGTCGGTGGGCGACTTCCTGTCCACCGTCTGTCCGGAGCAGATGGTCCTGCGTGAGGTCCGCAAGCGCCGGACCGCGTAGCTCGGTTTCGATCCGGCGCTGAGTCGCCCGAACGTGTTCGATTCCGCCGCGATCTCAAGCCGTTTCGGGCGGCTCAGCGCAGCCCGTGCGTGACGCTGTGGACGATCGTCTGCGTGGCGGCTTGTCCGGCGCGGGTCGGCAGTAGTGCCCAGACGTGGAACTGTCCGGTGCCCTCGTGGTAGTCGACGGTGACGCCGGCCGCTTCGGCTCGGTCGACGAGCAGCTCTGCGTCGGGGTTGAGGACGTCGCGGGTCCCGCTCAAGAGCGTGAGTGGTCCGAGCCCGGCGAAGTCGCCGAAGAGGGGGCTCACGGTCGGATCGGTGATGTCCAGATCGCCGCGCCAGTGCTCCGCGAACACGCGTCCGCCGGGCGTCGCCAGCCAGGGGTCGCTCGGCTGCACGAGGGGGATCCGCGGGTTGCTCCAGGTGAGGTCGAGCGCCGGTGACAACAGAGTGGTCATCGGCAGGACGACGCCCTCGTCCCGGAGTCGGAGCGCAGCCGACAGGGCGATCTGACCGCCGGCCGAGTCGCCCGCGAGGACGGTCGGCCCGTGCCGCTCGATGCTGCGCCGGACCAGCTCGACGACGCCGTTCTGCGCCACCACCGCGGTGCCGTAGGGCACGAGCGGGTAGATCGGGAGTGTGACCACGGCGCCGGTCTCCGCGGCGATGGTGGCGGCCAGCGTCCAGTGCTGCGGTGCGATCTCGCCGACCCAGCCGCCGCCGTGCGCGTACACGACCCCGCCGATCGCCGGTCGTCGCGTGGGGGACACGGTGTACACCGGCCACTCTTCGAAACGTTCGACGTCGACCCGGACGTCGCTGCGGAGGGTGCCGGGCGGACCGTAGGACGCCGGCCGGAGGGTGCGTTCCCGGATCCGGCGCCGCGCGCCGGCCTCACTCACGAAGGCGCGGTTCGCGCGGATCAGTCGGAGCGCTGGGCCGACGACGACGCCTGGGATGGTGAGCACGGTGCCTCCGCGGTTGACGGGTTCCTGGGGCTCGCCACGGTAGCAGCGCAGGCTGGGCAGGAGTCCCCGTCCTGCTGGAGGTGAAGCGCTCCGACGGGTCTTCGTCGTGGGACACTGGCAGACGGCGTCGACGTGCCGATCGCGCCGCAGCAGCCCGTCCCGAAGGAACCGCATGCCCGAGCTGAACCCCGTCGTCATCGAGCGAGTCGCCTGGGACGACGAGCGGGCCGTGCGGCTCCGCGCCGCGATGGACGAGGAGATGGATGCACGGTACGCGTCGGCCTGGGAGGACTGGGACCACGAGGCTGCCGAGAGGGCGCTGACCGCGTTCACCGTCGATCCTGCCGACATCAGTGCGACCTTCCTGGCCCTCATCGACGGCGAGCCGGTCGGCCACGCCGCCCTGCGCCGACTGCACGGTGAATGGGAGCTCAAGCGCGTCGTCACCCTCCCGGCTCACCGCGGCCGGGGTGTCTCGAAGCGCCTGATCACCGCCGTCGAGGACACCGCCCGTGCCGAGGGGGCGTCCCGCCTCATCCTGCAGACCGGCGACCGCCAGCCCGAGGCCGTGCGGCTCTACGAGTGGCTCGGCTACGAGCCCATCCCGATCTACTCGCCGTACGAGGTCATCCCGATGTCGCTCTGCTACGCCCGCCCGCTCCGCTGACGCTCGGCAGCGCGGCTGCCTCCGCTAGTGAGTAGCTTTCGCGGGCTGGTTCCGTGACCGCAGGCGCGAGATCCCGGTCACGATCGCGACGACGATCAGACCGAGGACGAGTCCGAACACGGCGGACATCGCGGTGTCGGCGATCCAGACGACGACCGGTCCGGCGGCCTCGATCGCGTGGGTGACGACGTGCAGGAGGTCGTACGGTCCGTGCCAGAACGTCTCGGCCAGGTTCGCGATCACGAGGTGGCCGCCGACCCAGAGCATCGCGACCGTGCCGACGATGCTGATGACGCGGAAGACCGCGGGCATCGACGCGACGATCCGTGCGCCGGTGCGGCGGACGCCGCGTGACGGGTTCTTCATGAGCCGGAGTCCGATGTCGTCGATCTTCACGAGCAGGGCGACCGCGCCGTAGACGACCGCGGTCATGACGAGGCCGATGACCAGGAGGGCGCCCAGTGTCATCCAGATGCCGAGCCCCGAGTCGAGGCTGGCGAGGGAGATGAGCATGATCTCCGTGCTGAGGATGAGGTCGGTGCGGACCGCCCCGGAGACGAGCTTCTTCTCGTCGCGGACGTCCTCCTCCGCCTCCGCGTGGTGCATGCCGAACCACTCCATGACCTTCTCCGCACCCTCGAAGCAGAGGTAGGTGCCTCCGATGATGAGGAGGAACGGCAGCACCCAGGGCGCGAACGCCGTGAGCAGCAGGGCGATCGGGATGATGATGACGAACTTGTTGATGAGGCTGCCGCGGGCGATCCGCCACACGACCGGTAGTTCCCGCGCGGGGGTGAGCCCCTGCACGTACTGCGGGGTGACGGCCGCATCGTCGATGACGACGCCGGCGGTCTTCGCACTCGCCTTGAGGGCTGCGCTGAGGATGTCATCGACAACGGCGAGCAGGCCGACCGACATGTGCTTCTCCTTGGCTCGGGGGTCACACCGCTGCGGGCTCGGCGGGGACGGAGTCCACAGTACTGTCGCGATCGCCGAAGGGTGTACTGCTGGACACTCCCTCGCCGACGTGCACGGCCGTAGCGTCGTCCGTATGCAGATCCAACCGAAACCCGCGACGATCAAGAACCCCGCCGAGCAGTTCACCGGCGACGTCTACCTCGACCTGCTGGCCGCGCCGCAGCAGGACGGCCAGCACATGGTGGTCGCAAAGGTGCGGTTCCTCCCCGGCGCCCGCACCGCATGGCACTCGCATGCCAACGGGCAGACCCTCCACGTCACCGAGGGAGCCGCCCTCATGGGCACGCGCGACGGTGCCGTTCTCGTCGTCCAGCCGGGTCAGACGGTCTACACCCCACCCGGCGAGGAGCACTGGCACGGAGCCACGCCCGACGACTACATGGAGCACCTCGCGATGTTCGAACAGGCGGACGACCCGGCAATGAGCACGACCTGGCTCGAGCACGTCGCCGAAGCCGACTACCACCGCCCCTGACCGACTGCCCGACCGCGACCCCGCTTCTCCGCTGTGGAGAAGCGGGAGTCCTCCCCAGAGGTAGGGAGGCCTCCCCTCCAGGCGGATGCCACCCCGGTACTGTTGGCACTCACGACAGATTGGGGATTTCGAATGGTCGAGACCACACCGCGCCGCTCACGGTCGGCCGTGCTCGCGCTGACCTTGACGATCGGAACGCTCGTCGCGGCGGCGATCATCGGCGGATACTTCATCATCGTCGGCGATCAGGCCGACATCGCCGGACGGGTCTGGCTCACGCTGCTGCTGCTCGCGGCCTTCGTCGGTGCCGTGTCGCTCGACGCCGCAGCCGGCCACGGACCCAACAAGTGGTACCTCGCGGTGTCGACGTTGGTGAACATCTTCCTCGTCACCGTCGGCCTCCTGAAGCTGTGGAACGGGTGGCTCCAGCCGCCGAACACCTCCGACGGGTTCGTCTGGTCCACGCAGATCATGCTGTTCCTCGGCATCCTCATCATCGTGCGTCTCGCGCTCATCATCATCCAGGTGTACTTCCTCCACTTCGTCACCCGCGCCACGTCCACCGTGGTCAGGGCCACCGGCATCGTGACGATCGCGCTCATCATCGCCACGGTCCTCGTGCTCGTGCTGCCGATGGCCTTCCCCGAGGGCACCTGGGCGGACTGGTGGTGGCGCATCGCCGCGGCCACGACGCTCGCTGCGGCGATCTCCGCCGTGATCCCCGTGATCGTCCGGGCGTTCTCCCCGAAGCCGGAGGGCGAGCGGGTGACCTACGGGCAGCAGCCGTACCGTCCGGAGGTGTACCAGCAGGCCGCACCCGGCTACCCGGTGCAGGGGTACCCGGGTCAGCAGGGATACCAGGGCCAGCAGGGCTACCCGGGACAGCAACCGCAGCAGCCGTACCAGGGGCAGCCGTACCCGCAGCAGCCGTACCAGGGGCAGCAGCCGTATGGCGGCCGGCCGAACCCTGGCCAGCCGAATCCCGGCCAGTACGGGCAGGGGCACCCCGGGCAGGGCTACCAGGGGCAGCCTGCCCCGCAGCAGTTCGCCCCGCAGCAGCCGGGCCAGCAGTGGCCCACACCGTCCTGGCAGGGCTCCGCGCCCGGGCAGCCTGCTCCGGCACAGCCCGCGCCGCAGCAGTGGGGGCCTCCGCAGTCGCAGGTTCCGTCGTCGCCGGTTCCGCCTGCGTCTCCGCAGCAGGACCAGCAGCGTCCGCAGGAGTCCCGCCCTCCGCAGGAGCCGAAGCAGCCGACGGAGCCGCAGAGCCCGCCGCCCGCCGAGTAGGCGAACCGACCACGAGCCGGCTGGAAGCCCACCGCTTCCAGTCGGCTC
Source organism: Plantibacter sp. CFBP 8798 (assembly GCF_014841195.1). Lineage (NCBI taxonomy): Bacteria > Bacillati > Actinomycetota > Actinomycetes > Micrococcales > Microbacteriaceae > Plantibacter > Plantibacter sp. CFBP 8798. The sequence continues at coordinate 536,063 of NZ_JACYTS010000001.1, forward strand.
CGTCGTCGGTCGCACTCGAAGCCTCGCTTCGCTTGCGCACAACTGCGTAGCCGCGTCGGGCACGTCTTCGCCCAGCGGCGGATGTGGCGATGCGCTCGCTCCGTGAGTATGGAATCGGCGCGGTGCGACCGCCCGCCGCCGACTCCTCACGATGGGTGACGATGCGCAAGCTCCTGAAGGTTCCACTGATCTCGATCGCCACGATCGCCGGCCTCGTCGCGGCGGGCCTCGCGACGACGGGCATCGTGAACGCCGTCGCGAGTTCGTCGGAAGCGGGCGAACTGCAGCCCTACGGGCAGTTGGTCGACGTCGACGGCAAGGACATGAACGTCGTCATCAGTGGTTCCGGCGCCGAGACGATCGTCCTGCTGCCCGGGCAGGGCACCGCGGCACCCGGCCTCGACTTCGAGCCGCTCGTCGACGAGCTCAGCGACCAGTACCGGGTGGTGGTCGTCGAGCCGTTCGGCTATGGCCTCAGCGATCAGACGGACGTGCCCCGGACCTCGGCCAACATCGCCGGTGAGGTGCACGCCGCCCTGCAGCACCTCGGCATCGACCGGTACGTCCTCGCCGGACACTCGATCGCCGGCATCTACGCCCTCGAGTATCTGGAGCGGTTCGGCGCCGAGGTGACGGCGTTCATCGGGATCGACACGAGCGTCCCGTCCCAGCCCGGAAGCGACGAGCCGACGCCGACCGACGGCGTCGACACACTGAAGGCGCTCGGCATCCTCCGCCTCCTCACCGCCATCGCGCCCGATCCGTACGAGGGCCTCCCGTACGACGCCGCCACGAAACGCCAACTCGCGATCCTGACGAACCGCAATGCGATGTCGCCGACGCTGCTCGACGAGATCGCCCACACGCCCGGCAACTTCCAGGCGGCCCGGTCACAGTCATTCCCGGCCGACCTGCCGATCCTCATGTTCGTCGTCGGCGACGACCCGGAACTCTCCGACTGGGTGCCCCTCCACGAGGAGCAGCTCGCCGGAGTCGAGCGGAGTGAGCTCGTCCGACTCGACGGCGGCCACTACCTGCACCACACCGAGGCGACGGTGATGGGCGAGGACATCAAGCGGTTCCTCGCCGACACGCCGGGAGACTGAATCCCCGGCCGATCCGGGCTGGCGTGTCGTCGGATGTCGGGTTAGGCTCACTCTCTATCGAACGTATGTTCGAACGACGGGAGGCCACGCATGTTGATCACGAGCACCGAGATCGCGGTCTGGACGACGCCGGCAGGCGTGCCGGAGCGACTGTTCTGGGATGGAGCCCGGTACCTCGTCACCGACACCCCGACCCCGCTCGAGCCGAACGTCTCGTTCGTCACCCATCCGCCCGCGGCGACCCCCGCCTGGCGGTTCCAGGCGACCGCTGCAGACGGCCGGTCCTTCGTCTTCGACATCCGACTCGACACCGCGCGCGGACGCTGGCAGCTCCTCCGAGCGTACGAATGAACCACCCGGACCGTTGCCCGGGTCGATGTCGCTCCGGGTGTCAGGCGGCCGGCTGCAACCGCACGACGATCGCCTTCGAGACCGGAGTGTTGCTGCGGTCTGCCGTCGAGTCGAGCGGGACGAGGACGTTCGCCTCAGGGAAGTACGCCGCGGCGCATCCACGGGCGGTCGGGTAGGAGACGACGCGGAAGCCGCGGAGCTCCCGATCCGGCTGCCCGGCCCACTCGCTGAAGACGTCCACCGTCTGGCCGTCCTCCAGGCCGAGGTCGCGGAGGTCGTCCGGGTTGACGAAGACGACGTTCCGGCCCTTCTTGATGCCGCGGTACCGGTCGTTCAGGCTGTAGATCGTCGTGTTGAACTGGTCGTGCGAGCGCAGGGTCTGCAGGAGCAGCCGACCGGGCGGGCAGTGGATCGGTTCGAGCTCGTTGACCGTCAGCAGGGCGCGGCCCTCGGGGTTCGTGAACGTGCGGGAGTCCCGCGGTCCGTTCGGCAGGACGAAGCCGTCCTCGCGGCGGATCTGCTCGTTGTACCCCTCGCAGCCCGGCACGACCCGTCCGATGTGTTCGCGGATCGTGTCGTAGTCGTCCTCGAACGCCTGCCAGGCGATGCCCGAGTCCTCACCGAGCGTCGCTCGCGCGAGGCGCGTGATGATGGCGACCTCGGAGAGCAGACCGGGCGCTGCCGGCGGGATGCGTCCGTGCGAGGCGTGGACCGCGCACACCGAGTCCTCGACGCTGACCATCTGCGGTCCGCTCGCCTGCAGGTCGATCTCGGTGCGCCCGAGGGTCGGCAGGATGATCGCCGCCTCGCCCGTGACCGCGTGCGAGCGGTTGAGCTTCGTGGAGATCTGCACGGACAGCTGCGTTCCGCGGATCGCGGCCTCGGCGGCGGCGGTGTCGGAGATCGCCGCGACGAAGTTGCCGCCGAGCGAGATCCAGGTGCGGACCTCGCCCCGCTGCATCGCTCGGATCGCGTTCACCGCGTCGACCCCGTGCTCCCGCGGCATCGGGACCGCGAACTCGCGCTCCATGGCGGCGAGGAAGGACTCGGGCATCTGCTCCCAGATACCCATCGTCCGGTCGCCCTGCACGTTGCTGTGCCCGCGGATCGGCGATGCCCCGGCGCCAGGCTTGCCGATGTTCCCGCGGAGGAGGAGCAGGTTGATGATCTCCTTGATCCCGTTGACCGCCGCCTTGTGCTGGGTCAGACCCATCGCCCAGGTGACGATCGTCGCGTTCGACGCGATGTAGCGCTCGGCGAGTTCGTCGATCTGCTCGCTCGTGAGGCCGGTCGCCTCGAGCACGGCCGCCTCGTCGAGGTCGGCCAGGTGGGCCGTGAGCTCCTCGAGTCCGAGGCAGTGCTCGGCGAGGAACGCGTGGTCGAGGATCGTCCCCGGAGCTGCCGCCTCGGCCTCCAGGACCCGCTTCGAGACCGCCTGCAGCAACGCCATGTCGCCGCCGAGCCGGATCTGCAGGAACTGGTCGGAGATGACCGTGCCGCGCCCGACCATGCCGCGGACCGTCTGCGGGTTCTTGTACCGCTCGAGCGCCGCCTCGGGGAGCGGGTTCACCGAGACGATCGTCGCGCCCGCCTGCTTCGCGTCCTCGAGCGCCGTGAGCATGCGCGGATGGTTCGTGCCCGGGTTCTGGCCCATGACGATGATGAGGTCGGCCTGCTCGAAGTCCTCGTACCGGATGGTCGACTTCCCGACGCCGATGACCTCGCCGAGCGCCGTGCCGGTGGACTCGTGGCACATGTTCGAACAGTCGGGGAGGTTGTTGGTCCCGAAGGCGCGGACGAAGAGCTGGTAGACGAAGGCCGCCTCGTTCGACGCGCGGCCGCTCGTGTAGAAGACGGCTTCGTCGGGGGACTCCTGACCGCGCAGCTGCTCGCCGACGATGGCGAACGCCTCGTCCCAGCTCACCGGCCGGTAGTGGTCCGAACCGGCCGGCTTGTAGACGGGCTCCGACAGCCGACCCTGCATGCCGAGCCAGTACTCCGACTTGTCGGCGAGATCGGTGAGCGAGTGTCCGGCCCAGAAGGCGCTCGGGATGACGACCGGCGTCGCCTCCCAGATGACGGCCTTCGCGCCGTTCTCGCAGAACTCGAGCTTCTTGCGGTCGTCCGGGTCGGGCCAGGCACAGCTCATGCAGTCGAAGCCGCCGCGCTGGTTGATCGACGTGAAGAGCTCCGCGGTCCGCTTCGGTCCGAGCTGCCGGAGGGCGGGCTCCATCGAGTGCAGGATGCCGGGCAGGCCGACGGCGACGTGCTTCGGGTGGGTGACCTCGATGTCGGCGTCTGTGACGTCCTCGACGGGCGGTTCGGCGCTCATGCGTTCGCTCCGGTCTGGAGTGCTGCTGGTGCCGAGCCTTCGGGCGGGTCGGCGAGCCGGTGCGCTCCGCTGTAGACGACCATCGAGTCGCCACGGAGGAAGCCGACGAGCGTCATCCCGAGTTCGGTGGCCAGTTCGGCGGCGAGCGAGGACGGAGCGGAGACGGCGGCGAGCATCGGGATGCCGGCCATCGAGGCCTTCTGCGTGAGCTCGAAACTCGCGCGCCCCGACACCATCAGGACCATGGAGCGGAGCGGGAGCAACCCCTCCTTCGCCGCCCATCCGACGACCTTGTCGACGGCGTTGTGTCGGCCGACGTCCTCGCGGAGCACGAGCATCTCGCCGGTGCGGGCGTCGAACAGGCCGGCCGCGTGCAGACCGCCGGTGCGTTCGAAGACCGCCTGCTGTGCCCGGAGGCGGTCGGGGAAGGTCACGAGGAGCGCCGGGTCGAGGCGGAAGTCGTCGTCCGCGACGGAGTAGCGCGAGCTCGTCCGGACGGCGTCGATGCTCGCCTTGCCGCAGAGGCCGCACGAGCTGGTGGTGAAGAAGTTCCGTTCCAAGCTCGGATCCGGGGCGGGGACGCCGGGCGACAGGGCGATGTCCAGCACGTTGTACGTGTTGACGCCCTCGTCCGTCGCTCCGGCGCAGTAGCGCGCGGTCCGGACGTCGTCACCCCGGCCGATGACGCCCTCGGAGACGAGGAAGCCGATGGCGAGGTCGACGTCGTGGCCGGGCGTCCGCATCGTGATGGCGAGCGAACGACCACCGACACGGATCTCGAGTGGCTCCTCGACGGCGAGGACGTCCTCGCGGGTGCGTGCGGGCTGTCCCACCGTGATGCGGGTGACGCGTCTGCGCGCCGTGATGCGAGTCATGGCTCATGGCTATCACCACCATCGGACGAGGGCAAGGTGCCTCACCGGATCCGCAGCCGCCTCGGGGGCTGGATCGCGGCCTAGGCTGGTGCCATGTCCGTCGACGCGATCATCCTCGCGGGAGGGCGGTCCTCCCGCCTCGGCGGCGTTGCGAAGGCGTCGTTGCTCCGCGGCGGCCGGACCCTCCTCCAGCTCGCGGTCGATGCTGCGCGGGCGGCCGGCGGCCGTGTCGTCGTGGTCGGCCCCGAGGCCCGGACGACCGCTCCGGTCCGCTTCGTCCGTGAACGCCCCGTCTTCGGCGGCCCTGCCGCGGCCATCGCCGCAGGCCTGGACGCCCTGCGTGATGGCGTCGCTGCCGAGGGCCCCACGCAGGTCGCCGTCCTCGCCTGCGACATGCCGGATGCCGCACCTGCGCTCGCCGCGGTGCTCGACGCCGCCACAGCCGCGACCGGGATCGACACCGACGGCTGGGTCGCGGTGGACGCCTCCGGTCGTGAGCAGCCGCTGCTCGCCGTCTACCACCGGGAGGCCCTGGAACGCCGGGTCGCCGCACTCCGGGCGTCGCAGCCGAGCGGTGACCTCGCGGGTGTCTCCGTCCGCCAGCTGCTCGCCGGACTCGTCCTCCGACAGGTGCCCATTCCCGACGGCGGCTCGGCCGACGTCGACACCTGGGCCGACGCGACCGAACTCGGGGTCGTCACCGCCGTCGAGTCGCCGACGCCGACCGCGTCCACCACGCCGACCGCCGACCCTGAGGAGCGCCTCCCATGACCGATGACCTGCATGCCGTCCTCGCCGACTGGACCGACCGGGTGTCCGCCGAGCTGGAGCTCGGCGACGTCGCGGTCGACATCGACGCCGTCCTCGGACTCGCGGGCACGGCCGCGCACGCCGTACGGCGTCCGGCCGCCCCGCTCACCACCTACCTCGTCGGCATCGCCGTCGGGAAGGCGCTCGCGATCGGGGCGGATCCGGTCGCCGCCGCCGAGGCTGCGACCGCGGCCGTCGAGCGGCTGGTCGCCTCGGACTCGACCGCATGACGAGGTCCTCCTGGTCGGACGCCCGCACCATCGCGCATGCGGCGGGTGCCGCGCAGCGGTCCGACGTCGTCGACACCCTGGCGCTCACCGAGGCCCTCGGACACGTCCTCGCGGCGCCGCTCGTCTCGGCCATCGCGATCCCGCACTACGCCTCCTCGGCGATGGACGGCTGGGCGGTGGCCGGGAGCGGCCCGTGGACGCTGCTGACCGGCGGCGACGCCGAGCGCGCACGATCGGTCGGACTCGGCGACGGTGTCGCGGTCGACGTCCTGACCGGTGGGCTGATCCCGGCGGGCGCCGAGGCCGTGCTCCAGCTCGAGCACGGCGTGGTCGAGCAGAGCGCGGGTTCAGCTCGCCTCCACCTCGCACCGTCCGCACCGAGCGCGGAGCCGCGGCCGGGGCGGCACATCCGGCCCGCCGGAACCGAGTCACCCGCGGGGTCGACGGTCCTCGACGCCGGCACGCGTCTCGGTCCCGTGCACCTCGCGGTCGCCGCCGGCGCCGGCTTCGACCGCGTGCCCGTCGTGCCGACACCGCGGGTCCGCCTGGTCCTCACGGGTGACGAGGTCGTCACGAGCGGTGTGCCCGGCCCGGGGTTCGTCCGCGACAGCTTCGGTCCATCGCTCCCGGGAGTGATCGCCTCGCTCGGTGGCGTCGTCACGTCCAGCGTCCGTGTCGGCGATGACGCGTCCACCACGGCCGACGCCCTCGGGCTGACGAGCGCGGTCGGCGCTCCTGCCCGCCACCAGCGGGATCTCGTCGTGACCACGGGTGGTACCGGCGACTCCCGAGCCGATCACGTCCGAGCGTTGCTCCGCGACGCCGGCGCGGACTTCCTCGTGGACGGCGTCGACGTCCGCCCGGGTGGCCCTGCGCTGCTCGCGCGGCTGCCGGACGGTCGTCTGTTCGTCGGGCTGCCCGGCAACCCGCTCGCCGCACTGCTCAGTGTCCTCACGCTCGTGCACCCGGTGCTCGCGGGCTTCCAGGGACTCGAGCTCCCGGCCCTGCGACCGGCGGTGCTCGCCTCGCCCGTCGACGGGGCTCGCTCAGGGACGGTGCTGCGCCCCTACCGCTCGGTGCACGATGCGGACCCGCCGACGCCGCATGCGGAGCCGACGCCCTGGCACGGGGCAGCCATGCTCCGCGGGCTCGCCGACGCCGATGGCGTGCTCGTGTGCCCGGGCTCCGGCACAGCCGCGGGCGGCCTGGTACCGAGTCTCGACTTGCCCTGGTGATCGGGCCTCGGGTCAGCGGCCCCGGACGGCTGCCGCCGTCATCAGCCGCAGCAGTTCCTCGCCGGCGAGGATGCCGCGCCGCTCGGTGACCGTCAGCGTGTCGATCGTGAAGCCCTCGTCGTCGAGCTCGCCGTGCGCCGGCCGGAACGCGAGGTCGGCGGTCTCCAGCATCGACTGGTCGAGGAGCGAGTCACCGGCCGCGAGGACGAGTGGTCCGTCGAGGCGGCGGGCGACCTCGCTGACGGCGTCGTGCTTCGTGAGCGTCCGCGGCACGCAGTAGAGTTTGCGTCCCTGCAGCGACACCGTCCATCCGAGCCGTTCGCACTCCTGCTCGACCTGTTCGAGCCAGCCCGCCGGGATCGCGTCGCGTTCGACGATCGAGTAGAAGAACAGCGCGTCCGCGACGTTCGTCTTGAGGATCCAGGTCGGCGACGCCAGTTCCTCGAAGCGCGCAAGCGCCTCGTCGAGCGGAGCGGTGTGGTCGGTGAGGTGCGCTCGCACGCGACCGCGCCAATCGGCGTCCGGGACGCCGTCGACGAGGATCTCGCCGCCGTTGCTCGTGATCGCGTAATCGGGCGCACCACCCGGCAGCTGCACCCGCTGATACTGCGCCACGGTCCGCGTCGTGACGGGCATGAAGACGGCCTGTGAGCGCAGCTCGATCAGCAGGCGCTCCGACTCGCGCGTCATGAACGAGATCGGCACGCCGTTCCAGAGCTCCGAGACGACGATCGACGGCGCCTCGGGGTCCGGCGTCTCGAGCCAGAACGCCTTCGGCGAGTAGATGAGGGTTCGGTCGAGGTCGCAGGCGACGAGGGCGCTCACTGGGCGTCTCCCGCCGCGGCGTCGCTCAACGGGTTGATGAGTCCGACACAGCTGTAGGGCAACCCGGGCACGACCTCGACCGGCACACCGCGCTGCTCGGCCAGCAGGAGCACGTGCGCGACGTCGTCGAGGGCGTCCGGCGACACGAGCACCTTCCACGGCACCCGGCGGAGCAGGACGCGGGTGGTCTCGCCGACACCGGGCTTCACGAGGTTCACGGTCGGGATGTCGTACTGTTCGCGGATCCGCTCGACGGCCTCCCAGCCGATCCAGCTCGGTTCGCGGTCGGCCGCCGAGGCTTCCTCCAGGCCCGCTGCGACGTCGTCGACCACTTCGGCGAAGCGGCTGGAGACCGCGTCGAGGAAGGCGCCGGAGACGTCGTGACTGCTCAGCTCGCGGTAGAACTTGGCGCCGTGGAACTGGTCGTCGGAGAGCAGCTCGCGGTTGTACACCGTGCGGGACACGAGGCCGGAGACGGTGGAGTTCAGGCACGCGGAGGGGATGAGGTAGTCGTCGCGGGTGCCGTAGACGGGCACGCAGTGGCCGGGGTCCGCGAGGACCGCCAGTTCGTCGGAGAAGCGGATGCCGTCGGTCTCGGCGAAGAGTTCCAGCGCCGCCGTCAGTTCGCGGGCGATGGCGCCCTTGCCGGTCCAGCCGTCGACGAACGCGATCTGCTCCGGGTCGTGGTGCGCCGCGAGGTAGCGCAGCGCGGTCCCGTCGACGCCGACACCGCGCACGATGCTCATCGTGTAGTGCGGCACGTCGATCCCACGGACCTCCTTCGCCCAGCGACGCATGAGGATCCCGATGGGCGTTCCGGCGCGGGCGAGGGAGACCAGCACGGGGCGGTTCGCGCGGGAGGCCAGTACGAGGTCGGTGACGACACCGACGGCCACCGCGAGACGTCGGCTCGACCGCGCGAGGGCGTCCCGGTAGAGCTCCTCGTACTCGGGGGAGGGCAGGTACTCGATGGGCAGCGACTCGGCGTAGTGCGCGCGACCGCTCTGGATCGCGGCCTCGCGTTCGGAGGCGTCGGCCTCGAGGCGGGTGTCGCCGAGGTCGGTCAGCAGCCAGCGCACCTCCGAGGCGTCGTAGGACCCGAAGTCCGGTCCGGTGAGCGGCTCGGGGAGGGCGGCGGCGATGGTCACGGTGCGGGGTTCCATTCGGCTGGGGTCGGGACGGATTCGGTGAGGAGGACGACGATGACGTGGTCGGTGACGGTACGCAGCGCCTCGACGACGCCGTCGGGCCGGAGCAGGAGCTCGCGGTCGGCGCCCGGCTCCGGGAACAGGACCACCGCCGCGAACCGTGAGCCACCGCGCGAGAGGTTGTAGGCGAAGCGGGGTCCGAAGCCGTCGATCGTGCGGTCGTGGCTGGTGAAGGACACCGCGCTCGCGATGGCGTAGTCGTCACGGTCGATGACGGCGATGGGGGACCGCGTGGTGGTGGAGAAGCGCGTCGTTCCGCGGGTGCGGTCGAGGTGGTCGGCGACGGCCAGCGGTACCGCGATGAACTCCTCGGAGCCGAGCACCACGACCTCGCCGTCCGGCAGCTCCGGAAGGACCCGGTCGGCGATCGCGGCGGTCACCGCGTCGTCCAGGCGTCCTGGCGCACCGAAGCGCGCGCTCCGCACGGGCGACAGGTCGGAGGCGTCCACGACGACGACGTCGCCGGCTGCGGTCGAACCCGCGACCGATGCGGCGGGTGCAGCGTCGATGACCGCTCGCGCGCGGGCGAGGACGTCCTCCGGAAGGTCGACGGCACCCACGCCGAGCGCGACGACGGTGATCCGGGTGCCGAGGCGGTGGGCGAGGTCGTCGAAGCGCTGCCGGTCCGCATCCGAACGGAGGTCGATGAGGCCCGCGATCACCCAGTGCGCCTGCGGCGTGGTGGCGTGCAGCGCGGTGATCGTGTTGCGCACGGTGCGTCCGGTGCTCAACTCGTCGTCGACGAGCACCGTGGTGCCGCCCACCGTGGCCCACGCGGGGTCGCTCGGGTACAGGCGGTGGTCGCTCGCGTGCGAGTGCTCCTCCTCGAACGGCGTGAAGGGCACGTCCGCCTCGTGCCTCGTGGAGTGGAGGTACGGCGAGCCGAGCGCGTCGGCGACGATGTGGCCGAGCCCGGTCGCCGTCTCCGCGTAGCCGACGGTGACGAGCTCCGGCCCGGCCACTGGGGCCGCATCGCGGAGCTGGGCGAGGTGCTCGCGGACGGCGGTGAGGGCGGCGAGACCGTCAGCGTCCGGCCGTTCCCGACAGGCAAGGAGCTGCGCCACCGTGTCGAACGGAGCCGTCTCCGGGTCGCTGCCGTCGAGCGCGCTCCGCACCAGCAGTCCGAGCAGTTCGCCGGCGGCGAGTGCCAGACCGGGCACGGTCGGCACGTGTTTGGCGAGGACCGTCGACACGAGCAGCTGCGCGCGTTTGGGGTTGTCGCGGAGCGCGAGACCGACGAGGTCCTCCACCGGGATCAGGCTCCGGGACGCGTTCGAGCGCAGGCCGATGCCGACGGCGTCACTGACGAAGCGGCCCGTCCATACGGTCACCGCATGCTCGTCTCGAGGAGGTCGACGAACGTCGTCTCCTCCGCTGCCACCCCGAAGGCCTCCGCGCGGAGCAGGGTCTTGCGCGCCCACGCCTGGTGCGGCTTCATCTCGTTCATCTTGTTCCGATACGGGGATGCGTTGGCACCGCCGCCCACATCGCCGACGACCGAGAGGGCGTCGACGTACTCCTCGTGGCTCACGACCGACATCGCGTGGACGACCGGCACGTGGCTCGGGTGGATGACCGTCTTGCCGAGCAACCCGTTCGCCTGGTCGAGCGCGATCTCGCGGATGAGGCCGTCGAGTCCCTTGAGGAGGAGCTTCTGACGCAGCTGCGCCTCGTTCGCGTCCTGGAACGGCGTCATGCGCAGCTGCGGGCGCATGAGCCGCTCCGCGTTGTGGAAGTGCTCCCAGACCGTGCCGGTGATGACGAAGTCGTCGCCCGGTCGACCGAAGACGTTGACGACGTCGGCGATGACCGAGGAGACGAGTTTCACGTCGTACACGGTGAGGTCGCGCGAGCGCCGGAGCGAGAAGGCGCTCGAGAGGTCGGTGGCGCCGATCCGGACCGCCAGGACGTCCTCGCGGTGGGCCTTGGTGACGTCGACGATCCCGGAGAGGGTGTCGTCGCGGGTCTCGCGGTGGATCATCCGCGGCGACTCGAGGATCGGCATGACCCGGAGGCGACGCGCGCCGTTCGATCCGTCCTGCCCGTAGTCGCGCTGCACGCGACCGAGCGCCTCGAAGAAGCGGTCCGCCACCCCGTCGCTGTTCTCGTACTTGGGGATGACGAAGCCGCTCAAGAGGTCGAGTCCCGGACCGAGGAGCCCGGCGACCCGCTCGAGCTGCTCGGGCGTGCGGACGCGGATGAACAGCAGCGGCAGCACGGGGCGCTTGGACCCCGAGCTCTTGGCGGCGAGCTGCTGCATCGCCTCCGCGACGTTCGTCTCGGCGAACTCGACCGCGTCGTCGGGGACCGAGTCCTCGAGGCACAGCACCATGCTCAGGCAGCCGTGCTTCGCCTGCTTCACGACGTCCTTCGCGAGCGTCGGGCGCGTGCCGGGACTGTAGAGCGTGGCGCCGAGTGCCGCCGCCACGTGTTCCGGTGGGGAGTCGATGCTGATGGGGCTCGGGAGCTTGTGGAACAGCCGCGACGCGCGCTTGTCGTCGACGTAACTGAAGTGGCGCATGGTCATCGTCTCCGGGGTTCGCGGGCGACGACGTACGGCGTCGGCTCGAAGCCGAACTGCTGCAGGAGCGTCTCGAGGGGGATCTCGGCGGGAAGGGGTTCGAGGCGGAGTTCGAGTCTCGACCCGATACGCAACAGCGAGACGACCGGCGGTGCGCCGGTGTCGTCAGCCGCGGCGAAGCTCTCGCCGTCGAAGAGCTGCACCGTCAGTGGGTGGCCGGCTGTGCCGACGAACAACGCCCGCCGGATGAGGTGCACGTGCCGGAGCGCGAGGATCGCGTCGCCGCCGTCGAAGCCGAGCAGCGGCCGGTTGCCGGGCGTCGTCACCGGTGTGCCGTCGATGCCGTCGGCCGTCGCGACTCCCGTCACGAGTTCGACGGTCTCCCACACGATCGCCGTCGCTCCGCCGACGATGAGGCTGCCGATCGCGGACTGACGCGGGTCGAGCCGGACCAGTGGGGTCTCGTCCTCGAGGACGCGGACCTCCTCGGCTGTCGGAGCCGGGAAGGGCTGCGGGGTCGTCGGAGCTGCGGCGGGCGTGGTGGCGGGGCGTCCCGACGGCGTAGCGGGAGCGGGCGACGAGGATCCGCCGAGCGAGAGTCCCGTCGACGGTGCCGACGGTGCAGACGGCGCTGCCGATGCCGCCGGGGCAGGGGGTGCGGCGGCGGGCGTCGACGGCCCGCCGAGCGTGAGTCCCGTCGACGGTGCTGCCGACGCGGCGGGCGTTGCGGGGGGAGGTGCCGCCGGGGCGCTCGCCACGGGTTCCGCCTGCGCCACCGGCGCAGGTCTCGGCTTCACCCGACGACGGAGGTAGTCGATGTCCCGTCGCACCGGGGAGGTGTTGAGCGGCACGGCTCAGAGGTCGATTCTGAAGTCGCGTGCCACGCCGGCGAGCCCACCGGCGTACCCCTGCCCGAGGGCGCGGAACTTCCAGTCCGAGCGGTGCCGGTACAGCTCGGCCAGGAGCAGCGCCTGGCTGCTGCGGACCTCGGCGATCGGCACGTCGAAGCGCACGAGCTCCCGACCGTCGGGCGTGGCGACGCGGACGAACGCCGAGCGCACGGGAGAGAAGTCGCCGGGACCGCGGACGTCGGGGTCGATGTAGAGCAGGAAGGCGATCTTCGACACGGAGTCCGGCACGCGCGACAGCTCGACGTCGATCTCCTCGTCGTCGGCCTCGGACGAGAAGGTGACCGCGCCGTCCTGGCTCTCGACCTGGTTGAAGAACACGAGGTGGTCGTCGGACAGCGCCTTGCCGTCGTCGCCGCACATGATCGCCAGCGGCACGGGCTCGCTCTGCGGTCCGCGGCTCGCGATGACGTCCCAGCCGAACCCGATGAGCACGGCGTCGAGGCCGGGGTTCTCGGCGGTGAGCGCGGCGTTCGCGCCCGCGATCAGCGATGCCATCAGTGCGCACCCAGCACGAGACCGGCGTCGGGCTCCTGGAACTTGTCGGAGAGGAAGCGACCGTGCGTCGAGAGTTCGGCGATCGCGCCGATGCGGATCTGGTTGAGGAGGTCGCGGATGGTCTCCTCGATGAGCTCCAGCTGACGGGCGAAGACGATCGTGCTGCGGGAGTCGTCGGTGCGGTCCGCGGCCGGCAGCGCGAGGAAGGAGCGCAGCGGGCTCGGGAGGTAGTCCGTCACCATCGCGGCGAGGAGCACGCGCTGCTCGGTCGACGCACCCTGGTCGGCGATGGTCGCGACGACGAGGCGCAACTGGTCGTCGATCTGTCGGAGCTGCGAGGTGAGCAGCGTGGGGAGGTCGCGCCCCACGGAGCGCACCGAGTCGCGGAGTTCGTCGAGGTGCCGGGCCGTCTGCTCGTCCTCGGTCTCACCGACGGGCGCCGGCGTGGCGTCGACGACGCCGAGCGGCTCGGCCCCGCCGGTCCGCAGTGCGTTCAGCAGTCGTCCGAATGCCATCCCTCGTCCCCCTTCGTCCTCAGCGACCCGTGCGCCCGATCACCCGAGCGTGAGGCTACCGCAGTTCGCGCTGCTCGGCCTGACGGCTGCGCTCGAGGTACGGCTTCGCCTTCTCGAGACCAGACTCGAGCGCGTTGACGGTGCCCTCCATGTTCTTGGCGGCTTCGGCACGGAAGGTGTCGATCGCGTCCATGGTCTGGAAGACGTTGTCGAACGCGCGCTGCAGGGTCTCGACGCTGACACCCGCGGTGGAGGCCTGCTGGTGGATGCGCGTGGTCTGGTCCTTCAGCATCTCGCTCGTCTGCAGGATCATGTTGTTCGTCGTGGTGTTGATCGCGTCGATCTGGTCGAGGACCATCTTCTGGTTCGCGAGGGCCTGCGCGACGACGACGGCGGTCCGCAGGGCGGCGATCGTCGTGGTGCGAGCGCGGTCGACACCCTTGATGAGCTCGAGGTTGTTCTTGCGGATGAGGTCCATCGCGAGGTAGCCCTGCACCGAGACGGCGAGCTGCGTGAGGATGTCCTGGTGGCGCTGGCGGACGGGGAAGAGGACGTCGGCCTCGAGCTTCTGGGCTTCCTCGATGCGTCCGGAGGAGCGGGCTTCGTCGATCTTGGCGACGCAGGCGGCGTCGAGCGCCTTCGCGAAGACGGCGTACTCACTGAGCGCCTGCATCGTCTCCCAGAGCTGGACCTTCTCGCCGGCGAGGGCGGCGTTGTCCTTGAGGAGCTCGTCCTGGCCGGCCATGAGCGACTTGATGATCTTGTCGAGCTGGGTCTGCGCGGACTCGTACTTCTGGAAGTACTTGGCGAGCTTGTTGCCGCCCGGGATGAACCCGAGGATCTTGCGGCCGACGCCGAGGTCCGCCTGGTTCGGCGTGAGGTCCTCGACGGTGCTGCGGAGGTCGCCGAGCGTGGTCGCGACCTTGATCTGCGCGCTGTCACCCGAACGCTTCGCACCGGCGACCGAGGTCGACGAGCGGTCGAGCATGCGGGAGGAGTAGCCGCTCGACTGCACCATCTCCTTGCCGCCGATCTGGGAGATGCCCTCGATCTTCTGCGTGAACTCGGGCGAGCGCGGGTCGAGCGTCGCGACCTCCGTCACGAAGGAGCGCGCCTGCTGCTGGATCTCCGTCTGGCGCTCCGCCGGGACGGGGACCATGCCCGGTGCCTCTTCGGCCTGCACGACGTCCGGTGCATCCGGAGCGTGCAGCACGAGGGAGGCTGCTGCCTGTTCGTTGGCGTCTGGCGGAGTGAGTGGCGTGCTCATACGGTCGACCTTGCTCTCGTGTGTGGCTTGCTCGTGGTGGAGGCGTCGGTGCTCAGCCGAGCGGGACGCCGAAGTCGCCGGCGATGCCGGCGAGACCGGTGGTGTAGCCCTGGCCGACGGCCTTGAACTTCCACTCGGATCCGTTGCGGTAGAGCTCCGAGAACAGCATGGCGGTCTCGGGGGCGGCGTCCTCGCTGAGGTCGAAGCGGACGATCTCGGTGCCGTCCTGGTCGACGATGCGGCAGTACGCTCCGCGGACCTGGCCGAAGTTCTGGCGCCGCTCGTCGGCCTTGTCGATCGACACGGCGATGATCACGCGCTCGACGTCTGCCCCGACCGCGTTCAGGTCGACCGAGATCTGCTCGTCGTCGCCCTCGCCGTCGCCGGTGCGGTTGTCGCCGAGGTGCTTGACGGAGCCGTCCGCCGAGGCGGGCTGGTTGTAGAAGATGAAGTCGGCGGAGGAGCGCACCTTGCCGTTCGCGCCGACGAGCAGCGCGGAGGCGTCGAGGTCGAAGGCCTCACCGCTCGTGGTGCGCGGGTCCCACCCGAGACCGACCGTCGCGACCGTCAGGCCGGGGCTGGTCTTGGTGAGCGAGAGGTTGTTGCCCTTTTCGAGGGTGAGTCCTGCCATGGTGATCGCTTCTCCTTCGGAACTGCGCTGGCGCGCGGGGGACTGCTGCGGGTGGTGCTCAGAGGGCCTGGGCGGCCGGGCCGAGGAGGTCCATGACGGAACGCCCGTTGGCGCGCTCGCCGATCGCCTTGAAGGTCCAGCCGTTGCCCTCGCGCGAGACCTTCGACATGATCATCGCGGTGTGCGGACCGGAGTCGGTGAGCTGGTAGCGGGCGACCTCGGGCGAGCCGGGGGTCGAGTCGTCGATGATCCGGCTGAAGGCGTTCTGCACGGTGTCGAAGGTCTGGCGGCTGTAGCTGCTGATCACGAAGACGATCTGCTGGACGGACGGGGCGACCCTCGAGAGGTCGACGAGGATCGTCTCGTCGTCGCCGTCGCCGGCACCCGTGAGGTTGTCGCCGGTGTGGCTGGCCGAGCCGTCCTTGCTCGCGAGCTGCTGGAACCAGATGGTGTCGAGCACCTTGCCGGTGGCGTCGAAGAAGATCGCTGAGGCGTCCAGGTCGATGTCGGGTGCGGACGAGCGGCCGAAGAAGCCGCGCTTCACCGGTGCGACGCCGTCCCAGCCGAGACCGAGGCGGATCCGCGTGAGCGAACCGCCGTCCTGCTTCGTCAGTGAGAGCGACTGGCCCTTTTCCAGACTCAGACCCATGGTTCCGTCTCCTAGATGCTTCATCGTGTTGCTGGTGGTGAGGTGTGGGACGTGCGCCCCCGGCCGAAGCTGGGAGCGCACGTCCACGTTATCGGTTCAGCCGGGCGAGCGCCCGGATTCCCGGCCCGTTCAGAGCAGGCCGCGGGAGTCGGAGCTCTTCGCCTGCAGCTCGTGGGCCCGGGCGAGCAGCCGCTGGAGCTCCTCGTCGTCGGCCGCCTTCGCCTGGTGCTTGGGCTTCAGGTTCGCGAACGACTTCTGGCGCTCGACCATGCGGGTGTAGCTCGTCTCGAGTTCGACCTCGTCCACGTGGTGACCGTCCGGGATGTCCTCCGGGGCGTCGGCGTGGTCGACGATCTTCTTCGCCTGGGTGCGGGCGTCGCTGATGATCGTGTGTGCACGCCCGGCCGGGCTGAGGAGCGATGCGAGGACCGTGACGGTCAGGATGCCGATGATGACGATGAGCGACAGGCCAGTGCTGATCTCGAACACCGGGATGTGCTCGCCACCGTTGAGGAACGGCAGGGTGTTCTCGTGGAGCGCGTGCAGGACGAGCTTCACACCGATGAAGCCGAGGATCGCCGCCAGGCCGTAGCTCAGGAAGATGAGGCGGTCGAGCAGGCCGTCGATGAGGAAGTAGAGCTGACGGAGACCGAGCAGCGAGAACGCCGTCGCGGTGAAGACGATGTACGGGTTCTGCGTGAGGCCGAAGATCGCGGGGATCGAGTCGAGCGCGAAGAGCAGGTCGGTGCCGCCGATGGCGACCATGACGAGCAGCATCGGCGTGAGGACCTTCTTGCCGTTCTCGATGGTGACGAGCTTGTCGCCGTCGTAGCGGTCGGTCGTCTTGAAGAGACGCTTGGCGAGACGGATGACGAAGTTGTTCGCGTCGTCGCTCTCCTCCTCCGGGCGGAGGAGCTTGATCGCCGTGAAGATGAGGAACGCGCCGAAGATGTAGAACAGCCAGGACCAGGCGTTCACCGCGGCGGCACCGAGGAAGATGAAGCCGGTGCGGGCGATGAGGGCGAAGACGATGCCGAAGAGGAGCACCTTCTGCTGGTCGGCCCGCGGCACGCGGAAGCTCGACATGATGATGAGGAAGACGAAGAGGTTGTCGACCGACAGGGCCTTCTCCGTGATGTAGCCGGCGAAGTACTCGGATCCGAGTGTGCCACCGCCGAAGAAGAGGACGCCGAGGCCGAAGACGATGGCGATACCGACGTAGAGGGCCGACCACTTCGCGGCTTCCGGCAGCGTCGGCTCGTGGGCCTTGCGCACGTGGAAGATGAAGTCGAAGGCGAGGAGGGCCAGAATGCCGACGATCGTCAGCAGCCAGACGTATCCGGGGATTTCCATGGGCTGTGTTCTCCGCAGCGCTCGAGGTGGGGGACGGGTGATGTTTAGTTGGTGCTGTCCCACTATATAGTTGGTATGGTCGAACCAACACCCGAACGCACGTATTCAGAAAGAATTCAGCTATGAGCGATGACGTCGACCCCGCCGAGGCGGGAGCCGTCATCCAGGCGTCCCTCGCGACGGTGCTCCGGTGGTCCACCAGGGCCGACAACCGGCGTTCGCTGCACGACGCCGAGGGTGCCGCCCTCACCGCCACGGACGCGTGGCTCCTCGAATACGTCATCACCGCAGGGCCGATCCGCATGTCCACAGTCGCGGGCTGGATGGACGTCGACAAGTCGACCGCGACGGCCGAGGTGCGTCGCCTCGAGGAGGGCGGTCTCGTCGTCCGGGCGACGGATCCGAGTGATCGCCGCGCGGTGCTCGTGAGCGCGACGGAGGAGGGACGGACCGCCCTCGAACGACACCGGCAGGCGGCGCAGCAGGTCTACAACACCCTCGTCGGCAAGTGGAGCGAGCGCGATCGAGCGGAACTCGCCCGGCTGCTCTCGCGGTTCGTCGACGAGTTCTCCTGGGTCAGCGACGCCGTCTCGCAGCACAACGCGAGTCGCTGACCGGTCGGCCTCACGGGTCGATGCGCACCGGGATCGGTCCCGTCCGCTCCGCCCGCGGCCCGTACACCCAGAAGCGGTAGAGCACGAAGCGGAACGCGGAACCGAGGGCCAGCCCGACGATGTTCGCCGACACGTTGTCCGCCAGCGGCGTCGTCAAGTGCATCGCGTCGTGGGAGACCCAGAGGCAGGCCAGGGCGATCGCGCCGCCCGCGAGACTCACCAGACCGAATTCGAGCGCTTCGCGGGCGACGTCCGAGCGCCGATGCGCGCGGAAGGTGAGGAGCCGGTTGCCCACCCAGTTGGCCACGATGGCGAGCGTCGTGGAGATGCCCTTCGCCACCAGCAGCCCGGAAGTGCCGGTGTGGAGGAACACGGTGTACGCGAGCAGGTTGAAGACCCCGACGTCGACGAGGAAGCCGGCGCCGCCGACGAGGCCGAAGGCGGCGACCTCGCGGACGATCGGTCGCCGGAGCAGCGCGCGCGCATCGGGAATGGATCGGATCACCATCGCGTCACGACCTGACCAGCTCGAAGACGATGCTGCGGTGGACGGGGATGCGCTGCTCGACGTGGTAGCCGAGCGCCTCGAGGTCCGCCACGTTCGGAGAGGTGCTCGAGCCCTCGACGACCCAGACGGTGTCGTGGCCGATCAGCCGGTCGTGGATCTCGGACAGCGGCGCGGCCAGGTCCCAGAGCTCGGGGCGGTCACGGTAGCTCGTCTCGAGCGCCACGTCGTCGAGGCCGGCGAAGGCCTGCGGGTAGAGGTCGATCGCGAGCCGGGACTTGCGCGAGGGCTTCACCGACTGGTCGAAGACGACCGCGTCGCCCGGCGAGGCATGGGCCTGGACGACCTCCGCGGTCTGCCGGAGGTCGCTGCCGTCGTCTTTCGCGAACGGGCCGCGCTGTTCCGCGAGGACCGGGATCGCGAGCGCCAGCACGAGCGCGACACCGACCGCGGTCGCCACCGCGCGGTCCACCCGCTTCGGCAGGAGGTCGACGATCGTCCGGAGTCCGAGCGCCATCATGATCGCGACGGCCGGGACGCAGAAGGTGACGTAGCGCAGGTTGTACATCGGCGTCACGAGGGTGTTGCCGATGATGAGCAGCGCGGTCGGTGCGAGCGCCCAGACGGCGATCATCGCCAGGGCGCGACGCTGTCGGGAGGATCGGCGCACCACGAGGACCCCGATGGGAGCGAGCACGATGAGCAGCCACGCGAGCACGGCGAAGGCCGGCGTCTGGAACCACTGGCCGACGAGCACCGATTCCGGCGTCGCGTAGTCCCGCCTGCCGAGGAACGCGATCTGCTCGCGCTGCGCGATGCCCGCGATCACGATCGGAGCGCCGAGGACCAGTGCACCGGCCAGGGACCAGCCCCACGCTCGCATCACCCGCCGCCCGGGGCGTTGGAGCACCATCCACGTGGCGTGCACGAGGAGGAGCATCGCGAGGTACAGGAACAGGTACATCGAGGCGGCGCTCGCGATGGCGAAGAGTGCCCAGCTGCGGCGGGACGTGGACCGGCGGCGCACGAGCGACACGAACCAGACCGTCAGCCACACGACCGCGGCCATGCCCAGCGCATAGGAGCGCGTCTCGGCGCCCATCCGTGTGACCTGGGGGATGACGGCGAACACGAGGCCCGCCGTGATGCCGATCGCCGGGGTGAAGATGGACCGCGCGAGCACGACCGTGCCGGCCGCGGCCAGACCGACGCCGATCGCGCTCGGGAACCGCGTGACGGCCTCGGCGGTGCCGAAGGCGCCGGTCCAGACGTGCAGGAACGCGTAGTACAGGCCGTGGACGGCGTCGATGTGGCCGATCATCCCGAACATGACGGGGAGGGGGCGTTCGGCGGCGAGGACGCTCGCCGCCTCGTCACCCCAGTACGATGGCGTGCCGATGCCGATGAGCGAGACGAGGGTGGCGAACAGGCCGACGACCCAGGGTGCGGCGCGGCCGCCGAGGAGGGTGTGGAGGGCGTCCCACCGACGGCGCGAGGGCGCGGTCGGAACGGTGATCGTCGCAGTCATGGGTTCCCCTCGGACGCGACAATCTGGCGCGTCGTCTCATCGTCCGCCGCTCGGATGAACGCCAGCAGAGAGACTCCTGAGAGGCCGCGGGGGATCCTGCCGGGACCCGACGGCAGGAGCCCGGCCGCCCCGGTGGGGAGTTGTCCCCATCGCGCGGCAACGGCGCGCGGGACAGACTGCTGGAGTCCGCCGCCGAAAGGAATCCCGATGCAGCTCTCCCGCGTCACCGCCCTGATCACCGTCCCCGTCGCAGCCATGCTCGTGTTGGCCGGATGCTCCACGCCGTCGGCCCCCGACACGAAGCCGACGGAGAAGGCTTCGTCGTCTGCGACGTCGAAGCCGACCTCGACCGGATCGGCGGACGGTGAGGTCACCGAGCCTGGAGCGCAGGTCGGGATCGATGAGCCGATCGTCTACGAGTCGCAGGGCACCGACGGCGTCACCGCGCTCATCAGCGCGAAGCTGACCGAGGTCACCCCCGCGACGGCCGACCAGGTCGCGTTCCTCAAGACGCAGTTCGACGGCGGGGAACTCGACGGCTACGACATCACGCTCATCCGGCTCGAGATGACCAAGGTGTCGGGCGACCCGGTGGCGTTCAACAGCGACGCGACCTCCTTCTCGCCCGTCGACGCCGATGGCGAGAAGGTCCAGGAGGCCACGCTCATCGGGTGGGACGAGTGCGGATCCGAGTCGTTCACCGAGGAGTTCGACGCTGGCGCGCCGATCACGCAGTGCTACGTCGCGGCGGCTCCCGCCGGTGGCAAGGCTCCGGCCGGCCTCATGTACGACGGCGGTTTCACCGACCCGAACCCGTACGACTCCTTCGACGGCGACCCGATCCTGCTCATCAAGGACTAGCAGCACTGCAGCCCTGCTCAGGGACCGGAGCGTTCTCGGTGAACCTCTCCCGCTCACTGAGCCTGTCGAAGTGCCCGCGATGAACCCGCATCGTTCCGGGCACACCTCTCCCGGTCACTGAGCTTGTCGAAGTGCCCGCGATGAACCCGCATCGTTCCGGTGAACCTCTTCCGCTCACTGAGCTTGTCGAAGTGCCCGCGATGAACCCGCATCGTTCCGGTGAACCTCTTCCGCTCACTGAGCCTGTCGAAGTGCGCACGAGGAACCCTTCGACAGGCTCAGGGACCGGAAACGGTCAGAACGGTGCGGGATCCGGTTCCGTTCGATGGTGTTTCCCGTCGGGCGTTGTCCAGTCGAGGACGCCGCCGGGCCGGTGTTCGAGGTTCCACCCGGGGAGATGTTTCATCCGGTGGTGATGTCGACAGAGACAGGCGAAGTTACCGACATCCGTCGCGCCGCCGTCCTCCCACGCGACCGAATGGTCGAGGTCGCAGGCCCTGGCTCGTCTCCCGCAGCCCGGTGCCCGACAGGTGCCGTCCCGGAGGCGGACCGCGCGCTGCAGATCGGCGGGAACGCGGTACTGGTTGCGTCCGACGGAGAGCATCGCACCCGTTTCCGGCTGGACGAGGATCCGGGTGAAGCTGGGCGCGTTCACCGCGATACGTGCCGCGGTCTCGGGGTCGATCGGACCGTAGCCGTCGAGCATGCCGGGTGCGTCGGAGACGCCGGCCATAGTGAGCGCCGGCACGGTGATCTGCACGGTCGGCTTGATGTGGTCCTGGACCTCGACGGGGTGCGGGAGCACGGGGCTCGACATGACGTCCTCGGGCGTGACACCGGTCAGGGCGAGCGCCGCGAGGGCATCTGCCTGCAGCTGGGCGCACGTGCGGGTGTCGCCGGCCTGGCGTGATTCGGTGGCGGCTGCTTCGACGCGCTCGATGATGCCTTGCGCGATCGGCGCGGTGGTGAAGAGGTGCACCCACGCCATGCCGTCGGCGGCCGGTTCGAACTCGACGCGGCGGTCGGCCTCTGAGCGGACCGCTCGGGCGGTGATGGACTCGGGGTGGAGGCGTTCGCGGAGGACGCGGGCTCGCCTGCGGAGGTTCGCGTTGGTGGACTCTTCCGCGACCTGTAGTACCTCAGCGAGGAACGCCGCCCGTCCTGCGGTCGGCACGTCACTGAGTTGGTCGATGATCGTCTGCGCGTGCCGCGCTGAGATGCGGCCGGCCTCGAGCGACGCCAGCACGGCCGGAGCATCAGTCACGAGGCGCTCGGCGTCGTTCGTCGCCCGCTGCACCGTCTGCTCAGGCGTTCGGGTTGCCATCGCGAGGGCTGCGCAGGTGGAGCGGCGCGACAGGGCCAGTCGCTCGGCCGGCGGGAACACGGCCGGAACGACCGAGTCGGCGAGCGCGTCCGCGTATGCGGCGGAGCGAGCCAGCAAGCGCGCTTCTCGCGCATCGAGGGCCGCCCGCATCCGGTGGATCTCCGCGTATTCGTCCGAGAACTGCGCGAGGTGCGCGGCGTAATCATCGCCGACGCGGGTCGCGGTGAGGGCGGTCTCGGTCATGGAACCAGTCCACCATGGACCACTGACATTCCAGATGCCGAGTCGACTCGGTTGTGGAAGTTGCTCGTGTGCCCTTCGACAAGCTCAGGGACCGGGAGAAGATCACCGGAGCAGGAGGTTGCTCGTGTGCCCTTCGACAAGCTCAGGGACCGGAAGAAGATCACCGGAGCAGGAGGTCCCTCGTGGGCCCTTCGACAAGCTCGGGGACCGGAGGAAGATCACCGGAACGGGAAGCTCCTCGTGTGCCCTTCGACAGGCTCAGGGGCCGGGGGAGATCGGCCGGATTGGCGGGGTTTTCCGTGGGCCTTTCGACAAGCTCAGGGACCGGGGAGGGGAGCCAGGGACCGGGGGAGGGGAGCCAGGGACCGGAGGAGGGGGGTCAGGGACCGGGGGTGAGCCGAGTCGGCGTCCCCGCAGACAGACGAACGCCGGTGACCCGAGCGGGGCACCGGCGTTCGTGTGATCGGGAGGTCAGTTCTTGAACGCGTCCTTCACGTTCTCACCGGCCTGCTTCACGTCGGACTTGGCCTGGTCGGCCTTGCCCTCCGCGACGAGCTTGTCGTTGTCTGTCGCCTTGCCGACGGCCTCTTTGGCCTTGCCCGCGAGGTCTTCGGCGGCGTTCTTGATCTTGTCTCCTGCGCTCATATGGTGCTCCTCACATGTTCTTCGGGCTGTCGATCCGCACTGATCGAATCCGACAGGGCGACCTGGTGGACGCCCTTCACTTCTACACCCGGGAGCTCCACGTCCGGGCGGGGCTCCAGCAGACTCCCAGAGAACTCCCCGGACCGCCCAGCACCAGTGCCAGCCGTCGTCGGTTCGTCCTCGACAGCCAGGACCCCGGCGATCAGACCACGCCGCTCGTGCCGAGCAGGGTGCCGATCGCGAAGGTGGCTGCGAGGGCGAGGGCTCCTCCGACCACGACCCGGACGGTCGGGCGGAGCGCGGGGTTGCCGCCGATCCTCGCGCTCGTGAAGCCGGTGAGGGCCAGCGCGATGAGCACGACGACGAAGGTGATCGGGACGCGCACCTCGGGCGGCGGCAGCAGGATCGCGAGCAGGGGGAGCAGCGCCCCGACCGTGAAGGCGAGCGCCGAGGCGCCGGCGGCCGCCCACGGGCTGACGACCGCGTCCTCGGTGATGCCGAGTTCGGCCTCGAGGTGCGCCGTGAGCGGGTCGTGTGCGGTCAGCTCCTCGGCGACCCGCCTCGCGGTCGTCGGCTGGAGCCCCTTCGCCTCGTAGATCCCGGCGAGTTCCGCGAGCTCCGCCTCGGGGTCGTCGGAGAGCTCCCGCCGCTCCTTCGCGATGAGGGCCCGCTGACTGTCCCGCTGGCTGCTCACCGACACGTACTCGCCGAGGGCCATGGAGATCGCACCACCGACGAGCCCCGCGACACCCGCTGCGAGGAGCGGCGCGCTGTCGGTCGTGGCACCGGCGACACCGACGACGAGGGACGCGACGGAGACGATGCCGTCGTTCGCGCCAAGCACACCCGCACGGAGCCAGTTCAAGCGGCCCGCGAGGTCACCGCGATGTGGTTCGTCCGGATGGGCGCCGGGTGGTGGTGATGAACTCATGGATGCATCCAAGCACCGCGCGGGCCGCTCGCGCAGGGTTCCCGGCCGATCCCGGACCCGATCGCCTAGACTGGAGGCTGGTGCGCCGGGAAGTCTGGTCGGCGGGCGATCGATCGGGATCGCTCTGCTGCTCGACCGAACCCTCCCCCGAAGGATCCGTATGCCCGACGCTCACCGCTCCCACGACCTGCCGGCCGACCAGGCCCCGCACTCGATCTGGCGTGGCATCCACCAGACGCTCCAACAGGACACCGTCGGTGGCGCCCTCCTCGTCGTCGCCACCGCACTCGCGCTCGTGCTCGCCAACACCGGTGCTTCCGAGTTCTACCTGAGCGTCCGGGACTTCACCTTCGGTCCGGAGGCGCTCCATCTGAACCTCTCCATCGGTGCCTGGGCGGCCGACGGACTCCTCGCGATCTTCTTCTTCGTCGTCGGGCTGGAGCTCAAGGAGGAGTTCGTCGCCGGCAAGCTCCGGAACCCCAAGACCGCCGCGCTCCCCATCGCCGCTGCGGTCGGTGGTGTGGCCGTGCCCGCCGTCATCTACGTCCTCGTGAACCTGAGCGCCGGGCCCGACGCACTGCAGGGCTGGGCGATCCCGGCCGCCACGGACATCGCGTTCGCGGTCGCGGTGATCGCGGTGGTCGGCAAGTTCCTGCCGCCGGCACTGCGCACCTTCCTGCTCACGCTCGCCGTGGTGGACGACCTCATCGCCATCAGCATCATCGCGATCTTCTACACCGACCACATCGAGTTCCTGCCGCTGGCGCTCGCCGCGGTGCCGCTCGCCATCTTCGCCGTGCTCGTCCAGCGCGGCGTCCGGGCCTGGTGGGTCCTCATCCCGCTCGGCCTGTGCACCTGGGCGCTCATCCACGCGTCCGGTATCCACGCGACCGTCGCCGGCGTGCTGCTCGGCTTCATGGTGCCCGTCTTCTCGACCAAGCGTGCCCGCGTCCAGGTGGGGACCACCGCGGAGGGGCGTCCGATCTACGAAGGCCTCGCGGCGCACTTCGCCGATCGCTGGAGCGTCGTCTCCACGGCGGTTGCCGTCCCGATCTTCGCGTTCTTCTCCGCGGGCGTGGTCATCGGCGGGCTCTCCGGGCTCGTCGAGTCCTTCCAGGACACCATCGCGCTCGGGATCATCGCCGGGCTCGTCCTCGGCAAGCCGATCGGCATCCTGGTGACGACGTTCCTCGTCACGCGCCTGCCCGGTCTCGGCCTCGACCCGTCGATCCGTTGGGTCGACCTCGTCGGCATGGCGTTCGTCGCGGGCATCGGATTCACGGTGTCGCTGCTCGTCGGTGAACTGTCCTTCGGGGTCGGCAGCGAGTCCGACGACCACGTCAAGGTCGGTGTGCTCGCCGGCTCGCTCATCGCCGCCACCATCGGTGCCGCGATCCTCGCCGCCCGCAACCGCGTCTACCGGCGGGCGGTCACGGTTGGAAGTAGTACGCCGAGTGCAGGCGGCAGCCCGGATTGAACCGGGCGTCGCAGTTCGGGCAGCCGTCGACTTCC
This sequence comes from Plantibacter sp. CFBP 8798, assembly GCF_014841195.1. Taxonomy (NCBI): domain Bacteria; kingdom Bacillati; phylum Actinomycetota; class Actinomycetes; order Micrococcales; family Microbacteriaceae; genus Plantibacter; species Plantibacter sp. CFBP 8798. The sequence goes on from NZ_JACYTS010000001.1 coordinate 561,540, forward strand.
AGGTAGCGGTCGATCGTCAGTTCCGTCGAGCACACGCCGCACAGGATCGCCTCGCGGTCGCGCTGCTCGCGCGGCCACTGCTCGGCCGGGTGGTCGGCGCACTCCGCGTGGCACAGGTGGCACGGGTAGTACTCGCCGCAGCAGGCGAAGCGGATCGCGATGACGTCGAGCGCGGTCGCGTAGTGGACGCAGCGCGTCTCGTCGTCGACCGTCTTGCCGTGGACGCGCACGGTGTCGTCGCCGCTCATCGGACGCCCCGGGCGGTGAGGGCCTCACCGAGCTCGTCGGCGTGCTTCAGCGACACCACGAGGAACGGCACGACGAAGGTCACGAGGTTCGACCCGGCCCCGCGCGCCCGCTGCGCTTCCCGGACGCTCGTGGCCAAGCGGGCGAGGACGGGCACCGTGTTGATGGCGACGGCGAGCATCAGGGCGATGCGCGAGGGGTCGACACCGAAGCGACCCAGGGGCTGGAGGACGCGCTCGAAGGCGTCGAGCAGGTCGGCGACCCGCGTGCTCAGCACCAGGAGTGCCGCGAGCAGGATGGCGGCGACGATCCGGGAGGTGTTCGACACGGCGGACTCGACGTCGAGGAACAGCAGTTGGCCGGCCACCGTGATCGTGATGATCCAGCGGATGAGCAGGAGCTGCCGTCCGAGCTCGCCGAGGCCGAGGCCCGAGACGAGGTAGGCGAGGACGGTCACCGTGGTGGCGATGCCCGCGGTCCACCAACTCGTCGGCAGGAGCGAGATCACGAGCACCACGACGAGGATGCCGAGCGCCTTCGGGCCGGCCGGCGCGCGGTGGAGCCAGCCGGAGCCGGGACGGTAGAGAGTGATCACGCGGTCACGCCCGCAGACTCGCGCGGTAGGCCGCGATCACGTTGTCCGGTGCTCCCTGCGCGACGACCCGCCCACCGTCGAAGAGCAGCGCGGTGTCGCAGCGGGCGGCGAGCTCCAGGTCATGGGTGACGAGGAGGAGCTGATGGCCTGCCTCGGGGTGGAGGAGGTGATCGGCGACGGCGGCGCTGTTGCGGGCATCGAGGTAAGCGGTGGGTTCATCGGCGATGAGCAGCGCCGGCCGGCGGATCACGGCCCCGCAGAGCGCCAGCAACTGCTTCTGGCCGCCGGAGAGTTCGTAGGCGGACCGGTCGGCGAGGGCAGTCAGGCCGAACTCGTCGAGCGCATCGGCGACCTGCGCGGCGATGTCGGCCTTCGACGCCTTCGTGCCGCGGAGGGAGAACGCGACGTCCTCCGCCACCGTCGGCATGACGATCTGCGCGTCCGGGTTGCTGAACACGATGCTGACGAGTCGTCGGAGGGTCGCCGTGTCCTTGGCTGCGTCGACCCCGTGGACCTGGACACTGCCGGCGGTCGCTCGCGTGAGGCCGCCGACGAGCCGCGCGAAGGTGGACTTCCCCGAGCCGTTCGCCCCGATGACCGCGATGCGCGCATCGTCGAGGTGGAGCGTCACGTCGTCGAGTGCGACGGTGTCGCCGAGACGTGCGGTGACGCCGTCGAGACGGATGGCGGATGACTGGTCGATGTCCCCGATCATCGCACGACCTCGAACACCGCGGCGACGCCGAGACCGCCGCCGACCGAGGCCGCAGCCACCCCGATCGTGCCCGCCGGAGCTCCGCCACGGACGAGCCGCGAGAACAGGCGGACCACGGCGACCGCACCGCTCGCGCCCCACGGATGACCGAGCGCGAGGGCGCCACCGTCGGCGCAGAGACGCTCGTCGTCCTCGGCGACACCGAGTCGGTCGAGCACGGCGAGCGTCTGGGCCGCGAACGCCTCCACGATCTCGAACGCGGCGACCTGCGCGAGGTCCACGCCGGCCCGATCGAGGGCGTCGAGGATCGCCGGCGCGGCCCCGATCCCCGGCAGTGCCGGGTCGCAGCCGACGACGGCGTGCGCCCGGACGGCGAGGCCGGGCGTCGTGCTCCCGTGGGCGGGCCCGCCGGGCATGACGAGCACGGCGGCCGCACCGTCGCTCACCCGGCAGGTGTTGCCTGCGGTGAGGGAGCCTTCGGAGAAGAGCGGGGTGAACCGGGGGAGGAGCCGCTCGATCCCGCTGCGCGGCGCCTCATCGTGCTCCGCCGCCCCGACCAGCGCGACGAGCTCGTCGGTGAACCGCCCGGCGGCGACGGCGCTCGCCGCTCGGTGCGTGCTCCGCGCCGCGTAGGCGTCCTGGCGGCCGCGGGAGATCCCGTCGTGCTCGGCGAGGTCCTCCGCGGCGCGGGTCATGTCGGGGTCGTGCCAACCCGCCGGTGCGAACGGTGCGCGTGCGTAGGCGATGCCGTCGACGGAACGGGTCGGCGCGGTCGACGCGCTCTCGACACCGCCGGCGATCCGTGGCCGATGGTCGCCGGCGCTGATCGCCGTGGACGCCTCGATGATCGCCGCGAGGCCGCTGCCGCACTGCCGGTCGACGGTGAACCCTGGAACGTCGAAGCCGAGGCCGGCCCCGAGCGCGGCGACGCGGGCCGGGTTGCCGCCGGGGCCCATGCAGTTCCCGAGGACGACGTCCGCCACCACCGGCGGCAGGCCCAGGACGTGCGTCGCGTCGTCGTGCACGGCGCGGACGACGGGGACCGCCAGCTGCTCGACCGTGAGTGCGGCGAGGGCGCGCCCGCGCGTCGCAATCGGCGTCCGTCGGGCCGCGACGATGCGCGGGAGGGCGTGCGACTCAGTCAAGGGACGCCACCGTCCCTGCCGCGAGTCGGTCGGCGAGCTCCGCGCGGGCGGCCTTGCCGGTGACGGTGCGGGGCAGGTCGTCGACGACGAACCAGCGCCGGGGCCGATGGGTCGGCGGCAACAGCGGTGCGAGGGCGTCGCGGAGCATCGCGCGGGTCGGATGCACGCCCGGGTGCAGTTCCAACACGGCCGTCACGAGCGATCCGACCCCGGCGTTCGGCAGACCGAGCACGACGGCGTCGTCCACCTCGTCGAGTCGGCGCAGAGCCTCCTCGACATCGGCGGGGATGACGGTCGCCGCGGCCGTGAGGATCGCATCGTCGGATCGGCCGAGGAGCGTGACGATCCCGTCGTCGATCCGTGCGCGGTCGCCGACGGAGGACCAGTCGCCGTCGCGTCGGAGCGGGCCCGAGCCCCCGAGGTACCCGGTCGCGACGAACGGCGATCGGACCCAGAGGACGTCGTCGTCGCGGACCTCGAGCTCGACGCCGGGGAACGCACGGAGGCCCGGTCGATCCGGATCGACACCGTCGTCGACCGCCACGAAGGAGAGCTCGGCGGCTCCGTAGTAGGACGCGACGCGAATGCCGAGGTCCTCCGCCCTGGTGCGGAGTGCGGGGTCGAGTGAGGCGCCTCCGATCAACGCCACCCGCAGGCGGGGCGGCACCTCGCCGTCGAGCAGTGCCCGGAGGCCGTTCGGGGTCCCGTGGAACCGGGTCGCGTCACGAGCGTCGTCGGGGGTGAGCGCGTGGGTGGTCGGGAGGGCGAGCGAGCAACCGACGGCGGCCGCATGGGCGACCGAGAACAGCGACAGCGACGACGCGGGCGGCGACGACAGCGCCAGGACGTCGTCCGGCCCGAGGTCGAGCAGCGCGCCGACGGCCGGGAAGGAGTCCGCCCACGACGCGGCGGTCCTGAGCACGATGCGCGGCTCGCCCGTGGTGCCGGAGGTCAGCGTCGCCCACCCCTGGCCAGGCTGTGGACCGGACGCGGTGCTGCGGTCGCGTACGGAACGCCAGTACGACTCGCTCCACCGGTCGTCGCCGATCAACGGCACGCCGCCGGCCGCCCGCACCTCGAGCGCCCGACGGACGAGGTCGGTCGGCGCCCCGCCGCGCAGCGGGACGAGGTGCCCTGAGCGCACGGTCATCCGATCCGGGCGGGCTCGCCGGGACGCGTGGAGCCGGCGCCGGCCGCGTTGCGGAACGCGCGCGGGTAGGCGCGGGCGAGCGTCATCGTGATGACCGTCGCGAGCACGACCTTCACGAGGTCGCCGGGCACGAAGACGAGGCTCTGCAGGGCGGTCTCGCCGAGTGGCAGGCGGGTGACGAGCGACTGCACCGGGATGCCGAACGCGTAGATGACGCCGATGCCGCCGACGAAGACGCCGAGCGCGGTGCGCCACCAGCGCAGCCGACTCCCGCCGGCGTGCACGATGAGCCCGATCACGAAGACGCCGACGATCCAGCCGAGGAGATATCCGGCACTCGGTCCGACGAAGACGCCGATCCCGCCGCGACCGCCGGACAGGAGAGGGAGGCCGATGGCGACGAGCGCCAGCAGCACCAGCATGGAGAGCATGCCGCGCCACGGGCCGAGGATCGCGCCGGCGAGCATGACGCCGAGGGTCTGCGCCGTGATGGGCACCGCGCCGAGCACCGAGAACGCGCCGGGCAGGCCCAGGGCGGCCACGATGGCGGCGAACACGGCGATGCGTGCGATGTCGGTCGCGTCGATCCGGAGTCTGCTCATGCTGGGTCCTTCGTCGGGATGGTCGGTTCGCCTGGGGCGGGTGGATCGCACCTGAACGGTGTTCACCTGAACAGCGTTCACTATAGTGGTGCTCATGTCCGGTCCCGAAACAGTGCGTCGCCATCGGCGCGACGATGTGGCTCAGGTGGCCCTCCGCATCCTCGACGATCACGGCCTGGCCGACCTCACGATGCGCCGCCTCGCCGCGTCGCTCGACGTCCAGCCGAGCGCGCTGTACTGGCACTTCGAGAACAAGCAGACCCTCATCGCCGAGCTCGCCGACCGGATCGTCGATGCGCACCCGGCACCGGGTGACGCGGTGTCCGAGGCCGGTTCCGACTGGCGCGAGCGGACGCGCGTGGAGGCGGAGGCGCTGCGCGACGCCCTCCTCGCCTATCGCGACGGCGCCGAGGTGGTGTCGAGCACCTACGCGCTCGGGCTCGGTTCCGGGCGGGCGCTCACCCGGCTGACGGACGCGGTGTCGGTGGCCGGGTTCGACGAGGCGACGAGTCGACGTGCGGGCACGGTGCTGCTCCACTTCATCCTCGGGCACGTGTCGCACGAGCAGCAACGGATGCAGTACGACAGCGTCGGCGTGCTGGCTGACGCTGCGACGGATCCGCTCGGCCAGGAGGACCAGGCACAGGCGTTCGCCTTCGGGGTCGGTCTCCTCGTCGACGGCCTGGCGGCGCTCTCCGTCCGCTGACGGCTCGTCGTGCGCGATAGCACAGGTTGGATGGAACCGCCCACCGTCTGGATCGGCGGCGGCCCACGGTAGCGTTGGTGCAGGCAGGACGCGAGGGAGGCAGGCGATGGCGAAGGGTGATGACGACGACGTCGACATCGTCATCGACGCCTGGGCGAACGCGTTGCCCGACGTGGACTTCGCACCGCTCGACGTGGTGTCCCGCCTCCGCCGGCTCGTGCCGCACCTGCAGGAGGTCCGACGCCTGTCGTTCGCCGCGAGCAACCTGCGGCCGTGGGAGTTCGAGTTCCTCTCCATCCTCCGCCAGCACGGAGCGGACGGGCTGACGCCGTCCATACTCGCCACCCGACTGGGCATCACGAGCGGCAACCTCGCGAGCCAGCTCGATCGTCTGGCCGCTCGCTCGCTCGTCGCCCGGCAGAAGAACGAGGCCGACGGCCGGAGCAAGATCGTCGTCCTGACGACCCTTGGACAGCAGCGGGTCGACGAGGCGATGCGTCGGCTGGTGGATGACGAGAACGCGATGCTCGCCGGGCTCAGCCATGAGCAGGTGGCCGTACTCATCGAGAGCCTCCGGGTCATCGGCGCGGCGCTCGAGCGTCGGTAGGGGTCTGGGTCGAGGTTCCGGACCTGCCTCAGAACCGCAGGTCGGACGGCCCGCTCAGCTCGATCCAGGTGTCGGTGTCCGGGCGCACTGTCGCGGGAGCCGGCTCGAGGACGTCGGCGGAGGCGAGGGACCCGAAGTCGAGACCGGTGAGGTTCGCGAGGTCGAGGATCGGCAGCTGGAAGGTCCGGAACGGGCCGAGTGGGGGCACGGCGGCGGCCTCGTGCGTGTCGTCGATCGCACTGGTCCGGCCGAGGTCGAGGTCGTCGAGCTGCGCCGACTGGTCGAGGAGGTAGCCGCTCGCCGCGAGCGCTCCGTCGTTCGACCACGCCGCCACCTTCCAGAACCGGCGCGGGATCTGCACGCCGCGGTAGAGCGGGTCCGTGTCGGCGAACACCGGCCCGGTGAAGACCGACAGCCGCCGGCGCCCGGCCGAGGCGTACTCGAGGACGAGGTCCTCCAGGCCGTTCCAGAGCTCGAGTGACTGGTTGAAGTCCGCAGCCTGCGGGGCGGCGTTCGTGTAGCAGAAGGTGTCGACGTTGGCCTGCCGGGCGATCTCGACGGGCCCCCAGACCGGGTCCCTCCGCCGCACGAGGTGGCCGCGGTCGAGGTCGTTGCGGGCGTAGAGCTCCGGGCCGGCCTGCTCCTCGACCGGGACGCGGTCGTCGAGGTGCCAGTCGTCGCCGCGCCCGAGGTCGAGGAGGGCTGCGCCGTCGATGTCGACCCCGGTCGCGGCTGCCAGGCGGCGGTCGGGGTCGAGGAGCACGGTGAAGTGCGTGTAGTCGAGACGGCGGAGGCGCGACAGTTCGGCGGGATCGGTGGGTGCCGGGAGCTGCAGCTGGTCGGCGAGGTCGAGGAAGCCTGAATCGAAGCCGGTCATGGCAATGAGTCGATCATGAATCCGATCGAATCGGAACGGGGGACCCGCCCGATGGCCACGACGTCACCGACCGTTCACGATCATGCACTCGTTCCGCAACAAATGAGAGCGCTCTCTTGACCTCGTCCAACCCAGCGCTTAGTGTGTCCTGCATGCCCGTGGGAACGTTCCCACGGCGTCGCGCCGCGGATCCCGGATGGGTGGCCGGCCGACACCGAAGCGCACACACAAAGGAGTGACTGTGAACAGCAAACGCCGCGGCATCACCGCCGCATCCATCGCGGGGGCATCGATCCTCGCCGTCCTGGCCTCGGGGTGCAGTTCCCCCGCCGGCAGTGGCGGAGACGAGAAGATCACCCTCTCGGTCACCACGTTCGGCACCATGGGCGTCGACGCCAACTACGAGCAGTACATGGAGGAGCACCCCAACATCACCATCGAGGCCACCAACCTGGAGGGTGGTGGAGCAGCGCGCGACGACGCCTACGCCAAGATCGCCGCCGGAACCGGCCTCAGCGACGTCGTGGCCATCGAGGAGGGCTGGCTCGGAACCATCTCCGAGGTCAGCGACTCCTTCGTCGACCTTCGCGACTACGGCATCGAGGACGTCAAGGACACCTGGCTGGACTGGAAGTACGAGCAGGGCACGGACGCCGACGGGCGCGTGATCGGCGCCGGTCTCGACATCGGACCGCAGGGCATCTGCTACCGCGGTGACCTGTTCGCGGCAGCCGGTCTGCCGAGCGAGCGCAGCGAGGTCGCTGCGTACTTCGGCGGCGAGGACGCGACCTGGGACCGCTTCTTCGAGGTCGGTGAGGAGTACGTCGGTGCCACCGGGAAGGCGTTCTATCACAGCCCCCGGTTCTTCTGGAACTCCTTCGTGAACCAGCAGGAGGAGGGCTACTACAAGGCCGACGGCGAGACCCTGAACATCGAGGGCAACGACGTGCTGAAGGCGCAGTTCGCGAAGATCGTCGAGGCGGAACAGGCCGGGCTCGGTGCCGGTCTTCCGGGCTGGGACGTCGGCCCGGAGGCCAAGGAGGGCAAGTTCGCGACCTACATGTGCCCGAGCTGGATGCTCGGCATCGTGCAGGGCTACTACGACGAGGGCACGACCGACAGCGGTTGGGACTTCGCCGACGTGATGCCCGGCGGCGCGGCCAACTGGGGCGGTGCGTTCCTCGGCGTCGCTGAGAACTCCGAGCACAAGGAGGAGGCGGCCGAGCTCGCCCTCTGGCTCGCATCCCCTGAGGCGCAGGCCGCATCGTTCGAACTCGCCGGTCCGTTCCCGAGCACGCTCGACGGCCAGGAGCTCGTGAAGGACTCCACCAACCCGTTCTTCAACGACGCACCGGTGGGCGAGATCTTCGCCGCGCGGTCGGAGGGGGTCGTGGCGCAGGTGAAGGGTCCTGAGGACTCCAACATCCAGGACAACGTGTTCGGTCCGATCCTCGACCGGGTGAGCCAGGGCGAGATCACCGATGGTGACACCGCCTGGAACGAGGCGCTCAAGCTGCTCGACCAGCTCGTCGGCTGACCTCCTCTCCGACGCAGCTCGCCGGGGCGTCCGTTCGCACGCGGACGCCCCGGCACCCCTCCCGCTCCCTCTCCCGGATTGGCAGAGCCATGACCAGCACCGCAACCGTCCGCCGGCCACCTGCCGCGTTGACGTTCAGACAGAAGCTGAACCGCTTCGACTACCGCGCCTCGCCGTACCTGTACATCGCGCCGTTCTTCATCCTCTTCGCCCTCATCGGCATCTTCCCGATCGTCTACACCTTCAACGTGTCGCTGTACGAGTGGCATCTGTTGAAGGGCCAGGGCGACTTCGTCGGACTCGACAACTACGTCTCCGTCCTCTCGGACCCGTTCTTCTGGAACGCGTTCGGCAACACCATCAGCATCTTCCTGCTCTCGGCGGTGCCGCAGCTCGTCATCGCGACGCTGATCGCCGCCCTCCTCGACCAGACGCTCCGTGGACGCACGTTCTGGCGGATGAGCATCCTGCTGCCGTACATCGTGGCGCCGGTCGCCGTCGCGGTCATCTTCCTGCAGATCTTCAACCAGTACCACGGACCGGTCGCCGGCCTCCTCGAGCTCTTCGGGCTCGACCCGATCCGGTGGGCGTTCGACGTCTTCCCCTCGCACGTCGCCATCGCGAGCATGGTGAACTGGCGGTGGACCGGCTACAACGCCCTCATCCTCCTCGCTGCGATGCAGGCGATCCCTCGGGACGTCTACGAGTCCGCCGCGCTGGACGGCGCGAACAAGCTCCGACGGTTCTGGTCGATCACGATCCCGATGATCCGCCCGACGCTCATCTTCGTCGTCATCACCTCGACGATCGGCGGGCTGCAGATCTTCACGGAACCGAAGCTGTTCGATCCCCGGAGCAACGGCGGATCCGACCGGCAGTTCCAGACGATCGTCCTGTATCTGTACGAGCTCGCCTTCCCGAGGCGGGACTTCGGTCGAGCATCCGCCACCGCCTGGATCCTGTTCCTCGTGATCATCCTCGCGGGCCTGATCAACTTCGCCATCACCAGGGCCATCCGGACGAACGACGCACGTCCGGTGCGGATCCCGAAGGTGCGCGACACCCTCATCACGACGCGGTCCGTCAGCACCAGCCCGGCCCGCTCGCGTTCGACGACCACGAGCACCACCGACCAGCGAGGCGGACGAGCATGAGCACCCTGATGGAACGCACGCGGACCGAACCGACCGCGACCACGGAGGCCCCGCGGTACCGCAAGGGCAAGGACCACGAGCGGCCGGGCATCCTCACCTACGCCATCCTCATCGCGTTCTTCGCCATCTCGGCGTTCCCGTTGTGGTGGTCGTTCGTCATCTCGAGTCGGCAGTCCTCCGACACGAACCTCGTGCCGCCCGCCGTCCTCCCCGGCCCGAACTTCCTCGGCAACGCGGCGAAGGTGTTCGAGACCGCCCCGTTCCTGCAGGCGCTCGCGAACAGCGTTATCATCTCGGGCGCGATCACGGTTTCGGTGGTGTTCTTCTCGACCCTCGCCGGCTACTCCTTCGCGAAGCTGAAGTTCCGGGCCAGCAACGGGCTGCTCCTCGCGGTGATCGCCACGATGGCGATCCCCACCCAACTCGGCATCATCCCGTTGTTCATGCTCATGGCCGAGTGGGAGTGGGTGGGGACGCTCCAGGCGGTGATCCTGCCGGGGCTCGTGACCGCGTTCGGTGTGTTCTTCATGCGCCAGTACCTCGTCGACGTCATCCCCGACGAGCTCATCGAGGCCGCGCGCGTCGACGGCGCGTCGATGTGGGGCACCTTCTGGCATGTCGCGCTGCCGGCCGCCCGACCGGCGATGGCCGTCCTCGCGCTCTTCACCTTCATGGCCGCGTGGACCGACTTCCTCTGGCCACTCCTCGTCCTCGGTCCGCGGAACCCGAGTGTGCAGACAGCGCTCGCGGCCCTGAGCGCGAGCGGCGGACAGACCCCGGACCACTCACTCGTGCTCGCTGGCGCGGTGCTCTCGGTGATCCCGCTGCTGATCCTCTTCGTCCTCGCGGGGAAGCAGCTCGTGGCGGGCATCATGCAGGGCGCGGTCAAGGGATGACGCCCGCGCCGCATACAGTGTCTTCACACCGGCACGACTGAGGAGACACACCATCGACACCGAGACGGACTCCACCGTCCCCACGCTCATCGCGGTGGCAGCCCTCGCGGGCGTCTCCAAGTCCACCGCCTCCCGCGTCATCAACGGGTCCTCCCAGGTGACGCCGGAGGCGGTCGCGTCCGTGACCGCCGCCGTCGAGCAGCTGCACTACGTCCCGAACCGCGCGGCACGCAGCCTCGTGCGTCGGCGTGCGCAGACGATCGCGATGGTCATCCCGCAACGCACCGCCGAGTTCTTCGCGGACCCGTACTTCGCCGAGGTCATCCAGGGTGCCGCGATGTACGCGTCGTCGACCGACTACACGCTGACGCTGCTGATCGAATCCGACGTCGACCCGGACAAGACCCGTCGGTTCCTCACCGGCGGCAACGTGGACGGCGCGCTCGTCCTCTCGCATCACACGAGCATGCAGGCGTACGCGAAGCTGTCGACGTCCCTCCCGGTCGTGTTCGGGGTGCGGGCGCTCGAGGAGACGACGCCACCTGGACACGTCGTCGACGTCGACAACGTGGAGGCGGGCGCCCTGGCGACCCGGCGTCTGGTGGAGGCCGGTCGGTCCCGCATCGCCACGATCACCGGCCCGCTCGACACCGCGGCCGGTATCGACCGCCGTGCCGGGTGGCGGCGCGCACTCCTCGAGGCGGGACTCGAGCCGGGACCCGAGGAGGAGGGTGACTTCACGCCGACGAGCGGCGCGCGCGCGATGGAACGGCTCCTCGCGGACGGCCGGCAGGTCGATGCGGTGTTCGCGGCGTCGGCGCAGATGGCGACCGGAGCGCTCGGGGTGCTTCGAGACCGGGGGATCCCGGTGCCGGCGCAGATCGCCATGACCGCGGTCGACAACAACGTGTTCGCCGTGGACGCCTACCCAGCGTTGACGACCGTGGACCTGCACACGGCGGACAAGGGTGCGCTGCTCGTCGAGACCCTGCACCGCCTCATCGCAGGAGAGGAAGTGCCGGAGACGACCACGATCCCGATCGACCTCGTGGAGCGCGCCTCGGTCTGATCCCCGCCAGGGCTCGTAGGCGGGAGTCGTCGCACCTGACTGCACTTACTAGAATTTCACACTTTTGTTTCAGTTGGTAGTTTGATATATTACTTTTCATGACCACGATCTACGAAACCACGCGCCGCACCGAAGATTCGCGCATGCTCGCAGCTCTCGTGTCCGCCACGTTCCTGCTCGACGCGCTGATCGTGTTCGGCATCGGCTTCATCCCCGGCGTCTCGCCGCTCGAAGACGGACCGACGGCGATGACGGCAGCGGTGCTGACCGCCGTCCTCTTAGCCGTTCAGCTCGTGATCGTCGTCGTGATGGCACGTGCCGCCCGGGCCTCCATCGCCTGAGGGCATCGCTTCGGCGAGGTGCTCAGAGATGGATCTGCGTCTTCGGTCCGCCGGAGCTCGCGCGGGGGAGTCCCTCGGCGAGGACCCGCGGCACCTCGTCCAGGGTGATGACGGTGCCGATGAGTCGGCGGATCCGGTCACCCATGAGCGCAAACCGTCGTGCCGCCTCGTCGATCTCGGCCGAGCCGCCGAGCACCGCGTGGACGGCGGCATCGAGGGCGATGAGTCTGCCCGACGGGAGTCCGACGTCACCGTCGGGGACCCCGAGCAGCGCGATGCGGACGCCGACGGTGGCGTTGTCGAGCAGCCGACGCGTGACCTCGGCTGAGCCGGTCGCTTCGATGATCACGTCGAAGCGCTCGTCGCCGAGCGTCGCGGGGTCGCGGGTCTCGAGGCCGAACCCCGTGGCGAAGTCCCGGTCGGATTCGCGGCGCGCGGCGACGGCCACCTCGGCGCCGGCGTCCGCGGCGAACAGGGCGGCGAACATGCCGAGGGTCCCGGCGCCCCAGACGAGCACGCGGTCGCCCGGGCCGGTCTCGGTGAGTCGGATGCCGCGAAGCGAGCACGACGCCGGCTCGACCATCGCGCCCAGGTCCGCATCGACACCGGGTGGGAGGCGGTGTACGGCCCGCTCGGGGAGCACGAGGAGTTCCGCGAGTGCGCCGTCCAGCTGGCCGAGGACGCCGAGTTCGAGGTGGTCAGGGCAGCGGTGGTGGTGTCCGGCGGCGCAGCGAGCGCATGCGCCACACCCGATGAACGTGTCGCCGGTGACGAGGTCGCCCGGCCCCACACAGCTGACGCCGTCGCCCACGGCGACCACTCGGCCGGCCCACTCGTGGCCGGGCTGGAGCGGCAGGGTCGTCCGTCCGTCGGCGAGGTACGGCATGGTGCCGCGGAAGAGTGCCACGTCGGTGCCGCAGAGTCCGGCGCGCTCGATCCGGATGAGGACCTCACCCGGTCCAGCCGGTGGATCCGGTCGCTCGAGGACGGTGGCCTCGTTCGGTGCGGTGATGCGTACGGCTCGCATGCGGTCTCCTCGTCGTGACGGCGCTGGTCAGAGCGTAGTGGGAGGCGCGTCCGGGTTGCAGTGCAACAGTCCCCGTCGACCCGCATGCGGAAGGACGAGGTGTCCTCGTGGGCACTTCGACAAGCTCAGTGACCGGGGGAGGTTCACCGGAGACGTTCCGGTCCCTGAGCTTGTCGAAGGGCAGCTCGGTTGGGGCGCCTCGGTGGCCGGGAGAGGTTTACCGGAGACGTTCCGGTCCCTGAGCTTGTCGACGGGCGTGAGCGCGCGTCAGCTCACCAGGACGACTTGCCTCCACCTGCGACGACCGCGCTGGGCCGCTGCACCTCGGCGAGACGGGAGGTCCGGAGCGGCGTCGTCTCCCACCAGGCGTCGAAGGTGCCGGACGCCGGGTCGATCTCGAGGTGCATGCGGTGGGGTGTCTCGATGAAGATCGCGTCGACGCGGAGGACCCGCGCTCCGTCCTCGTCGCCGGTGCCCCAAGCGGCACTCGCCGTGATCGGTCCGTGCGTCCGCCACGCACCGACACCGGGGACGAGCTCCATTCGGTCGTCGCCCTCATGCACGACCAGCACGATGTCGTCACCCTCGCCCGCCATCACTTCGAGTGCCGTCAGCTGTGCCAGGCCGGTATCGGCGGCGGCCGCGAACGTCCGTCCGGCGAGCTCGCGCAGGGACCCAGCCGCGCCGGTCTCGTCCGAGGCGTCGAGCGGCGGCAGGGCGAGCCCCGCCAGGCGTGCGAGCAGCGACTGATCGGCGTCCGAGGTCGGACTGCGGTCTGCGTCGCTGCGCTCGGCGGTCCCGAAGGCCGGCAGCAGGTGCTCCCACGCGGCGTTCAGCACGGCCTGCATGTCGAGACTCTGACCCGTGATCGCCAGGACGACGTCGTGCTCCGGCAGGACGACGCAGTACTGACCGTAAGCGCCGTCGCCGCGGAACCCGTGACGGGCCATCCAGAACTGGAACCCGTACCCCTGCGCCCAGTCCGACTCCGGGTCGTCGCCGTTCGCGATGTGGGATCGTGTAGCCTCGGCGACCCAGGCGGCCGGCAGCAGCTGCCGACCATCCCACTCGCCGCCCTGCAGGTAGAGCTGACCGAGCGCGGCGATCGCCTCCGTCGTCGCGTGCAGGCCGCTGTACCCGAGCTCGAAGCCCTCGTCGTCCTGCTGCCAGTCGAACTCGCCGATACCCAGTGGCTCGAGCAACCGCGGTCGCAGGTAGTCGGTGAGCGTCCCGCCCGTGACGCGCTGGACGATCGCCGCGGCCGTGTACGTGCAGGGCTGGTTGTACGCGAAGACGGTTCCCGGGTCATCGTCGGGTGGGAGGAGCAGGAAGCCGCGGACGAGGTTCGTCGGGTCGATCGCAGCGGCCCGCATGATCGTCTCCTCGCGGTGGCCGCTCGCCATCGCGAGCACGTGTCGCACGCGCATGGCGCGGCTGCGGGGGTCGGTGATCTCGGCGTCGAGCTCCGGGAAGTGGCTGATGATCGTGTCGTCGAGTCCGAGCAGGCCCTCCTCGACGGCGAGGCCGACGGCGGTCGAGGTGAAGCTCTTGCTCAGCGAGTACAGCAGGTGCACCCGATCAGCCGAGTACGGCGCCCACCAGCCCTCGGCGACGACGTTCCCGCCGCGCAGGAGCATCAGGCTGTGCGGTTCGACGTTCGGCGTGTGCTCGAGGGCCGTGATGAACGCCTCGATCCCGGCGGCGTCGACGTGCTGGGCGGACGGAGTGCTTCGCTGCAGGCTCATCCCTCCATGCTGCCATCTGCCGGCGGTGGGATCGACCCGACGCTCAGTCCTGGTCGGCGTCGAGCTGGTCTCGGAGTCCCTGGTTGATGTCCTCGAGATCGAGCACGCGAGCGATGCCGGCGAGGTTGACGCCGTCGTCGCGGAGGTCGGTGACGCGCTTGAGTCGCTCGATGTCGTCCTCGCTGTAGCGCCGGGTGCCACCTTCGGTCCGGGACGGGGTGAGGAGGCCTTTGCTCTCGAAGAGCCGTAGCGACGCCTCCGGGACGCCGGCGAGCTGGGCTGCGACGGCGATGCCGTACACGGGTGTCGCGCCGTCACGATCGGCCATGCTTGAGATTTCCTTTGAGCGGGTTGCACTGGATCAGGTTTCGGATGTATAAAAAATCTACACCACGAAGTACAGATCTAAACCCCCGGATCTGTGACTTCCGGGCACCGACAATCGATGAGCCCGATCCGTCATCGGGCGACAGGGAAGGAGAACACCCATGGCAATGACCCTCGATCCCATCAGCCAGCTCGACCGCTTCGCGGCCTCCGTACTGGACTCCGTGCGCGCACCCCGGCCCATGCCGGTGGACCTCTTCCGTGACGGCGACCGGTACATGATGGTCGCCGACCTCCCCGGCATCGACCCCGGATCCATCGACGTCGACGTCGACGGAGGTCAGCTGACCATCCGTGCTCAGCGCACGGCCGACAGTCGCGAGGGTGTCCGCTGGCTCGCACGCGAGCGCGGTGGCGGCCACTTCCTGCGGCAGTTCACCCTCGGCGAGGGAGTCGACCTCGACGGCATCACCGCGTCCTACGACAGCGGTGTGCTCTCCGTGATCATCCCGGTGAGCGAGCGTGCGAAGCCGCGGAAGATCACCGTCGACTCCACGACCGACCACCCGCAGTCGATCAACGCCTGAGCCGGGATCGGCACTCGAACTGGGATCGACGCCCGTCCGAATCGAACGAACCGAACGCCCCGCCCACGATCCGTGGGTGGGGCGTTCGCCCGTGTGCGACCGGCGGTCGGCATACTGGGGGCATGTCCCGCGTTCAACGGATCCTCGTAGCGTCAGCCCTGCTCGTGATCGCCGCACTCGGCCTGTTGGTCGCGGCGACGCAGACCACGATGATCTGGTACCAGGCGCCGGGTGCCGACGGCATCGCGACGGAACAGGTCGCGGTGTTCGAGCCGGCGGTGGTCGGCACCGTGATCGCCGCCGTGGCGGTG
Source organism: Plantibacter sp. CFBP 8798 (assembly GCF_014841195.1). NCBI lineage: Bacteria > Bacillati > Actinomycetota > Actinomycetes > Micrococcales > Microbacteriaceae > Plantibacter > Plantibacter sp. CFBP 8798. The sequence continues at coordinate 577,177 of NZ_JACYTS010000001.1, forward strand.
CTCGCGCTGCTCGTCCACCTGCTCGTCGTGATCCGGCGGGCGGTGTCCCGTTGGCAGTGGATCGTCGCGGTCCTGCTCGTGGCCGTGGCCGTGATCGCCGCGGTCCTCGTGTCCATCGCGGACCGGCCGGTGTTCTAGCGCACGTCGACCTCAGCTGAGCAGTTCGGCCAGCAGGGCCTGAGTCGTCTCCTCGCTCGCCCCGGGGGCCTGCAGGCGCACCCAGTCGTCGCCACGTCGAGCGTGCGCCGAGTGCTCGCTCCCAGCCGCATCCACGGCGCCGACCGGACTGTCCTCGCGAAGCACCCACGCGCCTCCGGGGAGCACCGTGAACCGGACGAGCTCGCGGGAGTCCGCGGACAGCAGTCGGCAGTCGAGTCCGCCGACCCGCTGGAGCGAGTCCTGCACGAGGTGGTAGCTCGGTGTCGCGGTGCTCACGTAGCTCGCGCCGGTGGCGGCTGCGCCGAGGTGTGCCGCCGCGGTATCCACCGGCAGCGCCGTGGCGCACGAGCGCGAGGTGGGCGCCGACGACGGGGGTGCGGCGGGCGCCGGAACCGGGGCTGCCGCGAGCGCTGCGCGAGCCAGTTCCTCTGTGCGCGTCCCGTTCGGGTCGTCGAGCCCTGCCGCATCGACCTCGATGAACCGCTCGCCGTCGAGGGCGTGGACGGAGCAGGCGCCGTCCGAGCACATCGTCCCGTTGATCTCGCCGACGCTCGCGCTCCAGTCGGTGTGCTCGTACCAGTGGTTGAAGGTTGCCCAGTGGTCGACACCCTCTCCGACGAGTCGGACGGTCAGTGAGGTGCCGGCCGCCTCATCGGCCCAGGCGCAGACGGTCCCGCCGTCCTGCAGGACCGGGGCGTCGTCGACGGTGAGCGGTTGCGGCGCGGCTGCGGCGCCCAGGAAGGATGCGACCTCCGCGTCGGGGACGAGCGCGTCGCAGGCGAGCCCCGGGAAGGTGGACGTCGGCGCGGGTGGGAGCGCCGCCGATGCATTCGGTGGGGATCCGGTCGGAGCCCCGGTGGGCACCCCCGACGGCGGCGCGCTACACGCCGCGAGGACGCCCAGCAGCGCGGCGATCGTGAGGACGCGTGCGCCACGTGCGACCGCGGGCACCGTTCGACTCAGCCCACTGCTCATCGTCGCCGGAACAACCCTCGCTTGCGGCGATGGAACGGCGGGACACTGGTCAGGAGATGCTTCGCGCCAGGCGCCACGTACATGACGTCGATCGGCACGCTCGCCGAGTACGTCGCGAGGGCGCGTGCGAGCGGACCGCTGATCGTCTCACGGGCGGTCGGGGCGCCGACGATGACGAGGAGGTAGCACTCGTCGAACGTGCCGCCCTCCTGCGGGGTGACCTTCCAGCCCAGCACTGCTTCGTCGACCTCGCCGTACTCGGCGAGGACCGCGGTCAGGGTCTCGGTCATCCCTGGTGGGATGCGAGCCGGCTGTCCCACCATGACCTCGGTCTCGTGCTCGACCACGCGTGGTGTGAGCACCGCCTCGCCGTCGAGCAGCTGGGCGATCTCGCCCGGGAGGAACTCCTTGCCGTGCGTGGAGTGCGGGTTCAGGACCAGCCTCGCGCCTCGGGTCATCTGCCACAGGACGCGGCAAGGGAGGGCGAGGAGGTGCTGTTCGAACGACGGGACGACCTGGAGCGTCTCCTGGAAGCGCGCCTTCGAGGTGTAGAACGGCTGCACCGAGCTGCCGTCCGAGTCGAGGAGGTCAGCCAGGGTCGCCATGCCGTCGTCGGTCACGGTCCCTGCCACGATCACGGTGCTCTCGAGGAGCGCCGTCAGGAACGCGGGGGCGTTCGAGCGGTCGTTCGCGGCTGCGGCGAGGAGGGCTTCGATGTCGGGAGCGTCGGGTGCGTCGTCGGCGGCAGGCATGCCAGCAGCGTATCCCGGCCGTGTGGGAAGGTGCGCGTGCTCAGCAGCAGTCGCAGGTGTCCGTGTTCTCCGAGGTGAGCGATGAGACCGGCCGCTTGCACGCGTCTCCACGCCAGGCTTCGATGCCCTCACGGACCGCGAAGCCGGCGATGACGAGGGCGGCGACGCCGTCCGCCCAGGCCCAGCCGAGGGTGCTGTTGAGGACCAGCCCGATGAGGACCGCGGCCGACAGGTAGGAGCAGATGAGCGTCTGCTTCGAGTCGGCGACGGCGGAGGCGGAGCCGAGTTCCTTGCCGGTCCGGCGCTCGAACAGCGAGAACGCCGGCATGATCACGACGCTGACCGCCGCGAGGACGATGCCGACGGTCGAGTGCTGGACTTCGGCGAACCCGAGCATCGAGCGGGCGGCGTCGACGCTCACGAACGCGGCGAGGCCGAAGAACGACAGGGCGATCACCCGAAGCGCGACCCGTTCCCGACGATGGGGATCGGGGCTCGAGAACTGCCAGGCGACCGCGGCGGCGGACAGGACCTCGACGATCGAGTCGAGACCGAAGCCGACGAGGGCTGCCGATGAGGCGACGGTCCCGGCCGACAGGGCGACGATGGCCTCGACGACGTTGTAGGCGATGGTCGCCGCGACGATCCAGCGGATCCGGCGCTGCAGCGTCGCGCGTCTGGCGGGGCTCAGCTGGGCGCGGAGACGGGGGCTCGGCAGGCCGACGGTGCTCACGCGCAGGTGCAGCTCTCACCCGAGCAGCAGGCGGGATCGACGACCAGGACGAGCCGGAGGAGGTCGTCGAGCGCCGGCGCCAGGTGGCTGTCCGCCAGGCGGTACCAGGTGTTGCGTCCTTCCTTGACGCCTTCGACGAGGCCGCAGCCGCGGAGACAGGCGAGCTGGTTCGACATGACCTGTCGGGAGACGCCGAGCGCGTCCGCGAGGTCGGAGGGGAAGGCCGGTGCCTCGCGCAGGGTCAGGAGGATGCGAGCCCGGGTCTCGTCGGACAGGGCGTGCCCCAGCCTCGCGAGCGCGGCGGTGTGCGTCAGGGTCGCGGTCGGCGTGATGGTGTCGGTCACACGAACGACAGTACACGAAATGCTGTATCAACCGAGCTTCGCGGTCGCCCGAACAGCCGCGTTAGGCGAGGCGAAACGCTGGCAATCGGACGTCTCGGCTTGCCGCCGCCGCACCGCGCTGGCAACGTTGACGGGTCCTCGCGGCATGGCGCCCGAACGCATCTCCGCGTCCAGGACGCATCACAGGAAGACCCCGCGACATGACGTTCTGGCCGCTGCTCCTCATCGCGCTCGGTGTCTCCGCCGACGCCTTCGCCGTCGCCCTCACCAAGGGCCTGCACATGCGGCGGTTCAACGTGCGCCACGCGCTCGTGATCGCCGGCACCTTCGGACTGTTCCAAGCGGTCATGCCGCTCGTCGGCTGGTTCCTCGGCACGCAGTTCGCACGGTACATCACCGAGGTCGACCACTGGGTCGCCTTCGGCCTGCTCGCCCTCGTGGGCGGCAAGATGCTCTGGGAGGCGTTCTCGAGCCACGAGGACACCGAGGTCGACTCCGACCGCATCGACGTCCGGCGACTCCTCATCCTCGCGCTCGCCACGAGCATCGACGCGCTCGCCATCGGCATCACGCTCGCGTTCCTGCCCGGTTCGATCCTCGAAGCCGTCGTCCTCATCGGACTGACGACGTTCGTGCTCGCCTTCCTGGGCGTCTTCATCGGCCGTCGCGTCGGTCAGCGCTTCGGCAAGCCGGCGGAGATCGCCGGTGGAGTCATCCTGATCCTCATCGGTGTCAAGATCCTCATCGACCACCTCACCGGCTAGTCGGAGGTCACCGCTTCCGGGTGAAGATCGCGCCGGTCGACACGTCCTCACCGAGCGCCTCGAGGCTCCGCCCACGCGTCTCGGGTACCTGGGTGGCGACGAAGAGGAGCGCGAGTGCGCCGACACCCGCGAACAGGAAGAAGGTCCCGGTGATGCCGAGGCCGTCGACCAGGGACGGGAAGTACAGCGCCAGGAACCCGTTTGCGACCCAGAGCATGAAGATCGAGACACCCATGCCGAGGCCGCGCATCTGGAGCGGGAAGACCTCGGCGAGGTACACCCAGACCGCCACGTTGAGGAACGTCTGCATGGAGCCGACGAACACGACCACGAGGAACAGGATGACCCAGGGACGCATCGGGTCGCCCGGCTCGAGCACCATCGACGAGAAGCCGATGAGCAGATGGCACGCGGTCGTGAGCGAGAAGCCGACGACGAACGTCTTCCGTCGGTCGAGTCGGTCCATGTAGGTGAGGGCGATGAAGCCGCCGACGACGGCGATGACACCGGGCGCGATGTTGGCGATGAGCGCGGCGCTCTCGTCGAAGCCCGACTCCACGAGCACGGTCTGCCCGTAATACATGATCGAGTTGATCCCCGTGAGCTGCTGGGCGATCCCGACGCCGACACCGACGAGCAGGATGCGCACGAGCCACGGGTTGCGGAGGACGGCCCCGAGCCCGATCCGGTGTTGGTCGCGCTGCGCGGTGATGGACGCCTCCACCTCCGCGAGTTCGGCGACGGCGCGGTCGTCGGAGCGGACGGTCCGCAGGACGTCCAGGGCGTCCTCGCGGCGACCGTGGTCGACGAGCCACCGCGGTGACTCGGGCATCCGCAGCATGCCGACGAACAGCGCGACCGCCGGGAGGGCGCAGACGGCGAACATGATGCGCCAGACGCTCGTGTGCTCGCTGAACACGGTGCCGATGACCGCGTTGATCACGAAGGCCGACAACTGTCCGAGGACGATCGCGACCTCGTTCCGGCCGGTGATCGACCCACGGATCTCGTACGGGGCGAGCTCCGCCAGGTAGACCGGGACGACGGCGGAGGCACCGCCGACGGCGAGACCGAGGAGGACGCGACCGGCGACGAGGAGCTCGACGTTCGGCGAGCAGACGACGACCAGCGTGCCGACGAAGAAGAGGACGGCCAGCACGATGATGCTCCGTCGCCGGCCCCACGCGTCCGACACCCGACCGCCGAGCAGGGCGCCGACGGCGGCCGCGAAGACGAGCGAGCTCGTGACGACACCCTCGGTGATGGGCGTGAGCCCGAGTTCCGCGGTCATCGGTCGCAGTGCGCCGTTAATGACGCCGGTGTCGTAGCCGAAGAGCAGGCCGCCGAAACAGGCGACGATCGAGATCAGGCCGAGGTGGCGGCGGTGCGGCCCGGGCGTGAGGGCCGGCAGCGTGCTCGCCGACTGTCGGGCTGTGGGGGATCCGGCCATCGTGCTTCCTCGTCTGCTGGGTCCCGGTGCCGAGCGGCGACGTGGACACGACGACAGTACCGGCTCCGCGCGGTTGCGGGGCGGGCCGTGGCCTCGCCCCGCAACCACACCGACGCCAGGCTGAGGGAGCTGCATCGGTACAGACGGTTCGGGTCTCGTCTATCCGGACGAGGCTACGGTCGAGAGCGATCCGCCGTTCGCGCTTGAGGATGTCCGTCGGCTGTCGTATCCTCTGCGCTCGGCGTTCCTCTGCTCCCTGAGCGACCGGTTCAGTCGTCGGTGCCCGGCCGCAGCAGGCCGCTCTCGTACGCGAGGATGACGAGCTGGGCGCGGTCGTGGGCGGCGACCTTCGTCATGATGCGGTTCACGTGGGTCTTCGAGGTGTGCGGTGAGATGACGAGGTCGTCGGCGATCTGCTGGTTGGATCGGCCGCGGGCCACGAGGAGCAACACTTCCAGCTCCCGCTCGGTGAGGAGCGCCAGCTCGGTGGGGACCTGGCGCGGGCTCGTCGGTTCGTCCGCAGCGACGACGTACCTGGTGATGAGACTCCGGGTCGCGGCGGGGGACAGGAGTGCGTCGCCGGCGTGCACCGCGCGCACGGCGCGGACGATCTCCTCGGGCTCCGAGCCCTTGCCGATGAACCCGCTCGCGCCGGCGCGCAGAGTCGCGATGAGGTTCTCGTCCTCCTCGAACGTGGTGAGGATGAGGACCCGGGTGTCCGCGAGCTCGGGGTCCGCGCAGATCGCGGTGGTCGCGCCGATGCCGTCGAGGACGGGCATGCGGATGTCCATGAGCACGACGTCCGGTCGCAACTCGCGGGCGAGTGACACCGCCTGCGCGCCGTCCACGGCTTCGCCCACGACCTCGAGGTCGGGCTCGGAGGAGAGGATGTCGGCGACGGCCTGGCGGATGAGCGACTGGTCGTCGACGACGAGCACGGTGGTCATGCGGGGGACTCCTCGGGGTGTGTCGGGGCCGGGTGTGTCGGACCGGGGTGTGTCGGCTCGCCGGTCGGGAGGCTCGCGGACAGCCGCCAGCCGCCCGGGGTCGCACCCACGTCGACGGATCCGCGGACGGCCGCGACGCGCTCGCGGATGCCGAGGAGTCCGTGCCCGGTGGTCGGCACCGCGTCGGCCTGCTCACACGGGACGCCGGGGGCCGTCGGATTGCTCACACTGACGACGATCCTCCCGTCGCCGCCCTCGACGAGCACGTGCGCACGACGCTCAGGACCGTGCTTTAGTGCGTTCGTCAGCCCCTCCTGGACGACGCGGTAGGCGACCGTGTCCGTGGCGGTCGACAGCTCCGGTGCGTCGGGGTCGATCCGTGTCGTGATGTCGAGGCCTGCGGTGGTGAACTCGGCGATCAACGCGTCGAGTCGGTCGAGTCCCGGCTGCGGCAGCGTTCCACGGGGGCCTGCGCCGGCGTCCCCGCCATCGCTCCGCAGGACCTCGAGCAGGTCACCGATCTCGCCGAGCACCGTCCGTGACGCCCGGCGGATCGAGACGAGCGCCTCCTTCGCCTTCTCCGGCCGCGACTCCAGGGAGCTCGAAGCCACCCCGGCGTTCAGGCTGATCACCGAGATCTGATGGGCGACGGTGTCGTGGAGGTCGCGTGCGATCCGGAGACGCTCCTCGGTCACCCGACGCCTCGCCTCGGCCTCGCGGGTCTGTTCGGCCCGCTCCGCGCGTTCGGTGATCGCCAGGATGTACGCGCGGCGCGAGCGCGTCCCGTCACCGGCTGCGGCGGCGAACGCGATCATCACCGCGAACTGGACCGTCCGCGGATCGAAGCTGCCGATCGACGCCAGCAGGCTGAGGAGGGCGACGGCGACCATCGTCGCGACGGCCGTGATCAGGGTCGTCCGACGTGCAGAGCGAACGGCCACTCCGAACATCGCGATCGCGGCCGCGATCACGACACCGGGAGCGAGGGTCCCCGTGATCGCCGCCGCACCGTAACAGGCGATGACGGCAGCGAGCACCGGGATGGGCCAACGTCGGCGGAGCGGGAGCAGGAGTGCCGGTGCGACGACCAGGGCGACGACGAGCGGGCTGCCCGGCCGGAACTCCGCATTGGGGAACGGGATGAACGCCGAGGCGATGATGAGGACCGCGGCGACCACGTCGTGCACCCACGCCGGAAGTCTCCGACGCGGATCGTGTACCCGGTGATCCTGCGTCGCGGAGGTCATGGGCCCAGTCTGCCGGGAACCGGCGCCGGGCGACTCCTCCGCACGTGGCATTCCGCGGTACCACGGACGCGGTACACGGGTGTCCGCCGGTGGGGGACGCGCCGGACGGGCGACGCCGCGAGTCTGGAGTGGAGCCGGAGCACCCGGCCCCAGACGAGGAGACACCATGCAGAGCACCACAGCGCCGCCGATCATCTCGGTCCGGGACGTCCGGCGTTCCTACGGTCGCGGTCAGAACCGGTTCGACGCGCTGAAAGGGGTGAGCTTCGATATCCACGCCGGCGAGAGCGTCGCGATCGTCGGGAAGAGCGGCTCCGGCAAGTCCACGCTCATGCACGTGCTCGCGCTCCTCGACGCACCGAGTTCCGGCACCGTCGAGCTCGAAGGGGTCGACACGAGCACCCTCCGCGGTCGCCGCCTCAACACGACCAGGAACAAGACCTTCGGGTTCGTGTTCCAGCAGTTCTTCCTCACCGCCAACGCGACGGTGCTCGAGAACGTCCTGCTCCCGATGAAGATCGCCGGCGTCCGCCGCGGTGACCGACGTCGCCGGGCGCTCGCCGCGCTCGCGCAGCTCCAGCTCGAGGACAAGGCGCGGAACCGTGCGGTGAACCTCTCCGGCGGGCAGAAACAGCGGACGGTGATCGCCCGCGCGCTCGTCAACAACCCGCGGATCATCTTCGCCGACGAGCCGACCGGCAACCTCGACACGGCGACCGGCGCAGTCGTGGAGGACATCCTCTTCTCCCTCAATCGGGAGAGCGGCATCACCCTCATCGTCGTCACGCACGACGAGGAGCTGGCGGCACGCTGCGATCGGCGGATCCTCATCCGCGACGGACTGCTCGTCGAGGACGAGGCGGTGGCCGCATGAGAACCGTCGACCTCATCGGGACCGCCGTCGCGAACACGTTCCGGTCCAAGACCCGCACCATCCTGACCATCCTGGCGATCTTCGTCGGGGCGTTCACGCTCACGCTCACCAACGGGCTCGGCACGGGCATCAACGCCTACATCGACGACACGGTGTCGAGCGTCGGCGCGTCCGACACGATGACCGTCACCAAGACGTCCGACACCGCAGGCGGGTTGGGTGCGGCGACGAGCGGGCCGAAGGAGTACGACCCGGACGCGGTCGCCGCCACCGGTGCCGGCGCGCCGGGATCGACCGTCGTCGCCCTGACACCGACCGACCTCGACGAGCTCGGCAGGATCGACGGCGTCCTCGACGTCCAGGCCGTGAAGTCGATCTCGACCGACTACATCGAGGCGGGCGGCGGCACGAAGTACGTCGTCGGTGTCGGTGGACTCATCTCCGGGCAGAGCGTCACGCTGGTGGACGGTGCACAGCCCGACGACGACACCGACACGCTCCAGCTCGTGCTCCCCACGTCCTATGTGGAACCGCTCGGCTTCGGCAGCGACGCGGACGCGGTCGGGCAGACGGTCACGGTCGCGATCACGGATGCGCAGCGCACGCAGCACACCGTGGACGCGACCGTCGTCGGAGTCGCCGAGGAGAGCCTCGCTTCGCCCACCGGCGCCTCGATCGTGCCGAACGCCGCGCTCACCGACCTCCTCTACGAGACCCAGAACATCGGCGTCCCGTCCGACCAGGTCGAGCGATACGCGCAGGCGTCCATCCGGTTCGGCGCGGACGCCACCGACGAGCAGGTCACGGCGTTGAAGGACCGACTGGCCGACGCGGGCTACACCGGCACGACCGTCGCGGACCAGCTCGGCACCATCAAGACGGTGATCGACGGGATCGTCCTCGTCCTCAACGCCTTCGCGATCATCGCCCTCCTCGCGGCCAGCTTCGGGATCGTGAACACGCTCCTCATGTCCGTGCAGGAGCGCACCCGCGAGATCGGGCTGATGAAGGCCATGGGGATGGGCAGTGGGAAGGTCTTCGGGTTGTTCAGCCTCGAGGCCGCGTTCATCGGCTTCCTCGGCAGTGCGATCGGCGTCGGTATCGCGGTGCTCGCCGGCACCGGCATCAGTGCCGCGCTGTCCGGATCGCTCCTCGCCGACCTGCCGGGCCTCGACCTCATCGCGTTCGACCCGGTGTCGCTCGGGATCATCGTCCTGGTCGTCATGGTGATCGCGTTCCTCGCCGGCACCCTGCCCGCCGCCCGTGCTGCCAAGGCAGATCCGGTGGAGTCGCTCCGCTACGAGTGAGGTGCAGCGGTCGGGAATGCCGGGTGGCGGCTGTGGGGCGTGGCGAAAGCGGCGCCCCACAGCCGCGCCGGCGCCAGGTTGAGGAGCAGCGCCGGCGCAGACGCTCAGGTCGCGTCTGCGGCGTCCACGTTACGACAAGCGGCCGTCCCGTCGTCGGAGGTTGAGGCTCCGCGCCCGCTTCTTCTCCGCTTCGCGCTTCGGGGTGGTGACGTGCTCGGGTCTGAGACCGATCCCGATGAACCTCGCCGCAAGCGGTCGGACGACGGGTCCGGCGAGCCGCATCAGCCGGATCACCGACCGCGGCGCGATGCGGTCGCCCGTGGTCGTGCGGGAGATCACCCGATGCCCCGCTCGCTGGATGCGCTGCATGATCCTCACCGGCCGCTCGCGTCGACGTTGGACGGCCGCGAGGACCCCGGACGGTGCGTCCCCTGCGGCGAGGTGGTCGGCGATCGCGTTGGACAGGGCGACCGCATCCTGGATCGCGTAGTTGACCCCGACGCCGAACATCGGTGACATCGCGTGCGCGGCGTCGCCGATGGCGATGAAGCCCGGGCGGTGCCAGCGGTCGAGGCGGTTGAGCTGGACTGAGAGGAGCTTGACCTGGTCCCAGTCGGTGAGGGTGTCGACCACCTGACGCAGGACGGGCGCGGCATCGACGATCCGGCGGCGGAGCGCCGGCAGGCCCTCGGCTCGGAGCAGCTCCGCGCCGCCCTTCCGGATGACCATGCCGGACTGGTACCGGTCACCCCGGTCGATCGTGAGCACCATGCCGCGCGGCGAGAGGTAGGCGAGGGTCGGGGGCGGCGGGTCGGCCGGCTTCGGCAGGCTGAACCACAGGACGTCGATCGGCACGCCGCTCTCGTCGGGGATGAGTCCGGCCGCGTCGCGGAGTGCCGAGGTGCGTCCGTCCGCCGCGACCGTGAGGGTGGCTCGGGTCTCGATGTCGGTGGAAGTGCTGGTCGCTGGGTCGGTTTCGGTCGCTGGGGCGTCGGCGGTCGTCGTGGTCGCGCGCAGGCCACGCACCCGGCCCTGCTCCACGATCAGGCCGGTCGCCTCGGTGCGGAGGCGGAGCTCGAAGTTCGGCAGTGCGGCGGCCTCCTCGGCGAGGAAGTTCAGGAAGTCCCACTGCGGCGCGAGGACGAGGAAGCGGTCGGGTGCTGGCAGGGTGCGGAAGTCGACCATCGTCATCCGCAGGCCGTCGATCACGGCGTCCATCGTCTGCAACCGGTTGAGCGGCAGCCGCAGGAACCGCTCGCGCAGGCCGAGCTCGCCGAGCAAGGTGATGGTCGACGGGTGGATCGTGTCGCCGCGGAAGTCGCGGAAGAAGTCGGCGTGTTTCTCGAGCACGGTCACGCGGAGGCCGGACCGGGCGAGGAGGTAGCCGAGCACCATGCCGGCCGGGCCGCCACCCGCGATGACGCAGTCGCGGTCGGCGGTGTGGTCGGCGGCGTGGTCGCCGTGATCGCTGTCGGTGCGGGTCGTCGGTTTCATCGCGCTGCTCCCGTCGGTCTCTTCCGGACACTACTCCGGAACCCATATCGTCGACATCATGCGTGTGTTGCAGCGGGCGGGACTGCCGCTTCTCGTGTCCGGAACGATCGTGCTCGCGCTGTCGGCGTGCACTGGTGGCGGTGGGCCCGGTGGCGGCTCCGCCGGCAGTGCGTCGCCCGCTGCGTCGGTGCCGGCGGAGTCGTCGAGCGGGGGCTCGGGAGACGGATCATCCCTCCAGGTCGACTGCGCGGCGGTGGAGGCGGCCGTCGCGCCGTACATCGCGGGGCTCGTCGCGCGGGAGGACAACGGGGCGGACGAGTACGGGACCGTCTGTGGCTGGGAGGCGCCGGAGGGGACGATCGATGCGGCGGACATCCGGTCGGTGGAGGTCGTCGTCTCGCCCGAGTCGAGCGAGGCGCTGTCGGCCGATGAGCTCGCCGCCGCCGGGCTCACGCCGATCCCGGATGCGACCATCGAGGCTGCTGGCGGAACCGCTTACAGCGCGACGGTCGAGACCGGTGTCGCCGCGGTGATCGTCACGACGGTGGTGCTGCCGGAGACGGAGATATCCGTCACCGGTGGGCAATGGGCGGGCCATCCGTCGCTCGACGGACCGGCCGCGGTCGAGGTCGTGAAGGCGCTCATGGGCCGGTGAGCGGCGCGGGAGCTGCTGGCCCATCCGGTCCCTGAGCAACCCTCGCCGGTCCCTGAGCAACCCTCGCCCGCCCCTGAGCAACCCTCGCCGGTCCCTGAGCCTGTCGAAGGGCACACGGGTGAACCCTGCGAATCCGGTATGCCTCCTCCGGTCCCTGAGCCTGTCGAAGCGCGCACGAGGAAGCGTCCAAGACCAGCGGCACCCGTCCGGTCGCTGAGCCTGTCGAAGGGCACTCGTAGGCACTTCGACAAGCTCAGTGACCGGAAGAGGTGCACCCGCACTCACTCCGGTCTCCGAGCAGCCCCTTCCGGTCCCTGAGCTTGTCGAAGGGCACACGAGGGACCTCCCGCTCCGGTGATCTTCTCCCGGTCCCTGAGCCTGTCGAAGGGCCCACGAGGACACTTCCACACTCGGCTCGACTCAGCATCTGGAATGTCAGTGGTCCATGGTGGACTGGAGTCATGGCCGAGACCACCACCACCGCGATCCGCGCGAGCGACGAGTACGCCGCGCGCCTCGCGGAGTTCTCGGACCACTACGCGGACATCCAGCGGCGTCGTGCCAACCTGGACGCCGAGGAGGCCCGGCTGCTGGCCCGATCTGCGGCCTACGCGGACGCCTTCGCAGACGTCGCGGTTCCGGCGATCTTCCCGCCGGCTGAACGTCAGGCCCTCTCCCGCCGGTCGACCTGTGCGGCGCTCGCGATGGCGACACGGACGCCGGAACGGACGGTTCAGCGTGCGACCAACGATGCCGAACTGCTCGTGAACGAAGCGCCGACTGTGCTTGCCTCACTTGAGGCCGGTCGTATCTCCGCCCGGCATGCGCAGACCATCACGGACCAGCTCTGCGACGTCCCGACCGCAGGGCGAGCGGTGTTCCTCGCCGAGGTCCTGCCGGTCGCCGAACAATCCACCAATGCGTACCTCCGGAAGCGTGCCCGCGTTCTGCGCGAGCGCCTCCACCCGGAATCGATCACCGCACGCGCAACCCGTTCGGAGGCTGACCGTCGGGTCGAGTTCGAACCGGCCGCCGACGGCATGGCGTGGGTGCACCTCTTCACCACGGCGCCGATCGCCCAGGGGCTCATCGAGCGGGTCGAAGCCGCCGCGGCCGAGTCACGCCAGGCGGGCGACACCCGCACGTGCGCACAGCTGCAGGCGGACGCGCTCGCGGCCCTCGCCCTCACCGGAGTAACCCCGGAAGACATCATGTCGAGCCCTGTGCTTCCGCACCCGATCGAAGTGCAGGAGCACATCACGCCAACCGTGCAGATCACCGTCCCGGCACTGAGCATGGCCGGCGTCTCCGACGCACCCGGCATGCTCGATGGGTACGGCCCGATCGACCCCGAGACCGCGGCACGCATCGCGGTGAACGCACCCAGCTTCACCCGGGTCCTCGTCCAACCCGAAACCGGCGCGATCCTTTCCGTCGGGCGGAACCAGTACCGCGTTCCGGCCGATCTGCAACGCGCGGTCCGCTTGCGGGACGGCACCTGTCGGGCACCGGGCTGCGGGAGACGAGCCAGAGCCTGCGATCTCGACCATTCGGTCGCGTGGGAGGACGGCGGGGTGACAGATGTCGGCAATCTTGCTTGTTTGTGTCGACATCATCACCGGATGAAGCACCTCCCTGGATGGAACCTCGACCACGGTCCCGGCGGGGTCCTCGACTGGACGACACCTGACGGCAAACACCACCGGACGGAACCAGATCCCGCACCGTTCTAGCCCCCGCAGGTCACTGAGCCTGTCGAAGGGTTCCTCGTGGGCACTTCGACAAGCTCAGTGACCGGGAAAGGTGCGCCCGAACCGTTGAGGGGTCCTCGTGGGCACTTCGACAGGCTCATTGACCGGGCTGGACTGTGCTCGCAGGCGTTTCGGTCCCTGAGCCTGTCGAAGGGCAGTCGGGTTGCGCTGCCTCAGTGACCGGGAGAGGTGTGCCCGGAACGTTCAGGCGTGCTTGTGGGCACTTCGACAGGCTCAGTGACCGGGAGGGGTGTACCCGGAACCGATTCGGCACTCGGGTTGCGCTGCCTCAGTGATCGGGGAGAGGTGTACCCGGAACGTTGAGGGTTCCTCGTGGGCACTTCGACAGGCTCAGTGACCGAGCTGGACTGTGCTCGGGTGCATTTCGGTCCCTGAGCTTGTCGAAGGGCAGGCAGCACCGGGAGCTGCTTCCGGGGCCGCGTCCGCACCCCGCCGGGTAGGCTCCAAACGTGGGCACCGACGAAGACCAGATGCTGTCACTCGTGTACGCGAGCACGGCGACACAGCCGTTCAGCGACGACGACCTCACCGCCCTGCTCGCCGTCTGCCGCGAGAACAACGCCCGCGCACAGCTCACCGGCATGCTCGTCTACCGTGACGGCCGGTTCCTCCAGGTCCTCGAGGGCCCCGAACCCGCCGTCCGCAAACTGATGGTCACCCTCGCCGCCGATCCCCGCCACAGCGGCATCCGCGTGATGTTCGAGGAGCCCATCCGCGAACGGCAGTTCGCCGCCTGGACCATGGGCTTCGAACGCGCCGACACCGGCTCCGCCGCAGACCTCGACGGCTACCGCGACACCTTTGACGACCTTGACCGCGACGACCCGACCGCCACCATGCGCGCCCTGCAGGAACTCGCCCGCTGGTTCCGCAGCCGCGCCACGCGGAGCTGAGCGGCGCTCAAGCCCTCGCTCACACCCGTAGTCAGCCCGCGAGCTTGCCGATCGGGCTGTCGTCGAGGTTCGCGAGCAGCTCGGCGACGTCGCCGTAGACCGCGACAGCACCCGCGTCACGGAGCTCCTGCTCGCCGAACCCACCGCTGCGCACCCCGATGCACTCCACACCGGCCCGCGCGGCCGCCTCGATGTCCCAGACGGCGTCGCCGACCATGACGGCCCGCGACGCCGGCACGCCCGCACGATCGAGCGCGACCTCGACGATGTCGGGCTCCGGCTTGGCGGTCTCCACGTCACCGGACGAGGTCGCCGCGAAGATCGCATCGTCGACGTCGAGCAGCTCCCGCAGGATCTCGAGCTCGTTCTCCGGAGCCGAGGTCGCCAGCACGACTGCGATCCCGCGGCCTGCCAACTCGCCGAGCAGCTCGCGCGCACCGCCGATCACCCGCAGCCGGGAGGTGTTCTGGAGGTAGTACTCGCTGTGCAGCTCCTTCGCCCGCTCGCCGTACTGCTCGACGTCGTCGGACCCGTCGAGGAGCGATTCGAGCAGCTGACCGCCGTCCTTGCCGATCGAGCGATGGATCCGCCACGCGTCGACCGGCCTGCCGGCATCGGCGAACGCGCGATCCCATGCGTCGACGTGCAGGTAGTTCGAGTCGACGAGCGTCCCGTCGATGTCGAAGAGCACCGCGATGCGGTCGTCGGAGTTCTCGGGGACGGTGGTGTCAGCTGGTTCGGACATGCGTCCAGTCAAGCCCGCGAGCCCGCCATTGTGAAGCGGTGGTCATTCACCGCAGAACGTGCGAGCCCGCGGGCGCGGCAACGCCGCCGCTACTGGAACCGACTCGTGAGGATCACGGAGCTGGTCGCGTCGTCGAGGAACACCTGCGTCGAGCGGCCGTCTTGCGAGAAGGCGTCGTCGAGAGCGGACGAACGCACGAACGGTCCCGGCGGCAGTGCGTCGTCGAGTCCGGCGTCGAGGTCCGGGAGCTCCGCCTTCGCGTCCGAGCCCGCCTCCCCTGGGGCGAGCGCGCGCAGTTCCGCGTACCCGGCCTCGTCCAGGACGACGACCGCATCGATCCAGTACGTGCTCGGGCCCGGAACCCGCTCGTCGCCCATGGTCCCCGACATCCAGGTCGCCGAGAGCGCGGTGGCGAGTTGCGGGAAGCGGTCGGTGAGCGGGCCGAGCTCGTGCCGGATCTCACCGGTGCCCGAGCGGGTGGCGGAGTCCGATGCCGATGCGGATGCCGCGGTCGTCCGGTCCGGCGACGGTGACGACGCGCAGCCGGCGAGCAGACCGGCGACCACGACGACCACCGTGGCCACGACGGTCGCGCGCGGCGCGAGACGGTGACGTCGATCATGCATCCGAGCAGTCGTGTCCATGCCAGCAGCCTAGAGGTCGTCGATCACTGTCCGTTCGGCCAGCCCGGGACTGTGCGGCAGGCGGGGGTGCCCGGAACGGGTTGCGCCGAGGCTGGAGCCATGAACCTCTCCACCGCCCATCCCATCGAGGCTCGCGGGCTCCGCAAGACCTTCCACGGTCGCCCGCGCGTCGATGACGTGTCCTTCACCGTCGCCCCTGGCCGGGTCGTCGGACTCCTCGGCCCCAACGGCGCCGGGAAGACCACCACCATCCGCCTGCTGCTGGGACTCGCCCGTCCTGACGCGGGTGACGGCCTCATCCTCGGTCGCCCGTACCGCGAGCTCGAGCAGCCGGCGCGCACCGTCGGCGCCGTCCTCGACGCGGGCGGACTCCACCCGGCTCGCACCGGGCGGCAGCACCTCCGCATCGCCGCCGCACGGATCGGGGTCGACGCCTCCCGCATCGACGCGGTCCTCACCGAAGTAGGCATGGCACGCGACGCCGACCGCCCCGCCGGCGGGTACTCGCTCGGGATGCGTCAGCGCATCGCGATCGCCGCAGCCCTCCTCGGCGAGCCGGCCGTGCTCATCCTCGACGAGCCGTCGAACGGCCTGGACCCGGCAGGCATGCAGTGGCTGCGACTCCGGCTGCGTGCGTTCGCCGACGCGGGTGGGACGGTGCTGCTGTCGTCCCACCTTCTGTCCGATGTCCAGGACATCGCGGACGACGTGGTCGTCATCACCGACGGTCGCGTGCTGGCGCAGTCGTCGATGGTCGACATCCTCGCCGCATCGGGCGGCGACCTCGAGGCGTACTACCTCCAGGTCACCGGAACCGCCCAGCTCACCGACAACGGGCGGGTGCGCTGATGCTCCGCGCCGAACTCATCGGTCTCGTCACCACGACCGCGACGAAGGTCACCGCGGCGGTCGCCGTCGTGGGCCTCATCGTCACGCAACTCGCCTTCGTCACCCTCATGCCCGCCCTCGCCGACGGCGACATCGGCCCTGGACTCGACGCCCTCGGGAGCGACTTCCCCGTCCTGGACCTCGCCACCCGTGCCGTCCAACTCGACGCGCTCAACCCCCTCGGTGCGTCGATGGGCAGCGGCTCCATCGGAGTCGCACTCCTGGCGATCACCCTGCTCGGTGTGCTCGCCGGCACGAGTGACGACCGCTACGGCGGCATCGTCGGTGCCGCCCTCGCCTCGCCGAAGCGGTTCCGCATCGTCGCAGCCAAGGCGGGCGCGGTCGCAGTCGTCGGCGCCGCTCTCGGTGTCGTACTCGCCCTCGTCAGCCTGGTCACGCTCGTGATCACCCTGGCAGCGACCGGGACGCCGTTCGTCCTCGGACTCCCGGACCTCGCAGCACGGTTCGGGCTCGGTGTTCTCGCCGTCACCGCCCTGTCGGTCATCGGCCTCGCGGTCGGACTCATCGTCCGCACCCAGCTCGCCGGCGTTCTGACGATGATCGCGATCCTCATCCTCGAACCGGTCGTCGTCTCCTCGATCCAGCTGGTCACCGGCGGCACCGTGCCGGCCTGGACCCAGTTCCTGCCCGTCGCCCTCGCCCAGGGCGTCATCCACGGCGGAACGGACGGGCTCGGACCGATCGTCGTCATCCTCGCCCTCGTGGCCCTCACCGCCGCCCTCACTGCGGCCGCATCCGCTGCGCTCTCGCGCCGCGACATCTGAAAGGAATCACCCACATGAACGACCCGACCCAGACCCGCACTCAGGCCACGACGCAGCACCAGACCCGTCACCGGACGCTCATCGCCGTCTCGGCCGCCGCCGCGCTGCTCGCCGGAACCGTCTCCCTCAGCGCCTGCTCCATCGCCACGGAGCAAACCGCCGGCACCGGCTCCGAATCCGGCCCGCTGCAGGACCGGATGCAATCGCTCGTCGACGCCGGTTACCCCGCGGCGCTCGCCTCGGTGATCGGGCCGGACGGTGAGGCGATCGACGTCGCCGCCGGCATCGGCGACCTCGCGACCGACGAGCCGGCCCCGGTCGACGGCGAGGTGCGGATCGCGAGCAACACGAAGATGTTCGTCTCGACCGTCGTCCTGCAGCTCGTCGAGGAGGGGAAGGTCGCGCTCGACGCCCCGATCGACACCTACCTCCCCGGGCTCATCACCGGCGACGGCATCGACGGCACCCGCATCTCGGTCCGTCAGCTGCTCCAGCACACGGCGGGACTCCCCGAGTACGCCGACCAGATCGCCGCCGACGCGTTCGCGGCACAGGAGCGCTACACCTCGCCCCGCGACATGCTCGACATCGCCCTCGCCAAGCCGGCCGTGTTCGCGCCGGGGGAGCGGTGGGCGTACAGCAACACGAACTACCTCGTGCTGGGGCTCATGGTCGAGCAGGTCACCGATCGGGCACTCGCCCAGCAGATCGACGAGCGCATCGTCAAGCCGCTCGACCTCGAGCACACGTACTTCCCGGCGCCGGGCGAACGCGAGCTGCGCGGCGAGCACCCGCACGGGTACCACGCGAAGACCGTCGGTGACCTCCTGGACATCACGGCCCTCGACACCTCGTTCGCCTGGTCCGCCGGTGCACTCGTCTCGACGCCGCACGAGCTCAACGTCTTCATGAAGGCCCTGCTCGACGGTGAACTCCTGAACGAGGAGACCCTCGCCGAGATGCAGACCACGGTCCCGGCCGGCGACGAGCTGTGGCCGGGAGCGGGCTACGGGCTCGGCCTGCAGAGCTACCCGCTGAGCTGCGGCGGTGTGGCCTGGGGCCATGGCGGCGACATCCCCGGAACCCAGACACGCAACGCGGTCGGTCCCGACGGCACGGCCGTCACCATCGCCGTCACCTCGCTGCCGTGGGCGGTCGTGTCGCCCGACGACAACGAGCGGTTGATGAAGCAGTATCGGATCGTCGTCGACGCCCTCGACGCGACCCTCTGCGAGCGATGATCACTTCCCACCGGACGCCGAGCGCCGACCCCAACCGGGGTCGGCGCTCGGCGTGGTTGACTCGACCCATGACCTCTCCCGCGCGGCCCGCCCCTGTCGCGGCCCGTCTGCGCTCGGCGCTCCCGCCGGTCCTGGTCCTCGCCGGTGCGGTTGGGTATCTCGGGGTCGTCCCGTGGGTCGACGAGCTGCACGCCGTGCCGGGTCGGATCCCGCCGTGGGCGCACGCGGCCCTGGTCGTGCTCCAGGCCGTCGCGTTGCTGCTGCGGGTCCGGTACCCGGTGGTCGTGTTCGGGGCTGTGGTCACGCTCGACCTCGTGATCCTCGGCAGCACCGGCGGTGAGCTCGGGATCGGCTCGTTCGGCGTGATCCTCGCCACCTACGCGCTCGCTCGTCGCCAGGAGCGTCGGACGGTCATCCGCGCGCTGGTGGCCGGCGCGGTCGCGACGACGGTCGTCGGCGGCATCGCGATGGCCTTCGGGTCGTCCGAGGAGCCGCTCATCCTCGTGTTCGCGGCCGTCGCGCGCATCGTGTTGCAGTACGTGCTCCCGGCCGGCGTCGCCGAGTACGCCAGGGGTCGCGAGCGCTTGCTGTCGGCGATCGAGGACCAGGCGCGCATGGCCGAGAACGAGCGCCGGATCAGTGTGCAGAACGACCTCCGCGCGGAACGCACCGCCCTCGCGCGGGAACTGCACGACATCGCCGGACACCACCTGTCGGGGATCATCGTCAGCGCGCAGGCGGCCAGCGCTCTGGTGGAGCGCGACCCGGACCGCGCTCGGGAGATGCTCCAGACGGTGCAGTCGGATGCACGGACGACGCTCGTGGACCTCCGGCGGACGGTCGGCCTGCTGCGCAGCGACGACGCGGACGCCCAGGGCGGCGGAGACGGATCGACCCTCGGGCCGGCGACCACTCCGACGATCGCGGCGATTCCGGAACTCGTCGAGGCGGCGCGGTCGCGGGGGCAGCACGTCGCGTACACCGTGACCGGCGAGCCTCGTGTGCTTGGTCCGCTCGCGGAGACGGCCGCGTATCGGACCGTCCAGGAGTCGCTGGCGAACGCCGCCCGCCATGCGCCCGGAGCCGTCTGCCGTGTGGCGGTGCGGTTCGAGGCGGACGCGATCGAGCTCACGGTGACGAACGCCGCGTCGTCGCAGCGGCCTGCTTCGCCGTCGCGCGACGGGTACGGGCTCTGGGGTATGCGCGAGCGCGCCGAGCTCATCGGGGCGCGATTGACCGCGGGGCCGATGGACGACGGCGGGTGGTGCAACCGCCTCACCATTCCTGACCAGCACCGTCCCGACCAGCAGGGTCCCGACCAGCATCGGAGTGACGCATGATCCGCCTTCTCATCGCCGACGACCAGGCGGTCGTCCGCGCCGGCCTCTCGGTGATCCTCGGGGCCGAGCCCGACATCGAGGTGGTGGGTGAGGCGATCGACGGTGCCGACGCGGTGCGGTTGGCGAAGGAACTGCGACCGGACCTGATCTGCATGGACATCCGCATGCCGGGCACGGACGGGATCGCGGCGACCCGCACGATCACGGCGGACCCGGAGCTCGACGCCGACGTCCTCATCCTGACGACCTTCGACGTCGACGCGGACGTGTTCGCCGCCCTCGAGGCCGGTGCGGCCGGCTTCCTGCTGAAGGGCGCGGACGAGGCGACGCTGCTCGCGGCGATCCGTTCCGTCGCGGCGGGGGAGGGGACGCTCGACCAACGCCTCACCCGTCGCATCCTCCGCGAGTTCTCGGAGCGCCGGCGCGAGGCCCCGGTCGCGACCGCGCCGGTCGAGTCGCCGCTCACCGATCGCGAGTTCGAGGTCCTCGACCTCCTGGCGCAGGGACTCTCCAACGCGGAGATCGCCGACCGCCTCTTCGTCGAACCCACCACGGTGAAGTACCACCTCGCCGGTCTTTTGCAGAAGACGGGAGCGCGCGACCGCCTCCAAGCCGTGCTCTGGGGGATCCGCGCGGGGCTTGTCGACCCGCATTGAGCCAAATGCGGACGACATACAGATTATCCGCTAATTCTCCGGCGAGTTATCCACAGGCGGGATGGCCTTCGAGCCGCCCCGTTTTCGCGCCCAAAGACCCGTTCCAGCGACAGCTGCCGCAAGGACGATCTGCACGATCAGCAAGACCAGTAGGAAGACGTCGCCGCGCTCGCCCGACCACCTCATGAGCAAGGCGCCGAGCTGCAGGGCTGCGGTCACGAGCAAGACGAGCCCGAAGATGACGGTGGTCCGTGCCCGAGCGGGAGTCATACCCGCAGCCTACGGCTTCGCAGACTGGCGAGCAGCCGAACGCTCCCCACACCACCGGGAGCCGCGAGTACCACGAACTGCTGATGAGGAAGGGCTCGGTGAGGACGTTTCAGGTGCGGACGCCGGCGTTCTTACCGTGCTGGCGTTCGAACGCTTCCCGCGTCCTGGCAGAGCGTCGTATCCGCTGCACGCCGAGCAGCGTGGACACTCCCCATACCACCGCGCCGAGCCAGTAGATCGGCATTCCGTTCACGGCCGCCCAGACGCTCCCCGCAACGAGCAGTGTCCCGAGCACGACGGCGACCCACCCGAACGTGCGCTCCCGTTCGAACGCGAGGCGTTGCTGGATCAGCGATTCCATGGCGTCAGGCTACTCGGTGCCCGCATCGTCGCGGGGCGGCTGCTGGACGCGGCGTGCGGCGTGCCATTTGAGCAGTGTCAACGCCAACGGCAGTACCAGCAGCGCCAGACCCATCAGTTTCAGCGGCAGCGGCATCGTCGGGCTGAGCGTGCAGATGAGCGCGAGGATTGCGATGAAACCGAGTCGTACCCATGGGGCGGCCGGCGAGGTATTCATGCTCGCAGGCTATCCGAGCCCACGCACGATGGCATCGACAAGCGTGACCGTCCGGGCCGGGTCGAGGGCCGTTTTCTGGCTCGCGATGGAGGCTCTGGTGAATCCGACCTGCCTCATGGCATCAGCATGTCTCAGATACCCGAGCGAAGCCGCATGCTCCGGCCGCCTTACATCGCAGTAGCGAGGGTGGCCGTGGGCGTGATGGCCAGAACGAATGGGCAAAACTCGGCACCCCGTCGTTTGTTGGTCCTGTTCGGGAGCTGGGCGTAGAAGTCGTTGAGGATTTGCCCGACGTGCTTGTTAGATCGGCGTCTGAGATGTCCGTGGGGAGGAAAGTGTGGCGAGGTTGTGGGGGCAGGTGGTGATGCGTGTGAGGTGGGCGCCGGGGAAGTGTTTTGCGTGGAGGTCTGCGGTTGGGGGATTGGGTGCGGTGATGGTGGTGAACGATGCAGCCGCGGTGTAGACGACCTCCCTACCATGGGCTCGCAGCGCGTCGATGATATGTGCCTGCAGCGCGCGAGTATCGACGTCGCGTTCGTGGAGCTGCGGACGGAGTTCGTGACTTGTGATGACGTCGGCGGTGGCGAGTTGGAGGTAGTCGAGCTCGAACGCAGGAGGGGCGATGGTTCGTGTGGGTGGTGCGGCGTGGATGATCCCGCCGAGTCGGATGCCGGCGAGGCCGTAGGTCTTGGAGCAGGAGAAGACCACGTCATAACGGCCGTGGCTGGAGTGGATGAGTCGTGCGAAGGTGTCGCTGAACAGCGGAAGGTAGGTGGCGTCGAGAATCCATCGACGTCCGGGGTGGATGTCTGGTGGGACGAACGTTGCCGTGCCGGTGGGGTTGCCGGGCCAAGTCACAATGACCGTTGCCGGGTGGTCGCGGGTCATTGCGGAGAGTGTTGGCGTGGTGCTGTCTGCGTCGTAGTGCGTGTGTTCGGGTTGGTGTCTTTGCGCGGCGCGGTCGTAACCGGGGTAGGCAGGGCTCGGGGTGTGAAGGGTCTGGCGGGTTGCGGCTGCGTGTCGGATGACGTCGTCGATAGCGGCGTCTGCTCCGCCGGTGAAGGTGATCCGCTCAGGATCGATGCCAAGATGGTCAGCTAGTCGTCGTCGTGCAGCTGCCGGTTGGGGTTGCGGATAGAGCCGCCACTGTTGCTCTCGGACGATGTCGAGGACAGCGGTTTTGAAATGTTCGTCCCATTCGGCGGAGGCTTCGGTGAAGTCGACCCCCGCCGGGACGGTGCGATGCAGCAGCGGGATCATAAAACGGGCTTTGCCTGCAGTCGGGACGGCATGGTGGAACGGATGACGAGGGCGCAGAACAGAAGCCGGCCGATGAGTAGGATGCCCCAGATGCTGGTGGCGGTGAGTTCGGTGAATAGGTTGGCGATCAGAACGGCGGGGACAGCCCAAGCCCAGAGTGCGATGGCGAGCGGAGCGAGGAGCGCGGTGGGGGCGATGAGCACCTTGAGCATCGCGGCACCGAGACCGGTAATTGGTTCGAGGAGCAACTGGACCCCGATGAGGCGGACGGCGAGTTCGGCATCCGCCGTGTCCGGGAGATGCAGAACTGCCATCGCCACCCCTGGAGCGATGACGCAAACGAGTCCGACGGGCGTGAGGGCGATCGCACCGACGCGGACGAGCCGCCAGAACAGTCGCGCTGTGTCGGTGGGGTCGGTGGTCTGCTTGCGGATGAGTCGGCCCCCGACAATCCCGAAACTCTTCAGAGGGACGACGATCGTGCGAACGACTGCGATTAGGGAGACGACGGCTGCTCCCGTCGCGGGGCTTTGGAGCAGGGCGACTTGGGAAACGACGAGGAAGGCGCCCATCAGGATGAGCCCGTCGTAACCGCCAGCGGCTGTGCGAGGTACTAGAGCGAATGCGGCTCGTGGTACTTCCAGAAAGGAACGAAGGGCCAGGGTCGGGATGCCGCGGATCTCTCCGGCGAGCGAACGGTAGCGGCGCAAGGTGCTCCAGAGATCTCCTGCAACGCACGCAACACCAACGGCTGTCACGGCGACCGCCGCGTCAGTGGCCCAGCTGATCGCGGCGAGGCTCAGCCCGATGCTGATGATGAAGCCCTCGACGGTATGCAGCAGGCTCCGGTGTTCGTGTCCTCGAACTTGTTGCAGACCGCTGAGCGATTGAGCGATCGGTAAGAAAATGGCACTGGTCATGGTCGCAACATAGGCGCCCAGGAACACGGGTAAAGCGATGGGGAGTATGAGCGCGCTAAGGGCACCGAATACGGCCGCGAGAACGATGAGCACCGCCGTTGATGCCCACGCAGTCGTCATTATTCGGAGCAGGCGCGACCTGGCCGCGTCACCCGTCGAGTCTGGGCGGAGTGGTGCGAGGCTTGCCACGACCGCGATACCGTGGCCAGCGCAGAGCAACGCGGCGATGCCGTAGATGTTCTGGGCGTATCCGAAGCTGCCGACCACAGCATCGCCGAACCGCCCCAGAGCCACGAGCAGGATGAGCATCCTGCAGCTCATCAGGAAAACGCCAGCGGCGACGAGCCCACCGCGGCCGATAAAACTTCGGATCACAACCTGAGCCGGCCGTTGCTACTAGGCCGCGTTTTCGAACTTGAGAGCGTTGATCGCCTCGAGGCTCAGACCCACCTCGTCACGGAGGAAGTTCACCACCGCCCAGTGCTCAGCTGCCTCGATAGTGAACGGCCCAAAACGAGAGGTGTATTCCGGTACCCATTCCAGGAACTGCGCAACCGACTCTCGATGCCCAACGCGTTCCGAGTACCCGTCCATTCCGATCGATTCGTGATGAATGAATGTCCCACCAGGCAATGAGCGACACAGCTCTGCGTACAAAACAGTTTGCACGATCATCTCGTGCCACACCTCGTCCGCATCCCGTGTGAGCGGAATGAAGCGACTGCTCTGGATATCGGAGATTATGAAGAGGTACTTGCATACCTCATCGATCTGAGCACGAACTATGCTTGGATCCCGATCCTCGAATTTGCTGGCGACGACTGCTCGATAGCTGTCGGAGAGCATATTCCTCCTCCTTGAGGTGTAAGCGGCCGGGGCGCACGCCCCGGCCGCGCTCGACTAGTTGGCGGGACCAGGATTCGGGTTCGCGCAGCAATCCTGGGCATGGCGCTTGAGTGCCTCGAAGTGTTCTGATGCCACGCGATTGATGAGTTCAGTCATGGAACTTCCTCTCTTTTCGTGAGCCACCGCCATGGTGGTCTCAAAATAACCTAACAAGCCCCTGGAGAAAAAACCATAGGGATAGCCCCCTTGGCTATCATTCAGAAGGCTTGAATCCGGATTTCAATCGCACACAGGTTATGTGTAATTAAGATGCGGCCAAGCTTTTGAGCGATTCCGAAAAGCGTGCTCTTATCAAGTTGGAATAGAGCAACGCTTGTTGTCGGCGACGTGACCGATTCGCGTCCGGCACTCAGGTAAGGCTATCCTTCCTAGGTCCCACCCCCTCGAATGAAGGAGACGACGTGCACCAGCGCGCCGCCATCAGCCTCGTCCTCGCCGCGGCGCTCGCCGTCGGACTGTCCGCCTGCGGCGCGTCCGAAGCGGTCGAGCCCGCATCGACCGCAGCCGCTGGGCAGGGCGCGACGGACTACCCGCTCACGCTCGACAACTGCGGCACCGAGGTCACGATCGACGCCGCGCCACAGCGGGTGGTCTCCCTCGACCAGAACTCGACCGAGATCCTGCTGTCCCTCGGGCTCGAGGACCGCATCGTCGGCACCGCCTCCTGGACGGACCCCGTCCTCGACTCACTCGCCGACGCGAACGCCGACGTCCCGCGCCTGGCCGACAACGCCCCCACCTACGAGGTCGTCCTCGGAGCCGACCCGGACTTCGTCACCGCGTCCTTCGGCCGCCACTACAACGAGGGCGGCGTCGCACCACGCGAGCGGTTCGCCGAGACCGGTGTCGCCAGCTACCTCTCGCCCACCGACTGCGACAACGGGACGAGCATCAACGGCGGCGGGACGCGCACGACGCCGCTCACCATCGACGCGCTCTACCAGGAGATCACCGAGATGGGCGAGGTCTTCGACGTCTCCGACCGTGCTGCCGCGCTCGTCGCCGACCTGCAGGCCCGGGCCGCGAAGGCGACCGAGGGTGTCGACTTCGACGGCACGACGGTCGCGTTCTGGTTCGCCGACACGAAGACCCCGTACGTCGGCGGTGGGCTCGGATCCGCCGCGCTGCTCGCCTCGACCACCGGGCTCGACAACGTCTTCGGCGAGCTCGAGGACGACTGGCCGGCCACCACCTGGGAAGACCTTGTCGACCGCGACCCGCAGGTCCTCGTCCTCGGCGACCTGCAGCGCGACCGGTTCCCCGGCGACCGCCTCGACGACAAGGTCGCGTTCCTGGAGTCCGACCCGCTCACGAAGACCATGGACGCGGTGCGCAACCAGCGGTACATCGCCCTGCACGGCGCCGAGCTGAACCCGTCCATCCGCTTCGTCGACGGCCTCGAGAAGATCAAGGCGTGGTGGGTCGAGCACGAGGACGAGCTCTGAACCCGGAGACGGTGACGAGCACCGAACCGGTGACGAGCACCGAACCGGTGACGAACAGCGACACGGCGCGCCGACCCGCCTCACGCGCACGCCGCGCGACGATCACCGGCCTGCTCGTCCTCGCCGGCGTGGCCCTCCTCCTTGTCTCGGTCGGCGTGGCGATCACGCTCGGGCCTGCGGACATCCTGCTCGTGAACGTGCGGGACATCGTCGCGAACCACCTCGGCGTCACCGACATCCCGGTGAAGCTGTCGAAGGACGCGATCGTGTGGGAGGAGCGGCTGCCACGAGCCTTCGTCGCGGCAGCCTGCGGAGCCGGGCTCGGGCTCTGCGGCGTGATCATGCAGTCACTCCTCCGCAACCCGCTGGCCGATCCGTTCATCCTCGGCATCTCCTCCGGTGCGTCGACCGGTGCGGTCGCGATCGGGATCCTCGGACTCGGCGGTGCGTCGATCGGCCTCTCCGGCGGCGCCTTCATCGGCGCGCTCGTCGCCTTCGGACTCGTGCTCCTGCTCTCCCGTCTGTCGGGCGGCGGGACCGATCGGGTCGTGCTCGCGGGCGTCGCCAGCACGCAGCTCTTCTCCGCGCTGACCTCGCTGATCATCTTCGCGTTCGCCGACTCGGACGAGACGCGCGGCGTGATGTTCTGGCTGCTCGGCTCGCTCGAGGGCGTGCGCTGGGACGACGTGGTGCTCTGCGCGATCGTCGTCGTCGCCGGCTCGGTCCTGTGCCTCCGGTACGCCCATGCACTCGACGCGTTCGCCTTCGGTGAGGACGTCGCGGCATCGCTCGGCATCCACGTCGCGAGGACGCGGGCGATCCTGCTCATCGCGACGGCGCTCATCACGGCGACGCTGGTGAGCGTCGCGGGGGCGATCGGCTTCGTCGGACTCGTGCTGCCGCACGCCGCCCGCCTGCTCGTCGGACCCCGTCACGGTCGGCTCATCCCGGCCACGGCGATCATCGGTGCGATCTTCATGGTCTGGGTGGATGCCGGCTCGCGCGTCGCGTTCTCGCCGACGCCGCTGCCGGTCGGCGTCGGGACCGCGCTCGTCGGGGTCCCGGTCTTCATCGCCCTGCTGGCCCGGAGGAGGAAGCGGGCATGACACTCCGCGCAGAGAACGTCTCCTGGAACCGCGGCGGTGCGCTCGTCGTCGACGGGGTCACCCTGCACCCCGAGCCGGGACAGACCGTCGGCCTCCTGGGTCCGAACGGGTCGGGCAAGTCGTCGCTCCTGCGGGTGCTCCACGGCCTCGTGAAGCCGACCGCCGGACTCGTGACGCTCGACGGCGTCGACCTGGCGTCGGTCGGTCGGCGACGCATCGCGCGTTCGGTCGCCTCGGTGACGCAGCACGCCGACACCGACGTCGACATCGCGGTGCGCGACATCGTGCGGCTCGGCCGGATCCCGCACCGCTCGGGACTCGGCGGTGACACCGCGGCCGACGAGACCGCCGTCGACCGCGCGCTCGTCCACGTCGGCCTGCTCGACCAGGCCGCCCGCCTCTGGCACACCCTCTCCGGAGGCGAACGCCAGCGGGCACAGATCGCGCGCGCACTCGCTCAGGAGCCACGCGAGCTCCTCCTCGACGAACCGACCAACCACCTCGACATCCGACACCAGCTGGAGCTGCTCGACCTCGTCTGTGCGCTCCCGGTCACGACCGTGATCGCCATCCACGACCTCAATCTCGCCGCGATGTACTGCGACACGGTCGTCGTGCTGCGGGCCGGTCGGGTGGTCGCTGCCGGGGCGCCGGGCGAGGTACTGACCGCGGCGCTCATCGCGGACGTCTACGGCGTGGCGGCCGAGGTGACGTTGGATCCCCGCCGAGGGCACCCCGTCGTCACGTTCACGCGATGATCCCACCCGCTCTGGGCACCAGATGGCCCGAGCACCGTAGGCTCGCTCACTCCGAGCGCTCGAGCGTGCCGATCTCCGTGCCGCTCTCGTCGAGGACGACGAGGCTCGTGTCGGTCCAGGTGCCGGACGCTCCGCCCGACAACCAGGTGTCGACTCCCTCACAGGCCATCCGTGTGGACACCAGCGGCGCGAACTCGACCGTGTCGCCGTCGGCAGTCCACGAGCCCATGAGGCGGTTACAGCCGTCGGTCCCCGTGACCTTGCCGTCCTCCGCGAACACCAGCGATGGGGTGTTCTGCGCGTCGGGGTCTCCCCAGACACCGACGACACCGACAGCGTCGCCCGACTCGGCGGCAGGCGCTGTGGTCGAGGCGTCGGCGCCGCCCTCGGCGCCGGATGCGCATCCCGCGAGGGCGAACCCGAGCACTGCTGCGCCGATGCCACCGAGGACTGCGGTGCGCCCCCGGTTCGACCTGGTGCCTGTGAACATGTCCATCCCCTCAGTGGGCGGCCGCCCGACCGCGACTGGCTCGATGCTAGCGCGTCGACTCGTCGCAGCCCGCGATCGGCTGCGCCGTCCCCGTCACGGTGATGCCGCCGGTGACCGGGACGTCGACCGTCAGCAGACTGGGCGCGCCGACGTGGTGGCCCTGGCGGATGAGGATCCGAGCCGGCGGGGTGAGGAGGCCGAGCGCCCGCAGGTAGCCACCGAAGGAGGCGGCTGCGGAACCGGTCGCCGGATCCTCGGTGATGGCTCCGACCGGGAAGAGGTTGCGGGCCTCGACGAGCAGCTGGCCGTCCGCGTCGATCCCGTGATCGTGTACGACCGTCACCGTCCCGGCCCAACCCTGCTCATCCATCAGCGTGCGCAGGGCGGTCGGGTCGAAGGTGAAGGCGTCGAAGACCTGTTGCTCGCGGACCGCGACGACCGGGTGCCGGTTGCCGGCGAACGACTCGCGGAGCGGCCACTGCTCGTCGAGGTCGGAGCGTTCGAGCCCGAGCAGTGACAGCAGGCGATCGGCGACCCCGGCGTCGAGATCGCGCACGGTGGGTTCGACGCTCGTGAACGACGCGGTGATCGAGCTGGCGTCGCCGTTCGTGTCGGCGTCGGATGCGGTCTCGACGACGAGGGGTCCGACGTTCGTCTCCAGCGTGAAGCGTCCGACGCCACGGCGCTCAGCCAGGGCGACGGCGGTGGCGATGGTCGCGTGCCCACAGAACGGCACCTCGGCACCGGGGGAGAAGTAGCGCATGCGCAGGTGACGGTCGTCACCATCGATACCCGGGTCGACGACGAACGCCGTCTCCGGATACGCGACCTCGGTGGCGATCGCCTGCATCTCGGTGTCGGTGAGCACCGAGGCGTCGAGGACGACACCCGCGGGATTGCCGCCACCGGGTTCGGCGGCGAAGGCCGTGAGGCGGAGGATCTCGGGAGGTCGCGTGGTCGACATCCGACGATGCTACCCGCTCGAAAAACCGGTGTCGCAGCGCGCCGGAGCGGCGTACCGTTCAGCCATGATCAACGACGATCCGACGGTGAGCAATCCCGACAACTACACGACCCTGTGGGAGAACGACTTCGTGCGTGTCCTGGACTACCAGGACACGCCGGGCACGCAGACCGTGCCCCACCGACATCCGAACAGCGTCATGATCACGCTGACCGACTTCCACCGCCGACTGCACTCGGGCGAGCGGGTGTTCGACACAGAGCTCCACGCCGGCAACGCGGTCTGGCTGCCCGCGCAGCGGCACTCCGGTGAGAACACCGGCACGACCCCGACGCACATCATCCTGGTCGAGCTGAAGGGCGCATCGGCCGGCGAGGTGTCGGAGGCCGTTCTCGGACCCTCGACATGAGAGAGCCGGCTAGATGACCGTGACCTCGACCATCCACGCACGTTCCGGGTGGGACGACGGGGTCTGGAGACCGGCATGGAGGAGTGTCCTGCCGGACGCGGCGACGCCGGTCCAGCCCGCGAACGGACCGTCGACGTCGTCCTCGTCACCGAACCAGGCGGGGACGGTGCGACCACTGGCCGGTTCGCCGATGCGCAGCGGGCGCACCCGGTAGCGGCGCTCCGGGTCGAGACCGCGCAGGGTGAATCGTCCGATCCTGGCCACGTCCGAGCGCCCGAGGAAGGCGAGCGCGTACAGGGCGGTCGAGCCGTCCGCGGCGACCACGCCGGTGATCTGCAGGGCGTCGTCGACCACGTCCTCACGGATGAGCCGGCCCGTGTGCAGCAGCGCTCGCGTCGACCGGTACAGGGCGAACCACTCGCGCAGCTCGTCGAGCTCCCCCGGTGACGCCTGCCGCAGGTCCCACTCGACCCCGAGATGACCGAAGAGCGCGGTCGCCGCACGGAAGGACAGTTCGTGTGAGCGGCCCGTCGTGTGCGAGCGCCCGGACGCGATGTGCGCGCCGAGCCGTTCGAGCGGGACGAGCTGTGCGGTCCAGCGGTTGATCTGCTGCCGCTCGAGCGGGTCGCTGCAGTCCGAGGCCCACACACGGTGCGTGCGCTCGAGGACGCCGAGGTCGACGCGCGAGCCGCCGGAGGAGCAGGACTCGATCTCCAGCTTCGGGAACCGACGCGTGAGTTCGTCCATCAACCGGTACACGGCCGCCGTCTGACGATGCACGCCGGCCCGACCGTCGGGTGTCGACCCGGCGTCGACGAGGTCACGGTTCTGATCCCACTTGATGTACGCGATGTCGACCTCGGTGAGGATCGCGGTCATCCGTTCCAGGACGACGGCGAAGGCCTCCGGTCGGCCGAGGTCGAGGACCTGCTGGTTCCTGGCGGGGATCGGCAACCGTCCGCCCGTTTGCATGATCCAGTCCGGGTGCTCCCGGGCCAGATCGGAGTCGAGGTTCACCATCTCCGGCTCGAACCAGAGACCGAACTCCATCCCCAGGCTTCGGACCCGGTCGGCGAGCGGTTGCAGCCCGTCCGGCCACACCTCCTCGTCGACGAACCAGTCGCCGAGCCCGGCGCGGTCGTGTCGTCGCCCGCGGAACCAGCCGTCGTCGAGGACGAACCGCTCGATACCGAGCGAGGCCGCGACCTCGGCCAACTGCATGAGCGCCTCGGCGTCGTGATCGAAGTAGACCGCCTCCCACACGTTGAGCGTGAGCGGTCGATCCCGTGCCGGATGGCTCGATTGCGCGCGCAGGTGCTCGTGGAACAGCGCGGCCTGCGCGTCGAGTCCGTCCCCGTAGGCGCCGTACAGCCAGGGGCTCGTGTAGGCGTCGCCATTGGCGAGGCGGACTTCGTCGGGCAGCAGCAGTTCGCCGCCCCCGATCACCTGATCACCGGTCGAGAGCCGTTCCGCGAGGTGTCGCTGGTTGCCGCTCCACCCCACGTGGACGCCCCACACCTCGCCCGTGGCGAAGCCGAATCCGGGGACGCCCACGTTCAGGACGAGCGGCGCGTCCGGCCCGGTCCGCCCGCGGCGGTCCTCGCGCACCCAGGCGCCGACCCGGAGCGGCGAGCGCTGCGGCGTCCGCTCCTTGCCCCACCGGCCGGCGAGGTCGAGGACCTCGCGGGCGCGAGCCGGGATCGGGAGCGCGAGATGCAGGTCGTCGAGCCGGTAGACGCCGTCGGCGACGTTGCGGAGCGTCGCGCGGACACGCAGGAGACCGGCCTCGCTCAGCTCGAACTCGATCCGGATCGCCAGCCCCGCCTCGGCGTCCTCGCCCTCGACGGTCACTGTTCGCGGGGTCACGTGCGCCGGCTTTATCGTGAACAGCGGCGACCAGTCGCGTCCGTCCCGGCTGCCGGTGATGCCCGGCCGGCCGAGCCAGGCCTCGCTCTGCTCCGGCAGCACCGCGAGGCGGGTCGGGCGGTCGGGGGCGTTCTCCGTGACGAACCGCTCCGCGCCGCGCACGACATCGGTGAGCTCCGCATCGTCGAGCGGACCGAGGTCGGCTCCCCAGTGCGCGATCGACGGCAGGTGGCCGTCGCGCAGGTCGATCACGACGCTCACGGCGCGCGATCGCAGGTGGATCAGGTCGTCGGCGGTCATCGTCCGACCCCATCCGTGTGCGGAGCGCGGTCGAGTCGCAGCGCGTGTACTCCGGCCACCGCCGGGTCCCGTTGCACGAGCCGGATGCGGAAGACGGCCGACCCCCAGACCTCGTGGAGCTTCGGGTCGTCGATGTCGATCCGGTCCACCGCCACCTCGAACGCGGGGTCGGTCGCCAGGCGGGCGTCGCCGACCAGGATCCCACCGCCCGCGACGATCGGTTCGACGGCGGTGAGGAAGGTGAGCGTCATCCGAAGCGGTTCCGAGAACGCCCAGTCGTCCTCGACGAGGACGGTGCCGGCAGAGCGGTCGAGCGCCACCGTGCGGTCGAGCGCCGTCAGCCGAGCCTCGGCCGGATACGCACCCAGGAGGGACGTGGCGAGGACGGAGCGGTCGCCCTCGTCGGAGAACCGTGTCCCGCTCGCCGTGAAGGCCCGACCATACGGTTGCTCGAACCCGGCAGGGAGCGGGACGTTGTGGAAGGCGCTCCGCATGGTCCAGATGCCGAAGCGGGTGTCCGGCATGAAGGTGTCGCGGTGGTACACGCCGACACCCACGTCGATGAGGACGGGCTCACCGTCGAGCGAGACGATGACCCCGCCGACGTCGTTGTGGTTGTGGCTGACGTCGTTGTGACCACCCTTCGCGGCGACCGCCCAGCCGTCCACGCGACCGGCGTGCTCGCGGAACACCGCCACCTCTGTTCCCGGTGCGTACCAGGAGGAGGGCATCCCCGGCGTGGCGTCGCCGGCCGTGGTCCACGCCGGGTCGAGCAGCTCCGCAAGCGTGCGGCGGAACAACGGAGCCAACTGCCCCGAGAAGCCGAGCGGATGCGAGCGCCCCATCCAGCGGGCGTGGGCAGCCACCTCGTCGTCGCCCACGCGCTCGCCGAAGCGGGCGAGCAGGTTCCACGTCGCGTTCGCCGGCAGGCTCGCGGACCCGTCCGAGAAGTTGACCTGTGACGTGGCCGACAGCTGCATGACCATCGGGAACCGGGCCATCGCGGCGACCGGCGGGACCGCGAAGCCGTCGAAGACGCCGCCGGTGAGGTCGCCGAGCAGGTCGATGGCCTCGAACAGGGTCGCGCCCGCCCACCACCAGTACGTCGCACCCTCGTCGCAGCTCCCGTCCTCGGCGTACCCGGCACGGAAACGGTCGAGGACGGCGACCGCGCGGTCCACCGACGCCACCAGCTCGGACCGATCGGTCTCGACCACGGCGGAGCACACGAGCACGTTCGAGACGATCCACGGGGCCCAGTTGTTCGGCGGCCCGTCGAGCCCGTGCCAGAAGTCCACCTCGTCGCGCCACTGGTCCAGGACCCGGCGACGGATCTCGGCGTGCACCCGTGCGCGCAGTCCCGGGAAGGTCCGCTCCAGGCGGTCCCCGGCGATCGTGTCGATCGCGGCGAGCATCCCGCCGATGTAGGCGTCTGAGAGGTCGAGCACGTCACGACCGGGGATCGGAAGGAAGGGGCGCTCGCCGGACTCGGGCAGCGCGTAGTGGGAGGGCAGACACCAGGCGGTCAGTTCGCAGAGCCGCCAGACGCGATCGCTGAGCTCGCCGACCCAGGCGTCGTCCCCGCTGGCGCCGAGCGCGAGTGCCGAGGCGGCGACCGAACCGAGGAGCGCCTGCTGCGCCGTCTCGTACGGAGTCCGGTCGCCCTCCGCGCTGTACCGGGCCCAGAGCGACAGCGTCGGCGGGTTGCGGTCCGCCTCCGCGCACCAGCGGTGGGCCGCGTCGACGAGGGCCACCCGGTCGCGCTCGGCGACGCGGCCCCAGGCCTCGCGGTCGTCGACCGACGGTCCGGCGCTCCAGTCCCCGACCCGCAGTGCGCGGCGGGCCCGGTCGTCGAACCGTCCGGCGAAGCTCGTGGTCGTCGGCGCGGTGTGGTCTGTCTCGAGGGTCATGGTCTGGCCTCTGGTGTTCGGCGGTCGGTTCACGCCTGCAGCGCGAGGGCGGCGAGGGTGATCGGTCGATGGAAGGTGCCGAACCGGACGAAGTGCAGGGCCTCGTCGACCGTGTTGGCTGCGAGACGCGCGAGCTCGTTCCCGGCCGACCCGGCGATGTGCGGCGTGATGACCGTGTTGGGGGTCGACCACAGTCGGGAGGAGGGCGGCAGGATCTCCGGCGAGGTGACGTCGAGGATCGCGACCAGGTCGCCGCGGTCGAGTCGGTCGGCGAGCGCGTCGTGGTCGATGAGGTCGCCTCGGGCGGTGTTGATGACCGTGGTCCCGGGCCGCATCAGCTGCAGGAGGGACCGGTCGACGAGGTGCCTGGTGGAGGGGAGTGCCGGGGCGTGGAGCGTGACGATGTCGCTGTGCGCGGCCAGCTCGTCGAGCGTGACGCAGGGTACCCCGAGGGCCGCCTGTTCCTCGTGGTCGAGGGTCGGATCGGCGACGACGACCCGCACGTCCAGGGAGGCGAGGCGCTCGACGACGAGTCGGCCGATCCGGGAGGCGCCGACGACGCCCACCGTGATCCCGTGGCTGCCGACCGTCGGCCACGCCCGCTCCGCATCGACGGGGGCTCGAGAGGCCCGCAGCGTCTCGGCGGCCCAGAACGTGCGCTTCGCGGCGAGGATCACCATCGCCATCGTGAACTCGGCGACCGGGACCGCGTTGGCCGTCGCACTGGAGGTGAGGGCGATCCGGCGTTCGAGAAGGGCGTCGGTGACGATGCCGCGCACGCTGCCGGCCGAGTGCGCCACGGCCCGCAGTGACGGCAGGGATCGCAGGAGCGTCTCGTCGAGCACGGGGGAGCCCCAGCCCGTCACGAGCACCTCGACCGCGGCCAGCCGGGCGCGGTCCTCCGCGCGCTCGAGCCGGAGCGGGCGGTCCGACGGCAGCCTGGCGTACGGCTCCGACCGCAGGCGGGTGAGGTCCGGCTCGGAGAACACCCGGTCGAAGGTGCCGTCCGGCATGAGGAAGCCGATCGTACCCGTCCGGGCGCTCTCGCTCTGCGGCATCGTCGCCTCCTGGTCGTCTCGGCAGCAGGCTCAATCCCAATCGGAGCCGCCCGATCGTGTCAAGCACGCCCGTTCAAACGAACAGGAATCGAACACCACCGGGCTATCGCGGTGGCGCGGTCGACTCGCGGAGGCTCAGACTCGGCCGCAGGCTCATGTGGCGGGCGGAGAAGCCCTGCTGGGCCGCGGCCGAGATGCGCTCGAAGCACATCGTCGCCGCGAACCGGCCGATGTCGCGTTTGGGCGGCGCGACCGCGGTGAGCGGCACCCGGGCGAGCCCGGCCACCTCGTCGTCGTACGCCACGATCGACAGGTCGTCGGGGATCGAGAGCCCGAAGTCGAGCGCCGCGTCCGCGAACTCGACGGCGTAGTGGTCCGAGTGCATGAACACCGCGGTCGTGCCGGACGCCACGCACGCCTCGAGGTACCGCCTCGTCTGCTCGCCGACGCCGTGCCGGTCGTCGATGATCGCCGTGCTGGCGTCCTCGCGCAGGCCGAGCTGGCGCCGGGCGCGCTCGTAGCCGAGCCGCAACGACGGCGTCGTCGGGGTGTCGAAGGCCGCCATCCCGACCCGCTCGTGACCGAGGGCGGCGAGGTGTCGGAGCGCGATGGCGGCGCCGGCGGCATGGTCGGTGCGCACGAACTCGAGTCCGTCGCCCACCGGGGACTCCGCGACCGAGCGCTCCACGAGGACGACGGGGACCGGTGCGCGCTCGAGGAGCTCGAGCGTCGCGAAGGCGTCGAGGACCGAGGTGGTCACGAGGAGGCCGTCCACTCCGCCGGCCAGCAGTCGCTCGATCTGGTCGCGCTCGCGGGCGGGGTCGTAGCGCGAGACACCGAGGACGATCCGACCGCCGAGCGACTGCGCCCGCTCCACGGCACCGGCCACGATCGTCGGGAAGTAGTAGCTCGGATCGGGCACGACGAACCCGAAGGTGAACAGGGTGTCGGCGGCACCGGGGGCCGGCGTGGGGCGGGCGCCCGGCCGGTGCGGGATGCCCGTGGTCGGCTGCGTGTCGATCGAGACAGCCCCGCCGTGCACCCGACGGAGACGGCCCTGCTCCCCGAGCTCGCGCAGGTCCCGCCGGACGGTCATCGCGGAGATGCCCATGCGCTCGGCGAAGTCGGCCGCGGAGAGACTGCCGTGGATCCGCAGTTCGGCGAGGATGCGGTCGTGACGTTGCGAGAGCTCCATGATCGACTCCGATGTTCGATATCTGTTCGGATGA
Organism: Plantibacter sp. CFBP 8798; assembly: GCF_014841195.1. Lineage (NCBI taxonomy): Bacteria > Bacillati > Actinomycetota > Actinomycetes > Micrococcales > Microbacteriaceae > Plantibacter > Plantibacter sp. CFBP 8798. The sequence continues at coordinate 613,310 of NZ_JACYTS010000001.1, forward strand.
TTAGATGATCTTGACTTTACTCAACGGCCCCGCGAAAGATTGCCAACGTTCGAGAGAACGACGCGGAAGCACCCGACGGGGCCTCCGTTGCGAGCAAGGGAGCTGCTGTGAGCGCGACGACGACCGATCGGCCGGAGACCATCCGACCACCGATCGCACCCGCAGGGTCCGGCGGCCGGCCGACGAAGCGCAAGGTGCCGTTCGGGATGCAGTTCCGTCGCGACTCGCCACTGCTCATCATGGTGACGCCGGCGGTCGTACTGCTGCTGCTGTTCGTCTACATCCCGCTGCTCGGGAACGTCATCGCGTTCATGGACTACCAGCCGTACATCCCGATCCCGGACAGCCCGTGGGTGGGCTTCGCCAACTTCTCGGCGCTCTTCGGCGATCCGGCGTTCTGGAACGCGGTCTCCAACACCCTCCAGATCACGTTCATCCAGCTGGTCCTCTTCTTCCCGGTCCCCATCGCGCTGGCCATCTTCATCCACTCGCTGACCTGGCCCTGGCTCCGCTCCATCGTGCAGTCGGTGCTCTACCTGCCGCACTTCCTGTCCTGGGTCATCGTCGTCGGCTTCTTCCAGCAGAGCCTCGGATCGGGAGGGGTGCTCAACACCTGGCTGCGGCAGCTCGACCTCGGGACCGTCTCCGTCATGTCCGACCCGGCCACCTTCAAGCTCCTGCTGTCCTCGCAGGTGATCTGGAAGGACGCGGGCTGGGGCACCATCATCTTCCTCGCGGCGCTCGCGGCCATCGACGACTCGCTCTACGAGGCCGCCGCCATCGACGGAGCGGGCGCCTGGAGCCGGTTCTGGCACATCACCCTGCCCGGGATCCGGCCCATCATCGTGCTGCTGCTCATCCTGCGGCTCGGCGAGGCGCTGTCCGTCGGCTTCGAGCAGATCATCCTGCAACGCAACGCCGTCGGCCCCGGAGCCGCCGAAGTGCTCGACACCTACGTCTACTACCACGGCGTCATCGACGGGAACTGGAGTACCGGCATCGCCGCCGGCCTCATCAAGGGTCTCGTCGGTCTCGTCCTCATCCTCGTCGCCAACAAGGCGGCGCACATGCTCGGCGAGCAGGGAGTGTATTCCAAATCATGAGCACCATCGTCCGACCGGTCTGGGCGGGGAAACCGAAGCCCGTCGTCCTCGCGCTCAAGGCGCTCGCGATCGTCATGATCCTCGCCGTCATCCTGTTCCCGTTCCTCATCGTGGTCTCCACGAGTGTGTCGACCGCCGAGGACGTCACGGCCGCCGGTGGCTACGTCGTGTGGCCAAAGTCCTTCACGCTCGACGCGTACCAGCAGATCCTCGCCGGGGGCGTGGTCACCCGCGCGATCCTGGTGACGCTGTTCGTGACCGTCGTCGGCACGCTCATCAGCCTCGTCTGCACCGTGTCGGCAGCGTGGGCCCTCAGCCGGCGTTCGTTCTTCCAGCGCCCCGTACTGATGATCGTGCTCGCCACGTTCCTCTTCACCCCGGGGCTCATCCCGCTGTACCTGATGGTGAAGCAGCTCGGTCTGCTCGACAACGTCTGGGCGCTCATCCTGCCCGGTGCGTTCAGCGTGTTCAACATGGTGGTCGTCCGCGGCTTCATGATGGGCATCCCGCAGGAGCTCATCGACAGCGCGAAGATCGACGGCGCCGGGGAGTTCCGCATCCTCGGCATGATCGTCCTGCCGCTGTCCCGCGCGGTGATCGCCGTCGTCGCCCTCTTCTACGCGGTCGGGTACTGGAACGCGTTCTTCAACGCGCTGCTGTACATCAACGACACCTCCAAGTGGACGCTCCAGCTCGTCCTGCGCACCTACGTGCTGCAAGGGTCCTCGCTCGTCGGTGGAGCTTCGGACGCCTCGGTGCTGCCACCGGCCGAGTCCCTGCAGATGGCCGTCGTGCTCATCGCCATCGTCCCGATCCTCATCGCCTACCCACTCGTGCAACGCCACCTCACGAAGGGTGTGCTGACCGGCGCCGTCAAGGGCTGACCGGTCCGCACACCTCCACCCGGCACCGTCGCCGGGACCTCACCCGCGCCCCTGGCGCCAGCCCCACCTCGAAGGAGACCACGATGAACGACACCACCCCCGGCCTGTCACGCCGCACCTTCCTCACCGCGGCCGGCGTCGGCCTCGCCGTCCTCGGCCTCGGTTCCGCGCTCGCCGGCTGCACGCCAGGCGGCGCGACGTCCGGTGCCGCGGGTTCCGGAGCCCTCGTCCCGCTGCCCACCTACGTGCCGATCACGAAGGGACCGACCCCGGACCTCGCCGGCTCGGCCACGGTCCAGCCCGTCTACCTCTCGGCACCGAAGGAGGCCGAGCTCTTCACCTCGGTGTCCGGGAAGGCCGCCGTGAGCGGCACGGTGTCCGGCTTCGTCATCTCGTACAGCCCGCCGGCACCCGCGTCGAACAGCTACCTCCAGGCGGCCGAGCAGGAACTGGGGTGCAAGCTCGACCTGCAGGTGGTCCCGGCCGACTCGTTCGCGCCCAAGTTCGCGACGGTCATGGCCGGCGGCAGTGTGCCGGACCTCGTCGAGTTCCTCGCGTTCCAGCTGCCGCCGTCCTACCCGCAGCTGCTGAAGGCCCAGTTCGCGGACCTGTCCGACCACCTCTCGGGCGACAAGGTGAAGGCATACCCCAACCTCGCGAACCTGCCCACCCCGTCCTGGGAGGGCTGCCGGATCAACGGCCGGATCTACGGCGTCCCGGTGAACCGCCCGCCGTTCGGCAACATGCTCATCTCCCGACCGGACGTCATCAAGGACCTCACGGGAGCGGAACCCGCTCCGAAGACGAAGGACGAGTTCACCGAGCTCTGCAAGGCGGTCACCGACGCCAAGCGCAACCGGTACGCGATCAGCGGGCAGAGCAACGGCGACAGCGTCGACTGGGGGTACGACTTCATGGGCGCGATGTTCGGGGTGCCGAACGGTTGGGAGCTGCAGGGCTCGAAGCTCGTCCACAAGTGGGAGTCGGACCGCTGGCTCGAGACGCTGTCGTACATCAAGGAGTTGAAGGACGCCGGGTACTACCACCCGGACACCCCGAGCATCTCCGGCTCCCAGGCGAAGACCTACATGGCCAACGGCACGGTGCTCATGCACCAGGACGGCATCTCGGCGATCATCGACCCCAGTGCCCCCGAGGGCGTGGTCTACGACGCGATCCTGCCGTTCGCGGCGGACGGCGGCGCCGGCATCGTCTACCAGGGCTCGTCGATGTTCTCGTTCACCGCCATCAAGCAGGCGGACGACGCTCGGGTGAAGGAACTGCTGACGCTGCTCAACCACCTCGCGGCGCCCTACGGCAGCACCGAGGGGTTCTTCCTCCAGTACGGCCGGGCCGGCGAGCACCACACGCGTGAAGCGGACGGTCGCGTCGTCCTGACCGAGGCGGGTTCGGCACAGATCGGCCCCACCTCGTTGAACCGACTCGCCGCTGCACCGCAGATCCTCGCGAGCGCGGTGCCGATGGAGGAACGGCTGCGTCGCTCGCACGCCTGGCAGGAGCAGGCCTCCCCGATGCTCCAGAAGAGCCCGATCACCGGGCTGTACTCGGAGACCGCGGGCAAGACGTCGTCGGCGACGAACGCCCTGTCGTCGACGATGAACGAGTACATCCTCGGCCGGACCGGTTTCGACGCCGTGAAGTCGGGCATCGCCTCGTGGAAGAAGTCGACGAACGACAAGGTCCGTGCGGAGTACCAGGAGCAGCTCGAGAAGCTGTCCTGACGGCGGCCGGCGGTCAGGCGCGGGGTCTGGCCAACATGACGACGCCGTACCAGGCGATGACCGCCACGACGCCGGCGATCAGCCCTCCGAGGACGAGGTCGCCGAACGGGTCGTCGCCCGCGACGCCGTTCAGGGTCCAGATGCCCAGGATCACCGCGGCGGCGAGGGCCGACGGGGTCAGCCAGCGCACCGCGTCGCGGAGCAGACCCGGCTTCGGGGCCCGGCGCGGGGCCGACCCGAGGGCGCCGATCACGGAACCGAGGATGGCAAGCCCGGCGAGGACCACCGTGAGGAACCCCGGTGCCAGCGCCGCCGTCCGGGCCCAGGCCGCGGCATCGGCGTCGGTACCGGCGACCGTCCCGGCCGGGAGGTCGAGGACCACGCCGAGGTCGTCGCCACGGACGTCGAGCGGCCATCCGCCGTCGTCGTCAGGCGTGAGCTCGATGGTCGCCGTCTCGCGGCCGGAACCACCCTCGGACGCCGCCGGTCGCCAAGTCCCGGCCTCGGTGGGGGTCCACCCAGCCTCGACGGCGTCGTCGAGGAGCTCGTCGTCGGCGGTGAAGCTGAGCCGGAACGGCCCCTGCGCGACGTCCTCGTCCCAGGCGACGCCGCTCGTCCAGCCGTCGAGGAACCCGACCCAGCTGACCCGGTCGACGTCCCGTCCATCGACGGTCGCGGAGACGGCCGGCCTCGTGGCGGTCGTCTGGATCACGACGTCGTGCAGGCCGGTGCGCACGTCGGCGAAGGTCGTGCGGAGCAGCAGCCGGCCCTCCGCCCGTTCCGTCGTGAAGGGCGCATCATCGCCGTCGACCGTCACCCGGTCGACCGTGAGGCCGAGGTCCTGGCCGTCGACGACGGCGGGCCATTCGCGCACCACCTGTGCGGGCACCGAGCCCTCGTCGGAGAAGTCCACACCGAGCCGTTCGGTGACGCGTAGTCGCGCACCGTCGCCGTCGGTCCGCGTGAGCTCCGCGTCGAGGTCGGCTGTCGCGATCGTCGTGAGGGTCGATCCGGGGATGTCGCCCGTGTAGGAACGGGGTGTCTCGGACTCCAGCGATGGCGCCGGGAGGACGTTCACGGCGACGATCGCGCCGACGACGAGCAGCACGGCGAGCACCCGGACGGCGATGCGCGGTCCGGTCAGGAAGCCCGCTCTCGACCCGTCGGCGCGCGAGGCGCGATCGGCCGCGGCCGCCGGCATCGTGATCTCCGGGGCGATCAGCGCGGCGACCCGTCTGCCCGTCACCCGAGGCGGAGCGCCGAGCACGGCGTAGGGCAGGAGGCGGTCGCGCAGGGTCGCACGATCGAGCAGCTGCGTCCGCTCGGCGTAGACACGAATCCCGAGGAGGTGCTGCTTCACGAGCGCACCCCTGCGGGTCAGCGGCCGGGCGGTCAGGGCGATCGCGAGCACGATGGCGGCGAAGACGGTGGAGAGGGCGACGAAGGCGAGCGGCCACCACACCACCGCGAGCACCGTCTGATGGGAGAGCTGCCGGACGATGCCCCACTGGAGGAGGGTCAGCGCGATCGGTGCGGCGATGAACCAGTCACGCACGAAGCCCTTCGGCACCCGGCGGAGACCCGCCTGGACCTGCCCGGCGCGTTCCGGCCCGGTGAGGTACCGACGCAGGGCACGGGGTCGGTCGCCCAAGCGGCCGGCCCGCTTGGCGGCACCGGCCGCCGCGATGAGGCGCGCCTGTCGTTTGGCCTGCTGCTTCGTGCCGCTCACCGCGGCGTCCTTGAGTTTTTCGGCGAGCTCCATCGTCGCGGGCGACCGGAGGAGGTGCGCGGCGATGCGCGGCGAGATGCCCTCCGGCGGTTCCGACTGGGCGAGGTACCACGGACGTCCACGCGCGTCACCCCACGCGACCGCACGGGCCGCGAACGACAGCAGGAGCGTCGCAGCGAGGACGAGCATCGGCAGGACGGGTCCGAAGGTCTGCACCCAGAAGATCCAGGACTGCGGCGGCATCGTGATCGAGCCGGCCTCGAACGGCATGGTGAACCGCACTTGAGCGTGCGGCGGGAGGGCCTGGTCGATGACAAACGCGTAGGTTACCTCGCCGGGTGGCGCGTCAGCCTCGGGAGTGAGCCAGACCCCGCCGTTCACGAGCGTCCAGGCCATCGTGCCGCGCGGTTGCCGGACGAGACGGTCGTCGAGCTCCTGTGGGATGGTCACCCGCACATCGAGTTTCGCCACGGCCTGCTGCAGGTCGGGGCCGAACACGTCCCATCGGAGGAGGTCGACGGGCTGCCCGGTAGCTGGGTCGGTGTCGACGTAGGCGAGATCGGAGAGCTGGTAGCGGATGACGAGTTCGTGGTCGCCCGTGAGCTGCTCGCCGGGGTCGACGACGAGCCGGAGGAAGACCGCTGCCCGCTCCCGGGTCACGTCCTGTTTCACGCCGTCCAACGTCACCGTGATCGCTGACGGGTCGAGAGCGTGCCCCTGATACTCGGTCGCGAGCACCCGCTCGATGGTGCGGTCGTCGAGGTCCTTCGGGAAGAACGCGTCGATGCGCTCCTCGACGTCGGTGACGAGGCGACCGTCGTCATCCGTCGTCACGCGGTAATCGGCGGCGAAGGAGCGAACGATCCAGGTGTCGGTGACGTCGGATGCCTCGTCGGTGAGGTCATCGAGTGTGAGGGGCGGATTGATGACCGGGCCGACGAGGAGGAGGATCCCGCCGATGGCGACGAGCCCCCAGAGCTGCCACAGCCCGCCGCGGAGGCGGGAGCCGCCACGCGACTGCAACCATCGCTCGACCCGCAGGAGCCAGGCGGAGAGGACGGTCCACAGTGGCGTGTGCCGTGGCGCGGGATCCGGGATGCGGGTGTCGGGTTCGCCCACGCCGTCCGGTTCCGTCACGTCGTCGAGTGTAATCCCGTGGCGCCGCGTGCCCGGACGCCAGCCGTCGCTCGGCGACGCCGGGAGCTCAGCGACGCCGGGTCGTGAAGGCGACCGCCTGGTGACCCGTCTCGGTGACGTCGCGCTCGGCCGCCGCACGCTCGCGCCCGAGGTCGAGCGACCGGGAGAGAAGCACATAGGCGATCGCGGAGGCGGCGAGACCGATGAACAGGGCCAGGTCCGCCCCGCCGAGCAGCTGCGCGATCGGACCGGTGAACCACACCGTCACGACGAACGGGATCATCGCGACGATGCCGATCGCGTAGGCGAGGAGGCCACGCCAGCCCCAGGCGCCGTAGACGCCGTTCGGGGTGAAGATGTCTCGGACCACGTAGTGGCCCTTCCGGACGAGGTAGTAGTCGACGAGGTTGATCGAGGTCCACGGCACGAGGACGTAGAGCAGGACGACGAGGAAGCTGCTGAAGTTCGCGAGGAACTCGCCGGTGCTGAGCAACGAGCCGATGACGGCGGCCGTGGCGATCGCGAGACAGGTGACGACCCGCAGGGTGCGCGTCGGCCGGACCGGTCGGATGGAGTCGATGATCGTGATCGTCTCGATCGACGCCGCGTAGATGTTGACGGTGATGACGCTGATCAGCCCGGGCAGCGCGGCCACGAGCAGCCAGGTGCCGGAGCCCGGCAGGATGGCGTCGGCGGCGTCTCGGACGCCTTCGAGCGGATCGGCGCCCTGGAACGCGCTGGCGACGAACGCACCGAGCCCCATCAGCCAGACCGCGCCGACGAACACTCCGCCGTAGGTGTAGAAGAGCGCCCGCCCGGGGTTCGTCTGCGGCGGGAGGTAGCGCGAGTAGTCGGAGACGTAGGGTGCCCAACCGAGCGCGTACGCTGCGGCACCACCGAACTGAACGAGGAACGCGACCCAGCTGAAGTTCGCGAGCGACAGCGCGTCGGCCGGCAGCGGCACGACAAAGGGGACGACGACCGTGAACAGCCCGAAGGTGATGAGGAACAGCGCGGTGAGCCACGACTGCGTCCGGTGGATCCAGGAGTACCCGAAGATCGCGAGGAGGACGGCGACGCCGCTGATGAGCACATACCAGCCCGCACCGGCGTCGACTCCGGTCGTCATGGTGAGGACGTCCGCGCCGAGCATCTGGTTGAACATGTTGAAGCCGACGAGGCTGAAGACGACGATCGCGCAGATGAGGACGACGCCGCGGTAGCCGAACTGCGCACGCGACTGGATCATCTGCGGGAGTCCCAGCTGCGGCCCCTGTGCGGAGTGGAAGGCCGTGAACACGGTGCCGACGGCGACGCCGAGGACGATCGCGAGGAGGGACGTCGCGAGGTTCGCGCCGAGCGCCGCACCGAGCATGCCGGTCGCCAGGGTCGTGACCTGCGCGTTCGACATGAACCAGAGCGAGAACAGCGAGCGCGGGCGACCGTGACGCTCATTGAGCGGGACCCAGTCGATGGAGCGGGATTCGACGAGGGACGGCTGGGCGTCACCCGCTCCGGCGGCGGAACCGGACGGGGGAGTGGGGGCGGCGGGTGTCGCCATGGCTGGCCTCCAGGGCTCGGGCGGTCGAGGAGTGCGACGGGCAGCCGGGGGTCTGCCTCGGGTCGGGGACTCGCTCGTGCCGACGACGGTATCCGCAGCCCACGGACCGGCACAATCGGCCATGCCCCGATCCCTGCCATCGGGGAACACGATGGTCCCGTCCGCGAGGGCTTCGTATGATCGCTGGATGACCAGCACCGACCCCTCGGGGTTCACCGACCACGCCGACCACGACGCGCACAGCATCCGGGTCCGCGCCCAGGAACTCGCCCCCGTCTTGGGCGATCTCGACGGTAACCTGCGCACGATCGAGGCGGCCGTCCGGGACGCTGTCAGAGACGGGGTGCAGCTCCTCGTGCTGCCCGAACTCGCGACGAGCGGCTACTACCTGGGCAGCCCGGAGGCGGCTCGCGCCGTCGCGCTCCCGAGCGACGCGTCGGTGTTCACCGAGTGGGCGTTGCTGCTCCCCGAGGACGCCGTGGTGGTCGTCGGGTTCTGCGAGCTCGACGGCGAGGAGATCCGCAACAGCGCCCTGGTGCTCGGCGCCTCGGGTGTGCTCGGGGTCTACCGGAAGGTGCACCTGTGGGACGAGGAGCAGTCCGTCTTCGTGGCGGGTCGCGAGACCCAGCCGGTGGTCGAGACGCCGCTCGGCCGGCTCGGCGTCCTCGTCTGCTACGACCTCGAGTTCCCCGAGGTGCCGCGGGGCCTGGCGCTCAGGGGCGCGGACCTCCTCGTCGTCCCGACGAACTGGCCCCTGGTCGAGCGCCCGGAGGGCGAGCGGGCACCCGAGGTCGTCCAGGCGATGGCGGCGGCACGAGCGTCCGCGATCCCGATCGTGTGCTGCGACCGCTCCGGCACCGAGGCCGGCAACCCCTGGACCGAGGGCACCACGATCATCCCGGCCGACGGGTGGCCCGTCGGTGGGAAGGACGCGCAGGGACGGGTGGACGCGACCGTCCGGATCGACCGGGGCGCGACCAGAATCGGACCACGCAACGACGTGCTCGCCGACCGGCGGCCTGAGCTGTACGGCGCCGTGACGGGAGAGCGCTCCTCGCTAGGCTGACCGCATGACCCTCGCGCAACTCCGCGCTTTCCTCGCCGCCTACGAGAGCGGTTCCTTCACCGCCGCGGCCGCCGAGCTCGACAGCAGCCAGGCGTCCGTGTCCGAGCTCGTCAGTCGCCTCGAGCGCGAGATCGGCCTGCAGCTGTTCGCGCGCGGTGCGCGTCGGCTCGTCCCGACGGCGGCCGCCGAGGAGCTGCGCGAGCACGCCAGACGCGCGGTCGCCGCGATCGACGGCGGACTCGACGCGCTCTCGGCGATCACCTCCCTCGACGGCGGCGTGTGCACCTTCGGCGTCCTGCGCAACGCCGCCTACTACGAGCTGTCCGACCTCGTGCAGCGCTTCGACCAGCGGTACCCCAACGTGCGCGTGCGACTCGTGGGGTTGAACTCGGCCCTCGTCGCGGACTCCGTGGCGAGCGGCGAGATCGAGGCTGGGCTCGTCGTCCTCCCGGTACCCGTGGCCGGCCTCGCCATCCGGCACCTCTTCCGCGACGAGGTCTTCTACGCCTCCACCACCAGGGATCCGGCCGCGGGCCCGGTCGGGATCGACGAGTTCGCCGACGCGAAGCTCGTGCTCTACGACGCCTACGCCGGATGGCGGGACCCCACGCGGCTCCAACTGCTGGAGCGCGCTCGCCTGCAGGGACGGTCGATCGAACCGGCCGTCGAGGTCGAGCACGTGGAGACCGCCCTGAGCCTCGCGGCGACCGGGGCCGCGGACACGATCGTCTCCGGCACGGTCGCCCGCACCGGCGGGTTCCCGGAGCAGCTCACGCTCACCCCCTTCGCCGAGCCGCTCTACGACACGATCGCGCTCGTCCAGCGCGAGGGCGCTTACCTGTCGCCGGCCACCGCGCGGATCGCCGAACTCGCCGAGCACACGCTGCTCGCGGCGGCGGAGCCCGACCAGGTGATCGCGACCACCCCGAGGCGCTGAGCGTCGCCCCGTGAACCGGCGTATCGGATGACCCGATGGCTCGCGCCGGTACGTCCCCCGTTGTCGCCCCCGCGCCGCGTTCGTACGCTCGCACCATGCGTTTCAGTCCTCCTGTGCTCCAGTCCCTCGACGGCTCCTTCCGTCACCTCAAGACCCCGCTCGTCGACGCCCCACCGGCCCAGCGCGACCCGGCCGTCATCGAGACCGTCTCCGCGATGCTCCTCGACATCGAGCGGCGCGGCATGGACGCCGTGCTCGACGCCGCGCGATGGCTCGACCGGTACGAAGGCGGCGACGTCGAGCTGACGCCCGAGCAGATCGCGACCAGCGGTGACCGCCTCCCCGCGGACCTCCGCGCCGCCATCGACCTCGGTGGCGAGCGCACCCGGGCCTTCGCCAAGGAACAGCGCTCCCACCTGCAGGACTTCGAGACCGAGCTCGTCCCCGGACTCGTCACCGGCGTGAAGTACGTCCCCGTCTCCCGCGTGGGCGCCTACCTCCCGGCCGGCCGGTTCCCGCTCACTGCGAGCGCGTTCATGACGGTCGGCGTCGCCAAGCAGGCTGGCGTGCCGACGGTCATCGCCTGCACCCCGCCGCAGCCCGACGGCGGCGCGAACGACGCCGTCGTCTACGCCGCGCACGTGTCCGGCGTCGACCGCGTCTTCGTCCTCGGCGGTGTGCAGGCGCTCGCCGCGATGGCCTACGGTCTGCTCGGCGAGCTGCCGATCGACATGCTCGTCGGTGCGGGCAACGCCTTCGTCGCCGAGGCCAAGCGGCAGCTGTTCGGCACGGTCGCGATCGACCTCCTCGCCGGTCCGTCCGAGGTGGCCGTCCTCGCGGATGAGACCGCGGACCCGATCCTGGTGGCCGCCGACCTGCTCGGGCAGGCCGAGCACGGTCCGAACTCGCCGGCCGCCCTCGTGACGACGTCGGAGGAGCTCGGCCGCGCGGTCATCGCCGAGGTCGAACGCCAGCTCCCGACGCTCTCGACCGAGTCGATCTGCGGGCCCGCCTGGCGCGACTACGGCTCGGTGACCGTGGCCGACGACCGCGAGACCGCCGCGGCGCTCATGGACGACCTCGCCCCGGAGCACCTCGAGGTCATCACGGCGGACGACGCCTGGTACCACGAGCGGTTGCTCAACTACGGGTCGATCTTCCTCGGTGCGTGGAGCACCGTGGCGTACTCGGACAAAGGCATGGCCGGCACGAACCACGTGCTCCCGACAGCCGGCGGCGCCAAGCACAGTGCCGGGCTCTCGGTGTCGCGGTTCCTGAAGCCGCTCACCTACCAGCGGATCGCCGAGGCGGCGACACCCGAGCTCGCCGACGCGGTGCAGGTCATCTCCGATTCGGAGGGGATGGCGGCGCACAGCGCGACCGCGACGCTCCGCACGGCCCGGCTCAGCTGAGGCGGGCCCGGCCCCTCTCCGGTCCCTGAGCTTGTCGAAGGGCATTTCGACAGGCTCAATGACCGGGTGATGGCTCAGTCAGTCGAGCGGAGCGAGTGCTGGGCCTCCTGCATCGCCTCGTCGAAGTCCAGTTCGGGGTCGTGGAGGATCCGGGCGGTCGCGCGAGCGTGCGCGCGGGCCTCGCGCTCGACCGCCTCGGATGCGGCCGTCTGCTCGACGGGTTCGATCGAGGGCTCACCGATCGTGGCGAACGCACGCGTGAGGCTGAGCTGCACCTCGCGGTCGCCCCGGCCGAACTGCCTCGCCAGCAGCTCGGCGAGTGCCGACGCCTCCCGCTCCGGGACGACCCCTGCGGCGGTGCGCCAGGCGGCTCGGGCGACCTGATCCTCCTCGTCCTCCAGCAGTGCGAGGGTGATGGCCGACCAGGTGCGGGGGTCTCCGGTCTTCGAGAGGGTGTGGAGCGCCTGACTGCGTGCCTGTGGGAAGACCGACCCGAGTTCCTCCATCAGCCGAGGAACGGTCACCTCGGGGTCGTGCCGCACGAGTGCCCAGGTGAGCATGTCGCGCACGAAGAAGTCGGGCTCCACGGCGCAGCGGTCGACGAGGACCTCGATATAGGCGGTCCTCGGGGTGGTGCCCGCAGCGAGTGCAGCCTGGAGCCGGTCTGAAGAGGCCGGCACGCGGAGGGCGCGGGCGAGCCCGTTCGCGGCGGCGTCGTCGTATTCCGAGGACATCTCGACCACCTTCCGGGGTGTGGGGACGGGTTTCCAGCGTAGGTGTCCGGTGACGCCGACGGCCCCCTATGACGGCGCTCGTCGCGCGGACGGCCAGACTGGACCCATGATCACCATCCACCTCCGCTACCAGATCGACCCCGAGCAGCTCGACACCTTCACCGAGTACGGGCGGCGCTGGATCCGCCTCGTGAACCGGCTCGGTGGCGACCACCACGGCTACTTCCTCCCCGCGGAGGGCGACAACGACGAGGCGTTCGCGCTGTTCAGCTTCCCCTCGCTCGCCGCGTACGAGCAGTACCGCATCGCCGCGGCGACGGACCCGGAGTGCATCGAGGCCTACGAGCTCGTGCGGGGCACCGGCTGCATCGTGCGCTTCGAGCGTCGCTTCCAGACGCCGCTCTTCGGCGACGAGGCGGACCGCCGACCCTGAGCCTCAGTGACCCTGAGCCACGGTGAGCGTCAGTAGGGCGCGCGGAACGTCAGGGTGAACCGGGTCGGCGCGTCCTCGGTGAGGAGGGACCCGTTCAGGAGTTCGGCGCGTTCGCTCAAGCCGACGAGTCCGTGGCCCGCAGACGACCACGAGCTGTCCGACGTGCGCGCGGGGCGGTCGTTCCGGATGGTCACGGTGACCTCGTCTGCGGAGGCTTCGGCGCGTACGTCGACCGCGGCGCCCGGCGCATGCTTCCGCGCGTTCGTCAGTCCCTCCTGCACGGTCCGGTAGATCGCCCGCTGCACGGGTGCGGGGAGGCCGTCCGGCAACTCGATGGCGGAGGTGACGGCGATGCCGCTGTCCGCGATCAACCGGTCGAGGTCGTCGACCGTCGGTTGCGGGGCCAGCGGCGCATGACCGGTCTCCGCGCGCAGCAGCGTCACCATGTCCCGCAGCTCGTCGAGCGTGCGCGACGCGAGCGAACGGATCGTCACCGCCATCCGCTTCGTCCCGGGTTCCTCGGTCTGCACCTGGATCGCGCCGGCCTGGACAGCGATCAGACTGACCTGGTGGGAGACGACGTCGTGCATCTCCCGGGCGATGCGCGTGCGCTCCTCGACGAGGACGTCGGAGGCGATGCGCGCCCGCTCGCTGCGTCGGATCTGTTCGAGGTCGTGTATGCGCTCGAACAGTTCGCGGCGGGTGCGGACGAGCAGACCGAAGGCGATCGGTGCCGCGGCGTAGAGTGCGGCGTACACGATGGACAGGATCGTGTAGTTGGGCGACGTCCACCCCCACCACGGCACCGCGGCGAGGACGAAGACCACCGCGCCGGTCGTGACGAGCCGCCAGCGTCGACGTTCCCGCACCGCGACGGAGAAGAGCGACGCCAACCCGGCCAGGGTGGCGAGGTTGAGGGTGAAGGCCGGCACGGCGAGGAGGAGCGACAGCCACGGCCAGCGCCGCCGGAAGACGAGGCCGACGGCGGCGGCGATCGCCAGGCCGGACTCCCACGGCGCCGCCCACTCGAGCGTCGCCAGGCTCTCGACGGCCGCCGCCGCGATGAGGGCGAGTTCGAGGAGGACCGACCAGAGCCGGGAGCGCGGCTTCACCGGGGCTCCGCCTCGTCGCCACGAACGCCGGCACGCTCAGCGATGATGGCGGCTTCGAGTCGGGTCGTCACCTCGAGTTTGCCGAGGATGGCACTCACGTGGTCCTTCACGGTCGCGCGGCTGAGGTGCAGTGCCTCGCCGATCTCGGTGTTGGACGCGCCGGTCCTGAGCGCGGCGAGCACATCCTGTTCGCGGCCCGTCAGCCCGGACAGACGCCGTGCCGCCTCGCGGTCGGCGGTGCGGGCGAACCCGCCGACGAGGGTCCGGGACACCTGCGGGGAGAGCACGATGCCGCCCGCGGAGAGGGATCGGAGCAGCATGGGGAGCTGCTCCGGGTCCGTGTCCTTCACGAGGAACCCCGCGGCGCCGCTGCGGAGGGCGCGGGCGATGTAGTCGTCGGAGTCGAAGGTGGTGAGGATCGCGACGACGGGCGGGTCGTCCCAGGTTTGCAGTTCGTCGAGGATGTCGAGCCCGTTGCGCCCGGGCATGCGGACGTCGAGGAGGACGACGTCGGGACGGCTCGAGCGGATCGCCTCCACGGCGCCGATCCCGTCGACCGAGGCGACGACCTCGATGTCCTCGACGGCACCCAGGATGAGTTCGAATCCGGACCGTACCAACGCCTCGTCGTCGACGATGGCCACTCCGATCACGGTGTCCTCCTCAGCTCGACTCTCACCCTACGAGTCCCGGGAACCGGGCGGCGACGGCCGGGAGGCTGAACCCGCCAGGTGGCGGGGGTGGAATAGCCCGCAGCAGGATGCGGGTCGTGCCCGCCGAGGCGGAGACTGAATCGCTTGGTCCCGTGGAGCGGAACCTGGCGCGTCCGGGATCGACGATCTCGGACGGACGATGGGGGAGCACGCATGGGGGACATCACGTGAGGTCACGACAGGGGAGTGGCGCGCGCCGCCGGACCGGCGTCGACGACGCGCCGACGGTCGGTATCGGGATCCTCGCGACCGTCGGCGTCATCCTGTTGCTGGTCCTGGCCGGCGCGTTCGTCACGACCCTGGCCCTCGGTGGTCGTTGATGGTCGAGGTCTCCCTCGCGCAGCGGATCCCGCTGTCGAAGCCCTTCCACGCCGCCGGTGAACTCGAACAGCTCGAACGCGTCCTCGCCGGAGACCACGTCCACGGCGACGGTGCCTTCACCGCGTCGGCATCCGAGCGCCTCAGGGACCTCACGGGCGCGCAGCACGTGCTCCTGACCACCTCGGGGACCCACGCGCTCGAGATGATGACCCGCCTGATCGGCGTCGGTCCCGGCGACGAGGTCATCCTGCCGACCTTCACCTTCCCGTCGGCGGCGAACGCGGTGGTCCTCACCGGCGCGACGCCGGTCTTCGTCGACAGCGACCCGGTGACGGGCAACCTGGATCCCCAGCACGTCGCGGACGCCATCGGACCACGCACGCGGGCGATCTCGATCATGCACTACGGCGGTGTCCCGGTGGACGTGCCGGCGTTCCAGCAGCTCACGGACGAGCACGGGTTGCACCTGCTCGAGGACAACGCGCACGGCCTCGGGGTCGCCGGTGACGGTGTCCGCCTCGGCACGGTCGGAGCGATGGCGGCCCAGAGCTTCCACGACACGAAGAACGTGCACTGCGGCGAGGGCGGCGCCCTGCTCATCTCCGATGAGACCGTCCTGCTCCGCGCCGAGATCATGCGCGAGAAGGGGACCGATCGGGCCCAGTTCCTCCGCGGGCAGGTCGACAAGTACAGCTGGGCGGACCTCGGGTCGAGCTACCTGCCGAGCGAGCTCAACGCCGCCGTCCTCGACGCCCAGCTCCGCGACTTCGACGTCATCCAGAGGCATCGGCATCGCATCTGGGACCGCTATGCGGCCGAACTCGCCGAGTGGGCTCACGATCGCGGCGCGACGCTCATGGACCCGCCCGGTGGCGTGCATGCCGCGCACCTGTTCTTCCTCCTGCTGCCGGATGCGCAGGTGCAGCAGGAGTTCCTGCGTCACCTCCAGGCGCACGGTGTCGGAGCGGCCTTCCACTACGTGCCGCTGCACTCGAGCGCGGCGGGCCGGCGCTACGGCAGAGTGGTCACCGAGCCGCAGCACGCGGTCCGGTTCGCCGAGCGTCTCGTCCGGCTCCCGTTGTGGCCCGCCATGACGGACGACGAGGTGGACCGGGTCATCACGGCGGTCCGCGCGTTCGGACCCGCGACACCAGCGGCACCAGCAGCACCTGCCGCACCTGCGGCGACGGCATCGACGGGACGGGACTCCAGATGGGCGTGATCGAGCAGGGGCTCCGAGCCATCCGCGGCGAGGGCGTCCGGTCGACGCTCTGGCGCGCCGCGCACTTCGCCGACGGACGGTTCAACCCGATGCGGCGCAAGCCGACGGACCTGTACCCGAGCGACGCCATCGCCGCGGACTGGACGGTGCCGCGGAACTTCAACGCCGCCGAGTTCCCGGAGGGCCCCTACGACGTGGCGTGGTTGATCTCGCCGCCGAGCCGGACCTCGGGCGGGCACCAGAACGCCTTCCGGTTCATGGAGTTCCTCGAGCGCGCCGGGCACCGGCTCACGATCTACCTGTACCAGGCGTCGGCCCAGCCCGCGGTCGACATCCCCGGGATCCGGGCGATGATGGCCGCGAGCAGCGCGTACCCGGAGCTGCAGGCCGACCTCGTCCGGTACGACCCGACGACCGGCATCGCGCCGGGCGCGGACGTCGTCGTGTCCTCCGACTGGCAGACGGCCTACCCCGCGTTCCGCTACGAGGGGCCGGCCAAACGGTTCTCCTTCGTGCAGGACTTCGAACCGTGGTTCTACCCGGCCAGCAGTGAGTACGTGCTCGCGGAGAACACCTACCGGTTCGGGTTCCACGGCTTCTCCGCTGGGCCGTGGCTCGCGCAGAAGGTCGCGGACGAGTACGGGATGAGCTGCGACCACTTCGACTACTCGGTCGACAAGCAGCACTACTCGCACGTGAACGACGCGCCTCGCACCGAGATCCTGTTCTACGCCCGCCCGCCGACTCCTCGACGCGGTTGGGAGATCGGCGAGCTCGCCCTGACCGAGTTCCACCGGCTGCGCCCCGACATCACGATCAACCTCGTCGGCTGGGACATGTCGGGATACGAGACCGGATTCCCGTTCGTCAACCGGTCGGCGATGGACATCTCGGAGCTCAACGCGGTCTACAACCGCTGTGCCGCGGGTCTCGTCCTCTCGCTGACCGACATGTCGTTGCTGCCGCTCGAGATCATGTCCTCCGGCGTCGTGCCCGTCGTCAACGACAGCCCGAACACGACCGGGGTACTCGACAGCGAGCACATCGAGTACGTCCCGTTGTCGCCCGCGGCCATCGCGCGTCGCCTCGTCGACATCGTCGAACGGCCCGACGCGGTCGAGCACGCGAAGCGGATCTCGGCGTCCATCACCGCCGCGGACTGGTCCGACCCGGGCACGCAGTTCGTGGCGCAGTTCGAGCGCGCGATGCGCACGTCGATCTGACGCGCCTCCGCCGCGTCAGCTCGCCTGCACCGGTCAGCCCGCCCGCACCTGTCGGCCACGCGAGTCGATGTCGGGCACCGTGGCGGTGGTGGCCGCTTCGCGCGAGCCGAGGGCGGTGAGCGCGAGCTCGACCACCTCCCGCACGCTCAAGCCGGTCGCCGTGAGGACGTTCAGCTGCGCGAGGGCCTCGGGATCCACGATGACGACCGAGACGGGTGACTCGGGCCCCGCCTCGCCCACGGCGGACCCGGCGCGAGCCCGACGGGTGGCGAGCCCGCGAGCGATCCACGCCCGGTTCCGCTCGACATCGATCTTCAACAACCGTTTGTTGTTCCGGACCCGTTCGGCGACGAGTCTGCCCTCGTGGATGTCGGAGTACACCTGCCAGCGCGGGTAGAGGAGCCGGGTCGCGAGGTCGGTCGGTCGCAGGGGGACCGGGAGGTCGTCGATGAAGTCCTGCAGCACGGCGTCGGCGAGCGCCTCGCGGAGCGGTCGCCGCTGCAGGGTGTCGTCGGGCGAAGCTGGGAACGGCAGGGTCATGGGGATCCGGTGGTCAGAGGTCGGGTATGGTCCAGTGTCACTCCGGGTCCTGCGCCCCGGGTGGACTTCACCTGGAAACCACCCCGGAACCAACCCCTGCAATCCGTTGACCGTGCAAGTGCCGGTCTCATCGCACGGACCTGATCGGCAGCACGGCGAGTCCGCCCAGGACGGCGAACACGATCGCCGCGACATACAGCGCGTGATAGTTCTCCCCGCCACCGAGCGCGAGTAGGGGGACGGCGACGATCGGTACGAGCAGCTGTGGGAGCTGGTACGACAGTGAGACGATGCCGAGGTCCTTGCCGGCCTCGTCGAACGACGGCAAGACCTCCGTCATGAGGGCGATGTCGACGGACACGTAGGCCCCCTGCGCCGCTCCGACGATGAAGATGCCGACGAGGAACACGGTGACGTCGGGGGAGATGATCGCGACCCCGAGTCCGACCGCGCTCAGGAGGCTGGAGACGAGCACGATCGGCTTCCGTCGCCCGGTCCGGTCGGAGATCCAGCCGAACAGGACCGTCATGACGATGTTCCCGACCGTGAAGATGATGAGCGCGTTCGCCTGGACCCCCGATGCCTGCTCCTTCGGGATGCCCAACTGGTCGATGATGAAGAACAACAGGTAGATCGACACCGAGACGATCGACATCGTCACGAGCAGCCGGCAGGCCCACGCCCAGAAGAAGTCGCGGTAGCGCACGGGGTTCAGCCAGTACGTGGACAGGACATCGGCGAGGCGCAGCGGCGGAGCGGGTACCGTCCGCACGATGTCCCGGAGCCCGAACACGAGCGCGGTGCTCAGGACGCCGCCGATCAGGCCCGGCACGACGAACCAGGTCCACCGAGCATCATTGGGGAGGGCGGCGACGATCTGCGCGCCGACGATCAGGGCGAGCCCGCCCGAGACGCTGGCGGCGGCCGCGACACGCGCCCGGATCCGCGCCGGGATCTGATCGGCGAGTAGCGCGTGCACCGCCATGTTCGTCGCACCGAAGCCGAGCTGCACGATGCTCCACCCCAGGATCGTCACCGCGAGGCTGTCACCCGTCGCCAGGATCGCGACCCCGCCGAGCGCCACGACCGCTCCGCCGAGCATCCACGGCCGCCGCATCCCGAAGCGCGAACGCGAACGGTCGGACAGCCGGCCGAACAGCGGCGTGATGATCATGATGACGACGCCGCCGACCGCCGCGACGATCGAGAGGTTCGTCCCCTTCGTCGCGTCGTCGAGGAACGCGAGGGCCTTGGGGATCGACGCCCCGCTGATGGTGCCGAGCGCCAGCGTGACCCCGAACCAGGCCAGGACGAACAGCGGCAGGAAGCCGCGCGCCTGCGGTGACCCGGGGACGGCGTCCGGATCGACCGCCGCGACGGGGACGGCGTCACCGATGCGCGGCTCCGGCTCGGCGGGCCCTGTGGACGGACCGGTGGGTGGGGTGTGAGCTGACATCATCGTCTCCTCGGCTGGGTCGGTTCGGGCGGGAGCAGGTTCGTCCCGTAGGCCTCACGGAGCGCGGTGGCCTGGACCGCCTGCCACTCCCTCGCGCCCGCCATGACGGCCGTGAGACCACCCGACGCATGGACGTGGCCGCGCCCGATCCACGTCATCGTCGGAACCCCCGCCTCCATGAGTCGGCGTCCGTACGCCAGACCCGCGTCGCGGAGCGGGTCGTGCTCGGCGACCTGGATCAGCGTGGGCGGCAGGTCCGAGAGGTCGCCTGCCTCGAGCGGGGAGGCATAGGCGTCCGCCGCACGCGCACCGCCGAGGTAGAGCGGCACGAGTGCCTCCGCGTCGTCCAGCCCGAACCCGCGCGCATACCGGGTGGCGGAGACGCCCGACGGGGTCAGCGACACCGCGGGGACCTCGAGCGCCTGATGGACGAGGGGGAGGTCACCCGAGTCACGCAGGCGGAGGACGGCGCTCGCCGCGATCCCGCCGCCCGCCGAGTTGCCCGCGATGCCCAGGCGGCCTGGGTCGAGGTCGAAACGGCTCGGGCCCGCTTCGGTGGTCAGGACCCGCAGGGCGTGGACGGTGTCGTCGACGGCGGCCGGATAGGGGTGCTCGGGCGCGAGTCGGTACCCGAGCGCGACGACCTGGATCCCGGCGGCGAGGGCCCGGGCGGCGAGGAGTCGGTCGTTCAGGAGCTCGTGGACGGTGCCGGACGTGAAGCCGCCGCCGTGCAGCGCGAGTTGGGTCGGCGCCGGAGACGGGAGTCCTTCCGGGCGGTATCGGCGGAGCTCGAGCGGCCCGGCCGGTCCGTCGATCCAGCTCGTGGTGATCTCGACCGACGACGGCGCGGGTTCGGTGAACTCCTCCGCCAGGAGGTCGGAGAGCCGCCGCGCCGCCTGCCGACGGAGGGCCAGGTCCGTGGAGCGGAGTGCCGGCAGCTGCTCCGCGTGCTGCTCGATCCGCGCAGCCCAGGCGAGGATGCCCGGATCCAGCCGCAGCTCCTCCACGGACGTCACCGCGAGGCCTCCGCCGGCTCGCGGAGCGGCGCACCGTAGCTCGCCGGCTCCTCGTGGAGCGTCCGCAGGGTCGTGATGACGTCGCGATGCAGGTGGTCTGCGGCAGGGACGTGACCGGTCAGCCCGCCGGAGGTGTGCGTCTGCCCGATGTACCGGATGCAGCTCACCGGCACGCCGGCCTCGCTCAGCACGCGGGCGTAGGCCTCGCCGTCTCCGCGGAGCGGGTCCATCTCCGCCGTGTAGATGACGGCCGGCGGCAGACCCCGGTGGTCGGTGGCGAGGAGTGGCGACGCATACGGTTCGCGCTGCGTCGCCCGGTCCGGCCCCAGGTACTGGAGCACGAGCTGGCGCGCGAGGCGACGCAGGATTGCACCCGGCACCTGCGTGATCCCGCGGGCGTCGAGGTGTCCGCGCGTCAGGTCGAGCGCCGGAGCCTCGAGCAGCTGCAGCCGGATCGGCCGCTTGGTGCGGTCCAGGTTCATGAGGGTCACGGCGGCGGCGAGGTTCCCGCCCGATGATGCACCGCCGATCGCGAGTCGGTCGGGGTCACCGCCGAGTGAACGCGCGTGCTCGGCCGCCCACTCGAACACGGACCAGCACTGCTCCGGCTGTGCGGGGTACCGGACCTCCGGGGCCAAGGAGTACTCGCCGGCGACGATGATGACGCCGGCCTCCCTGGCGCGGCGACGGAACCCGGCGTCCCAACCGATCCAGTCGATCCCGGCGATCGTGAAGCCACCGCCGAAGAAGTACACGAGGACGGGCCGACCACCGGACGCACCGTCGGCCAGGGCGGGGAGTCGCTGCTGGTCGGGCCAGTAGACGCGGAGCCGTGCGTCCGGGTGGCCGGGCACTCGGACGGCGTGGTCCTCGGTCGCTGCCACGAGGGTCTCGGTGCCGAGCGCCTCGGAGGACACCCGGTCGAAGGCGGCCGCGTGTGCACGCCGCCCGGCGGGATCCTTCGGCTCGGGCGTCTGCAGCGCTGCCAGACGCTTCGTGATCGCCGTGACGAACGCGTCGACGGTGGGCTTGCTCCGAGCCATGGTGTTCCTCCGATCCCGGCATCGATGCCGTGTCCGGTTCGAGTATCCGCTATCGAAGAACTTCGATCAAAGAACTTTTTACGAGCTAGGATCGTCGGAGGAGGTGCGCCATGGACGAGCGACCGCAGAAGGCGACGATCTACGCGGTGGCCAAGCGTGCCGGCGTGAGCATCTCGACCGTCTCCCTGGCCATCAACCACCCGCAGCGGGTGAACGAGGCGACGCGACGATCGGTCATCGCCGCAGCGACGGAGCTCGGTTACCGAGGTGGTGCCGCCGCGAGCGGTGCTCAGCGGATCGCCGTCGCTGCGCCGTTCTCGAGTTACGCCTCCTACTACCGCCGACTGTCGGGGATCATGGAGCGCGCCGCGATGGACTCGGTCGAGATCGTCGTGCACGACCTCCCGTCGGCGGCGGGGAGCGACAGTCCCGTCCTCGACGCGCTGCCCATGCGAGCGGGGATCGACGGCATCGTGGTGATGGGCGTGCCGCTGTCACCGGCCGCGTTGGAGTCGAAGGCGCTCCCCGGCCCGCCCGTCGTCCTCGTCGACGTCCCGGACGGCGCGCAGCGGCGGCTCGGGCTGCCCTCCGTCCTCATCGACGACGAACGGGGTGGTGAACTCATCGCGCGACATCTCGCGGAGCTCGGTCACGAACGGGTGGTGTTCCTCCACGAACCGCAACGCTCCGAGGAGTACGTGTCGGCCGGCATGCTGCGGGCGCGCGGCCTCGGTCACCTGCTCTCCGTCTCCGAGGCCGTGGCCGACGTCGCCGCGACAGACCTCGTCGAAGCCGTCGGTGCCGCGCTCGAGCGGGCGTTCCGGGTCGATCCGGAAGCGACCGCCGTGGTCGCCAACCACGACGAGCTGGCCGCCGCCGCGCACCGGGCGTTCCGCGTCACCGGCGCGCACCTGCCCGTGGGACGCTCGCTCGTCGGCTACGACGACGGACCGCTGGCTTCCGCGCTCGACCTCACGACGGTCCGCCAGCCGTTCGAGGAGTCCGGGTACGCGGCGCTCGATCTCCTGCTCGGTCGGCTCTCGGGTGAGCACGCCCGCGTCTCATCGGTCCAGCTCGCACCCGACCTGGTCGTCCGAGGCACCACCTTCCGCGTCTGACCCGACCTCGCGAGCGCCCGCCGCCGCGACGCTGTTAGCCTCGACGCACGAACACCACCGTTGAGGGAGGAATCGTCATGGGCAACGACGCCGGACGACAGGACCGAGCACGCGCAGGATCGAAGCGGGACGGAGCGCTGCAGCCCGCGGGTGGCGGGGAGGCGGAACCCGTCCTGGTCCAGGATCCGGAGCTGCCGCCCACGGCGGTCGACGAGGCCGACCTCGCCCCGAGATGGACCCCGGCGAAGGTGATCCTGTGGGTCGCCATCGCCTTGCTCGGCGGTCTCGCCTGGACGATGCTCGCCCTCGTCCGCGGTGAGACGGTCAACGCGATCTGGTTCGTCTTCGCGGCGGTCTGCACCTACCTCATCGCCTACCGCTTCTACTCGAAGATCATCGAACGCAAGCTGCTGCGCCCCGACGACCGGCGGGCCACCCCGGCCGAGTACCTCGCCAACGGCAAGGACTTCGTCCCCACCGACCGCCGGGTGCTGTACGGCCACCACTTCGCGGCGATCGCCGGAGCCGGTCCACTCGTCGGCCCGGTGCTCGCGGCCCAGATGGGCTACCTGCCGGGCACCATCTGGATCATCATCGGCGTGATCCTGGCGGGTGCCGTGCAGGACTACCTCGTCCTCTTCTTCTCGATGCGCCGTGGCGGACGTTCCCTCGGCCAGATGGCGCGCGACGAACTCGGCGTGATCGGCGGCACTGCGGCGATCATCGCGACGCTCGCGATCATGGTCATCATCGTCGCGATCCTCGCCCTCGTGGTCGTCAACGCGCTCGGCGAGAGCCCGTGGGGTGTCTTCAGGGTCTCCATGACGATCCCGATCGCACTCTTCATGGGCGTGTACCTGCGCTTCATCCGGCCGGGCAAGATCACCGAGATCTCGATCATCGGTTTCGTCCTGCTCATGTTCGCGATCGTCGCCGGCGGCTGGGTCGCCGAGACCGAGTGGGGCGCCGCGGCGTTCACCCTCGACCGCACGGTCATCGCCGTCGGGATCATCGTCTACGGCTTCGTCGCCGCGATCCTGCCGGTGTGGCTGCTCCTCGCACCACGCGACTACCTCTCCACGTTCATGAAGATCGGCACGATCGTCATGCTCGCGGGAGCGATCGTCCTCGTCCGCCCGGAGATCACGGTGCCGGCGTTCAGCGAGTTCGCCGGTGGCGACGCCGGCCCGGTCGTGAGCGGCTCGCTCTTCCCGTTCCTCTTCGTCACGATCGCGTGCGGCGCCCTCTCCGGCTTCCACGCGCTCATCGCGTCCGGCACCACGCCCAAGCTGATCGAGAAGGAGCGCCAGACCCGTTTCATCGGGTACGGCGGCATGCTCATGGAGTCGTTCGTCGCGATCATGGCCCTCGTCGCGGCACTGTCGATCGACCGCGGCATCTACTTCGCGATGAACTCCTCCGCAGCGGCCACGGGCGGCACCGTCGAGGGCGCGGTCGCCTTCGTGAACTCGCTCGGCCTCGCCGGAGTGAACCTCACGCCCGACGTGCTCACGCAGACGGCGGCGAACGTGGGGGAGGAGTCGATCGTCTCCCGCACCGGCGGTGCACCGACGCTCGCCCTCGGCCTCGCGCACATCATGCAGCAACTCATCGGCGGCACGTCGCTCATGTCGTTCTGGTACCACTTCGCGATCATGTTCGAGGCGCTGTTCATCCTCACCGCGGTCGACGCCGGGACGCGCGTGGCGCGCTTCATGCTGCAGGACACCTTCGGCAACATCATCCCGAAGTTCCGCGACCCGGACTGGCGGGTCGGAGCATGGATCTGCACCGCGGTCATGGTGGCGGCGTGGGGAGCGATCCTCATCATGGGCGTCACCGATCCGCTCGGCGGCATCAACACCCTCTTCCCGCTGTTCGGCATCGCGAACCAGCTGCTCGCCGCCATCGCGCTCGCCGTCTGCATGGCGATCGTGGCGAAACGCGGGAACTTCCGCTGGCTGTGGATCGTCGCCGTCCCGCTGGCCTTCACCGCCGTGGTGACGATCACCGCGTCGATGTTCAAGATCTTCTCGCCGGTTCCGGCCGTCGGCTACTGGGCGCAGAACGCGGCGTTCCGTGAGGCGCTCGCGGCGGGCGAGGACAGCTTCGGCAATGCACCGACGCGGGCGGCGATGGAGGCGGTCGTGCGGAACACCACGGTTCAGGGGGTGCTCTCGATCCTGTTCGTGACCCTCGCGATCATCGTCATCTTCTTCGCGATCCTCCACACCGTGCGGTCGTTCCGCTCGGGCGGTGGGCCGAGCTCGGAGGATCCGGCGCTGCCGTCGCGACGGTACGCGCCGTCGGGGCTCATCGCCACGAAGGCGGAGAAGGTGCTCGAGCGCGAGTGGTCGACCGTGGACGCCGACAAGCGACCCGCGCGGTCGGGGCACTGATGGCCGGCTTGCGGCGGGGTTGGGCGTCGGTGCGGTGGTTCGTCACCTCGCTGATGGGTGACACCGCCTACGCCACCTATGTGGATCACCAGCGTCGCGTCCATCCCGACGCACCGGTCCCCGATGAGCGCACGTTCTGGCGGGAGCGCTTCGCGGAGCAGGACCGGACGCCCGGCTCGCGCTGCTGCTGAACTGCGGCTGCTGCTGCTCCAGCGGTTCAGGCCCGCGAGCGCCGCTTCCAGCCGGTGAGCCGTTCAAAGCGTCTGCCGTCGATCGGGACCGTGCGGTCGGGCAACGACAGTGAGGCCTGGTGGGTCCCGCCGACGGCCCTGGTGGCCTGTTCGGTGGCGGCAGCGACGCGTTTGGCGACCATGCCGACCGTCCCGGCTTCGCCCCGGAAGCCCCACACCGTCGTCGTGTGGAGGACGGAGCCGTGTTCGGTCGGCCGGACGGCGACCGGCACCGCGCATCGCGCGAACGGCCGACGCACGCCGAGCAACGAGAGGAGCGGCACGATCTCCAGGGCGAACCCGCTCCAGTTCGAGGCCGCGTCATTCCCGATAACGGCGTAACGGATAGTCCAGGGACCGGCGGCGTACTCCCCGGGAACCACGGTGAAGCCGTCCGTCTGCAACGCCGACAGCAGTGCCGTCATGGTGTCGGTCGGCGGGAGCGGGGAAACGACCTCATGGACGCGCACCATCGATCCGATGGCGAACGCGTGGCCACTCATGCCGGTGTCCCTACTGGTCCACGGCGTGGACGGAGAGGACGACCTGCTCCTCCGGCACGAGCGCCTCGAGGGCCTTGCGAGCGCTCGGGTAGTCGCGGCCCTCGGCCTCGATGGTGCGGGTTGCCGTCGGTCGGAAGACCGCGGTGCCGACGAGGTCGCCGTTCACCCGGCCACCGCCGTGCAGCCCGGCGAGGGCGTGCCCGGGCGGGGTGGAGGCGAGGACGGCGGCCCGCAGGGCTGCGACGTCGGGTGCGGAGGCTTCGGTGGTGATGGTCGCGCGGTCGCGGACGGTGGCGATGAGCTTCACCCCTCCAGCCTACGGAACGTCGTGTTCTGGGACGAACCCCTTCCGGTCCCTGCCGAGGGACCTCCCGAATCCGGTGATCTTCTCCCGGTCCCTGAGCCTGTCGAGGGGCACACGAGCAACGTCCCGACCGGCACAACTCAGCATCTGGAATGTCAGTGGTCCATGGTGGACTGGTTCTATGACCGAGACCACCACCGCGATCCGCGTCGGCGACGAATACGCCGCGCAGTTGGCGGAGTTTTCGGACGAGTGGGCGGAGATCCACCGGCAGCAGGCCGTACTCGACGCACGGAAAGCGCGCCTCCTCGCCCGCTCCGCCGCCTACGCCGATGCCTTCGCGGACGCCACGGTCCCCGTGATCTTCCCGCCGGCCGAGCGACGGGCGCTCTCCCGCCGGTCCACCTGTGCAGCCCTCGCCATGGCGACCCGGACACCGGAACGGACGATCCAGCGTGCGACCAACGACGCTGAGCGTCTCGTCAACGACGCACCAGCCGTGCTCGAGTCGCTGGAGGCGGGCCGTATCTCGGCGCGGCATGCGCAGGTGATCACCGACCAGCTGTGCGACGTCCCGGCCGCAGGTCGGGTAGCGTTCCTCGAACAGGTACTGCCGGTAGCCGAGAGCGCGACCGCCTCGTACCTCCGGCAACGCGCCCGCGTCCTGCGCGAACGGCTCCACCCGGAATCGATCACCGCACGCGCCAAGCGTTCCGAGGCCGACCGCCGGGTCGAGTTCGAGCCCGCAGCCGACGGCATGGCCTGGGTGCACCTCTTCGCCACAGCGCCGATCGCGCAGGGCATCATCGAGCGGGTCGAAGCAGCGGCAGCGGAATCACGCCAGGCAGGCGACACCCGCACCTGCGCCCAGCTGCAGGCAGACGCCCTCGCGGCGCTCGCGCTCACCGGCGTCACGCCCGAGGACGTGATGTCGAGCCCGGTGCTTCCGCACCCGATCGAGGTCCAGGAGCACATCAAGCCCACGGTGCAGATCACCGTCCCGGCGTTGAGCATGGCCGGCGTCAGCGACGCCCCGGCCACCCTCGACGGGTACGGCCCGATCGACCCCGAGACCGCGGCCCGTATCGCGGTGAACGCACCCGGCTTCACCCGCATCCTCGTCCAACCCGAGACCGGTGCGGTCCTCTCCGTCGGCCGCAACCAGTACCGTGTCCCGGCCGACCTGCAGCGCGCGGTGCGTCTCCGAGACGGCACCTGTCGCGCACCAGGCTGCGGCAGGCGCGCCCGAGCCTGCGACCTCGACCATTCGGTCGCCTGGCAGGACGGCGGCACAACAGATGTCGGCAATCTCGCCTGTCTCTGCCGACATCACCACCGGATGAAGCACCTCCCCGGGTGGAACCTCGACCACAAACCGGGCGGCGTGCTCGACTGGACGACACCCGACGGGAAGCACCACCGGACCGAGCCTGATCCCGCACCGTTCTGACTTGCCTCGACGTACTCGGATCGAAGGGTTCCTCGTGGGCACTTCGACAAGCTCAGTGAGCGGGATGGGTGTGCGCGCGTAGCTTCGGCCGTGAGCCTGTCGAAGGGTTCCTCGTGGGCACTTCGACAAGCTCAGTGACCGGGATGGGTGTGCCCGGAACGATGAGGAGTCCTCGTGGGCAGTTCGACGAGCTCAGCGAGCGGGATGGGTGTGCCCGCGTAGCTCCGGTCCCTGAGCCTGTCGAAGGTCTTTCGTGCGACGTCGTCTGTTCCTGGCCGCCGGCCGACCTGACTCAGGGCCGCTGAACGGAGGGCCCGCCAGGCGATTCCGGCGGTGTCGATCCACTCGCTGATCGTCCCGGGCGCGGGTCGCCGCCGAAGGCGACGACCCGGTCCCACAACCAGTCGGTGAGGCTCGCGGCCACCTCTTCGTCGTCACGTCCGGCGGCACGACGGATGAGCCGTCCGCCTGAACCCTCGATGAGGTAGGCGCCCGCATCGTCGGTGAACAGCTGCGTGTAGTAGTCGCGCTCGGCATCCCACTTCGGCCACGCTTCCGGGTCCCGTTCGATCGCCTCGTCCATCTCGCCGATCTCGGCGCCGCTCATGAGACGGAACGGGCTACCGTCGCCCCAGCGCCCGCCGGTGCCGGGAAGTTGCCCGTCGTGCCAGGCGAGCACCTTGTCGTCACCGCCGCTCGCGCCCGCGGCGTCGAGGTCGAGCGACGGGCGCAGCGAGGCTGCCAGCTCCTCCGGCAGCAGCGTGTCCAGAGCGGCCAACGCCTCGCGGAGCCCGGCTTCGAACACCTTGTCGCGGAGGATCCGCCAGGCGATCTCGCCCATGCCGGCCCGGCGCAGGTCGTCCATCGTCCCGACACCACGCTCGATGGGATCGAGGAACGCTCGCGCGACGATCATCCCGCCCTGGGCGACCTCGTCCGTCGGATCCTCACGCAGGACCCGGGCCAGGAGTTCCAGTGCATCCTGCGGACGGTAGTCGTAGAGATAGGCGAAGGCCAGTGCCGTCGAGAGCGTCGTCTCGCTCGGATCCGCCTCGATCGCCTGCTGCGCGGCGACGAGGAACCGGCCAGGTGGAGTGCCCGTCGACAGGAAGTGCAGGGCTCGGAGTCCGAGCGCGCCGGCGTACGCCTCCGGGGCGGTCCGTCCGGCCAGCTCGACCGCGTCGTCGATCAGCGCCCACCCGCGCTGGGGATCGGCGGCCATCGCGACGGCGGCCGCGTGGTCCATATGGTCGAACCAGTCCGCCTCCGGGTCCTCGCGGAGGACGAGTTCGCCGAGCCGCATCGCCTCCGCGAAGTCGCCCTCGGACCCTTCGAGATCGCGCAGGCGACGCAGCGCACCGAGGAACTGTCGGTCGCGTCGGCCGAGCAACTCCCGGAGGAGGCGTCTGGCCTCATCGACGTCGCCGCAGGCCTGCCGGTGCATGGAGAGCAGGATGATCATCCCGGTGAACTGCGGCGCGCGGGCGAGGACGCTCATCGCCAACTCGGGGATGCGTGGGTGTTCGGGCTGGAAGTCGTAGAGCTCCCAGGCGAGGTCGCGGTCGTGTTCGATGGCCTCGCGTTCGACGCCGACGGGGTCGCTCATCGGAGCCCGTGCTGCACGCGGTACGCCCGGAGCTGGGCGAAGGTGCCGTCGTCGACGCCGTATTCGAGCACCGGTGCGACCTGGTCG
Source organism: Plantibacter sp. CFBP 8798 (assembly GCF_014841195.1). Classification (NCBI taxonomy): domain Bacteria; kingdom Bacillati; phylum Actinomycetota; class Actinomycetes; order Micrococcales; family Microbacteriaceae; genus Plantibacter; species Plantibacter sp. CFBP 8798. The sequence continues at coordinate 642,391 of NZ_JACYTS010000001.1, forward strand.
AACCACGAGGCCGTCGAGGGGATGAGCCCGGCGGCGGCGTCGAGCAAGGCCTGCGTCGTGACCGGCACGATCGCCCCCGCCTGCATCGACGCCGTGAGCGACTGCTGCAGTGCGACCCGCGACACCTGTGCGATGTCGGCCCCGGAGAAGCCCTCGGTCGCTGCGGCCACGGCGATGACGTCGACACCGTCGGCCGGCTTGCCTTCGAGGTCGCCCTGCAGGATCGCAGCGCGCGCGACTGCGTCCGGCGGCAGGACGAGGACCGTCTTGTCGATGCGGCCGGGGCGCCGCAGTGCCGGATCGATGTCCCATGGGCGGTTGGTCGCGGCGAGGAAGTAGACGCCGTCGTTCTCGTCCGCCACCCCGTCGAGCTCCTCGAGGAGCTGCGTCACGATCGTGCGCATCGACTGCGATCCGCCCCCGGACGTGCGGCGGCCACCGAGTGCGTCGAACTCGTCGAAGAAGATGACGCACGGAGCGGCGGCGCGAGCATCGTGGAAGACACTCTGGATCGCCTTCTCGCTGTCGCCCAGCCACTTGCTCAGCAGGTCGGCGAGGGTGACGTGGATGAAGGACGCCCCGAGGTCACCGGCGATCGCCTTGGCGATGAACGTCTTGCCGCAGCCGGGAGGGCCGTACATGAGCAGTGAACCGCCGGGCTTCTGCCCGAACGCTGCGGCGAGCTCCGGGTTCCGGAGTGGCGCGAGGAACGTCGAGTCGAGGTGTTGCTTCACATCGGCGAGTCCCGCCACGTCCGCGAGCGTGACGGCCGGTCGTTCCGCGTCCCAAAGGCTGGGCTGGCCGATCGGCATGGTGGCGGTTTCGGCTGCCGACGGGGCGGGGACCGCCGAGCGGTCGGGCTCGGTCGTGGTGTCGGCCGCCGACCCCCGGAGTCGCGCCGCCATCACGCGGGCGCGCAACAGCCGGACCCGCGCCGGGTCGCCCCCGAGTCGCTCGAAGGTCGTCACCTCCTGCGCCGCGCGGTCGACGTCGTGCTGCAACAGCAGGGTCACGAAGTCCTCGCGGAGCTCGGCGTTCTGCGGATCCTGCGCGACCTCCGCCGCGATCACCTCGAGGAAGTCCTCGTCCTGCGTCATGTCGTCCCCCCCGGTCGATGTGCGATTCCGACCATCCTGCCAGCGGCACACTGATCGGCGACAGGTGTCCGCCGGCATTGAGCGTGCGGATGGGGAGCGCTCCCCATCCGCCCCGACCCGCTCGTGTACCGTCGAGACGAGCGTCGGACCTGAAGGCGGCTTGAGGTCGATGCGATGAACGAGGGTGGGACACCGTGCACAGTCCGGACGAGTTGCTTAGTGTCGGCGAGATGAGTCGTCGCACCGGCGTCGCGGTGTCGGCGCTGCACTACTACGAGCGGCTCGGCCTCATCGGGTCCGAGCGGACCGCCGGCAACCAGCGGCGATACCCCCGGCACATGCTGCGCCGCGTCGCGCTCATCTCGGTCGCGAAGCGCCTCGGTATCCCGCTCGAGGACGTGGCGGAGGCGTTCGCCGACGTGCCGCTCTCCAGCACCCCGAGTCACGAGGACTGGCAGCGTGCCTCCCGCCGCTGGCAGAAGGTCCTCGAACAGCGTCGGCGCGGGATCGAGCAACTCGAACGCGAGCTCACCGGCTGCATCGGCTGCGGCTGCCTCTCGATGAAGGCGTGCACACTCCTCAACCCCGACGACGAGCTCGGCGACACCGGCACCGGCGCCAGGCGCATCCCGGTCTGAGTGCACTGCCTGCCCGGTGTTCAGCCGTCGCGGCGTTGTCCGAACGTCGCTGGATCGACCGGCCGCAGCCGTTTCGGCAGTCCCTCGACGACGAGCAGGTACGACTCCGTGACGAGGTCGTCGACGAACGCCGGTTCGAGCTCGCCATCCGGCTTGAGCGAGATCCAGTGCCGCTTGTTCATGTGATAGCCGGGGATGATGTCGGGGAAGGCCTCGCGCAGACTGTGACTGTCCTCGGGTCGCGCCTTCAGGGTGACGATGGGTTCGCCCGTCGCCCCCGTCTGCAGCATGAAGACCTTGCCGCGGACCTTGTAGACGTCCCACTCCTCGCCGAACGGGTGCGTCAGCTCCGCACCGGGGAGTTCGTCGGCGCGGCGTGCCGCCCGGTCCTGCAGCTCCGAGCCGTGCATCGTGGTCCTCCTCGGAGTCGGCGTCAGCCCTGGCTGTCCGTGGGTTTGAGCCCCGCCAGGTTCTGCAGCGGGCACCAGGCGCCGAGGCGCGGGTAGTCGATGGTCACGCCGACGACCCCGTGCTCGCCGAAGGACCGGACCCAGTCGATCGCCGCAGGCATCGGGACCGCGAGCAGCGACACCGTGGCGTCCGGCGGGACCAGCCCGTTCGCGTACGCGGCCTCCTGCGCTCGCGTCCCGCTGCTGTAGATGCCGATCAGGTTCCCGGGTTGCGCTGCGAGCGCGTACGGCCGCGGGTTGTCCTCCGGACCACGGTTGATGAAGACCCACCGGTCGAGTGCGGCGACCGCCCGCCAGAGCCGGATCTGAGCGTCGATGTCGTCCGGCGCCGCCCGGCAGGCCTCGTTCAGTGCGTCGAGCTCGGTCAGCACCTCGGGAGCGGGTTCGAGGGTGCGGCCCTGGTTCGGCTGCTCCGGGGCGTCGATCTGCTCATCGACCGGGCTGTCGTCGTTCGGGCTGTCGTCGTTCGGGCTGCCGTCGCGGCGGAACGGGTTCTTCATGGTCACTTCCTCGTGGCTCGGGATCCGGGTTCGGGGACGTGGCCAACGCTATCGCAGGGGTCCGACGGGGAGCCGGAGGTTCAGAACGCACTCCCGAAGGCGAGGGCTTCGGCCGCTGCCTGCGCCGGCGAGCCGAAGAACGCCGGGCCGTGTCCCGGCAGCACGACGGAGGCCGGGAGTCCGGCCAGCGTGGTCAACGACTGGCGGGCGCGCTGGAGATCGCCGTGGAACATCTCGGGGAGCAACTGCGGGCCGCCGTGCGGGCTGGCGGGGTGGGCGGTGACGAGTGCGTCGCCCGCGACGAGGACGCCGTGCTCGACGAGGAGGAATCCGAGGTGCCCCCGCGTGTGGCCGGGGAGGGGGAGCGGGCGGACCGCGACACCGAGGGTCGCGCGGAGCTCGGGCACGTCCTCGATCGCGGTGACCGACGTCGGCGGCACGACCTCGAGTCCGCCGGCCTCGACGGCATGGCTGACCCAGGCGGCGACCCCGGGACGTTCCAGATGCGGCTGGACGTCGGCGAGTCCGACCTGCTCGAGCACCTCCCGGCGGACGTTGGGGATCTCGTCGCGGGATGCGAGGATGTCGCACTCCGCCAACCCGGCGATGAACGTCGCGTTGCCGATGTGGTCGCTGTGTCCGTGAGTGAGGAGGATCGCCTGCACGTCCTCGACCGCGTAGCCGAGCGCGCCGAGGGTCGCGGTGACGGCCGCGCCGTCGCCGGGGTAGCCGGTGTCGATGAGGACCGGCCCGAGGTCGCCCTCGACGATGATCCAGTTGACGGACGGACCCTGCACGAGGTGTACCCGATCCGTGACCGTGGTGCTGCGGGTGGTGCCGTTCGGCACGGCGTCGATCTGGGACATGGGCGTCCTTCCGATTGCGGAGACGGGGTTCGGGGGAGGGGTCGGTGCTCGGGAGAGGGTCAGTGTTCGGCCGGTCCGGCGACGAGCTCATGAGCGGCCGCTGCGGCGGTCGTCGTGGCTGCAGCGCCGGCGGGATCGACGGTCGCGAGGATCGGCCGGATCAGGGTGATCAGTCGCTCGCTGAGCTCAGCCGCATCGTCGTCGCCGACCGTCGTGGTGACGAGTCCGAAGCAGGCGTCGAGCAGGACGTCTGCGACGCCGTCGAGGTCCGGGAGGTCTAGATCGTGCGCTGCGGCCTCCATGCGGAGGTTCGTGCGGGTGTACGCCCGCCAGTCGAACACCGTGTAGACCGGGTCGTCCATCCGTGGCAGTTCGTGCAGGAGCCGGATGGCGCCCATCGCGATGGGGGATCGCTGCGCTTCCTGCGCGGAGGCGAGGATCATCGTCACCCACCGGAGCGCGCCGTAAGGCACGCCGATCCGTGCGTCCGCCGCCTGCCATCGTTCGTCCTGCTCCGCGATCACCGCGTGCGCGAGGCTCCGCTTCGAGGGGAACAGGTGGTACCCGATGACCGATTTCGGCTTGCCCATGACGGACGCGATGCCGGAGAACGACGTCCCGGCGTACCCGTTCCGGCCGAACTCGAGCCCGGCGGCGTCGATGATCTCGTCGCGGACCTGGTTCATCGCGTACTGGCGCAGACCGCTCACGAGCGCTCCTTCGAGGTGGAGGGCCCGGGGCTCGGGCCGTTAGACGATCGTCTGAGTCAGACGTTCGTCTAGCTTAGACGAGCGTCTGTGAAGGAGCTGAGGGTGCAGCGGATGACCGGCGGTCAGCCGGGGAGCTCTTCGCCGGTTCCGCAGGCGCCCGATACATTGGAGCGTCGACTCCCCCGCCGATTGGAAGGCAACAGCCTATGCGCGTCACCCCTCGTGTCTGGATCGGCCTGGCGATCTACGTCGGTTACGTCGCCGTCATCTTCGTCGTATCGAAGCTCAGTGGGGTGGCGTACACCGAGATCGGGACGTCCGCAGAGTTCACGTGGCGAGGGGCGGTGCTCGACCTGGCGGTCGGTGCGGTGCTACTGGCCATCACCACCTGGCTGTTGGGGTGGTGGAGGCCCGCCCTGTTCGAGCGGAGACGCTCCCACCACAAGTGGCCGATCTTCGTTCCCGCGCTCATGCTGGTCGTCGCCGTCGCGAACCTGGTCAACACCGACTGGTCGAAGTTCGACCCGTCGTTCCTCCTCTCTCTGCTCGCGCTGGGCCTGGCGGTCGGGTTCTGTGAGGAGCTGATGTCGCGCGGTCTGCTGCTGACGGCGTTCCGCTCACGTCTTTCCGAAGTGTGGGTGTGGCTGCTGACCTCCCTGCTCTTCGGAGCCATGCATCTGGTCAATGCAGCACTCGGCGCTCCATTCCTCAACACGCTCGGACAAGTGGTCCTCGCCGCGATGTCAGGCACCTGCTTCTACATCGTGCGGCGGGTGACCGGCTCCCTCATCTGGGCGATGGCGTTGCACGGCATCTGGGACGTCGCCGCGTTCTCGGTGGGCTTCGCCCCGCTCGGCACGCCCTGGGCGGCCTATCTGACGCCGGTCATCGGTATCCTCGCCGTCGCGGTCGTGTACTGGGTGATCACGGGGACAGACGAGCGGCAGGCCGGATCCCGAACGGACGCGACACCCGCCCTGAGCTGACACTCAGGCCGGGAGCGGTTCGATGAGGCGCGGGCCCATGTTGCGGACGTTGTTCACGTCGCGCGTGACCTCGTAGTGGGTCAGGTCGTGGGCGACCGCGAAGGACTCCCGGTCGAGCAGCTGCAACAGCTGGTCGGTGTCGAGGTGGTCTCCGAGCCAGTCGTCGTAGCCGTCGGGGGTGAGGCAGGCCGGCATGCGGTCGTGGACCTCGCCCGGTGAGACGTGCGCGTCCCGCGTGATGATCGCCATCGACAGACGCCACTTGTCCGGGTCGCCCTCAGGTTTGCTGGGGTCGGGCCAGGCACTGATGATGCCCGCCATCGCGAGCTCGGCCTCGGGGTCGTGGATGAAAAGCGGCTGCTTCCCGGTCTCGGTCACCACCCACTCGTAGTACCCGGTCGCCGGGACGATGCACCGTGCTGACGCGAAGGCCTTGCGGAACATGGAGCCGGTTGCGACCGTCTCCATACGCGCGTTGATGGGTTGTGGCCGTTGCTTGGCGAAGTCCTTGGCCCAGCCGGGGACGAAGCCCCACCGGGCGCTGGTCGCGGTCCGTTCCTCGTGCCGGGTGCGGACCACCGTCACCTCGGTGGTGGGCGCGACGTTGTAGTCGGGCGCAGGCGCTTCGAACTCGGCCACGAGGTCCGCGAGGAGGGTGGACGTGGAATCGGTGACGACGAAGCGACCGCACATGCGCTCAGCATAGGAGCGCATCTGCGGTCGGTCGACCCCTACCGCTCGAGGCCCGCTCGTGCGTCGCGGCGGGTCTTTGCGAGCGAGGCCACCGTCGCCACGGTGATGGTCGCGGCGATGAAGAGCAGCGAGAACCAGATCGGGATGTCGGGGATCCAGTCGATGTGCTGACCGCCGTTGATGAACGGCAGCTCGTTCACGTGGAGGGCGTGGAACACGAGCTTCACGCCGATGAAGGCGAGGATGACGGCGAGGCCCTGCGCCAGGTAGACGAGACGTTCCAGCAGGCCACCGATGAGGAAGAACAGCTGGCGCAGGCCCATGAGGGCGAAGGCGTTCGCGGTGAACACGATGTACGCCTGCTCGGTGAGGCCGTAGATCGCGGGGATCGAGTCGACCGCGAACACGAGGTCGACGAACCCGATCGCGACGATCGTCAGCAGCATCGGCGTGAAGAAGCGCTTGCCGTCGATCCTCACCGAGAGTCGGTCACCGTGATAGGTGTCGGTGATCGGGAGGATGCGGCGGGCGAATCCCACGACCTTGCCGTTGGCCGGGTCGCTCTCGTGGCTGCCGAACGCCTGGCGGTACGCGAGGAACAGCAGCAGCGCGCCCATCAGGTAGAAGATCCAGGAGTAGTTCTCGATGAGTGCGGCGCCGACGGCGATGAACGCACCGCGCATGATGAGCGCGATGATGATGCCGATCATCAGCACCTTCTGCTGGTACGCCTTCGGGACGGCGAACCCGGCCATGACGATGAGGAAGACGAACAGGTTGTCGATCGACAGCGCCTTCTCGGTCAGGTACCCGGCGAAGTACTCGCCGCCGTACGTCCAGCCGGAGACGAGGCCGATGCCGACGCCGAACAGCAGGGCGAGGCTGACGTAGAAGATCGACCAGCGTGCCGACTCGGCGATCGTCGGTTCGTGGGGCTTCCGCACGTGCGCGAAGAACTCGTAGACGAAGAAGAGGATCGTGACACCGATGGTGATGATCCAGATCAGCGGGGTGACGGCCATGGTGGCTCCAGGGGCTCGAGGACGGGACTCCGACGCGATGGTCGGAACACGGTCTTCTCCACTCTCGATGAGAGCCGACACCCCGGGACCCGATGGCGGATCCGTACTGACGAGCATGTCGCGAAGGAGTACTCCCCCTGCTCCGACAAGTGTAGGTCAGGGGGTGGATGGGGCACCTGGGAATTCGCCCTTCGACAGGCTCAGGGACCGGGTGAGGGGCGGCTCAGGGACCGGGTGAGGGGCGGCTCAGGGACCGGGTGAGGGGCGGCTCAGGGACCGGAGGAGGGGCGGCTCAGGGACCGGGATGGGGCTGAGCGACCGGTGTGGGGCAGGGACCGGGTAAGGCTCCGGCGCGGGAGATGCTCAGGGGGCGTCGACCCGGCGCCTCGCCAAGCGCTCGGCGTTCGCCGTCGCCGTGGAGTCGCGCAGGATCAGCTCCGGTACCGAGGGTGGCACCGCTCCCGGGGGTTCTCCGTTGACGTGGTCGAGCAGGGTCGCGAGCAGCGTCCGGCCGACCTGTTCGAAGTCCTGCCGCACGGTGGTGAGCGGCGGCGAGAGGTGCTCCGCCTCGGGGATGTCGTCGAACCCCACGACGCTGAAGTCGAGCGGGACCCGGAGTCCGCGCTCGGTGAGCGAGTGCATGAGCCCCAGGGCCATCTGGTCGTTGGCGGCGAACACCGCGGTGACCTCGTCGTCCAGCTGACGGCCGAGAGCGTATCCGGAGGTCGGCGTCCAGTCGCCGGTCCCGACGACCTGTGCGACGAGACCCGCGGTGGCGAGTTCGTCTCGCCAGCCGCGCTCGCGCTCGCGGGCGTCGATCGCGTCCGGTGGTCCGGCGAGGTGCCCGATGCGCCGGTGGCCGAGCCCGATGAGATGGGCGGTCGCGGCACGCGCGCCGGCATACTGGTCGACGCCGACGGTGACCATACCTGCACGTGGCGTGGCGTGCAGGGCCACGAGCGGCACGCTGAGTTCCATCCCCGCCACGATGTCGGTGACCCCCTCGCGCGCGCTGATGACGGCGATCCCCTCGACGTTCTGGCGCAGGAACCCCTCGACCGCTGCACGCGCGGAACCCGGGTCGCTGTCCACCATGTTCGCGGTGAAGACCGACCAGCGGGCGTCGCGGGCCGCCGCGTTGAAGTGCAGGACCGAGGACGACGGCCCGAACTCGGTACCGCCGGTGGCGATGAGGCCGATGGTCCGGGATCGCTTCGTGACGAGCGTCCGGGCGGCGGGGGAGGGGACGTAGCGCAGCTGCTTGATCGCTTCGTCGACCCGCGCCTTCGTCGCCGGGCGCACGTTCGGGAGGTCGTTGAGTACTCGTGACACGGTCTGGTGCGAGACCCCCGCGAGCCGCGCGACGTCGAAGATCGTCGCATGACGGGACGGCTCAGCCACGCGGTCCCCTCTCGTCGTCGGCGGTCGTGATCGGTTCCGGCGGGGCCTCGTCCGGCCCCTCCGAGATCGCGGCCAGCAGCTTCGAGACGGTGAGGTCGTAGTTCGGGAGGTCGGCGACCTTCCGTCGGTCGCGCAGCACGGCGATCCGGTGGCTGATGCGCAGGACCTCCTCGAGTTCGGCTGAGATGAACACGACCGACAGACCGTTCTCGGCGAGCCGGGTCACGAGCTTCTGGATCTCGGCCTTGGCACCGATGTCGATGCCTCGGGTCGGTTCATCGAGCACGAGCAGCCGAGGAGCGAGCGCGAGCCACCTCGCCAAGAGTACCTTCTGCTGGTTCCCGCCTGAGAGCTCCTTCATGAGCGCATCGGGATTCGCCGGTTTGATGCCCATCGCCTGGATGTAGCTCTCGGCCAGTTCGTTCTGCCGACGCAGCGGGATCCGTCTGAACCACCCGAGGTCCGCCTGGAGGGCCAGCGCGATGTTGTCGCGGAGGCTGAGGTCGCCGATGATCCCCTCGGTGCGACGGTTCTCCGACGCGTAGACGATCCGTTGTTTGAGGGCGCGACGCGGGGATCCGAGGCGGGTGGCCCTCCCGGCCACCTCCACTGAGCCGGTGTCGGCCCGGTCGACGCCGGTCAGGAGTCTGGCGAGCTCCGTCCGTCCCGAGCCGAGCAGGCCGGCGATGCCGACGATCTCGCCCTCGTAGACCTTCAGGTCGATCGGTTCGATCGCACCCTGGCGCCCGAGCCCGATCGCCGCGACGAACGGGTCCTCACCGTCCAGGGCGTCGCCCTCGTCGGAGGTGTCGAGCCCGCGTCGGATCTCGTCGAAGGTCGCGAGCTCCTTGCCGATCATCTTGTGGACGAGGTCGATCCGGAGCAGTTCGTGCGGGAGGTATTCGCCGACGAGTCGGCCTTCGCGCAGCACCGTGAGTCGGTCGGAGATCTCGTAGACCTGGTCGAGGAAGTGCGAAATGAAGAGGATCGCGACGCCCTCGGCCTTGAGGATCGAGATGACCCGGAAGAGTTCGGTGACCTCGTCGTTGTCGAGGCTCGAAGTCGGTTCGTCGAGGACGAGCACCTTGGTGCGCACGGCGATCGCCCGGACGATCGCGACGAGCTGCTGGATCGCCGGCGGGTGGGCTGAGAGCTGCGAGGCCGGGTCGATGTCGAGTCCGACGACGGCGAGCAGTTCGCGGGCGCGCTCGCGCATGCGCCTCCCCGAGATCCCTCCCCAGGCATGGCGTGGTTCGCGGCCGAGGAGGATGTTCTCGGCGACGGTCAGGTTGGGGAGGAGGTTGACCTCCTGGTAGACGGTGCTGATCCCGTGCGTTTGGGCGTCGGCGACGCTCGAGAACGACACCTCTCGTCCCTCGAGGAGGATGCTTCCGCTGTCGATCCGATGGACCCCGGTGAGCGACTTGATCAGGGTCGACTTCCCCGCTCCGTTCTCGCCCATGAGGGAGTGGACCTCACCGGGGAACAACCGGAGGTCGACGTCGTCGAGCGCTTTGACGCCGGGGAAGCTCACGGAGACACCGCGCAACTGCACGAGTGGCGTGGGCGAGGTCATCTGCAACTCTCCATCGAGGTGGTCGCGGCCGGGGTGTCCGCTGATCACCTGACTCTAGCGCGCGCGACGGCGCCGCCGGGAGGCCGCTCCGGAAGAATTGTGAGGGCTAACATTGCCTGTTGACAACCGGTTCGAGCCGTGGCTAATGTTCAGCACAACGCAGATGTGATCGCTAACAATCACCGACCACCTGCGTCACCGCAGCACCACGCACGTCACATTCACGCCGCACCCATCGTCGGGACCGCGGGTCTCAAAGAGGAGAACAATGTTCAAGACAACACGTGTCCGCGCACTCGCGGGCCTCGCCCTGGTCGGCGCTCTCGCGTTCAGCGCGACCGCCTGCTCGAGCGGTTCCGGAAGCTCCGACGGCGACGCCGGTTCCGACGGCGAACTCACCACCATCGGCTTCGTGGCCGTCGGTCCCGAAGGCGGATGGCGCACCGCGAACGAGAAGAACATCCAGGACTCGTTCTCGAAGGAGAACGGCTTCGACCTCAAGTACGCACCGGCGACGAACGGCGACCAGAACTCGCAGATCACCGCCTTCACCTCGTTCATCGACGAGGGCGTCGACGCCATCCTGCTGTCCGCCACCGAGGCGACCGGCTGGGAGAGCGTCCTGGAGCGCGCGAAGGAGGCCGAGATCCCCGTGGTCCTGCTGGACCGCGGCATCGAGCCGAACGACACCGAGCTCTACACGAGCCGCATCGCCCCCGACAACGTCGGCATCAGCGCCTCGGCCGCCGAGTGGGCGAACGGTCAGTTCCCCGACGGCGCCAAGTACGTCGTCCTCGAGGGCCCTCCCGGCCTCTCCGTCGTCAACGACCGCAACAAGGGCTGGGACGACACCATCGACCCGAACTTCACCAAGCTCGAGTCGCAGTCGGCCAACTGGTCCACCGAAGAGGCGAAGAGCGTCTTCGAGACCATCCTCAAGGCGAACAACAACGACGTCCAGCTCGTCTTCGCACAGAACGACGAGATGGGCCTCGGCGCTGCACTCGCCGTCGAGGAGGCCGGCCTGAAGCCCGGAACCGACGTCAAGATCATCACGATCGACGGCACCAAGGCGGCGCTCGAAGCACTCGCCGCCGGACGCCTGAGCTTCGTCGCCGAGTACAACCCGCTGTTCGGTGAGACCGCGATCGACATCGTCAAGAAGGCACTCGCCGGCGACACGGTCGAATCGGACATCGTGGTGCCGAGCGTCACGTTCGACTCCCCGGACGCCGCGACGGCAGCACTGCCCGAACGCGCCTACTGATCCGACCCGGTCGCCCGGCAGCCACTCCCTCGCTGCCGGGCGACCGCCCACCCGCTTCCCGGGGACCAGACTCCCCGGCGACGACGCCGGATCGACCGGCAGAACGACCAGGCAGACATGGCAATCACCGAGCCGATCGTCGAGATGCAGCACATCTCCATCGAGTTCCCGGGCGTCAAAGCCCTGCAAGACGTGGACTTCCGTCTCTTCCCCGGCGAGGTCCACACGCTCATGGGCGAGAACGGCGCCGGCAAGTCGACGCTCATCAAGGCGCTCACCGGTGTGTACAAGATCGACTCCGGTACGATCCTGGTCGCCGGAGGCCCCCGTTCCTTCTCCGGAACGGCGGACGCGCAGAGCGCCGGCATCTCGACCGTCTATCAAGAAGTGAACCTCTGCGACAACCTCACCGTCGGCGAGAACGTGATGCTCGGCCACGAGGTCCGCGGTCCCTTCGGCATCAACTGGCGCCGCACCCACGAAGCCGCACACGAAGCGCTCGTCGGGCTCGGCCTCGGGCACATCGACCCCAAGCAGCCGCTCTCGAGCATCTCGCTCGCGCTGCAACAGCTCGTCGCGATCAGCCGAGCCATGGTCACCAAGTCGAAGGTGCTCATCCTCGACGAGCCGACCTCCAGCCTCGACGCCAACGAGGTGGAGGGCCTCTTCCAGGTCATGCGCCGACTGCGCGACCAGGGCGTCGCGATCCTCTTCGTCTCCCACTTCCTCGACCAGGTCTACGCGATCAGCGACCGACTCACGGTGCTCCGCAACGGTGAGTTCGTCGGGGAGTACCGCACCGCCGACCTCAACCGCACCGAGCTCATCTCCAAGATGATCGGCAAGGACTACGGCGCGCTCGCCGCCCTGGGTTCCAACCGCGGCCGGACCGCCACAGCCGACACCCCGGCGTTCTACCGCGCCAAGGACCTCGGGCGGAAGGGCTCGATCGACCCCGTCGACATCGAGGTCCACGCCGGCGAGGTCGTCGGTCTCGCGGGGCTCCTCGGGTCGGGCCGCACCGAGCTGGGTCGGCTCATCTACGGTGCCGACCGTCCCGACTCCGGCACGGTCACGATCGACGGCACGACCGCCGAGGTCCACACGCCCATGGCCGGCCTGTCGAAGCAGATCGCCTTCTCCACGGAGAACCGACGCGACGAAGGCATCATCGGCGACCTGACCGTGCGGGAGAACCTCATCCTCGCCGTCCAGGCCCGCAGGGGCTGGGCGCGCCCGCTCTCCCGCCGCGAGCAGAACGAGCTCTGCGACAAGTACCTGCTCGAACTCAACGTCCGCCCCTCCGACCCGGAACGACCCATCAAGAACCTCTCCGGTGGTAACCAGCAGAAGGTGCTCCTCGGCCGATGGTTGGCGACGAAGCCGCAGCTCATCGTGCTCGACGAGCCGACCCGCGGCATCGACGTCGGCGCCAAGGCCGAGATCCAGGAGGCGATCGCCGCGCTCGCCGAGGACGGGATGTCCGTCGTGTTCATCTCCTCCGAGCTCGAGGAGGTCGTGCGTTTGAGCGAGCGGATCGTCGTGCTGAAGGACCACCGTAAGATCGGCGAGATCGTCAACGGACCCGAAGTCACCGCAGACACCATCGTCGACCTGATCGCCACCGAAGGGAGCGCCACGTGAGCGCCACCAGTCAGGGGCCGGCCCGTTCCGGTTCCTCCGCACGCGGCGGCCAGGGCTCAGCCCGCGGCATCGTCAGCACCATCGTCCACCAGCCCTACATCTGGGCGATCGTGACGTTGCTGCTCCTCCTCATCATCAACCTCGTCAAGGACCCCGGCTACCTCGGCGTCTCCGTCAACGGCACGACCGGCAACCTGTCGGGCAACCCCATCGACATCCTGCGTGCGAGCGCCCCGATCATGATGATCGCGGTCGGGATGACGCTCGTGATCGCCACCCGCGGCATCGACCTCTCGGTCGGTTCCGTCATGGCCGTCTCCGGCGCCGTGTCGATGGAGTTCATGAGCAACCAGAGCGGTGGCGACGCGGGTTCGGCCATCGTCGCAGCGCTGCTGGCGCTCGCCGTGAGCGCCTTCCTCGGCACCGTCAACGGAGTCCTCGTCTCGATCGTCGGCCTACAGCCGTTCATCACCACGCTGATCACGATGCTCGCCGGTCGCGGCCTCGCGAAGGTCATCACCTCAGGGCAGAACACCTCGGCCACGAACGAGCCCTTCCGTTGGCTCGCCAACGGCACCGTGTTCGGATTCCCCGTCGTCTTCATCATCGCCGGTGTCATCGTCGCGATCGTCGCCTTCCTCGTCCGGCGCACCGCGCTCGGCCTGATGATCGAGTCCATCGGCATCAACCCGCGCGCCGCACGGATGGCGGGTATCCGCCCCATCGGCATCCTCATCGCCGTCTACATCGTGAGCGCCGTCCTCGCGGGCGTCGCCGGGATCTTCAGCACCGCCAGCGTCATGACGGTCGAGGTGGCGAAGACCGGGTTGAACGCGGAGATGGACGCCATCCTCGCGGTCGTCATCGGCGGCACCTCGCTCGCCGGTGGCAAGTTCTCCCTCACCGGCAGCGTGATCGGCGCGCTCCTCATCGCGACCCTCGACAAGACGATCGTGTTCCTCTCCATCCCCTCCTCGGCGACGCCGGCGTTCAAGGCCGTCGTGATCGTGATCATCTGCCTCCTCCAGTCACAGCGCGTGAGAGCCCTGTTCGCCCGGCGGAAGTCCCGGACGACGCCCACGGCGTCGGTCCCCACGCGAAAGGAAACGGTGTCAGCATGAGCACCCTCACCGACCGACCGGCACCCGACGCTCCGGTGCTCCCGCGGCGCTCGCTGCTGTCCCGGCTGACGCCCAACCTCGAGACCCTGCCCACCCTGGCGGCCGTCGTCATCTTCATCGGCATGGTCGTCTACGGCGAGATCGCCTACGGACGGATCGTCCAGGCCAGCACGATCTCGAACCTGCTCATCAACAACGCCTACCTGATCATCCTCGCCGTCGGGCTCACCTTCGTGATCCTCACGGGCGGCGTGGACCTCTCCGTCGGTGCGATCATCGCCATCAGCAGTCTGATCGGGGTGATGCTCGCGAACTCGGGCTGGAACCCGATCGCGGTCATGGTGATCATGATCCTGATCGGCTCCGCGTTCGGCGTGTTCTCGGGCGTGCTCGTGCAGTACTTCAACGTGCAACCGTTCATCGCCACCCTCGCGATGATGTTCCTCGGGCGCGGTCTCGCCTCGATGCTCAGCACCACCCCGGAGCGTCTCGCCGACGACTCGCCGATCCGTTCGCTCTCCACCGAGTGGAAGGTGATCGACGGCCCGAAGATCAACGACCTCATCACCACCCCGAACGTCCTGATCGCCCTGCTCGTCGTCGCCGCGGCGTTCGTGGTGCTCCACAAGACCCGCCTCGGCCGGACCGTCTACGCGATCGGCGGCTCGGAGCAGTCGGCGCTGCTCATGGGGCTGCCGGTCGTCCGCACGAAGCTCATGGTCTACGTGATCAGCGGCACGCTGGCCGGTCTCGCGGCCGTCGTCTACACCTCGAAGCTCGGCATCGCCCAGAACATCACGGGCGTCGGCTGGGAGCTCGACGCCATCGCCGCGGTCATCATCGGCGGCACGCTGCTGACCGGAGGCGCCGGCTTCGTCCTCGGCTCCGTCGTCGGTGCGCTCGTCCTCGGCCTCATGAACGTGCTCATCACCCGCGACGGCAGCATCCCGCCGGAGGCGACGACCATCATCACCGGTGGCATCCTGCTCGTCTTCGTCCTCCTCCAGCGACTCGTGGTCTCGCGCAAACGCAAGACCTGACGCCCGCCCCCCCCGCAGCACCACCCGTTCCATCCCGCTCGACAACGACGCCGAACCAGGAGAACCAACCCCCATGAGACAACTGCGCCTGAAAACTGTCGTGGCGGCGTCCGTCGCCGCCCTGATCGTCCCGCTGATCGGCGTCACCGGAGCGGCCGCCGCGACGGGTGGGCCGTACGCCACGACGCTCGCCGCCGCACCGACCGCGCAGGACGACCTCGGCGCCGCCGCGGCGGCGCTCTCGATCGCGAACGTCGACGACGTGCGCGGCAATCTGACCCTGCCGGGAGCCCCCGAGGGGATCGACATCGCCTGGGCGTCGTCGGACACCACCGTGATCACCACCGACGGTGTCGTGACGCGGCCCACCACGGACACCACCGTCACCCTGACCGCCACGCTGAGCCAGGGCGAGGCGACCGCGACGCGCGAGTTCACGGCGACCGTCCGCGCCGCCATCGCGACCCCCGACTACGAGGGCTACGCGTTCGCCTACTTCACCGGTAACTCGCTCGCTGGCGAGAACATCTACTTCGCCGCCAGTGAGGGCAACAACGCGCTCGACTGGAACGAGCTCAACGCCGGACGCCCGGTCCTCACCTCGGACGAGGGCACGAAGGGGCTGCGCGACCCGTTCCTCATCCGCTCTCCCGAGGGCGACACCTTCTACCTCATCGCCACCGACCTCTCGATCGGCAGCGGCACGTCCTGGGGTGACTCGGTCCGGAAGGGCAGCCACTACCTCGAGGTGTGGGAGTCCCACGACCTCGTGACCTGGTCCGACCAGCGGCACATCGAGGTCGCACCGGAGAACGCCGGCAACACCTGGGCACCCGAGGCGTACTACGACGACACCATCGGCGCGTACGTGGTCTTCTGGGCTTCGTCGCTCTACGGCGCCGACGACCCGGACCACACCGGGAACAGCTATCACCGCATGATGTACGCGACCACCCGCGACTTCACGACGTTCAGCGAGCCGCAGGTCTGGCAGGACCAGGGTGTCTCGCGGATCGACTCGACGGTGATCAAGTCGAGCGACACCTACTACCGCTTCACCAAGGACGAGGGCGCCGGTGGCACCGGGTGCGCCGACATCATCCAGGAGTCCTCGACGGACCTGCGGGCCACGCTCGAGTCCTGGACGGTGCTCGACACCTGCATCGGTCGCGATGCCGGCACCAGTGCGGTCGAGGGTCCGACGGCGTTCGCCGCCAACCCGGGCGACGTCAACGGTGACAAGTTCTACCTCTTCGTCGACGAGTACGGCGGACGCGGCTACATCCCGCTCGAGACCGAGGACATCGCGAACCCGGACTGGCAGGTCGCGAAGGACTACGACCTGCCCGCGAGCCCGCGCCACGGTACGGTGCTCCCGGTCACGGCCGCAGAGCTGCAGCTGCTCGAGGACAGCCTCGGCGGAGCACCCGAGCCGGTGCCCGCGAACGAGGACGGCGAGATCGTCCGGTACGACTTCACCGGCTCCGAAGGATCGACGCTCAGCGACGTGTCCGGGAACGGCCTCGACGCAGCGGTCGAGGGCGGTGCGTCCTTCTCCGACGGCGCGCTGCAGCTGGACGGCGGCGACGACTACGTCAAGCTGCCCGACAACCTGCTCGCCGGCGTGCAGGACGTCACGGTGGAGGCGGAGGTCTGGATCGACCCGACGCAGGCCAACCCGTACTTCATCTACGGGCTCGGCAACACCACCGGTGGCGCCGGTGACGGCTACCTGTTCAGCACCGGCAACGCGTATCGGACGAGCCTCGCGACCGGCAACTGGAGCACGGAGCAGACGGTGTCGCAGGGCAAGGACCTGACGCGCGGTCGCTGGGCGAAGCTGACGTACACGTTGCAGGGCACCACGGCCACGATCTACCTCGACGGCATCGCCGTCGGCACCGGGACCGTGACGTCCGATCCGGGCGACATCGGCGGCGGGTGGACGAGCGCCAACTACCTGGGCCGTTCGAACTACGATGCCGACAACCGCCTGAAGGGCGCGTTCCGTGAGTTCGCGATCTACAACCGCGCGCTCTCGGCGGACGAGGTGCTCGCCGGCTCCGGGAACACCGCGGCGCTGACCGACATCGGCCTCGAGGAGGACGTGCTCAAGACCGCCCCGATCGTGGACAACGACCGCCACGAGGTCGTCTTCCCGGTACAGCCCGGGACGGACCGCACCGCCTTGAGCCCGACCTTCACGACCGCGGCCGGTGTCACGGCGAGCCCCGCCTCGGGGACCGCCGTCGACCTCAGCAGCCCGGTGACCGTGACGTTGACGCCGACCTCGGGTGAGGCCGTGACGTGGACGATGCGGGCCGTCGAGATGAAGAGCCCGGTCATCCCCGGTCTCTACGCCGACCCGAACGTCTTCGTCTGGGGCGACACCTACTACATCTATGCGACCACCGACGGCTTCGCCGGCTGGGGTGGCAAGGAGTTCTTCGTCTGGTCGTCGAAGGACCTCGTCGACTGGGAGCGTTCGGCGGAGCCGATCCTCACGCTCGACGGCGCGAACGGGAACGTGCCGTGGGCGACCGGCAACGCCTGGGCGCCGACGATCGGGGAGAAGGACGGGAAGTTCTTCTTCTACTTCAGTGGACACAACCCCTCGGTCGACCGGAAGACCATCGGTGTCGCCGTCGCGGACAGCCCGGCCGGTCCGTTCACGGCTCAGCCGAACGCGATGATCCTCAACAACGAAGCGGTGACCTCGGGACAGGCGATCGACCCGGCCACGTTCACCGACCCGGTGACGGGGAAGAGCTACCTGTTCTGGGGCAACGGCTCGCCGGTGTACGCCGAGCTGTCGGACGACATGCTGTCGATCAAGGCCGACACGCTCAAGCGCATCGACGGCCTGACCGACTTCCGCGAGGGTGCCTTCATCAACTACCGGGACGGGATCTACCACCTGACGTACTCGATCGACGACACCGGTTCGGAGAACTACCGGGTCGGGTACGCGACGGCGACGAGTGTGGACGGCCCGTGGACGTACCGCGGTGTGATCCTGCAGAAGCAGCCCGAACTCGGCATCCTCGCCACCGGTCACAGCTCGATCCTCAACGTGCCGGGCACCGACGACTGGTACATCGTCTACCACCGGTTCGCCATCCCGGGTGGTGACGGCCAGCACCGCGAGACGACGATCGACCGGCTGACGTTCGACCCGGAGACGGGCCTCATGAACCCGGTCGTCCCGACCCTCGAGAGCGTCGGTCCGCAGCGGATCGCGGTACCCGGTGCCGAGCGCACGCTGACGATCGACCAGCCGTCGGTGCGGGTGGGTGAGTCGATCTCGGTGTCCGGGTCCGGCTTCGCCGCGGGGGAGCAGGTGCGGTTCACGCTGTTCTCCACCCCGACCGACCTCGGGACCGTCGTCGCGGACGCTTCGGGTGCGTTCGTGGCGACGCTACGGGTGCCCGCTACGGTGGTGCCGGGTGCACACACCTTGCAGGCGTTGGGCGCAGACTCGGGCATCACGGCCGAGGCCGCGCTGACCGTCCTGGCCGCGGATGCCGCGACTCCCGGCGCTGCTGCCTCCGGCCCAGGGGTGCTGTCGACCACCGGCGTCTCGGTCGTCGGGTTCCTCGGCCTGGCCGGGCTGCTCCTCGCAGCCGGCGCGTGGCTGGTCGTCCGTCGCCGACGCGTCGCCGCCTAGCCCGCGCCGACACAGCATCGATCCCGTCCGAGGTGACCATCGTCACCTCGGGCGGGATCGTTGCTGTTCCGTCGCAACGACCCGGGCTGATCATGCCGGCAGGACGATCACCTTGCCGGCGATCCTGCCTGCAGCGGCTTCGGCGTGGAGCGCGGGCAGTTCGGCGAGCGGGATCCGGCGCGTCACCTCGACCGTCAGCGACCCGTCGTCGACGAGGGACACGAGGGTGTACAGGCGGTCGCGGTTCCGCAGGACGAAGACGGTCGCCGAGCGGACGCCTCGTGACTCGTCCCCGGGTGTCGGCATCCACGCCGTGGTGCTGACGACCACGCCGCCGTCGCGCACGAGTCCGACGAGCGCCTCGAACTGCTCCGGATCGATCGGAGCGAGGTTGAGGAGGACGTCGACCGGCTCGGAGACCTCGTCGAGCAGGTCGGCGGCCGTGTGGTCCACCACCTCGTCCGCTCCGGCGGCCCGCACGGCCGTCTCACTCCGCGGGCTGGCCGTCGCGATGACGTGCACCCCGGCGCGCTTGGCGAGCTGGATCGCGTACTTGCCGACGACCCCGCCGGCGCCGACGATCAGGACGCGCTGACCCGACTCGAGACCGCCGTCGTCGAACAGCGCCTGCCAGGCGGTCAGGGCGACCGAGGGGAGGGCGGCGGCGTCCGCGAGCGGGATGGTCGTCGGTGCTGCGACGACGGCCTCCGCCGGTGCGACGACGTACTCCGCCGCGCCACCGTCGAGCTCCATCGGGAGGAAGCCGATGACCGCGTCGCCGACCGTGAGCCCCTCGACGCCCTCACCGAGCGCGTCGACCGTGCCCGACACGTCGTAGCCGGGGACGTGGGGGAGTTGGACCGGGATCGGCAGGAAGCCGGCCCGCATGCCGTTGTCGGCCGCGTTGAACGCCGACGCGGCGACGCGAAGGCGCACCTGCCCCGCGGCTGGAATCGGCTGCTCGATGTCGCCGTAGTGGAGGACCTCGGGTCCGCCGACCTCGTGGAACTGGACTGCCTGCATGATGCTCTCCTTCGTCGAGTGCTTCGAATTTGAAGCAACTGGCATGACGATAACACTGCTTCGAACTCGAAGCAACACCTAGAATGGATTCATGGCCGACACTCCTGCATCCCTCACCCCGACCGAGCTCGGCGCGTACTTCGCGTTCACCGAGGTGAGCAGCCTCCTGCGTCCGGCGGTCGAGCAGCAGCTTCGCGAAGCGGGGGAGTTGAGCTACGTCCAGTTCCAGTTGTTGGCGCGCCTCGGTGATGCGCCGGAGGGTCTCCAGCGCATGACGGATCTCGCCGACGGCGTGGTCTACAGCCGCAGTGGCCTCACCTATCAGGCGCAGTTGCTCGAGCAGCGGGGGCTCATCACCCGCTCGCCGTCACCGGACGACGAGCGCAGCACGGTCGTGGCGATCACGACGGCCGGCCGGGACGTGCTCGCCGCAGTGTTCCCCGGCCATATCCAGGCTGTCAGGGATCTGCTCTTCGCGCCGCTCGACGGCGACGACGTCAGCGAGCTCGCCCGCATCCTCGGTCGGGTCAGCGAGCACCTCCGGGCAGCTCCGCCGCGCTCGGCAGGACGTCGCCGGAAGGCGTGAGCGGGATGTTGTAAACCACGCAGCCCTCGGCCGAATCCGACCGAGGGCTGCGTGGGTGATCGTGCCGACTCAGTCGAGCGGGACGCCGAAGTCGCCCGCGATGCCGGCGAGACCGGTGGTGTACCCCTGGCCGACGGCGCGGAACTTCCACTCGCCGTTGTGGCGGTAGATCTCCGCGAAGAGCATCGCCGTCTCCTGCGACGCGTCCTCGGTGAGGTCGTAGCGGACGATCTCCTGCTGGTCCTGGTCGAGGACCCGGCAGAAGGCGTCGCGGACCTGGCCGAAGTTCTGGCGGCGGTTGTCGGCGTCGTGGATGGAGACCGCGATGACGATGCGGGCGACGTCGGGCTCCACCGTGCGGAGGTCAATCGTGATCTGTTCGTCGTCGCCGTCACCCTCGCCGGTGCGGTTGTCGCCCAGGTGGACGACGGAGCCGTCCGGGGTCGACATCTGGTTGTAGAAGATGAAGTCGGCTGAGGAGCGGATCTTGCCGTTCTCGGCGACGAGGATCGCGGAGGCGTCGAGGTCGAACGCGACGCCGACGGTGGTCCGCGGGTCCCACCCGAGACCGACCGTGGCGATGGTCAGCCCTGGGCTGGTCTTCGTGAGCGAGAGGTTGCTGCCTTTGGAGAGGCTGAGGCCTGCCATGGGTGTGTTCCTTCGAGAGTGCTCGGTGATGTTCGAACCTCCATCCTGCCTTGTTCCGGCTGAGTTTGGAGTGGGTTGCGGTGCATCGACCCGGAATCCCTCGGTGGGTGGGCAGCAGCGATCAGGCGTCGTCGGTGTCGGGGGAGCCCGTCGCCACGACCTCGTCGAGCGGGACCTCCTCGCGTGCGACCGCGGCCGCGACATCGCCGAGTCGTCGCTGCCGGGACCGGGCGTACTGCCGGATCATGCCGAACGCCGTGTCCATGTCGACGCCCGCCGCCCGAGCCAGGTACCCCTTCGCCTGTTCGATGGCGACCCGGCCGTCGAGCGCGCGCTGGAGCTGCGCGGTGGCGAGCGTGGCGTTCTCGATCGTCCGCTGCTGGAGGAGGCTGATCGTCGCGACATCGGCCAAGGCCTGGGCGGCGCGGGCGTCGGCGCCGTTGAGGGACCCCTCGGTCTCGCGGAACAGGTTCAGCGACCCGACGATGGTGTCGCGGAGGCGCAACGGGATCGCATGAACGCCGATGTACCCGCTCTCGTGCGCGGCCTCCGCGAACCTCGGCCAGTAGGGTGGAGCTCGTCAGCCGTCTCCACCGTCACCAGGTGGCCCGAGGTGACTGCGGCGATGCACGGGCCCTCACCCGCGTTCAACTGGAGGAGCCCGAAGAAGCTGCTGCGCTCGCTCGTCGAGGCGACGACCCGGAGGTCGCCGTCGCGGTCGGCGAGGTGGATGGCCCCGGCCGCGGCGTCGAACAGCTCCACCGCGCGATCGACGAGGATCTGCAGGAGCTCGACGACGTCGTAGTTGTCCACGAGGCTGTCCGTGAGCGTCACGAACGTCTCGATGAGTCGTGCTTCGCGTGCGTCGTCCATACCGGCGTCAGTCCTCATCTGTTGATCAGCGGATCCACGGTAACCGAGCGGACGGCCATCCGCATGGTCCGGTACGCTCTGGCGGATGCGGAATCTGGACTGGGACGGCCTGCGGAACGTCAGGGACCTCGGCGGCTTGCCGACACCCTGGTCGTCCACCGGCGCCACACGCCACGGGATGGTGGCGCGGGGTCCCCGACGCGAGCTGCTCACCGCGGAGGGATGGGACGCGGCGATGGCGTGGGGCCTGCGGTCCGTCGTCGACCTCCGCAGCGCCGATGAGACGGGTGCACGCGCGGCGGACCCGGACGTCCGTCCTCCGGTGGACCTCACGATCACCCTGGCGCCGACCGAGGATCAGACCCGTGCGGAGTTCCGCGAGGTGTGCCTCCCGATCCTCGACTCACCGGAGTACTGGCAACACAACGTGCGTATCCTGCCGGAGCTGGTCCGCGGCGCTCTCGAGGCGATCGCCTCATCCCAACCCGGCGTCCTGGTCCACTGCGCCGCAGGCCGTGACCGCACCGGCCTCGTCAGCGCGCTGCTCCTCGCCAATGCCGGCGTCACCGAGGACGCGATCGTCGACGATTACGCCGACTCGGTGCGCGCGATGGCGGGGACGGCGCCTCACGGCGGCCCGACCCACGATCGCCAGGCATCGTGGACGCCGGAACAGGTCGACGCCTTCCTCGCGGAGGTGACGCCGCACGTCCACGCTTTCGTCGCCGACGCGGACGGCGTCTTCGACACCCTGTGGGTCGACGCCGAGACTCGCACCGGCTTGCGTCGTCTGCTCCTGCCGTGACGGCACCAGGCCGGCTCGGATGCCGTCCTGCTACGGTCCTAGCGGATCGTCATCCGCTCCCGTCAGTCACCTCACCATCGGAACAGGAACTTCACCCGTGCAGAAGATCGCCGTCGTCATCGTCGTCCTCCTCGTCCTCTGGGCGGCCCTCTCCATCGCCGGATTCGTGCTGAAGGGCCTGTTCTGGCTCGGGATCGTCGGCCTCGTCCTCATCGTCGGCACCATCGCGGTCGGCGCGGTGCAGCGCTCGCTGAACAACCGCCGCTAGGCCCGGCACACCGGATCGGTCTCCGGCCCAGCCGCCACGACCACTACCGCGGCAGCGCTGCGAACCGCTCCGTCTTGTCCGTCGGGCCGAGGACGAGGAGCCGCTGGCCGGCGGTGAGGACCGTGTCGCCGGTCGCGTAGGTCCACCGGTCGTCCTGGCGGACGGCGACGACGGTCACGCTGAACCGGTCGCGGATGCGCGCGGCGGTCAGCGTCTGCCCGACGACCTCTGCCGGAGTGGTCGTCTTGGCCATGACGAAGTCCTTCTCCACCGCGAGGAAGTCGAGCATCCCGCCGCCGCGCACGAGATGCGCCACGCGACGCCCCATGTCGGACTCCGGGTAGACGACGTGCTCGACCCCGATCTGCTCGAGGATCAGGCCGTGCTGCTCGCTGACGGCCTTCGCCCAGATGTTCGTGGTGCCGCGGCGCTTGAGGAGCGACGCGGTCAGGATGCTCGCCTGCAGGTCGGTGCCGATGGCGATCACGACGCGGTCGAACTCGTCGATGCCGAGCTGGTCGAACACGCCGTCACGGGTGGTGTCGGCACGCACCACGTGGGTGAGGACGCCGTTGAGCGACTGGACGATGTCCTCGTCCGTGTCGATCCCGAGGACCTCGGTGCCCGAGTCGACGAGCTCGACGGCGAGGGCACGCCCGAACCGGCCGAGGCCGATGACGACGACGGACTCGACGCCACGCTGACGCTTGTTGCTGAACGGTCTA
Organism: Plantibacter sp. CFBP 8798; assembly: GCF_014841195.1. NCBI lineage: Bacteria > Bacillati > Actinomycetota > Actinomycetes > Micrococcales > Microbacteriaceae > Plantibacter > Plantibacter sp. CFBP 8798. Next base: position 666,017 of record NZ_JACYTS010000001.1, read on the forward strand.
GCCAATGATCGGACGCTCCTTCGGGAGTTCATACAGACGGTTCTCGGTCCGGAGCGCGAGCGCGGAACCGAGGGCGATGGGGCCGATGCGGCCGACGAACATGAGGACCACCAGGATCAGCTGCGCGGCGACAGGTAGGGAGGCGGTGATGCCGGTGGAGAGCCCGACCGTCGCGTACGCGGAGATGACCTCGAACAGGACGCGGTCGAGGCTGTAGTCGGTCATCAGCATGATCGCGGCCGTGGCGCCGACGACGAGGCCGACGGACAGGAGCGCGACGGTGATGGCCTCCCGGTGCGTCGACCGTGGGAGACGCTTGCCGAACATGTTCACCGCCGCACCGCCGCGCAGCTCGGTCACGATGATGAAGAACAGCACCGCGAAGGTGGTGATCTTGAGTCCCCCGGCGGTGCTCGCCGGGCCACCGCCGATGAACATGAGGATGTCGGTGACGAGCCACGTCACCGGGTGCATCTGGCTCACGTCGAGGTTGTTGAACCCGGCGGTGCGGGGGAGGACGCCGGCGGTGAACCCCGCGAGCAGTCGGTCGGCCGGGGCGAGGGTGCCGAGCGTCGCCGGGTTCGACCACTCCAGTGCGGTGATGAAGCCGCAGCCGACGACGAGGAGGATCAGGGTGCCGACGACGACGGTCATGGTGTTGAGCGTCCACCGTGATGGCGTCCTGAACCGGCGGCGCAGCTCCAGGATCACGCCGAAGCCGAGCCCGCCGAGGATGACCGCCGCGCAGATCGTCAGGGAGATCCACGGGTCGGTCGCGTACCCCATGATGCTGTCGCTGAACAGGGCGAAGCCGGCGTTGTTGAATGCCGACACCGCGTGGAACACGCCGAACCAGATCGCGTCGCCTGGTGCCCAGCCGTAACCGATCATCCATCGCAGGGCGAGGATGGTGGCGCAGAGGACCTCGACCCCGAGTGCGATGAGGATGACCCCGCGCAGGACCCGGCGGACGTCGCCGATCGCGAGCGTGTGGGTCTCGCTGACCGCGGTGAGTCGCGTCCGCAGGCCCAGCCGCCGGGCTACGAGCAGGCCGAGGAGCGTCGCGAACGACATCACCCCGATGCCGCCGATCTGGACGAGTGTGAGGATGACGGCGTGCCCGAACGGCGTCCAGAACACCGGGGTGTCGACGATGATGTGTCCGGTGACGCAGATGGCGCTCGTCGCGGTGAACAGCGCCTCGATGAGGTTCGCGCCGCCCGGGCCGGTCTTCGAGATGGGAAGCATCAGGAGCAGGGTGCCGACGAGGGTCGCAGCCCCGAACGCGATCGAGATGACCTGGACGGGACGCGCGGCGGCGAGTTGCCCACGGCGGCGGGCTCTGCCGCCGGCCGACCTCGATCCGTCTCTCGCCACCCGAGAACCATAGCGGCCAGTGCGGCTCGTCGGTGATGCGGACCGATGTCGCGCGTGCTCCGGATGACGATGCGGTCATCAGTACAGATGTTTGGAGCGCTCGGCTATCCACAGAGCGCAACGGGCCACGCGACACCCGGCTCCGTGATTACGCTGATGCCCGACAGGACCCTTTCGCCCTGTCGGGGTCCCCGGCCGGCTTCCCCTCGATTCCGGCCGGGACCCACTTCACCGCCAGGCGGACGTCAGGCTCAGTCGGCGTGATCGGCGCTCGCCGCGAGCAATCCGCTCGCTCCGGCGACAATCGCGGCCTCGGTCCGGGTCGCCGCTCCGAGCTTCCGCAGGATGGCCGAGACGTGGACGCTCGCGGTCTTCGCGCTGATGAACAGGCGCTCGCCGATCTGTCGATTGCTGAGCCCCTCCGCGATGAGCTGCAGCACCTGGCGCTCCCGGGCGGTCAACTCGATGGAGCCGCTCGTGCCACGCGCTCGGGGGCGGCCGTCGAGGTTCAGCGACGCTCGCTCCGCCAACGCCCGCGCACCGTCGAGCACGAGGCCGGCACCGAGCGTCGTCGCCTCGGCGACCGCGACGACGAGCGTGTCCTGTGCGCCGGCACGATCGCCGGCGGCCACCCGCGCCTCCGCGAGCCGGAGTGCGGCGTAGGGCGCGAGCACGGCCGGTGCGAACGGTCGCTCGGCCATCGCACGAGCCGTCTCCCACGCGCCGACGTCGTCACCGGTGCCGTCCGGTCCGCCGAGTTCGGCGTCGACCAGCGCGCTCCACAGCGGTGCGGTCGGCCAGAACCCCTCCTCGGCGAGCAGCGCCCGCCAGCGTTCCTCCAGCTGCCGGAGCTGATCGTCGTCGACGCCCGCGAACGGGCCGGACTCCACGTCGAGCGTGCCGGTGGCCAGCGCGACACGGACCCGGGCCAGCACCCGCGCCGCATCCGCGAGCGCCGGGAGGTCGTACGCCGGCATCGGGCGGTGGTCCGGTGCTTCGAACACGCCGACCCCCGCCGGCGACCAGGCCCCGGCGAGGTCGCCGGCGGCCAAACCGACCTGCATCACGACGCGGGCGACACCGAACCTCGTCTGCACCTCCAGGCCGGACAGGGAGAGCATCCCTTTCCGCCACCGGCGGTACATGGTCGCCGCACTCTCGGTGTCACCCCGCCAGAGCGTGAGCAGGATCAGCGACTGGCGGAGGTACACCGAGAACGCGAGGGGCGGCTGCAGTGCCAGGGCCCGATGCACACGCTCCTCCGCTTCGTCCCAGCGTCCGAGCGCCACCAGCGGGTCGACCGCGTTCGACGACAGGATGAGGCCCGAGCTGCGCTCGACACCCAGCTCCTTCGCCCGCTCGACGCCTTCCAATGCCGACGTGAGCGCGTCCTCGTACGAGCCGAGCAGGTTCGCCATGTCGGACGCGTTCACCCGGTAGCGGAGCAACGCACTGCCGTCGCCGTCGGCCAGTGGCTCCGCCGTCGCGAGGAGCGCCCGCCCGGCTTCCAGCTCGCCGTGGTGGATCCGCGCGATGCCGCCGATGTTCGCGGCGACCGAGGCGTTCCGTGCCGAACCGGTGCGGACGGCCTCCCGAGCGGCCTCGTCCGCGTACTCGATCGCCCGCTCCAGCCGCCCGACGATCATGTGCCGGGCACCGAGACTCGTCAGCAGGACACCACGCAGATCGCCAGGGGTGCCCGGAGGGACCCGGTCGAGCGCCTGCTCCAGGAGATCGACCGAGCCCGGCCGACCGAGGTTGGCGAGGTAGAAGGCCTTGTCTCGAAGGAGCTTGGCCTGGTCGAGGTCGTCGCGGTCCTCGGGCGTCGCGAGCACCTCGTCGACCATGGCGATCGCCCGGTCCGTCCAGCCGGCGTTCCGCAACGCGCTCGCCGTCCGTCGCATGAGCTCCGAACGCGAGCGGCCGACGAGTGCCGCGGCATCGGGGACCTGGTCCCAGATCTCCAGGAGACGCTCGCCGAGCTGCGACTCCGTGCTGTACGCGTATGCCGCGTGCGCCTGCTCCATGGCGCGGACGGTCGCGGGGAAGGCCCGTCCGAAGTCGCGAGCGAGCATCCAGTGGTGCGACACCGCGGCAGCGACCGGCTCACCACCGACGCCTGCCTCCAGTGCCTCGGCGAACCCCGCATGGAACCGGCTCCGTTCGCCGGGCAGCAGATCGTCGTGGATCGCCTCCCGGACCAGTGCGTGCCGGAACTCGTACGTGGTCGCATCAGCGACGAGGACGTTCGACCCGATCGCCTCCCGCACACCGGTGTCGAGAGCGTCGGGGCCGCCCGTGAACACCCGCTCCAGGAGGGCGTGCTCGACGCAGACGCCACCGGCCGAGATCACGCGCAGCAGCTGTTGGGTCGCGGGCGCGAGGCGCTCGTAGCGTGCGAGCAGGAGTTCGCGGAGCGTGTCCGGGAGCTCGTCGCCGTCGCCGTCGCGGTCCTGGTCGAGACCGAGCAGCTCCTCGACGAAGAACGGGACGCCCTCGCTCCGCGCGTACACGCTGTCGATCGAGACCGTGTCGAGCGACGTGCCACGGATGGCGATCGCCTGACGGAGCACGTCGCTGCGGCTCAACCGCTCGAGACTGTGCCGCTCGACGCGCCTCGTGCGGTCGAGCTCGGCGAGGAACCCGCGCAACGGGTGTCCGCGGGGGACGTCCTCGCTCCGGAAGGTGAGCACGATCATCACGCGATCGCAGGTGAGCGCGCGGACGAGGAACGCGAGCAGACTGAGCGTCGCGCCGTCTGCCCAGTGGACGTCCTCGACGACGACCACGACCGGCCGGTCGCGGGAGAGCGCTTCGAACAGCACGGCGACGGTCTCGTGGAGCCGCCCGACGCCGCCCTCCCGCTGATCCTCCGCATCGGGACCGAGTGTCGGCAGCAGCGTCGCGAGGGAGGCCTTGCCCGGGCCCGCAGCCTCCAGCACCGCGTCGCGCCCGCGCTGCGCCACGAGGTCCTTCATGAGGCCGAGGACCGGTGCGTAGGGCGCGGCGACGTCACCGAGGTCCACGCACTGGCCCCTGATGACGAGCGCCGACGACCGGACCGACCGCGCGAACTCGGTGAGCAGGCGCGTCTTGCCGATACCGGCCTCGCCGCTCAGGACCACACTGCGTGACTCGCCGGCGGCGACGGCGTCGAACACGGCCTGCAGCGCTCTGAGGTCGGAGGCGCGCCCGATCATCGTCGGGCTGGTGGGGGGCAGGCTCACCACTCCATGGTCCCACCCTCGTCGGAGTCGGCCGCGGCCTCCGCGAGTCGCCCCTGCTCCTCGAGTCGTCGTTCCCGGCGGCGACGCTCCCGCTCGAGATCCCGTTGAAGTTCCTGCTCGATGAACCGTCTCGTCTCGACGGATGTGAACGGGCTGTGACTGGCGCTCGTGATCAACATGGTTCCTCCGCTGCGCACGGTGCTGGTGTCCGTGCTCGACGACTCACGTTCCTCGCTGAGGCCCGATGCCTACCTCGGGCATCTGCCCTAGTTCCGTCGGAAGCGCGTCGCTGTGGAGCCGTAAGACGGGTTCGCACCGCTCGATGGCGTGCGGTTGCCGTTCGCGCACCATGACCTCATTGAGGACATCACGATGGAGCGCACCGCGCTGTCCGGGGGCGGTTTCGTCGACTTGGACGTTGTCGGCGAGTACTTCGCGAGCGTCTTCGTGAGCCCTGGGACGTCGATCTACTTCGCGACCAACGACGTGTCCGAGTCGACGCACGTCGACCTCACCCCCACGGAAGCGGTCGACTGGGAGCTGGGGTTCTACGGCGTGTGATCCAGCGGGGTGGTCGTGCCCGGTCGATCGATCGTCGGACGGGGGAGTCCTCAGTTCGCGTTCGCCCGCAGGTAGGTCTCCAGGTCCATCGGTGGGACACCGGTGACGTCCTCGATCGACGAGCTCACCTCGGCCATCACACCACTGGCTATGGCTGTATAGGTGCTCACCCAAGCGTCGACCTCCCAGTCGGGTGCGCCATAGGAGGCTCGCGACGCGTAGGCCTCCTCGATCGTCTCGTCGTGGAAGGTGACCTCGCGGTCGCGCACCCGGCTGATCGTCGCGGCGACCTCGGCCATCGAGAGCGCATCTGGGCCGGTGAGGTCGTAGGTGCGACCGGCGTGGGACGCCGGGTCGACGAGAATCGCCGCGGCGGTCCGCGCGATGTCGGCGCGTGCCACGAAGGAGGCGCGACCGTCCCCGGCCGGCCCGCGGATGACGCCGTCCTCACCCACGAGGGCCTCCATGAAGTCCAGGTAGAAGCCGTCGCGCAGGAACGTCCACCGCATGCCCGACGCTCGGATGTGCTCCTCGGTGGCGTGGTGGTCGCGCGCCAGCGTGAACACGGCATCCGGTGCCGCCGCAGCGAACGAGGTGTACACGAGGTGCTGCACGCCGGCGGCGGAGGCCGCATCGATGAACGACCGGTGCTGGTCGACCCGGTCGGCGCTCTCGGAGCCCGACACCATGAACAGGGTGTCGACGCCCTCGAGCGCCGCGCTGGCAGCGTCCTGGTCCGTGTAGCTGAACGGGTGCACGGTGCTCTGCGGGTGCTGCGGCGCCTTCGCCGGGGTGCGCACCAGCAGACGCTGCGGGATCCCGCGAGCGGCGAGATCGTGCGCCACCAGGCCGCCGAGCACACCGGTCGATCCGGTGACGGCGATGGGTCGGGGTGTGCTCGGGTTCACGGGGGTTCCTCTCAGGGGCGGACGCGGACGGCGCGTCCCTCGATCGAGACGACGTCGTCGATCTGGAGCTGGCGACCACGTCGGAGGTCGACTTCGCCGTTGACGCTCACCACGCCGTCCGCGATGGCCGCTTTCACGTCGCCGCCGGAGTCGAGCAGACCGGCGAACTTCAGGAACTGCCCGAGTCGGATCGAGTCGCCGCCGATCGGGACGTCGGTGATGTGTGCCGGGTTCGTCATCCCCGAATGCTAACAAGGATGGGTTCGCTGGACTCGGGGACAGCATGTGGTTGTACTCTCAGCGGTACCGGGCCATCGTGGCTCGCAAAGGAGCAACACCATGGGCGAGAAGTCCGCACGGAAAGAAGGCGGCAAGACCGCACCCGCGAAGACGCTGAAGGAGAAGCGCACCGCGAAGGCCGACAAGAAGGCCGGCAATGCGCGTTCGGAGAACACCGACGCGGTCACGCGGGTCAAGAACCGCTAGTCCTGATCAGCGGCCCATCGTGGTCGGTGATGCGCTCAGGCGTCTGTCCCCTCACGGAGACGGGCGCCTGTTCTGGTCTTCAGGCGTCTCCGTGACGAGCCGTCCCGCTATCGTCGTGGCATGTCCGACCTCAGCCCCGGCGACGACGCGCTCGAGCTCGCCCGCCTGCTCATCTCGATCGACTCCGTCAGTCCGAGCCTCGTCACAGGGGCTCCTGGGGAGGGCCGCATCGCGGCGGTGATCGCGCAGCGACTCGAGGGCGCCGGCTTCGTGATCGACCTCGTGCCCGCGCCGGAGGACGCTCGCCGCGTCAGCGTCGTGGCCGTGCACGCGGGATCGCAGCCTGGTCGGACGGTCGTGTTCAACGGCCATCTCGACACCGTGGGCGTCGAGGGCATGGTCGACCCCTTCAACCCGCGGATCGCGGACGGCAAGCTCTTCGGGCGCGGCGCCAGCGACATGAAGTCCGGCCTCGCAGGACTGATCGTGGCCGCGGAGCGACTCGCCGCGGCGGACCACCCCGGCACGGTCGTCTTCACGGGCGCCGCCGACGAGGAGGACGCGAGCGTGGGGGCCGCTGCCGTTCTCCGACACCTCGCCGATCGTGGTGTGACGGCGGACGTGTGCCTCATCGCCGAGCCCACCTGGTTGGATCGGGTGTCGGCGCACCGGGGGTACGCGGTCGTCGAGGTCACGCTGCAAGGGACGGCCGCGCACTCCTCTCAGCCCGGCCTGGCCGTCGATGCGATCCGCGCCCTGGGCGCCCTGCTGCAGGAGGTGGAGCGGGCTGACGACGAGCTCCATCGGCGACCGGCGCACCCGTTGCTCGACCACGGTTCGTTCACCACGACGGTGGTCCGGGCGGGGAGTGCCCCCTTCACGATCGCCGCCGACGCGACCCTCGCCATCGAGCGACGCACCCTGCCGGGTGAACGCGCTGAGGACGCCCTCGTCGAGGTCCAGGCGATGCTCGATGCGGTCGCCGCCCGGATGCCTGGTCTCCGCACGGGCGCGCGGCTGACCCATCAGCGCGAGGCCTGGGAGGCGGACGAGCATGGGCCGGCTGCGCGGTTCGCCGACATCCTCGCCGCCGAACTCTCCCGGGACGCCGAGGCCGTGCCGGCGGCGGTCGGAGCGCCGTACTGGATGGAGTCGGCGCTCTGGCAGGCGGTGGGGATCCCGACCGTCGTCTGCGGCCCAGCGGGTGGCGGACTGCACGCCGCCGAGGAATGGGTCGACCTCGACCAGCTCCGCCGGTTCCCGGAGGCGGTCATCGCCGCGACGATCGACTCGCTGTCCGAATCGAGCGAGGCATGACGCCCGGTGGGCCCGACCGCATCGCGGTGATCGGGCCGGGCGCGATCGGAACCGTGGTCGCCGCAGCGCTCCATGAACAGGGACGGACGCCGTTCATCGCTGGGCGGTCGAAGCGGCCGGAACTCCAGCTCCAGGTCGACGACGAGACGGTGACGGTCCCCGGGCCGGTCCACACCGATCCGGCGGAGTCTCCGGGCACCGCGGACCTCGTCTTCCTGGCGGTCAAGGCGACCCAGACGGCTGCCGCTGCGGACTGGCTCGCCGCGCTGTGCGGCCCGGAGACGGTCGTGTGCGTCCTGCAGAACGGCGTCGAGCAACGCGAGATGGTGGAGCCACTCGTCCGAGCGGGAACGGTCGTCCCCGCGGTCGTGTGGTTCCCGGCCACCCGTCAGCCCGGCGGCCCGGTCACGCTGCTGAGCCCGCCGCGCCTGTCCCTGCCGGAGGCACCCGGTGCCGTCGTCGTCGAGGACGCGTTGCGCGGCTCCCGCTGCACCGTCGAGGTCTCGACCGACTTCACGACCCTCGCCTGGCGCAAGCTCCTGCAGAACGCCGCCGCCGGACTCATGGCGTTGACCGGACGCCGATCCGGCATGTACCGGCGCGACGACATCGGCCGCTTGATGCTGGGCTACCTCGAGGAGTGCGCGGCCGTCGCGCGCGCGGAGGGTGCGCGGTTACCTGACGACGAACCTCGACGGCTCCTCGACCAGTTCCGAGCCGCCCCGGTCGACCGCGGGACGTCGATCCTCGCCGACCGCGAACAGGGGCAATCGCTCGAATGGGACGTCCGCAACGCGGTGATCCAACGGCGGGGGAGCGTGTACGGCATCCCCACCCCGATCAGCGACGTCATCGTGCCGTTGCTCGCCGCGGCGAGCGATGGACCCGGCTGAACGGCGGTGGTGGGATCGAGCGCTTCGATAGGGTCGAAGGCATGCTTCGTCTGATCGCCTTCGCGGCTCTCGGTGCTCTGCTCGGCGGCGTGATCGTCATCGCCGTCGGCCCTCCCGACGTCGGGTACGCGGTTGCCGGTGTCGCGCTCCCGGTCTGCATCTTCGCGACCGTGCTCTCGCTCGTCGGCCGCTCGATGGGCAGTGCGATCGGTGCCTCGCCCGAGGCCGTGCAGCAGGCCAAGGACGCTCGTCGGCTCGGGATCGCCCGCGTCGATGCGCTCCGTCAGACCGGCACCCAGATCAACGACCAGCCACTGTGCGAACTCGACCTGACCGTCCAGCCCCTCCACGGAGCGGCGTTCGCGAGCACGATGCGCTCCGTCGTCCCGCTGACCGCCATCCCGATGTTCCAACCGGGCACCGAGCGTGACGTCGCCATCCTGCTCGACGGCGGGCCGGAGGTCGCGTTCATCGACGCTGGCGAGCTCTCGGCCGACGAGCGTGCGCGGTTGCGAGTCCCGGCTCGGGCGTCCGTCCCATTCCTCCCCGTCGAGCCGCACCGGCGCATCGTCGACGGACGGCGACGCGGACCGTTGCTCGGCGTCGGCCGGGCCGGTCGTCCCGGCCGCTTCGCCCTGTTCGCGATCGTCGCCATCGCGGCAGCGGCCATCGTGGTCGTGCCGTACCACCAGTCCGTCGCGCAGGCGATCGTAGCCCTTGAGGACGGACGCCTCCGACCCGACCTCCATCGTCCGGAGGCGCTCGCGGAGGCGCAACGGGCGCTCCAGGAGGCGATCGGTCATGACCGTGTGGTGTCGATCACGGTCGCCGCCGATTTTGTCATCGTCCAGGCGCCGCTCACCGTGGGGGATACGAAGACCGACCGGTGGGAGTACCGGTACGGTCAGGTCACCAACGACGGCGAGGCGAGCATCCAACCCGAATCGGCGGCCGAGCAGTTCTCCTGGTCGGACGTCGCGCTCGACCGCGTCTGGGCGCTGATGCAGGACGGTGCCGAGCAGGTCGACCTACCCGTGGGTGACGCGCTCGCATATGTCGTCCGCTCGACCGACACCGATGTCGACAGCCCCACCTTCGCCCGTCCGGCCGGACCGCCGCAGATCACCTTCAGTATCGGTGACGACTACGGTTCCACCTCGTTCGTCGCCGATGCGGACGGCTCGGGCCTCACCGCGCGGTGAGCGGCATACTGTCCTCATGAACGGTGCACCGCAGTCCTTCCCGCCACTCGTCGTCGGCTCCGACCCGGTGCGTACGGAGCGGGTGACCCGCCCGGCGTTAGTCTTCACCCTGATCGGAGCGGCACTGATCCCGGTGCTCGGGATGCTCCTCGCCGTGCTGACCACGACGTCCGGCGGATTCGCCCTCGGCATGCTGTCCGGACTGTCCTTCAGCGTCATCTCCTGGCTCATGCTGTTCGCGGTGGTGCAGTTCGCGACGGTCCGTGGAGCGCAGTCAGTGGCTCGCACGGTACTGACGCTCGACGCCGACGGCCTCCGCGGCAGCATCCCGCAAGGAGAGGTCTTCCTCCCGTGGGGAGCGATCGAGCGCATCTCGGTCCGCTCACGCGGCAAGTGGCGGATCCTGACCTTCCACCTCGTCCCCGGTCTGACCGCGCAGTCTCCGGGCGTCTCGACGACCCTCCCGCCGCGGTCGTTCGCCGCGCTCGGCAAGCTCGGGTTCCAGGTCGGCGAAGTGGCGATCGACACACCCGTCGACACCGTCCTCGCCGCGACGAACGCGTTCACCGGCGGCCGTCTGCGCTGAGCCATGGTCGACGGCTCTGGCGGATGGTCTGGCACGATCGACGGTATGAACTCCTCGAACGACGCAGCACCGGTCGCGTCGCCCGACCATGACGCTGCGATCGCGATGTGGCAGGCGTACGTCGAGCATCGCGGCGGAGCGCGTGTGGACGACGCCGACTACACGGTCGAGCATTTCGGCGACACGGCCGGGCTGGCCGACGAACTGCTCGACATCGTCCTGAGCGGACGGAAGCGGGCCACCGCCGAACTCGTCTCGGAGTTCGCGCACCGCGGGGACCCGCTACCGCGGATCGGGTCGCACTGGATCGCGTGCGACAGTACCGGGGACCCGCGGATCATCATCCGCAGCACCGCGCTGCGCATCGGACCGTTCGGGAGTGCCGACGCCGCGTTCGCGTTCGCCGAAGGTGAGGACGACCGCACGCTCGAGAGCTGGCAGCGCGAACACCGGCGCTACTGGGAGCGGACCAGCGCGGCCCGGGGCGCGGTGTGGTCGGAGTCCGAGGACATCGTCTTCGAGCACTTCGCCGTGGTGTGGCCGCCGGAGCACGCCGACTGACACGTTCCGGTCAGACCGGTTCCGTAGACTCCCCGCATGCCGATGTCCGACTACGTCGCCTCGATCCGCGCCCACATCGGGACCGGGTTCCTCATGCTCCCAGGGGTCACCGCGGTGATCAGGGACGGGGACCGGTTCCTCCTCGGTCGCCATCACCACTCCGGCTTGTGGAGCCTGATCGGCGGCGGCGTCGAGCCGGGTGAGGAGCCCGCCGACGCGCTCCTGCGCGAGGTCCTCGAGGAGACCGGCGCCCGGGTTCGCATCCGTGGGATCGTCGGGGTGTACGGCGGTGAACCGATGATGGTGCGCTACCCGAACGGCGACCACGTCGGGTACGTCACCACCGCGTACGACTGCGAGCTCCTCAGTGAAGCGACCGCGGACCCCGAGGAGCTCCTCGAGCTCGGCTGGTTCGCGCGGGACGAGATCCCGACCCTGCCGCGACGCGATTGGATCGATCGCGTCATCGGCGACGCCCCTGGACATGAGTCGGCGGGTAGCGAGGAACGGGTCGGGTCGTGATCAGCGTCGTCCTGTTCGACCTCGACGGCGTGATCCGACACTTCGATCCGGCACCGGTTTCCGACATCGAGGTCAGGTACGGGCTGCAGCCCGGTGCGCTCGCCGGGATCGCCTTCGCGGCGCCGCTCATCGACGAGGTCACCACCGGCCGGATCACGAGAGTCGAATGGGTCAGCCGGATCGGACACCTCGTCGGTGACCGGGCGGCAGCTGAGGAATGGGGTGCTCAGACGTGGTCGGTCGACGACGCGCTACTGGACCTGTCCGATGAGATCCGCGCCGCCCGGCTGAGGACGGCGGTGCTCACGAACGGCACGGACACCATCGCTGCGGAGCTGGCGACGTCCGGCATCGCCGACCACTTCGACGCGATCTTCAACTCGGCGGACATCGGCTTCGCGAAACCCGACGTCCGAGCGTTCCAGCACGTGCTCGATGCGCTGCAGGTGCGGGGCGAGGACGTGTTCTTCACCGATGACTCGGCAGCGAAGCTCGCCGGAGCAGCACGCCTGTCGATGTCCACGCACCGGTTCACGACGGTCGACGACCTTCGGGGTCGCCTGCACGCCGCGGGAGTACCGGTTCGCGGTGCGCAGGCGCCCGAGCGCTCAGGCCGAGGCGAGCTCTCGGGCGGTGAGGACGCCGGTCTCGAGCGCTGAGAGCGCCACGACCTTGTAGCCCTCGGCGTCGAAGAAAATGGTGACGCGGTCGGGCTCGACGCCCATCACGGTGCCTGGACCGAACTCCTCGTGGTGCACCGCCTGGTCGACATGCAGCGGCGAACCGGCGACGGCATCTCCGGACCCGGCGCGCTCCTCCTCCTGGTGTGCCTCATGCCGTTCGCAGCCGTCGCAGTTCCCGCACCATTCCGCTGCCTCGACACCGAAGTACTCGAGCAGCACCCGCCGGCGGCAGTGCGACGTCTCGGCGTAGGCACGCATCATGGCGAGCCGCGATTCAGCGATCCGCTCGCGTGACTCGAGCGTCTGGCGCACAGCGCCGATCGCGCGCTTCGGACCGATCTCGTCGATCGCCCGGACGCCGTCGGCGGTGTCGACGAGGCCGGCGTCCGCGAGGTCGTTGACGAGGCGGGCGACCGTGCGGCGCGGCCGATCGAGCTGCTCGGCCAGATCGCCGACGCTCGAACCCGGAGCAGCGCGGACGGCCCGCCAGACGGCGCGCAGTGCGGATTCCGACACCGAACGCTTGGTGAAGAAACGACGGAGACCGAGGTCCTCCGCGCGGTAGTGGAGCGCGGTGGTGGCCGGTTCGCCGTCCCGCCCCGCACGACCGACCTCCTGATAGTAGGCGTCGAGCGATTCGGAGGTCGTGGCGTGCAGGACGAAGCGGACGTCTGCGCGGTCGATCCCCATGCCGAACGCCGAGGTGGCGACGACGACGTCGAGTTCGCCGGCGCGCCAGCGGTCGTGGACGGCGCGACGCTCTTTCGACGACAGGCCCGCGTGGTACGCGGCCACCTGTCGTCCGTCGGCGGCGATCTCCTCCGCGTATCGGGTCGTCTCGGCTCTCGTGGCCACGTAGACCAACCCGGGGGCGGTCCAGCTGCGGGCCTCGTCGACGACCGCGGCCCGTTTCTCCGCTTCGCTCTCGTGGCGGCGCACGAGGAGCCGGATCTCCGGTCGGTCGACGCCGTGGACCTGGACGTCCGGGTCGTGCATGCGCAACCGTTCGATGATCTCCGAGCGGACGGGCCCGGAGGCGGTGGCAGTCATGGCGAGGACGGGCGGGTCGCCGAAGTCGTGACGGACGTCGGCCAAGCGGAGGTAGTCGGGCCGGAAATCGGTCCCCCACGAGGACACGCAGTGCGCTTCGTCGACGACCATCAGGGACACGCCGGCCGCCCGGAGTCGAGCGACGGTCTCCTCGTTCGCGAGCTGCTCCGGAGCCAGCAACACGTAGACCGGGCCGCCCTGGTCGATGAGGTCCCATGCCGCGGCGACGGCGGCCGTCCCGAGCGAGGCGTTGAGCGCGACGGCCGGCGGTGCGTCCGGTGCGTCGGCGATCGAGGCGATCTGGTCGGCCTGCAGGGCGACCAGCGGCGAGATCACCAGGGTAACGCCGCCGCGCTGGGCGCCGGCGACCTGGTAGACGGCCGACTTCCCGCCGCCGGTGGCGAGGACCAGGAGCGTGTCCCGGCCTGCGACGGCCGACTGGATCGCCTCGCGCTGTCCCGGCAGGAACGTGTCCCACCCGAATTCCTCGCGGGCGATGCGGGCGAGGGAAGCGGCGGACGAGCGAGAAGAACCCATGTCGGCGACGCTACCTCCGGGGACCGACGTGCAGTTGACTCTTGACGACCGTGCCTGGCTCTGCAACTGCGATCCGTCGAACGCTGTCGGTGGCCTCGTCTACCGTGGGATCCGGTCGACGTCGCATCCTGAGCAGACAGTCCTCGGGCCTCACCGGTGAGGCTTGGGCGAGACATCTTCGCGACGTCGGCCCGCCCCGGCGTGGCGATCAGTGCGGCATGATGCCGTAGAGCACGTGGTCGTCGAGGTACTGCCAGACGGTCCCGGTCTCGCTGAACCCCGCGCTACGGAGCGTCTCGAGGTGGAAGCCGAGGGTGACCTTCGGCGGAGCCTGGTGGATCGACTCGCCCCAGACCTCGTCGCGTCGGCGGAGCGCGTCGGCGTAGCGCGGCGTGGCCGCAACCGCGTCCCACCAGTCGTCCCACGTGTCGGTGTCGCCCGAGAAGGTCTCCTGCTGCATCGCTTCGTCGTCGGCGCGGGCGATCCCGGCCAGGGTCGGTTCGTGGTGTCCGCCGTACAAGAGGTGATCGCCGTTCAGGACGATGCCGCCCGGCCGGATGAGTGCGGGCAGCGCCCGGTAGACCTCAACGAGCTCGGCGGGCTGCAACCAGTGCAGCGCGGTCGACGAGACCACGGCGTCGAATGGTCCGTCGCCGATGTGCGGATGCGTGATCCAGTCGCTCAGGGACAGGTCGACCTCGGCGATCGAGAGCCGCGGGTCAGCGGTCGCGAGGTCGGCGGCGATGGCGAGGAGCGCGGGGTCCTTGTCCGCGACGACCGCCTGACCGTTCGGGACGGTCGCGAGGACGTGCTCGGCGAGGGAGCCCGTCCCGCCCGCGAGATCGAGGATGCGGGGCGCGGGCGAATCCGCGCAGATCGCCGCGACGACGCGCGCGATCGTGTCGAACCGCTCGGCTCGATGCCTGATGTAGCCGGTCTGCTGCGCATCCCAGCGCGATGCGAGGCTCCGAGCGGTCGCGAGCGTCGTCGCGGCGCCGGCTGAAGTGGATTCGGTCATGAGGACTCCTTGGTGTCGGGGTGGAGGTGTCGTTCGGGTGGCAGTGAGAATTCGAACCGCACCCGGCCGGCCGCGTCTTCGAGCCGCTGGGTGCTCACGTCGTAGACCCGGTCGATGAGGCCGGGATGCAGGACGTCGCGGGGCGGGCCTGCCCCGGCGACGCGGCCGTGGTGGAGGAGGACGAGGTGGTCGCAGACCCGTGCCGCGAGGTCGAGGTCGTGCAACACGACCACCACGGTGGGCGCGATCGTGCGCAGGAGTGCCACGACCTCCAGCCGATGTCTGAGGTCGAGGTGGTTCGTGGGTTCGTCGAGCAGGGCGTGCGGTGCGCGCTGCGCAAGCGCCCTGGCGAGTGCGACCCGCTGGAGCTCGCCGCCGGACAGGGTGGCCAGGCGGTCGAACGCGCGAGGGGTCAGCCCGACCGTGTCGATCGCACCGGCCACCTGCTCATCGTGCGCGGTGCCGCCGGCGCGCAGCACCCCTCGCTCGGCGAGACCACCCAACGACACCTCGTCGACGACGCGCAGCCCCGGGTCAGGGTCGATGCGTTGGCCGACCTCGGCGACCGTTCGGGCGATCCACCGTCGGCGCCGCGTACGGATGTCCTGACCGTCGACGGTGATGCGTCCGCTCACGACCGGGACGGCCCGCACGAGCGCGCGCAGCAGTGTCGTCTTCCCGCCGCCGTTCGGCCCGACGATGCCGGTCACGCTGCCGGTCGGCGCGGTGAAGGAGACGGCGTCGAGCAGCGTTCGGCCGCCGGAGCGGACGGTCACCGCCGCGGCTTCGATCATCCCAGGCCGTCCAGGAGTCGGGCGAGCTCGCCGGGCCCCCGGACCGAAAGCACGCTCGGCGGATCCGTGTACGGGAAGCGGAGGGCCACGACTCGGTCTTCACGGACAGCACGCAGTCCGGAGACGCCCGGCGTGTTCAGGAAGGTGTCGATCGTGCCCTGCGGGTCGCCGCTCGAGTACAGCAGCACGATCGTGCCGGGATCGCGGGAGATGATGTCCTCCACGCTGGCATCGAAGACCCGCTGATCCGAGTCCGCGTACACGTTGGTGAGACCTGCGGCCGCGAAGACCGGGGTGACCATGCTCGGGCCGCCGTATGGTGACAGCACGGCCCCGCCGGACGAGACGTAGAGTGCCGCGGCCGTCCCCGCAGCGGGAGCAGATGACTGCACCGTCGCCTTCGCCGCGGCGATGGCTTGCTCCGCTTGGTCGCCAGCTCCGAGCAGACTTCCGAGTGACCGGACGTCGTTCCAGACCCGGTCGAAGGTCGCGGTCGTGCTGAGCTCCGGGTCCGGGTTCGAGCAGTACGCGGTGGGGGAGTAGACGGGGATTCCACTCGCCGCCAGGGCGTCGCGGTCCACGGCGTTCTCAGGGGCGATGACCAGATCAGGTGACGCGCCGAGGATGCTCTCCTGGGAGACGACCGAACCACCCGTCGCATTCTGCTCGGTGGTGAGCGGCGACAGGGCGTCGAGCGCGTCGTACGTGGCGTCCGCATACAGTCCGGGTTGCGGGGTCGCGGTGATGGCGACGATCCGGTCGACGGCTCTCAGCGCCTCCAGGTTGGGGAGCTCGTCGTCGTTCACGAGCACGATGCGTCGGGCGGGTGCGTCCAACGTGATCGTCGAACCGCAGTTCTCGATGGTGACCGGGAAGCCGGCGTCGCTCGGAGCGGGCGACGTCTCGGCGGCGGTGGTGGCCGTGCAGCCGCTCAGCAGGCCGAGCGCGAGCACGGGGACGGTCGCGGCGAGGAGCGCTCGCCGGAATCGGGGTGTGGTCATCGGTGTCTTCCGTTCTGATGGATGGGTGGGGAGCTCATGCCTCAGACCGGGCGCCTTGGCCCTGCCGGAGGAGCACGAGGAGGAACGGGGCGCCGAGGATCCCGGTGATCACGCCGACCGGGATCTCCTGCGGGGCGAACGCGGTTCGGGCGATGGTGTCGGCGACGACCAGGACGATGCCGCCGAGCAGGGCGGCGACCGGGATCACCGCCCGGTGGCGTCCGCCGACGAGTCTGCGCGCGAGATGCGGGATCACGAGACCGATGAAGCCGACCCCGCCGACGGCCGCGACCGTCACGCCGACCATCGCCGAGACGCCGACCATCAGTCCGATCCGAGCTCGCTCGGGATCGATCCCGACCGATCTGGCCGAGTCGTCGCCCGATGCGAGCGCGTCGGTCCACGGTGCGAGGACGATGAGGGCGCTGAGACCGATGGTCGCCGAGACGGCTGCGGCGAGGAGCGCGACCGGCTGCACCGACGCCAGCGACCCCAGGAGCCAGAACAGCACGGAGCGCGCCGCCTCCGGTGCGTCGCTGGAGAAGACGAGGAAGCTCGTGGTGGCGTTCAGTGCGTATCCGACAGCGAGCCCGGCGAGGACCAACCGCAGGGGCCCGCGGCGGTTCGCGACCCCGGCGAGCAGAACGACCAGCACCACCGCACCGATGGCCCCGGCCAGGGCGGCACCGGCGACCAGGAGTGCGCCGCCACCGCCGATGACGAGCACGACGAGGGCGACACCCGTCGAAGCGCCAGAGTTGAGCCCGAGCAGGTACGGGTCTGCGAGCGCATTGCGGACGAGGGCCTGCAGCATGACTCCGGCGACGGCGAGCACGGCGCCGACGACGAGCCCCATGGCCACCCGCGGCGCTCTCGTGATCCAGACGATCTGATCGACCGAGTCCGGCCAGGGGCCGGGCGCGGCCCCGACGAGGTGCCGGGTGAGCACGCCGAGGACCGTCGCCGGGTCGATGGGGACTGGGCCGATCGCCACGGCGACCAGGATCGTCGCCACGGCGAGCAGGACCAGGCCGACGGTCATCGCCGCGTCATGCCGGCGGCCACGCCGGATGGACGCGACGACGACCTCGCTCAACCCTGACGCGCCTTGAAGCGCGGGTTGAGCTTGTTGATGACGAACACGCGACCGCGTCGACGCACCACTTGTGCGCCCGGCATCTTCTTGAGCGACTTCAACGAGTTCCGGACCTTCATGAACGCAGCCTCCGTATTGATAATGGTTATCAATACCATAGCGCGAGCAACGAACCGCTGTCACATCGGGCGGCCGCTCCGAGGTGTGCTCGCCCGGCAGTGGGCGTGGTGCGCGGAACGACGGTGCCGCGGCCACGACCGCGATCACGACGATGATCGCCGTCGACCACGGTGCTGGTCCGCATGAGGCGTGGGTGGGTGGTGCGGTGGGGTTCGGATCCCGTGCACCGCGGGTGGTCCCGGCGCTGGTATCTTACGGATGGCGCCGACACCATCGGGGTATGACTCCGGATGCGGTGACGAGTGACGAGGTATCGATGCGAACGGTCGGCGTACTGGACAGTGACGACCGCGCCCGCGCGTCTGCCGTGTCCTGGCTCGGCTCCAACGCACCTGATCTGCAGGTGACGATCGCGGCGTCGTCCTGGGGCGAGATGCTCACGGACGACCGCTTCCCGCCGAGCGCGGTCGTCTTGTGCCCGCGAGCCGGGGACCGCGTCGACATCGCGTACAAGGCGCGTGTCTGCCGCATCCTCGACATCGACGTGGTCGTGCTCTCCGACGCTCCGCAGCAGGAGATCCGGTCCGGACACCGGAGCGTCGGCGCCACGTTCGTCTCGACCGTCGAAGCGGCGGCGGGAGTGCTCCGCGCAGGAAGCTGACCCGCGCCCGCAGGCGGGCTCAGTCCGCGGTGTCGGTGAGGAGCGAGGACACGGAGGCCGCGATGCGGTCGGCACCCTCGTGGTCTTCGGCCGTGATGGTGACCACAGCGTCGCCGGCGAAGACGACGAGCTGCCCATAGGCACCGTGGAGTCGCCAGGCCGCGCCCGGACCGTCCCATCCGGCGAGCGCATATCGCTCGTACCCGGCGCCGGTTCCGGAGGGCGCCCAGTCGGTGTGCATGGCGTCGATCCACTCCGGTGACAGGAGTTGTTCGCCCGCCCACCGGCCGCGGTCGCGGATGAGGCGGCCGATGCGCGCGAGTTCCGTGGTGCTGAGCTGCAGCCCTCCGCCGGATGCGATGAATCCGCGGGGGCACCGCTCCCAGGGCGCGTCGTGGATGCCGAGCGGTGCGAGGAGTCGTTGCTCGAGGTAGTCGCCGACGTCGCCGACCCGGGTCTCGAGCGCGCGCATCGCCGTGTAGGTACTGGCGTTCGAGTACTGGAAGACGCGACCACGGGACGGCCTGCTCAGGAACTCGAGGGTCAGGTCAGGCCAGTCGGACAGCAGGGTCGGCGACCAGGGGAGGTCGACGCCGCTCGTCATGTTCAACAGGTGCCGGAGGGTGACGTCGGCGGTGCCGTCGCCGAAGTCGGCTTCAGGGAACACGGTGCCCAGCGTGGTGTCCATCGTGATGAGGCCGTCGTCGATGGCGAGGCCGGCGGCGAGCACACAGACGCCCTTCGCCGCGGAGTGGATGTCCTCACGGACGTCCTCGGTCCAGCGATGCTCAGCCTCGTCGTCACCGGCGAGCACGTGCAGGCCGTGCGCGCCGAAGCCCTGCTCGGCGACCTGCTGGACGATGCGGTCGCGGAGGAGGGCTGCTCGGGTGGTGTCGACTCGGGTCACGGCTCAAGTTTGCCCGACCGGCGCAGAGCGCGGACACCGTTCATCGCAGGGTTCACCGAATGCGACCGGACTTCCCGACGTCCAGTCGTCCGGCGAGCAGAACGCCGAGGAGCCCGAGTGCTGCGGTCAGCCCGAACACCGCGAGGAAGGCCGGGGTCGTCGCTCCGAGTCGGGCGACGACGGCACCGCCGATGCCGGCGATGGTCGCGGTGGCGAGTGTCTGCGCGAGCTGCAGACTCGCGCTGATGCTCCCCGCGGTGTCGGCCGGGGTCGCCGCCATCGTCGCCGAGGTCGCGGCGTTGAAGGCGACGCCCATGCCGATCCCGGCGACGGTCCAGCCGACGATGGCCCACCCCGGCCACACGCCAGGCAGTGCGACGGCGACGCCCATGAGTGCCTCGCCGCCGACGAGCGCGAGGATGCCGGCGCGCGTCGACCGTGCGCGTCTGCCGGGCCGCGCAGTGTCGATCCGCGCCTGCACGAACGACCCGACGGTCCAAGCGAGCGCGCCGGCGGCGAGACCCAGGCCGGCGAGGGTGACGTCGAGTCCGTGGACACTCGTCAAGCCGAGCGGCAGGAAGGCCTCCGAACCGAAGTAGACACCGCAGAGGATGAAGCGGATGACGATCCCCACCGGGGCGCCACGGCGGAGCCGGAGGGTGCCGGACGGCAGGATCCACCGCAACGCCAGGACGGCGCCGACGAGCCCGCCGACGACCAGCGCCACGAGGGCGGGGAGGGCGTCCAGCTCGAGTCCGAGGAGCACAGCTCCAGTGCCGGCGGCGAGCAGGATCGAGAACCACACCGGTGCCGGGAGGCGACGCCGTGAGCCGGATGTCGAGCGCTGTTCCGGACGCGACAGCCGTCGGGCGCCGGGGAGCACGAGCGGGAGGAGGACGAGCGTGAGCGGTGCGATCGACCAGAAGACGACGCGCCAGTCGAGCAGCGAGGTCAGCGCTCCGGCGAACACCGGTCCGATGAGCGACGGGATCGTCCAGGCCGAGGAGAGGAACGCGAACATCACGGCCTGCAACCGTGCCGGGTAGGCGATGCCGACGAGACTGTAGGCGTAGGCCATGATGGCGCCGATGCCCAGTCCCTGGAGGGCGCGGGCCGCGATGAAGACGCCCCACCCCGGGGCGAGTCCCGCGAGCAGGCAGCCGAGCGCGAAGACGATGGTGCCGACGAGGACGGTTCGGGCCGGCCCTCGTCGGTCGATGTCGGTGCCCGCGACGACGGTGCCGACGATGTTGGCCAGCATGAGCGCCGAGAGCCCCCAGCCGTAGCCGCCCATGCCGCCGAGCTCCTCGGCGACCGCCGGGAGGATCGTCGCGACGCCGAGCGATTCGAACGCCACCGCACCGACGCTCGCGAGGATGCCGATCGTGAAGCCTCTGAACCGTGGTGAGAAGACCCCTCCGGTGTCGTCGTCGGTCATCGTGTCATCGGTCATCGCCACTCCTTCGGTTTCATTCCACTACGGAACGTAATGAATCTAGAGTACGATCGTGGAATGGAGCAAACGGAGCGTGTCGATGAGTCCGCGACGAGCCCGCCACCGCCGGGTCGCCCGCGCGACGCGACGATCGACGCGAGAGCGACCGCCGCGGTCGTCGAGATGCTGGCCACCGTGCCCTACAGTGCCCTGACGCTCGAGGGGGTCGCCGCGGCCGCCGGCACGAGCAAACCGGCGTTGCGGCGCCGCTGGGGGAGCCTGCCCGGGGTCGTCGTGCACACGCTCATCTCCGTGCTCGGCACGACGCCGACGCCCGACACCGGGTGCGTCCACTGCGACCTGATCACCGGCATCTCCACCCTGGCGGACGCCTTCCAGGGCTCCCCGATCACCCGGGCGCTTCCGGGGCTCGTGTCCGACCTCGAGGCGGATCCGGCGTTGCGCGAGGTCTTCCGCCGCGACTACTTCGAGGCTCGCCGGGCGACCTCTCGAGCGGTACTTGAACACGCAGTGGAGCGCGGCGACATCCAGGGCGGCCTCGACATGGAACTCACGCTCGACCTCCTGGCGGCCCCGCTCTACTACCGTGCCTTCTTCGGGCACCAGCCGATCGACGACGGCCTGGCCGAACGGACCGTGCTGAGCGTCCTGAACGGCGTCGCGTCAGCCGACTGGCAGCGCCACCACCGAGCGCGGCCCGCCTGAGATCCTCCCGACCCCCGCGCTGAACGCGGTCAGCAGTCGTCGGCCCTCCGGCCAGGCCCCGAGTCCACTCGCGGAGTTCACGTGGCCCTGGCGCCCGATGCCGACCCGAGGCACGCCCCACATGGTGGCGAACTCGGCCGCGCGCGCCTCCGAGCAGTACGGGCCCGGCGAGCACTACCGTTGACGCGTGTTCACCGTGACCGACCTCGCCGACGGCATCGACCTGCGACCCCTGGAACTCGCTGATTCGAGCGAACTCGCCGCTGCGTACGTGCGCAATCGAGCCCACCTCGCGCCGTGGGAGCCCGCTCGATCCGACGAGTTCTTCACCGAGGCTGCGCAGGCGGCCGACCTGCGCAGCAAGGTCGCGGCCACCGCGGCCGGAAGCGCCTACTCGCTCGGTCTGTTCGACGGCACGACCATCGTTGGCCGGTTCAACCTGTCCGGCATCGTCCGAGGTCCGTTCCAGAACGCCGGGTTGGGCTACTGGGTGGACGCGCAGTACGCGGGGAGGGGTCTCGCGACGGCCGTCGTGCAGGCGATCGTCCGGGTGGCGCGCGACGACCTCGGCCTGCACCGCGTCGAGGCCAGCACCCTGCTCCACAACCACGGTTCGCAGCGGGTGCTGCGCAAGGCCGGTTTCGAGCACATCGGCATGGCGCCGTCCTACCTGCGGATCGCCGGCACCTGGCAGGACCACAACCTCTATCAGGTGATCCTGCACCGCTGAATGTCCTGGTGCACACTGGGGTGATGACAACCGCCCGGATCGTCTCGGTCAGCAGCGACGATGAGCATCGCTTCTCCAAACCGCGACGGGACGCGATCACGCTCGTCGCCGGTCTGGGCATCGTCGTCGAGCTCCCGGACGGAGTTGGGGAACCGCTCGCGCCGGTGTAGGCGCGTGCCGGTGGCCGCTTCGGGCGTCGTCAGGACATCGGCTTCGTCTCAGTCCAGGGGTACGCCTTCAGCGATGCTCCGCAGTGCCGCGAGGTGCGCCTCGAGGGCGGTCGATCCGGCCGGGGTGAGGCGCACCCAGGTGAGTCGACGCGAGTCGGCTCGTGCCGACGACCGCTCCTTCCGCAGGGCGATCAGGCCGGCGTCGACCAGGACCTTGAGGTGCTTCGACAGCTTGGCGTCGTCGATGGCGAGCGCGTCGCGGACGACGGAGAACTCCAGTTCGTCGACGTTCCGGAGGAGCCCGCACGCCCGCAGTCGCAGGGGTGCGTGGATCAGCTCGTTGAACGCGGGTGCCGGACTGCTCATCGTGCGGGGATCGTTCCCGAGGTGGCGATCTCCTGGCGGAGCGCAGCGTCGTACCAGCGTCCCAGCACGACCGTCGCCACGAACATCACGCCGGCCGGGATGAGCGCCCACCACGGCGAGACGTCGAGGAACTTGAACGCCACGCTGGTCGACATCGTGACGACGAGCACGACGACCGTCAGCGCGAGGAGGCGCCTGCTGCGCTGGCCGGCGGGTTTCGTCACGACGACCCCGGCCACCCGGGCGTAGCTCGTGGTGAGGACGGGGATCGCGAGGATCCCCAGGGTGATCGCAGCCAGCGGCCAGGCGTCCGGGAGGGCGTGGGCCCCGGCGAAGACGGCGGTGATGAGCCCGAGTGCCGGGTGGTACCACCACGGCGTGATGACGCGGGCGGCGAGCCGCTCGCCGTCGCGGTTCATCGCGTCGAGGGCGATGCGGGCCTCGGCCGCCTGTCGCGATCCTGACGGTGCGTCCGACGCGGCATCCTCGAAGTGGCTTTCCATGATCGCAACTCTATGTCCGAGTTGCGATGATCGCAACTCAAGCTGGTGGCCGTCCGCTCAACGCAGTGCCAGTCGGGTCTGCGTATGGGTCGCGCCTCCGTCGTTCTTCATGCTGCGCAGGAGTCGATCGAGCGCGGCCGTGCCTGGGACGCGGATGTGGACGAGGTAGTCGTAGGCGCCGGTGACGTGCACCGCGTCCCGGATCTCCGGAATCATCCTGGTCCATTCCAGGAACGCCTCCGAGTTCCGCGACGGGTCGAGGCGGACGTCGATGAACGCCTCCAATCCGTCCTCGACGATCGGTGCTTCGGAACCGAGGATCGCGCGGTACCCGAGGATGACGCCGCTCTGCTCCAGGCGTCGCACCCGAGCCGCCGTCGCATTGGTGCTCAAGCCGATCAGCCGGCCGAGCTCACTGAACGATGCGCGGCCGTTCACGCGCAGAACGTCGATGATCTCACTGTCGAGTGCGTCCATACGACACAGTCTGCCGTCTCGCTGAGCGAACGTGCGGTCCTGACGTCGGCCCTCCAGCAGAGTCGTCGACATGGATGCCCTCATCGCCCTGCTCACCGGGTCCGTCGCCGGCCTCGCCCTCGCCGCTCCGCTCGGCGCGATCGGGATCCTCCTGGTGCAGGAGGGTGTCGCCCGCGGGCTACGCAGGGGGCTCCCTGCCGCCTTGGCCGTCGCGACGGTGGATGTGTCGTACTGCACGGCCGCCGTCCTCCTGGGTGGTCTCGCCGGCCCGACCGTGACCGGCTTAGCTCCCTGGCCACAGCTGCTCGGCGGCATCGCCCTCCTCGCGCTCGGCGCACGCGGCCTCCTCAGGGCTCGGGCTGCATTCCGTCCGACGGATGTTCGGAGTGTCGGACGCTCCGGCACGTCAGCGCAGCGGTACGTCCTGTTCCTCGGTCTCACCGCGGTCAATCCGGCCACCCTGGTGTACTTCGCGGCGGTCCTCTCCGGAGTGGCGGGGTTCGCGGAGTCGGTGGTGACGGCGGTCGCCTTCGTCGTGGGGGTCGGCGTCGCGTCCTTCACGTGGCAGGCGCTCCTGGTCGCGCTCGGTGCTGGACTCCGACGCCGCACCGGTCCCGCGTTCCGGCGCTGGTCCGGGTTCGTCGGCGACGGTCTGGTCGTCGTGTTCGGCGTCGCCCTCGTCGTGCAGGCGCTGGAGCGGTGTCCCTCGATCGACTGGTGAGGCTCATGGGCATGATCACGAGCTGCGTTGCGACGGTGTCCGAAGCATGATCGACGGCGACGGCGACGCGCTCGCCATGGTGGTCGTCATGGACCGCGTCCGGACGGCGGGCTGAAGCCGCCGCGCCCGCGCCGTGGGCTGGCGCGTCACGACGGTGGGTTGGCCTCCGGCTCCGCGTCGAGCGAGCGGAGGTACTCGGCGTTGCCGCGGAGGGCCGGCTTGTAGCGGGTGAGCTCCGCCGCATCGACGTGGTCGGCGAGCAGCTCGAGGAGGGCTGCGAGCGCGGTGTCCGCCCGTCCGGCTGCGTGGAGCGTGAGGGCTTCGAAGGCTCCGAGCGCCACCGAGTCGGGGAACTCGGTGCGCGCCCTCGCGAAGACGTCCAACGAGTCGTCGAGCCTCCCGAGGTTGCGGAGTGTGCTCCCGTACTGGAGGAAGCACCGGCGGCGGATGTCACCCGCCAGGCCCAGTTCCATGGCCCGCTCGTACAGGTCGAGCGCCTTCGCCTCCTCGCCCGCGGTGTCGTAGGCGCCTCCGAGTTCATAGAGCACCCGCGGATGGTGGGGATGCTCCTCGGCGATGGGCAGGAGAGCGGCGATGGTCGGGCCCATGTCGGCCCGGTCCCGTGCGGCGAAGATGGCGTCGAGCTGGGCGTCGAGGGTGTCGGTCATGGTCGTTCTCAGATCGGGGACGGGCGGACGTCGGTGGAGCCAGGCTACCGGCCGTGCGCGTCCGGGTCGTCCGCCTCGGCGCTGCCGGCCTCGGTGGTCCGCGGCCGTGCTCGGAGACCGGCGACGAGGATCACGGTCGCCGCGGCGAGCTGAGCCACGATCAGGACGAGCTGGAAGATGTCGCCGCGGTCACCGGACCAGCCGAGCGTCAGGAGGACGCCCAGCTGTGACGCCGCAGCCACGAGCATCACGCTCGCCACGACGATCGTCACCGTTCGGCGCCTGGCCGGCGTCATTCCGAGCTCCTGGGTACGTCGTCGGCGCCGGACCGCTCCTCGTCGCGTGCGCGCTTCGTCAGCCGGTGCAACCAGATCAATGTGCCGACACCCAGCGCGGTCTGAAGGATGCCCAGCACGAGTCCGTTGACGTCGTGTGGGGTCCCGGCCCACGACCAGAGTCGGCTCCCGACCGTCCCCAGCCCCAGCAGGGTGAACGCCACTCCGAACACCACGGACCCGGACCGGTAGCCGGGGTCACTCCACCTGGTCATGGGCGAAGCCTACTGCGGTGGTGGATGCGAGAGCGGAGGCGAGGCGGCATACTGATGCCCGGGCCAGGCGGGGGGTCGCGGGGCGGTCTGCCGAGCTGCGCGGGCCCAGAGCGTTGCGCCTGGTGATCAGCCAGGCGTCTCCCAACGGACTTCACCGTCCTGGATGATCGACGTCGGACGCAGACCCTGACGGTCCGCCACACGCTGGGAAGCCGTGTGCTCCGGGTGGATGAGTGCGGCGAACCGTGTCACGCCCCGGGCGCGGAGCCAGGTCATCATCGCCGCCGTGGCTTCCGACGCCAGTCCCTGGTGTTGGTGGACCGGATCGATCACCCAGGCGATCTCCGCCAGCGGCTGGTCGCCCTCGGACCGCACCGTCGCTTGGACGAAACCGATGAGCCCTCCACCGTCGTTCCGTCTCGCCATCCAGTTGAGCCAGCGTGCTGATGCATCGGCGGGCCCACGCAGTTGCGCGGCGTATCGAGCGGTCAGGGTGTCGAGCGACGGTGGTTCTCCGCCGGTGAACGTGTACAGGCCGGGGTCGGCGAGCACCTCGACCATCGACGCGGCGTGCTCCACGGTCACGGGCTCGAGGGTGAGGCGTTCCGACGTCAGTGGTTCGATCACGGGGCTGGGCATGCATCGAGCATCGCAGCCAGCACCGGCCCCGGGTCGATGTCGACCGGCGGAGGACAGGTCGTGTCCTCGTTCGTTCCTATCGTCGCTGACGTGGCACGGCTCACGGGAGCCGGCACGACGGGAGGAACCCATGATGCACGCCGATGTTCAACCGTTTCGAATCGACGTCACCGCACGTGCGGTGGACGAGCTCAAGCGCCGGCTCGGGGAGACACGGTTCCCGCCGCCCCTGCCGGGCGATGACTGGGGGACGGGCGTGCCGGTCAGCTACCTCCGCAGGCTGGTCGACTATTGGGCGGCCGACTTCGATTGGCCGGCGCAGCAGGCGGCACTGAACGCGTTCCCGCAGTTCACGACCGTGATCGACGGACAGACGATCCACTTCCTCCACGTCCGGTCGACGGTGGACGGGGCTCTGCCGCTGGTCCTCTCACATGGCTGGCCGGGATCGTTCGTCGAGTTCCTGGACCTCGTCGGCCCCCTGACCGACCCCGAGGCGCACGGGCGCTCGGCCGAGGACGCCTTCGACGTGGTGATCCCCTCGCTCCCCGGATTCGGGTTCTCGAGCCCGGTCGTCGAGGGTGACTGGGACGCGGCGCGCATCGGGCTGACCTGGGCGACCCTCATGGAGCGGCTCGGATACGACCGGTACGGGGTGCAGGGCGGGGACATCGGTGCGGCGGTGTCGCCCGAGGTGGCCAGAGCGGCACCGGAGCGTGTCGTCGGGGTCCACGTCAACGGCTCGATGGGCATGCCGCTGGGCGAACCGGGTGCGGCGGACCTCGCCGCGTTCACCCCGTTGGAACTCGACCGTCTCGCGCGAGTCCAGACGTTCATGCGCGACGAGTCCGGCTACATCGCGATCCAGTCGACGCGGCCGCAGACCCTCGCTGCCGGCCTCGTCGATTCGCCGGCCGGCCAGCTCGCCTGGATCATCGACAAGTTCCACGCGTGGACGGTGCCGCACGAGGCGCTTCCGGAGACGATCATCGACCTCGATCGCATCCTGACCAACGTGTCGCTCTCCTGGTTCACCGCGACGGCTGGCACCGCCGCCTACATCGGGTACGCGCAGCACTCGGCCTGGGGAGCGGTCAAGGAACCCTCCGGTGTGCCGACGGGGGCCATCATGTTCGCGCACGACGTCGGGATCCGCAGCATCGCGGAACGGGAGCACACCATCACACGGTGGACCGACGTCAGCGACCGCGGCGGCCACTTCGCCGCCCTCGAGGAACCGCAGCTGCTCATCGACGACCTGACCGAGTTCTTCAGGCCGCTCCGGTAGGACCGCCCGGGTCGTCCGTCCGGGCGGCCCTGCGGGCCTGTGCGGCGACCCTGTCGAAGGCGCTGCGCAGGCCGTCCGGCTCGATCACCTCGACCTCGGCCTGCATCAGCAGCAACCACCTGGCGATCGCGTCGTAGCTGTCGGCCCCCGCGTGCACCAGCGTGACCTTGGGGGTCTCGGCTTCCACGGAGCCCCAGGCCGGAGCGACCCACCGACGCACCGACGCGGCAGGTGCATGCACGCGGACGGTGCAGCCGACCTGCCGCCAACCGACCTGGAGCCCTCGGGTGACCCATTCCTCGACCTCCATGCCGGGGAAGGTGTGCGTCCTGGCCGGCAGCTCGGAGACCACGAGCCCGGACACCCGGTCGGTGCGGAACGTGCGCCAGTCGTCGGCGTCGAGGTCGAACGCCACGAGGTACCAGCGCCGTTCCGTGTGGACGAGACGGTGCGGGTCGACTCGGCGCCGGGTCGTCGTCCCGTCCCGCGACGTGTGGTGGAACTCGGCGCGGCGACGCAGCACGCAGGACCGGGCCAGCTCGCCGAGGAGCCCGATGTCCACCGCCGCGTGATCGATCGGTTCCAGACCGTCCGCCGCGACGTCGACCGTCACCTCCGCCATCGCTCCGACGATCCATCGCACCCGGGGCGGCATCGACGCCTGGATCTTGTCGAGTGAGCTCCGCGCGAGTGTCCGGTCGGCGTCCTCCGTCCAGCGCCGAAGCGCCAGCGCACACGCGAGCGCCTCCTCCGTGGACAGGGAGATCGGCGGGAGCACCGCGCCCGGTTCGATGGAGTAGCCGCCGTCGACGCCCAGACGCGTGTCGACCGGGTACCCGAGGTCTCGGAGCCGCGCCACGTCCCGTCGCAGGGTCCTGGTCGTCACGCCGAGGTCGCTCGCCAGCCGGTCGCTCGCCATGAACCCGTTCCGCTGCAGCATGCCCAGCAGCTGGAACGTCCGTGACGTCGTATCCCACATGGACCCATCATCCTGTGGAGGGGGGACACGGACTGTCCGCCGTAGCACGGTTCCTCCCCGGCTTCCACGGAACGTGAACACTGCGTGAATCCACTCGCGCACCCGTTGTCGATCCCATGAGTGAGGAGCAAGCTCGTCGCCGTGGACCCCATCATCCTGCTCTCGCTCGTCGTGATCACGGCACTCGCCTTCGACTTCACCAACGGCTTCCACGACACCGCGAACGCGATGGCGACCTCCATCGCCACCGGTGCGCTGCCGCCGAAGGTCGCGGTCACCCTCTCGGCGGTGCTGAACCTCGTGGGCGCGTTCCTCAGCATCGAAGTCGCGCTCACCGTCACGAACGCGGTCGTGAAGATCCAGGACTCGTCGGGAGCTCCCGATCCGGCGCTCCTCGAGGGAGGGGGCTCGGCGCTCCTGCTGATCGTGCTCGCCGGACTCATCGGTGGCATCATCTGGAACCTGCTCACCTGGCTGCTCGGTCTTCCGTCGAGCTCGTCGCACGCGCTGTTCGGCGGTCTCATCGGCTCGACGCTCGCGGGCCTCGGCCTGAACGGCGTGAACTGGGCCGGTGACGGCTCGAAGCTCGACGGCGTCGTCGGCAAGGTCATCCTCCCGGCGCTCATGTCGCCGGTGCTCGCCGGCGCGGTGGCGGCGATCGGCACCTGGCTCGTCTTCCGCGTCATCGGCAACCTCGCCCAGGGGCGTCTCCATCGCGGCTTCCGGATCGGGCAGATCGGCAGTGCGTCCCTCGTCTCGCTCGCCCACGGCACGAACGACGCGCAGAAGACGATGGGCGTCATCACCCTCGCGCTCATCGCGGCCGGCGGCTGGGACGACACCGAGTCGGTCCCACTCTGGGTGAAGCTCGCCTGTGCCCTCGCGATCTCGCTCGGCACGTACATCGGCGGGTGGCGGATCATCCGCACCGTCGGCAAGGGCATCGTGGAGTTGAACACACCGCAGGGCATGGCCGCCGAGAGCTCCTCCGCCGCCGTCATCCTCGCCTCGAGCCACCTCGGCTTCGCCCTCAGCACCACGCACGTCGCGACCGGATCGATCCTCGGCTCCGGGGTCGGACGGCCAGGTGCGCAGGTGCGCTGGCGGGTGGCCCTGCGGATGGTCGTCGCCTGGATCATCACCCTCCCGGCCGCCGCGCTCATGGGCGCGGTGATGTGGTGGGTCGGTCACCTCGCGGGCGGGGCGATCGGCGGAATCCTCATGGTCGCGATCCTTGTGGGTGTCGCGCTCGCCATCTACCTGCGGTCGCGCCGCGACAGCATCGGATCCCACAACGTGAACGACGACTGGCAGGACGCCCCCGCCCGCTCGTCGCAGAAGACCGCAGCGTAAGGACGTCGGACATGTTCATGCTCTTCCTCGAAGCCGCCGCCCAGGTGGCCGTCATCGCGCTCGTGCTCGGCGCCGGGCTTCCCGCGCTCTTCGCGCTGGGTGTCCGCTCGTTCGCGGTCGCCGGAGGCGCCGGGTCCGACGACCGGAGCGGGTCGGCCGCGCCGACGATCCCGTCGGCGCTCCTCCGGGCCATCGGCGTGCTGTGCTTCGCCGTCGTCGTCGCCGCAGTGCTGGTCGGACTCACGATCATCGTGGCCACCGGTCTGGGGCAGGAGGTCAACTTCGACCACGTGTTCCCGACCTTCACGCCGAAGGACTGAGGATGTCATCCGAGAACGGGACAGACCTCACCGCCCACGGGTCCGGTGTGGTGGCGCGTGTCGTCGGCTGGCTCCGCGCCGGATACCCGACGGGCGTGCCAGAGCACGATTACGTGCCGCTGCTCGGCATCCTCCGACGGAGCCTCACCCCCGAGGAGCTGGACCAGGTCGTCGAGGGACTGCTCGTCGAGGCGGAGAACGCCGATGCGAGCGGTGAGCCGGTCGGCCACGATCGTCTGCGGGCGCGTGTCGAACAGCTCCTCCTCGGTCCGGCGCTCCCGGAGGACCTCGTCCGCGTCTCCGCCCGGCTCGCGAGCGCGGGCTGGCCGCTCGGCAGTCCGGACGACGTCCGCGCGGTGGCGACTGACCAGGACGACGCCGGTCGGGATGCGCGCGCGACCCTCCTCGAGGAACGCGGAGGGCTGGTCGCCCGCATCGTGCGCTGGCTCCGAGCCGGGTATCCCGCAGGATTCCCCGACCAGGACTTCGTCCCGCTCGTGGCGCTCCTCCGTCGGCGGCTGAGCGACGCCGAGGTGGCCGAGGTGGGTGCGCGCCTCGCGGCCGAGGGCGACACGTCGCTCAGTCGGGTCGACGTCGCGACTGCGATCGCTCGGGTCACCGCGGAGCTGCCGAGCGACGAGGACGTGGAGCGGGTCCGCCGGTCGCTCGCCGACCACGGGTGGCCGAGCGACTTCGCGGTCTGACGGTCGAGCGGTGGTGCTGGAGTGACGACCACCGGGTCCTCACTCGTGGCCGGTGTCGGGGGCCCGTCGTAGGTTCGGCTCGTGCCGGAACGTGTGGAAGCGTGGTGGGCCCGCCGTCAGTGGTCGAAGGGCCTCGAGACGCCGTACCCGGTGGGCGCCTATCGACAGGCGTGGGCGTCGTTCCCCGCGCTCTGGCGTCAGTATCACGCCGATCTCAACGCCGGGATCGTCCTCAGCCAGGTGCCGCCGGCCGCTGATGTCCTGCTGCAGTGGCAGTGCGATCGGGGTCACCGGTTCGTCGCGACGCCGGCGGAGCAGCGCTCGCGGCCCGGACGCGAGCGTCGCCGCAGTGCGTGGTGCCCGGAATGCTCCGACGAGGCGGATCCGTCGAGGATCGTCGCACTGCCGATGCGGGAGTCGGTGACCGATCCGGTGCCCGCGGCCGCGGGGCTCATCCGGGAGCGTCGTGCGCGCCCGAAGCCGTCGCTGTGCGAGAAGACCCCTGACCTGCCGGTGGGGGAGGCCTTCACGTCCGTGTGCGCGCCGAAACCGGCGTCCGCTGTCGAGGCTCAGCTGCGCGCGGATGTCCACGAGCGACTCGCGTTGACCGAAGGACTGAACGCGGTGCGGGTGCAGCGTCCGTTCTTCCAGCACCTGGAGGTGTGGCCCGACCTGGTCTACCCGGAACTGCGCATCGCCATCGAGTACGACAGCATCGGCCGGCACGGACTCGAGCACGTCGGGCGCCGCGAGGAGGTGGACCGACGGAAGGACCGCGCGCTGCGGTCGGCCGGCTGGGAGGTCGTCCGCCTCCGCACCGGGAAGCTCGAACCCCTTGGCCCCCACGATCTCCAGCTCTCGTCGTGGAACCGACGCGCGCTCGACCGGTTGGTCGATACGCTCAGGGCCATCCGGGGTCCGTTCATGGTCGACGCGTATCTGCGCTGATCCGCGAGCGCCACGAGAGGGCGATGATGCGTTACCCTCGTCGCAGAGGGAAAAATCCCGTCGTGCTTCGGCCGGCGGAAACGCACAAGCGTCTCGTGGGAGTCGCCACTTCTTCATCGAAGGAGTGCGCCCATGCTCGAACCCTCAACCTCCACGGCTGTCGAAGACTCGCCGCCACGCCTCCGCGACGCGTGGGTCGCGCTGGCCGGCCTCTCGGGCGTGTTCCTGTTCGAGATGCTCGACAACTCCGTCCTGAACGTCGCGCTCCCGACCATCGGCCGTGACCTCACCGCTTCAACCGCGTCACTGCAGTGGGTGTCGGGCGCGTACTCGGTCACGTTCGGCGGACTGATGTTGCTCTTCGGTGCGGTCGCCGACCGGTTCGGTCGGCGTCGGGTCATGCTCGTCGGTCTGACGCTGCTCGCCGTCGTCAGCGTCTTGACCGTGTTCGTGGGCTCGGTGGAGCAGTTGATCGCCGTACGCGCCCTGATGGGCGTCGCCGCGGCGATGACGACTCCGGGATCGATGGCTTTGGCGTTCCGCCTGTTCGACCGGGACGACCTGCGTGTCCGCGCGCTGACGGTCATCTCGACCGCTGGGCTGGTCGGCCTCGCCGCCGGGCCGACGATCGGCGGCTTCGTGCTCGCCGTGGCGCCGTGGCAGGTGCTCATCGTCGCCAACGCCCCGATCGCGGTGATCGCCTGGATCGGGATCCGCGCCGGGATCGGTGCCGACGAGTGGTCGCACCTTCACCGAGACCGGATCGATGTGCTCGGCGCTGCGCTCGGGACCGCGACCGTCGTCGGCGTCCTCTTCACCCCGACCCTGTTCGTCGCCGGCACCGACGTCCCTGCGGCCTGGGGCGCGGCTGCGGCAACGGTGACCGCCGCGATCGGCTTCGTCGTCAGGGAGCGCACCGCCCGCCACCCGTTGCTGGATCTTCGTCTCGTGGCTCAGCCGCTCGTGGCCTCCGGCTTGGCGTACAAGGCCGCCGCCGGGCTGGCGATGGCCGGCTTGTCGTACCTGGCGACCCTGCAGCTGCAGTTCGCCTGGGGGTGGCCGCCGGCCTTGGCCGCTGTCGCGATGCTCCCGCAGGTCGTGGTGCTCTTGGCGAGCGGTCGCTTCGTCGGCCCGTTCGTGCACCGCGTGGGACTCGATCGTGCGGCATGGATGAGCGCCGCCGCGGTCGTCTCGGGGCTCGCCGTGTTCGCGCTGCTGAGCCGGTTCGGCTACCCGTGGGTGCTCGTCGCACTCATCCTCGTCGCCGCCGGGATGCGGGTGGTCGGAGCCGTCGCCGGCAACAACGTCCTTCGCGGGCTTCCCGCGGACCGCACGTCCATCGGTGCGGCCCTGGTCGACACCGCGAGCGAGATCGCCACCGCTGTCGGGATCGCCGCGACCGGGACGATCCTCGCTGCGGTCGTCGGCGGCGGCATCACGACCGAGTACTTCACCCCGGCCCTCGTCGCGTCGTTCCAGCAAGCGATCCTCATTGCGGGATCGACCATCGCCGTCCTCGCTGCAGCCCTCGTGGCTGTCGGTGTCCTCCGTTCACATCACGTCCCATCTCAGCCCGCAACCCAGGAGCCATCCCATGTCTGACCTCATGCCCCGTCCCCCGTTCGATCCCGAACTCACCCCCTTCCTCGCCGCGCTCGAGGCGCGCGGGCCGTTCAGGCTGACGACCGAGATGCTGCCGCGGATGCGCGGCCTCGACACGACCGAGGAGGCCCTCGACGAACGGCTGCGCTCGCGCGGGTTCGAGCGGCGCTCCCTCACGGTGCCCGGCCATCTCGGGGATCCGATCACGCTCGCTGTCGTCCAGCGGATCGGGCGCTCCGGCGCGACGACGGCGGTCTATACGATCCATGGCGGAGGGATGATGTTCGGTCACCACCTCGGCAACCTCGAGTCCTACGACGACTGGCTCCTGAACGACCACGACGTCGTGCTCATCAGCGTCGACTACCGCCTCGCCCCCGAGTACCCCGACCCGTACCCGGTCGAGGACTGCTACGCCGGACTCGTCTGGGTCGCGGAGCACGCGGATGAACTCGGTATCGACCCGGACCGCATCGTGATCGCCGGGCAGAGCGCTGGCGGCGGGCTCGCGGCCGGCACCGCCCTGCTCGCCCGGGACCGCCGTGGGCCGGCCCTCTTCGGGCAGATCCTCGTCTCGCCGATGCTCGACGATCGGGATGCCACCGTGTCGACGATGCAGATCGACGGGGTCGGGGTCGCAGATCGGCAGATGACCCGGTTCGGCTGGGAGGCCTATCTCGGACACCGTCGCGCCGGTGAGGACGTTTCCATCTCCGCCGCGCCGGCGCGGGCGACCGATCTCACCGGGCTTCCGCGCACCTACCTCGACTGTGGCAGCGCCGAGGTGTTCCGTGACGAGACGGTCGCCTTTGCCAGTGCGATGTGGGCTGCGGGTGGCGACGCGGAACTGCACGTCTGGCCGGGGGCGTTCC
The DNA here is from genome assembly GCF_014841195.1 of Plantibacter sp. CFBP 8798. Taxonomy (NCBI): domain Bacteria; kingdom Bacillati; phylum Actinomycetota; class Actinomycetes; order Micrococcales; family Microbacteriaceae; genus Plantibacter; species Plantibacter sp. CFBP 8798. The sequence continues at coordinate 700,575 of NZ_JACYTS010000001.1, forward strand.
ACGGCTTCACGAGCATGGTGCCGAGAGCCGCCATCTCGCGGGCCGCCATCGCGGCCCTGGCCGACTGGACGAGGCGACTGCTCGGAACACCCGCCGGCGAGGTCGCTCTGCCGGGTGCATCATGAACCGGTGAACTGCACCACGGTGTCCCAGGCCAGCTTCACGATGAGGATGGACAGGGTCACCAGGAACACGATCCGCACGAAGCCGCTTCCGCGTTTCGTCGCCATACGGGCGCCGATGAACCCGCCGGTGATGTTCATCACGGCCATGGCGAGACCGAGCGCGAGCAGGACTTCGCCGTGCACCCCGTACACGACGAGGGCGGCGAGGTTCGTGGTGAGGTTGGCGATCTTCGCGTTGACGCTGGCTTGCAGGAAGCCGTAGCCGAGTACGCCGACGATGAGGATGACGAAGAACGAACCCGTTCCCGGTCCGAGGATGCCGTCGTAGAAGCCCACCAGCAGCCCGATCAACGCCGCCCGCCAGGCGACGGCGGTGGCGCGGTCATGGCGGGGTTCGTGGTGCAGGCCCATGGTCGGCTTGAAGAGGGTGTACAGCGCCACAGCGATCACGGCCACGAGCACGATGGGCGTCAACACGTCGCGAGGGACGTACCGCGAGAGGGCGGCACCGACGGTCGACCCGGCGTAGGCCCCGGCGACGAGGGGCACCAGGAGCACGAACTGCACCCTGATCTTGCGCAGGTACACCCAGCTCGCCGACAGGGTGCCGAAGAACGATGACAGCTTGTTCGTACCCAGGATGAAGGGGGTCGCGACATCGCTCGGTACGGCGATGACGAGCGCGGGCAACTGGATGAGTCCGCCGCCACCGACGACCGCGTCGACCCAGCCGGCCACTCCCGCCGCGACGAGGAGGAGGACGAGCGCGGCCACCGAGACGGGGAGCCATTCGGCGATCAGCGGTCCATCGAGCACAGTCGCCCAGCCTAATCGTCAGAGTGATGATCCATCGGGCGGACGTCGAACGGAGCCTTCGAGGATTCAGGCGATCCTGATGCATTCACATCTGCTTATATGTATAGATGAACGAGGATCTCGAACCCGCTGCCGAGTTGTTCAAGGCCCTGTCCTCCTCCTCGCGGTTGCGGTTGCTGCGCATCCTGGCCGCCGGCACGTCCACGGTCGGTCAGCTCGCCGAGCAGAGTCAGTTGTCGCAGCCGTTGGTCTCGCAGCATCTGCGGACGCTGCGATCAGCCGGCCTGGTCTCGGTGCAGCGGATCGGCCGAGAGGCGCACTACGACGTCGCTGACGTGCACGTCTCGCACATCGTCGACGACGCCGTGCAGCACGCACTCGAGGGATAGCGAGAACCACTATCAATTAGCTGCATGTATTGCAATTCGCTTATGAATGAGATGTACTGATGACGCGTCGCCGCCCGTCGCGACACCCGATCCATTCCCCCCGAAAGGCAATCATGAGCACGACTGAGATCCACGCCGCGCACTCCGTCACCGAGCACGAGCACGGTGCCGATTGCGGCCACGAGGCCGTGCAGCACGACGATCACACCGACTACGTGCACGGCACGCACCACCACGCTCTGCACGACGGTCACTACGACGAGCACGAGAGCGTCGCCGAGCACACCGTCGCCGACCACGAGCACGGTGCGGCGTGCGGTCACGACGCCGTCGACCACGACGGTCACGTCGACTACGTTCACGACGGCCACCAGCACGCGGCGCACGGCGAGCACTACGACGAGCACTGATCGCTCGTCGTCGTACGGCGCACGAGGGGGCTGGCTTTCGAGTCGGCCCCCTCGTGCTGTTGGTGGGCTGGCGTTCGGTCAATCATCCGTCAGTCGTTGTTCCTCGGCGGCCGTTACGCTCGCTGCATGGAACCGGACTGGATCGAACATCGGCGCTCAGAGGATCGAGAGCGACTGGGGTGGATGAAGCCTGTCGGTGAGGGGTTCGTCGTCATCGACCTCCTGGGCCGTCAGCGAACCGATGCGCTGGACTGGTTCCATGCCGAGGAGGCGCTCGACGAGATCGGCATGGGCTATCTCGCCGACCCGCACGAGCTTCGTCTGGAGGACGGCTCCTGGTTGCGGGTTCGTATCGCCGAGGTCTCGACCGCCGGGATTCGGGTGAAGAAGGATGACTGGGGCGACATGACCGCCACGCAGCTCTACTACGAGGTGTCCTTCCCCGTGACCGAGGACCAGCTGCGACCACTGCCTCGCTGAGCGGCGTGGTGGCCCGCACGCTCCGGGCCACCACTGCCCGATGTCGGGATCGCCGACGGCGGGGCATGGAGCAGCGTTGTCAGTTGCTGATCCGGAGCTCCTGCTGGGCGTATCGCAGGTCATCGGCCTGGGCGAGCATGAACCGGGCGAGGTCGGTGCGAGCGATGCGCAAGCGGACCCGGTCGCCGGATCCGCTCGCGGTGCGCACCCTGACCGTTCCCGTTCCGCGCTTGTCGTGAGGCATCGTGACGACCACGGTCGTCCAGTCGCGATCAGAGCCGCGAATGGCCTCGCCCACCTCGGTGGACTCGGGCCCCAGCCTGAGCAGGCTGTAGCTCGCTCTGCTCACTGCCCGCATCAGCGGGCTGCGGGGGATCAGAATGCTCGGCCCCCAACTGAAGACGAGTCGGCGGACCCCGTGCGTGCGCATCGCGGCCACGATGTTGCGCGTTCCGGCAGCGACGGGCATGTCCTTGGATCCACCGACGATCTGGGGGGTCAGGGTGGCGAGGACGGCGTCGGCACCGCGGACGACGTCCTCAACGGCGACCGCGTCGGTCAGCTCGCCCTGCACGACCCGCAGTCGGTCGTGGCGCAGGTCGAGCTTCGCCGGATTGCGGATGAAGGCCACCACGTCATGCCCGTTGGCGAGTGCCTGTTCGACCAGGTGGATACCGGTGCGGCCGGTGGCGCCGAAGATGGTCAGCTTCATGATGTCTCCCTCGCGAAGCCTGCGGGTCAGCCGTTGTAGGCGACGTAGTGCAGCTCGGCCTGCTGACGCTCGTCGTGCAACTGCGCCAGGGCCTCCGCGATGACCTCGGGCTCGGCGTCGGGGTGGCCGCCTCCGATGAGTGCGGTGATGCCCAGGTGTGCGACGTAGACGCCCTTCGGTTGCAGTGCGTTGTGCAGGTTGAGGGCCCAGTTGCGAAGTCCCGCTGCGGCGATGTTCACGTTGCCGAGGAAGGGCATGGGGCTGATGGATCCGCCGCCGGTCGTGATGAGGACGGTCCCCTTGCCTGCTGCGATCATGTCCGGCAGCACTGCCCCGACGGCGGCGAGCGCGCCCCCGAGATAGAAGTCGATCTGTGGTTGCAGGTTCTCCGTCGTCACCTCGAGGACGTCGACGGGCGTGAGGGACGGGTCTGCGGGCGAGAACTCGAGCACGTCGATCGGGCCGAGCGTGTCCGTGATCGAACGCAGGGCGGCGGTGACGGTGTCCGGTTGGCTCACATCGGCAGCGAACCCGTGAGCGGTGATGCCTTCGCCCGCGAGGGTCTGGGCGAGCGAGTCGAGCTTGGACTGCGTTCGTGCGACCAGCGCGACGTCGAAGCCCCTGCGTCCGAAGGCGCGGGCGATCTCGAGGCCGAGGCCTGGGCCGGCTCCGATGATGGTGATGAGCGGCATGATGTGTCCTTTCGAATCCCACGGGTTCGTGGGGCGTTGCGTCGTTGAGCTAAGTTGAGGGTGTCCTCAAACAAGCTCGAGCATAACTTGAGACCACCCTCAATATCCATAGGAGCCGGCATGACCGCGGAACGGAGTCTGCGTCGCGATGCTCAGTCGAACGTCGAGAAACTGCACGCGGCGGCGCTGGCGGTGTTCTCGGATCGAGGTCTGTCCGCTCCGTTGGAGGACATCGCGAAAGCAGCCGGGGTGAGCATCGGCACGCTCTACAACCGAGTGGGGTCGCGCGATCAGTTGATCGATGCCGTCATCCCCGCGGTCGTGGGGGAGAAGCTCCTTGCGGTCAAAGAATGGACCATGGCGGAGCCGACTCCGCGAGCGCGGCTGGAGAGGTTCGTCACCTGCATGATCGACCTGCAGCTCAGCGATCCGGCCCTCAACGACGCGATGCTCCGGCGGTTCCCCGACGCAACGGCGCTCATCAACGCCTGCGATCGGTCAACGGCCTTGGGGGCGGAACTCATCGAGGATGCGCACGCCGCCGGTGTCCTCTCCCAGGACTTCACGACCGAAGACCTCATGGCGGTGTTGTGGATGGCGGGCACGGCGAGTCACGACCCGAGAGCGCCTTCCGGATGGCGACGACTCGTCGAGCGTGGTGTCGCTGCCGCCTGGATCGAGTAGATCCGGCGGCTGACGGTCGCCGTCACCAGCGCGACGCTCACGGGTCCGTGCGGCTGCAGCTGGGCGCCGGGGTGGCGGCCTCAGCTCTCGACCTCCGCCTGCGGGCGCTCGTGGACCTCGTCATCGTTGTGCTGACCTGATGACAACTTTGATTAATTAGTCATGAAAGTTCTTGACCTCTGAAGGAAGACAGGGGAGCCTGTTGGGACCGCCGCTTCAACGAGGAAGCGCGGGGAGGAGACGATGATGAAATCACATGTTCGTGCCGGACGACTGGCGCTCGCCACCGCGCTCGTGCTCGGCTTGGCAGGAGCGGCGGTCGGGCAACCGGCACCCGCTGAGGCGTTCCCGGCCAAGACGAAAGCGTCGGTGATCCAGTACCTCCGTTCGATCACCGGCTCGAACGTCGTGTCGGGCCAGCACAACAAGGAGCCCGCGAGTGCGCCGGGCCAGTACACCCAGCAAGTGAAGGAAATCACCGGTCAGTATCCCGGTCTCTGGGGCGGTGACCTGATGTTCCGAGCGCAGGACGCGGCCAACCGTCAGCGAGTGATCGATCAGGCGAAGACCGAGTGGGCGAACGGTTCGCTCGTCGCGTTGACGTGGCATGCATGCTCACCGACCGGCCCCTCGACCTGTGAGTTCGACGGCGGTGTCAAGACGCAGATCACCAACGCGCAGTTCACGCAGATCGTCACGGGCGGCACCGCTCTCAACACCACCTGGCGGCAGCGGATGGCCGAGGTCGTCCCATATCTGCGGCAGCTCAAGGACGCCGGAGTCCCGGTCCTCTTCCGGCCCTTCCATGAGATGAACGAGACCTGGAACTGGTGGGGCGGCCGATCGGGAGCGAACGGCGGGGCGAAGATCTTCCAGCAGATGCGTGACTACTTCGACTCACAGGGGCTCGACAACCTCATCTGGGTGTGGAACGTGCAGGACAACCCGGCGGGAGGGTGGGCGAACTACTACCCGGGGAACTCCTACGTCGACGTGGTCTCACTCGACGTCTGGTACAAGAACTATCCGAGCGCGGCCGACTACCAGCAGATGCAGACGATCGCCGGTACGAAGCCGATCGCGATCGCGGAGTTGGGGAAGGCGCCGGATGCGAACCTCCTGCAGTCGCAGACGCGTTGGTCGTACTTCATGATCTGGTCGGAGCAACTGCGTGGCAACAACTCCAATGCCGAGATCCAGAACGCGTACTTCCATCCGCGGGTGTTCAATCAGGGCGAAGTGGTCCTGCCGTAGGCGGGATGCCGTGACCTCGTCGGTCCGCGCCCGCGACGATGGCGCGGCCGTCGGGGCGACCTCCTGAACGAGCTGGGAGGCTGGGCCGTCGTCGAACCGGCGACTCAGCGTGTGAGCGCCGGCCCGTGTCCCGGGGCGATCGTGCCTTGTAGGACCAGCGACGCGGCGCCGATCGCTGCCGCGTCGCGCGGGTTGGCGGAGAGCTCGACCACGATCGGGTGGGCCCGCCGGGCGAAGAACCGCTGCTCGAGACGTTCGCGGATCGCACGGGCGTAGAGCGAACCGGCCACCGCCATGCCAGGGCCGGCGAGGACGAGCCGATCGAGGTCGAGCAGGTTCGCGAGTGTCACCGTGGCCGCGGCGACCCGGTCGGCCGAGTTCTGGATCAGGTCGAGCGCCACGTCATGGCCGCTGACGGCGGCTCGGGCGAGCTGGTCGAAGTCGCGGCTGAGCGTCTCCGGTGCGAAGCCGAGCCCGAGTCCGTCGAGGCGATCCCGCGAGGCCTCAGCCGCCGCCATCACGGCTGCCGGTGCCGCGTAGCGCTCCAGGCATCCGCGGTTGCCGCAGTGGCAGGGGACGCCGTCGACCTCGATGCTGATGTGACCCAGCTCACCGGCGTTGGAGCTCGAACCACGATAGAGCGCACCGCCCAGCACCATTCCTGCGCCGATCCCGGTGCCCATGTAGACGCATGCGAAGGACTCCGTGCGCGACACCTGGCGACTCCAGAACTCACCGACCGCGGCGGCGGCGGCGTCGTTGTCGACGACCACCGGAACGTCGAGGCTCTCCTGCAACGCCTGCTGCAGGGGGAAGTCGTCCCAGCGTACGAGCGTGGGCGGACCGAGGAGGACACCGCCGAGTTGGGCGATCGGGCCGGGGGCGACGACGGCGACGCCCGCGATCGACGGGGCCGCGAGCCCGACGCCGGCGACGAAGTCGCGGTAGAGCGTGACGAGTCGGTCGGTCACCTGCTCCGGCGTGGCCGAGCCTGCGCCGTCGACGAGCTGTCGGCCGACGACGCCGCCGCGGACGTCGGTGGCGACGAGCGTGATCGACTCGAATCCGAGCTGGATCCCGACGGCGTACTTGGCGCTCGCGTTGATCTCGAGGAGGGTCCGCGGCTTGCCGCCGCGGGGCGCGGCCCGACCGGTCTCGCGGACGAGTCCGTCCTCGATGAGGCGGCGGACGATGTTGGAGATCGACGGCTGGGTCAGACCCGTCGCCTCGGTGAGCTCGGTGCGGCTGATGGTGCCGGCCGAGCGGATGAGGTCGACGATGAGCGCCTGGCTGCCGGGACCCGACTGCACGGACTCACGTCTGGCCAACTGTCCCTCCCGGCGATCTTCGAGCGCGTAGTGTGAGGGCCACACGACCACTCCTCACGAAAGGCCGCGTCCCGATGGGTCTCGATGCCGAACAGACTATCGCGCAGCCCCGGCCGATCGGCCTCACGCTGTTCCGGGCCTCGGAGATCTACGGCGCGGAGCCGTTCTACCACGAGCTCATCGCCGGCATCGATCGCGTCGTCCGCCCGCACGGCCTGTCCGTGTTGCTCCGCGTGCTGCCGACGCGGGAGGAGGAGCTGCTGCAGCTCGGGCGCTGGCAGCAGGACGGAACGGTGAGCGCCGTCATCCTCGTGGACCTCATCGACGACGACGAGCGGGTGGCCTTCGTCGAGCGGTCCGCGATCCCGGCGATCGTGATCGGCGCTCCGACGACGGCTCAGGGGCTCCCGGCGGTCTGGACCAACGACGCGGTCACGATGCACGAGGCCGTCGACCACCTCGTCTCGCTCGGGCACCGGCGTCTCGCGCACGTCACGGGTCCGCGCGAGCTCACCCACACGCTGTCCCGGATGGAGGCGTTCACCCTCGCCTCCGACCTGCCCGACGTGGACACGGTCTCGATCGGCGGCGATTACTCGCGGACGTCCGGCTACCAGGCCATGCAGACGCTGCTCGCCCGAGAGCCCAGACCGACGGCGGTCGTCTTCGACAGCGACGTGATGGCGCTCGGCGGGCTGCAGGCGGTGCAGGAGGCCGGGTTGCGGGTGCCCGACGACCTGTCGATCGTGGCGTGGGACGATTCGGCGCAATGCCAGCTGTCGGACCCGCCGATGTCGGCGCTCAGCCACGACGTGCAACGCATCGGCGAGATGGCGGGCGAGGAGCTGCTCGAGCTGTTGGCGGGTCGCCCAGGTGCCACACGGGAAGCGCCGCACGCCGTGGTCATCGAGCGCTCCACCTCGGGTCCCGTCCCCGTCGTTTGAGGTTTCGAGGGCGCGAGTGGGGTGGATTCCCTGTGATCGATTTGTTATATAAATTAATAATGTTTAGTCTTGACGCGCGTGAGACGGCAGACGATGCTGGACAGCGAGCGACGAGGCGACCCGGCCCTTCGCCCCCATGAACGAAGGAGTTCCCATGTCCCGGAGACCGATCATCGGCCTCGCCGCAACGGCTGCGGCCGCGGCACTCGTCCTCAGCGGCTGCTCCGGTGGAGCGGCCAACGACGACGGCGACCCGAGCGGCGAGATCACCGTCCTCACGAACCGCACCGACCTCGTCGACACCACCTTCAAGGACTACGCGACCGAGTTCGAGAAGCAGTACCCCGGCACCACCGTCAAGTTCGAGGCTCTGACCGACTACGAGGGCGATGCCAAGATCCGGCTCAACTCGAAGGACTACGGCGACGTGCTCCTCATCCCCTCGTCGAACGTCACCAAGGACCAGTACGCGAACTTCTTCGAGCCGCTCGGCAGCACCGAGGAGCAGTCCAAGACCTACCGCTTCGCGAACGAGGCCTCCTTCGACGGCACGGCCTACGGCGTCTCGACCTTCGGTTCCGCCATGGGCTACGTCTTCAACCGCGACGTGTGGACCAAAGCCGGGATCACCGAGCCTCCGGCCACTGAGGAGGAGTACCTCGCCGCACTCGAGAAGGTCAAGGCGAACGGCTCGATCCCGTACTACACGAACTACAAGGACGGCTGGCCGCTCGCGACGCTCGAGGGCAACCTCGGTGCGGTGCAGGGCCCGAAGGTCCGCACCGAGATGATCGCGACCGACAGTCCCTGGACCGAGGGCAACGACCAGTACAACATCGACGGTCTCCTCTTCGACACCGTCGCGGCCGGCCTGAGCGAGCCGGACCCCACCACCACCAACTGGGAGGAGTCGAAGAACCTCCTCGCCTCCGGTGAGATCAGCTCGATGGTGCTCGGCTCCTGGGCCGTCTCGCAGATGCAGGACGCGGCGGAGAAGGCCGGCGAGTCCCGCGACGTGATCGGCTTCTGGCCGATGCCGTGGAAGACCGACGAGGGCTTCACCTCCGTCACCGCCTCGGACAAGTTCCTGGCGGTGAGCAAGTACTCGAAGAACAAGGCGACCGCGAAGGCCTGGATCGACTGGTTCACGAACGAGTCCGGATTCGCCGCGAGCCAGGGAGCCATCAGCCCCGTCATCAGCGACCCGGCGCCGGACACGCTGGCCGACTTCTCCGACCTCGGCGTCACCTACCTGGAGCTCGCTCCGGACCCGGTGGGCAAGGAGGCCGTGATCAACGACATCGCGAACGCCGCTGAGATCGACCTCTTCGGCAACACCTACCGCCAGAAGCTCATCGACATCGCCCGCGGCGCAGCCGACGGCGACAAGGAGAGCGCCTTCGCCGACCTCAACGAGCGCTGGGCGGCCGCCCGCGCGGACGTCGCCGAGTAGCACCCATCCGATCGACACCCGGGCCCGTCCCCACGGCGGGCCCGGGTGTCCTCCACCCCGCGCAGCGAAGAAGGCAACCAGCATGGTCACAGTCCAGGGAGCGTCACCCGCCACCCGAGCGGTGGTGACGAACCATCCACGCCCGCCGCGCACCCTGCGCCCGGGCAGACCCCCGAAGGCCACCGGGTCGCGCGTCACCCCCTGGCTCTTCCTCGTGGTGCCGCTCGCCTTCCTGATCGTGCTCACCTACGTGCCGGTCGCGAACATGTTCTGGTACAGCCTCACCTCGTGGGACGGACTCGAACCTGAGCAGGAGTTCGTCGGCATCGACAACTTCGTGCAGATCTTCACGAAGCCGGAGATCTTCCAGGTCTTCTTCGTGAGCCTGTACTACCTCGTCGGAGCCGTCGCCCAGCTCGTCCTGGCGCTGTACCTCGCCACGCTGTTGAGCTTCCGCACCCGCTTCAAGAACCTCTTCAAGGGCGTCATCTTCTTCCCCTACCTCATCAACGGGGTCGCGATCGGGCTGGTCTTCCTCTACTTCCTCCGCCCAGGCGGCACCCTCGACGCCCTCCTCGCGGCGGTCGGCGTGCAGGACACCCCGCAGTGGCTCGGCGACCCCTCGTTCGTGAACGCCTCCCTCGCCGCCACGTCCGTCTGGCGGTACATGGGCCTCAACTTCGTCCTGTTCCTCGGTGCGATCCAGTCGGTCCCGTCCGAGCAGTACGAGGCCGCGGACCTCGACGGCGCCAACTCGTGGCACAAGTTCCGCTTCATCATCCTGCCGAGCATCCGGCGCATCCTCGGCCTCTCGTTCATCCTGGCCATCGCCGGAGCACTGTCCGCCTTCGAGATGCCGTACGTCATGACCGGCGGTGCCAACGGCTCGGAGACCTTCGTGATCCAGACGGTGAACACGGCCTTCAAGTTCTCGAAGGTGGGCTTGGCGTCCGCGATGGCCGTCGTCCTGCTGCTGATCGTCCTGATCATCACCTTCGTCCAACGCCGGGTCTTCCCCGACGAGAAGGGAGGCGAATCGTGACCGCCACCGCCGACCGACCGGTCTCCGCTGCCACGCCCGAGCCCGGACGCGCGCTGCGACGGACGCGCCGCGGGCCGAAGCGCCCACAGGGTGCCGCCGCCCTCACCGCGACGACGATCAAGTACGCCTCGCTCATCATCGCGAGCCTCTTCGCCGTCGTCCCGCTCGCCACGATCTTCATGCTCGCGTTCAAGACCGACCGCGAACAGCGGACGACCGGTCCCCTCACCCCGCCGTCGAACTGGTTCAACTTCGACAACTTCGTCGTCGCCTTCGACCAGGGCGGCATGGTCACCGGATTCCTCAACACCGCGATCATCCTGCTCGTGTCCGTCGCCGGGACCATCCTGATCGGCACCATGTCGGCCTACGCACTCGACCGGTTCCGCTTCCGCGGACGGAAGCTCGTCATGGGCCTGTTCCTCCTGGCGACGCTCGTGCCGTCGGTCACGACCCAGGTGGCCACGTTCCAGGTGGTGTCCGCACTCGAGCTGTTCAACACCCGTGGCGCCGCGATCCTGCTCTTCATGGGGACCGACATCGTCGCGATCTACATCTTCCTGCAGTTCATGCAGTCGATCCCCGTCTCCCTCGACGAGGCCGCGATGCTCGACGGCGCGAACCGCTTCACGATCTACTGGCGCATCATCCTCCCGCTACTGAAGCCCGCTGTTGCGACGGTGGTCATCATCAAGGGCATCGCCATCTACAACGAGTTCTACATCCCCTTCCTGTACATGCCGTCGCAGGACCTGGGGGTGATCTCCACCTCGCTGTTCCGGTTCATGGGACCGTTCGGCGCCCAGTGGCAGATCATCGCGGCCGGGACGATCCTCGTGATCATCCCGACGCTCGTCGCCTTCCTCTTCCTGCAGCGATACATCTACAACGGCCTGACCTCTGGAGCAACCAAGTGAGCATCATCGACACCGCCACCGTCCGTCCCCTGACCACCCGCCTCCTGCACGAGGGGTGGAGTCTGCGTGCGGTCGGTGGCGCGATCCCCGAGGCCTTCGTCGGGACGAGCGTGCCCGCGACGGTGCCCGGCCTCGTGCACACGGACCTCCTCGACGCCGGGCTCATCCCCGACCCCTTCCTCGACCGCAACGAGCACCTCGTGACGTGGATCGGATCGACGGACTGGGAGTACCGCACCACCTTCACGTGGGAGCCGGACGGCCACGAGCGGCACGACCTCGTGTTCGAGGGACTCGACACCGTGGCGACGGTGACCGTGAACGGCTCGGTCGTCGCGACCACGCGGAACCAGCACCGCACGTACCGCATCGACGTCGGTGCCGTCCTGCGCGAGGGTGAGAACGAGCTCGTCGTCCACTTCGCCTCTCCCGTCGCCGCGGCGGACCTGGCCAGCCTCGAGATCGGCTACCGCCCCCACACCTACTCCCACCCGTTCAACGCCATCCGCAAGGCCGCGTGCAACTTCGGCTGGGACTGGGGACTGGACGCCGCTTCGTCAGGGCTCTGGAAGCCCGTGAGCCTGCAGTCGTGGTCGACGGCCCGGCTCGCCTCGGTGCGTCCGGTCGTGACCGTCGACGGCGGCGAGGGCCGGGTCGCCGTGCACGTCGACGTGGAACGCGCCGGCGACGGTGACGCGCCCCTCGCGCTCACAGCGACGGTCGCCGATGCGAGCACTGATGTCGTCCTCGCGGCCGGTGCCGACACCGCCGTGGTCGAGCTCACCGTCGCGGATGCCGAACTGTGGTGGCCGCGCGGGTACGGCGAGCAGCCACTGTACGACCTCGACGTCGTGCTCAGGCGGGACGAGGCACGCCTCGGCGAGTGGTCGAAGCGGATCGGGTTCCGGACCGTCGCCGTCGAACTCGAACCCGACGCGGAGGGCACCTCGTTCCGCTTCGTCGTGAACGGCGAGGCCGTCTGGGTGCGAGGCGCCAACTGGATCCCCGATGACGCCTTCGTGACCCGCGTGGATCGCGCACGGCTCGCGCGCCGGATGGACCAGGCCGAGTTTGCGAACCTCAACCTGCTCCGTATCTGGGGCGGCGGCTACTACGAGTCCGACGACTTCTACGAGCTCTGCGACGAGCGCGGGATCATGGTCTGGCAGGACTTCCTCTTCGCCTGCGCGGCTTATGCCGAGGAGGAGCCGCTGTGGAGCGAGGTCGAGGCGGAGGCGCGCGACAACATCACGCGCATCATGCCGCACGCGAGCCTCGTGCTGTGGAACGGCAACAACGAGAACATCTGGGGCTTCGAGGAGTGGGGCTGGGAGAAGCGTGTCCAGGGCCGCACGTGGGGCATGGGCTACTACCTCGATCTGCTGCCACGGCTCGTCGCCGAGCTCGACCCGGCCGGCAACTACACCGCGGGCAGCCCATGGTCGGGAACGCCGGACATCCCGGCCAACGATCCGGACCACGGATCAGTGCACCTCTGGGAGCTGTGGAACCGCGTCGACTACCCCGCCTACCGCGACGTCTCGCCGCGCTTCGTGGCCGAGTTCGGTTGGCAGGGGCCGGCGACGTGGTCGACGATCGATCGAGCCATCTCGGACTCCCCGCTCACGCCGGAGTCGCCCGGCATGATCCACCACCAGAAGGCGACGGACGGGAACGACAAACTGACCGACGGACTCGTCGCGCACCTGCCGCTGCCGGACGACACCGAGGACTGGCACTGGGCGATGTCGCTCAACCAGGCCAACGCCGTGACCGTCGCGATCGAGCACTTCCGGTCGTGGAGCCCACGCTGCATGGGGTCGATCGTCTGGCAGCTAAACGACTGCTGGCCAGTCACGTCCTGGGCGGCCGTCGACGGCGACGAGCGCGCGAAGCCGCTGCTCTACGCCTTGCGACACGTCTACGCCGACCGGCTCGTGACCGTGCAGCCGCGAGGGGAGTCCCTCGTGGTCGCCGTGCTCAACGACGGCCCGGACGCCTGGGCGGACGACCTCGTCATCCGGCGCCTCCGGTTCGACGGGACCGAACTCGCCTCGGTGCGCGTCCCGGTCGACCTGGACCGACGCTCCTCGACGCTCGTCGAGATCCCCGAAGCGGTCGCGGTCGCGGGCTCGGCACCCGATGAAGTGCTCGTCGCCACAGTCGGGGCGGAACGCGGCTTCTGGTCCTTCGCCGAGGCACGTGATTCGACGATCCCCGCCCCTCGGTTCAGCGCCGAGGTCGCCCGCCAGGAGGACGGTTACGCCGTGACCATCACGGCCGAGTCCTTCCTTCGCGACCTCACGCTGCTCGTCGACAAGCTGGACCCGGCCGCCGTCGTCGACGACCAGCTCGTGACCCTCCTGCCGGAAGAGCGCGTGACGTTCCACGTGCGGACCGAGGTGGAACTCGGCGAGGACGAGCTCCTGTCGACCCGGGTCGTGCGCACCGCGAACCAGCTGGTCGAGGACTGGGCACGGTGACCCTGGCGGACATGACCGCGGAGCGGGATCCGTCGGGGTCGGTCGCGCTCGCGGTCGACCTCGGCGGCACCAAAGTGGAGGCCGCGCTCGTCACGGCCGAGGGCGTCGTGGTCGACGGCAGCGCGCATCGGGCGCCGACGGGGCCCGATGCAGGGCGCCGTGCACTGGAAGACGCCGTCGACCGAGTGGTCCTCGCCTCGATCGCGCACCTGCCAGACGGTTCCGCGCTCGTCGGCGTCGGCATCGGTTCGGCGGGTCCCGTCGACCTCGGCCGCGGCACCGTGAGCCCGAAGAACCTCCCGCGACTGCACGGCTTCGACCTCCGGACACACGTCGCGCGGCTGTTACCGGACGCCCCGGTGGTGGTCCGTCTCGACGGGACCTGCATCGCGCTCGCGGAGCACTGGCTCGGAGCGACCCGCGGCACCGAGAACTCGATGGCGATGATCGTCTCGACCGGTGTCGGCGGCGGGATCATCCTGCACGGGCGGTTGATCGCCGGCCGGAGCGGCAACGCCGGCCACATCGGTCAGGTGCAGATCGCCTCGCGCGTACCTGGAGAGTCCGCCGACGACGCGACGCTCGAGCGCATCGCCTCCGGACCACGGAGCGTCGCCTGGGCGCGGGCCCACGGCTGGGACGGCCGCACCGGCGAGGAGCTCGCCGTCGACGCCTCGGCGGGGGATCCCGTCGCGCGGTCCGCCGTCGTCCGTTCGGCCACCGCGGTCGGACAGGCGATCGCGAGTGCCGCGACCCTGCTCGACCTGGAGGCGGTCGCCGTCGGCGGCGGGTTCACCGCCGTCAGCACCGACTATCTCGACCTCGTCCGTGCCGCGGTGCAGGACGCCATCGTCCTCGACTACGCGGCCGGCGTCGTCGTGACCGGTTCCGCTCTCGACGGCGCGGGTCCGATCCTCGGCGCCGCAGCACTCATCCACCGACCGGAGGCACTCGGCCTCCCACCGCTCGACCCGATGCACCATCCCAGACGAAGGAGCCTGGCACGATGAATCGCACCCCCGACCCCCGCCCATCGCACCGCGACACGAGCGGCCGCCTCGCCGCCGGCATGCTCGCGGCGGCCGTCACCGCCGCACTGCTCCCGGCGCTCGCGGCGCCGGCAGCTGCAGCCCCGGCCGACTGGACCTCGCTCAACACCTCGTTCGTCGAGCGTGACGGCTCCCGCCTCGTGCTCGACGGCGAGACCTTCCGCTTCAGCGGTCCGAACATCTACTGGCTCGGTCTGGACGAGAACGTGGGCGGGGTCGACTACCCGACTGCGTTCCGCATCGCTGACACCCTCGATGCGGCGGCCAGGATGGGTTCGACCGTCGTGCGGACGCACATGATGACCTCGACGGGCCAGGACGGTGCGAACCCCCTGGCGATCATGCCGGCCCTCGGGCAGATGAACGACGAGGGGTTCGCGACGATCGACTTCGCCGTCGCGTACGCCGGCAAGCTCGGCATCCGGCTGGTGCTCCCGCTCACCGACGAGTGGGAGTACTACCACGGCGGGCATCGCGACTTCACGACCCCGTACGGGCTGACGTCGGCCGACTTCTACACCGACGAGCGGCCGATCGCCGCGTACCAGGCCTACGTCGACGCGATCCTGCAGCGGACGAACGCGCTCACCGGCGTCCGGTACACCGAGGACCCGACGATCATGGCGTGGGAGCTCGGGAACGAGTTGGAGGGGATGACCGCGCCGTGGATCGACCGGCAGGTCGCGTTCATCAAGGAACGCGCCCCGCAGCAGCTCGTCGCGGCCGGTCGTCGATTCGACATCGACCCGGACACGCTCTCGGCGCCGGGGCTCGACATCGTCGATGTGCACTACTACCCGCCCACCGCCGCACGCGTGTCCGCGGACGCGGCCACGGTCACCGCCGCGGGCAAGGTCTACATGGCCGGCGAGTACGCCTCCACTGCTGCGAGCCCGGCGTTGCTCGAACCGCTCGTCGCCGACCCGAACGTGACCGGCATGCTGTTCTGGTCGCTGTTCGGCAACAGCGACCGTCGTGGGCTCGTCCCGCACGACGACGGGTTCACGATCCATGCACCCGGTGCGACCGATGCCGAGCGCGCCCGGGTCTCCGCGATCACCGCCTATGCCGCTGCGATCGGTCCCGTGCCGGCTGCTCCCGCCGTCGGGACACCGCTCATCACAGCGGTCGACCGCGCGGACGGCATCAACACCGTCCGATGGCGCGGGGCCGGCGGCGCGGTCTCGTACCGGCTCGAACGCTCGCTCGACGGGACCTCCTGGACCGCGGTCGACATCGGCGCGCTCCGGGCCGATGCCGGGTCCGCGACGGACTTCGCCTCGCCGACGGGAGCGGTCTACCGCGTCGTCGCGATCGACGGGGCCGGGGCCGACGCGGCGCTGTCGGACCCGGTCATGACCGAGACCGACACCCGCGTGCTCGTGGACCCGCTCGAGTCCTGGCTGCTCACCGAGGCGCACGACGGCGCAGCGATCGCGCCAGGCGCGGACGGGACGAGTGTGGTCGCCGCCTCCGATGGAGCCAGCGTCACCTGGAAGCAGGACCGACTCTCGGCGGCGTCGTTCATCGTCTCCGGATCGGTCGTGGTCGAGTCCAGCGCTGACGGTTCAGCCTGGGTGACCGCCGCGGCCGAGGTCGGACCCGACGGCACGGTGGCCGCGCGCGATCTGGTGGGGCCGTACCTCAGGGTGACGCTCGCCGCCGGCGCGACCGTGTCGCGGGCCACCATCTGGTCGGCGGTGGACGCTCCGAGCGGGCCGCCGGCGGCGTTCGCATCCGTCTCACCGGCGCCCGGCACCGTCGATGTGACCGCGACGCCGACCTTCACCTGGGAGTCGGCGGCCGGTGCGGCCTACTACCGCTTCACGCTCGCCGCGCAGGCCGACCTCGGAAACCCGGTCGTCGTCGTCGACGGCGTCGGAACCCCCTCGGTCACCCCGACGGTCTCCCTCACGCCGGGACAGCGGTACTGGTGGTCGGTCACCGCGGTCAACGGAGCCGGGACGACCGCCTCGAGCACGGGAGCGGCGGACTTCCTCATGAAGGCGCTGCCGAGCGAACCGCTCGTCGTCGAGGACTTCGAGTCGTACGCCGATGACGCCGCCTTGCAGGCCGCCTACGTGCGGAACACCGGGGGCGGCGCCGTGACACCGACGCTCACGCCGAACCCCGACACCGGCACGAACGCGATGTCGGCCGCGTACGACCTCGCCGGTCCCGGCTATGCCGGCGTCGTCCGCACCTTCCAGACACCGCAGGACTGGTGGGGCTACACCGGGCTCCAGCTCTGGGTGCAGGGGACACCGGGCGACGATGTCACCGTCCAGTTCGTGACGAGTGGGACGTACTGGGAGACGGTCGCGCCCATCGAGGGCGAGGGTTGGCAGCTGATCGAGATCCCGTTCTCGGCCTTCGCACCACCGGCCTGGGCCGGCGAGGCGGCGTTCGACCCGACCTCCGTCACCCAGATCGGGTTCTACCTCGGTGGTGAAGGAGCCGGCACCCTGCTGGTCGACGACGTCGTCACGACGGTCGCGGCGGTGGAGCCGGAACCGGGCACAGGACAGCCGGGTGGGTCTGACGGCGCTGACCCGGTGGCGCCGACGGACGACCTCGCCAGCACCGGCCTGGACGCCACGCCCTGGATCGTCGGCGCGTTCGCGCTGCTCGCGACGGGTGGTCTGCTGCTGGTCCGCGGTCGACGGCGGGCTCTCTGATGGCGCTGCACCGCATCACCAGCGACCCCAAGCGGTACGCCTGGGGGTCGACGACGGCCATCCCGGAGCTGCTGGGGGTGCCCGCCGACGGTTCGCCCCAGGCGGAGCTCTGGCTCGGGGCACACCCTGGCAGCGTGACCGAGTTCGTCGAGCCGGGTCACGGTCGTCCCGACAGCCTCAACGACTGGATCGCGTCGGACCCCGACGCGGCTCTCGGTGGGCGCTCCAGGATGCCGTTCCTGGTGAAGCTGTTGGCCGCCGCGAGGCCGCTCTCCCTCCAGGTCCACCCCACGCCCGACCGGGCCAGGGCGGGGTTCGCGGACGAGGACCGCCGCGGCGTGCCGCTGGATGCACCGCATCGGAACTACAAGGACGCCTGGCACAAGCCGGAGATCATCGTCGCCCTGCAGGACGGCTTCCGCGCCCTCTGCGGATTCCGGGCGGTCGAGGAGTCGCGCGCAATCCTCCTGCACCTGTCCGCCTACGTCGAGGGGCCGGACCGGATGGTGCTCGAGGCGTTCGAGGCGGAGCTACGTGACACCGGTCTGGAACCGACGGTGCGAGCGGTGCTCGAACGACGGACGCCCGGCGTGGTCGCCGCCCTGGTGACGGCCGCCGGTGTCGGCACCGGCAGCGGAGCGGTCCCGGACGCCGACCGTCGATCGCGCTGGTCGGCCGAGCGCGAGCTCATCCTGCAGCTCGCCGAAGAGTACCCGGGGGACCCCGGCATCGTCGTCGCGGCGCTCCTCAACCTCGTGACGCTGCGGGAGGGTGAGGCGTTGTTCCTGCCCGCGGGCAACATCCACGCCTACCTCTCCGGCTTCGGGGTCGAGGTCATGGCCTCGAGTGACAACGTGCTTCGCGGCGGACTGACGCCGAAACACGTCGACGTTCCGGAGCTTCTCGCGGTTCTCGATTTCGAACCGTCGCCGGTCCCGTTCGTCGAGCCGATCGTGCGAACCGGCGGTGGGGTCATGTACCCGGTGCCGGTCGACGATTTCCGGCTCGTTCGGATCGATCCCGGGACGGCGACCGACCTTGCTCGCGGCCAGGCGGCGGTGATCCTCGTGACCGGTGGTACGGCGCGGGTGGAACAGGGTGCGGACACCGTCGTGCTCGAGTGCGGGACAGCGGTGTTCGTCTCTCCGGGGCCGGAGCCGGTGACGGTGTCCACGGACGGTCGGGTCTTCGTCGCCACCGGCTGACCGGCCGACACCGTCGGTGGCTGCTGTCCGCCACCCGTAGGCGTGAATCCATGCGGGGACGTTTCGTCGTGACCACAGGCGTGCGCTGCTCGAGCCGCTTCGCGTCGGATGGCTCTTGACGTCGTCGAGCATCCTCGCCATCATTCGAGTGCGATCGACGGCAACGGACCGCCGGCACCCTCGAGAGAGACGGCCCCGATGCCCACCACGATCTTCGTCAACCTTCCCGTCAGCGACCTGGCGCGGTCACGCGTGTTCTTCGAAGCACTCGGGTACTCGATCAACGAGGGGTTCAGCGACGAGAACGCGATCAGCGTGGTCATCAGCGACACGATCACGGCGATGCTGCTCACGCGGGAGTTCTTCGCGGAGTTCACGAGCAAGTCGATCATCGACGCCACCACCTCCACCGAGGTGCAGCTCGCTCTCAGCGCTGAGAGCAGAGCCGACGTCGATTCGATGTTCGAGAAGGCCATCGCGAGCGGCGCTACGCCTGCCGGTGAACAGGACCATGGTTTCATGTACTCGAAGAGCTTCGACGACCTCGACGGCCACCACTGGGACTTCGTCTGGATGGACCCGGAGGCGGCCGCCGGCGGCGCGCCGGAGATGACCGTCGAGGAGATGCGGGCGAACACGACGCACAGCTGAACGCGTTGATGGACGAGTTGAAGATCCGTCGGGCGGTCCCGGCGGATGCGGCTGCGGTGCTGGCACTCTTCGATGCGGCAATCGCCTGGTTCGTGCGGATCGGCAACACACGGCAGTGGGGTACCGAACCTGCATCTGGGCAGGAACGCTGGATCACGCGGGTCGAGCAGTGGTGTGCCTCATCCGATGCCTGGGTCGCCGAGCATCCCGCGGTCGGCGTCTGCGGAGCGCTCGTGCTGGGCGAGGCGCTCGAGTACGTGCCGGCCGCCACCGAGCCGGAGGTCTACGTCCGCGTATTGATCGGCTCGCGCGATCCTCGCGTGAAGGGCACCGGTCGCCGCTTGCTGGCATTCGCCGAGGAGCGCGCCCAGGCCGCCGGGGTCGGTCGCATGCGGGTCGACTGCTACGCGGGTGGCTCGGGAGATCTCGTCCGCTTCTATGAGGCCGCCGGCTACGAGCGTGACGTGGCATTCACGGTCGGCGACGGGACTGACGCGTGGCCGGGCCAGGTGTTGTCACGGCGGGTCGATGGAAAGAACGGCCCGTAGCGATCAGGTCGTGAGTGCCGAGGGGCTGAGGAGGCGTGCGACACCTGCCGGATAGAAGGGGTGATCGGTCCCGCTGATCGACACCCACCGAACAGGACTTCCCTCGTCCAGGACGTGCAGTCGGGCGTCGAGCGGGATGGCATCGATCTCGGCGGACTCGACGCCGAAGATGTGGGCGATCTCATGGCCCGGCTCACCTTCGTATTCGAAGATGTTCTCCGCGACGTCGAGGAGCGTCACGCGGCCCAGTGTGACGCCGAGCTCCTCGACGAACTCGCGGCGCAGAGCGGTTTCCGCGGTTTCGCCGAACTCGATGCCGCCACCGATCGCGCGATGGAAGGCCACGTTCTTCACGGTGTCCATGCCGTTCAGAACGAGAACGTGACCGTCTCGGATGGGAAGGCCGACGGCGATGTTTCGAATCGAAGGCATGTCGTTGACTCTACGACGAACCCCCACACGGGAATTGGAGCGGATGACGGGAATCGAACCCGCGCTATCAGCTTGGGAAGCTGAAGTTACCAACTGTCGGCTAACTGGGGCTCACTGGAGTGAACTTCCGCGTGATATCGGGGGATTGTGAGACGTGGTTGGACGTGGTGTGCTCGAATTCTGGGTGAGAAAATGGTGAGTACCGGGGCGGTGACTGATTACGCCAACCCGACTGACCGTGAGCGAGGGTAAGCGCCCTTGGACAGTGGAACAGACAGCACCTGAGAAGTAGCTCCGTCATCGCGGAGGGAGTCGGCCAGGCCGCTGAGGATGAGGTCGAGTCCGAACCCGAACTCTTCGGCGAGTGGTCGCGGAAGGAGCTCTCGCACCTGCGCGGTCGCAGGGAATCGCGATCGGTCCTCACCGGACAACAGGGCGTCCAGACGCGAGAGCGACGCGTCGTCCTGGTCTTGTGCGCCGGCGGACTGTACGGCGAACCCGAGGATGTAGTGGGAAATCGTCGCGGTCGCCTTCACTGCCGCCAGAGGAGAGAACCCTCCGCGGAGCATCGATGCCAGCATTCGCTCGCGAATCGCCATGCCGTTCGGCCCTGAGGGGAGTGCCTGCGCGAACAGGATCGCCGCGCCGCTGTGTCGGGCGAGAACCTCGAAGGTCGATTCTGCGATCGCCTGGCAGACGTCGCGCCAGTCGTCACCATCGTCGGCCTCGGCGATCTGTCGAGGCTCGGCCAGGAGTGCGTCGAGCACGAGTCCGATCAGTTCGGCGCGGTTCGCGACATGGCGATACAGTGTCGCGGTGCTGGAGGACGACCGCTTCGCGACGGCTCGGAAGGTGAGGGCCTCGGCGCCTTCCTCATCGAGGATGGTTAGCGCGGTTCGCACGATGCGATCGATCGGGATCGGAGGTCTCCCGGGGCCGCGAGTCTGCTCGTTCAGGGCCAGCCGATCCATTCGCTCATCGCTTCTCCCATCAGCAGTTCCAGATTTCGTCCGTGCAGCCAGGGCAACTCATGAACGAACATGTCGACGCACTCGGACCAGGACGATTCTATGCGGGTGATGTCCGTGCCCCAGAACATCCGATGTGGGCCGAATGCGTCGAAGGTTCGGTGGAGAACGTCATGTGTGCTCACGAACGGGAACCCGTCGGTTGCCATGCTCTGGACCCCGGTCGTTTTGACAGCGATGTTGGTGATCGCGGCGAGTTCCAGCAGTCGATCGAGGTGTGCGGCGGCCTCTGGGAGGTGGTCGAACGGGCCCACAGCGAGGTGGTCGAGCATGAGCCGCATGTTCGGGTACCGACGGGCGATCGCCGCGACGAGGTCGAGGTGCTGCGGCATCACCATCAGAGCGATGGGAAGGCCGAGTTGGTCGGCACACTGCCAGATCCAGTCGAGCGCTCCAGATTCGAGTACCGGGCCTGCCTGCGGGTCGTAGAGAACAAAGCGCAGTCCCACCATCCCTGGTTTCGCCATCCAGACGTCGACGGACGCCCGGTCCGTGTCTGCCGTGAGCGGAAACCAGCCCATGGTCGCGAAGCGCTCGGGGAAGCGCTCTGCCGCTTGGGTTGCGTAGTCATTGGAGCCGTGATCCCAGATGGCAGGACAGTTGACGGCTCGACTCACCCCTGCGGCATCCATCTCGACGATCGCCCGCTCGATGGTGAACGGCGCCCGATGGTGGTGAGGAGGGGCGTCCGGCCCATCCCAGAGATGGATCTGTGCATCCGTGAGCCTCATGGTGTTCCTTCCCTGGCCGGCAGTGTCGCCGGCTTCGCAGTCGATACCTTCTGCAGCACCCAGTCTGAGATGAGCGCATTGCGGTCGGCGAGGTGGTTGTAGATGCAGTGCTCGCCATCTGCAAACGTGACCATTCGTTTGTCCGTGACGTGAGCGCCGGTGAACATCGCATCGGCCATCTCTGCGGAGACCAGTGGGTCTGCTCCACCATGGACGACGAGGAGGGCGTATTCAGTGTTCGAGCCGGCCGCGAGTGGCCTGACAGTCGACCAGATCGTGCGGGCAAGGTCCTCGTCGGTGGTCCCGCAGAACGAGAGCATCTTGAGATAGAACGTGCCCACACTCGGAGGGATCAGCCACGGCGCCGCGACGCCTCCGTTTTCGCAGCAAGCGACGATCCGGGTGTCCTGGGCTGCGACGGACATCGCGAAGCTGCCACCCATGCTGTTGCCGATGATCGCGAGCGGGACATCCGACACCTGATCCTGGAGGTAGTCCACGGCGGATGCGAGGCCCCTGGCCCAGTCGTTGCTGAGATATACATCGTTCTCGAAGCGCGACGCGCCCTGACCGGGGCCATCGAGGAGCAGCGCGGTGACGCCTCGTTTCGACAGTGCTTCACCGAGGCTGTCGAAGTCCATCGCGTAGCCTTCGATACCGCCGATGACCAGGGCCGCGCCGATCGTCGGTCCGACGGCGGGGATGTACCAGCCCTTGAGGGTACCCAGAGGCGTCTCGATCGAGACACCCGCGCGGTCACCCGCGGCGTCCGCGGCTTCGGTGTAGAGCGCCGCTGCGGTTCTATACATCTCGCGGCGTTCTGCAGAATCCGTGAGCAGCATGACCTGGCTCACCCGTAGCAGCGCAGAGGCTCGACGGAGCAGGCTGATGCGAGAGTACGTGCTCGGGCGGACTGCTTCGCCCGGCCGGGCACGGGTGATACAGCGTTCGGCCAGAGCAGTAGCGGAAGCCTGCCAGCGCTCGCCCCTCAACACTGATTCATGCAGTTCCAGCGCGTCACTGATATCAATGCCATACCCGGTTAGCCGAGAGACGGGGAACTGTCTCAACGCAGCCTGGGACTCGGCTTCAACGAACTGTGCGCGGTCGTCAGATGGACTGGGCACGGCCACGAAGGACAGGGTCGTCCGCGGCTGGTCTGTGAAGGCCCGTATGGCGGTTCGGGTGTTGTCGTGCTCGTGCGTCACGGTCATCCACTTCCTTGTGTCTGGTGAGCGAGGTCAGTTCAGTTCGTCAGAGGGGCTACCGCTGAGAGCGCTTGCCTCACTCGGTCGGCGCTTCCAGTGACGGTGAGGATGTATCCGTCGGGACGCACGACGATCAGCGCGTCGTCCTCGACGCCGTACAGGCGTGCAAAGGTCGCGTTCTGCGATGGTGCGAGCGTCACCAATCGCAGTTCGGCCCCGGATGTCGGTTGCGGAACACTGCGAGCCTCCTCGGCGGCGCGAGTACTGGAGGCGATGAGCGAGAAGTGCGGGCCGCGGAGGACGTCGAACAGCGTGGAGCGTTGCCCGTCGCTGAGCACGATGCCTGAGTCGGGCGCGCGGTCTCCGTCGCCCACGCGTCCAACGGACGGCCGCTCTTCGGAAGTGAGCGGGCCGGAGCGGTAGGAGAGACCCAGCTGACGCTCCTCATCACCGCGCACCGTCGCAGCCATTGGGCGGTCTCTCAGGTGAGCGTAAAGGGTCGTCGCGAGGCCGAGAACTCGCGCAGCGACTGGCTGACGCTCGGTTTCGTAGGAGTCAAGGAGGGAATCGGGTGCGCCGGCAATGACTTGTCCGAGTTTCCATCCGAGGTTGTAGGCATCCTGGACTCCGGTGTTGAGGCCTTGCGCTCCGGTTGGCGGATGAACGTGCGCGGCGTCCCCGATGAGGAACACCCGGCCGACACGGTATCGCTCTGCCAATCGGATGTTCGGACGCCAGACGGAGGACCACAGTACGGCGCCGACCTGGATCTTGGCGCGTCCGAGAATCGGGGTGATGAGCTGTTCGATGCCGTCACGATCGAGGGTGGCCGGGTCGGTGGGCCGTAGTTTCAGCATGAGCTGGAACGATCCGTTCGGCAGTGGACAGAGGGCCATGAAGCGACCGGCGTGGCGAGGCCAGATGTGCCAGCGGTCGCAGGAGAGGCCGGACAATGAGAGGTCGGCGACGATCATCCGGTCGCTCTCATCCGTCGTACCCTGGAAGGCGATCCCGGTGCCCTTCCGGACGGCACTGGATCCGCCGTCCGCCCCGACGATGTAAGCGGCACGCACAGAGGAAGGCCCGGAGGCGGTCTCCATGACCGCCGATACGCCCTCTAGATCCTGTTCGTAGGAGGTGAGGCGAGTCCCGTATTCGATCGCGCCGCCAAGCTCTTCGAGGCGCTCGCGCAGAGACTGGTCTGTCGCACTCTGTGGCGCGAGCAACGTGTTCGCGAACGGCACGTCCTCAGTTGCATGATGAAGCTTGATCATCGTGCGCCGGATCGTGAACGGGCCGAGATGAACGCCGAGCGGCGGATACAGCGTCGAACGCGACCTCAGTGCAGCCAGGACGCCGAGGTCATCCATGACCTCGGATGTGCGCGGCTGGATCCCCTTCGCCCTGGAGCCTTCGAAGCCGTGGGCGGACGCCTCGATGATTCGATGGCGTACGCCCCTGCGCTGAAGATCGCAGGCGAGGGTGAGACCACTCGCGCCGGCTCCGACGATCAGCACATCGACTCTGTCCACGGTGTAGCCCCCTTCTCAAGACCGCGGTGCGCGCCTGGAACCACGTATCGGATACACCGTATCCGTAATCACCAGCGTGTGGCAAGGAGGTGGGCAAACTCGTCCCCTACACTCAGGTGCAACGACACGTGGTGCGGAGTTCGGGGGAGTGGTGGGCGATTCGATGACACGCACGGAGACGGCGACTCGGAGTCCGCAGTGAGGCGGCGCCGGTTTGCCGCGGAGGCAACGTCCGTTCAGCAAGCCGAGTCGGTTCGCGAAGGGATCTATGTCGCTTTCACGTCGCTGTCGGTCGTGCTTATCCTCGCCGCCCACGCGGAGCCCGAACCCGCGCAGGCGCTGTTTGCGATTCTCGTCACCGGCCTCGGTACGGTTCTCGCCGCACTCACCGCGGACGTCGTCGCGCACCTGGTCGTCCACGATGCCCTGTTCACCAGGCCTGAGTTTCGTCACGCGTGTCGATCATCGCTGGGTGCACTGATCGTTGTCGTGGTCCCGGTCGCCTTACTGCTCCTGGCCAGTTTCGGTGCGCTTGCTACATCTGTCGCGCTGTGGGGATCCGCCATGGCTCTCGTCGCGTCACTTGTGATCGTCATGGCGATGGCGATCCGCGGTACGAGACTTTCTCCCGCGAAGCGCGCTCTCCTGCTTGGTGCGGTCGGTGCAGGGGGACTTCTCGTCATCGGGCTGCAGGTCCTGGCACACGGCTGAGGCCGACCGTTCCGGGCTGTGATCACGATAACGTTCTGACTCTGAGGTTTGCGGCAAACCTCCTCGGGTTAGCGTGCGTCGGCAACTCCTGGGTGCGCTCCGGACGGACGGCAGCGACCAGGACCTTCCCCTCAACCAGTGATCGACGCGGAGCCGTCGCTTCGCGACAACGCCGCGAAAGTGTGCACGGAGCCGACATCGAAACTGGACCTCGGGGACGATGTGGTCCCGCAGATTGTGCAGCTCACCGCCCACCGCATCATCCAAGAAGGCCTCAGCAACGCGTGTCCCCACGCCGTGCTGTCGTCCCGCCTTGAGCGGCGGCTGATCGAGACCTGTCGTGGACAGCGCACCGCCGAGGCCGACCTCACCGGCGGTCTTCATCGCTCTGATGGAACGAGAACGCGAGGTTTTCCGTGCGATCGCGCTAGGCATATTGAACTCAGGACTCAGATATTGCTTCCCCGCTCTTCGTCGCTGGGCCGACCGCGACGACACGCGTCAATCGTGTCTGCGCAAGCTCAATCTCCGGGACCGGGTCCATGCTGTTGTACTCGGCTTTGAGACAGGGCTGATTCGGTCTGGCCAAACGGAT
Source organism: Plantibacter sp. CFBP 8798 (assembly GCF_014841195.1). Lineage (NCBI taxonomy): Bacteria > Bacillati > Actinomycetota > Actinomycetes > Micrococcales > Microbacteriaceae > Plantibacter > Plantibacter sp. CFBP 8798. Next base: position 726,672 of record NZ_JACYTS010000001.1, read on the forward strand.
TACGCCGACTCGACGCGCTGATAGGAGAGACCGGTCACCTCACCCCCCCACCTCCGCTTAGTCCACGGGCATCTGGCATTGAGTTTCCATGGCGGGAACGGCAACGAGAGCGCCTACACCCAGCCACCTCGGCCGCCCCGTTGTCGATGTTCATCGCGGGGGCGTGCTACCAAGGTGGAGTGGGCGCACCGTCGAATTCGCTAGGCGGTGATCAGTCCTCCGCCTGCGGCGTTGAGGTTCTGCCCGGTGAGCCAGCGGCTGTCGTCGGAGGCGAGGAAGACGGTGACGGGGGCGACGTCGGAATAGGGGTCACCAGGACGTCTGAAGGGGTTGGCTACGAAGAGCCGCTCGATGTGTTCGCGGGTCTCGGTGGGCATCCAGTCGATGCCCTGAGCGATGTTGTCGGTGAGGCCGTTGGGGCAGATGGTGTTGACCCGGATGTTGTGGACTCCCCACTCGCGAGCGACCACGCGCGAGAGAGCGCGGACTGCCTCTTTGGACGCCGCGTAGGGTGCATAGAGGGCTTCTCCGGTGATACCGACTTCGGAGGCGAAGTTGATGATGGAGGCGCCAGCGCCTTCGTGGTCCTGCATGTGCGGGAAGCAGAGCTTCATGAGATGCCAGTAGGCGTAGACGGAGCTGCGCATTTCGGTGTCGAGGTCCTCGATCGTCTTCTCGAGGAACGGAGCGGGTGTGGTGACGGTGTGCGCATTGTTCACAAGCGTGTCGATCGTGCCGAACGCATCGGCGGTCGCGGCGACGAAGTCGGCGAGGGCGTCGTAGTCGGTGATGTCGACCGGCATTGCGAGCACGGTGGCACCGGCCTGCTCGCAGAGGGCGCGAGTCTCGTCGAGTTTGTTCCGCGTTCGGGCGCAGATTGCGAGATTCGCTCCCTCTTCGGCGATGCGGATCGCCTGCTGCTTACCGAGGCCGGAGGAGGCTCCGGTGAGGATGACCGTCTTGCCGTCGAGCTTTCCCATGTGTTCCTGCTTTCTTTTTGGTGGTTGGTTTTCGGTGAAGCCGAGGTTGTGAAGACACGTCGGACTACAGTGCGTCCCCGGGGCGGGGCTGCAACTCGGGTGGACAAAATGGCGCGCCGAAGATCTCCCCCGCACTTCTCGGCGGTCCTGACTCGTCGGCGACGGTCGGCTAGTACAGTTGGCCCGTCAGCAGGAGTCACCGTGGACGATGCGCAGCCCGAGGTCCAGAGGCGACGTGGTGACCTCCTGGCCGATCGCAAGCAGGGCTGCTCTCGTGGTGTGGTGAGCGGCTGCGGCGAGGCTGTATCCCACTGTCGTGAGGCGGGGATTCATCACCTGGGCGAGGGGAGTGTCGTCCATGCCGATAAGTCCGATGTCTTCGGGCACACGCCATCTCCGTCGTGAGGCTGCGGTCATCAACGCGATGGCAACGTCGTCGTTGTAACAGATCACGCCGTTTCCGGGTCCTAGCGCCGCGAGAGCCGCATCCGCGGACGACCGGTCGATGGCGACTCCGAGGCTCTTAGGCGCGGGCAGGCCAGCCGCAGCGCACGCGTCAGTGACTGCCCGTTCGCGCCCCGAGCCGTACGGGTCGGTCCGTTGATCGTGCAGATGCGCGAACGAGAGCCGCTGGTAGCCCCGGCCGATGAGGTACTCAGCTTGCAGGAGCCCGATTTCGTAGTTCGTGTCGCCATCGATCGTCGGATCGAACGCCGGGACTTTCCTGTCTGCGAGGATGCGACGCTCGTCGGTGGTGAATGGCTGGAGGGAGAGGACGGCGCGCGGTCGGATGCCGCCCAGGACCCGATCGAGTGCGCCGGGGGACGGTGTCGAGAGGTGCAGGACGAGGCTCAGCCCGTGATCCGCCAGAAGCGCGGTGACCGAATCGAAGATGTCCTGGAGATTCCCGCCGAAGGTCGTGTTGGGGATCAGTGCAATGACGAAGTCGCTAGACCCCGTCCGAAGCATCCGACCGACGGCGGAGGGCTCGTAGTCGAGTTCTTGGGCGGCTCGGAGCACGCGTTCCGTCGTCTCGGCCGCGAAACGGTCGGTGTACCCGTTCAGAACCTGACTGACCGTTGCTCGTGAGAGACCGGCGCGTCGCGCTACGTCCGCGCTCGTTGCAGCCATAGATGCTCCTGTCGTCAGTGGCGAGTCTAACCATAATCCGAGGCCATTGACACGTGATAAACGATGTGATTCACTCCATTATCACGTGGTAACGAGCCGCTTTCAAATCTGCTTCCGGCGCCCGAGCCGGATGACGAAGGAGTCATAATGTCGGACAATCCCCTCGCGTCGGTCGCGCCAGGCGCGTCAACCTCGCCGGCCCAGCAAGCTCTCGCTGCGGACACACAGGCCGAGAGCACGCCTACCGGCACGATCCGAACTCCGGTTCCGCGCAAGTACATCTCATTCCTGCTTCTCGCAATGTTCGGCGCGTATGTCGCTCTGGTCGCGCCGATCGGGCTCTCCCTCTCTCTCCGCATTCAGGAGCTCGCCCCGTCGAACGTCGAAGTGCTCGGTTACGTCATCGGCATCGCAGCGGTCGTGACGACGATCACGGGCCCCCTCGTAGGCGTCTGGAGCGATCGCACCCGGTCTCGTTTCGGACGCCGTCGCCCCTTCGCCATCGGGTCGGCTCTCATCGGCTTCGTCGGGCTGGTGATCATCGCGCAGGCGCCGAGCATCCCGGTCCTGCTCATCGGGTGGACCATCACCTCCGCCGGGTGGAGCAGCAGCATGAATTCGCTGATTCAGTCCCAGGCGGACCGTCTGCCCGAGTCTCAGTACGGCCGTGTCGCGGGGCTGACCGGGTTCATCCAGATGGTCGCTCCGGTTGCTGGCGTCGGGCTTGCCAGCGCCTTCATCGGCAATAACTTTCTCGTCTTCCTCGTCCCGGGCGCTTTCGGACTGCTGGCGCTTCTCGCCTGGGTCGTCTTCATCCGCGAGCGGGACACGCGAGACGCCGTCTTCGAGGACCACCTCACCGTGGGCAAGGTGTTCGGCAGTCTCGTCTTCGACCCACGCCGCTACCCGGACTTCGCCTGGAACTGGCTCGCTCGCCTGCTGTTCATGACGGGTGTCACGTTCTCCTCGACGTTCACCTCCCTGTTCTTCGCGTCCCGACTCAGCGCGGGAGGGCAGGTCGCAGACATCGGCGGTCTCATCGTCGTCCTGTCGCTGGTCAGCATCGTCGTCACCGGTGCCGGAGCACTACTGGGAGGCTTCCTCTCGGACAAACTCAAGCGCCGTAGGATCTTCGTGCTGGGCTCGGGCATCGTCTACACGATCGGCGCGGTTATTCTCGCCCTGGGCGGTAGCGATCTCGCTATCCTCCTCACCGGCTCGTGCCTCACCGGTCTCGCTCTCGGCGTCTTCTCCTCCGTCGACCAGGCGCTCGTGCTCAACGTGCTGCCCGAGAGGGACACCAACGCCGGCCGCTTCCTCGGCATCAACGGCTACTCGACCTCGATCGCGCAAGCCGTGGCCCCACTGCTCGCTGCGCCCCTCATCCTCATCGGCGTGAGCGGCGACGATAAGAACTATGGCCTCCTCTTCCTCGTCGCCGCAGGGTTCACCATCGTCGCTGGTGTCATCGTCCAGTGGAAGATCAAGGGCGTCCGATAGGTAAACGCCGCGATCACGCCTGACCCTCGACCTGGAGCATCACCATGACTACCACCCTCTTCACCGACGGCTGGACCTTCCACCGCAGCGGGGGCGACACCTCCGGCGTCCCAGTCCGCCTCCCTCACGACGCGATGATCGCGGAGGTCCGCACCGAGACTGGCGGCACCGGAAACCACGGCGGATTCTTCCCCGGCGGCACCTACCTCTACCGGAAGGCCTGGACCGTGCCCGCCGACGCCGACGCGCTCGAGTACTCGCTCAGCTTCGAAGGCGTCTACGGCGCCGCCATCGTGTCAGTCAACGGGATCGAGATCGGCCGCAATAACAGCCCGTACCGGAGATTCGCCCTCTCCTTGAAGGACCTGAGCCCAGACGAGCAGGTGGTCATCGAGGTGGTGGTCGACAACTCAAATACTCCCAACAGTCGCTGGTACACGGGTTCGGGCATCTACAGACCCGTTTGGTTGACCAGCGCCGGTCCGACCCGGATCGCCCCGGACGGCGTCCGAGTCCACACGCGCAGTATCGGAGCCGCCGCTCCCTCCGCTGCCGTCGTTGATGTCCACATCGCCATTCAGGGGGATTTCGTCGATCTGGCCTCCGTCGAGGTCGAGCTCGAGGAGAACGGTCTGATCCTCGCCCGCACCTCCCACCCAGTCGAGGACGCGAGCGTCGATCTGGAACTGCACGTGCCTTCGGCCCGACCGTGGTCCTCCGAGCATCCGCATCTGTATACGGTGCACACTCGCCTCATCGCACTCGATGGCGGAATCGAGGACGAACGCACCGTCCGCACGGGACTACGGACGATCGAGGTCGACGCGCAGCACGGGCTCCGTATCAACGGACAGCGGGTGCTGCTGCGCGGAACCGCCGTTCATCACGACAACGGACCACTTGGCGCCGCGACCTTCGACGCCGCCGAGACACGTCGGGCACAGCTGTTGAAGGACGCCGGATTCAACGCGATCCGCAGCGCCCACAACCCCCTCTCCCGAGCGTTCCTCGACGCCTGCGACGAGATCGGGCTCTATGTCATGGACGAGCTCAGCGACATCTGGTTCCGCAAGAAGACACCCCATGACGAGTCGCCGCGCTTCCATGAGGAGTGGCCCGCTGACGTCGCCGCGATGATCACGGAAGACCGCAATCGGCCTTCTGTCATCCTGTACTCCATCGGCAACGAGATCGCCGAATCGGCGACCGCGGCAGGCGTGGATACCGCCCGGGAGATCCACCAGTACTTCCAGCAGCTCGACCCGACGCGGCCGACGACCATCGCCGTCAACCCGCTGTTGGCTATGATGGCGGCGAAAGCGAAGGACACCGGCGAGGACGGACCTCCGGAGCGCACACCGGCCACCAGTACAGTCGCCAATCAGCTGACGGCGAAGATGGGGCGCCTGATGGTCCTCGCCTCAATGCTCCCCGCCGCCGACCAAGCGACCAGGGACGTGTTCGACGTCGTCGACATCGCCGGTTACAACTACGGCTACGCCAGCTACAAGAACGCTCGTCGACGCACCCCCGACCGGGTCATCCTCGGCACCGAATCCATGGTCGGCGACCTCCCCGCGATTTGGAGGCGCGTCACCTCGATCCCCGGGGTGATCGGCGACTTCAGCTGGACCGGATGGGACTACCTCGGCGAGGTAGGGCTCGGCTACTGGAGCTACGGCTCCGAACCCGGAGGCATCGCCAAACCGTACCCCGGTATTCTCGCCGGCTGCGGAATCTTCGACATCACCGGCCAGCCCGGGGCGCCGACTCACCTGATCCAAGCGGTCTGGGGAATCACCGATCGCCCCGGCATCGCCGTCCGCCCCCTCGACCGCACCGGTCAGCGCCCTAACAAGACACCGTGGCTCTTCACCGACGCAGTGTCCTCCTGGTCCTGGGGTGACCTGACCGGAAAAGCCGAGATCGAGGTCTACTCCGCGGGCGACACAGTCGACCTGCAGGTGAACGGTCGATCACTCGGTCGGCGCCGCAGCGGAGCCGCAACCGGGTTCCTCACGAGATTCAGCACACGATACGAGCCGGGCGAACTTACGGCGATCGCGTACCGGAACGGCGCAGAGATTGGACGCTGCACGCTCCGCTCCGCCGCAGCTCCTCAGCTCACCCTCCGGCCCGAGTCGTCGCAGATCACCGGAGCCGACGACCTGTGCTTCGTGTGGATCGAGCTCGCCGACCGCGACGGCGTCGTCGACACCGTCGCCGAGGACCACGTGAGCGTCAGCGTCACCGGACCGGCCTCGCTGATCAGCCTCGCCAGCGCGGCGCCGTCCACGCTCGAGAGCTTCGTCGATGACGAGCACAGCACCTACCGAGGCCGAGCCCTCGCCATCCTCCGCGGAACCGGGGAACCCGGCCTCATCACCCTCAGCGTCGCGTCTGATCACCACGGCTACGCGACCGTCACCCTGGAGGCATTCAGTGACCTCCCATCCGAGCACGTCGGCACTCCGGTGCTGGGAACGAAGGAGCAGTCATGACCACCGATCCGATCATCCCCGGATTCTTTCCCGACCCGTCCATCTGCAGAGTGGGCGACACGTACTACCTCGCGACGTCCAGCTTCGAGTACCTCCCGGGCATCCCTGTGCATCGCAGCACGGACCTCACCATCTGGACCCAGATCGGCAACGCCCTCACCCGACCCGAGCAGATCGCCGAGCATCGTGGCTACGGAAGCGCCGGCATCTTCGCCCCCACCCTGCGCCACCACGACGGCGTATTCTGGCTCATCGGAACCAACGTCAACGACATCCCCCTCGGGCGAGGCCACTTCATCCTTCATGCCGAAGATCCGGCCGGCCCCTGGTCCGACCCGGTCCACATTCCTGACGCGATCGGAATCGACCCCGACATCGTCTGGGACGAGGACGGGACCGCTCACGTCACCTGGTGCTCCCTCGACTCCGAGCACCCGGGCATTCGATCCGCTCCCGTTGACACGAGCACCGGCACCCTCCTCGCACCGCCGCGCCAGCTCTGGGAAGGAAGCGGTCTCTCCTTCCCCGAAGGCCCCCACCTCTACCGCAAAGACGACTGGTGGTACCTCCTGCTGGCCGAGGGAGGCACGGAACGCGGACACGCGGTCACCATCGCCCGAGCCCGAACCATCGCCGGCCCGTACGAGCCGGCCGCCGTGAACCCGATCCTCAGCCATCGCAGCCTGCCCAACCCCGTGCAGAACGTCGGTCACGCCGACCTCGTGGAGCTTCCCGACGGAAGCTGGGCCGCCGTGCACCTCGGAGTCCGCCCTCGCGGCCAGACCCCGGGCTTCCACGTGAACGGCCGCGAAACTTTCCTCGCGGGCATCGACTGGGTGAACGGATGGCCCGTCTTCGACGAGGACCGCTTCACCGTCCCCGCCGTCGACCGCTCGTTCGAGGATCGATTCGACAGCGAAGTGCTCGATCAGCGCTGGCTCGGAGTCGGACGCTTCCCCTCCTCCTTCAGCCGCCCCAAGGAAGACGGGGGTCTCCTCCTCGAGGCCGACCCGGACCAGGGCCGCGCACTGCTGTGTACCCGCACCACCGACGACGTGTGGACCGCGACCACCCGCCTCTGGGTCGAGGACGGCACAGCCCGGTTCTCGCTGCGCCTGGACGACCGGCACTGGTACGGGCTGCTCTACGACGGGGAAATCGTCACCGCCACGGTCACCGTCGGCCCGTTCGAGCACCTCGTCGGCCGCTGGACACCCGCGGCAGGCGATGCGCCTGCTCTGCGCATCAGCGCGAAGCCGCCCAAGGTCCTCCCTCACGGTGTCTCCATGGAACCCGACCTCATCGAGCTCGCCGCGTCCGACTCGACCGGCGAGCACGTCTTTGGCGAATTCGACGGCCGCTACCTCTCCACCGAGGTCGCGGGCGGCTTCACCGGACGAGTCATCGGCGTAGAGCCACTCATCGGCCAGACGCTGCTCCAGTCGTTCACCTACACGACCGCCCCCCAGGGCTGAGCGCCCGCCGCTCTGTACCCAGGCTCGAGAACGTCCCGACCGGCTCCTTCTCCTGCGCCGCCGCCGCTTCGCCGCGGGACCGGTACGAGCATCGCGCCCACCAGCACCGTCCCGCCGGCCACGCCTCACGCTGACGCACCGCTCCTCATATCTGCCACCCCCAACGAAGGACTTCCGATGACCACACAGCCCGACTCGTTCCTCTGGGGAGCATCGAGCGCCCCCCACCAGATCGAAGGAAACAACGACAACAGCGACTGGTGGGTCTACGAACAGCGCTTGCCGATGTTCGCGCCCAGTGGCGACGCCGTCGACAGCTACCACCGCTACGAGGAGGACATGCGACTGCTCGCAGAAGCTGGACTCACCGCCTACCGCTTCGGCGTCGAATGGGCGCGCGTGGAGCCCCTCCCGGGCCAGTTCTCCCTCGCCGAGCTCGCGCACTACCGCCGGATGATCGATACCGCTCTCCAGCTCGGGCTGACCCCTATCGTCACCCTGCACCACTTCTCCAGCCCCCGCTGGTTCATCGAGGAAGGCGGATGGCTGGGTGACACCGCCCTGGAACGCTTCGCCGCCTACATCTCGCGGGTCTGCGACATCCTCGACGGCGTCGAGTGGGTCTGCACCATCAACGAACCGAACATGTTTGCGTTCATGATGCTGATGGCCGGCTCCATCAACAGCGATTCCATCCCGGCGATGGACACACCCACCGTTCAGCCCGAAGGCGGATTCACGCTCCCGCTTCCGCTTCCCGAGGGCACCCAACGCCTTATCGACGCCCACCACGCCGCCCGCGCGATCGTGCGAGAACGTACGAACGCGAAGGTCGGCTGGACCATCGCAGGCCTCGCACTATCCGCCGCCGACCCCGCCTCCGAGGAACGACTCCGCTCGGAACGGTACGCCCGGGAGGACGTGTTCCTCGAGGCCTCCCGCGGGGACGACTTCCTCGGCGTCCAGGCGTACTCGACGCAGGACGTCAACGAGGACGGGCTCGTCCCGCATCCGCCGCACCCGGACAACACGCTCGTCGGCACCGCGTACCGTCCAGACGCGCTTGGCATCGCGGTCCGCCACGCGTGGGACATCACCGGGGGAGTGCCGATCCTCATCACGGAGAACGGCATCGCCACCGACGACGACACGCGACGTGTCGCCTACACGACCGAGGCACTGCAGCACCTCTTCGCCGCCATCGATGACGGCATCGATGTGCGCGGGTACCTGCACTGGACCGCGCTGGACAACTTCGAGTGGGGCCACTGGGAACCCACCTTCGGTCTCATCGCCGTCGACCGCACCACATTCGCCCGGACCCCCAAGCCCAGCCTGGCGTGGCTGGGAGAGGTCGCCCGCACCGGCGGCGCGCACTTGGACGCATCGTGAACCGCGCCGCCCCGTTCTGCATCCGGACGACCACCCGTCGCCCGCAACACGAGAAGTAGGAGTCAGCCATGGAAGGCCTCACCGACAAGGTCATCGTCTTCGCCGGTGCCGGCGGCATCGCCACCAGCGCAGCGCGCTACCTCGGAGCGAGCGGCGCCACTGTCGTCATCGGCGACATCGACGTGCGCGCCGCGGAACGCGCCGTGGAAGCGGCGACGACCGCCGGCGGCCGCGGGAGCGCCCTGCGGGTGGACATCGCGGACGACGGCGACGTCGCAGCACTCATCGACCTCGCGATCAGCGAATACGGCCGCATCGACGGACTCTTCAACGTCGCCGCCAACATCGCCCCCGAGGAAGTCGCGCGCGACACCACGGTCATCGACATCGAGTTGGAGGCGTGGAACCGGAGCCTGGACATCAACCTCACCGGCTACCTGCGAACCCTCCGCGCGGCACTGCCGCACATGATCGCGGGCGGTGGCGGCTCCGTCGTGAACACTCTCTCCGGAGCGGTCTACGCCGGCATGGCCGACAAGGTCGCCTACTCCGTCACCAAGGCTGGAATCGGTGCGCTCACCCGTCACGTCTCTCGCGCCTACGGCAAGCAGGGCATCCGCTCGAACGGCATCGCGCCCGGCATGGTCCTCACCGAGCAGACCAAGAACAACCTCCCGGAAGAGTTCCGTGAGCAGATCCTCGGCGGTACTCCGTCGCACCGTCTCGGCGAACCGGACGACATCGGCGCCACCGTCGCCTTCCTCATGTCGGACCTCTCCGAATGGACGACCGGGCAGATCCTCAGCGTCGACGGCGGAACCAGCATGCGCGCGTAAGCGCCCCACTTCCGCACACCCCATCAGCAAAGAGGAGCCATGCACATCACCGAGGACAGCAACGCCCGCTCGATTCCGCGGCCACCGTTCGACCCGCGGGTTCAAGCCGGACTGGACGCTCTCGCGGATCTTCCGATCTTCGCGCCGCTCATTCCGGAGTCGATCCCGACGATGCGCGGATACAGCGTGCCCGAAGACATCAGCGCCCTGGATCTCGAGCAGCGCGAATACACCCTCCCGAGCGCAGACGGCACGCAGCTCGCCCTCACGGTGCTCCGGCGAAAGAACCATGCCGGCGCAGGACCCGGCATCCTGCACATCCACGGCGGCGGGATGGTGATGGGAGACCGGATGACCGGCATCTCCCTCGTCGCCGGATGGGTGCTCGAGCACGACGCCGTCGTCGTCACCGTCGAGTACAGGCTCGCGCCGGAACATCCCGACCCGACCCCGGTCGAGGACTGCTATGCAGCGCTGCTGTGGATCGCAGCGAACGCAGACGACATCGGAATCGATCAGGGCCGGATCCTGATCGCGGGCGCCAGCGCCGGCGGAGGCCTTGCCGCAGGAGTGGCGCTCCTCGCCCGAGACCGACGCGGACCGGCTCTCCTGGGTCAGCTTCTGCTGTGCCCGATGATCGACGACCGCGACGCCACAGTTTCCACCCGCCAGTTCGACGGGATCGGGCTGTGGGATCGCGGCAGCAACTCCGTCGGCTGGAACTCCCTCCTGGGCGGCCGTCGCGGAACCGACGATGTCTCCGCCTACGCCGCGCCTGCCCGGGCGACGGACCTTACCGGCCTCCCGCCCACCTACCTCGACGTCGGCAGCGCGGAGGTGTTCCGCGACGAGGTGGTGAGTTACGCGTCGTCACTGTGGCGCGACGGCGGCGACGCGGAGCTGCACGTCTGGCCCGGCATGACCCACGGCTGGGAAGCACTCATGCAAGGAACACGTCTCGCAGAGTTGGCGGCCGCCGCCCGGGACTCCTGGGTAGCACGGCTGCTCGAGTCCTCAACGTCCCGCTCGGCCTGACATCAATAAGCACACCACATCCTCGACCGCAGTCTCACCGGACCCTCCAGGCGAGGTCTGTGACTGCGGGGATCTTCCACAATCACCACGACACCCTTTCTGGAGAACTGAGATGACCCTCACCTCGAAGAACACGCTGCAGCAGTGGCTCGACGACCCGGTCGGCGGCCGCATCCTGCGGGAACTGCTCACCCACGCCGGCCACTCCGAGGAGTCGTTGCAGCCCGCTCGGCACCTGAGCCTACGCGCCATGGTCGAGATGGGCGGTGACGCTTTCCCGCAGGAACTCGTGAACGCCATGGTGGAGCAGGCGAACGGCGGGGTGATCCCGCGGGAGGAGACCGACGACGCGCCGGAGAGCGCAGTCGGGCGCTTCACCGGGAAGACCGTGATCGTCACGGGCGCAGGATCCGGCATCGGACGTGCAACGGCCCGCCGTATTCTCCGCGAGGGCGGACGAGTGATCGCCGTCGATGTCGTACCGATTGGCATCGAAGCCCTCGCTGCCGCCTCCCCGGAAGGCGCCGTCGTCGCCGTCGCCGCCGACATCACGTCGGTTGAGGGGGTCGCGTCGATCGTCGCCGCGGCCGGCGCGCAGATCGACGCGCTGGCGAACATCGCCGGAATCATGGACGGCATGACGCCGCTACACGAGACGGAGGACGCCCTCTGGCATCGAGTGTTCTCGGTGAACGTCGACGGCACGTTCGCGCTCAGCCGCGCCGTGCTGCCGGCGATGCTCGAGGCCGGTCGCGGGGCGATCGTGAACGTGGCGTCGGAGGCGTCGCTACGCGGCAACGCGGCCGGCACCGCCTATACGGCGTCCAAGCACGCGGTCGTGGGTATCACGAAGAGCTCGGCGTTCCTCTACGGTCCCTCCGGTATCCGTACCAACGCTGTCGCTCCCGGCCCAACCGCCACGGGGATCGAGGGGACGATGTCGAGCGACTTCGCGCGCAAGCGCCTCGCGCCGTTCTTCACCCTCATCCCGCCGGTGGTCGAGGCCGACACGATGGCCGCGTCGATCACCTGGCTGCTCAGCGACGACTCCGCGAACGTGAACGGCGTCGTCCTGGCCTCCGATGGCGGCTGGTCGGTGCAGTAGCCGACGGGCGGGTGAGTCGCGCACGAACACCAGCAGGTGGGAGAAGCGCGAAGAGCAGTGGGCGGCGCTCCTTCACGGAGTGCCGCCCACTGCTCTTCGTCTGCTTCTACTGCGACTCGAACGTTGTTGTCAGCGTCGCGGTCGAGGCCCCGCCCACCCACACGTCGAAGACGGTGTTGTCCAGCACCCATGAACCGGTGGCTGCGCTCCAGTAGCGCAGCTGGTCGGGTCCGAGCTCGAAGCGGACCGTTCGGACGTCTCCGCGGGCGACATGCACTCGCTCGAAGCCTTTCAGTTCCCGGACCGGGCGCGAGGAGGTGCCGTAGCGCTGGTGCACGTAGAGCTGCACCACGTCGTCACCGTCACGATCGGAGGTGTTCGCGACGTCGACGGAGACCGTGACAGGCTCATCGGCGGACTGAGCCGTCTTCTCAACTCGCAGGTTGGAGTATTCGAAAGTCGCGTAGCTCAGACCGAACCCGAACGGGTAGAGCGGCGTGGATTCCTCGTCCCAGTACCGGGTTCCGCTGTTCTCGGGAGAGAAGGTGCGGTTGTGGGAGTAGATCATCGGCACCTGACCGACGTGACGCGGCCAGCTAAAGGGAAGACGTCCGGCCGGTGATACGTCGCCGAAGACAGCGGCGGCGACGGCGTTGCCGCCCTGGGTGCCCGGGTACCAGACCTGCAGGACTGCTGCCGCGTGTGCGTCGATCCAGCGGAGGTCGAGCGGACGACCCGACATGACGACCACGACGACGGGCGTGCCGGTGGCGACGATCTGTTGGACCATCTCGAGCTGGCGGCCGGGGAGGTCGAGAGTGGATCGGGATGCGAGTTCCCCAATCTGGTTCTGGCGCTCTCCGACGACGACGATTGCGACGTCCGCTGCCGCGGCGGTCTGGACTGCTCGCTTGAGTTCGTGCTCGTCGTCGACGGACGCCCATGGGTTCTCACCGGGGTCGGGGTCCTGCCGATCAAAGGGGGAGGGGAAGAGGCGGTCTGGGATTCCGACGCCGGGCGCGTACGCGATCGCGTTGGAGCCGGCGATGCGGGATCGCAGTCCCTTGAGGAGGGTGACGGTGTCCTCGGTGTGATGGCCGAAGACCCACGGCCCGAGCGTGTCTCGCTTACTGTCCGCGAGGCGGCCGATGACGGCGATCGTTCCGCGGTCATCGGGGAGAGGGAGCGCGCCATTGTTCTTGAGTAGGACGATGGCGCGTTCGGCTGCGGTACGGGCGACCTGCAGGTGAGCAGGGTCGGTGAGGATTGTTTCGGCGGCTTCTGCGTCGGCGTAGGGGTTCTCAAAGAGGCCGAGTGCGAACTTCGCGGTGAGGACTCGACGCACGGAGGTGTCGAGCTGCTCCATGTCGAGGAGCCCTCGTTCGATGGCGGCCGGGAGGTTGTCGAACGCGGGCTCGGACATGGCCATCTCCATGTCGTTGCCGGCGCGAATGGCGCGAGCGGCAGCGTCGGTGGGGTCGGCGGCGAAGTGCTGCGTCTCCATCGATTTGACGGCGTTGGCGTCGGACACGACGAAGCCGTCGAAGCCGAGCTCGTCGCGGAGCACCTCCGTGAGGAGTCGTCGGTTTCCGCTGGCGGGGACTCCGTTGAGGTCCATGTAAGCGCTCATGATGTTCGCCGCGCCTGCGTCGATGGCTGCCTTGAAGGGCGGGAGGTAGACGTTGTGCAGCTCGGACTCCGAGATCTCCGCGTCCTCGTAGTCGCGGCCGCCGCGTGCGGCGCCGTAGCCGGCGAAGTGCTTGGGGCCGGCGAGGATTCTACTCGGTCCGAGGTCGCCCTGGAAGCCGCGGACCTGGGCTGCGGCGACGGCTGAACCGAGGTAGGGGTCCTCTCCGGCCCCCTCGACGATGCGGCCCCAGCGCGGGTCCCGCGCGATGTCGATCATGGGTGCGAAGGACCAGTGGATGCCTGACGCGCGTGCCTCGCGTGCGGCGATGCACTGTCCGGCTTCGACGACGACAGGGTCCCAGGTGGCGGCGAGAGCGATCGGGACGGGGAGGACGGTGCGCAGACCGTGAATGACGTCGAATCCGAAGAGGAGGGGAATGCCGTGCCGGCTGTTCTCGACGACTTCCCGCTGGTACCGGTTGGCCACGGCGGGGTCCTTGATGAACAGCAGAGAGCCGACTCCGCCGTTCTTCGCTGCGGCCAGGACGATGCGCGGCTGGCGGACGAAGACCCGGTGTTCCTCCGGCAAGGAGTCGATGTCGAAGTCGTCGGGGAGTTCACCGACGTCGAAAAGGAAGTACTGGGTGAGTTGTCCCGCTTTCTCCTGGATCGTCATCCGGGCGAGGAGATCCTCGACGCGCTCGGCGGTGGGAAGGTCGGAGTTGCGGTAGGGGAGGTTCGAGGTCATCGGGGGCCTTTCTGCGCTGGGCGGGGTGGCGGAGGTGGTACTCGAAGTCATCGCACGGCCTTCACCTTCGCGAGGACTACGAGTCCTCCGATGATCGTGAACACGGCGGAGGCGAGGTAGAGCGGCGTGTAGTTCTTATCCCCACCCGCCGCTGCGCCGATGAGGAGGAATGCCGGAGCGATGAGGGGTGCGAGCGCCTGGGGGAGTGTGAACGAGAAGCTATTCAGCGCGTTGAATCGTGCGGCTTGGGTGTTGCGTTCAGGAAGGACGTCGAGGACGAGGGCCTGGTCGACTGCAGAGAAGATGCCGATGCCGAGGTTGCTGAGCACGGAGCCGATGATGATGACCTCGAGGCTGGGAGCGAAGGCGACGATCACTGCGCCAGCGCTGAAGATCACGCCGCCGGTCATCACGAACAGGCGTCGACGGCGCAGCTTGTCGGACAGGAAGCCGCCGCCGATCGCGCCGCCCATCGTGCCGATGATGCCGAGCAGGCCGAGGAGTGCGATCGTTCCGCCGATCTGATCGACAGGGAGGCCGAGCTTGGAGCCGATGAAGAAAGCGGTGAAGGTCGAGTTCAGGGTGAGGCCGAAGAAGAAGAAGAAGCGTCCGACGAAGTTCCAGGAGAAGTCGGGGTAGCGCTTGGGCTGGAACACGTACTTGCCCAGCATCCCGCGCACGTCGAGTCTGTCCTCATGGACCATCCCGCGCGAGTCGGCCTCGTTGACGAAGAGCAGGAACAGCAGCACGAGCACGACGCCGACGACACCAGGAACGAGGAACAGGAGGAAGGAGTTCGATGCCAGTCCTCCGCCGGCGACCGCACCGACCACGGGCGCGACCTGCCCGATGACTCCGGTGAGCCCAGCGACCTTGCCGCGCTGGGAGGCAGGGAGCCGATCCGCCTGGGAGTTCTGCAGGCCACCGATGACCTGGCCCCATCCGAGCGTGGAGATGATCCAGCCGATCGCCAGGACGACGATGTTCGGTGCGAGGGCGAGGACGGTGAGGCCGAGAAGACCGACGATGAGGCCGATGATCATCCAGGGACGACGTCGGCCGAGACGCGAGCGAGTGCGGTCACTCAGCACTCCGAACAGGGGAGCGAGGAGGACGCCGCTTCCTGCGGCGAGACCAAGGACCAGCCCCAGGTACTCGACATTCTCCGGCGCGAGCTTCTGCACCTGGATCGCGAGGGAGATTGCGATCGGCGTGACGAACGCAAGGTTCGCGCCGAAGAGCGCCAGGAGCAGGAACGTGATGTACCGCCGGGACACTCGAGGTCGGTCGTCCTCTTCGACCACGCCGCGGGCGTTACCAGAACCGGCCTCGGCTGCTGTGGGTGTAGCGGCGATCGGGAAGGTCGTCCCGTCACCCAGTCCAACAGCGGTTCCGACAGCGTCGGCCCCGCTGTGCGGCTCCGCGGCGACAGCGCCTTGGGCTGGTGACGGCGATGCTCCGGGCGCGCCTGACGCGAGAGGGTTGTCGGACATCATGACTCCTTCGTCATCCGGCTTCGGGGTGCCGGAAAAGATTGTGTGCAGTAAATTACCACGTGATAATAGAGTGAACCACGGGACTTATCACGTGTCAACCAAGTAACGCATGCTGTTGAAGGGCTCGGAGCCTCGTACGGCGGGGTCGCGGATGCGATGACCTGACAGGCTAGGGCTCGGTGGCTGTCAGCTTCAGGACTACCGAACGATTGCCGCGGCTGTTCAGTGAACACCTTCCAAGAGCAGGTTTTGAGCGCGCGAGCACGAGCGTTCAGCCGGCACCTCAAGCGCGCATCGAATGCGTGTCCGGTCCAGCGCTGCGAAGTGTCCTCGGACACTGGATACTTGTCCCGACGCCGACAATCGTTCGAGGCGGCCAGATGCGCGTTTGACCGTCGCCGTCGCTAACCGGATCTACGGATTCACCGTCGTCGGATCCCTAGTCGCTGCGGCTTCCCTGTGGCGGCGCGTTGCTCGCTGCCTCAGGCGAATACGAAGGCGTTGTTCTTCGCGTACGACTTGTCCGTTCGCGAACGAGTGTCGATCTGGCCAGTCGGCGGAGATGAGGCGTGTGAGTGCGCTCCTAGAGATGCAACCCCTCGCCGGATCCCGGGTGCGCTTCTCGAGAAGTTCCGCGCAGCGGTGAAGTAGCCATTCGCGCCGGTGATGGATGCCGAGCTCATCGAGGCTTGGCATCCATCAGGACAAGATGTGACCGTGTCGGGCGCTCCGAGATCGACCTTCCCATTTCATTAGCTCGTCGAGGACCTCCGGCGGGAAGTGACGCCTGCCGTGTAGCAGCGCGCGGGGTAGGGATGAGCCGACTGTGAGCATAGAATCCGCACCGGTTCGCCGGTAACCCTGAGAACGAGGTTAGTAGTCTGGGACGTCAAAGACGTCGGGAGGCGAAGTTGTCCCACGAGCTCCTTCGGGCAGAGCGACTTCTGCATCTTCGCCCGTTACATGCCCTCTCGTCTCAGGGAAGCCGTGGGCTGGCCATGCTCGCAAGGGGCGTGGAACTAGCAAATGATCCGTCCTCTCTCGGAGAAGATGAGTCGAGGGTCACCGGCAGCTTGATCAGCTACTGCGTTCGCGACGCCATCGATTCGATTTTCCCCAAGCTCGACGATCCGAAGATCAAGGACGCCGCTCAACGAGTCGTCACACGCTGGCGTCGGTTGTCTTCCCGGCCGGACGCAGACCTCGCTCGCGCGCTACATGGTGAACTTTCTACCCTTGAAAGCGCAGTCGAAGCGGCCACAGCGGGCTTTCTGCCTCGTGTGTCGGGTTTTCTCGGCATCCTTCATCCTGGTCTGCTCGCGGACCAGAGCATTCCGGCTATGAAGGCTCTCCGGGATCTGAACAAGGCCGCCAATGAAGGCCTACACGGCACCACTACCCGCGAGGAGGCGGTGGAACTTCTCGACCGTCTATTAGAGAGGCTTGTCGACCTCGTTGCGCCACTGGCCGTGACCGTGCAGCAGTATCTATCGCTCATCGAGGCTGGCGACTTCGAGAGTGTTTCCTCGCTGCTCATGTCGAACTCGGATCCGCGAATCCGCGTCTATCTCTTCGACCGCGTGCGTGACCCGCTCCTGGCGCAAACACTGGAGGTCAGCGAGCTCCTGCCCGGACCCTCGCTCTGGCTAGCGCACAGCTACATCCGGCATCTCGCTGCCGAGGATGCTACCGCCTTCAACGCTTTTGTTGACCGTGTCGAAGCGCAGAACCTGCTGACCGCGGACGTCGCGGCGCAGCTCCTGGTCTGCGCGACCCTTGCGGGGGCCGACTCGATCGGAGAAGTCGACCGTCTGAGTCATAAAGCCGGGGATCGGGTGCGAACCGAGTTCGTCGTACGGTGGCTGCGTCGCCACATAGACGCTGTTCCCGAGGCCGAGTGGTGGAAGATTCTGGCTCGAGTCGTCGACAGCCTGGAGCCCTCAACGGGGCTGTCCCGATCCCCACACGGAGTCGACGAGCTCCTTGACGTCGCAATCGCTCGATTGCCCGAGATCGCGGAACCACCTCGCGCCAGGTTCAGCTCAGCGGTCATAAAAGCCCTGCTGCGTGTCGATACAGATAGCCCCTATACAGTCTTGTTTCACTTCGATCACGCGCATCTGCGGGCTCGTACTACGTCCGGCCTAATTATCGAGAGTGCCGTTCGGGTGGCTGCCATCGCAGAGTCTCGCGGCACGCCAATCGATCTTTCGGCGCTATCCGAACTCGGTGGCGCCGCGCTGGCACGTGGCGTTGTTGCACCCGCTATCGAACTGTCGGCGCCCGAACTCGGTATCGCCATAGCCGGTCGAGCCTACGAAGCAGTCGTTGCTCGTGTCAGCGGCGAGTATTGGCCGGACCAGACGGACCTCCAGACGTTACAGGTAATCCTGCCATTGGTCGAGAAAACCGCCCTATCACGTCTCTCAGAAGCACTTGGGGAAGCGCCGCCGAGCGGCGTACTCTGCAGCGATCTCGACAATGCGACGGAGACGCGCCCCGATTGGTTCCGGTCTGCACAGTGGGTGGCCCATTTGCCGGAAGAGGCTCGGCCTGCGTCCTGGACGCGCACCCTGCGCGAGGCTGCCGAACAGGGCACCGAGTTTGGTCCATTACCACCCGTGAATCGCCTTGCCAGACCGAGCGCGCTCCAATCACCGCTTGGAGATGTCGATCTTGCTGGCGTGACGGTATCCGAGTTCGTCTCGATCCTCAACAGCGTGGCCGGCGTCGGCGAGCACGATGATCCGAGATTCGCGATGAATCTCCAGGAGACCATCACCTCACATACTGAGAACAATCGGGCGACCTGGGCCGGTGACCACAACGCTATAGCGCAGGTCCGCGACCTATGGGCACGGCTCACGATCGTGCGGGCGCTCAAGAGCGAGTCCGGTGATGCTCCCCGGCTGCGCTGGGAGCAATTGCAGACGCTTTGGGCACATGTGGTCGTGGAAGCCAGCAGGCTCGTGACGATCGGCGACGATCCTGCAAAGCCAGCAGTGGTGCGTCTCGCTTCTGAGATTCTCGATCAGCTCCGACACCGAGTCTCCGATAGGCCTCGTCAGTCGGGCGATATCCATTGGTGGGCGCACGAGGTACTTCCCGCGACCGTCGAGCTAGCTGCCTGGGTCGGCTCTGATGAACACGACTTTGGTATGCCCGCCCTGTTTTCACTCCGGGGACACTCGGTCCACCTCCTTGTCGAGCTCAGTTCTCCTGTTGATGACGACGCCGAGCGAGACGCCGCCTTGGGCCGTGCTCTGGACCTACTCGCAGACGTCGCGTCAGCGGACCCGAGTTTTGCCCGTAGCGTCGGGCACTGGGCGCAGTGGCTCATCCAGCGCGATCCCGCCTGGTGGAATCGGAGCGCTGGGCACCTGATCGGTCTGAGCAGCTCGGCCGTGATCCATGAAACGCTACTGACTGCCAACTGGGAATCAGGCTACTTTGCATTCAGCCTCCTTAATCAGGACCTCGCGCTTCTCAACTCGTTTGCGAGCCAGGTGGCCGAAGACGCTGCAGCGCCTGCGCTGAGTGCCGTTCTGTTCGACGTCCTCCCCGTCACAGCCATCACGGAGCCCACATGGTCGGCTATTTTCCGCGACCGCAGCTCTGCTGAACAGGCGCTGCGTTACCTGTTCCCCGACCATTCGGTCCTCGGGGATCCCGGAGCGGCGCGTCGACTGCGCATGATGCAGTGGATTGCAGCCGACCCTGCGCGTGCTGGTGTGATTTGGCCGTCGATCGATGTGCTTGCAAGCTCGCCGGATCTTAGCGATAAAGACCTCTTCGCCTTCACTGCCGTGTTGGCTAGGAATCAGCGGGGCGCTCCGATGTCCACCCACCATCTTTCAGACCGCCTCATACGATCGCTGGCCCGTCCTGACGCCGTTGCAACGCTCGAATCCATATGCGCTGGGAATCTCGGTGGAGACCGCATGATGGCTCAATACGACATGGAGGAGGTGTACACATGGTTCCAAAGCGAGGCGCAAACCCTGCCCCCTGACCTCCGTGTCCGCGTGGGACATGCGCTGTTCGAGGTCGGTTTTGTCAACGATTTCGACAGATAGCGATCCCCCATTGCCGGCGTCTCACGCACGTTAGTCGCTGCACCGCCACCGGTCCATTCGCACACGAGAAAACGTCCTCGCGCTTCGTCTACCGATTGACGCGACCGGGAGGACCAGAGCCCCTCATTCGCGTTTGACATGGCGCTGCCCTGCACTCTCCGGCTTCGACGTAGGCGCCGCTCGTCAGCTAAGAGGCCTGAGCGGCCTAGGCTGCACCCTGTAGACACTGCGCGGCACTGAAGTTCGCCTGTCCGTCGCAGCGACGCCATCGTTCGATAGGACGACGGCAAAAGAACCGCGACCGTCGAACTTGTAAGCATCGCTCGATCAGTGCAATTGGAGACCACGTGTGGATTACAGGAGACGTGAACCTGCCCACCGAGCTTCTCGAAGCTCATGCCAACGGCAAGCTCGTGCTGTTCGTTGGCGCGGGAGCCTCGATGGGAGCCCCATCCAATCTTCCCTCGTTCAGGGACTTGGCTCGTCAGCTCGCAAGAGCAGCGCGCGTGCCGTTCAACGATGATTTCGCGCTGGACTTGTTCCTCGGGTCGATGCCCACGGACTTCGAGACCCACGCTCACGCTCGACGCATCATCGCTCACCCTGGCTCGACCTACAACCCGACCCATACCGCACTGGTGAAGCTCGCGTCCGCGCTTGGAGCACCGCGCATCGTGACGACAAACTTTGACAGTCACCTCTCGACAGCCTCGACTGCTGCTCTCTTGCCGGACGATGACCTTTGGGTTGGGCCCGCACTTCCCCTTGGAGACGACTTCTCCGGCATCGTGCACCTACACGGTTCGGTTCAACGCCCGCCCGCACAGTTGGTTCTCACGGACCGTGACTTCGGACGCGCGTACCTCACAGACGCATGGGCGACAAGGTTCCTGCAGAGAATGTTCGACGAGTTCACGGTGCTGTTTGTGGGCTACAGCCACGACGACCCAATCATGCGATATCTCGCGCTCGGTCTACCTTCAAAGACTCGCCGCTACGTTCTAACTCACCTTCCAGAGGATGATAAGTGGAGCCACCTCGGCATTGTCCCGGTTTCCTATCCGGCGGTTGAGAACGATCACTCTGCTCTCCTCCTCCTGCTTGAGGAGTGGGATCGGCGAGCCCGGATGGGAGGACTGGAACACCAGCGAAGGATGAAAGAGGTAGTCGAAGCCGGGCCGCCTCTCAATCCGGTGGATGAGGATTATGTGCGTCAGCGACTGGAGAGTTCGGAGGGAGCTCTGCACTTCACCGGGTTCGCGAGAAGTGTTGCCTGGCTTCGCTGGGTGGAGAGCGTAGACAGCTTCCAACGTCTCTTCACCGGTGGGCAGGACACGGCGGAATCGTCTGTTCTGGGTGATTGGTTTGGGCAGGCGTTTGTCGCAGACCCATCGCTTCACACTGCCGCGCTGCAGACGGTGCAGCGGTTAGGAAGTCGATTCTCGCCGCGCATCTATCAGTCGTTGAGCTGGGCGACAGAGTCCCTCATGGCGGCCAATCCTGGCGCGGGGCGCCGGTGGAAGGTACTACTTGCAACCTCCATCGTTGGCACATCGTCTCCCCCCGATCTTGGCATGCTGATGCCGTACGAACCCCTCGAGCGGAGCGAGGAGATGGCTCTACTTCGTGTGGCTCTGCGACCGTTCCTCATCCTCAAGCCCCACTGGGCTATGGATCGTGATGACCCATTAGTTGCGCCTACGGCGGAAGCCACCTGGCACGTCGAGGACGAGGTCCTCACCCGTCATGTGCGCAAGATGATTGAAGACCGTGCCGCCGGCGACTCCGCGCTGGGCGCACTCCTTGAGGATGCACTTGGGGGTGCTTACGACTTGCTGGAGGGCTACGACGGGCCGGACAAGTACGACACCCTCAGCTCGCGGCGTTCCGCGATAGAGCCGCACACCCAGGACGAGTTCCGCCACTCTGTCGATGCGCTCATCGACGGGCTTCGCGATTACGGTGCGAAGGCACTCCTGGAGCGACCGGAGACTCCCGAGCGCTGGTGGGCGCGCGGGTCCACCTTGTTCCAGCGACTTGCACTGCATCTCATGAGGCTCAGCACGACACGAGGTTCCGATCAGAAACTGGACTGGGTCCTCGAGCGGAGGATTCTGTTTGAGTCGCCGCTCAAACACGAAGTATTCCGCCTGGTCGCCTCGACCGTGCCGGAAGCAAGTCCTGATCGACTGGATCGAGTATTGCAGGCTGCGCTTGAGGGCCCTGTTTTCGCAGACGACGTTCCCGATGGTGACCGGCACCGGGCCTATTCGGTATACAACTTGCTCGTTTGGCTCACTCAGTCCAACCCGTCGTGGGCCTCAGCGCAGCGAGAGCGCGACCGCCTCGAGATGGAGAACCCGACGTTCGGACCACGGGAGTTTCCGGACCTCGACAGCTGGTCCGGTGGGGCTACTTGGGGCGAAACGCTGCCCATGGAGGTAGAGAGCTTCGTTCGGGATCTCGAATCCGACGCAGAGATGGCCCTCACGGCGCTGATCGACGTCGACTACTCCGAGCGGCGAATTGATGGCCCGACATGGGATGGCGCACTCACGTTGGTGAGCCGGGCCGCCGAGCGGGACCCGAGCCTAGGCCAACGACTGTGGAGCGCCACCGAGTCGCGCCCAATGCCGGCAGACAGAAAAGACGACCTGCGAGAAGCGATCATTGAAGGATGGGTACACGCTGACCTCGGTGAGTGCCTCAACGATGTCGTGATTCTCCTTGCCAGCCGCGTCAACGGGCTGCGCTCGCCGCGCGGGATCACAATGTTGCTCGTGTCGCAGATCGAGAAGAATCTGGACACTCCAGAATCAGCGTCGATCCTGGCCATGCGCGGCCTCGCTCGCGCTGTCTGGGACAAACATCGGGGGAGTTTCGAGCAGAGATCGGACTCTTCGCCGAGTTCCCTCGCTCTGAACTCGTGGCCTGGTGATCTCACGCGATATTGGATCCTCGAAATAAACCGGCGATGGCGTGAGTTAGGCGAAGCCTGGACCGGTCTCAATGACCTGGAAAGGGAGACTATCGAGGCGATGCT
This sequence comes from Plantibacter sp. CFBP 8798, assembly GCF_014841195.1. NCBI lineage: Bacteria > Bacillati > Actinomycetota > Actinomycetes > Micrococcales > Microbacteriaceae > Plantibacter > Plantibacter sp. CFBP 8798. Next base: position 749,619 of record NZ_JACYTS010000001.1, read on the forward strand.
TGTTGGTTCGGGTGCTGAATTGGATGCGATTCGACCCGCACTTGGTGGGCAGGCGTATTTTATGTCCGTAGCGGACCCGACTTTTGCGCAGCGGCACGTATTGCCCCTATTCAACGGACCATTTGCTTCACAGGCCTGGGAGGCATACCTGCACCGTCCCCGGTACAACGACCAAATGCTGTTCGCCGGCTTCCTCCAGAGCACGATCGCCGAATGGGAACACCTAGACGGCGTCGGTGGGCGACGGCTGCGAGAACAGTTCTATGGGCTCGTAGCCTCAGTGGTGAGCATCGCCGGGATCGCTCCGGAGCAACGCCAGGAACTCCTCGATTCATCGGTCTTGGCCGGTAACGGCGAGCACGCGCCTGAGTTTGCGAGTGCGGTGATGAGGTTCTTTAAGGACGATACGGTCGACAGTGGGGCGTTATGGAACCGTTGGGCGCGAGATCACCTCACCGAGCGACTTCAGGGGCTTCCTCGGAACGCTCGCCCCGGTGAGCTTGAACGCTGGGCGGACATCGCACCGTTCGTCGGTGAACATACAGGTGAGGCATTCTCGATGCTTAGTCACTTCGCCCTCTGGGAGGGGTATCGTGCGCCCCAGTTTCCGGCGGACCTGCTCGCAACCAACGGGTCCGCTCTCGTGGACCACCTTGCGGAACGAATCCGAAACTCCAGCCCGTCGGGACGGGCCACATCGTACGCGGTGCGAAAACTGATCACTGACCTGAAAGCTGCGCTCGGAGTGGCACTCTGCGCCCCGCTACTGGAGGCGGCGATCGCCACTGGCTTCCGGGTCCCCGGTCCATCGGCGGCCTAGGAGTTCGTTCTTGGAGTCGAGCAACGCCGGCACGGATCTCGCTCGAGCCGTCACACGTCGACGCTTCAGCGCCGTCGCCCCGCTGGAGGGGATCGGTGGACGAAGTGGACCGACCTGGGCCCCGTCAACTGGGCGATGCTGCGGATTGATGCATCGCGTGTCGTGCGCATCCAGGCGGCCGACCAAAAATCGCACACACCCGGCGGGTCAGAAACTGCCAGGTCGTGCTCGAGAGAGCTCTAGGTCGGAATGTAAGTTTGACGCGTTGTTAGGACTGCCAGAGGGATTCTGCAGGTGGGCAGTTCTCACCAGACGCGCCCGCCGGTGGGGCGCTGCGCCAATGTGAGGAGCGGGCCGGTCTCGAAATAGCTACGAATAAACTGCGAGACTGGCAAAACAAGCAGCTACATGCTCCGGGGTGGGGGAGTCTCGATTCAGCTTCTGACCAGGCACTTGGAGCGGATGACGGGAATCGAACCCGCGCTATCAGCTTGGGAAGCTGAAGTTCTACCATTGAACTACATCCGCGTGGCGCCGGAGCGTCCTGAGTAATCGTACATGACCCGGCGGGCCTCCGTTCGGTCCCTCCACGCGGCCCCCGTTCGGTCCGCGCGTGCGGCCCCCTGTCGGTCCCTGAGCTTGTCGAAGGGCGGGGTGTGGTCGTGTGCCCTTCGACAGGCTCAGGGGCCGGGGTTGGGCTCAGGGACCGGGGTTCGGCTCAGGGACCGGGATAGCTCAGCGAGCGGGGTCGGCTCGGTGAGCCGGGTGCCCGGAGCTAGGCTGGTTCACCGTTCCCCGAGCGGGACGGGATCGAGGGTGTGACGTGAAGCGCAGTGCAGGTGTCGTCGTGGCCGGCCTCGCCGCCGTTGCCGTCGCCGGGTTCGGGATCGCGAGCGCCATGGTCGCCCGTCGCGTCGTCGGAGCCGGGCGCGTGCACTACAGCGAGGTGTTGCCGACCTCGTCGCCGATGACCGTGCGGCTCGAACGGAACGCGGCAACGGCGCTACCGGGACGATACGGGCTCGAGTTCGACGACGGCTCGCGGGTCATCGTCGGACCGGTGATCGGTCGCGAGACGACGGACGGCTCCGTGATGCGGAGTGTGGTCAGCGGCCGCCTTCCCGCAGGTGCGACCCGTGCGCGGTTCACCGGCGCGGCCGTGACACCCGCAGACCTCGGCGTGGACGAGGCGCGAGTGCCGAGGACACGGTCGGGGGCGTGGCGATTCGAGGGGACCGTAGACGGCGACGCTCATGGCGACACCTGGGTCGTGCACACCCACGGACTCGGAGCATCCCCGCTCGCGACCCTCCGCTCCGTGCAGGCCGTGCAGCGCGCGGGACTGCCGTCGCTCGTCACCTGCCTCGGGTCCGCGTTCGCCGAGCGTCGCTCCGGGGCTGACGCCACGGACGTCGACCGCGTCATCGCGGCCATCGACGACGCCGTGGCGCTCGGTGCGCGACGGGTCATCGTCTCCGGGTGGTCCTACGGCGCCGCCCTGAGCCTCGCGGCTGCACGCGAGCGACCCGAGGTGGTGCAGGGCGCGATCCTCATCTCGCCGATGCTCGGCCTCAGCGAGACGGTGCTGCACGCTGCCGCGGTCGCCGGGGTGCCGCGGGTGCTCGTGCACTCGGCGCTCGCCGTGCTCTCGACGCCGGTGCTGGCACGATCCGCCGGGGTGCGCGGCGCGGTTCCGGTCCGCGCGCTGTCCGCCGGGCCGATCGACGGGCTGCCGACGCTCGCGATCCACTCGCCCGGCGACACGACGATCCCCGTGGAACTCACGCGGGCCGTCGCTCGCCGCGTACCCTCGTTCGAGCTTGTCGAGGTCGCCGCGGCGCCGCACGGCTTGGAGTGGAACGTCGCGCCGGAAGCGTTCGAAGCGGCCGTGCGGGAGTGGCTCGGGGCGCGCTGATCGGGCGACGCTCGGTGCCTGAGCGCGTCGAAGGGCGGGGTGTACTCGTGCTGCCCTTCGACAAGCTCAGGGACCGAGGTGGCTGGGGGCCGGGTCGCTGTCGGTTGGGTGCGTGGTGCCCTTCGACAGGCTCAGGGACCGGGATGGTTGGGGGAGCGGGTCACGGTCGGTTGGGTGCGTGCTGCCCTTCGACAGGCTCAGGGACCGAGGTGGTTGGGGCTCAGGGGCCGGTGCCTTCGACAGGCTCAGGGACCGGTGCCCTCGACAGGCTCAGAGGCCGGCGGGGCCGGACCTACTTCGCGTAGCGGTAGCGGGCCCCGGTGTGCTCCTCGGGAAGACGGTCGCCACGGCCGTGGAGCTTGTGGCGGAGGCTGCCCTCGACGTACTCCTCGGGGTAGGCGCCGCGGCGTCGCAGCTCGGGGATGACGAACTCGACGATGTCCTCGAAGGTGCCCGGCGTGATCGCGTAGGCGAGGTTGAAGCCGTCGACGTCGGTCTCCTCCACCCACTCCTGCAGGGTGTCGGCGATCTCCGACGCACTGCCGACGATCCGCGGACCGAGCCCACCGATCGCGCCCATGCGCGCGATGTCCTTCACCTTGAACTCGCCACCCTCCTCGTTGGCCGCTTGGTAGTTGGCGACCGCCGACTGGATGGCGTTGCTCTTGACGTTGCCGATCGGCTCCTCCGGGTCGTACTGCGACAGGTCGATACCCATCCAGCCCGACATGAACACGAGCGCACCCTCCTGCGACGCGTACTGCAGGTAGTCCTCGTGCTTCGCCTGGGCCTGCTCGCTCGTCTCGTCGGTGATGATCGTGAGCAGCGTGTAGATCTTCGCCGAGTACCGGTCGCGACCGGCGGCCTCCAGAGCATCGCGGATGCGTCCGACCGTCGCCTTCAACCCCGCCTTCGTCGACGCACCGACGAAGATCGCCTCCGCGTTGCCCGCGGCGAACTGGATGCCGCGCGGCGACGCACCGGCCTGGTAGATCACCGGCGTGCGCTGCGTGGACGGCTCGGACAGGTGGATGCCGGGCACCGTGTAGTGCTTGCCGAAGTGCCCGATCTCGTGGACCTTCGTCGGGTCGGTGAACACGCCCGTCTCGCGGTCGCGCACGACGGCGTCGTCCTCCCACGAGCCCTCCCACAGCTTGTAGAGGACCTCGAGGTACTCGTCGGCGACGTCGTACCGCTCGTCGTGCTCGAGCTGGTCGTCGTGCCCCATGTTGCGCGCCGCACTCGGCAGGTAGCCGGTGACGACGTTCCAGCCGACCCGCCCCTTGGTCAGGTGGTCGAGCGTCGACATGCGCCGCGCGAACGGGTACGGGTGCTCGTACGCGGTGCCGGCCGTGACGCCGAAGCCGAGGTGCTTCGTCACCGCGGCCATCGCCGAGACGAGCAGGATCGGGTCGTTGACGGGCACCTGCGCGCCATTGCGGATCGCGGCCTCGTTGCTGTCGCCGTAGACGTCGTACGTGCCGAGGACGTCGGCGATGAAGATGCCGTCGAAGTTGCCGCGCTCGAGCAGCTGCGCCAGGTCCGTCCAGTAGGAGAGGTCCTTGTAGGTGCTCGAGCGATCGTCGGGGTGACGCCACATGCCCGACGCCTGGTGGGCGACGCAGTTCATGTCGAAGGCGTTGAAGCGGATCTGTCGGGTCATACGCACGATCCTGCATCACGAGTCCCGGACGTCGCCTGGCAATCGGCCTCGCCCGTAACAGGGCGTCATCTGGGCGCGGCGCACTACCCGCGGGAGGTGTCCTCCGCCGCGATCGCCTCGGCGTACTCCGCATCGCTGAGCGCGCCGACCGTCGAGTGCCGACGCCCGTACCCGAGGTAGAGCGCCGTGCCGACGAGCATCCAGATGAGGAACACGATCCAGGTCGTCCCTCCGAGCGACACCATCAGCCCGAGGCACATGACGATGCCGAGCGCGGGGACCACCGGGAACAGCGGGACGGAGTAGCTGCGATCGAGATCGGGGCGCAGGCGACGCAGGAGGATGACCGACAGGTTCACGAGGGCGAACGCGAACAGCGTGCCGATGCTCGTGGCGTCGGCGAGCTCGCCGAGCGGGATGAGGGCGGCGACCACGGCGACGACCGCACCGACGATGACGGTCCCGGCGACGGGTGTCCCGCTGCGGCGACCGACGCGCGAGAACACCCGCGGCACCATGCCGTCCTGCGCCATCCGGTACAGGATGCGCGTCTGCCCGTAGTAGACGGTGAGCACCACGCTCGCGATCGCGATGACCGCGCCGATGGAGAAGAACAGGGCGACGATCGGCTGTCCTGTGATCTCGGTGAGGATGCCGACGAACGCGGACTCGTCGTCGGCGAACTCGGTCCACGGCCGGGCACCGATCGCGGCGATGGCGACGAGGATGTAGACGGCGGTGACGATCACCATCGACAGGATGATCGCGCGCGGCAGGTCGCGACGTGGGTTCGTCGCCTCATCGCCGGCGGTCGACGCCGCGTCGAACCCGATGTAGGAGAAGAACAGCCGGCTGGAGGCTGCCGCGATACCGGCGACCCCCATGGGCGCGAGCGGTTCGAAGTTGCCGAGGGAGAACGCCGAGAACGCGATGACGACGAAGACGAGGAGCACGGCGAGCTTCACGAACACCATGATCGTGTTCGCCCAGGCGCTGTCCTTCGCGCCGCGGACGAGCAGCAGCATCGCGAGGAGGACGAGGGCCGCGGCCGGGAGGTTGATCAGGCCGTCGGCGACGCCGATCGGGTTCGCGAGTGCCGGCGGCAGTCCCAGGCCGAAGACCGCGAGCGCTTCGTTCACGTACTGCCCGGCGCCGACGGCGACCGCCGCGACGGAGACCCCGTACTCGAGCACGAGACACCACCCGCACACCCAGGCGACGCCCTCACCCATGGTCGCGTAGGCGTAGGAGTAGCTGGATCCGGAGACCGGTACCGAACCGGCCATCTCGGCGTAGGACAGGGCCGACAGGAGTGCTGCGAGCCCGGCGACCGCGAACGCGATCCAGACGGCGGGTCCGGCGAGCGGGACGGCGGTGCCGAGGACGACGAAGATGCCGGTGCCGAGCGTGGCGCCGACGCTGATCATCGTGAGCTGCCAGACGCCGAGCGAACGGCGGAGCGACGTCCCCGAGTCGGCGGGATCCGTCCCGAGTCGGACGAGCGGCATGCGCCGGCGCAGCTGCGCGTGGAGCGGGAGTCGGCGGTTGGTCACGGGTATCCATCGTAACCGTGGGGATCGGGGAGCGTCGGGCGCGCTCGCACTCACCCGGTCTCGGCGAGCTCGGGTCTGGTCTCGTGTCGTCGGCCGTCGGGTGTGGTCCAGGTGAGGATGCCGCCGGGGTGGTGCTCGAGGTTCCAACCCGGCAGGTGTTTCAGCCGGTGATGATGTCGGCAGAGACAGGCCAGGTTGTCGACAGCTGTCGTGCCGCCGTCCTGCCAGGCGACCGAGTGGTCGAGGTCGCAGCTCCGGGCGGCTCGTCCGCAGCCCGGAGCCCGACACGTGGTGTCTCGCAGGCGGACGGCGCGCGCCAGGTCTGCCGGCACCCGGTACTGCTCGCGCCCGACGGACACGACGGCTCCCGTTTCCGGTTGGGTGAGGATACGGGTCATGGAAGGGGCCGTGACGGTGAGTCGGGCGGCGGTGTCGGGGTCGATCGGGCCGTAGCCGTCGAGCACGCCGGGTTCGTCGGTGACGCCGAGGGTGGACAGGGCTGGGACGGTCATCTGGACGGTGGCCCGGATGCGGGCCTCGATGCCGACGGGCTCGGCGAGCAAGGGGTCGGCCCCGGCGGCGACCGCCTCCTCCGCGATCCTGGCTGCGTCGTCGAGCGGCGCGGAACCGGGCAGCCAGGTGAACGTCCCGGTCGTCTCCGGGTCGACCGGGATGGGACCGACGTCGTCGCTCACCGTGCCGGCCACGGCGAGCGACGCGAGGGCGTCGGCGCGCAGCTGTGCGAGCGTGCGGGTGTCGCCGGCGATCCGCGCCGGGACCGCGACGGCGTCGAGGCGGTTCCTGATCGCGTGCGCCAGCGGGGCGGTGGTGAACAAGTGCAGCCAGGCCATGCCGTCGGCCGCAGCTTCGAGCTCGACACGGCGGTCGGTGATCGAGCGCGTGCGTCGAGCGGTGATCGATTCGGGGTGCAGCCGCTCCCGAACGACCCTCGCTCGCTGCCGGAGGCGTGCGGTCGTCGACCGGAGGGCGATGGGCAGCACTTGCTCCAGGAACACCGCGCGGCCCTCCACCGGGACGTCGCGCAGCTGGTCGGTGATCGCGCGGGCGTGACCGCCGCTGATGGAACCCTGCGCGAGGGCCTCGAGCACGGTGGGTGCGTGGTGGACGAGGGCCTCGGCGTCGCCGACCCGCGCCTGGAGCGTCGATTCGGACATCCTCGTGGCGATCGCGAGCGACGCGCACATCGACCGCCGCGCGAGGTCGCGGGCGTCGGTCGAGGTGGTGCTCGCGGAGACGAGCGCTGACGCGGTCGCATCGGCGTAGGAGAAGGCTTCGGCCAGCAGCTGCGCCTCCTCGGCGTCGAGCGCCGCGCGGCGGCGGGCGAGATCGACGAAGCGGTCGGTGAACGACGCCATCCGAGCAGCGAACACATCGCTCGGGTGTTCCGGGTGCTCCGGATACCCCGAGCGCTCGTGCACCTCGGGGTCCTCGAACGTGGCGGTCTCGGTCATGACTCCAGTCCAACATGGACCACTGACATTCGAGATGATCACCAGGATTCGGGCCGATCGGACCCGCCCACCACCTCGCACAGACGACCGCCGAACACCAGGGCGAGCCCGCCGTCACCGGTGGCTCGTACGATGAGCGGGTGGGTATGCGTTCGCTGCTGAGTCAGCTGGCCGGGGGAATCCGAGGAGCGGCGCCGGAGGGCGTCGACGAGCAGGCGGTCGTCCGCCTCAATGCGGAACGGCCCGTGCGCGAGGTGCTCGAGCTGGCCGGCCGGATCGGCGAGTCGATGCTGGCACTCGGAGCAGCAGCGGCCGAGGTCACCGACGCCATCCGTCGCGTGTGCCGCGCGTTCGACCTCGAATGCCAGGTCGACCTCACCTTCACCTCCATCCTCATCGCGCACGACGGGTCCGAGCTGTCACCGGGCGTCACCGTGCTCCGCGTGGTCCGCTCGCCCTCCGCCGACTTCGACCGCCTCGCCAAGGTCGTCGTGGTCGCCGAGGGCATCACCAACCGATCCGAACCGATCATGACGGTCACCGACGTCGCCCGCGACGACGAGGCCGACCTCCGCGACGAACTGCACGCCCGCCTCGGCGCCGCCCACCGCGACCTCGACCGCATCCTCACCGCACGACGGACCTACCGCCGCGGCTTCGTCACCGTGCTGCTGTCGACGATGGCGGCGGCCGTCGCCGTCCTCCTCGGGGGTGGCGTCGTCTCGATGCTGCTCGCCGCCGCCACCACCGCGCTCATCGACAGCGCCTTCCGCGCACTGAACGTCTGGAAGCTGCCGGTCTTCTTCCTCCAACTCACCGGGGCGGCCATCGCCACGACCGTCGCCGTCCTCATCTCGATCCTCAGCCCCTACGTCCCGGACGACCTCTCGGCCCTGCCGCCCGCCCTCATCGTCGCGTCGGGCATCGTCGTCCTCCTCGCCGGCGCTTCGCTCGTCGGGGCGGCCGACGACGCGATCAACGGGTTCCCCGTCACCGCGAGCGGACGGCTCGTCGAGGTGATGCTTCTCACCATCGGGATCGTGGTCGGCATCGGTGGCGTCCTCGACCTCGCCCGGCGCCTCGGCATCTCCCTCGTCCTCTTCGACCTCCCGGTGAGCCCGTGGCCCGTCGCCGTGCAGATCGTCGGCGCGGCCGTGGCCTCCGCCGCCTGGGCGATGGCTTCGCAGGCGGCCCTCCGTGCAGCGTTCTTCGCCGGGGTCACCGGCGCGATCGCGTTCTCCGTCTTCGTGTTCGTCTCCGGCAGCGGCGTCGCGCCCGCCGCAGCCAGTGCGCTCGCCGCGCTCATCATCGGCTTCGCCGCGGAGGCGCTCGGCCCGCGGCTGCGCATCCCGGCGATCATCCTCACCATCTGTGGGATCGTGCCGCTGCTGCCCGGGCTCGCGATCTACCGCGGCATGCTCGCGCTCGTGAACGGCGAGCAGGGTTCCGAGGGGGTCGAACAGCTACTGCAGGCGGGCCTCACCGGCCTCGCGCTCGCCGCCGGCGTCACGCTCGGCGAGATCCTCGCCCGCCGCACGGGCGTCTCCGGCCGCGTACTGCTGCCCGGGTACATCCGGCGCTCCAAGCGCCACCCGCGCTGAGCAGCCCCGGTCACTGAGCTTGTCGAAGTGCGCCCTTCGACAGGCTCAGGGACCGGGATGGTGTTGCTCAGGGACCGGGATGGTGTTGCTCAGGGACCGGCGACTGCGGCTCAGGGACCAGCGGTTGCGACTCAGGGACCGGTAGGCGAGGCCGTCCGCTGCCGCTCCTGCGGCTTCGCCGCGGACGTCAGGAAGGACGCCAGGACGACCACCGCGAGCACGACGATCATCGCGCCGCGCAGACCGAAGTGCTCCCCGAGGAATCCGAGCAGCGGCGGCCCGACGAGGAACGCGACGTAGCCGGCCGAGGCCACGGCCCCGACGGTCGTCGTCGGATCGTCGCTCTCACCCGCCGCCGAGAGGGTCACCGGGAAGCCGAGCGCCGCACCGAGCCCCCACAGCAGCACCGCGAGCCCTGCGACGAGGACACTGTCGGAGAAGACGACGAGCCCGATCCCGACCGCCGACACGAGGGCGCTCACCCGCAGCACGTTGGCCTTGCCGAAGCGGGCGAGGAGCGGTTCACCGGCGAAGCGACCGATCGTCATGGCGAGTGCGAACCCGGCGAAGACGATCGATCCGACGGCGGCCGTGGTGCCGTGCCCGTCGACCATGATGAGCGGCAACCAGTCGCCGGCGGCGCCCTCGGCCAGCGCGAGGGCGAGCACGATGAGGCCGAGGAAGATCACGCGCTGCTGCCGCCAGACCGCGAGCTGCGCACGGATCCCGGGGGAGCCGGCACCCGTGTCCGACTGTCGTCCGGTCTCGGCCGGGATCTTCGGGATCGCCCACAGCAGCGCCGCCAGCGCGACGGTCGCGACGATCAGCAGATGGATCGTCACCGGGAAGGCGATCGCCGTGAGCGCGATGCCGGCGACCGAGCCGATGACGGAACCCAGGCTGTAGCAGCCGTGGAGCACGGGCAGGATGGACCGCCCGGACAGCTGCTCGATCATCGCGCCCTCGATGTTGATCGCGATCTCGGCGAGGCCGAAGCCCAGACCGATGCCGATCAGACCGAGGAAGACACCGACGCCCTGCCCGGCACCCGCCATGAGGGCGAGGAGCGCGAGTCCGATGACGAACGCCGCTCCGCCGACGATGATCGGGCGACGCGCACCGAACCGACGGACGAGCGCTGCGGACGACAGGATGCCCGTCATCGATCCGACGGAGATGCCGAAGAGGATGAGTCCCATTTCGGCGGTGCTCGCGTGCACGAGGTCGCGGACGGCCGGCGTGCGGACGATGAAGGACGACAGGCCCACGCCGACGGTGAGCATGAAGACGAAGATCGCCCCGCGCCGCCGCCGAAGAGGGGCGGACAGCGCGGGGCGGGGGTTCGCCTGACCGGCGCGAGCACTCATGCTCCGAGCCTAGAGGCGGTGGGAGTACCGACCGACAGGAATCAGGTGATCAGCCCGACGGGTTCTCGACGGGGTCGCCGTCGGCGTCGGTTCCCGTCTCGGGGCGGTGCTCGCCTCGGACGGGCCGACGCCGGAGGATCAGCCCGACGGGTTCTCGACGGGGTCGCCGTCGGCGTCGGTCCCCGTCTCGGGGCGGTGCTCGCCTCGGACGGGCCGACGCCGGCGAATCAGCCCGACGGGTTCTCGACGGGGTCGCCCTCGGCGTCGGTCCCCGTCTCGGGGTCGACCTCCTCGGGCTTCGGCACGTCGTGTTTCACGTCGTCGTGCGTGTGCGGGGGACCGGGGCGGGGGCCGTCACTCGACATCGCCACGCCATCCCTGTCCGGTCTGGCCCTCGGATTCGACGAGCTGCTTGAAGTTGCCGAGGTCCTTCTTGACCGCATGGCCGGCCACACCGACGGCTGCGCCGAGGTGCTCGAGGAGGCCCTTGGGCTCCCAGTCCAGCTGCACGGTGACACGCGTCTTGGCGTCCTCCAGGCGGTGGAAGGTGACGACGCCGGCGTGGTCCGCCTCGCCGCCGGTGCTGTTCCAGGCGACGCGCTCGTCGGGGTGCTGCTCGGTGATCTCCGCCTCGAAGGTGCGGGTCTGTCCGGCGACGGTGACCGTCCACTCCGTGAGGGTGTCGGTGACCTGCGTGATCGAGTCGACCTCGTCGAGGAACTTGGGGAAGTCCTCGAAGCGGGTCCACTGGTTGTAGGCGACGGAGACGGGAACGTCGACGTCGATGGTTTCGATGACCTGGGTCATGGGCGCCATCCTCTCTGGTTCTGCGGTACCTGCATGGGTCTCGTCCGGAAAGCCCGGACGCGACTGCGACGGTACGCGTGCAAGCTGCGATTCCGGGGGCATGGCCTCGGGCGCTGCAACCTGTTACCCTGCCCGACTCGACGCGAGCGCTCGCTCAGAGCTGGAAGCGGTACCCCATGCCGGCCTCGGTGAGCAGGTGGCGAGGGGTGGCGGGCTCCGGCTCGAGCTTCTTCCGCAGCTGCGCGATGTAGAGGCGCAGGTAGCCGGTGTCGGTCACGTGCGTCGGACCCCAGATCTCCGTGAGCAGCATCTGTCGGGTCACGAGCTTGCCGGCGTTCCGGATGAGCAGCTCGAGCACCTGCCACTCCGTCGGCGTCAGGCGGACGGTGGCCGGCGACGCACCAGGGGTCTGCTTGGTGACCTGCTTCGCGGCGAGATCGACCACGATGTCGCCGAACCGGACGGTGGGTTCGGCCTCGGCGCCGGGGACCCGCCGGGTGAGCGCGCGGATCCTCGCGAGCAGTTCGTCAATGGCGAACGGCTTCGTCACGTAGTCGTCGGCTCCGGCATCGAGCGCCTCGACCTTGTCCGTCGATCCGGCACGACCGGACACCACGAGGATGGGCGCGTCGGTCCAGCCGCGGAGGCCCTCGATCACCTGCCGCCCGTCGAGCCCCGGCATGCCGAGGTCGAGCAGGTACAGGTCGGGGCGGTGCGTCGTCGCGGCGTTGAGCGCAGCGGTGCCGTCTTCGGCCGTGATGATCTCGTAGCCCCGGGCGGTGAGGGTGATGCGCAGGGCCCGGAGGATCTGCGGGTCGTCGTCGGCGATCAGGATCTTCATCGAGCGGTCCCCTCCTGATCACGTGCCGCCGGCAGTGACACCACCATGGTGAGGCCCCCACCCGGCGTGTCCTCCGGTTCGAGTGTGCCACCCATCCCCTCGACGAAGCCCTTCGACAGCGCGAGTCCCAGGCCGAGACCGGTGAGGTTGTCGGTGTCGCCGAGCCGCTGGAAGGGGACGAACACGTCCTCCCGCCGGTCGGGTGCGATGCCCGGGCCGTGGTCGACGATGCGGATCTCGACGGCGTCGCGGAACCCGCTCGTCGCGATCCGGACGGGGGTGTCGTCTGGGCTGAATCGCTGCGCGTTCGTCAGGAGGTTCACGATGACGCGCTGCAGGAGGCCGGCGTCCGCGAGGACGGGTGGAAGATCGGGCGCGAGGTCGAGCTCGGCGTCGTGCGGCCCGATGCCGAGCTCGTCGAAGGCCGGCAGGATCGCGTCCTCGACGTCGATCGGCGCGACGGTCACGGCGAGGACACCTGCCTGGAGACGACTCACGTCGAGCAGGTTCGTGACGAGGGCCGCGAGGGTGCGCAGGCTGTCGTCCGCGGTCTCGAGGAGGTCCTGGCGGTCAGCCGTGGTGAGTTCGACGTCGGTCGCGCGCAGACCGGTGACGGCGGCGGTCGCGGCGGCGAGGGGGCGCCGGAGGTCGTGACTGACCGCCGAGAGCAGCGCGCTCCGCACCCGGTCTGTGGCAGCCAGCGGGCCGACCTCCCGGGCGGTGGCGCGCAGATCGGTGTGCTCGAGCGAGGCGTCGAGCTGCGCTGCGATGACGGCGAGCAGGCGGCGGTCGGACGCGGCGAGCACCCCGCCGTGCAGTTCGAGTACCGCGCGGGTGCCGATCGGGATGCTCGTGAAGTCGCCGCCGCGGGTCGGTTCGCCGTCGACCGCGAGGACCTGCTCACCCGAGACGAGGCGCACCCCGGCGAGCGAGAAGGACTCGCGGGTCCGGCTGACGAGCGCCTGCAGGGCACCCTCGCCGCGGAGCACGCTGCCCGCGACCGTCGCGAGCAGCTCGGACTCCGCGGCCGCGCGCCTCGCCGTGCGAGCCCGTCGCGCCGAGAGGTCGACCACTCCGCTCACGATCACGGCGATGACGACGTAGAGCACGAGCGCCACGAGGTGCGCCGGATCGTCGATGGTCACGGTGTAGAGCGGTTGGACGAAGACGAAGTCGAGCGTGACGCCCGACAGGACGGCAGCGAAGACCGCCGGCCAGAACCCGCCCACGAGCGCGACGAGCACGACGAGCAGCTGGTACGACAGCACCTCGCTCGTGATCGACTCCTCCGTGCGGGCGAGGTGGAGGAGCCAGGTGACGAGCGGCCCGCCGATGAGCGCGAGCGCGAAGCCCGCGATGTGGCGCCGTGCGCTCAGGGCGCCACCGAGCTTCGGCAGCCGGAACCGTCCGCCGGCCGCTTCGTGGTTGACGATATGGACGTCGATGTTGCCCGACTCGCGGATGACCGTGTTGCCGATACCGGGCCCCGTGACCGCGGCGGACAGGCGACTGCGCCGGCTGACACCGATGACGAGCTGCGTCGCGTTCGCCGCCTTCGCGAAGTCCACGAGCGCACGCGGCACGTCGTCGCCGACGACCTGGTGGAAGGTGCCGCCGAGGGTGTCGACGAGCGCTCGCTGCTGCGCGAGTGCACCGGGGTTCGCGGACCGGAGGCCGTCCTGCGTCGTCACGTGCACCGCGATGAGCTCGCCACCGGAGGAACGGGCGGCGATCCGGGCGCCGCGTCGGAGCAGGGTCTCGCCCTCCGGGCCGCCGGTGAGGGCCACGACGACCCGCTCACGCGCCTCCCAGGTGCTGTCGATGCCGTGCTCGGCGCGGTAGTCGCGCAGGGCGGAGTCGACCTCGTCCGCCAGCCACAGCAGCGCCAACTCGCGCAGTGCCGTGAGGTTGCCGAGGCGGAAGTAGTTGGACAGGGCGGCGTCGATCCGCTCGGCCGGGTAGACCCGGCCGCCGGCGAGCCGGTCGCGGAGGGCCTGTGGAGCGAGGTCGATGAGTTCGATCTGGTCGGCCGCCCGCAGCACGGCGTCGGGGATCGTCTCCCGCTGCGGCGCCCCGGTGATCTGCCGGACGACGTCGTTCAGCGACTCGATGTGCTGGATGTTGACCGTCGAGAGCACGGAGACGCCGGCGGCGAGCAGGGCCTCGACGTCCTGCCAGCGCTTGTCGTTCGTGGAGCCGGGGGCGTTCGTGTGGGCCAGTTCGTCGACGAGCGCGAGTCCGGGGTGGCGTGCGAGGACGGCCTCGAGGTCCATCTCGTCGAGCGTCACGCCCCGGTGCTCGACGCCCCGACGCGGCAGCGTCTCGAGCCCCTCCGTCAGGGCAGCGGTCGCGGCCCGACCGTGGGTCTCGACGACCGCGACGACCACGTCGACGCCCTCCCCGGCGAGGCGGTGCCCCTCCTCGAGCATGGCGTAGGTCTTGCCGACCCCGGGGGCCGCGCCGAGGAGCACCCGGAGTCGTCCGCGCTGCATGGTGTTCAGTTCTCCTGGAGCATCGCGCTCCGCCTGCCGACCCCGGGGGCCGCGCTGTGTCGTCCGCGCTGCATGGTTATCCGTCCAGTCCTGCCACGGCGAGGTTGAGCTGCAGGACGTTGACCGTGGACTCCCCAAGGTAGCCGAGGTCGGGGCCCTGCGTCAGGCGCTCGACGAGGGCACGGACCTCGTCCTCGTCGAGGCCGCGCTCGGCGGCGACACGGGGCACCTGCAGCAGTGCGTAGGCCGGGCTGATGTGCGGGTCGAGGCCGGACGCGGAAGCCGTCAGCGCGTCGGCGGGGATGCTCGACGGATCGACGTCCTCGGAGGCGGCGATGGCCGCGCGGCGCTCCTCGATCGAGGCGACGAGGTCGGTGTTCTCCGGCCCGAGGTTGCTGCCGCTCGACGCGCCACCGTCGTAGCCGTCGCCGGCCGCCGACGGACGCGACTGGAACCACTGCGGCAGCGGCTTGCCGTCGGCGTCGGTGAACGACTGCCCGATGAGCGCTGAGCCGACCGTCGTGCCACCCTCGGTGACGGCGGATCCGTTCGCCTGCCAGGACATCGTCGCCTGCCCGATGCCGGTGACGATGAGGGGGTATCCGACGCCGAGGACGACGGTGAGGGCGAGCATGGCCCTGATGGCGACCCAGTACTGGGCGATGCCGCTGCGGGATGCACTCATGATGATCTGTCTGCTTTCGTGTGCTGGGTGCGGCTCAGAAGCCGGGGATGAGGGTGACGACGAGGTCGATCAGCTTGATCTGGGTCGTCGGCTCAGAAGCCGGGGATGAGGGTGACGCCGAGGTCGATCAGCTTGATGCCGATGAACGGCGCGATCACGCCACCGAGCCCGTAGACCAACAGGTTGCGGCTGAGGACCTTCGAGGCGCTGAGCGGTCGGTACTTCACGCCGCGGAGGGCCAGCGGGATCAGGATCACGATGATGATGGCGTTGAAGATGATCGCCGAGAGGATCGCCGACGCGGGGGAGTGCAGCTGCATGATGTTGAGCAGTGCGAGCCCCGGGAACACCCCGGCGAACATGGCCGGGATGATCGCGAAGTACTTGGCGACGTCGTTCGCGATCGAGAACGTCGTGAGCGCGCCTCGCGTGATGAGCAGCTGCTTGCCGATCCGGACGATGTCGATGAGCTTCGTCGGGTCGGAGTCGAGGTCGACCATGTTGCCGGCCTCCTTCGCAGCGGAGGTGCCCGTGTTCATCGCGACACCGACGTCGGCCTGTGCGAGCGCCGGAGCGTCGTTCGTGCCGTCACCGGTCATCGCGACGAGGTTGCCGCCCTCCTGCTCCTTGCGGATGAGCTCGAGCTTCTGCTCGGGCGTCGCCTCGGCCAGGAAGTCGTCGACTCCGGCCTCGGCGGCGATCGCCTTCGCGGTGAGCGGGTTGTCACCCGTGATCATGACCGTGCGGATGCCCATGGCGCGCAGCTCGGCGAACCGCTCCGCGATGCCGGCCTTGACGACGTCCTTGAGGCGGACGACGCCGAGCACCCGCGCGGTGCCGCTGGTGTCGGTCTGCGCGACGACGAGCGGGGTGCCGCCGCCGGCGGACACCGCCTCGACGTGCTCCTGGAGCTCGGCGCGGGTCGCCTCGGCGAGGGGGCCGAACGACTCCACCCAGGCCAGAACGGCCGAGCCTGCGCCCTTGCGGATCTGTGCACCGTCCGGCTGGTCGAGGCCGCTCATGCGGGTCTGCGCGGTGAACGGGACGATCTCGCCAGCCCCGGACCCGTCCAGGTGGATGCCACGCTCGGCGGCGAGGTCGACGATCGACTTGCCCTCGGGCGTCGGGTCGCTGAGCGAGGACCGGGCGGCGGCCTGCGCGAGCTCCTCCGGCGTGACCCCGCGGAGGGCGATGAACTCGACCGCCTGCCGGTTGCCGTAGGTGATGGTGCCGGTCTTGTCGAGCAGCAGGGTCGTGACGTCGCCGGCGGCCTCGACCGCGCGGCCGGACATCGCGAGCACGTTCCGCTGCACGAGTCGGTCCATGCCGGCGATACCGATCGCCGAGAGCAGGGCGCCGATGGTCGTCGGGATGAGGCAGACGAGCAGGGCGATGAGGACCGGGACGCTGACGGGAGCCGCCGCATAGGAGGCGATCGGGTTGAGCGTCAGCGCCACGACCACGAACACGATCGACAGGCTCGCGAGCAGGATGTTGAGCGCGATCTCGTTCGGCGTCTTCTGCCGCGCCGCACCCTCGACGAGGCCGATCATGCGGTCGACGAAGGTCTCACCGGGCTTCGAGGTGATGCGGACGACGATGCGGTCGGACAGCACGCGGGTGCCGCCGGTGACGGCACTGCGGTCGCCGCCGGACTCGCGGACGACCGGGGCCGACTCTCCCGTGATCGCCGACTCGTCGACCGAGGCGATGCCCCAGACGATGTCGCCGTCGCCCGGGACGAGCTCGCCGGCGGTCACCACGACGACGTCGCCGAGGGTGAGGTCCGCGGAGGAGACCTGGCCGATGGCGGCGTGCTCCGCGGACGGGTCCGCCGAGGCGTCGTAGGAAGTGACCTGGTTCGCCATGGTCGAGGTGCGCGTCTTGCGGAGGCTGTCGGCCTGCGCCTTGCCGCGACCCTCGGCGACGGACTCCGCGAGGTTCGCGAACACGACCGTGAGCCACAGCCAGATCGCGATGCCCCAGGTGAACGACGCCGGCACGGCCGAGCCGCCGGACTCCTGCGCACCACCGAGGAACGGTTCGGCGATCGCGAGGACGGTGGTCAGTGCCGCGCCGACCTCGACGATGAACATGACCGGGTTCTTGACCATCAGCCGCGGGTCGAGTTTGCGGAAGGCACCCGGGGTCGCGGCGAGCAGCTGCGCCGGACCGAACGCGGCCTTCGCGGGCTCGTGGTGGTGGTCCTGCTCCTGCTCGGGTTCCGCCGGGGCGGGAAGCGTGTGCGTGGTGGACATGGTTTATGACAGCCCTTCCGCCAGGGGACCCAGCGCGAGTACGGGGAAGTAGGTGAGTGCGGTGATGATCACGGCGACACCGGTGAGGAGGCCGACGAACTGCGGCCGGTTGGTCGGGAGCGTTCCGGCGGTCGACGGCACCCGGTCCTGTGCGGCCAGCGAACCGGCGAGCGCGAGGACGAGCACGATCGGGACGAAGCGACCGAGGAGCATCGCGACGCCGAGTGCCGTGTTGAACCACGGGGTGTTCGCCGTGAGGCCGGCGAACGCGGAACCGTTGTTGTTCGACGCAGAGGTGAAGGCGTAGAGGACCTCGGAGAGGCCGTGGAGGCCCGGGTTCCAGATCGACGTCGTCTCCACATCCGAGCGGACGCCGGGGATGGCGAAGCTGAGAGCGGTGCCGGCGAGCACGAGGGTCGGCGTCACGAGGATGTACAGGCTCGCGAGCTTGATCTCCCGCGGGCCGATCTTCTTGCCGAGGTACTCCGGGGTCCGGCCGACGAGCAGTCCACCGATGAACACGGCGATGACGGCGAGCACGAGCATGCCGTACAGGCCTGAACCGACGCCGCCGGGGGCGATCTCGCCGAGCATCATGTTGATCATCGGCATCATGCCGCCGAGTGCCGTGTAGGAGTCGTGCATCGAGTTGACGGCACCCGTCGAGGTCAGCGTCGAGGTCGAGCCGAACAGCGTCGAGGCGAAGACGCCGAAACGCTGCTCCTTGCCCTCCATCGCACCGCCGGCCGCCATCGGTGCCGCTCCGAGGCCGCGGGTTTCGAGCGCCGTGAGGATCGAGAACGAGGCGAGGAAGATGACGCCCATGACCGCGAGGATCGTGTAGCCCTGCTTGTGGTCGCCGACCATGCGGCCGAAGGTGCGCGGCAGGGAGAACGGGATCGCGAGCATGAGGATGTTCTGGACGAGGCTCGTCCAGGCGGTCGGGTTCTCGAAGGGGTGCGCGGAGTTCGCGTTGAAGAACCCGCCGCCGTTCGTGCCGAGGAGCTTGATGGCCTCCTGGGAGGCGACCGGTCCGCCGGGGATGGTCTGCGTCGCGCCCGTGATGGTCGTGACGTCGGTGAAGCCGTTGAGGTTCTGGATGGTCCCGCCCGCGATGAGCACGACCGCCATGACGACCGAGAGCGGCAGCAGCACGCGGAGGGTGCCGCGGGTGAGGTCGACCCAGAAGTTGCCGATGGTGCCGCTGCGGCGACTCGCGAAGCCGCGGACGAGGGCGATCGCGACGGCGATGCCGACGGCGGCGGAGACGAAGTTCTGCACCGCGAGGCCCGTGAGCTGCACGGTGTAGCCCATCGTGACCTCGGGCGAGTACGACTGCCAGTTGGTGTTCGTGACGAAGGACACGGCCGTGTTGAACGACAGGCCCTCGGGGACGGCGGGGAGGCCGAGTGCGAAGGGCAGGACGGCCTGCGCACGCTGGAGGGCGTAGACGAGGAGAACGCCGACGAGCGAGAAGGCGAGCACCCCGCGGAGGTAGGCCTGCCAGGTCTGCTCGGAGCGGGCGTCGACACCGATCACGCGATAGAAGCCGCGCTCGACGGCGAAGTCCTTGCTCGAGGTGTACACCCGGGCGAGGTACTCACCGAGCGGACGGTAGAGCAGCACGAGGACCAGGACGAGGGTCGAGACCTGGAGGATCGCGAAGAGGGTCTGCATCAGAACCTCTCGGGTTTCACGAGCGCGTACACGAGGTACACGACGGCGGCGACGGCCAGGACGGCGGCGAGGAGTTCGAAGACGATCACAGTCTCTCCACTCCCCGGGCGACGAGGCCGACCAGAGCGAACACGGCGATGACGCCGAGCACGTAGACGAGGTCGAGCAAGAGGACTCCAGTGGGTGCGTGGTGCGGGTGCGTGGTGCTGCGTCCCGTTCGGGACAGCTCAGAGCCAACACCCGTCAGCGACCTCCGACGGCGGTCCTCACGGTTTCCATACGCCTTCCGCGTGGATCCTCACGACCTCCCTACGGGGTGGTGTTGTCCACAGGCCGAATGCCGCCAGGCTCCTCGGCACGTCTCCGTCCGTTACGCTGGAGTCATCATGATCAGCCCGTTGCCGAAAGGCGCGGGCTGATTTTCTGTTCCGGCGTCGAATCACTGGGCACGAACGCCCACGCGCGGGCGGGGTTGTCGCGGGTGATCGTCGACACCGCTTCCGCGCCGAGGGCCTGCGCCAACTGCGGTGCGACGGTCGTCAGGAGCGCCGCCGGACCGTACTCCTCCGGCCGAACGCGGGAGGCGGACGTGGTCGTGTCGGCGCCGAGGAGCAGCGCGGGCAGGTGCCCGTCGTCGATGAGGTTCTCGAGGACCCGCGCCAGTCGAGCGGGGTCCATCGGGTGGCCCGGCGACGGTGCGTCGATGCATACCCACGCGCCGGAGCGGGCGGCCTGGAGGATCTGCTCGACGTGAGGGTTCCGGCCGAGATGCCCGAGGACGATGGACCTCGGGTCCACCTCGTCGGCGTCCAGCGCCGCCAGGACGAGCTCGGCCGCCGGTCCCTGCTCGAGGTGCACCGCGATCGGCACTCCGGTGGCGTGATGCGCCACTGCGGCGGCCCGCAACGCGTCCCGCTCGTCCTCGGCGAGGCGGTCGGGGCCGACACCGATCTTGATCAGTCCGCACCGGTGCCGGACGACGTCGTCGATGAACGCCGCTGCGAGCTCGTCGGCCGAGCGCGCGGGTTCCGCAGCGCCGGTGGGGTAGACGCGTCCCAGATGACGTCCGGTCGCCGCCACGACGTGGACCCCCGTCGACGCACTGATCCGCCGGAGCGCCGGGAGGCCGCGTCCGAGACCCCGAGGCGTCCACTGGACGACGGTCCCGCCGTCCGCCGCCGCGAACTGCTCGACTGCGGTCGTGGCGTCAGGCTCCTCGACGAGGTCCTCACCGGCCAGGACCGGTGTCCGCAGGAAGAGGTGGTCGTGTGAGTCGACGACGCCCGCCGTGGCCGGGTCGATGTCGCCGAGCACCGTGCGGATCACCCGGGTCTCGAGCCGCACCCGGGTCACCGGGCGTCGTCGTCGCGGTCGGTCGCCGGTGGCTCGGTCGCCGCCTCGGGGAGGAGCCGCAGGGCCGCCATCACCCGGGGCAGCCCGACATACGGCACGAGGTGGACGAGCGCCTCGGCGAGCTCGGTCCGGGTCATCCCGATCCGGAGCGACGTCGTGAGGTGACCGCTGAGTTGTGGGTCGACGCCGCCGAGCGCCGTCAGCGCACCGATGATGAGCAGTTGTCGGTCGCGCGGCGTCAGGCCGTCGCGTTGATAGGTCCCACCGAACACGGCGCCGACGATCCATTCGTCGAAGCCCGGCGCCGCCGCATCGACCGTCGCGCGCCAGGCGGCGGTCGTCGTCTCGTCCTGCAGCTCCGCCAGTCGTTCGCGGCCGGCCGCCACATCGAACACCTCGTGCATCGTCGCTCCCTGCATCGTCGCTCCCTCGTTCTTCCCTGTTGTAACGGTTGACACGTTACACTCGAACCATGACGACCGAGACCGACTTCCGCTTCGACGGCGGAGCCACCTGGCTGAACCTGCTCGCCACGCAGGGACAGAGCTTCGGAACGCGGCCGGTGGAGCGGATCGGGACGCCCGAGGCGGGGCATCGGTGGCTCGGCCTGGTCGGGTTCGGTGTGGATGGCGAGCTGAGCGCCGACGACCTCGATCGCCTCGTGAGGCTGCGGGAGTCGCTCCGCGAGCTGGCGATGGCGTCGGTCGCCGGGCGCGAACCGGCCCCGGACGATCTCGCGCAGGTGCGTGGACACGCGTCGGGTTCGGCCGGAGCGCTGTGGAGCGGTCCCGCTCAGGCCGGCGTCACGCTCGCCGCGGCGCTCGCCGCGATCGCCGTCCAAGCGCTGGTCATGCTGCAGGGGCCGGACCGGGAGCTGTTGCGTGAGTGTGCCGAGGTCGACTGCCGCTGGGTGTTCCTCGACACCTCGGGTCGGCGTCACTGGTGCCCGTCGCCGGCCTGTGCCAGTCGGGGTCGGGTCCGCGCCCACCGCGCACGACAGGGTGGCCAGAGCGCCGACTGATCCGGGTCGTCCCGTCAGCGCGCCGATTCAGCCCCCGAGGGTGTGGGCGTGATCCGGCACGTACCGGTACCGTTCGCGCGCGGGTCGGTCGTACCCGTCGGCGCCCGGCCGCTCGGGGATGTCGATCGGCTCGGGGGCGCGCTGCTCGTAGGGGATCTGGGAGAGCAGGTGCGAGATCGCGTTCAAACGCGACGCCCGCTTGTCGTCGCTCTCGATCGTCCACCAGGGCGCGTCCGCGTGGTCGGTGGCCTCGAACATCTCGTCCTTGGCCCGCGAGTAGTCCTCCCAGCGGGTGATCGACTGGAGGTCCGTGTCGGACAGCTTCCAGCGGCGCATGGGGTCGTCCAGTCGCGAGCGGAACCGCTGCTCCTGGACGTCGTCGGAGACCGAGAACCAGTACTTGACGAGGATGATGCCGTCCTCGACGAGCATCCGCTCGAACACGGGGGTCTGGCGGAGGAATCGCCGATACTGCTCAGGGGTGCAGTAGTCCATCACCCGTTCGACGCCGGCACGGTTGTACCAGGAGCGGTCGAACAGCACGATTTCGCCCGCCGTGGGCAGGTGCTGGATGTAGCGCTGGAAGTACCACTGACCACGTTCCTGCTCACCGGGTGTGGGCAGGGCCGCGACCCGGGCGGACCGTGGGTTCAGGTATTGGACGATGCGCTTGATTGCGCCGCCCTTGCCTGCGGCGTCTCGGCCCTCGAAGACCACGACGACCCGCGCGCCGGTCTCGATCACCCAGCGCTGCATCGTGACGAGCTCGATCTGCAGTCGTTCCAGCTCGGCCTCGTAACGGTCCTTGCGGATGCGTTTCGGTGGTTTGTTCCGGGTCGGAGTCTTCGACATGCTGCGTGTTCCCGCCTGTCCCCGCGAGGACTGGTTCGACGCCTGATCGGCGCGTTGGTGCAGTGCTCGGTGCCCGCCCCGGCGGAGCGGTACTCGCGCTCAGCCTGCGCCTGCCGGCCGACTCCCGTGGGGGCCTGTCATGCGCGCGCCGACAGGCGTATAGTCGCGCGCGCGCTGCGATCAGTCCGAACTGGTCAACCCGTCGCGGAGGGCGACGAGGTGGGTGCGGCTGCGGTCGAACGCTGCGGTGGCATCGCGATCGGCGACCGCCTGCACGATGTGCTCGTGGACGAGCTGGTCGTGGTCCGTCCCCGGCTCGCCGCTGAGGCGGAGCATCTGGATCATCGCCTCGCGGCTGCGCTCGGCGAAGGTGTCGAACAGTTCGGTGAGGATCTCGTTCCCGCTCGCGGCGACGATGCTCCGGTGGAGCGCCGTGTCGGCGTCGACCCGCCCCTCGATGGTCGCGCGATCGGTGTTCCGATGGGCCAGCGCTGCCCGGATGGCGGCCAGATCGGACGCCGTGTGGCGTTGTGCGGCGAGGGCTGCCGCTTCACACTCGATGGCGATGCGGGCCTCGATGACCGAGCCGATCGCGGTCCGCAGGACGAGCGCGTCCCAATCCTGGACCGGCGTGCGCGACCGGAGGAAGTTCCCCGATCCCTGCCGGGTCGACAGCACGCCCTGGCCGGCCAGCTGGCGGATCGCCTCGCGCATCGTCGAGCGGCCGACGCCGAGCTGCGGTGCCAGGGTCGTCTCGCCGGGCAACTTCTGGCCGACCTCCCACTCGCCGGCCTGGATGCGCTGCAGGAGCAAGCGTGCGACCTGGTCGGAGAGTGATTCACGGTGCACGGTGTCCATGTGTCGATCATAGTCCTCAGCTTGTCTGACAAGTTGTGTTAGCGTTGCCGCGTGACCCCCGCAGACTCCCGACTCTCCACACCCGCCGGCCCCGTTCCGTCCTCCGCGCCGAGCTGGAATCGCCAGCGCCACTCGCAGATGCCGTCCCACCGGTACCAGGACCTGTACTCGCGGGTGGACGTCCCGCTCCTCGACCGCACCTGGCCGTCACGGCGCCTGACCGAGGCGCCGCTCTGGGTGCCGGTGGACCTTCGCGACGGCAACCAGGCGCTCGCCGAGCCCATGGACCCCGAGCGGAAACGGGCGTTCTTCGAGCTGATGGTCACCATGGGGTACAAGGAGATCGAGGTCGGGTACCCCTCCGCCTCGCAGACCGACTACGACTTCGTCCGCTTGATCGCCGAGACCGACATCGCTCCCGAGGACGTCACGATCGTCGTCTTCACGCCCGCCCGCCGCGACCTGATCGAGCGCACGGTCGAGTCGATCCGTGGGATCCGGAACCCGGTCGTCATCCACCTGTACACCGCGACGGCGCCGCTCTGGCGGGAGGTCGTCCTCGGACACGACCGCGACTCACTCCGCGCGCTCATCCTCACCGGCGGCTCCGACGTCCTCGAGTTCGCCGGCGACCTCGACGGGGTGCGGTTCGAGTTCTCCCCGGAGGTCTTCAACCTGACGGAGCCGGACTACGCCCTCGAACTCTGCGACGCCATGACGACCCTGTGGGATGCCTCTCCGGACCGCCCGGTGATCCTCAACCTGCCCGCGACCGTCGAAGCGGCGAGCCCGAACGTCTACGCGGACCAGATCGAGTACATGCACCGGAACCTCGACCGTCGTGACGCCGTCATCCTGTCGGTCCACCCGCACAACGACCGCGGCACCGGGATCGCGTGCGCTGAGCTCGCGGTCCTCGCTGGCGCCCAACGCGTCGAAGGGTGCATCTTCGGCAACGGCGAGCGGACCGGCAACGTCGACCTCGCGACCCTGGCGCTCAACCTGCACGCGCAGGGCGTCGATCCGATGATCGACTTCTCCGACATCGACCACATCCGTCGGGTCGTGGAGCACAGCAACCGCATCGAGATCCACCCGCGCCACCCGTACGTCGGCGAGCTCGTCCACACCGCGTTCTCGGGGACGCACCAGGATGCGATCAAGAAGGGCTTCGCCGAACACCGAGCGCGGGCCGAGGCGACCGGCAGCCGCCCGGAGGACCTCCCGTGGCGTGTGCCCTACCTGCCGGTCGACCCCGCGGACCTCGGCCGGAGCTACGAGGCGGTCATCCGCGTGAACTCGCAGTCCGGCAAGGGCGGCATCGCCTACCTGCTCGAACGCGACTACGGCATCGAGATGCCCCGTCGTCTCCAGGTGGACTTCTCGTGTCGCGTCCAGCAGCAGGCGGACGAGACGGGTCGCGAACTGGACGCCGAGGCGCTGCTCGCGGCGTTCGAGCGCAGCTACCTGTCGGCGACGCCGTCTCGGGTCGAGCTGCTCGAGGTCGATGTGGCGACGACCGGCGAGACCTCGCGGACGACGATCGGTCTGCGGATCGACGGGGACCGCCATGAGGCCACCTTCGCCGACGTCGGTCCGGTCGAGGCGGCGACCCGTCTCCTCGCCGACCACGGCGTCCACGTCGAGATCGTCTCCCTGCATCAGACCTCGCTCAGTGCCGGGAGTGGCGCCGAGGCCCTGACCCTCCTGGAGATCCGCCGCGGGGCGGAGACGGTGTGGGCAGCCGGGCGCCATCGCTCCGTGCTGGAGGCGTCGGTCCGCGCCGTCGTCAACGCTGCGAGCCGGTAGTCGCCCTGCCCTACGCTGGGAGGCTGAGGGCGTCGAGGGGATCTGGATCAGTGGAACTGCGGTGGCTGACGGCGCCCGAACACGAGGTCGCCGCGGCGATGGCGGACGAGCGTCGCTCCGGCCGGCCCAAACGGGTGCCCACCGGGCGGAGAGTGCTCTTCCATCTCTACTTCAGCCTCGTCCTCTGGTACCTGGCGATCGCGCTCGTCTCGGTCGGGGTCAGCGTCGACGAATACCACGACCGTCGCGTCGAGCCTGATGACGTCATCGGCCTGGTCGTCGCCGCGCTCGTCCTCGTCGGGCTGCTCGTCGGTGCCTGGTTCCTGTACCGCTGGTCGCGACGCCCGCCGTCGCCGAAGGCGCGTCTCGCCGGATGGCGGACCCATCTGACGGCGGTGGTCAACGGCTTCGAGGAGCAACCGAAGGGTCGGGCGATGTTCTCCTCGCTCATCACCACGACGGGGAAGTACAACAACGCCTTCATCACCGTGCCGGGACCGCAGGTGCAGTCGTACCCGCGATTCGTCCGCGGGAACATCGAGTTCGGCAACCTGGTCGACGACGTGAAGCGGTCGAGGGACTGGCATTACCTCGTGGTGCGGCTGCCTGCACCGCTCCCGCACCTCCTGCTCGACGCGACGACGAACGACACCGTCCGCAGCGACCTGCCGCCGGGCCTCGACCGGGGTCTGCAGATCTCCCTCGAGGGCGACTTCGACCGGTGGTTCCGCGTCTACGCGCCGTCCGGGTACGGAGCGGACGCGCGATACGTGCTGACCCCCGACGTGATGTCGTCGCTCGTCAGCACCGCGGCGTACTACAACGTGGAGATGGTCGACGATCGGGTCGTCTTCTTCAGCAGGCCGGCCGCCGACTTCGCCTACGCCGCTCCCTGGGTCGCCATCGATGCGATCCTCACCGACCTGGTGCCGCGTCTCATCACGAGGGCCGAGCGGTACCGCGACGAACGAGTGGCGGGACAGGACGCCGAGAGCGTCCTCGAGGCGGCGCGGGACGCCATGGAGGCTGAGCAGGTCTGGACCCGGAAGGAGACGGTCATCGGCGAGGAGGGCCGTCGCCTCACGGTGCGCGCGCGCTTCCATGCGATCTGGGTGGCTATCGGTGCGGTCAGTTGGCTCGTCACCCGCACGCTGCTCTACTTCATCCCCGCCGCCTTCGCCTTCGCGGGGTTCATGTCCGTGGTGGACGGGCGCTAGCCGCGACTGAGTCGCCCGATTCTGCTCGGATCCGCGCCGAGATCGGACAGATGCGGGCGACTCAGCGGGCAGGGTCGCGGAACATCCGGCGGCGCCTTCGCGTTCGCATCGGTGTGACCCTCACCGCGACCCCTCCAGCGTCGACGATCGACACCTTCGATCGCGCACTCGCGAGCCTCGAGTGGACGATCCACGGCACCGACCGCGACCGCCTCGCCGCGGGCACACCGCTGCGGCGACCGCACACGGCGTCCGGCTTCGTCTACCTCTCCAGCGGACGTGTCCGCCTCACCGCCGCCGACGGCACCCGCGACCTCGACGCCGGCGACCTCGTCTTCTTCCCCCGCGCCCACGCCACGACGGTGGTCGCGCTCGAGGACGCCGAGCTCCTCGACGTGGCCTTCACCCCGCCGGGTCAGCGCCAACAAGTGGCGGAGACGCTGCCCGAGCACCTGTACGTCGCCGACTTCGCCGGTCAGGAGCCCTCGATGGTGGCGCTCATCGAGGGCATGGGCTGCCCGCAGGCGACTGGTCGTCCGCGGCCGGGCGACGCCGTCATCTGCAGCCGCATCGCGACCACCATCGTGTCGGCCGCGCTCCGCACGTGGAACGAGGTCGGCTGTGCGCCGGACCGCTGGCTGCAGCGCATCGGCGACCCGCACATCGGCGCGGTCCTCGACGCCCTGCACGCCGAACCGGGGCGACCGTGGACCTTCGAGACGCTCGCCCGCATCGCCATGATGTCGCGGTCGGCGTTCGCGGAGCGGTTCCGCGAGGTCGTCGGGCATACCCCGCGCGCCTACCTCACGACCGTTCGCATGGAGACGGCGAAGGGGCTCATCCTCACGGGCGGCGCGTCCGTGGCCGAGCTCGCCGGCGCGCTCGGCTACGTGTCGGAAGACGGCTTCGCGCGCGCCTTCCAGCGGTACACGGGCCTGACTCCGGCTCGCTGGCGCGCTGAGGCGGCGCTCGCCGCGTAGGCGCTCGGCCGGGCAGCCTTCGGTATCACCGTGCGGTGCGTGCCGACCCGAAGACGACACCACCGACGATCGCGGAGATCGCCGCGACCGTGAGCGCCGGGACGATGCCGACCGCGTCGACGAGCAGTCCACCCGCTCCGGCACCGACGGTGATCGCGAGCTGGAACCCCGCGACGACGAGTCCGCCACCGGACTCCATGCGGTCGGGGACGAGGCGACCCATCCAGGTGCTCAGAGTCGTCAGCCAGGCGCCGAAACCCATGCCCCAGGTGGTGATCGCGATGGTCACGATCCAGGGCTGCCCCGGGAAGAGGGTCACGAGCGCGATCGAGATGCCGATGAACGCCGGGACGACGTAGCGCAGGGCCGCCAGGTGGCGGTCGACGAGGAGTCCGATGACGAAGTTGCCGACCACGCCGCCGAGACCGAACGCCGCGAGCAGCACTGCGACACCGGCCGCGTCGAGGTCGGGCACCCGCTCGATCGCGAGCCGGATGTAGGTGAAGGCGATGAAGTGGCCGAGGACGGTCAGGATGTGCCCCGTGAGGCCGACGCGGATTCCCGGGACGCGGAGCGTGTCGACGAGCGACCGCAGACCGCCGCTCGACGGAGCCGGCGCGACGGGTGGGAGGGCGAGCCGCAGTGCGACGGCCACCACCGCGGTGATGACCGCGACACCGGCGAAGATGAGGCGCCAGTCCATGACCGAACCGAGGTAGGTGCCGACCGGGACGCCGGCGACCGTCGCGACGGTGGTGCCGGTGTTCACGAGCATGATCGCCCGGCCGAGGTGGTGCGGCGCGGACAGTCGGGCGGCGATCGCGATCGACATCGCCCAGAACGCGCCGAGGGCCGCGCCGAGCAGGAGTCGGGCGATGAGCAGCATCACGAAGTCGGCGGAGATCGCGACGAGCGCGCTCGACACCGCGGCGGCGGCCGCGAGCAGCACCAGCAGAAGACGGCGGTCGAGTCGCGGGACGAGGATGCCGATCGTCGGTGCGGTGAGGAACCCGATGAAGGCGGTCGCCGTGACGGCCTGACCGGCCTGGCCCTCGGTGATCCCGAGCGACGCGGCCATCGACGGGAGCAGGCTCGGCGGCAGGAACTCGGCGAGCACGAGCACGAAGCTCGTCGCCATCATGACGGCGACGGCCGCCCATGCGGTCCGCGTGCGCGGGGCGTCGGACGCGGCCGCGTTCGTCGTGGGGACCGAGCCCGTTCGTGGTGCGTCGAGCTTCTCGTCTGTCGTCATGCTCTCAGCTTGCCGGAGCCGTGACCCCTCCACCCGACGCCCAGTCCACCCGACCCGACCGTCCGTCCACCCCGGCACCCGTCCCGGCGTCGCTGAGTCGCCCGTTCCTGCACGAAAGTCGCGGATATTCGTGCAGCTTCGGGCGAGTCAGTGCACCTTCCTGGCAGATCGGTGAACACCGCGTCAACAAGTTGCACTGAGTGCATCGGTGCACGTAGTGTACCCACGTGTCCACCACCGCCCCCGCCGAGGATCGACGCGCCGCCCTCCGCGCGCGCCACCATCGCGCGATCCTCGACGCCGCCCGCGTCATGATCGCGGAGCAGGGCATCGCCGGCTTCAACGTCGACGTCATCGCCGAACGCGCCGACGTCTCGCGCCGCACGGTGTTCAACCACTTCTCCTCGATCGACGACCTCGTCACCACCTCCTGCACCGAGGAGCTGGCCGTCGTGATCGAGAGCTTCCGGTCCGCCGTCAACGCACGACCGGCAGGCCCGGGGTCGCGCGTCTCGATGTTCGAGGACGTCGCCGCGGCCCTCCGTACGACCGACATCCCCCGCGTCATCGCCTTCCTCTGGAACGCGCTCGGCGGCTTCGCGCCTGACGACTCGCGCCCGCAGCAGCTGTTCCAGGCCACCTTCTCCCGCACCACCCAGGAGCTCGCCCACGAGCTGGCCGAGCGCAACACCGACGTCGACGAACTCGAAGCCGGCTTCCTGGTGTCCTCCCTCATGCACGGCGTCGAAGTGCTCGCCCATCACTGGATCACGAGTACCGGCGCCACCACGGACGATGAAGCCCGTGCCCTCTGGACCGACCTGTTGGAACGGCTCATCGCGAGCGTCCGCACCGGCTACGCGTCCACGCACTGATCCGCTTCCCGCTCCGTCCCCGCACACGTCACCAGCACCACCTCCCGAAGAATCGAGACTCCCTTGGCTGAACTGCTGTATCGCCTCGGACGCTTCTCCGCGCGTCGCGCGTGGGCCGTCCTCATCTCCTGGATCGTGATCCTCGGCATCTCGGTCGGCGCGTTCCTCGCCTTCGGCGGCACCCTCTCGAGCGCCGTCACCATCCCGGGCACCCCGACCGCGAAGGTCACCGACCAGCTCGAGGAATCGTTCCCGAGCGCCTCCGGTGGCACCGGGGCGATGGTGTTCCACACGAAGGACGGTGACGCCTTCACCGACAGCCAGAAGACCGCGATCGGTGAGCTGCTCGATGAGACGGCCGACCTCAAGGGCGTCGACTCCACGGTCAACCCCTTCGAGACGCAGGAGACGATCGCCGACCAGGCGAAGCAGATCTCCGACGGCAAGACGCAGATCGACGACGGCCGCACCCAGCTGACCGACGGCCAGACGCAGCTCGACGCCGGACAGCAGCAGCTGACCGACGCGCAGACCCAGCTGAGTGCCGCGCTCGCCCAGGCGCAGCAGGCCGCGGGCGGCACACTCCCGGCCGCCGCACAGGCCCAGTTCGACGCGCAGCAGACCGCGATCACGCAGCAGCAGACGGCGCTCGACGCCCAGCAGGCCACCATCACCGAGAACCTCGCGAAGCTCGACGAGCAGAGCACGAAGCTCGAGCTCTCCTCGCAGCTCCTCGACCTCTCCTCGGGTATCCGCACCGTCTCGACCGACGACACCACTGCGGTCGCGAACGTCGTCTTCGACAAGCGCCAGCAGGAGGTCACGCCGGAGACGAAGCAGTCGGTCATCGACCAGGTGAAGGAGGACGTCCCGTCGGGCGTCGAGGTCGAGTTCTCGAACGAGCTCGCGCAGAGCCTGCCGCAGCTGTTCGGCGTGGGTGAGGCGATCGGCCTCATCATCGCGGCGATCACGTTGCTCGTCATGCTCGGCACGGTCATCGCCGCATCGCTCCCGCTCGTCTCCGCGATCGTCGGCGTTGGCGTGGGCGTCACCGCGTCGCTGTCGCTCTCGGGCGTCGTCGACATGCTCTCGATCACGCCGGTGCTCGGCGTCATGCTCGGGCTCGCGGTCGGCATCGACTACTCGCTGTTCATCCTGAACCGGCACCGCAAGCAGCTGCTCGCGGGCGTGGAGCTGCACGAGTCCATTGGCCTGGCGAACGGCACCTCGGGCAACGCGGTCGTCTTCGCCGGATCGACCGTCCTCGTCGCGCTGCTGGCGCTCAACGTCACCGGGATCCCGTTCCTCGGCCTGATGGGCACCGTCGGCGCGATCTGCGTCGCCGTCGCCATCCTGCTCGCGGTCACCTTGACGCCCGCCCTGCTGTCGCTGCTCGGTCTCCGTATCCTCAGCCGGAAGGCACGCGGCACCATCGGCACGCCGCGCCCGGACGCCGTCCCGACCAAGCCCATGGGTACCCTGCGCGCCGTCGGCACGCTCGTCGCCGGACTCGTCGTGCTCGGCGTCGTCGCGATCCCCGCGCTCGACATGCGTCTCGGCCTGCCGGACGGCAGCTCGGAGGCCGTCGACTCGACGCAGTACCAGTCCTACACGCTCATCGAGGACAAGTTCGGTGCCGGCGTCAACGGTCCGCTGCTCGTCGTCGCGACGCTGCCCGACGCCGCCACCGACGAGGAGGTCCTCGAGGAGCAGGTGCGGATCGGCCAGGAGATCGCCGACCAGGACGACGTGAAGGCCGTCGCGCCGGTGGGCGCATCGGACGACAACTCCGTCCTCGCCTTCCAGGTGATCCCGAAGGAGGGGCCGAACGCCGTCTCCACGGAACAGCTCGTCCGCGACCTGCGCGACCTCTCGCCACTGTCGGGTGACGTCGAGCTCGGCGTGGCCGGCAGCGCGAGCGGCAACATCGACGTCTCGAAGCAGCTCTCCGACGCCCTTCCGCTCTACCTGGCGCTCGTGGTCGGCTTGTCGCTGATCATCATGATCCTCGTGTTCCGCTCGATCCTCGTGCCGCTCACCGCGACGCTCGGCTTCATGCTGTCCCTCGCGGCGACCTTCGGGGGCATCACGGCGATCTTCCAGTGGGGCTGGCTCGGACCGGTGTTCGGCGTGCACGACCCGGGGCCCATCCTGAGCTTCCTGCCGACGATCCTCATCGGCATCCTCTTCGGGCTCGCGATGGACTACCAGCTGTTCCTCGTGTCCGGCATGCGTGAGGCGTTCGCCCACGGTGCCCCGGCGCGCCTGGCGGTCCAGCGCGGGCTGCACGCCGGCCGGACGGTCGTCGTGGCAGCGGCGATCATCATGATCTCCGTCTTCGGCGGGTTCATCTTCTCCCACTCGGCGATGATCCGGTCCATCGGCTTCGGTCTTGCGTTCGGCGTGCTCGTCGACGCGTTCGTCGTCCGCATGCTCCTCATCCCGGCGGTCATGCACCTGCTCGGGAAGAGCGCCTGGTGGATCCCGAAGTGGCTCGACCGCATCCTGCCGAACGTCGACGTCGAGGGTGCCGCGCTCGAGCGCAGCCACCCGGCGCATCACGTCGAGGCCGGTGACACGGGTTCGGTCGCGACCGCCCCGTCGAGCGGCGAGCCGCGGAACGCGGTCGACGGCGCGGAGACGGCTGCCCTCGGTGCCGGCGTGACCGCGGGGACGGCCGCACACGTGGCCGCACCGTCGAGTGAGCTGACCCGCCGGGAGGCGGCCGCCGCCGAGCGGACGCACCCGGCGCACGTGCTCACGACCGACTCCGACCCGGCCGACCAGCAGGTCTCCCGGGTGGAGCCCGGGCTCGACGTCATCGTGCACCCCGCGACCGCCGGTGTGCAGCGCGTGGCCGTCGGTGCCTACGTCATCGCGGTCGACGCCGACAACGGCACCGCGGTCGTCGAGCCGCCCGTCGGTGGCGTCGTGGTCGTCCGCGCGCCGAGGTAGCGCGGCGCTCGGTCCCCGGGTGGGCTGCACTGAGCATGTCGAAGTTTCGAAGGGCGGGTTGGTCCGTGTTGCATTTCGACGGGCTCAATGACCGGGGTGGGGAGGCGGCCGGCGGTCGCCCCTCCGCTACGGCTGCAGGCGGTCCACGATCCAGCCACCGTCGGCCGCGAGGTAGCGGAGGCGCCGGTGCATCCGGTCGCGACTGGCGTGCCAGAACTCGACCATGTCGGGGACGAGCCGGAACCCGACCCACGTGGCCGGCCGCGGGACGTTGTCCCCCTCGCGCTCGAGCAACGCGTTCGCCTGCGCGATGAGGGCGTCGAGGGTCTCCTCCGGGCCGGCGCGGAATGGCGTCGACTGGTGGGCGACCGCCGTCGCCGCTCGTGACTTGGGCGAGCGGTCGGCGAACAGTGCGTCGGACTCCTCGTCGCTCAGCTGCTCGACGCGGCCCTCGAAGCGGAGCTGCTGCATCGTCTCGCGCCAATACACCTGGAGGGCGGCGCTCGGGTTCTCGGCGAGCTGCCCGCCCTTGCGGCTCTCGGTCGAGGAGCCGAAGATCAGGCCGCGATCGTCGAGGGTCTTCACGTCGATGGTGCGCGCGCTGACGACACCGACCGAGGTGGCGGTCGCGAGGGTCATCGATCGGGGTTCGCTGACGTCCCGCTCGATCGCTGCGGCGAGCCACTGCTGAGCGAGCAGCATGGGCTCGGCGGGCGGGGTCTCGAACTCGGGCAGCTGCAGGGTGTCGTCTCCGGAGAGGGGTTCGGCGCTCATGGCGTGAGCCTACCCGTGCGCTGAGGTGAGGCATCTCGTCGCCCGGCGAGCTGCCGAGCGACGACCTGCCTCACCTCAGTGGCTTGGGCGCTCGGCACAGCTCGGGCGGGAACGCTGGGTCCAGGGCACATGGTGCACGGCCCAGGCCGCGGGCTAGCCTCGGAACGCCCGCCAGGGAACACGTTCGAGGAGAGTGAGCACCGCATGCCGTACACCGACACCGACGACGTCTCGATCTACTACGAGGTGGAGGGCGACCCCGCCGACCCGGTGATCGTGCTCATCGCGGGCGGCGGTGCGCAGCTGCTCACCTGGCGTGACCCGCTCCGGGCCATGCTCGCGGACGAGGGCTTCCGCGTCGTGCGGTTCGACAACCGCGACGTCGGGTACTCGCAGCGCTTCGGTGGCGAGCACGACCTCGACGGCGGCTACTCGCTCGGTGACATGGGCGACGACGTCGTGCGGGTGCTCGACCACCTCGGGGTCGAGGCAGCGCACCTCGTCGGTCACTCCATGGGCGGGATGATGGCGCAGATGGTCGCGCTCGAACACCCCGAGCGGGTGCTGAGTCTCGGCCTACTGTCGACGATCCCCGGCCAGGACCCGCGCTACATCCTGCACGGAGACCGCGCCGAACTGCAGGTCGAGCCCGAGCGGTACAGCCGGGAGGAGTCGGTCGCCGCGATGGCCGTCCTCGCCGCGCCCGTCCCCGGCGCCCGCTACCAGCCGGACACCGAGTGGGAGGTGTGGGCGACCGGCGAGGCCTACGACCGCGGGTACGCGCCGGAAGGGTTCAGCCGCCAGTGGGCCGCGTTGCTCCGTGCACCGGAACGGCTCGACCGGCTGCGCGAGGTGACGGTGCCGACCCTCGTGCTGCACGGTCGCGAGGACGACGTCCTGCACTGGGCCTCCGCCGTGGACATCGCCCAGGCGATGCCGGCGGCCGAGCTCCACGTCCTCCCCGACATGGGGCACCTCATCCCGGCTCAGCTGTGGCCGACGCTCGTCGCGGGCGTCGTGCGGACGGCGAGGCACGCGGAGACGCTCGCGTCCGGTCGGTGAGGTCGTCGAGGGGCTGCCCTTCGACAGGCTCAGGGACCGGGGTACCTTCGTCCGGTCATTGAGCTTGTCGAAATGCGGCACGGAGGGTGTGTAGCCGACGGGAAGGCACCGCGTGGCCCTTCGACAGGCTCAGGGACCGGGGCGGAGCGGGCCTCACGGCATGCCGATGAGCCGCACCCGGCAGGCGAGCTCCGCGGCGAAGCGGACGTCCGGGTCGGCGAGGTCGAGTTCGAGCGACTGCTCGATGCGCCGGATCCGGTAGTTCACCGCGTTCGGATGCAGGTTCAGCTCGGCCCCGGCACGCGCCAGTGAGTTCCGATGGCTGAGGTAGGAGAGGAGCGTCCGCACCGAGATCGTGGCCCGCTCCGGCCCGAGGGCGTCGAGTGGCGAGAGGATGTCGTCGAGGAGCGTCCGACTGAGTGGTGAGGCGTAGAAGTCGAGGAGCACCCGCCGCAGCCCGGTGACGTCCGTCGCCTCCATGGTGCCGAAGCGACCACCCGCAATGGCGGCCTCCGCCGCGACCCGCGCCTCGGTCGCCGACTGCCGGAGCCCCGCCGCCCCGCTCTGCGGCGTCCCGAGCCCGACGGTGAACGTCCATTCCGGCCCCGCGATCGTCGAGGCGTGCGCGACGATCCGCTCCATCACGTCGCGCAGGCGCCGCTGGTGGTCGGGTGCGCCGAGCTCCTCCGAGGAGATGACGACGATCTCGTCGCGCCGCATCGCGAGGTGCCACTGCTCCTCGCGCTGGTCGACGAGTTGCAGCGCGAAGAGCTCGACGGAGGGCGCGAGGACCGTGGGTGCGCGGCGGTCCGGGTCGCTCGCGTGCTTCGGGGTCAGCCACGCCACCGCGTGCGACAGCTGCAGCGGCAGGCCAGCGCGGACCGCGTCCATCGCGAAGCCGTCGATACGGGACGACTCGGCGAAGATCAGCTCGATGATGAGCTCCGCCCGCGAGCGCACCGAACCGAAGCGTCCGTGCAGCTCCCGTTGCAGGGCGCGCGAGAGGACGGAGGCGATGACCGGGAGGGCGATCGCCGCGGCCGGGTCGTCGCGCTCGGCGTGGACCCGGCCGATCGGGATCTCACCGATGCACACCGCGTCCGGTTCGAGCCAGCTCGCGCTCGCATCCTCGACGAGCGTGACCGGCACCCCGAGCGTCGTGCTTGCGACCTCGAGGATCGCCTCCCGCACGCCGACACCAGACGCCTGCTCTGCTTCAGCCGCGGACGCGCTGATCACCCGTTGGATCGCGAACTCGGCGCGCGACATCGCCTCTTCCGCTCCACCGCGGATCGTGCGGTCCATGAGCACGGCGAGGTCTGAGGCGATGCCCTCGCTCATGATGACCGGCAGGCCACCGCGGTCCGCGAGGGCCCGCGAGGTCTCGGCGACGGGGAACGCACCGACGAACACGAGGCCGGCACAGCCCGCGGCGATGGCTCGGCGGATGGCGATGTCGACCTGGTACGGCCTCGGGACGGCGCCGTCGGGGGTCGTCACGATGGCGATGGAGTGCTCGGTCGCGTCGTTCAGCTCGTCGAGCGCGAGGATCTCGACGCCGGTGACCGGGACGCCTGCGGGGACGCCGGCGACGCAGCGGGCGCCGAGATGCTCGGCTTGGAGGATGACGTCCGCAACGGTGACTTGGGCCATGAGCACATTCTGCCCCGATTGTGTGGGCTACGGGAACATTGTCGTGCTTCCCGACCCTGCCTACGCTCGGTACATGTCAACGAACCACCCCGCTGCACGCTCCGCAGCGTCGGCCACGCCGATCACCAGCATCACCCTGGCCGACGTGCCGGCGCTCGCCGCAGGATGCGCCATCTTCGGTACCGGCGGCGGCGGCGCGGTGCAGACCCCGCAGCTCGGCGTCGAGATCGCCCTGGAGCAATTCGGTCCGGTCCCTGTCAAACAGGTCGCCGACCTCGACGCGGACGACGTGGTGGTCGCCATGTCCGGCATCGGCGCCCCGTCGGTGGGCTTCGAGATGCTCGGCGCGAGCGGCCAGGCCGAGATCATCGTCGAGGAGATCGAGCGCCTCACGGGCAAGCGCATCACCACGATCATGGCGACGGAGATCGGCGGCAGCAACGGCGTCGGCCCCGTCGGCTGGGCCGCGAGCCTCGGCCTCAGCATCCTCGACGCCGACGGCATGGGACGCGCCTTCCCGGAAGCGCCGATGACCGCGATGAACGTCGCGAACCTCCCGCCCGGGTACGCGGTCCTGAGCGACGTGATCGGCAACGTCTCGATCCTGCGTCCCGTCAGCCTCGCCTGGCTCGAGCGCCACGCCCGCGCCCTCACCGTGGCGAGCGGTGCGATCTCGATCGGCGCCAACTACGTCATGGACCGCGACACCGTCCGCGGAGCCGTCATCGAGGGCAGCGTCAGCCGCGCCGTGCAGGTCGGGCGCCGGCTCCTCACCGCCACCGACCCCGTCGGCGCGCTCACGGACGAACTCGGCGCGTCCCTCATCACCGGCGGCAAGGTCGTCGACATCGAGCGCCGCACCGAGGGCGGGTTCACCCGCGGTTCCGTCACGGTCGAGGGGATCGGCGAGCACCGCGGTCGCCTCACCCGCGTGGAGATCCAGAACGAGAACCTCGTCGTCATGGAGGACGGAGCGGTGATCGTCAGCGTCCCCGACCTCGTCACGATCGTCGACTCCGAGACGGGCGACGCGATCTCCACCGAGATGCTGCGCTTCGGACAGCGGGTGAGCGTCCTCGCCTGGGCGTGCGATCCGCTCTGGCGGACGGAGCGCGGCCTCGAACTCGCCGGGCCGCGCGCGTTCGGCTACGACCTCGACTACGAGCCCTTCGGCGTGAGCGCCGACGAGACCATTGGAGCGACCCGATGAGCGCCGGCACCACGACCAGCACCGTCACCGACACCTCGGGCGAACTCGCGATCGGCATTGACGTCGGCGGGACCAACACCGACGCCGTCGCGCTCTCGGGCACGGGCGAGGTCGTCTCATGGACGAAGCAGCCCACCACCCGCGACGTCACGGGCGGCATCCGGGCGGCGCTCGCCGAGGTGCTCGACCAGCTCGGCGACGACCGGGGCCTCGTCACCCGCGTCATGCTCGGCACCACCCACGCGACCAACGCGATCGTCAACCGTCGCGACCTCGGACGCGTCGTCGTCATCCGGCTGGGCTCGCCCGCTGCCACCTCGCTCCCGCCGCTCGCCGGCTGGCCGCGGGAACTGCGCGACGTCGTCCTCGCGGGGAGCATCCTCGCCGGCGGCGGCCACCTCGTCGACGGCTACCCGATCGCCCCGCTCGACCGCGACCTCATCCGCCGGGAGCTCGACGCCCTGGCCGGCACCTTCGACGCGGTCGCCGTCTGCGGCATCTTCAGCCCGTCGTTCCCCGAGCAGGAGCTCGAGGTCGAGGCGCTCGTCCAGGACCACGTCGGGGTCGACATCCCGGTGTCGCTCAGTCACGAGATCGGCGCGCTCGGGTTGTTGGAGCGCGAGAACGCGACGGTCCTGAACGCGTCCCTCTACGCCGTCGCCCGCGACGTCACGAACGCGCTCACGACCGTCGTCGCCGAGGAGCGACTCGACGCGACCACGTACTTCGCCCAGAACGACGGCACGCTCATGGCCGTCGAGTACGCGGCGCGTTACCCCGTGCTCACGATCGGTTCCGGGCCGGCGAACTCCATCCGCGGCGCCGCCTTCCTCTCCGGTGCTGACAACGCGATCATCATCGACGTCGGCGGCACGACGAGCGACCTCGGCGTGCTCGTCGACCGGTTCCCCCGCGAGTCGACCCTGCCCCGCGAGGTCGGTGGCGTGCGGACGAACTTCCGCATGCCCGACATCCTGAGCGTCGGCCTCGGCGGCGGCACGATCGTCGACACCGCGACCGGTGTCCCGCGGCACGACTCGGTCGGCTACCGGCTCACCGAGGAGGCGCTGCTGTTCGGCGGCACCACCCCGACCCTCACCGACGCGGCCTCGCTCCAGTTCGGCATCGCCGACCGCGAGCTGCCGCCCCTCGACCGCGTGACCCGCCAAGCACTCGAGCATGCGCTCGGCGTCGCCCACGAACGCACCGAGTCCGCCGTCGAGCGCATGTCGCTCGGCCGCACCGGCCTCCCGCTCGTCGTCGTCGGCGGCGGAGGATTCCTCGTCCCGGACGCCGTCCTCGGCGCGAGCGAGGTCCTGCGCCCGGCGCGCGGCAACGTCGCCAACGCCGTGGGCGCGGCCATCGCGCTCGCCGGTGGGCGCTCCGATCAGCTCTGCGACTTCGCCGACCGCGCAGCCGCCATCGAGGAGGCAGGACGCTCCGCGATCGAGAAGGCGATCCAGGCCGGCGCAGACCCGCGCTCGGTCGAGATCGTCGACGTGCTCGAGACCCCCGTCTCGTACGCGACCCGCCCCACCCTGAAGGTCTCCGTGAAGGCGGCGGGTCCTCTCGCCCGCATCGGCACGGCGACTCGACAGCGCATCTGACGCACCACAGCACCAGCACAGCTCTCCACCAGCACCAGCACGGCACCTCACCCCATCTGATCCGGCCACCCGCGCACCACGGCCACCCGAGTACGAAGGATCCAGCATGAACAGCAAGCGGAAAGCCGCGGCGGCACTCGCCACCGCGGCCCTCACCGCGGTGGCCCTCACCGCGTGCACCTCCTCGCAATCCTCCGATTCCTCCGGCGAGTACGTCTCCGGCGGCACCTTCGTCACCGCGATGAGCGGCGACCCGGGCAGCCTCGTCCCCATGACGGGCATCAGCCTCGAGGCCCGCGAGATCATCAGCTTCCACTACGAGTCGCTCGTGTACGTCAACGCCGACGGCGAGCTCCTGCCCTGGCTGGCGGAGAGCTGGGAGGAGGATGCGAGCTCCACCTCCATCACCTACACGCTCAAGGACGGCATCACCTGCGCCGACGGCACCCCGTTCACCGCGGAGACCGCCGCGGCGAACATCACCTACAACGCCGACCCGGCCAACGCGACCTTCTACTACGGCGCGCAGGTCTCCGAGCGGATGACCGCGACCGCCGACGGCAATCAGCTCACCGTCACGAGCACGACGCCCGACCCGTTCATCCTCGCCAACACGGGCACCGTCGAGATGGTCTGCCAGGCCGGGCTCGACGACCCCGACTCCCTCGTCGAGACGATGAACGGCACCGGCCTCTTCGCCCTCGACAAGGCGACCCCGGGCTCCAGCTACACCTTCACCAAGCGCGACGACTACACCTGGGGCCCGGAGGACGTCACGAGCGACACCAAGGGCCTGCCGGACACCTTCGAGGTCCGCGTCGTCACCGACCCCGGGACCGCCGCGAACCTGCTGCTCTCCGGTGACGTGAACGCCGCGAGCATCGGCGGCGCCGACCAGGACCGCGTCGAGGCCGCCGGTCTCGGCAGCGAGGGCGTGCGCAACCCGATCGGCGAGATGCTCTTCAACGAGCGCCCGGAGCGCCCCACCTCCGACCCGCTCGTCCGTGAGGCCCTCGTCACCGCGATCGACCGCGAGCAGGTCGGCGAGGTCGTCACCGACGGCACCGCCGAGGAGTCCAAGTCGCTCGTCGTGAAGAGCCCGTACCTTTGCGTCGCCGACGGCCCGCAGTGGACGCTCCCCGAGACGGACGTCGAGAAGTCCGGCGAGCTGCTCGACGAGGCGGGCTGGACGCTCGGCTCCGACGGCAAGCGGTCGAAGGACGGCGAGCCGCTGACGATCAAGTTCATCTACGATGCGGCCACCCCGAGCCACGCGGCCGCGGCCGAGCTCGTGCAGCAGACCTGGGACGAGCTGGGCGTCACGACGGAGCTCTCGGGCAACGACGCGAACGCCTGGTCAGAGCAGCTGTTCTCGACCTTCGACTGGGACACCGGCTTCGTGCAGATCGCTCCGGGCGGACCGGTCATCGTGAACACCTTCTTCGGTGGCGAGACCCCGGACAAGGGCGGCAACAACTTCATGTTCGTCGACAACCCGGAGTACGACGCGCTCGCCGAGCAGGCCAAGACGGCCAGCCCGGAGGAGACCTGCGACCTCTGGCAGCAGGCCGAGGCGAAGCTCATCGAGCGGACGGACGTGTTCCCGATCGCCGACGCGCAGGACTTCCTGTACCTGAACGGCGCCGAGGTCGAGCGCCCGAACTTCATCCGCCCGACGAGCATCCGGATGGTCGGCTGATCATGACGATCCCCTCGACCGTGACCACCGAGCAGGCCACCGACCCGGCCACGGGCCCCGGCGGCCCGGCGGTCGCGCGTCGAGGGGGTCGCGGCGTCCTCGGCGGACTCTCCCCGCGGACCTCGTTCATCCTCCGACGACTGGGCAGGGTGCTCGTCTCCCTCGCCATCGTCATCGTCGCGACGTTCCTGATCGTGCAGCTCGTGCCGGGAGACCCGGTGCGGGCTGCGCTCGGGAACAGCGCGACCCCGGAACTCGTCGAGCGGACGCGCGCCGACCTCGGCCTGAACGTGCCGGTGCCGGAGCAGTTCGTCAACTACGTCAGCGGGCTGTTCCGCGGCGACTTCGGCACGGCGATCGGGTCGCAGCGGCCGGTCGCCGACACGATCGCGCAGCGGTTCCCGGTGACGCTCACCCTCGCGGTCGCGTCCTTCCTCCTCGCGGCGATCGGCGCCTTCCCCATCGGTGTCGCGACCGCGGTGTCCTCGCGTACCGGCCGCCGCCGCCTCGCGGACCTCGGCGTCTCGGGTCTACTCGGCGTGCTGATCGCCATCCCGAGCCTCCTGCTCGCCGTCGGTCTCATCGCCGTGTTCAGCATCGGGCTCAAGGTGCTCCCGGCCGCCGGCTGGGGAGGTTTCGACCAGGCGATCCTGCCGGTGGTGGCCCTCGCGGTCGGTCCGATGGCGTACCTGGCCCGCATCGTGCACGTGGAGATGCTGGCCGTCCTCGAGATGCCGTACATGACCACGGCACGGAGCAAGCGCCTGCCGACGCACCTCGTCTACCTCCGGCACGCGCTGCCGAACATGGTGACGTCCACACTCACGATCGGCGGCATCATCCTCACGGGCATGGTCGCCGGTACCGTGCTCATCGAGACGGTCTTCGCCATCCCGGGCCTGGGGACGAGCATCGTCTCGTCGATCACCTCGAAGGACTACCCGATGATCCAGGGCATCGTCCTCGTGTACGCGATCCTCGTCCTCGGCCTCAACCTCCTCATCGACATCGCGCTCGCGACGATCGATCCGCGCTCCTCGATCACGGAGGGCTGAGCTCATGAGCACCCGTCCGACCACCTCCAGTCCCACCCCCTCACGCCGG
The DNA here is from genome assembly GCF_014841195.1 of Plantibacter sp. CFBP 8798. NCBI lineage: Bacteria > Bacillati > Actinomycetota > Actinomycetes > Micrococcales > Microbacteriaceae > Plantibacter > Plantibacter sp. CFBP 8798. Next base: position 791,051 of record NZ_JACYTS010000001.1, read on the forward strand.
TCCCCGGTGCTCGATCGTCTCCGCACCCCGCGCGGCCTGACCGGCGCGATCGGAGCGCTCCTCATCATCGTGGTCGCGGTCGTCGGCCCGACCGTCTGGGGGTCCGCCGCCGACACGACGTCCGTGGCCGACCGCCTCGCCGGTGCGAGCCTCGCCCACCCCTTCGGCACCGACGAGCTCGGACGCGACGTCTTCGCCCGGGTCATGGTCGCCACGCGGGTGTCCGTCCTGCTGACCCTCGGCGCCACCGCGATCTCCGTCGTCGGCGGCGTCCTGCTCGGGGCCGTCGCGACGGTCCTGCCTCGCCCGCTGCGTCGACTCGTCACCGCGCTCATCGACATCCTGTTGTCGTTCCCCTGGCTCCTCATGGCGCTGTTCTTCTCGGTGATCTGGGGCGCGAGCGCCACCGGCGCGATGCTCGCCGTCGGGTTCGCCGGCGTGCCGACCTTCGCCCGCCTCACCTACACGCTCGCGTCGTCGCTCGTCGGTCGCGACTATGTGAAGGCCGCGCGGATCGCCGGTGTCGGGCAGGCGGAGGTGCTCGTCCGGCACGTCATGCCGAACATGCTGCCGCCCATGCTCGTGAACGCGGCGGTCTCCGCCTCCGGCACGCTGCTCGCTTTCGCCGGCCTGTCCTTCCTCGGTCTCGGCGTGCAGGCGCCCGAGTACGACTGGGGTCGCCTCCTCGGCCTCGGGATCGCCCGCATCTACGGCAATCCGATGGCGGCGATCGGTCCCGGCATCGCGCTCGTCGTGTGCGGCGTCATCTTCACGCAGCTCGGCGAGCTCTGGAACGAGTCGTCGAAGCGGTTGCTCGGCCTGCCGGCACCGGCGCGGCGTCGTGGCTCACGTGCGGCGACCGAGGCCGCCACGGCGGCCGTCCCCACCGAGGACGCACCCGTCGTCGAGGTCCGCGACCTCCGCGTCGCCTTCCCCGACCGCGACGGCCGACTCGTCGAGCGCGTCCACGGCATCAGCCTCACGATCATGCCCGGCGAGGTCGTCGGTGTCGTCGGCGAGTCCGGATCGGGCAAATCGGTGAGCGCGATGGCGATCGCCGCCCTCCTCGGGCCGGACTCCTCGGTGCAGGCCTCGGAGCTGAGCTTCCGCGGGATCGACATGACCGCACCGCTGACGAAGGCCGAGCGCAGCCGCCTCGGCCTCGAGCTCGCGATGGTCTTCCAGGACCCGCTCACCTCGCTCAACCCGTCGCTCACGATCGGCAAGCAGCTCCGCGAGACCGTCGAGGTCCACGAGGGGCTGTCGGCGGCCGAGTCGACGAAACGCGCCGAGGCCGCGCTCGAGTCGGTGCGGATCCCGCTCCCGGCGAAGCGCCTGAAGCAGTTCCCACATGAGCTGTCCGGCGGCATGCGGCAACGGGCCATGATCGGTATGGGGCTCATGGGCCGCCCGAAGCTGCTCATCGCCGACGAGCCCACGACGGCGCTCGACGTGACGGTGCAGCGCCAGGTCCTCCGGGTCCTCCACGAGGCGCAGGAGCAGACGGGTGCTGCGATCCTGCTCATCTCGCACGACATCGCCCTCGTCAGCGGGTTCTGCGACCGCATCCTCGTCATGAAGGACGGCCGCATCGTCGAATCGCTCGACGCCGATCGCCTCCACGAGGCGCGGCACCCGTACACGCGTGGGCTCATCGCCTGCGTGCCCGACATGACCTCCGACCGCACCATGCCGCTCCCGGTCATCGGTGAGTCGTTCTTGGTCCCTGAGCCTGTCGAAGGGCCGGTCCCTGAGCTTGTCGAAGGGCCCATCACCACCGAAGGACAGCGCGCATGACCGGTCTCGAGTTCTCCGGCCTCACGGTCCGTTACGGCCACGGCGCGTCCGCGCACACCGCGGTCGACGGCTTCGACCTCACGGTCCGCCCGGGCACGTCCCACGGGCTCGTGGGGGAGTCCGGCTCAGGCAAGTCGACGGTCGCCGCGGCCGCCGTCGGCCTCGTCATCCCGAGCGCCGGCGGCATCCGACTGAACGGCGCCGACATCGTCGGGCGCTCGTCCGCTGCCCGTCGTGCGCGTCGACGCGTGCAACTCGTCTTCCAGGACCCGTACTCCGCGCTCGACCCGCGCATGCCGATCGGGCTGTCGATCGCCGAGGGGTCCCGGGCGACCGGGCGCTCCTGGAGTCGCTCGGAGCAGCGGTCCCGGGTGGGCGAGCTGCTCGAGCGCGTGCACATCGACCCGGACCGCGCGAACGACCTGCCGTCGGCGTTCTCGGGTGGTCAGCGGCAGCGCATCACGATCGCCCGGGCGCTCGCGGCCGAACCGGAGGTCCTCATCGCCGACGAGATCACCTCGGCGCTCGACGTGTCGGTGCAGGGCGTCGTCCTCAACCTGCTGCGCGAGCTGCAGCGTGAGCTCGAACTCACGGTGCTGTTCATCTCCCACAACCTCGCCGTCGTGAACTACATGTGCGACACGGTGAGCGTCATGCAGGCCGGCCGGGTCGTCGAGGCGGGCCCCACGGCCACCGTCCTCGCTGCTCCCGAGGACGCCTACACCCGAGAGCTCCTGGCCTCCGTGCCCGTGATGGGCCGTCGCATGACCTGGGACGAGGAGTAAGCGGCCCGGGCCGCTCGGCCGGGCCGCGCCCGGTCGCTGAGCTCACCGCCGCCGGTCACTGAGCTCACCGCCGCCGGTCACTGAGCTTGTCGAAGTGCCCACGGGTGACGTCGCCCTTCGACAGGCTCAGGGACCGGGGCCTTCCGGGTAGGCCGTTTCCGGTCACTGAGCTTGTCGAAGTGCCCACGGGTCACATCGCCCTTCGGGCGGATCCTGAGCCTGTCGAAGGGCAGGGACCGGGGGTCAGCCGCGCTGCTTGCGCGGCAGGGTCTCCGGGAGGAACGCGATTCCGACGACGCCGATCGCGCTGAGCACCAGCAGGTACGCCGCCACCAACCACGGTGCGCCACCGCTCGCGGCGACGAGCGCGGTCGCGACGAGAGGGACCGTCCCGCCGACGAGGGCGGCCGGGATCTCACGCGAGAGCGCGATGCCGCTCCAGCGCATCGAGGTCGGGAAGATCTCGGCGAGCAGTGCTCCCGAGGTGCCGATCGTGGCGCCCTGGATGACGGCCAACCCGAGGATGAGGCCGAGCGAGACGACGACCGACTGCTCGGTGTTGTAGAGCAGGAACATCGGGAACGCGTAGAGCACCCCGAAGATCGCGGCGCCCATGAGGACGGGCTTCCGGCCGATGCGGTCGGCGAGACGACCGAACAGCAGGGCCGTGGGGATCGTCAGGACCTCGGCGACGATGAGGCCGATGAGTGCCTCCGTCGGGTTCACGCTCAGCGTGCCCGTCACGTATGACAGCGAGAACACCTGCACGACGTACACCCACGGCAGTGCGAACGCGAAGAGCCCCATGCCGCAGAGGATCACCCGCCAGTGCGAGCGGATGGCGCCGACCAGTGGTGCCGAGGTGACCGCGCCGCGCTCCTCCGCGCTCTCGAACGCCTTCGTCTCCTTGACCCGCAGCCGGAAGTACAGCGCGAACGCGACGATGACGACGCTCGCGAGGAACGGGATCCGCCAACCCCAGCTCTGGAACTGCTCGATCGGCAGGGTGCTCACCACGGCGAAGACGGTGGTCGCGAGCGCCATGCCCACGTACACGGAGGCGCCGGGGAACGACGCGGCGAACGCACGGTGCTTCACGTCGGCGGACTCGCTCGCCATCGTGATCGCGCCGGCGAATTCGGCACCCGAGCCCATGCCCTGGAAGATCCGCAGCACGATGAGCAGGATCGGAGCCCAGATGCCGATGGCGTCGGCGGTGGGGAGGAGGCCGATGAAGGTGGTCGCGACACCCATGAAGAGGAGCGTGATGAGCAACGTCGGTTTGCGCCCGAGCTTGTCGCCGTAGTGGGCGAAGATCAGGCCGCCGATCGGGCGCGCGCCGAAGCCGACCGCGAAGCCGGCGAACGCGCCGAGCAGGCCGGCGAGGTCACCGGCGCCGGGGAAGAACAGCGGCGCGAACACGAGCGCGGAGGCCAGCCCATAGAGGGTGAAGTCGTACCACTCGATGACGGTGCCGACCGAGCTGGCGAGGATGGCGCGGCGGCGCTGCACCCGGGAGTCGAGGCCGTCGCGATCGATGTCGCTCTGGCCTGCGGTGGTGGTGTCTGCTCCGCGTGGGTTGTTCTCGCGCGCGCTCTGGATGGCCATGGCACTCCTTCGTGTTGGGCGCACCCGGACGGCCGGGACGCCTGACGAGGCTACCGGCCGTCTGGAGGCTCAGCCCATGTGCGGTCGGCACACTCCGGAGCCGATCCGGTGCGTCGGGAGCACACGGGGTGGGGTGCGCACGAGCGGCGCGCCCCACCCCGGACCGGTCGCTGTGCCCATCTCGGGTCGCTGTGCCATCTCCGGTCACTGAGCCATCTCCGGTCACTGAGCTTGTCGAAGTGCACACGGGTGACGTGGCCCTTCGACAGGCGGTTCCTGAGCCTGTCGAAGGGCGGGGCCGGGGGTGCTCGCTACAGCGCCTTCGACTCGCGGAGGATCCCGGCGAGCGTCTCCATCTGCTTCGCCTGCGACGTGTAGTCGAGGGCGGCGGTGTTCCAGGAGTGGATCTGACCGGCGACGAGTGCCGGGTGCGAGGCGAAGGTCGCCTGAGCCTCGAGGTCGCTCTGCTGGAAGCCCTCGACGTTCACGAGTAGGACGTCACCGGTCATCGCCTGGCCAGCGTTCTCCCAGCTGTAGATGTCCCAGTAGTAGTAGCCGTCCGGGTTCGCGTTCGTGTACGTCACGCCGAGTTCGCTGTACAGCTCGGTCTCCGGCTCGTCCTGCGGCTTGACGACGTAGACCCCGCTCGCGTCCGCGTACATCTGCGTGACCTCGAGGTCGGTCTCCTTCGCTGCGGCGGTCAGGTCTGCTGCTGCGGCGTCGTACTTCTCCTTCGCCGCGGCGATGGTGTCGTCGTCGGCTCCGAGCGCCTTGGACAGCTTGTTGAGCGAGGCGATGACGTCGGCACCCTTGCCGCCGACCTTGATGGCGACGACCGGAGCGATCTTCTCCAGCTGCTCCTGCTGCTCGACGTCGGCGACGCCGTAGTAGGGACCCTTGAGGTCGAGCGTGCCGTCGCGGTCGGTCGGGTAGATCCCGGTCACGATGAGGTCGGGTGCCGCCTCGGCGAGTGCCTCGAGGTCGATCTCGCCGTAGCTGTTGCCGACGATGGCCGTGTCGCCGAGGTCGTAGTCCGCGAAGCGCTTGTCGGTGGCGACGTCGACGCGACCGAAGACCGCGACGGGGTCGATGCCGTTGCCGTGCAGGCCGAGGGCGTAGTCGGCGAAGCTCGCGATGCGCTTCGGCTGCTCGTCGAGCTTGACCGTGGTGCCGGTGTCGTCGGTGTAGCTCCAGGCGCCGCTGCTGTCGGCGTCGGATGCGGCGGTGGGGGAGCAGCCGGCGAGGCCGACCAGGGCGAGCGCCGGCACGAGTACGAGTGCGGCGCGGCGGAGGCGTGAAGAGATCGTCATGGTACTTAGGGTAGCCGAACCTAAGTCACGAAACGATATCGGAATGCCCGATCGCCCGGATCACTCCGCGTCGAGGGCGATCGCGTCGTCCGGGTCGACGGGCACGATGAGCGGCGAGCCGCTGCTCGGGTCGGGGATGACGATGGCGTCGAGGTCGAACGCCTCCCGGAGCACGGCCGGGGTGAGGACCTCCCAGGGTGTCCCGTCGGCGATGACCCGGCCGCCGCCCACGACGACGAGCCGGTCGGAGTACCGGCCGGCGAGGGTGAGGTCGTGCAGGACCATGACGACCGTCGCGCCGCGCTCGCGGTTGATCGACCGCACGAGTCGGAGGACGTCGAGCTGGTGGCTGAGGTCGAGGAAGGTCGTCGGCTCGTCGAGCAGGATCGTGGGGGCACGCTGCGCGAGCACCAGGGCGATCCAAGCGCGCTGCAGCTGCCCGCCCGACAGGGAGGCCGTGTCGCGGTCGGCGAGCGTCTCGAGACCGGTGGCGGCGAGTGCCTCGTCGACGGCGATCGTGTCGGCGGGCGTCCAGGGCTTGAGGAGGCTCTGGTGTGGGTGCCGCCCTCGCGAGACGAGGTCGCGGACGGTCGTCGCCGACGGCGTCAGTGGCTTCTGCGGCAGGATCGCCAGGCGGCGCGCGACCTCGCGGGTCGGGATCGAGCGCACACCGCGACCGTCGAGTTCGACCGTGCCGGCGGTCGGGGTGAGCAGACGACCGAACGCCTTCAGCAGCGTCGACTTGCCGCAACCGTTGGCGCCGATGAGCGTCGTGACCTCGCCCGTCTCGATGCGGAGGTCCAGTCCCTCGAAGACCACCGTCTGGTCGTAGGCCAGGGAGACGCCCCTCGCCTCGAGGGCGGGCGTCGGGCGTTCCTTCACGAGCGAGGGGGTCGTGGCGGGGTCGGTCATGCGGAGGTCTCCCGTTCCTTGCGGCGCGTCAGCAACCAGATGAGATAGGGCGCGCCGACGATCGCGGTGATGATGCCCACCGGGATCTCGCCCGGCAGGACGCCACGGACGAGTGCGTCGCCGCCCGTCACGATGACGGCGCCGAGCAGCGCGGAGGCGAGCAGCGGCGGGCGACCGGTGCGGGCGAGGCGGCGGGCGATCTGCGGTGCGACGAAGGCGACGAACTCGATCGGCCCCGCGGCGGACACGGCTGCGGCGACGAGCAGGACCGCGCACGCGATGACGACGATCCGATGCCGCTGGACCGCGACGCCGAGGCCGGTCGACAGCTCGTCACCGAGCTGGCTGATGTCGAGGCTGCTCGTCTGCAGGACCGCGATCGGCGTCAGGATCACCAGCGCGACGAGCACCGGCCACACGCTCGACCAGGAGATGCCCGAGAGGCTGCCGACGAGCCACTGCGCAGCCGCTGCCGCCTCGGTGATCTGCGCCCGGGCGATGAGGTAGCTCGTGATGCCGCCGAGGGTCGCGGTGGCACCGATGCCGATGAGGATGAGTCGGAAGCTGTCGACCCCGCCGCGCCAGGACAACGCGTAGACGGCGGCCGAGGTGACGAGCGCGCCGATCGCCGCCATGGCGGGCAGGCCGAGACTGAGTGCGCCGGCGCCGACGGAGTAGCTGCCGCCGACGAGCACGATCGCGGCCACGGCCCCGAGCGCGGCACCCGAGGTCACGCCGAGGATGTCCGGGGTCGCGAGTGGGTTGCGGGCGAACGTCTGGGTGAGGGCCCCGGCGAGTCCGAGGGACGCACCGACGAGGAGACCGCCGACGACCCGGGGGAGGCGGAGCTCGAACACGATGAGTTCCTGACCGCCGGTCCCGCCGCCGAGCAGGGTGGTGATGACGTCGGGGATCGTCAGGGATGACGAGCCGGCGACGATCCCGAGCAGGGCGAACGCCAGGGCCACGACGAGGCAGACGATCGTGACGCCGACGACCCGCCCTCGCCACAGACGGCCGAAGAAGCGGCTGCCCTCCCGCACGGCGCTCACAGCTCCGCCATCCGTCCGCGGCGCACGATGGCGATGAAGGCGACCCCACCCACGACGGTGAGGACGACACCCACGGGCACCTCGGCGGTGCCACCGATGAGGCGACCGATCACGTCGCATGCGAGCAGCACGCTCCCGCCGACGAGTCCCGAGGCGGGGAGCAGCCAGCCGTGATGCCCGCCCACGAGCGTGCGGGCGATGTGCGGCGCGGTGAGTCCGACGAAGGCGATCGGGCCGGTCAAGGCGACGGCGGCGGCCGTGAGCAGGGTGATCGCGGCGAGCCCCACGAGTCGCGCGCGGATGAGGTTCTCGCCGAGCCCGTTCGCCAGCTCGGTCCCGAGCGCCAGGGCGTTCAACGAGCGGATGTTGGCCACCGCGAACACGAGGCCGAGCCCGGCGAAGACCAGGGCCGCGTCGACGCCGGTGAGCGATCGTCCGGACAGCGAACCGACCACCCAGATGCGGTAGGCGGCGAGGGTCGTCTCGTCGGACAGCACGAGGTACGAGGTCAGGGCGACGAGGAGAGCCGAGACGGCGGTGCCGGCGATCGCGAGCGGGACGGGACTCGAGAGTCCGCGGCCGAGTGCGGCGACGGAGAACACGACGATGCTGGCGACGGTGGCGCCGAGCAGAGCGAGCCAGAGCGTCGTGACCACCGAGCTCGTGCCGAGCACGTAGACCCCGACGACGACCGCGAGACTCGCGCCGGCGGAGACGCCGAACAGGCCGGGGTCGGCGAGCGGGTTGCGGGTCTGCCCCTGCATGACGGCACCGGCGATCCCGAGGCAGACGCCGACGAGGACGCCGAGCACTGTGCGCGGCACCCGCGACCCCCACACGACGGCGCCGGTGTCCTGGGTGGGGTCGAACAGTGCGGTGAGGACGGCCACGGGGCTGATGAGGTTGCTGCCGAGCATCAGACTCGCGAGGGCGACGACGAGGAGCGCGGCGGCCAGCGTGCCGACGGCGAGCGCGCGTCTCGATCGGAGGAGGGTCGCGCTGCGCATGGAGTTAGCCTAGCCTCACCTATCCCGGTCGCGATGCACACCCGACGTTGTCAGTGACGGACGGGCGGTCCATGGATCGGCGCCGGAGGTGTGGGGTTCACCCATGGGTGAGGCCTCCATCGCCCGATACCGTTGACCGGTACGGAGTACAGCGATCAGGAGGACACGCATGGCCGAGCAGCCGTCGACCGGAGCCGACACCGAAGCGGTCCTCGCCGCCACGGAACGACTCGCCGTCCCGCCGGGCTCGCTCGAGGGCGTCGTGGTCCTCGACCTCTCCCGCGTCCTCGCCGGTCCCTACGCAGCGTCGATGCTCGCCGACCTCGGCGCGACCGTCATCAAGATCGAGAACCCGAACGACCCCGACGTCTCCCGGGGCTTCCCGCCCTACCTGCGCGACGGCGACGAGGAGTTCAGCGGCTACTACGGTCAGTACAACCGCGGCAAGTTCGGCCTCGCGCTCGACCTCGCGAGCGACGCCGGCAAGGAGGTGCTGCGCGACCTCGTCGCGAGCGCCGACATCCTCGTCGAGAACTTCCGACCAGGGACGATGGCGAAGCTCGGCCTGCCGTACGAGGCGCTCGCCGCCATCAACCCGAAGCTCGTGTACACCGCGATCTCCGGCTACGGGCAGACGGGTTCCCGGAGCCGCCGTCCGGCGTTCGACAACACGGCGCAGGCCGCCGGCGGGCTCTGGTCCATGAACGGCTACGCGGACCAGCCGCCCGTGCGCGTCGGCGTCACGATCGGGGACCTCTCCGCCACGATGTTCGGCGTCATCGGCACCCTCGCCGCGCTCCGGCACGCCGAGCGCACCGGCGTCGGGCAGCTCGTCGACGTCGCCCAGGTCGACAGCATCATCGCGATGACCGAGACCGCCGTCGTCGACTACACCGTCGACGGGACGGTCGCCTCGCCGTCCGGCAATGAACACGCCTGGGTCCGGCCCTACGAGCTGTTCCCCTGTGCCGACGGACAGGTGTTCTTCGGCGCGTACACCGACAAGCTCTGGAAGGCGAGCTGCGAGCTGTTCGGCACGCCCGAGGCGATCGCCGACCCCGAGATCGACACCATGCGCAAGCGCTTCGACGAGGAGGTCTACGCCCGACGCGTCAAGCCGCTCGTCGTCTCCTGGTTCGCGGACCGCACCCGCGCCGAGCTCGAGGAACTGGCCGGCGACGTCGTCCCGCTCACCGCCGTGAAGACCATCGGCGAGGTCGTCGACGACCCCGGGACCGCCGAACGCGACATGGTCGTCGAGACCGACTACGGTTCCTTCGGCACCCTCCGCTCCTTCGGCCAACCGATCAAACTGAGCGCGACCCCAGCGACCACCGACCGCCCTGCGAACCACATGGGCGAACACGCGGACGACGTGCTCACGGCGCTCGCCGGGTACGACGCGGATCGCATCGCCCGGTTGCGGGCCGACCGGGTGATCTGAGTGGCGCCGACCGAACCCGAGCAGTCAGCGCCGGTGGAACGGACGGAGCAGCTGGACCTGCGCCCCGCCGCCTGGTACCGCAGCACCTTCGCGACTGCGGCACCGGAACCGGTCCTCCGAGAGGGGCTCCCCGCCGGCTGGGAGGGCGTCCACTTCCCGTTCGAGACGCCGTTCGCGCAGCTCCGGGAGGACGGCTCACCGGCGGAGGACGGCGTGCTGCCGGTCATCGACCTGCCGCGCCGCATGTACGCGGGGGAGGACACCGAGTTCCTGTCGCCCCTCCGCTACGGCGACGTGGTGACGCAGCGCACGAGGCTCGGTTCGCTCGTCGAGAAGCAGGGGCGGGCCGGACGGCTCGTCTTCGCCGACCTCGTGCGGGAGTACCTCGTCGACGGCGAGGTCGCCGTCCGCAGCACCTGGCACGACGTGTTCCTCGAGGCGCAGCCCGCGGTGCCCTCCCCGCGGATGGCGGCGCCCGAGGTGGCCGCCGAGGACGCGGTCGATCCCGACGCCGGAGCCGACTGGACCGTGACCCGGTCACTCGACTCCCGCCAGTTGTTCCGCTTCTCGGCCGTGACGGGCAACACGCACCGCATCCACTACGACCGGCAGTGGGCGCGTGAGGTCGAGGGGCTCGACGACCTCCTCGTGCACGGTCCGCTCACCCGCATCCTGGTGCTCGACGCCCTCACCGCGAACGCCGGTGATCGGCGACTCGCGTCGGTCCGCTTCCGGGCGAAGGCGCCGGTGCTCGTCGACACGGAGTTCCGCATCGCGGGGACGGACGGCCCGGAGGGCACCTCGGTCGTCGTGCGTGCCGCCGACGGTACGGTGCTGGCCTCCGCCGACGCCACCTGGCGAGCGGCACTGCACGGAGCCTGAGGGAATGCCCCTCAGGTCACGGTGCTCTTCCTCCGGTCACTGAGCCCTCTTCCTCCGGTCACTGAGCTTGTCGAAGTGCCCACGGGGTGCACTGCCCTTCGACAGGCTCAGGGACCGGGGTGGGGTGCTCAGGGACCGGGGTGGGTTGTCCGGTTTGGGACCGGATCCGCTGTTGGTCGTCGTGTCTTCCTCCGGTCACTGAGCTTGTCGAAGTGCCCACGGGGGTACGTCGCCCTTCGACAGGCTCAGGGACCGGGATGGGGTGCTCGGGGGCCGGGGGCGCGCTGCGCCGCCTACGCGTCGATCACGAGCGTCGGCGTCAGCGACCGCGACACACACGGGTACATGATCATCGACGCGTCGTCGGTCGTCAGGGAGTCGCGATGCTCCGGCGTCCCGTCCACCACCTGCACGGCACAGGAGCCGCAGACGCCGCGCATGCACGACCCGGCGACACCGACCCGCGCGGCCTGCATCGCCTGCAGCATCGTCTGCCCGGCGGGAACCTCGACGGTCCGCTCCGACCTCGCGCACTCGACAGTGAACGCCGTGTTCGGCAGGTAGGAGCGGGGCTTGGGCTCGAACCGCTCGAGGTGCAACCGGCAGTCCTCGGGCAGTGTCTCGGCCAGGTTCGTGAGGGTGTCGGTGAACCCGCGCGGCCCGCAGGCCGACACGTCTGTGCCCGGCTCGAGTCCCGCGAGGAGGCCGGCCAGGTCGAGTCGGCCGCTCTCCGCGCTGACGTGGATCCGCACGTGGTCGCCCAGGGCTTCGAGCTCCGGCGCGAACGCGATGTCCTCCCGCGTGCGCACCGCGTAGACGAGGGTCCAGTCGGCGTCGCCCGCGGCCAACCGCCGCGCCATCGAGAGCAGCGGCGTGATCCCGATGCCTGCAGCGAGGAGCAGGTGCCGCTTGGCGTCCGAGAGCGGGAACAGGTTCCGTGGTGGCCGGATGAACACCTTCCGACCGACCTTGAGGAAGTTGTGGATGTAGTGCGACGCACCCCGCGAGTGCTGCTCCCGCAGAACGGCGATCCGGTACCGGAACTCGTCCGCCGGATCACCGCAGAGCGAGTACTGCCGTTCGTGGCGGGTGATGAGCTGCAGGTCGATGTGCGCTCCGGGGTCCCACGGCGGGAGCCGGCGACCCTCCGGATCGGCGAGCACGACGCTGACGATCGTCGGCGTCTCGCGCACGATCTCCTGGACGATGAGCGGGGTCATGCCCGCGCGGTTGCGCATCAGGAATCCCTCATATCGATAGCATCGCCGATCTGGAGATCAGGACCGGTCATGCCCGCGCGGTTGCGCATCAGGAATCCCTCATGCTTCCAGTCATCAGTACAGGCTCGTTGCTTCCAGCCATCAGTACAGGCTCTGGTTCCCGACGGCGACCGCCTCGTCGATGGCGTCGCCGACCTCGGTGCTGAGGCCCGACATGCTCGCCCAGATCCGGCCCGCACTCGGCACCTCGGCCGCGAGCTCCTGCATCTCGGCGTCCCACAGCCCGCCGCGGAGGAGTGCCCGCCCGCAGTGCAGGTAGACCTCCTCGGTGCGTATGACGATCGCGAGCTGCGGGGTCACGTGGTCCTGCTCGAGCATCGCCATCAGCGCCGGGTCGTCGGTGACGGTGGCCGTGCCGTTGATCCGGAGGGTCTCGCTCATGCCGGGGACGAAGCACAGCATGCCGATGTGGCCGTTCTGGACGATGTTCTGCAGGGAGTCGGCCAGGCGGTTGCCGAGGCGCTCCGGGATCACGAGTGTGCGGGTGTCGAGCGCCCGGACGAACCCCGGGTAGTCCCCGCGCGGGGAGTTGTCGCACCGGCCGTCGGCGTCGGACGTCGCGATGGTGCAGAACGGTGAGTGGGCGAGGAAGGCGAGGCAGTTCTCGTCGAGCTCGTCCATGATCTTGGCCGTCGCGGCGGGATCCGGTTCGCCGAGCGACCGACGGATGGTGTCGACGTCGATCGACGCGAACGCGCTGGCCTGCATGGCGGACCCCTTCTCTGTCCCTCCGACCCTACGGTCGTCCCTCGCGCGCCTCAATGGGCTGTCGGCACACGGTTCGAGTGTTTCCTGTGCCACCGACCCAGCCGCATCGATCATCCCGCTCCGGTTCATCGGCCGAACGAGCGGCGGAACATCGCCTTCGCGCGCGCCGCGGTGTCGGCTCGATGGGAATCGGGGATGCGGGTGAGGGTCGCCCCCACCATCGAGATCGCCATGAGGATGTCGTCGGGCTCGACGTGGTCGGCGATGCGGTGCGCAGCCAGTTCCTTCGCATGCAGGGCGTGCGCGAGGCGGTCGAGGCGGGTGCCGAGTTCGATGACGCGTGGGTCGTCGCCCTCGCCGAGGATCGCGTCGACGAAGGGCGAGGTGACGAGGGCCTGGTCGATCACGACGTCGAGCAGGGTGTCGAGGGTCGCATCCGGCAGCCCGGCGTGCTCCTCCAGCTCGCCGACATTCTCGTCGAGCACCGCGAGCGCGAGGGAGAGCCGGTCGGGGAAGTGCCGGTACAGGCTTCCTTGTCCGACGCCCGCCCGCTTCGCGACCGCGCTGAGGGGAGCGCTGAAGCCGTCCGCGGCGAACACCTGACGCGCCGCGGCGACGAGCGCTCGGCGGTTCTCGGGGCCTGCGCTCGGGCCGCGGTTCGGCTTGGGGGGCGTGGACGACATCCCGGTAGCGTAACGCCGCGCGACCGGTTCGGTGGACCCGGCTGGGAGCCGACCGTGAGGGCTGGCGGCCGTGCCATGGACGGCGTAACGTGTACCGGACAATGATGTCCGGTATGGATCGAGGCCCATGCGATCCCGCTGCTCATCGCCCTCCCGAGAACAAAGGAACCCTATGAGCGCCCTCACCGCCAACACTCCGATCGCCGCGTGGCTCGCCGACCCCACCGGTGGACCGCTCATCCGCGGCCTCCTCACCCAGCTGGGCACCGAGGAGTCGCAGCTCGCCCCGATCTCGGGCCTCCCGCTCCAGCAGCTCGTCGCCCTGAGCCAGGGCAAGCTGCCCCAGTCACTCATCGACGACCTTGTCCTCGCCGCGAACGACGGCGTCGCACCCGTCGACGACGCGCCCCAGGGGTGGCAGGAGCGCATCACCGTCGGCCGGTTCGTCGGGAAGACCGTGATCGTCACCGGGGCCGCTTCCGGCATCGGCCGTGCCACGGCATCCCGCGTCGCGCGCGAAGGCGGCCGGGTCGTGGCCGTCGACCTCTTCGAGGACAAGCTCGCCGGCCTCGCCTCGAGCCTGCCGGACGCCGACCTCGTCACGGTCGCCGGCGACATCACGAAGCAGGACGACATCGACGCGATCGTCGCCGCAGCAGGGGAGCGGATCGACGCGCTCGCCAACGTCGCCGGCATCAACGACGACTTCTCCCCGCTCCACGAGACCTCGGACGCGACCTGGGAACGGGTGATGGGTGTGAACGTCACCGGCGCCTTCAAGCTGACCCGCGCGGTCCTGCCGTCGATGGTCGCGGCCGGATCCGGTTCGGTCGTCAACATCGCGTCCGAGGCCGGGCTTCGCGGCAACGCCTCGGGGAACGCCTACACGACCTCGAAGCACGCGGTCGTCGGCATGACCAAGAGCGCCGCCTTCATGTACGGCCCGCACGGCGTCCGGGTCAACGCGGTCGCTCCTGGCGGCGTCGCGACGGGCATCCCCTTCCCGCCGAACGTCTCCGAGGCGGGTTCGGCGCGGCTCGGACCGTTCCAGGCGGCGATCCCGACGATCGCGACCGCGGAGCAGCTCGCGGCGTCCATCACCTTCCTGCTGAGCGACGACGGCGTCAACGTCAACGGCGTCGTCCTGCCGTCCGACGGCGGATGGTCGGTGCAGTAGCCGCCGACGTGCAGAACTTCAGCAATCGGTAAGAACGACGTTTCTTAACGACCGTTCGGGGCCGGATGAACGCGTTTCTGCTGCGAATCTTGAAGCACACGGGCCGCTCTGCGTCGCCCGTCCCCTGTGAACGGTCTGAACGAGTACGGCCGGAACGATCGTTCGCACTGCGGTGACACCGCTCACAGGGCCCCACCGATCTTGGCGGAAGGTGGGGCCCTGCGCCGTGTCCGGGCCGCCCTGCGCCGGGTGTGGTCTCAGCGCGGGATCGCGGCGGCGAAGCGCCACGGCTGGGAGCGGATCGTCGCGACGGCCCGGGTGATCGCACCGAGGGCGACGACGTCCGCGCCGAGTCGCGAGGCCCGCACGATCGGCGTCGGGGCGTAGGTCCCCTCGTCGAGCCAGGTCTGAGCAGCGACGATGACGGGGGAGGCGACGCGGGCCACGCCTCCGGCGACGACGACCTCGTCCACGTCGAGCAGGCTGCCGAGCAGGACGCACACCCGCCCGAGGCGCTCCCCGAGACGTTCGACGAGTCTGCCGGCGTAGGCGTCGCCCGAGGCTGCGGCGTCGATGATGCGGCCGACGTCGAGGGTGCCGATCGGCATCCGGGCGAGCGGGGAGGCTGCCGGCACCGCCCCGGATCGTTGATCCTCCTCCAGCCACGACCGTGCCGCACCGTCGAGGCCCTCCGGCGAACCGACACCCTCGACCATGCCGAGCACGCGGAGTTCGCCTGCGCCGCCGGCCCCGCCGTGCAGCAGCACGCCGTCGACGATGAGTCCCGCGCCGAAGCTCGCCTCGGCCAGGAGGACGGCGATGGATTCGCGTGCCACCTCCCCGAGGGCGCGCTCGGCCGTGGCTGCGAGGTTGGCATCGTTCTCGAGCACGACGTCGCCCCAGGGGCCGAGGCGGCTCGCGAAGTCGGGGTTCATCCGGGCCCAGTAGTCGTGATCGCCGCGCGGGGAGCGGCCGTGCGCGTCCACCGGTGCCGGGACGCCGACAGCGGTCACGAGCACCTGCCCCGGGGTCGCGCCGGCCTGCGCGGTCGCCTCCTCGACGACGGTCCGTGCGGTCGCGAGGCGGAGGTCTGGGTCTTCGTCGCCGCCCACGATGGGGCGTTCGGCCCGGCCGACGACCTCACCACGGAGCGTCGCGACGAGTGCTGCGACCCGGTGCTGCCCCACGTCGAGTCCGACCACGAACGCGGTGTCCGCGGCGAGTTCGTACCGCCTGGCTGGTCGTCCCCGCCGGTAGTCACCGGCGGCCCGGGCGTCGTCGAGCTCACGGATCCAGCCGCGGTCGGCGAGGGCATCGCAGGCGTTCAGCACGGTGGCACGGGTCAGACCGGTCCCATCCATGACGTCACTCGCCGTGAACGCACCATGGTCGAAGGCGTAGGCGGCGACGAGTTCGACACTCGCCCTGCCCGTCTCGATCCCCGGTTCCGCCATGGGGCGACTGTAGCAGGGTTGCATTACTAGATATGGCCGCTATATTTAGTGGCGAAGGTCGACCACCGCCGGTCACGACAGTGCTCGGCTCCGCACCCCGAAAGGAACCGTCCGAGCATGAGCACCAGTACCGCCCCGACATCATCAGACGCTCCGGACCTCCGGGTCGGCGTCATCGGCCTCGGCTTCGCCGGGACCACGCACCTGGACGCCTTCACCGCGCTCCCCGGTGCCACCGTCGTCGCCCTGTCCGGCCAGGAACCGGCGCGCCTCGCCGAGCTGGCCGAGAGCCGTGGGGTCCCCGAGACCTACGCCGACTGGGAGGACCTCGTCGCCCGCGACGACCTCGACATCGTCTCGATCGGCGTGCCGAACGCCCTGCACCACCCGATCGCCGTGGCCGCGCTCCGGAGCGGCAAGCACGTCTTCTGCGAGAAGCCGCTCGCCACGACCGCCGACCTCGCCGCCGAGATGGTGGAGGCCGCGACCGCCGCCGACCGCGTCCTCGAGGTCGCGTACAACCACCGCCGTCGTGCTGACGTCGCCTACCTCGCGCGCTACCTCGCCGAGGAGCCGATCGGTCGCGTCTACCACTCGCGTGCCTCCTGGCTCCGTCGCCAGGGTGTGCCCGGCATCGACTCCTGGTTCACGAACAAGGCCGCGGCCGGTGGCGGGCCGCTCATCGACCTCGGCTCCCACGTGCTCGACATCGCGCTGTCGCTCCTCGGCGAGCCGCGCGTGACGCACGTCTCGGCCGTCGCGTACAACGAGCTCGGCCGCGCCGGTCGCGGTGGCTCCTCCGGCGGCGGTCCGGTCTCGAGCCGGTCCACGCACGCCTTCGACGTCGAGGACTTCGCGTCCGCCCTCCTGCGGTTCGAGGACGGCGGCAGCCTGCAGCTCGAGGCGTCGTGGGCGTCCTACTCGAAGGCCCACGAGGACATCTCGGTCGAGCTCCTCGGTTCGGAGGGCGGCGTCCGCCTCCACGTCGACAACTACAACACCGAGGGAACGGTCACGATCTACCGCGACGTCGCCGGTGCGCCGACGATCGAACGTCCCGCGGTCCAGGTCCCGGCCGGCCACCATCAGTCGGTCATCGCGGAGTTCCTCGACACCATCCGCGCGGGTGAGACCGCCGGCGGTGAGCTCCGGTTCGCCGGTCACCACGGCGAGTATGCCCTGCACCGCAGCCGCGTCATCGACGCCGCCTACGCCTCGGCCGCCGCCGGGCACGAACTGGAGGTCCCCGCATGAGCACCACGACACCGATCCGCATCCGCGTCTGGAACGAGTTCGTCCACGAGTCCCGCGGTGACGCCGTGGTGCTCGGCCACTACCCCGACGGCATCCACGTAGTGATCGCGGCGGGCCTCGAGGAGTCGCTCGGCGACGCCGTGTCCGTCTCGACCGCGACCCTCCAGGATCCCGAGCACGGTCTCACCGAGGAGGTCCTCGCGAACACCGACGTCCTCTTCTGGTGGGGGCACATCGCCCACGACCAGGTCTCCGACGAGGTCGTCGAGCGGGTCGTGCGCCACGTCCACGCCGGTATGGGCATCGTCGTGCTGCACTCCGGGCACTACTCGCGGGTCTTCCAGCGGCTGATGGGCACGAGCTGCGCCCTCAAGTGGCGGAACGACGGCGAGCGAGAGCTCGTCTGGACGGTGCTCCCGGACCACCCGATTGCGCAGGGCGTCCCGCACCCGATCGTCATCGACCGCCAGGAGATGTACGGCGAGCAGTTCGACATCCCGCGTCCCGACGAGGAGGTGTTCCTCTCCACCTTCGCCGGCGGCGAGGTGTTCCGCTCGGGTGTCGCGTACCACCGCGGTCGCGGGCGCGTGTTCTACTTCTCGCCCGGTGACCAGGAGTACCCGGTCTACCACCACCCCGACATCCGTCGAGTGCTGGCGAATGCGGCCGAGTGGGCCCGCCCGACGATCGAGCGCACGCCGCCGACCGCGGACCAGCACCCGAGGGACTGGTTCCTGAACTAGCGCGTCCGCATCCCTGACACCAGCCCCTCCACCGATCCGTCGGGCAGCGAGAGGCTGGTGGCAGGCCGATCGGCCGACCACCGGACGATGAGGGAGGACGACATGCCCGGGAAGCAGAACCCGTCACTGAAGGACCCCGAGCTCTACGAGAAGCTCCGTGACGACGGCGCGTCGAAGGGCAAGGCCGCTCGGATCTCGAACGCCGCCGCGAAGGAGGGGCGCTCGACGATCGGGGAGAAGGGCGGCGAGGCCGGGTCCTACGAGGACTGGACGGTCGCGCAGCTCCGTGAGCGCGCAAAGGAGATCGGCCTGACCGGCTACTCCGGCAAGCGGAAGAGCGAGCTCATCTCGATGCTCCGCGACAGCTGAACAGGCGGCGCGATCGCCCGGGCTACTTCGCCTGGGCGGTCGCGTCGTCGCCGGTCGTCGCGTGCACGACGACCTCGCCGGTGTTCGCCTCGTGCATGAAGCCTTCGAGCAGTGCGCGGTCCATTTCGCCGACCTCGTCGGAGTCGAAGGAGAACTGCAGGGCGATCGCCGGGTGCAGCCAGAGCGTCGTGCGTCCGTCGCTGGTGGAGTCTTGTCGGATCGTGAGCGCGAACGACTCGTTCCGCCTGAGCTTCATGAGCGCGATCGTCTTGACATGGGCGAGCGTTCGATCGTCGAGCCGAACGCGTGCATCGCCGGTGCCGTAGACCAGTTGTCCCATGGGATCCCTCGACTTCCGACCCCTGCGATGGCCGACGACGCGAGCGGCCGACTGCTGTGCGCATCCCGACGGGGTCCGGGCCGGTGAAGCGCTCTCTCAGGATACGAGACATTCTTGGCGCGCGCCCGATTATCCACAAGGCGATGACTGTTCGCCGACGCGCATTGTCCGCTGCCCGAGCCATCCGCGCAATGGCCCGGGCGCCCCCATCTCTGCGCGCTAGCGTGGCACACCTGAGAAAGGGGCTGACGATGGGATTCCTTCGCCTCGGTGCGCTCCGATCACAGGTCGACGACCAGACGCTCGCCCAACTGGAACGCGTGATCCTCACCCGCATGCTCGGCGAGCGCTCGTTCCGACTGCAGCTCCACCGTGGGCGCTTCCAATCGTCCGAGCCGGTCACCGTGTCGCCCGAGCAGCCGATCGTCTTCGCGTTCGACGCGGAGTTCGAGCCACCGATCGACGAGCGCATGGCCGCCGAGATGCTCGAGGAGATCGAGATCACGGGCGGATTGCACGTCGTCGTCGCCTGACCAGCAGCAGACCGACACCAGTACCACATCGAAACCACCACCACAGGAAGCAGGAGCGACATGAGCGACTTCACCGGAGCAGACGCATTGGGTACCGACCCGGACATGGTGGTCGGCACGCCGCCCACCGAGGTCCCGGACGAGTCGACGGATGAGGACACGGCGGACGAGCCGGACGTGCTCGAGCAGCCGGACACGGCGCCGTTGGAGGACCCCGACGCTCGCTGACCCCGTCAGACGTGGAAGCGCCGCNCGGGGTCCGCGCCCGGCCGCACGGCCGCGTCGTCGCGGATGTCGATCCGGGTCACGCCGTCGCCCTGGTCGGTGACGTCGATGCGGGGAGCCGCGTCGGCTTCGGTCGCGTTCGGGGCGGTCGTCAGCTGGTCGTGGCGGTTCTCGTCGTGCGTGTTGGGAGTCTGGTCGCTGTCGGTCATGCCCAGACGATAGCGCACGGGCACCGGTGCCTCCCGGTATACCCTCCGGGTTGCGGATGCAAGGTCTGCCGTCTCGACCGCCCAGGTTCCCACAATGGACCTATGAGAAAGCTGCACTACGCCAGCGGCTATCTGCTGATGGCCGACAAGACCTGTAAAGCGCTGCTGCGATACGCACGAGCCCTCTCCCAGAGCGGTGAGTCCGACATCGTGATGGTACCGACCATCTCGGAAGGCGGCAGCCTGGGATACGCCCACCTCCTCATCGGACCGGCGAGCCAACTGTTCTCGACGCCCGTCGAGAATGCTTCGGAGGAACCGTTCGACGAACAGACCATCGTCGAACTCGAACAGCGGACCGCCGAGCTGCAACCGGCGCGACCGGAGTGGGCGACGGAACTCACGGACATCGACGACCTGGAGTTCGACGAACGTTCGAGGTGAGCAGGGCCGGAGACCCGGTCGGCGAGGTTCAGACGCGCGGGCCCGGCTCCGGCACGAGGACGAGCCCCTGGTTCGAGTCGGCGCTGATCGCGAGCGCATCGAGCCAGGCGCGGTTGAGTTCGACCGGGACGCTGCCCGCGTACTTGAACCGGAGGGACATCGCCGGGTGGAGCCAGATCGTCGTCCGGCCGTCGCCTGACCGAGGGTCGTCCTTCCACCCGAAGTAGAACGCTTCGCCGCGACGCAACTTCGCGCCGATGACCTGTTGCAGGTGGGCGAGGACGCGGTCGTCGAACGTCACCGACACGTCTGCGTCGTAGATCATCTTGCCCATGGGTTCTCCTGCTCCACTCTCCGGTTTCCACCGTAAGCCCGGTCCCGCGGAAGTGCCACGATGCCCGAGGGGGTTGCGAACCGGCGCGAGTCACCGGACCTGACACGCCGAAGCGGCACCGGCGCGATGCCGGTGCCGCTCAGCGGTGGTGCGCGATCGCTCAGACGCTGAGCGGCAGCGCCTCCGCGATCGAGGTGCGGTGTAGAACGTCCCAGCGGCTGGTGTAGCTGCGCTCGGGGAGTGAGCGGAGCGCCTCGACCAGGTGGGGCGGGAGCAGGTCGCGGCGGGCCTCACGCGTCAGGTCGCTGGGGCGGCAGGGGTACTCCATGCCGCGCAGGAATTCGTCGAGCTCGGTGAACACGAGCATCTCCTCTCTGGGCGCGTCGTGGCACCCGATGTCAGGCGGGCCGGCTGCGTCGACCGGTCGTCAGACCGCCGTGCCCTCCTTCGAGTGTCGTTCCCGTTCGGCCGTTCGGCGCGCTCTTGCCTTTCCGCCGTCGAGCTGCTACTCGACGGGGCCCGGGCGTCCGGACTAGCGTGTGCCCATGACGAAGCTCAGGGTCCACAATCTCGCCGTGTCGCTCGACGGGTTCGCCACGGGCGAGGGGCAGTCCTTCGAGACCCCGTTCGGCCACGCCCAGCACCGGCTCATGCAGTGGTTCTTCCCGACCCGCACCTTCGTGTCCATGAGCGGGCATGAGGACGAGTCGGTCGGCGCCGGGTCACGCGGGGTCGACGATGCGTTCGCAGCGGCCACCGGTGACCGCATCGGCGTCGAGATCATGGGCCGCCGGAAGTTCGGTCCGCAGCTCGGCCCGTGGGAGGACGAGAGCTGGCGGGGATGGTGGGGTGAGGAACCGCCGTTCCACACGCCGGTCGTCGTGCTGACCCATCATGAACGCCCGGACCTGGTGGTCGGTGAGACGACGTTCCTCTTCCGCGACCTGTCCGCCGTCGACGCGTTGTCGTTCGCGACGTCGCTCGCCGACGGACTGGACGTCCGTCTCGGCGGAGGACCGACGACGGTCCGCCAGTTCCTCGAGGCCGACCTCGTCGATCATCTCCACGTCGTGGTCGTCCCGATCCTGCTCGGTCGTGGGGTGCGGCTCTGGGACGGGCTCGAAGGCCTCGAGGAGCGGTTCACGGTCGAGGTGACCGCCTCGCCGAGTGGCGTCGTGCACGCTGTGTTCACGCGGAAGCCGCGCTGAAGGTCGATCGAGGCCGGTGACCGGGCCTCAGAGCTCGAGGCGTCGCTCCACGATGTCGCGGGCGACGTCCGCCAGCGGACGACGGCGACTCCGCGCGTACTTGCGGATCACCTCGAACGCCGCTTCCACCGAGATCGCAGCGGTGTAGGCGACGACGCCCTTCGCCTGCTCGATGACGACCCTCGATTGCAGCGCGGACTCCAATTGACCACGGGTCGCGTCGCTCTCGCGAATCGTGCGCTCGTGCAGGATGCCGATGGTCGCCACGTCGGCCATCGCCTGCGCGGCCCGGGACTCGTACCGGTCGAAAGCCTCCGACGCCGTGCGGAACAGGTTGAGCGTGCCGATGGTCGTCCGGCGGAGTCGCAGGGGGAACGCGTGAGCCGAGTGGAATCCGGCGGTCACCGCGACCTCGGCGAATCTCGGCCACTCGGTCGCGACGGTGGCGATCTCGGGGATCGACACCGGCCTCGCGTCACGGAAGCTGTCGATGCACGGGCCTTCGTCCGCACTCAGCTGGATGAGTTCCACGAGCTTCCCGGACTCGCTCGTCGACGTGATCAGTTCGAGGTCGCCGTGCGGGTCCGCCAGGAGGATGCCGGAGGCCTGGACGTCGAGGAGGTCGACGGTGGCGTCGACCAGGATCTGCAGCAGGTCGACGACGTCGTAGTCGTCCACCAGGGTGTCGGCGAGCGTCGCGAACACGTCGAGCAGGGCGGTCGAGTGACGGAGCTCGGAACCGGTCCCGTCGTCGCCGCGCGCGTTCATCGCTCGTCTTCGATCGTCTCGTCGCGCAGCACGTAGCCGGTGCGACGTTCGAGGATGTCTTCGGCGACCTCCGACATCGAGCGGTTCTGGGCGAAGGCCTGAGCCTGGATCAGGAGGTGGGCGTCGTCGGGGGAGAGCCCGAGCTGCGCGATCACGAACCCGGTCGCCTGGTGGATCCGGCGTCGGGCGTGGGGTTTGAGCTGCGTCGTGTCGGGAAGGCTCGCGAGTTCGAGGGTGCGTCGGAGCACGTACCGGCTGAGCGGGCCGGTGAGGGACATCATGTCTTCGACCGCCTGCGTGTCCAGCGTGCGCTCTTGGGCGTCGTACAGCTCGACCGCGCCCACCTGGAGCGGCCCGACGCGGAGCGGGAAGGCGAAGATGGAGCCGACCGCGTGGTCGCGGAGAGCCTCGGTGAACGACGGCCAGGAGTCGTAGCCGTTCCGCTTGACGGCCTCCTCGAGCACCGGGCGGCCGCTGCCGACGGCATCCCAGCAGGGGCCCTCCGAGAGGTCGAACTGGAGTTCGTCGATCAACGCGATCTGCTCGTCGCTCGCGGCGATCGTCTCGGAGCTCAGGGTGTCGCCGAGTGTCGCGATCGAGACGCCGCTGAGGGGCATGAGCCGCAGGATCGGCTCCACCAGCTGGTCGTCCTCGTCGACCCGGTCGAGTGCGCTGTACACGATGGCGAAGGTGTCGCTCATGTCCGCATTCCTTCCGGGCTCGAGGGTGGTCTCCGCTCATCGTACGGCCATCCCTCCACGATCGCCGGGTGATGATCCGTCCTGGCTGGGAAAGCAAGGGGCCGCCCCGGCGGCGTGGATTCGCCTAACGTGGCGTCATGCCTCTGACGACGACAACCCCACCGCGCCCCTCCGCCAACCGGTCCGCAGCAACCGATCGGCCGGCACGATGAGCCGCGGGGTCGCCGTCGTCACCGGCGGAACCGCAGGGCTCGGTCGCGCGACCGTCCGTGAGCTCGCCGCCCGTGGCTGGGACGTCGCGGTCCTGGCCCGCGGTGAGGACGGACTCGCCGCCACCGTCGCCGAGGTCGAGCAGGCCGGGCGTCGCGGGCTGGGCGTCCCGACGGACGTCGCCGACCGGGAGGCTGTCGAGCAGGCGGCGGAGCGGGTCGAGGCGGAACTCGGACCGATCGAACTCTGGGTGAACTGCGCCATGGTCGGCGTCTTCGGGGACTTCCTCACGACCGAACCGGCGGACTTCGAGCGCGCCGTCGCCGTCAACTTCTTCGGCTTCGTCAACGGCACCCGGGCCGCCCTCTCGCGCATGGTCCCGCGTGACCGTGGGCACGTGATCCAGGTCGGTTCCGCCCTCGCCCACCGCGGCATCCCGTTGCAGGCCGCGTACTGCGGGTCCAAGTTCGGCGCCCGAGGCTTCACGGAGTCGGTGACCGCCGAACTGCTCCACGACGGCAGCAACGTCAAGCTCTCGACCGTGGACATGCCGGCGCTCAACACCATCCAGTTCAGCTGGGTGAAGTCGCAGCTGCCCGAGCACCCGCAGCCGGTGCCGCCGATCTACCAGCCCGAGGTCGGCGCGACCGCCATCGCCGACGTCGCAGACCGACCGCGGCGACGCACCTGGGTGGGGGAGTCCACCGTCGGCACGATCCTCGGTGACCGCTTCGCCGGCGGATTCCTCGACTGGTTCCTCGCCAGGACCGGATACTCCGGGCAGCTTGCGCCGGACAAGCACGACCCGCGCCTGCCGGACAACGTCTATACGCCGGCCCCCGGCGACCACGGCGCCCGTGGCGTGTTCAGCGACAAGGCCCACTCGTGGAGCCCGCAGACCTGGGCCATCCGCCACCGGCGGGCCGTGTACGCGACCGCCGCCGGCACCCTCGCAGCGGGTGTCGCCCTCGTGGCCGGCGCGGCGAAGCGGCGCTGAGCACGATGGCGCGGCGCGAGCAGTTCGACGCGGTGGTCGTCGGCGCGGGCCCCAACGGGCTCGCGGCCGCGGTGACCCTCGCGCGGGCCGGCCTGCACGTGCAGGTGGTCGAGCGGGGCGACACGATCGGTGGTGGTGCCAGGACCGCCGAGCTGACGTTGCCCGGCTTCCACCACGACATCTGCTCCGCGGTCCACCCGATGGCGCTCGCGTCCGGGTTCTTCCGATCCTTCGGCCTCGAGCGCCGCATCGACCTCGTCGTGCCGGATATTTCCTACGCCCACCCGCTCGACGGTGGACGGGCCGGGATCGCCTACCGCGACATCGACCGCACCGCCGAGGCCCTCGGACGTGACGGTGCGGCCTGGCGCTCGCTCATGGGCCCGCTCGCCGCCGACGCCGACCGCGTCTCGCAGTTCACCGGCGGCAAGCTCCTGCAGGTGCCGCGCCACCCGGTCACGGTCGCACGCTTCGGCCTCCGCGCCCTCGAGCAGGGGAGCCCGGCCTGGAACCTCCGGTTCCGCGAGGAGACGGCCCCGGCCATGCTCAGCGGTGTCGCCGCCCACTCCATCCGGCCGATGCCGAGCCTGTCCACCTCGGCCGCCGCCCTGTCGCTCGGCGCGTATGCGCACGCCCGCGGTTGGCCCATCCCCGTCGGCGGCAGCCAAGCGATCGTCGACGCGCTCGCCGCCGACCTGCTGGCCCACGGCGGTGAGATCGTCACCGGAACCGAGGTGCGCTCCATCGACGAGCTACCGTCCGCCCGCGCCGTCCTGTTCGACACGACGCCGAAGGCGCTCGCCGAGATCGCGGGCAGCCGACTGCCCGACGCCTACCTCCGTCGTCTCTCCCGGTTCCGGTACGGCGACGGCGTGGCCAAGGTCGACTTCGCGCTCTCAGGTCCCGTCCCGTGGACGAACCCTGAACTGGCCCGGGCCGGCACGCTCCACCTCGGCGGCACCCGCCCGGAGATCGCCGCCGCCGAGCGCGACGTCGCCCGCGGTCGGCACAGCGAGTCGCCCTACGTCCTCGTGTCGCAGCCCGACGTCGGCGATCCTGGTCGCGCTCCCGGTGACGCCCAGGTCCTCTGGGCGTACACGCACGTGCCGAGCGGGTCCGGTCTCGACCAGACCGAGGCGATCACCCGGCAGATCGAGCGCTTCGCCCCCGGGTTCCGCGACGTGATCCTGACGTCGGCGTCGATGACCGCCCGCGACATGGCGCGGTACAACCCGAACTACGTGCTCGGCGACATCGCGGCCGGCGCTGCGAGCTTCGCGCAGCTCGTCGCGCGTCCCGTGCTCTCCAACGACCCGTGGCGGACGCCGACGCCGGGGATCTTCCTCTGCTCCTCGTCGACCCCGCCCGGCCCGGGCGTCCACGGTCTCGCCGGCTGGCACGCCGCCCGCAGCGCCCTCCGCTCGGTCTTTGGCCGCGACCGCATGCCGTCGCTCGCGCCCGACCGACCGCGTCCGACCTCCTGACCTCGTCCCTGCTCCAGCGAAAGGAACACCACCGTGTCCCACACCACTCGAATCCTCGACTGCCCGCCCGACCGTGTCTTCGCCGTCCTCGCCGACGGCTGGCTCTTCCCGGCGTGGGTGGTCGGTGCGTCCCGCATGCGCGACGTCGGTGACCGGTGGCCGCACGTGGGTGGGAAGCTGCACCACTCCTTCGGTGTCTGGCCGGCGGTGCTGAACGACGAGACGACCGTGCTCCAGTGGGACGCGCCGCACCGGTTCGTCATCCAGCCGAAGGGGTGGCCGCTCGGTGAGGCCCGCGTCGCGGTCGAGGTCGAGCCGCACGAGCGCGGGTGCATCGTCCACCTGCATGAGCACGCCGTGACGGGCCCTGGTGCGCTGATCCCGGTCTGGCTCCTCGACATCGGGCTGCACATCCGCAACATCGAGACGCTGCGCCGACTCGCCCACCTCGCTGAGGGCGGTGCCGGCGGCACCCACCTCGTGGAGGCGGCCGAGCCGACGGCCGAAGATCGGAAGCGCGCCGAGTTCCCGAAGCGATCGTTGTTCGCGCGGGTGGCGTCGGTCCTCGTCGTCGCCGTGCCGGTGGTCGCGGTGGTGCGCAAGCTCGCCCGCTGACGGTGTCCGGTCATGCCCGCCGCAAGTGATCCGGCCGACGCCCTGCCCGGGGACGGGCGAGACGAGACGCTGAACGAGCGTTCCGACCGCAACTGGTCGGAGCTGCTGCAGGAGTTCCGCGTGTTGCAGACGGGTACGCAGATCCTCGCGGGCTTCCTGCTGACGCTGCCGTTCCAGCCGCGGTTCACCGAGCTCAGTGGATTCGACCATGTGCTGTACCTCGTCCTCGTGGTCCTGGCAGTGACGGTCACGCTCCTCGCGCTCGCCCCGGTGATCATGCACCGGTTGGTGTTCCGGCAGCTGGCGAAGCCACAGCTGGTGCGGCTGTCCAGCAGCATCCTCATGGTGTGTCTCGGGGCGGCGTCGCTGCTGTTCGCGGGGATCGTCCTGTTCGTCTTCGACTTCGTCGTGTCGCCCGCGGTCGGCTTGTGGGCGGGTGGGGTCGTGGTCGTCGTCATCGGGCTGGTGTGGATCGTCGGCCCGCGCCTGATCCGGGGTGCGCGCGACCGCGTGTCCTGAGGAGATCGACGCGCCCGCGGTGAGCCCCGAGAATGGGACGATGCCCGAAACCTGCACCTTCTGCCGCATCCTGCGTGACGAGCCCGCCGACGTCACCTGGGTGGAACGCGAGGACGAGGCGGTCGCTTTCCGGCCGTTGCCCGAGTCGGAGCTCGCGCCCGGCCACACCCTGGTGGTGCCGCGGGCGCACAGCGTCGGCCTGCTCGACGCCGATCCGCGAGCCCTGCAGGCGACGACCGCCCTCGCTCAGCGGGTGGGACGCGCGATGCGGGCGGCGCTTGGCGCGACCGGGGTCGTCGTGCTGAGTGCGTCCGGTGCCGATGCCGGGCAGAGCGTCCCCCACCTCCATCTCCACGTCGTGCCGTGCTGGGACGACGACGGGGTCACGTTCTGGCCCGAGGGTCGCTCGAAGCACCGGGTCGACGGCGACCCGCACGAGCTCCTCGCGGAGATGTTCGAGTAGCCGGAGATCGCTGCTCCTTGAGTTGACCTCAAGACCGATTGAGGTTCTACGGTTGAAGCATGACCATTCCCACCACGCCGTCCGCTGATCCCGATGCCCTCGCCCGCGCCGCGACCGTCGACGGGTTCAAGACGGCGTTCCGTGACCACCCGGCGGGCGTCGCGTTGATCAGTGCCTCGACCGATCGGGGAGACGTCGGGCTGACGGCGTCATCGGTCGCGTCGGTGGCCGTCGACCCGCCGATGCTGTCCTTCTCGGTCACGCGGGCGACGGGATCCGCGGGCGGACTGCTCAGCGCGGGAACGGTCGTCGTCCACCTCCTGGCGGACCACCACCTGGAGGTCGCGAAGGCGTTCGCCAAGACGGGGGAGCCGCGCTTCACCCCGGAACAGCACTGGGAGCGACTCGCGACCGGCGAGCCCTACCTGCCGAGCGCCCGTGCGGCGCTGCGCTGCCGGATCGTACAGACGGTACCGGCCGGCAGCTCGATGCTCGTCATCGCCGAGGTGCTGGAGGTCATCCCGCCCGGCACGGACGCGCCGGCGCTCGTCTACCAGAACCGCAACTTCCACCGCCTGGAGTCCGACCCGCTGGGCTGATCAGGCGAGGAGCGCGATCGGGCCGATGTCCGCGATCGCCTCGATGACCCGCTCGGGGTGCTCGGCGATCCGGTTGAGGACGTAGAGCCACCACTCGGGTCCGTAGACGAGGTATTCGCGCGTCGTGAACCCGCGGCGGCGGAGGTCGTCGAGCAGTTCGGTGCCGAGTCCGTGCAGCATCTCGAACTCCACGTGCGGCTGACGGAGGTCGTCGCCGAGCGCGCCCTCGAGTGCGGCGACGAGGTTCGCGTCGTGGGTGGCGAGGTTGACCCGGTGACCCGACCCCACGAGTCGCGTGACCATGCTGATGTAGGCGGCGGTCATCGGTGCGGAGTCGCGGGGGTAGGCCACCTCGGTCGATTCGAGGAAGGCGCCCTTGACGACACGGATCGGCCCGGGCCGATGCAGCACGCGGTCGAGGTCCGCGGGGGTGCGGTGCAGTCTCGCCTGCAGGGTGATGCCGGTCTCCGGGAAGGCGTCGGCGATCTGCTCGAAGAGCGACAGCACCAGGTCCGTGCGGTCGGAACCCTCGGCGGAGATCATGAGCGAGGTGCCGGCGTCCCGTGCCGCCTGTGCGAGCGCCAGGCCGTTGCGCAGGCCGAGCTCGGGCGAGACGACGGAACCGATGTGGGAGAGGTCGAGCGAGATGGTCGCGGTCTGGTCGGATTCGCTGATCCGGCGGGCGAGGTCGATGAACTCCGCGGTCTGCTCGTCGGCGACACGTGCGTCGCGGACGGACTCGCCGACGAGCTCGATGCTCCAGCGATGCCCACGATCGGCGTTCGCTTCGAGGAGCCGCAAGGCCGAGGCCGCGTCCTCGCCGGCGATGTATCGCAGGGCGGCCCGCTTGGCCACGGCGGCGGCTTCAGGGTGAGCGAGGACCCGTGCTTTGAGGTCCTCGTCGAGGGCCCAGGTTCGCAGGGTGTCGGCGGCGCGCGACAGCGTCTCGTCGTTCATCAGCATGCTTCGACCCTATCCAGTCGTGGGTGGCGGTCCGGTCGGCACCGGGGTCTGGGCTGCACCGAGGTCTGGGCTGCGTCGAGGTCTGGGCTGCGTCGAGGTCTGGGCTGCGTCGCCTGTGCGCGCTACGCTCGCTCACGTGGCGAGCTTCGAGGAGAAACCGATCCTGGACCTCACGCTCGATGAGTGGGAGGCCTACCTCGCTGGCGCGCCGAGCGACGCAGGCGTGCGGTTGAAGCTGCGGAAGAAGACCTCGAAGGCGTCGGGGATCACCTGGTCGGAGGCACTGGACGTCGCCCTCTGTTACGGATGGATCGACGGACAGAGCAAACGGTTCGACGACGACTACACGCTGCAGGCGTTCACCCCGCGGCGGAAGAGCAGCCCGTGGTCGCAGATCAACCGGGAGCACGTCGCCCGCCTCATCGAGGAGGGGCGGATGCGTCCCGGTGGGCTCGCGGAGATCGAACGCGCCAAGGCCGACGGGCGGTGGGACGTGGCGTACCGGCAGAAGGACGCCGTCGCACCGGATGACCTCCAGGCGGCGCTCGAAGCGAACCCCGAGGCGGCGGCGTACTTCGCGACGCTCGGCCGCACGGACCGCTTCCGCGTGTTCTTCCGCCTGAGCAACATCAAGACGCCCGCGATCAGGGCCGCGCGCATCGTGGACGTGGTCGAGAAGGCCGCTCGGGGCGAGCAGCACTACCGCTGATCGGGGCATGCTCTGCATTTCGCGCGTGGCAGTCGTCCGAGACCATCGGCGCGAATCGGCAGCAACGTGTAGACAAGAGCCATGACCGATCGATCACGGCTGTACATCTCGGCGGATCTGGAGGGGGCGGCGACCGTCGTCTCGCCGGACGACGTTGCGCGAGGAGGGTTCGGGTTCGACGCCGCCAGATCGCAATTGACACGCGAGGTCAACGCTGCCATTCACGGAGCACTCGAGGTCGACAATGGGTTGCAGATCGTCGTCTCGGACGCGCACGGTACCTATCGGAACATCGACCCGCTGGAACTGGATGACCGCGCTCGCCTGCTCCAGGGCAAGCCTCGTCCGCTCGCCATGATGTCGGGTGTTCGCTCGGGGGATGGCGTCATGCTGATCGGATACCACGCGAGGGCTGGAATGGGCGGTGTCCTCAGCCACACCATCGACGATGCCGTTCGCGACGTGCGGTGCAACGGAAGCTCCTTCGGAGAGGCCGGGTTGAGCGCCTTGCTCGCGACGGAGGTCGGGGCGTCGATTCTTCTTGCTTCTGGAGACGACGCCCTGGCAGCGGAGCTGGCTGCGCTGGCACCCGGGCTTCCGGTCGTGCAGACGAAGGAAACAGTGTCCGCAGGGGCCGCGGTCTCCGAGCATCCGCTGAGCGTGTGCACCGCGATCGAAGAGGCTTCCAAGCAGGCCGTCGACGCATGGTCGGGCGAGCACGTCCAGGTGCAGGGATCATCGCGCAGGGAGGTCCACCTCGAGGTCGAGTTCGGTCATCCTATCCACGCGGATCGAGCGGAGCTGCCGCCGCCCGTCACGCGTCTCGATCCCATGACCGTGACCGTGACGTGCGGGTCGGTGACCGAAGCCTATCGATGGGTGCGCTCGTTGATCATGCTTGCCACCGGCTCATGAACGCCCAGGGTGTGCCAATCCGGAGCAGCTCATGTTGATCGGGCGTCGAACGCGGATGTTTCCCTCGGCGGTGTGGCCGGTCGTCCACGAGGAGCGTCGGCGGCTCGTCGCGGACCTGTCGGTGCTGAGCGACGAGCAGTGGGGGAGGCCGTCGCTCTGCACGGGATGGGATGTGCATGACGTCGTCGCCCATCTCGTCGATTCGGCGAAGACGACGCGGCTGGGATTCGCCCGACGACTCATCGCCGCGCGGTTCGATTTCGACCTCGACAATGAACGCGGGGTCGAGCGGGAGCGGCGGAACGATCCGCAGGAGACGCTCCGCGCCCTGGCGGACGCCACCGAGCTGAGGCGCACCCCGCCGGCGAACCTCGCGACCAGGCTCGTCGAGGCCATCGTGCACGGCGAGGACGTCCGTCGGCCGCTCGGCATCAGCGCGGACTACCCGATAGCCGCGGTCCTGGTGGCGTTGGAGTACCAGCTCCGGACCGGCGTCTCGATGGGCGGCGGCAAGGAACGCGTCCGGGGCGTCCGGCTCGTCGCCGAGGACGCCGGGGTGAGCTGGGGTGCGGGCGACGAGGTCCGGGGATCGGCGCTCGACCTCTTGCTCGCGGTGTCAGGGCGACCGACCGGGCTGGCGTTGCCCGGGAGGTGAGGAAGAAGCTGGAAGTCTCCCGCATGCACCTTCCCCGTTGACCGACGTGCCTGGGCTCGGCTGCCCTTCGACAGGCTCAGGGACCGAAATGCATCCGAGCACAGTCCAGCCCGGTCCTTGAGCTTGTCGAAGGGCGCACGAAGGACCCCTCGACAGGCTCAAGGACCGAGACGGTTCGGGCACACCTCTTCCGGTCACTGAGCTTGTCGAAGTGCCCACGAGGAACCCTCCGACAGGCTCAGGGACCGAAATGGTTCGGGCACACTTCTTCCGGTCACTGAGCTTGTCGAAGTGCCCACGAGGACCCACCCCCTTCGACAGGCTCAGGGACCGGCGGAGGTCAGAACGGCGCGGGATCGGGTTCCGTCCGGTGGTGTTTCCCATCGGGTGTCGTCCAGTCGAGGACCCCGCGGGGTCCGTGGTCGAGGTTCCATCCTGGGAGGTGCTTCATGCGGTGGTGATGTCGACACAGGCAGGCAAGATTGCCAACACCTGTCGTCCCGCCGTCCTCCCACGCGACCGAATGATCGAGATCACACGCTCTGGCCCGTCTGCCGCAGCCCGGTGCCCGACAAGTGCCGTCCCGCAGCCGGACCGCCCGCTGGAGGTCGGCCGGGACCCGGTACTGGTTCCGCCCGACTGAGAGGACCGCACCCGTCTCCGGTTGGACGAGGATCCGGGTGAAGCTGGGGGCGTTCACCGCGATACGGGCGGCGGTCTCGGGGTCGATCGGACCGTAGCCGTCGAGCATGCCGGGTGCGTCGGAGACGCCGGCCATGGTGAGCGCCGGGACGGTGATCTGCACGGTCGGTTTGATGTGCTCCTGCACCTCGATGGGGTGCGGGAGGACCGGGCTCGACATGACGTCTTCCGGGGTGACGCCGGTGAGCGCGAGCGCCGCTAGGGCGTCGGCCTGCAGTTGTGCGCAGGTGCGCGTATCTCCTGCTGCTCGCGACTTCGCCGCCGCTGCTTCGACCCGCTCGACGAGCCCCTGGGCGATCGGGGCGGTGGTGAAGAGGTGCACCCACGCCATGCCATCGGCTGCGGGCTCGAACTCGACCCGGCGGTCGGCCTCCGACCGCCGGGCGCGTGCGGTGATGGACTCGGGGTGGAGTCGCTCGCGGAGCTTGCGGGCGCGCTTGCGGAGGTTCGCGTTGGTCGTCTGCTCGGCGACCGGCAGGACTTCCGCGAGGAACGCTGCCCGCCCAGCGATCGGCACGTCACTGAGTTGGTCGATGATCGTCTGCGCGTGCCGGGCCGAGATGCGCCCGGCCTCGAGCGACTCGAGCACTGCTGGGGCTTCATTGACGAGGCGTTCCGCGTCGTTCGTCGCCCGCTGGACCGTCTGCTCAGGCGTTCGGGTCGCCATGGCGAGGGCCGCGCAGGTGGAGCGGCGGGAGAGCGCAAGGCGCTCGGCCGGCGGGAAGATCGCCGGGACCGTGGCGTCGGCGAAGGCGTCCGCGTAGGCGGCAGAGCGGGCGAGGAGCCGGGCCTCCTCGGCGTCCAGAGCCGCGCGGCGGCGGTGGATGTCCGCGAAGGCATCCGAGAACTCCGCCAACTGCGCGGCGTACTCGTCACCAGCTCGAACTGCGGAGGCGGTGGTCTCGGTCATGGAACAAGTCCACCATGGACCACTGACATTCCAGATGCTGAGTTGGCATAGTTGTGGAAGGTGCTCGTGGACCCTTCGACAAGCTTAGGGACCGGGGGAGGTTGGCCGGATTGGCGGGGTATTCCGTGGGCCCTTCGACAGGGTCAGGGACCGGTGGAAGGGTGCCGGATTCGGGGGGTTCCTCGTGTGCCCTTCGACAGGCTCAGGGACCGGGAGAAGATCACCGGAGCAGGAGGTCCCTCGTGGGCCCTTCGACAGGCTCAGGGACCGGGAGAAGATCACCGGAGCAGGAGGTTCCTCGTGGGCCCTTCGACAGGCTCAGGGACCGGGAGAAGATTACCGGAGCAGGAGGTGCCTTGTGGGCCCTTCGACAGGCTCCGGGACCGGGGGGAAGGGTGCCCGATTCGCGGGTCCGCGGGGCGTTCTGCAGGCTCAGGGAGCGGAGGAGGCCTGTCGACGGGCGACCGGCCCAGCGACCGAGCGGGGTCAGACGGCCCGGGCGAGCAGGTCCGCGATGCGCTTCGCGATGGCGTCGTTCCAGGCGGTGACACCGAACGCGGTCGGCCACAGGTCACCGTCGTCGAGCTTCGCGGAGTCGTTGAACCCGATGGTCGCGTAGCGCGCCTTGAACTTCGCCGCCGCCTGGAAGAACACGACCGCCTTGCCGTCGGCACCGACGTAGGCGGGCATGCCGTACCAGGTCTTGGCCGCGAGGCCGGAGTCGCCGCCCATGATCAGCTCATGCAACGGCTCGGCGATCGCGCGGTCGGCGTCCTCCATGTCGGCGATCGCGTCGACGACGGCCTGCAGGGCCTCCTCGCGACTCGCTGCCGCCTTCAGCTCCTTGGCGCGCTCCTTCATCGCCGCGCGTTCCTCGGCGCTGAATCCGCTCTTCGTGCTCGACTGCTTCTCGGCCATGTCGGCGTCCTTCCGTTCGGGGCTGTGGTCCGCCTCTCACGGTAGCCCTGCGAGCCCCGCGGCGCTTCTCGAATCTTGCTCAGCCCAGTGAGTCGCCCAAAAGCGCTCGAAATCAGCCGGAAAGCCGACCGATTCGGGCGACTCAGTCGTCCAGCGCGCCCGGCCCGAGCACCGACTCGACGATGACCCGGATCGCGTACTCGCTCGTCTCGGCGAGGTCGACGTCCGCAGGGTCGATGAGCCACTGGACCTGCAGACCGTCCATGACCGCCAGGATGGACGCCGCCGCACGGTGGATCGTCTCGGGCGCATCCACGCCCCGCTCGGCGCACACCACCTCGAACGCCTCCGCGATCTCACGCCGGAGGGTCCGGTAGCGGTCGTCGAAGTAGTGCCTGGCCGGGTGGTCCTCGGTCACCGACTCCGCCGACAGGACGACGAACGCCTGCACGATCCCGGCGCGCTGCGCGTTCGCGGCTGCGGTGCGGATCAGGTGCTTGAACAGGTCGATACCGCCGGGGATGTGCTGGTCGTCGAGGTCCTGGACGTCCGTCGCGTCGCGGTAGCTGAGCACCTCGAGGAGGAGCTGGTCCTTCGATCCGAAGTGGTGCAGGATGCCCGCCGGCGTCATGTCGACGAGCTCGGCGATGTCGATGAGGGTGCCGTTCGCGTACCCCTTGGCGCCGAAGACGTCGAGCGCGGACCGGACGACCTCGGCTCGTCTCGCCACAGTCGCCGGGCGTGGCTGGGCTGGTCGTTTCGCCGTGTTCTGTCGTTTCACCGTGCTCATGGTGTCCGTTCCGCGGGGGCCTCGATGCGCCCGACACTACCGCGCTTGCCAACTTACTGAATGGTCAGTAAGTTATCACCGAATCCCGACTTGCGCCGCACTGCCGCAGCGCACACCCAAGAGGAGAAAGCGATGAAGCTGAGAACCCCACTGCTGGCCGCGTTCGCGGCCACAGCCCTGCTGCTCACCGGATGCACCGGTGGCGGCGGGTCGAGCGACGGCCCCGAGAGCGGCGCCGCCCTGACGATCGCGAAGCCGGACGGCTCGATCGCCACCGAGTCCAACAACCCCTACGTCGGCGACTCGTCCGCCATGAAGCTCGGCTACATCAACGCGATCCTGGAGCCGCTCGCGATCGTCAACCTCGTCGACCCGAGTGCCGAAGTGAAGCCCTGGCTCGCGTCCGAGATCGCCTGGTCCGACGACTACACCTCCGTCGCCCTGACCGCCCGCGAGGGCGTCACCTGGAACGACGGCGAGGCGTTCAGCGCCGACGACATCGCGTTCACCTTCCAGCAGTTCATCGACCACCCCGAACTCGACAACTCGGCCCTCGGCCTCACCACGGTGGCGACCGAAGGCGACACCGTCACCCTCTCGTTCACGAACCCGATGTTCGTGAAGCAGGACAAGGTGCTCCTCAAGCAGATCGTCCCGAAGCACGTGTGGGAGTCCGTCGACGACCCCGCCACCTTCGAGAACCCGGAGCCCGTCGGCACCGGTCCGTACACGCTGACGAGCTTCAGTACCGAGAGCGTCGAACTCTCCGCCCGCGACGACTACTGGGGTGAGCAGCCGGCCGTGCCGACGCTCTACTACGTGTCGTACAACGACAACACGGCCCTCACCACCGCCCTCGCCAACGGCGACGCCGACTGGGCGCAGGCCTTCATCCCGAACGTGCAGTCCGCGTACCTCGACAAGGACAAGGAGCACAACGTCTACTGGGCGGCCGCCGGTCTCGCCGTCGACGCGATGTTCGTGAACACGCAGACGAAGCCGTTCAACGACCCCGCGTTCCGCCAGGCGGTGAACCTCGTCATCGACCGCGAGCAGCACCAGCAGATCGCCCGCGAGGGCGGTGTCCCCGAGCTCAGCTCGGTGACCGGCCTCCCGACCCCGGCGGGCGACGCGTTCATCGCCTCCGAGTTCGAGGGCGAGGACTACACCGTCGACGCGAAGGCCGCGAAGCAGGTCCTGACCGACGCCGGCTACACCTGGGAGGACGACGTCCTCACCGACCCGTCCGGCGAGGCCGTCACCTTCACGCTGTCGGTGCCGCAGGGCTGGAACGACTACGTGACCGGCATCAGCCTCATCGCCGACTCGGTCAAGACGCTGGGCGTCACCGCCACGGTCGACACCCCCGACCAGGACACCTGGTGGGCGGCGAAGTCGGACGGCGACTTCCAGGCCATCCTGCACTGGACGGACACCGGCGCGACGCCGTACGACCTGTACTCCGACATCATGGACGGCCGCTGGCTCGTCGCCGAGGGTGAGGCGGCCGACTTCAACTTCGGGCGGTACGACGGCCCGGAGGCCACCGCGGCGCTCGCCGCCTACGCCAACGCGACCGACGACGCGACGCGCGCAGCCGCCCTCGAGACGGTGCAGAAGCTGTTCGTCTCCGACGTCCCGGCCATGCCGATCGGCACGCGCCCGTTCATCGGTTCGTACAACACGCGGAACT
Source organism: Plantibacter sp. CFBP 8798 (assembly GCF_014841195.1). NCBI lineage: Bacteria > Bacillati > Actinomycetota > Actinomycetes > Micrococcales > Microbacteriaceae > Plantibacter > Plantibacter sp. CFBP 8798. The sequence goes on from NZ_JACYTS010000001.1 coordinate 827,420, forward strand.
ACACCGGATGGCCGAGCGAGGACGACCCCTACGCGCCCGCCGACCCGACGCAGCCGACCGCGGTCTACATCCTCACGCAGCTCAAGGCCGCGAAGTAGGCACGGGCTCCACGCCGACGGGCGGGGCGCTCATCCGCCCCGCCCGTCACCTCCCGCATGCGCAACGGCATGCACCGCGATCAGCACAGAACGGACTCATGCAGTGACCAACGACGACCTGCTGACGGTGTCCTCCTTCAGCGTCACCTACGACGTGGAACCACCCGTCGAAGCCGTGCGCGACGTCTCGCTCACCCTCCGCCGCGGCGAGATCCTCGGCCTGGCCGGCGAGTCCGGCTGCGGGAAGACCACCCTCGCCTACGGCCTGCAACGGCTCCTCAAACCACCGGCGGTCATCACGGGCGGGACCGCTGTCTTCCACGACGAGTCCGGCGAGGACATCGACCTCGGCCGGCTGGGCGAGGAAGAGATGCGCGCGTTCCGCTGGGACAAGGCCTCCATGGTGTTCCAGGGCGCGATGAACGCCCTCAACCCGGTCACCTCGATCGGGCGGCAGCTCGACGACGTCTTCACCACGCACCGCCGAGGCATGTCGCGCGCTGAGCGTCGCGAGGAGGCGGGCAAGCTGCTCGACATCGTCGGCGTCGGCCGCGACCGCCTGAAGTCCTACCCGCACGAGCTCTCCGGCGGCATGCGTCAGCGGGTCATGATCGCGATGGCGCTCGCCCTGAAGCCGCAGCTGATGATCATGGACGAGCCGACCACCGCGCTCGACGTGCTCGTGCAGCGCGAGATCCTCCAACAGATCTCCGAGCTCCGCACCGAGTTCGGCTTCTCGGTCATCTTCATCACCCACGACCTCCCGCTGCTCCTCGAGATCTCCGACCGCATCGCCGTCATGCGTGCCGGCCGAATCGTCGAGATCGACACGGCGGAACGCATCTACCGACAGGCGAAGGACCCGTACACGCGGAAGCTGCTCGCGTCCTTCCCGAGCCTCACCGGCGAGCGCGGCGACTTCGTCCGTGGAACCGGTGCCGCCACGTCGGCCACCCAGGCAGGAGTGACCGCATGACCACCCTCGAGTTCTCACACGTCTCGAAGCGCTACCGGGTCCGTGGTTCCGGCCACATGCTCGCGCTCGACGACGTCAGTTTCACCCTGCGGTCCGGCCAGACGCTCGCCCTCGTCGGTCAGTCCGGCAGTGGCAAGTCGACCATCGCGAAGATCCTCACCCAGTTGGAACGGGCGACGAGCGGCGACATCCTGCTCGACGGCAAGGCGATCCCGCGTCGTGGTCGTGCACTCCGCCGCTACCGCCAGCAGGTCCGCATGGTCTTCCAGGACCCGTTCGCCTCGCTGAACCCGTCGCACACGATCCGCCACCACCTGGAGCGACCGCTGCGCCTCGACCACGTCGTCCCCGAGGCCGAGGTGGAGGACGAGGTGCACCGCCTCCTCGAGCGCGTGCAGCTCGACCCGGCCGGCACGATCGACCGCCGGCCCCACGAACTGTCCGGCGGTCAGCGCCAGCGGGTCGCCATCGCCCGCGCACTCGCGTCGCGTCCGTCCCTCCTCATCGCCGACGAGCCGGTCTCGATGCTCGACGTCTCCATCCGGCTGGGTGTCCTCAACCTCCTGGCCGAGTTGCAGCGCGAGTCGCAACTCGGCGTGCTCTACATCACGCACGACCTCGCGACCGCGCGGCACTTCAGCGACGAGATCATGGTCCTGCATCACGGCGAGGTGGTCGAGCGAGGCCCGGCCGACGACGTGATCCTCCGCCCGCAGCACCCCTACACGCTCGCCCTCCGCAACGCGTCGCCCGACCCCGACCGCCACTTCGCGGGAACGGAGACCATCGCATGACCTTCTTCCTCCGTCGCGCCGCCTTCTACGCGTTCACCGCGTGGGCCGCGATCACGATCAACTTCTTCCTGCCACGGATGCTCAAGGGCGACCCCGTCTCGGCGTACATCGCCAAGAACCAGGGCCGCATCAGCCCCGAGGCAGCGGACTCACTGCGCACCCTGTTCGGACTCGACGCCGACAAGTCGATGCTCGAGCAGTACCTCGACTACTGGCGGCTCCTCTTCTCAGGCGACCTCGGACGGTCCTTCTCGAAGGGGCTCGCGCCCGTCACCGACGTGATCGCCGCCGCCCTCCCGTGGACCGTTGGTCTCGTCGGGATCGCGACGATCCTGTCGTTCGTCCTCGGCACGTCGATCGGCGCCCTCATCGGATGGCGACGCGGCAGCAAGGCGGACTTCATCGTCCCGCTGTCCACCTTCTTCTCGACGGTGCCGTACTTCTGGATGGGCCTCATCGCGATCGCGGTGTTCTCCACCCTGCTCGGCTGGTTCCCCGCCTCCCACGCCTACGGCAAGGGGTCGAGGCCCGAGTTCTCGCTCGACTTCTTCGGGCAGGTGATCGCGCACGGCTTCCTGCCGGCGGCGACGATCGTACTCGCCTCGCTCGGCGGCTGGATCCTCGGCATGCGCAACATGATGGTCACCGTCCTCGACGAGGACTACGTGACCGTCGCCCAGGCGAAGGGACTGCCGACCCGGCGGGTGCTCGTCGACTACGCCGCACGCAACGCGATGCTGCCGCAGCTGTCGAGCTTCGCCCTGTCGCTCGGCTTCATCGTCGGCGGCACGATCGTCATGGAGATGGTCTTCTCCTACCCGGGCGTCGGCAAGCTGCTGCTCGACGCCACGACGGCGAAGGACTACCCGCTCATGCAGGGGCTCTTCCTCGTCATCACGCTCACCGTCCTCGTCGCGAACATCCTGGCCGACGTCGCCTACGCGGTGCTCGACCCCCGCACCCGCCAGATGGAGTCCTGACATGACCATCCCCACCACCGAGGCCCTCGCCACCGCCGAGGCGCCCAAGCCGACGCCCGCTGGTCGCTCGTTCGCCGCCCGGTTCGCGTCGTCGTTCGCGATGTTCCGGAACGGCAAGTCGATCGCGGGGCTCTGCATCCTCGGGTTCTTCGTCCTCGTCGCGGTCTTCGGCGACCTCATCGCGCCGTACGGCCCGCTCGAGAAGGACTTCACCGCGCTGCGCCAGGCTCCGTCGGCCGCGCACCTGCTCGGCACGACGCACATGGGTGAGGACGTCCTGAGCCAGCTGATCTACGGCACCAGGGGCGTGCTCCTCGTCGGCTTCCTGGCCGGGATCTTCGCGACGATCATCGCCGTCGCCATCGGGGTCACCGCCGGGTACGTCTCGGGGTTCACGAGCGAGTCGCTGTCCGCGCTGACGAACGTCTTCCTCGTCATCCCGGGGCTCCCGCTGATGATCATCGTGGCGTCCCAGTACGACAACCCGAGCCTGTTCCTCATCGCCGGTGTCCTGGCGCTCACCGGGTGGGCGTGGGGCGGCCGGGTGCTCCGCGCGCAGACGATGTCGCTGCGGAACCGCGACTTCATCCAGGCGGCGAAGGCGAACGGGGAATCCCTCTTCCGGATCATCACCGTCGAGATGCTGCCGAACCTCACCGCCATCATCGCCTCGAGCTTCGTCGGCACGGTCACCGCTGCGGTGCTCGGGCTCACCACGCTCGCGTTCATCGGCGTCATCCCCATCACGAACCTCAACTGGGGCACCATCCTGTTCTGGGCGCAGCAGAACGGCGCGTTCCCCGACTTCTGGTGGTGGTATGTGCCGGCCGGTGTCTGCATCGCCCTGCTCGGCGTCGCGCTGTCGCTCATCAACTTCGGGATCGACGAGTACGTGAACCCGAGACTCCGCTCGGCGGGTGAACGCGCCAGGGCCCTCCGCAAGCGCGGCATCAAGCCCGGGGCGAGCGTCACCGCCGTCCGCACCGAGACGACCGGCCCGTCCACGATCACCGACACGACCCACACCGAACGCGCTGGAGCCACCGAACGATGAAGACCGACACCGCCCGCCACCTCGAGGACGCCCGCTACCTCGACCCCGCGCTGCCGATCGCGGCCCGCGTCGACGACCTCGTCGAGCGGATGACCGTCCGCGAGAAGGTCGGGCAGATGATGCAGCTCGACGCCCGTGACGACATCGAGGCGCACGTGCTCGAGACCCACGTCGGCTCGATCCTGCACGCGTCACCGGAGCGCCTCGCGGTCGCCCATGAACTCGTCGGGCGGACGCGACTGCGGATCCCGCTGATCGTGGGGGAGGACTGCATCCACGGTCACTCCTTCCACCTCGGCGCGACGATCTTCCCCACGCAACTGGCCATGGCCGCGAGCTGGGACCCGGGGCTGCTCGAACGGGTCGCCAGGGCCACGGCCGTCGAAGTCGCTGCGACGGGTGTCCACTGGACGTTCTCGCCGGTGCTCTGCATCGCCCGCGACCTCCGCTGGGGGCGCGTCGGTGAGACCTTCGGCGAGGACCCGTTCCTCATCGGTGAGCTGGCCTCCGCGATGGTGCGCGGCTACCAGGGCGACGGCCTGTCCGACCCGACCGCCATCCTCGCGACGGCCAAGCACTTCGCCGGCTACTCCGAGACGCAGGGCGGGCGCGACGCGAGCGAGGCCGACATCTCCCCGCGCAAGCTGCGGTCATGGTTCCTCCCGCCGTTCGAGCGGGTCGCCCGCGAGGGCTGCGCCAGCTTCATGCTCGGCTACCAGTCGATCGACGGGGTGCCGATCACGGTCAACGAGTGGCTGCTCAACGACGTCCTGCGCGGTGAGTGGGGGTACGAGGGGACGCTCATCACCGACTGGGACAACGTGGGCCGCATGGTGTGGGAGCAGCACGTCAGCCCGGACTACGTGCACGCCTCGGCTGCCGCGATCCGCGCCGGCAACGACATGGTGATGACCACGCCCGGATTCTTCGAAGGTGCCCTGGAGGCGCTCGAGCGCGGGCTGCTCGAGGAGGCCGACCTCGACCGGGCGGTCCGTCGCATCCTCACCCTGAAGTTCGCGCTCGGCCTGTTCGAGCGCCCGCGGCACCCGGACGCCGCGGAGCAGCTCGCGGTGATCGGCTCGCCGGAGCACACCGGACTCAACCTCGAGACCGCGCGTCGCTCGCTCGTCCTGCTCCGCAATGAGGGCGTGCTGCCGCTCGCCGGCGGCTACCGGGCGGACGAGGCAGGCAGGGCGATCGTGACGCCGGAGGCCGGGCCGCAGCGCATCGCCGTCGTGGGTCCGCTCGCGGACGACGCGCAGATGCAGCTCGGCGACTGGGCGGGCAACTCCGGCCAGGCCGGTTGGCTGCCCGACGGCCAGCCGCGCGAGATGATCACCACCGTGGTCGACGGCCTGCGTGCGGTCGCACCCGCCGGGAGCACGGTCACAACCGCGTTCGGAGCCGACATCCTCAGGCTCTCGGCCGATCCCGCAGGGGCGACCTTCCCCGACGGTCAGCCGCGTCCGCCGGTCGTCACGCCCGCGCGACCCGACGAGGCGCTCATCGCGGAAGCCGTCGCTCTGGCCGAGGACGCCGACGTGGTCGTCGCCGTCGTGGGCGACCGGATCGAGCTCGTGGGGGAGGGCCGCTCCACCGCGACGCTCGAGCTCATCGGCGGACAGGTGGCACTGCTCGACGCCCTGGTGGCCATCGGCAAGCCGCTCGTCGTGGTCCTGCTCGCTTCGAAGCCGCTCGTGCTGCCGCCGTCCGCGCTGCACGCCGACGCGATCGTGTGGGCGGCGAGCCCCGGCATGCAGGGTGGCCGCGCGATCGCGGAACTCCTGCTCGGTCTCATCGAGCCGACCGGTCGCCTGCCCATCTCCTTCGCGCGGCACGCCGGCCAGCAGCCGACGTACTACAACCAGATCCGCGGACAGCACGGCGACCGCTACGCCGACCTCACCCAGGAGCCTGCGTTCGCGTTCGGCGACGGACTGTCCTACTCGAGCGTCGAGTACGGGGAGCCGCGCCTCGACCAGGTCGTCCACGGACGTGGCGACACCCTGCGCGCCGAGGTCGAGGTGCACAACAGCGGTTCGCGTCCCGTCCTCGAGACGGTGCAGGTGTACGTCAGCGACCTCGTCACCTCGGTGAGCTGGGCCGACCAGGAGCTGAAGACGTTCCGTCAGGTCGCGATCGAACCGGGCGACACGGCGACGGTCACGATCGAACTGCCCGTCGCCGACTGCTCCATCGTCGACGCCAGAGGACGGCGGGTCGTCGAAGCGGGTGAGTTCAAGCTGCGGGTGGGCGGCTCGTCGCGGGCCGATGCGCTGCACGCGGTCCGCTTCACGATCGCCGACTGAGCCGCCGGCAGCCGGGACCCTCACGGGGCCGCACGAAGTCCCTCCTGTTTCGTGCGGCGCCCGTGAGAGCTCGCGACGACTACGCCAGTTCGTCCGCGTCAGCGCGGACGGTGACCTCGCCGCCGTTGGCGCCGTGCATGAGGTCTTCGAGCAGCGGCCGGTCCATCTCGAACGTCTCGTCCGAGTCGAAGCTGAACTGCAGCGGGATCGACGGGTGCAGCCAGAGCGTGACGCGGCCGCGTTCCGTCGAGGTGTCGCGCAACGTCACCGAGAACGACTCGTTGCGGCGGAGCTTCATGAGGGTGATGGTCTTGACGTGAGCCAACATCCGGTCCTCGAGGTGGAATCGGTTCTCGCCCGTTCCGTACACGATCGCGCCCATGTGGATTGCCCTTCTCCGGACCTCCGACGGTCGACACGGCGAGATGCGCCGGTGTCGAGCGGCCAGCCTGGAGACCCACTTCAACGTCCGCCGAACAAGTGTAGGAAAATTGAAATCGTCGCTCTGAACTGTTGATTTCCGGGTGCTGGCTGCGCTATGTGTTTCCGCTCGGTGAGACGGTCAGGACAGCAGGTCGGGGTCCTGCCCCTGGGGGAGTGCTGAGGACGGGGTGTCTTGGGAGGGGCCGTCCGGTGTGCCCATCGCGATCCCGATCCCGGGGCCGATGAGCAGGTTGATCGGTTCGAGCTGGCCTTCACCGCGGTCGACCTGCAGCCACCGGAACTGTCCGGCGGAGATGCTGTCGAGCACCTCGGCGCGGAACTCGTCCGGATCCTCGACGGCGATCGAGTACGGAAGTCCCTGGTAGACGATCTCCATGCGGCTCATGCGACTTGTCCTGTCCGGCTCGGAGCGGGCTCCGCGATGACCGAGAGGCCGTGGGCGGAGTTCGCCGTGACGTTCAGCGCGTCGATCCACGCGCGGTTGAGGTCGATCGGGACACTGCCCGAGTACTTGAAACGCAATGGCACCGAGGGGTGGATCCAGATGACGCTGCGCCCGTCGCCGGCGCGCGGGTCGTCCTTCCAACCGAAGTAGAAGGCCTCGTTCCGGCGGAGCTTCGCACCGATCACGAACTGCAGGTGCGCAAGCAGCCGGTCCTCGAAGGTGATCGAGACCTCAGAACCGTAGATCAGTTTTCCCATGGCGGGCCGTGCTCTCCTCGTTGTGCGTCACGCGGTGTCTATCGCGGTGTCGCTTCACCTTAAGACTCTCGGCTCCGAAAACCCAGCTGGCGGCCGCGCGGGCACGGATGGGACGCTTCGGCGTCGATGTCAAGGGCCCCGGGATCGACAGGTACGGTGCGTAACCTGCCGTGCAGGAGGTGCCAACCATGGCAACAGCAGAGAAGACCAGCAAGACCGAGAGCACGACCCGATCGGCTCCCGGAGGATCCGGGCCGAAGCCCACCCGTCGGCAGAACGCCGAGAAGGGCTTCGTCGCGTCGAAGGAACTCGACGCCAACATGCAGGCCGTCCTCGTCGACCTCATCGAGCTGTCGATCCAGGGCAAGCAGGCGCACTGGAACGTCATCGGACGCAACTTCCGCGACACGCACCTGCAGCTCGACGAGATCATCGACGCCGCGCGCGAGTTCAGCGACACCGTCGCGGAGCGCATGCGTGCCCTGCACGCCGTGCCGGACGGTCGCAGCGACATCGTCGCCGAGACCACGACACTGCCCGAGTACCCGCAGGGCGAAATCGACACCTCGGAGACGATCGACCTGATCACCGTCCGACTCGAGGCGGTCGTCGGCACGATGCGTCGGGTCCACGACGACGTCGACGATGAGGACCCGACGAGCGCGGACATCCTCCACGCGATCATCCAGCAGCTGGAGCAGTTCGCGTGGATGATCAGCGCGGAGAACCGGACGGCGACCCGCAGTCGTTGACCTGCAGGCGGTGACCCTGGGCGGCGCCCGACGACCACGCGTCGTCGGCAGCGCCGCCCGGTCGTTCGTCGACGACCAAGGGCCGGCGACGACTACTTGTCGTCGGCGCCGCCACCCGACGCCGTGTCCTCGCCGTCGTTCGGCTCGGAACCGTCGGAGCCCGAACCGTCGGGGATCTCTTCCGCGTCGGGACGTGAGGATGATGCAGATGCGTTCGTCATGTTCGCTTCCTTCCTGGTTGTCGCCATCGGAGATGACCAGACCAACGCTAGGCCGCCGAGCTGATCGGCGCGTGGGGGTTGACGCTTCGACAGGGCCAGACCAGCATGGCGGCTGTGATGAGCGGTGATGAGGTGACCGGGCGCGAGACCCCGACGGGGAGCATCCGCACACCGAAGCAACGGGTCGGCGCGTGGATCATGCCCGCGCTGCGCCCGTGGCGCCTCATGCTCGCGCTCAAGGTGGCCATCGCGGCCACCGCGGCCTGGTTCCTCGGCAGCCTGCTCCCGGGCGAGCTCGGCGACTTCTCCTACTACGCCCCGCTCGGCGCCCTCGTGAGCCTCACACCGACGCTCATGGACTCGGTGCGCTCGAGCCTGCAGACCCTCATCGGCCTGGGCCTCGGCATCGGACTCGCGTGGCTCCTCATCATCTCGCCCGCGCCAGGCTGGGTGTCCGTCTCACTGTCGGTCGGTCTCGGCACGCTGCTCGCCGGTCTGCCGGGACTCGGACAGGGCCGTGACTACGTCCCCATCGCGGCGCTGTTCGTCATCATCATCGGCGGAGCCAACGCCAACGACTTCTCGGTCGGCTACCTCGTGCAGATGGCCCTCGGCGTGCTCGTCGGGCTCCTCGTGAACCTGCTCATCATGCCGCCGTTGTTCGTCCGCGAGTCGGCAGCCGGGATCTCGGCCGCGCGGTCGCGGATGGTCGGCGCGCTCCGGAGCATGTCGGACACCCTCCGATCCGAGTCGGCACCGACCCCGGACGACCCGCCGTCCTGGGACAGCTCACTGCTCGCCATCCGACACGACGTCGACGCCGCGCGCGGGCTGATGAAGGACGCCGCGGAGAGCCGCCGGGCCAATCCGCGCACGCGGTGGAACCGGCACGACTTCCGCGGGGATGAGGGGGCGCTCGCCGCCCTGGAACGGATCGCGCCGGTGGTCGTGGAGATCGGTGACGCCCTGCGTGCGGCGCTTTGGGGGATCCCGGTGCCGGTCGACCTCGACGAGGGCGTCCGGAGTGCACTCGCCGATGCGATCGACGCCTCGGCCGACCTCGTCGAGGCCGCGATCGACGACGAGCGTCTCTCCGAGGCGCTGCGTGCCTCCGACCGGGCGCTGACGACGCTGCGACGGGCGGTGCGCTCGGCGCACGCGGGCGCGAACGGGGCTGCGGGTCGGGAGCCGGACGACGACGACCCGGCGGAGGATGCGGGCGGCGAGAACCTGCTGTTCGCGCTGCGCCGCATCCACGCCGAGATCGAGCGCTCGGAGCGGTCGCCCGACGCCTGACCGGCGCCCGGCGCGCGCGGTCCTCAGAGGATCGGCTTGCCGCCGGTCACCGCGATGACGGCGCCCGAGATGTAGCTCCCCTCGTCCGAGGCGAGCAGCACGTAGGGCGGAGCGACCTCGGCGGGCTGGCCCGGACGCCCGAGCGGGGTGTCCGTCCCGAACGACTCGACCGTCTCGGGCGGCATCGTCGACGGGATCAGGGGTGTCCAGATCGGGCCGGGGGCGACCGCGTTCACGCGGATCCCGTCGCCACCGAGCATCTGGGCGAGCGTAGCGGTCATGCTCGCGAGACCCGCCTTGGTCATGGCGTAGGGCATGAGCTGCGGCGACGGCGAGTCGGCCTGCACCGAGCTCGTCGCGATGATCGAGGAACCCGGAGCCATGTGCGGGACGGCCGCCTTGCTCAGGTGGAAGAACGCGCTCAGATTCGTGGCGAGCGTGTGGTCCCACTCCTCGTCCGGGATCTCGGCGAGGCTCTCCCGCGTCATCTGGTACGCGGCGTTGCTCACCAGGATGTCGACCTTCCCGAAGCGTTCGACCGTCGCGCGGACGATCTCGCGGCAGTGCTCTGGGCTCGTGAGGTCACCACCGATGCTGAGGGCGGTCCGGCCGGCCTCCTCGACCCAGCGGACCGTGTCGGCGGCGTCCTCGTCCTCGTCGAGGTAGCTGACGACGACGTCCGCCCCCTCGCGGGCGTAGGCGATGGCGACGGCCTTGCCGATACCGCTGTCGCCGCCGGTGATGATGGCGACCTTGCCCTCGAGCTTGCCGGAACCCCGGTAGCCGGTCTCGCCGTGATCGGCCTGCGGGGTGAGTTCGCCTTCGGTCCCGGGCGGCTGCTGCTGCTGAGCGGGCTGGTTCATGGTGTTCCTCCCTGTGCTGCTGTGGATCCGTGCTGCTGTGGATCCGTGCTGCTGTGGATGTCGGCATGCTGCGGTTGTGGTGCTCCAACCCAAGCCGATCCGAGCGATCCGCCTCCAGGGGTTGACGCCCGCCCGGCACCAGGCGTCCCGCGCTAGCAGCCGCGTGGCGGGGCCGCCAGCCCCGACGATTCCGAGGTGCTCCTCGTAGGGTGAAGCGCATGACCGCAGCTGGCGAGGATCTCCGTTCGTACGCACCGATCGGGGACGGCCGCACCGTCGCCCTCATCGGACTCCGTGGCCAGGTCGACTGGCTGCCGATCCCCGACCTCGGCTCCATGCCGGTGTTCGCCCGGCTGCTCGACGACGACTCCGGCGGGTGCATCGAGCTCGAGCCGGTCGGCGAGTACACCGTCACGCGGCGGTACGTGTCCGGCACCAACGTGTTGCGCACGACCTTCACGACCGAGCACGGGCGGGCGACGATCACGGACGCTCTCGTCACGGGCATCGCGGGTCGCCTGCCCTGGGCCGAACTCGCGCGCCGGATCGACGGGGTGTCCGGCAGCGTCGAGTTCACCTGGCGCGTCCGGCCCGGGACCGCACTGGGCACGGCCTCACCCTGGATCGAGGACAGCACGCGCGGCCCCATCATCCGCTCCGGCGCGACGACGATCGCGGTCGTCGGCGACGAGTACGGGCCGGAGGCGGTCGAGGTCGACGGAGCCATGCCGACGGAGCTCTCCGGTCGCTTCACGACGACCGAGAAGTCCCGTCACCTGCTGATCATCGTCGCGACCCACGGTGAGCCGATCCACTTGCCGGTCCCGGCGAACGTCGACGTCGGCATCGATCGGACCATCGACAACTGGCGCGCCTGGTCCCGGGCCTTCTCCTACGAAGGCCCCTGGGCGGATCAGGTGCAGCGCAGTGCCCTCGCCCTCAAACTCCTGATCTTCAGCCCCACCGGTGCCATCGCGGCCGCGGCGACCACCTCGCTGCCGGAGAACCCGCGCGGGGCCAAGAACTGGGACTACCGCTTCGCCTGGGTGCGCGACCTCGCGTACACCGCGCACGCCCTCGTCCGCTTCGGCCTCCGCGAGGAGACGCACGCCGCCGTGTCGTGGCTGCTGCGCACCATCCGCGAGAACGGACCGGAGCTGCACATCTTCTACGGCCTCGAGGGCGGCGTGCCCGATGGTGTGGTCGAGCACGACGTCGCCGGCTGGCGCGGCATCGGTCCGGTGGTCAGCGGGAACCCGGCGCAGGGGCAGTTGCAGCTCGGCGTCTACGGCGACCTCTTCGCGATCTGCCGCACCTACGTCGACGCCGGCAACGTCCTCGACGTGGAGACCGGCCGTCTCCTCGCCGAGGTCGCCGACCGCACCTGCGACCTGTGGCGGAACCGCGACGCCGGCATGTGGGAGCTGCCCCAGGAGGAGCACTACGTGTCGTCGAAGATGGGCTGCTGGCAGGCGCTCGGCGACGCGGTGCACCTGGCGGAGCTCGGGCAGGTCGCCGGCAGTGCCGACCGCTGGCGCACCGAGCAGACCCGCATCCGGGAGTGGATCGATGAGCACGGTTGGAACGAGGAGCGCGGGGCGTACGTCATGTTCCCCGGGAGCGACGACCTCGACGCCTCCGTGCTGCTGCACGCGATGAGCGGGTTCGACCGCGGTGACCGGATGTCCTCGACCATCGACGCGCTGACGGCCGAACTCGGCGAGGGGGCGCTGCTGTACCGGTACTCGGGCGTGCAGCAGGAGGAGTACACCTTCGTCGCCTGTGCGTTCTGGCAGGCCTCCGCGCTCGCCTGCGTCGGTCGCCACGACGAGGCGATCGCGGCCATGGACGAGCTCGTCGGCATGACCAACGACGTCGGGATCCTGGCCGAGATGATCGACCCGGCCGACGGTGCGCACTGGGGCAATCTGCCGCAGGCGCTGAGCCACCTCGCGCTCATCAACGCGGCCCTCACGATCAAGGAGCTCACCGAGCAGGATTGAGCGCTCCCGGGCCTGCCCACGCACGCGGGTACCCGCCCCATGCTGGGAAAGCAAGCCCCGCGGGGACACCCGTCCGGGTCCGTACCGTGGAGGCAATGGATGTTCACCCACAGGTCTTCCGAGACACCCCCGCGATCCTCGTCGAGAGCATCTGGTGGGACGCCCGCACCGACGAGGTCGTCTGGGTCGACATCACCGCGGGCACGCTGCACCGCGGACGGATGGACGGCGCCGTGGACGGCAGTGACGACCGCGTCACCGAGCTCCCACCGCCGCTGAGCGCCGTGCAGCCGCGTGCCGCCGGCGGCTACATCGCCGCACTCGGCGACCGCATCGTCACCCTCGACGACGACGGACTCATCGCCGAGACCCTGGCGAAGCTCGACCACGTCCACGCCGGCCTGCGCAGCAACGAGGCGAAGGTCGACCCGTTCGGCCGGTTCCTCGTCGGCTCCATGAACGTCACCACCGGCGAACCGAACGCCGCCCTGTACCTGCTCGACGACACCGGACTCCGCACGCTGCTCGGCGGCTTCGGCGTCACCAACGGCTTCGAATGGTCCGACGACGGTCGCAGCGTGTACGTGACCGACACCACCGTGAAGACGGTCTACCGGGCGAGCACGGGAGAAGACGGCCGACTCGGGCCGCTGGAGCCCTTCCTCGTCGGCTACGACTCCGACGGCCTCGCGCTCGACACCGAGGGTCGGTTCTGGAACGGCGTCAACGGCGGTGGTCGCGTGCTCCGGTGGAGCCCGGACGGCACCGTCGAGGACGAGCTGAGCGTGCCCGCCCCAGGCGTCACCTCGGTGGCCTTCGGTGGGCCCGAGCTCACGACGCTCTTCGTCGGGACGGCCCGCGAGAACCTCACCGAGGCTGACCTGGTGGACGCACCGCTCAGCGGCGGCATCTTCCGATTCGACGGACTCGCGACCGGCCGACCCGTCAATTCCTACGGACGCCGATCGACCTCGGTGCCCGACCCGGCGACCGACCGCATCTGACCTGAACCATTCCGACCTGTCCGACCACGACCGAACACTGAACGAGAGGACCATCACCATGGCCAACGACCAGTACACCTTCACCGACCCGGCGAAGCTCTACGCCCACATCACCGCCGAGAAGCAGCACCAGCCCGAGCCCGGACTGGACGCCGAGCTCGACCCGAAGGCCGACCTCGGCGAGAAGAGCTACCGCGGCTCCGGCAGGCTCACCGGCCGCAAGGCGCTCATCACCGGTGGCGACTCCGGCATCGGCGCGGCCACCGCGATCGCCTTCGCCCGCGAGGGCGCGTCCGTCGCGCTGTCCTACCTTCCCGAGGAGGAGGAGGACGCGCAGCGCATCGCCGGCATCCTGCAGGACGCCGGTGCGACCGTGCTCACCCTGCCCGGCGACCTCCGCGACCCGGCCTACTGCCGCGACCTCGTGGAGCGCGCGGTCGAGGGCCTCGGCGGCCTCGACATCCTCGTGAACAACGGCGGCAAGCAGACGTTCAACGAGGACCTCACCACCCTCACGGACGAGCAGTTCGACGACACCTTCAAGACCAACGTCTACGCGATGTTCTGGCTCTCGAAGGCCGCGCTCCCGCACCTCCCGGCCGGCTCGTCGATCATCAACACGACGTCGATCCAGGCGTACTCGCCCTCCGACATCCTCGTGGACTACGCGTCGACCAAGGCGACCATCAACGCCTTCACGAAGGCACTGGCGCAGCAGCTCGCGCCCAAGGGCATCCGCGTCAACGCGGTCGCGCCCGGCCCGATCTGGACGCCGCTCCAGGTGTCGGACGGTCAGCCGCAGGACAAGATCGCGGAGTTCGGCGAGGACACCCCGCTCGGCCGCATGGGACAGCCGGCCGAGCTCGCGCCCGCCTACGTGTTCCTCGCGTCGGCGGAGTCGAGCTACGTGCTCGGTGAGACCCTGAACGTCAACGGCGGTATGCCCACGCCGTAACCCCGTCCCACCCCACAGCAGCCCGCGAACTGTCAGTTGCGGCTAGTCGGACCACCGTCCGACTAGCCGTTTCTGACAGTTCGCGGGCTGTTTGGGTCAGTCCGTGCGGTCTGCAGCGCGTCGCACGCGACGGCCCTCGAGGGCGTCCTTCGCGTCGCGGTCGGCGAGCGCCTTGATCGCGGCGTCCGAGCGCAGGGGCAGCTGCAGCTCCTGCTCGGCGGCGACACCCGAGGCGAGCTGGCGGCCTCGCTGGATCTCGATGTCGAGCTGGGCACCGAACAGCAGCGCGAGGTTCGCGATCCAGATCCACAGCAGGAAGATGATGATGCCGGCGAGCGAGCCGTAGGTGGCGTCGTAGTTGCTGAAGTTGGCGATGTAGAAGCCGAACCCGAGCGAGGCGATGAGCAGGATCAGGAGCGCGGCGAGCGCACCGATGCTGATCCAACGGAACTTCTCCGGCTTGATGTTCGGCGTCGCGGAGTACAGTACGGCGATGACGAAGACGAGCGCGACGGCCATGACCGGCCACTTCGCGATCGACCAGACCGTGAGGCCCGTCTCACCGAGACCGACCGCCTGTCCGATGGCCTGGGCGACCGGCCCGGACACGATGAGCGCGAGGGCGATCACCGAGATGACGAGCAGGACGACGAGGGTCACGCCGAGCTGCGTCGGACGCAGGGACCAGATCTTGCGCCCCTCCTCGACCCCGTACATGCGGTTGAGCGCGCGTCCGAAGCCGCCGACGTAGCCGGATGCCGACCACACGGCACCGCCGATACCGACGACGAGCGCGAAGCCGATCGCCGGTGACTCGACGAACTGGTTCACCGCGTCGGTCAGGAAGCCGAGGCTGTCGCCCGGTGCGAGGTTGCCGACGATCTCGAGGAGGGCGTCGGTGCCGTTGCGGCTCTGTCCGAAGAGGCCGAGGATCGAGACGAGCGCCAGGACGGCCGGGAAGAGCGACAGGATCGCGAAGTAGGTGAGCCCCGCGGCGAGGTCGGTGCACTGGTTCGAGGTGAAGGAGTGCAGCGTCCGCTTCAGGACGTAGCCCCAGGGGACGGGGACGCGCTGGGGGTTCATCGTCTCTTCCGCGTGGTCCGCATCGCGGTTCCGCGGATCGTCAGCCGTGCTCCGATCGAGACGGTCCTCTTTGGCGGACTCAGACACGGTGCCCTCGGTTCGCACGCCACAGCAGGACGCCCGCACCGACGACCGCGACCGAGGCGACGACGATGGCGGTGGTGCGCAGGTGGTATGCCACGGCGGTGCGGACGTCGAACTTCTGGAAGAGGAGGTCGAGCGTCTGCGCGAGGTGCTCACGCGTCTGTTCGACTTCGAGCTGCAGGGTGTTCAGACCGGCGCCCTCGGGGGGAGTGGGGCGGGCGAGATCCTGGTCGCTCATGCTGCGGCCTCCTTGGTGTCGTGCTTCGAGTCGTGCTGCTGGTGCTCCGCGAGGTGGTCGCCGGTGAGGGCTTCGACACTGCGCTCGGGAACGGGCTTCGCGCCGGCCTTGAGCTTCTTGACGCCGACGAGCGCCAGGATCCCGGCGACGAGGATGAGGACGACGCCGACGATGAGGGCGGCGAGCCAGGCGGGGAGCACGGTGGCGAGTCCGAGGACGGCTGCCGCGATGAGCGTCCCGAAGCCGAAGAGCACGAGCACCAGGGCGACGACGAGCATTCCCGCGCCGATCCCGAGGTCCTTGGCCTTCTTCGTCATCTCCGCCTTGAACAGGGCGATCTCGCCCGTGACGAGGCGGACGACATCCTCGCGGAGGTCGGTGAGGAGGGTCTTCATGGGAGGAAGTCCGCGGCGACTCCGTCTGCGGTCGGCCGCGCTGCTGGCATCGGTCATCTGAGCACTCTTCTCGTTGTGGTCCTCCAGCCCACACCCCTCTCGCGCGCGAGACAAGGGCTTGACAGGCGTGTCGGCCGATCGCGGAATACGGCGACACTCAATTGGTTACATCTACAAGTAAACGGGGTAGCCTGTACCGACCCCATCACCCGATCGGAGACCGAATGTCCGCTGTGCTCGACGAGCGTCTGCTCGCCCCGGAGACGTCGATGGGCGCGGTCACGCTCCGCGTCGGCGACCTCGACCTCATGTCCGGTTACTATGCCAACGCCTTCGCGATGGAGCCGCTCGAGGAGCGCAGCCGCGACCGCGAGGTGCACCGGGTGCTCGGTCGTGGCGTCACCCCGCTCGTGCGGCTCGTGCACACGCCAGATCTGCCGGCCGTCGACCGGCGGCAGGCCGGTCTGTTCCACACGGCGTTCCTGTTCGAGGACGAGTCGAGCCTCTCGGCGACGGTCTATCGGGCCGCGCAGGACCCCCGCGGACAGTTCGTCGGGTCGAGCGACCACTTCGTGAGCGAGGCGTTCTACTTCACCGACCCGGAGGGGAACGGCGTCGAGCTGTACACGGACCGCCCGCGCAGCAGCTGGGTGCGCTCGGGCGACCAGATCGCCATGACCACCACCTACCTCGACCCGAACGCCTACCTGCAGCGGCACCTCACGGAGGACGCCCTCGGCGCCGGGCCCTCGTTGGCCGGTGCCGTCGGGCACGTGCACCTGCAGGTCGGAGACCTCCAGACCGCCCGAGCCTTCTACGTCGACGCCCTCGGATTCGAGACGACGCAGACCGAGTACCCCGGCGCGATCTTCGCCTCCGCCGGCGGCTACCACCACCACATCGCGATGAACGTCTGGAACAGCCAGGGCGCCGGTCCTCGCGCGGCCGCCCTCGGCCTCGGCGACGTGTCGATCACCGTCCCCGACCTCGCGAACCTCGATACGCTGGCCGCGAGGCTGCGCGCCCGCGCGATCCCCTTCGACGCGGACGGTCGTTCCGTGACCGTCTCCGACCCGTGGGGGACCCGCGTGACCGTGGCCCTGCCCGACCTGTCGACCGAGGAGCTGCTGTCCCGATGACCACCGCACTGCGCGACGTCCGTTCCGCCGACTGGGCCGACGCCGCGTCGTCCGCTCCCGTCGTCGCGGTGCTCCTCCACGGCTACGGCTCCAACGAGCACGACCTCACCGGTCTCGTCGGGCCGCTCGCGCTCGGCATGCCCTGGGTGTCGCTGCGCGCGCCGCTCGAGAGGGGCCACGGTGGCGCGGCCTGGTTCGAGATCACGACGCCGGGCAACCCGGACCCGGAGCCGATCGCCCGTGCCACGGACGCCGTCTGGGGCTGGATCGACGAGCACGTGTCGGCCGAGGCGCGCGTCGTGCCCATCGGCTTCTCGCAGGGCGGTTTCATGGCCTCGCAGCTGCTGCGCACGCGACCCGAGCGGGTCGTGGCGCCGGTCATCCTCGCCGGGTTCGTGCTGAGTGCGCCGCAGCCCGGCGACGAGATGCTGGCAGCGACGAAACCCGCGGTGTTCTGGGGACGGGGTCTCGAGGACCGCGTCATCGCCGCGCCGGCCGTCGCGCGCGCCGCAGCGTGGTTGCCGCTGCACACGACCCTCACCGAGCGCACCTACCCGGGCCTCGCCCACGGGATCGACCAGGCCGAGATCGACGACGTCCGTGGGTTCCTCGGCGAGCACGTCGGCTGACCTGTCCCCACAGTCGCTCAGGTCGTCGCCTCCGCGGGCATCACCACCTGCGGTCGCACGTGCTCGTAGACGACGCTCGTCCGGACGTCCGCAACCTCCTCACGTTCGGTGAGCTTGTCGATCACGAAGGCGTAGAGCGCGTCGTTGTCGGTGACGGCGACCTGGAGCAGGAAGTCCTCGTTCCCGGAGACGACGAAGACGCCGATGGTCTCGGGGAGGGTGATCGCCCAGCTGCGGAACGCGTCGATGTTGACGCGCGACGGCGGTCGGATCCGGATCGCGATGAGCGCCTGGACCGAGCGACCGAGCGACGGCAGATCGACGTCGAGTCGCGCGCCGCGGATGACGCCGCGGCGGTACAGGCTGCGGGTCCGGTCGAGCGCAGTGGTGGGCGAGACGCCGACCGCGGCAGCGATGTCCCGGTTGGTGCGCCGTGCGTCGCGCTGCAGTTCGCGCAGGATCGCCGTATCAAGTTCGTCCATGCGGTCGATTGTGCCAGTTCGTCCGGACGATGTACGGGGTCGAATTCGTTGTGGTGCCGCTCGACATAGCCTGATGGTCGATTCACGTACGACATCAGGGAGAGACATGACGGAACAACAGCTCGTCGGCTTCGCGCCGGAGGAGATCGACACGGCGGCGCCCACGCGGTCCGCCCGGCTGAAATGGGTCGTCGTCGTGCAGCAGGACCTCCCGGCCGGTCGAGCCGTGAATGCGGCGGCCTGCGTCGCTGCGGCGATCGGAGCCAGCGTGCAGGGACTCCTCGGGCCGGACGCCCTCGATGCCGACGGCTCGGCTCATCCCGGACTGCCGTGGGCCGGGTGCAGCGTGTTGTCCGCTCCGGCTGAGCAACTGGCGGCGATCCGGGCCAAGGCGGCGGGCTCGGATGGCGTGCTCGTCGTCGACATGCCGGAAGCGGCCCAGCTCACCCGGGTCTACGACGAGTATCTCGAAGCAGTGGCGGCGACCGCGCCGGACGCACTCGCCCCGCTGGCCGTCGCGCTGGTCGGGCCGCGCAACCGGGTGGACCGGATCGTCGGGCGACTGCCGCTGCTGGCCTGAAAGCGCACGCGTCAGGGCTTGAGGGAGGTGGGGTGCGGCGGGCTGGCTAGGGTTGGCGGGTGAGCACCACCGTCCATCCCCCGCAGGTCGCGCCGTCCGCAGCCGTCGTCACCGCCAGCCGCGTGATGTACCTCCTGATCGCCGTGATCATCGCGATCTCGCTCGTCATCCAGATCGTCCTCGTCATCACCGGCGGCGCCGACGCCCGCTCGGGCGGCGTGGACATGTCCGTCGGACTGGCGACCCGCTTCGCTCGCATCTTCAGTGCGTTCACGATCCTCAGCAACCTCATCGTGCTCGCGGTGTCCGTCCTGCTGGCGATCGACCCCCTGCGTGACGGTCGGCTCTGGCGGGTCGCGCGGCTCGACGCCCTGCTCAGCATCGTCATCACCGGCATCGTGTACGCGGTGGTGCTGGCGCCGCAGGTGAACCTCACGGGGTGGGCGCTCGTCATCACGATCGGGTTCCACTACCTGTCCCCGTGGCTCACGCTCGGCGCCTGGCTCGTGTTCGGTCCGCGTCCGCGCTTCACCTGGAGCACCGTCGCGTGGGCGTTCCTCTGGCCGCTCGCCTGGGTGGTCTTCACCTTCATCCGTGGCGGCATCACCGGCTGGTACCCCTACCCCTTCCTCGATGCGACGCAGCTCGGCTTCGACGGTGCCGTCCGGAACGCGCTCATGGTGCTCGTGGTCGCGATCGTCTTCGCCGTGCTGCTCAAGCTCGTCGACCGGGTGCTGCCCGCCGCGCTCCGCCGCTGAGGTGAGGCACCTGGTCGCCCGGCGGTGTTCCGGGCGACCGAATGCCTCACCTCAGCCTGCGGCCCGACTCAGGGGTGCAGTACCACCTTCCCGTTGAGCGTCCGCGACTCGGCGAGTTCCATGGCGGCGACGATCTCGGTGAGGGGGAATCGCGCGGCGATGTTGGCCGTGATGTCACCGTGCTCGAGGAGCCGGAAGACCTCGCCGAGGTCGGCCTCCAGGCGGCGGCGGAACCTGGCGGGACGGAGGCGGTGGCCCGCCCACAGGTCGTAGAAGGTCGAGCTGCGGCCGTTCGGGAGGGCCGTCCAGAGCAGCGCCTGACCGATCGCCAGCAGGAACGGCGCCATCAGCGGTCCCGTGCCGCCCATCGTGGTGATGATCGAGTAGGTCACGAGCGTGCCGCCGCGGGCGAGGAGCCCGAAGGCCGTGCGGGTCGTCTCGCCGCCGACGTTGTCGAAGACGGCGTCGACCCCGTTCGGCGCCAGCTCGCGAACCCGTGCGCCGAGCTCGGGGTCCGCGTAGTCGACGGGGATGACGCCCGCCGCGCGGAGTGCCTCGTGATGCCGGGGCGACGCCGCACCGATGACCCGGACGCCGTGGAGTCGCGCCAGCTGGATGAGGATTCCGCCGACGCCCCCGTTCGCACCGAACAACAGGATGGTCTGGCCCGGCTGGACCCGCGCAGCGCGATGCAGCATCTGCCACGCGGTGACGCCGTTCACGACGACCGTCTCGGCGTCCTCTGAGCTCACCCCGTCCGGCACGAGGATGCTGTCGCGCGCGGCCACGACGGCGTGGGTCGCCCAGGCACCCGTCTTGGTCAGGGTCGCGACCCGTTTGCCGATGAGGGTCGGGTCACCTCCGGTGCCGACCTCGAGCACCCGTCCGACGAGGTCGTATCCCGGGACGAACGGGAACGCCGGTTGGCCGAAGTACCGGCCCTTGCGCATCGACTGCTCGGCGAAGGAGACCCCGGTGGCCTCCATCTCGACCAGAAGCTGGCCGGCGTCAGGAGTCGGCGTCGGCACGGTGGCCAGTTCGAGGCCGGCCGGCTCGACGAGGCCCGGCAGGACGACCTGGGTGGTGGTCGCGGATGGTGTGGTGTGCATGATGTGTTCCGATCTCGTGATGGTTGTGTGTGACTGAACAGTCACAACTGTGGGTACGAAAAACAGCAGGTGCGGTCGGTGGCTCTGAGTCGATCAGTCGTGCCGGATGCCGTGGTCGACGACACGCGCCCAGTCGGCGTCGACGTCGCCGAGGCCCGCCTGCACGACGAGGTGACAGAGCTGCCCGTAGGCGAGACTGCGCTGGACGGCGCCGGCGTCCGCCCCGGAGTCACGGGACATGACGCGCACCACGAGTGCGAGCCCGGAGCGGACCGCCTCCTGGATCGCGGGGACGTCGCAGGCGCTCTGTGCGTGCACCTGGAGGGCGATGAGACTGCGGTCGCGGATGAGCTCGATGTACGCCTGGGTCATCGCGTCGAGCTTGTCGTCCGGGCTCCACTCCGGGTGGTCCTCGACGGCTGCGGACATCGCGTTCGCGACCTGCTCGTAGCAGTGCTCGACCGCGGCGACGAAGAGGCCGAGTTTGCCGTCGAACAGGCGGAAGACGTAGGCGGGGGAGATCTTGGCCGCAGCAGCGACGTCCGCGACGGGGGTGGCGCGGTAACCGGCGATCGAGAAGACCTCCACCGCACTCGCGATGGTGCGGACGCGTTGGTCCTCGGCGGTCGATCGGCTCATGTGACTGAGTGAACACGAACAAGCGATACCCGTCAAGCACCCGTGTCAGGATGGGGCATGCCCGTCGTCGAATCCCGCTGCACCGTGCCCGTCCCGCCCGACGTCGCGTTCGCGATCTCCCAGACCACCGGCGAGACCCGGATGCGCTGGGATCCGTTCATCCGGAGGCAGTACTTCCTCGACGGCGCGAAGGAGGCCGCCAAGGGCGTCCGCACCTTCACCATCCAGCGGTTCGGGTTCCGGATGGTCAGCGAGTACGTGTCGTACCACCCGCCGACCAACGTCGGTATGAAGATGACGAAGGGCTCATGGTTCTTCGAGCGGCTCGCCGGCGGCTGGCGCTTCAGCCCGGTGGAGGGCGACGACCAGCGCACCCTCGCCGTCTGGCGCTACAACTTTACGTGCAAGCCGCGGTGGCTGGCGCCGATCGCCGAGCGCATCGGTGCGATCGTCCTGCAGCGCGACATCGACCGCCGCATCCGAGGCTTCGCGCGCGGCTGTGAGGATCCCGCCGTGCTCGCCGCGGTCGCTGCAGCGGACTGATCCGCCACTCAGCGTGCGAGGAACGAGCCGATGGCGAATCGGGCGGTCACGCCGGGGCTGAAGAGCACCGAGTCGGGCTCGTGCTCGACGACACCAGGGAGGCCCGCCGCCGCGCAGAGCTCGTCGCGCAAGGAGGTGACGCGCGCCGGGTGGACCACCCAGGGTTCGTGCTCGTTCGGCAACCACTGCGTCCGACCGAAGCGGCTCTGGAAGAGCCCCCACCGCGCCGTCAGGAACTGCGACAGCTCGTCGTCGACGGTCGTCGCGCGGTCGACATCGACGCCGAGCTGGAAGCCCGGACCTCGTGTCGTCGGCGACGTCGTGATCCGCCGCGACGCGTACTCCCAGCCGTCGTCCGTCGGTCGCTGCGCGGTCCGCGCCCACTGGTAGGGCAGGCCGAACATCGCGCGAGCCGCGAGGACCGCCGGCAGGCTCGACGCCTCCAGCGACCGGAACACGACGCCGCGACGCCCCTCGCTGTCGACCCCGTACAACCGGACGTTCACCTCGGTGAAGGAGCCGCCGACGGGCGACGGCGGCAGCGGACCGATGCGGGCGTCGCCCAACTGGAAGGCGATCAGCCCGACCCAGGTGGAACCGTCGAAGACGTCGGGGACCACCCCGGGCGGGAGCAGTGGCGCGACGGCGCTCGCCGGGACGCGCCAGTGGACGAACGCCAGGTCCCGCCATTCCTGCGCGGCGACCACCGGGCCGGACAGTGCCGGTGCGGTCGAGGCGATCGGCCTGGGCTCGCCGGTCATGCCAGGTGCTCGTACTCGGGCAGGTCGATCTTGTCGGCCGGCGGGGAGAACAACTGCGCACCGACGAGCTTCGCCGGCTTCGACCCGGCCACGCGGAGTGCGGTGCGGAACGCCGCGACGCCGGCTTTCGAGGTCGGGTTGGCGAGCTGCGGTGTACCCGGCGGCAGCGACTGGGCCTGCTCCACGTACGGGCGCATGATGCGTTCGTACCCGCGGAAGGCGTCCCGGTGGTGCACGTGCGCAGCCAGCTCACCGGCCAGCACGTAGGCGCCGACGATCGACAGGCTCGTCCCCATGCCGCTGACGGGCGACGCGCACCAGGCCGCGTCACCGAGCAGTGCGACCCGTCCGGATGCCCAGCGGGGCGTCCTGACCTGGCCGATGGATTCGTAGTAGACGTCGTCGCTGTCGTCGAGATGCTCGAGGATCCGGTTCGCCTGCCAGGGGAGTCCGACGAACCGGTTCCTGAGATGCCGTCGCTGCGCGTCGAGGTCGCGGCGCGCGGGGACGATGCCGTCGCCGCGGTCGGACGTGACCTCCGTGAGGACGGCCCGGGTGGTGCCGTGCCGGTCGGGTCGGAGCGTGACGCTGCGGCCGCCGACGCCCGAGTACCACTGCCACCACGGCACGTCGGCGTCGTCGCGCGGGATGGTGAGGTACGTCATCTCGAGCCCGAGGGAGCGGGTCACCGCCTCGCCGGGGAAGGCCAGCTCGCGGGTCGACGACCGGATGCCGTCAGCCGCGATCACGAGGTCGAACGCCTCATCCTCGCCATGTGCGAAGGACACGAGGACCCGTTCACCGTCGTCGTCGAGCCCGGTGATGTGGTCGCCGTACCGATAGCTGGTGGTGCCGTCCGTCGCGTCGATGAAGATGCGGGCCAGGTCGCCACGGAGGATCTCGACCTCGGCGGTCGCGCCGTCGGTCTCGGAGTCCGACACCGGGAACTCGGCGATCGTCTCACCGGCGTCACCGACGAACCGGGTGCCGCGCTCGCCGGTGGTCGCCTCGCGTGCCGCGTCCTCGAGGCCCGCGCGTCGCAGGACCTCGCGAGCAGCGCCCCGCACGTCGATGTTCTGGCCGCCGTCGCGGAACGCCGGCGCGCGCTCGACGACCGTCGTCTCCCAGCCGTAGCGGTTCAGCCAGAACGCCAGGCCGGGGCCGGCGATGCTGGCTCCGGAGATCAGGACGCGGGGAACGGTCATCGTGGTGCCACCTCTCAGGGAGCGTGGGATTGCCGCTCCGGTCGCCTCCATCATCGCGCTCGCCGATCCGAATCCCGCATGGTTGACAGCTCCGGCGGTGCAGGCGTCGCCCGCTTGTACGCTGGGGGCATGTCGAGGATCGAACGCAAGCGTCGCAAGCGGAGTGTGCGGGTCGATCGCGTCTACGACGGCGACGTCTACGTCCGGGTCAACTCCGTGGGGTCCAGCGGCGATCGCTCCTTCATCCTCATCCCCGGCATCGGTGTCTCGTCCACGTACTTCGAGCGCCTCGCGCCGCACCTCAACGAGTTCGGGCCGGTGCACGCGCTCGACCTCCCCGGCTTCGGCGGGGTGCCGCACCCCTCGTCGACGCTCACGATCCGCGAGTACGCGGACCTCGTCGGTCGGGTCATCGACGAGCTCGATCTCAAGGACCCGATCATCGTCGGCCACTCGATGGGCAGTCAGGTGGTCAGCGACCTCGTCTCCCGTCGCCCCGAGTTGTCGACCCTCATCCTCATCGGGCCAGTCGTCGTGCCCGGTCAACGGCGGGTGCTCACCCAGGCGGTCCGGTTCCTGCAGTCGAGTTGGCACGAACCGCTCACGGTGAAGGTGCTCGCCGTCAGCGCCTACGTCTTCTGCGGGTTCAAATGGTTCTCGCGGGTCCTGCCGGAGATGCTGACCTACCCGATCGAGGAGGCCCTGCCGAAGGTGCAGGCGCACACGCTCGTCATCCGTGGCGAGTACGACGCCGTCGCACCGCGCGAGTGGGTGGAGCGGGTCGGAGAACTCCTGCCCTCCTCACGCCTCTGGGAGATCCCCGGCGCAGCGCACTCCGTCATGTACGCGCACGCCGAGGAGGTCGCGAAGCTCTGCGTCGACCACGCCAGGCGCACGGTGGCGGACGGCGACGACGACCGACTCCAGGTCTACCCCGAGGACTCGGACGGGAGCGACGACAAGGAACCGGAGGCACCGCAGCCCGCGGCCATCATCCAGGCCGTCGGAGGTCGGATCGAGGAGACGATCGGGATCGTCACCGACGACGACGACCGCGTGGCCGAGGGGAAGTCGCAGGTGGCCGACGCGGTCGCCTCCATCGACCACGACTGAGCGCTCGCTGAGATGCGGCGGATCGTCGCTCAGCCTCGGGCCGGGCGACGAACCGCCTCACCTCACCGCGTCGGCTCGCCGAACCAGCGCCGGAGGGCCGGTTCGAGTGGTTCCCGCCCGTCGGCTAGCCAGACCACGTGGCCATCCGGGCGCAGGAGCGCCGCCGTGGCCGCGAGCTCCGGGGTCGTGGTGGCGACCCGGTCGACGCGGTCCGCCCAGCCGGACAGCCCGTGGGTCCCGGTCTGGTCGAGCAGGAGTCCGCGACCCTCGTGGAGGAGGGTGAACAAGCGCCCGCCGTCGGCCAGGGGGAGGTCGTGGAGCCGTCGGCCGAGCAGCGACCCGTCGTCAGAGCCGTCGTCCACCGCTGCGCCGGGACCTCCGACGTCGTATCGGATGCCGGTGGACGCGATCCGCTCGCCCAGGAAACGGGCCACGTCGTCGAACCGCATCAGGTCCGAGAACAGCCGACGCACCGCCTGCGGGCCGGGGTCGGGGGACAGGAGGACGCTCTGTGCTCGGGTGAGCGTGAGGACGTCGTCGGCGACCGGGCGGCGCTCCGTCGCGTAGGTGTCGAGGAGGTCGGCCGGTGCCCAGCCGGCGAGCTCGGCGGCCAGCTTCCATCCGAGGTTGAACGCGTCCTGGACCCCGAGGTTGAGGCCCTGCCCGCCGAGGGGCGGGTGCACGTGGGCGGCGTCGCCGGCGATGAGCACCCGGCCGACCCGGTAGCGCTCGGCGAGTCTCGTCGCATCGGTGAAGCGCGACAGCCAGCGCGGGGAGTGTGCGCCGAAGTCGGTCCCGGCGAAGCGTTCGAGCCGGGCCCGGAACTCCTCAATCGTCGGAGTCGCCAGGCGTTCGTCGGCGGGGGCGTCGGCGGGCGCCACCGCGCGGAAGAACCCGTCGGACACCGGTCCGATGCCGAAGCCACGGTGCGTCTTCCGGACCTCGTCGGCGATGGCGGCGACCTCGTCGGCCGGGAGGGTGACCTGGATCTCCCCGAGGATCCACTCGGTCTGCGCGGGCTCGCCTAGGAAGCCGATGCCGAGGATCTTCCGGACGGTGCTCCGCCCGCCGTCGCATCCGACGAGCCACCGTGCCCGCAGGTGCTCACCGTCGTCCAGCTCGACGGTGACGCCGTCCTCGTCCTGTTCGAGGCCGACGAGTCCGTTCCCGCGACGCAACTCGGCACCGAGCTCGAGCGCGCGTTCGGTCAACAGTCGATCGGTGACCGGCTGCGGGAGACCGAGGACGTAGTCATGCGTGGTGTCGAGCGGCACGCGTCGCGGCGGGACGATGCCGGCGAAGTGACCGGTGGCGCCCGGGTACCGCGTGCCCTCGGCGAGGAACCGGTCGAGGATGCCGCGCTGGTCGAGGATCTCGATGCTCCGCGGGTGGAGGCCCAACGACCGCACGGCAGGGCTCGGCTCGGCGTCCCGCTCGAGGACGAGGACGTCGACGCCGTGGAGCCGGAGTTCGGCTGCCAGCATCATGCCGGTCGGGCCGCCACCGCTGATGATGACGTCATGCATGAGGACCCCGTTCTCGCGGTCGGAGGCGACCGCGGCCACCCATTCTGGAGGCCGGAGGGGGTCTTGCGGCAAGCCCCGGTGCCCGGCATACTCTGGAAATGCAGCGGCAGTGAGTTGCGGCGGATCGTCGCTCAGCCTCGGGCCGGGCGACGAACCGCCTCACCTCACCGCGTCGGCTCGCCGGGCCAGGACCGCGCCGTGGGGCCGCTGGTCGAGGCTCGTCCTGGTGTGCGTCTCGACGACCTCGAAGCCCGCCCGGCGCACCCGCTCGGCCAGCTCCATGACCGGCCAACGATAGGCCGTCACCACGGCATGGTCGAACGCCTCGACCGCCGGACCCTCGAAGCAGCCGATCAGCAGTTCGCCGCCCGGTCGGAGCACGCGAGCGAAGTCCGCGAGCGAGGCGTCGATCGTGTCGGGACGGTGGTGGATCAGCGAGTACCAGGCGAGGACGCCGCCCACCGAGCCGGTCTCCGCATCGAGGGCGTCGAGGCTCCCGAGATCGAACCGGGTCTCCGGGTGCTCGGTGCGGGCATACGCGATGCACTCGGGGACCAGGTCGACGCCACGGATGTCGAGCCCGCGCGAGGCGAGGTACGCCGTCCAATGGCCCGGGCCGCAGCCCGCGTCGAGTGCCCGCCCGTCGATGCGATCGGCCCAGGAGGTCACGAGCTGGAGGTCCGAGGGGTGAACCGAGGCCATCGAGCCGAGGAGGTCGGCGTACTCGACGGCTCGGCCCGAGTAGGCCGTGCGGACGACGACGGGCGACGCGGGACGTGCCGTCCGTGGACCGTCGGTCACAGCGTCGTCAGGAACGCCCGGATGTCGTCCGCGAGGAGCTCGGGCTCCTCGTGCGGGGCGAAGTGGCCGCCTCGGGGCATCGTTGTGAACCGTCGCACGTCGTAGCTCCGCTCGGCCCAGCTGCGCGGCGGGCTCGCCAGGTCGTGCGGGAAGAGCGCGACCGCGGTCGGCACCTCGACCCGGTCGACGCGCGTCGTGATCCCGGTCGCGGACTCGTAGTACGGGCGGAGCGAGGTGCCGATCGCGTTCGTGAACCAGTAGACGGAGGCGAGTGTCGCGAGGTAGTCGTCGCTGAACCGGGACGAGACGTCGCCGCCGCAATCGCTCCAGGCCCGATGCTTCTCGAGGATCCACGAGAGCAGGCCGACAGGGGAGTCGGACAGCGCGGGAGCGAGCGTGAGTGGACGCGTGTGGTGCTGATGCTCATACGCGCCCTCCTCGGCGTCCCAGGCCTCGACCCGGGCGAGATGCGCCTGCTCCTCCTCGGTGAGCGTCTCGGCGTCGACCTCGAGCGGCGCGGCGACCGCGAGGAGGTGGATGCCGGCGACCGCCTCGGGATGCGCCTGCGCGAGCCGAGAGGTGATCCCGGCCCCGAGGTCGCCTCCATGGGCGGCGTACCGGGCGAAGCCGAGGTGATCGTGCATCAGCGTGTGCCACAGCTCGTGCGTCTGATCGCCGAAGGTCGGCCGTTGCGGCGAGAACGGTAGGCCGGGCAGCGCGGGCACGATGACGGTGACGGCGCTCGCCGGGTCTCCGCCGTAGTGGGACGGCGTCGCGAGGCGTCTGGCGAGTCCGACCAGTTCGAGGGCGGTGCTCGGCCACCCGTTCGTGAGGACGACGGGGATGCCGCCCGGGGCCTCAGCGTCGAACCGGAGATAGGTGATGGCGGCCCCGCCGATCTCCGCCTGGTGCCACGGCAGGGCGTTGATGCCCCGCTGCTGTGCCTCCCAGTCGAAGTCGTCCGCCCAGTAGGTGACGAGTCGCCGCAGCTCGTCCTGGTCGGTGCCGGCCTCCCAACCGGCGGTCGGCCACCGGTCAGGCCAGCGGGTGTCGTGGAGTCTGCGGCGGAGGTCGGCGAGGTCGTCGTCGCTGACGTCCATGACGGTCTGGCCCGCTGGCGACCGGGTCACCTGGTAGCGGCGCTCGATGGCCGCGGTCGCGCGCCCCCACTCGCTGGACGCGACGCGCGCCTGGTGTGCTGCGAACGACTCGTCGTCCTCGAAGACCTCGGCGACGTCCCAGACGAGCGGGTCGTCCGTCGGCGTCACCTCGAACGACACGCACCCCGGTTCGGCGCGGGTGAGTGCGACATGCTCCGGCAGATGGGTCTCGACGATCGCCACGTCGGTCGGTGTCGCGCAGATCAACTGGCCGGTCAGGTGCACGGTGGTCATGGTCTCACCGTAGCGAGGGTCGGCCCTCCGGCTGCTTCGTCCCGAGCTCCGCACCGCGTTTCCAGAGCCACTCGACGGGGCCGAGCGCGAATCGACGGAGCCAGAGGTGGGCGAAGCCGGTCACGAGCGCGGCGATGACGACGAACGCGGCGACGGTGACCGGGACACGCCAGGAAGCGGTGAGTTCGGCGAGGCCGAGACCCCAGCCGTAGAAGATCGCGCCACCGAGGAGGTTTTGGAGCAGGTAGGCGCTCAAGGCGACCTTGCCGAGTTCGCTGAGGCGTGAGGCGATCCAGCCGTCGGTGCCGAAGCGACGACAGAGCTCGACGGTGGCGCCGAGGATCCCGAGCGCCACGAGGGGTGCGGCCAGGTAGCGTTCGGCGAGGAGCCCCGCGGTGCCTCCGGCGATGCCCAGCAGCAGATCGACCGGCAGTGCGCACGCCCCGATGATCATCAGGCGGCGTCGGAGTCGACCACCGGTCTCACCGAAGACCGCGGCGTGGAAGAGGTGTGCGCCGGCGAGGAACATCGCGAGCGTGAGGAATCCGATCAGCACGGGCTCCGCGCGGAAGACCCCCATGTTGTCGAGCCGGAAGATCGCCAGGCCGAGGAACGATTCCGTGGCGTACGGGCTCGGTCCGGCGGGGAGCGGGAGGTCGCCCGACACCGCCGGCGTCGTGGCGATGAACGCGACGATCGCGCTGATGAGGAGGACGTGCAGCGCGCCGAAGACGGCGATCATGGCGCGCTGGGCGCGGGGCCTGGTGAGCAGGAGCCAGGCGACGATGGCGCCGGTGACCGCATAGCCCATGAGGACGTCGAACTCCGCGATGAGGACGTAGTTCACGGCACCGTCGATGAGGAGCAGGGTGGCGCGCCACAGGTACCGGCCCGGCCAGCGTTGCTCGCGTCGTCGTGCGGTGGCGTGCTGGATCGCGAGTCCCGCGCCGAACATCAGGGTCAGGAGGGCGAGGAACTTACCCTGCGTGAACGCCATGAGGGCGAGCTGGATCGTACCCGCCGCGGGGCCGGTCTCCGGCGTCACCGGGGCCGAGAGCATCCCGAGCAGACCCCAGGGGTGCGAGAACACCCAGATGTTCGTGCCGAGCGTGCCGAGGATCGCGAGTCCGCGGACCACGTCGAGTGCGGCGATGCGTCGGGAGGTCGGCGGTGATGGCGGCAATACGCTCGTATTGGTCATGTGAAGACCGTACCCTGTCGAGTGGGCGATGGCGAAAGCGGAGGCGATGACCGAGCAGGACACGAACAGGGATCGGATCCTCGATGCACTGCTGCAGATCATGGCGTCGCGCGGTGCCGATGCGCTGACCATCCGCACGGTCGCGAGCGAGGCCGGTGTCTCCATCGGCGCGGTCCAGCATCACTTCCCGACGAAGGACCGACTGGTCGTCGCGGCGATGACCGAGGTCAACGAGCGGTTCCGTCGGCGCGTGGCAGCGCGGCTCGAGGCGGTGCCCTCGGAGGAGGAACGACTTCGGATCTTCTGTCGTGAGATCGCCTGCATCGAGGGTGACGACCTGACCGACGGGATCGTCTGGGTCGCCTTTGCCGCTCGGGCGAGCACCGAGACCCAGGTGCGCGCGATCCACGCTGCTGACTGGGCCCGCACCGAGGAGGTCCTCTTGCGGCTGCTCGTCGCCGCGTTCCCGGAAGACGGCCTGGCCGCGGACGATGCGGCACTCCTGCTGGCGGTGCTCGACGGCATCGCGGTCGCGCGAGCAGCGGAGCAGTCGGACCGGATGACCCCGGAGCGCGCCGAACGCCTGATCGACGCGACGCTGCTGGGCCTGCGCCGCGCGGACTGAGCCACGCCGGTCCGGCTCAGTCGGCGTCCAGGTCGAGCTCGACGAGATAGCCGACCAGACGGGGTGCGACCTCGCCCGGTGGCGGCGGGTCCGTCGTCTGCGCCGCTCGAGCGGCAGCTTCCGCCCGCTGCGCCGCTGCGCGTGCCTCGGCCGCCGCTGCCTGTGCCCCTGCTTGGGCGTCGGGGTGATCGATCCCGCGCGTGAGTGGGATCCGCGGTGTCCCCTCGACGACGGGCGGTCCGGGGGCGGTCTCGTGGTGGGTGACGTAGTCGGAGACCGCTGCGCCGATGCCGATGTACACGCCACTGCCCGGTGGGCCGACGAGGCGCCTCGCCGCGGGCAGAGCTCCAAGCGGCAACAGTGGTCGCTTGGTGTGGATGAGGCGCGAGGGTATCGACACCCTCGACAGCTTCGCCAGCCTGCCCGTCAGCCGCTCCGGTGCGGGGCCCTCTTCGTGATGCATCTCAACACCGTCGATTTGAGCGGTGAGGTCCGCGCCGATCGCCTCGGTCAGCCAGGTCCGCTGTCCATCGTCGACGGGCCAGACGGAGAAGGTCGCCCGTTGGCCGGTTTCCAACGGCCCGCCGCAACAATCCCACTCCCAGGGGCTGAGCCAGAGCGTCCGCCGGATCATCCGTGCCGACTCGGGGTTGGTGGGTCGCAGGCGCGAAACCAGCTCGGTCGTGGGCGCGGTCAGGACGCGGAGGGCGATCGCGTCGCCGGGCATCGGCACGCGACCGAGCTCACTGAGTCCCCAGCTGCGGTACATCGCTGCAGCCTCGGTCGCGCGCTCGTAGACGCCGATGAAGGTCTGTGTCTCCGTCCGGTCCTGCAGGACAGCGGCCAGGCAGCCGCGGGCGATCCCACGTCCGCGCTGATCCTCAGCGACGGCGAGTTCGTGGACGACGACGGCGTCCGCCGGACGCGCGAGGGCAGCCGACGCGGTGCTGCTGGAGTCGGCCAGCTGCGCCAGGATGCCGAGCCAGGCCGGGTCGGCGTCGAGGCCGTGGGCGAGCGCGAAGCCCACGATCCGGCCGTCGACCGTGGCGATGACGAGGCGTCCGCCGCGGTGGCCGAGATGCTCCGGGCCCCACTGCCGGATGGTCGCGAGGTCGATCGCGTCCTCGTTGTAGGGCTCGGCGGTGAACGCCTCCACGAACAGCTGCGTGACCTCACCCCACACGTTGTCGGGCGCGGATCCGGTGAACGAGGTGTAGCCGACCGGGCTCATCATCCAGCCAGCATAGGGAAGTGGCAGAGTATCGAGAGCTTGAGGTGAGGCAAATCGTCGTCAGAGAGGTGAGCGTGCGACGATCTGCCTCACCTCAGGTCAGTCGTTGAGGTGCAGGATCGCGTAGTCGGCCTCTTCTGGCGTGAATTTCTCGCCGTACTCACTGGTCAGCTGGTCGCGGATCGCTTCGGGCGACATCGACATGGTCTCCTGATAGGACTTCGCCTTCGCGAGCGCGTTCGCGTTGTAGTCGGCCTGCAGGTTGTCGACGGCGTACTGGCCCGCCTCTGCCGAGAACTGTTCGCCGTATTCGGAGGTCAGCTGGTCGTAGATGCCGGCCTTGCTCATGTGCATGAGGTCCGAGTAGCTCTTCGCCTTGATCAGCGCTGACTGGTATTCGACGGGCACTGCGGGTGCAGCCGGAGCTGCGGGAACCGGAGTCTCGGCGACGGGTGCAGTCGTCTCGACGGGCTTGGCTGCTTCGTCGGCCGGCGCCGAGGTCTCCACGATCGCGGCAGGCTTGTCATCGGACACGCTGTTCACCGCTGCGCCGATTCCGATGAGGGTGCCGAACGAAGCGAGGGTCGCGACGGCTCCGAGGATGAGACCGGTGACCGCGAGTCCCTTGGACTGTCGCTTCTGCAGTGCGAGCACCGCCAGGACGATCGCCGCGATACCGACGAGCGCGCCGGCGACGGGGAGGAGCCCCATGAGGAACGCGACGATCCCGACGATCAAGGCCGCGATCGCGAGCCCGGCCGAGGTCGAACGCGGCGGTGTCTGCTGCAGCTGCTGACCGTACGGCTGCTGGCCGTAGGGCGGCGGTGCCGTGGTGTCGGCGTACGGGGACGTCGGTGCGTACGGGTTCGCGTAGGGCGCGGTCGGCTGCGGTGCGGAGGCGGGGTCGGGCTGCTGTGAGCCGCCCCCCAGCGGTTCGGATGTGGTCACGCTCTGAGCATGGCAGTCGAGCGACCGACTTCCGAGAGCGGTGTTGCCCCCAGTGCAGGGGTGATTCGGGAGGTTTCCCCTGCTCCTCCCGTTCGTTCGCCCATGTTTGGGCGAGCGAACACTGCGTCGCCCAAAGATGGGCGATCGAACCGAGGCCTAGAGCGTGTTGCCGAGCTTGAAGCCCTGCGCTTCGTCGCCCTTGCGGGTGTAGGAGAAGCCGTCGGCACCGATGGTGACCTCGAGTTCGGAATCGTCGGTTCGAGAGACGACCGGCTTCGGCTCGCCGTCGAGGTCGAGCACGAGCGACGCGTCCGTGTACCAACTCGGCACGACGGCGTTGCCCCACCAGTCGCGCCGCTGGTTGTCGTGCACGTCCCACGTGACCACCGGGTTGTCGGGGTCGCCGGTGTAGTAGTCCTGGGTGTAGATCTCGATCCGGTGGCCGTCGGGGTCGCGGATGTACAGGTAGAACGCGTTCGAGACCCCGTGCCGGCCGGGGCCGCGCTCGATGACGTCCGACATCCGCAGCGCGCCGAGCTTGTCGCAGATCGCGATGATGTTGTGCTTCTCGTGCGTCGCGAACGCCACGTGGTGCATGCGCGGTCCGTCGCCACCCGTCATCGCGGTGTCGTGCACCGTCGGCTTCCGCCGCATCCAGGCCGCGTACGTCGTCCCGGCCTCGTCCTGGATGTCCTCGGTGACGCGGAACCCGAGGTCCTCCATGTACGCGACCGCCCGCGGCACGTCGGGCGTCACCTGGTTGAAGTGGTCGAGCCGCACGAGCGCGCCCGGCGTGTACAGGTCGTAGCGCCACGCCAACCGCTCGACGTGCTCCACGTCGTAGAAGAACTCGTAGGGGAACCCGAGCGGATCCTCGACGCGCACCGAGTCGCCGATGGCCTTCACGTACCCCTCGGCACGACGCTCCACCCGGCACCCGAGCTCCGTGTAGAAGGCGACCGCGCGGTCGAGGTCCTCAGGACTCCGTACCCGGTAGCTGAACGCGGCGACCGCCGCCACCGGCCCCTGCCGCAGCACGAGGTTGTGGTGGATGAACTCCTCGAAGCTCCGCAGGTAGACGGTCGTCTCGTCCTCCTCCGTGACCACGAGGTCGAGGACGTCGACGTAGAACTTCCGGCTCGCGGCGAGATCCGTGACGACGATCTCCATGTACGCGCAGCGGAGGATGTCCGGCGGGGTAGCGGCGGGTGTCGGGATGCGGTTCACCGGCACGGGGATCGGGTCGGTGGCGGTCACGATGGGCTCGGCCGACGACGGGGTGATGGGGTTCGACATGATCTGCGTCCTTGCTGATCTCGGTTGCTGGGTGGAGGTCGACCGGGAGCGGTCAGTGCGCGGCCTGCAGCGGCCCGCCGGTCCCGAAGCGTGGGGAGTGCGCCTGGTTCAGCGTGATGTGCACCGCCTGCTGGTCGGTGTAGAAGTCGATCGAGCGGTAGCCGCCCTCGTGCCCGAGCCCCGAGGCCTTCACCCCGCCGAACGGGGTGCGGAGGTCGCGCACGTTGTTCGAGTTCAGCCACACCATCCCGGCCTGCACGTTCTGCGAGAAGGTGTGGGCCCGCTTGAGGTCGTTCGTCCAGATGTAGGCGGCGAGCCCGTACTTCGTGTCGTTCGCGAGCGCGAGTGCCTCCTCATCGGAGTCGAAGGGGGTGATTGCGACGACCGGCCCGAAGATCTCCTCTTGGAAGATCCGTGCGGTCGGCGGGACGTCGGCGAAGACCGTCGGCGCGACGTAATTGCCGGTCGGGAACCCCTCGGGGCGACCGCCGCCGGCGACGAGGCGGCCCTCGGTCTTGCCGATCTCGACGTAGCCCATGACCTTCTCGTAGTGCTCCGGGTGCACGAGCGCGCCGACCTCGGTGGCCGGGTCGTTCGGGTGCCCGACGACGATGTTGCGGGCACGCTCGGCGTAGCGCTCGACGAAGTCGTCGTAGACACTCCGCTCGACGAGGATGCGGCTGCCGGCGGTGCAGCGCTCACCGTTCAGGGAGAACACCCCGAACACCGTCGCGTCGAGGGCGTCGTCGAGGTCGGCGTCGGCGAACACGACGGCCGGTGACTTGCCGCCGAGCTCCATCGAGAGCCCCTTCAGGAACGGCGCGGCGTTCGCGAAGATGAGCTGACCGGTGCTGCTCTCGCCGGTGAACGAGATGAGCGGCACGTCCGGGTGCTTCACGAGGGCGTCGCCGGCGTCCTCGCCGAGCCCGTTCACGAGGTTGAACACGCCGTCGGGCACGCCGGCGTCGCGGAAGATGTCCGCCCACAGGCTTGCCGAGAGCGGGGTGAACTCCGCCGGCTTCAGGACGACCGTGTTCCCGGTCGCGAGCGCCGGAGCGAGCTTCCAGCTTTCGAGCATGAACGGCGTGTTCCACGGCGTGATGAGCCCCGCGACGCCGATGGGCTTGCGGTTGACGTAGTTCACCTGCCGCCCGGGCACCTTGTAGGTGTCGTCGTGCTGGGCGACGATCAGGTCGGCGAAGAACCGGAAATTCTCGGCGGCGCGCTTCGCCTGACCGAGCGCCTGCGTGATCGGCAGGCCGGTGTCGAAGCTCTCCAGCTCCGCGAGGCGGGCGTCCTGCGCTTCGACTGCGTCGGCGACCCGGTGCAGGATCCGGCTGCGCTCGCGGGGGAGGAGCCGCGGCCACGGACCCTCGTCGAAAGCGCGCTTGGCGGCGGCGACGGCGAGGTCGACCTCCGCCTGCTTGCCGGCGGCGGCCTGGACGTAGGTCTCGTTCGACACGGGGTCGAGGACGTCGAAGGTGTCGCCGTCGACCGAGTCGACGAACGCGCCGTCGATGAAGTGCCGGATACGGTCGGGCAACGCTGCCGGAACGTGCTGGGTCATGGGTGGTTCCTCCGGTCGGTGGTGGACGGCGGTGACGACGGCGGGCGGGCCGTCGTGGGCGGCTGGTGCTCCGCCTGGTAGGCGAGCATGGCGTCGAGCGTCGCGGTGCGGTGGTCGCGGGCGGCGATCTCGATCTCGAGCGGCTGCGCGCCGGCGGCGATGAGTTCGAGGATGCCGTCGTGCTCGGCGACCGACTCCCGCGCGCGGCCGGGCACGAAGCTGAACGTCGAATCGCGGAGTGCGGTCAGCCGCCGCCAGCCGCGATGGACGAGGTCGAGGACGTGCGGGTTCGGGCACTCCTCGAAGAGGACGGTGTGGAACTCCAGGTTCAGCGCCGTGAACGCGTGCGGGTCGAAGTCGTCGAGCGTGCGGCGCATCCGCTCGTTGATCTCTCGAGCGCGGGCCAGATGGTGGTCGGTGAGGTAAGCGGCACTCATCGAGGTCGCTGCGCCCTCGACGAGGGCGAGCGTCTGCATCGTGAAGAGGTACTCGGTCTCGTGCAGCATCGCGACCTGCGCGCCGACGTTGCGCTCGAACGTCACGAGCCCCTCGGCCTCCAGCCGGCGGATCGCCTCGCGCACCGGGACCACGCTGATGTCGAGCTCACCGGCGATCTGTCCGAGCACCAGCCGGTACCCGGGGACGAAGCGCCCCTCATCGATGGCCTCGCGGATGAACCGGTAGGCGCGCTCGGACTTGCTGAGCGACGCTTCCTGCCCGGTCGTCGGTTGTGGTCCGCTCATCGCCCCTGCTCGCTCTCGTATCGCGCCCGCCACTCGGCGTTCAGCGGGAAGAGGCCGTCGACGGCGGCACCACCACGGACCTGCTCGGCGATCCAGGCGTCCTCCGCCTCCTGCACGACCGCCTCCGCGGCGACCTCGGCGGCGAGCGCCCGGGGGATCGCGATGACGCCGTCACCGTCTCCGACGATCACGTCGCCGGGCAGGACCGTCGCCCCGCCGCAGGTGACCGCCACGTCGATCTCCCAC
Organism: Plantibacter sp. CFBP 8798; assembly: GCF_014841195.1. Classification (NCBI taxonomy): domain Bacteria; kingdom Bacillati; phylum Actinomycetota; class Actinomycetes; order Micrococcales; family Microbacteriaceae; genus Plantibacter; species Plantibacter sp. CFBP 8798. The sequence goes on from NZ_JACYTS010000001.1 coordinate 864,207, forward strand.
GGCACATGGCGGCGCCCGAGGACGGACGGGTGCGGACCCTGCGAGAAGGTCGGCAGCTCGAACGCCGCGACCTGCTCGGCATCGCGGATGCCGCCGTCGGTGACGACCCCGGCCGCTCCCCGCTGCTGCGCACGAAGCGCGAGGACGTCGCCGACGGTGCCCGTGCCGCGCTCGCCGCGTGCCTCGATCACGATGACCTCCCCGGCTTCGACGGTGTCGAAGATGCGCTTCTGCGCGTTGAAGCCGTTCCCGCGCTCGGCGAAGAGGTCGGGCCGGTAGGCGACGAAGCGCAGGGTGCGGGCCACGCCGACCATGCGCGTGCCCGGTCGCGAGGCTTGGACGCCCTCGATGAAGACCTCGGTGTACCCGCGGGCCCGCAGCTTGGCGCTGAGCGTCGCCGTCGAGACCGAGGCGAGCTGCTCGGCGACCGCGGTGTCGAGCGGTTCGGCGACCCGATGACCGAGACCGTCCCGGTCCCTGAGCTTATCGGAGGGCAGACCCGCCGCCGCAGCGTCCCCCCAGGCCTCGATGCGCTGATGGTCGTCGACGGCCGGCTTCGCGCCGAACCCGCCGAAGGGTTCGGTGCCCTCGACGACCGTCGTCACGAGTCGACCGCTCGTCGGGGTGCCGGGTGCGGTCGGTGCGTCGACCTCGACCTCGACGACGTCGCCGGGCACGACGACGGAGGAGCCGGCGGGTGTGCCGGTGAGGATGACGTCGCCGGGCTCGAGCGTCGCGAGCTGCGAGAGGTCGGCGATGAGCTGGGCGAAGGGGAAGAGCAGCGTGTCGCTCGTGTCGTCTTGGACGACGACGCCGTTGACCCAGGTGCGCACGCGGAGGGCGGCCGGATCGATCTGCTCGGCGGGGATGACGGACGGGCCGAGGGGCGTGTAGCCGTCGCCGCCCTTCGAGCGCAGGTTCGACCCCTTGTCGGCACTGCGGAGGTCGTAGAGCCCGAAGTCGTTCGCCGCGGTGACGCCCGAGACGTGCTGCCAGGCGTCCTCGACGCGGACGCGGCGGGCCGCGGTACCGATGATGATCGCGATCTCGCCCTCGAAGGCGAGCAGTTCCGCGCCGGCCGGACGCTCGATAGTGCCGCCCGTGCCTGAGACGGAGGACCACGGCTTGAGGAAGTACGAGGGGTGCTCCGGCGTGCGGCCGCGCTGGGCCGCTCGCGACGGGTAGTTGAGGTGGACGGCGATGATCTTGCCGCCCCCGCTGTTCGGGAGGCCTTCGATGCCCTGGTGGCTACTCATCACACGTCCTCGTTGTCGGTATCCAGAATCGTATACGATCCGGACGCGGTCGGAAAGGGTCAGTACCCGTCGCTGCGGGTCGCGTCGCTCCGGCCGTCGATGAAGCGCTCCGCCAACTGCTCGGATGCGCGGGCGAGGAGCGACACATCCGCACCGACGAGGACGAAGGACGCCCCGCGGTCGAGGTAGTGCTCGGCCATGACGGGGTCGAAGGCGTTCACGCCGGCCGGCTTCCCGGCGGCGGCGGCGGCATCGAGCACCCGCTCGACAGCGCTGACCACGGTGGGGTGCCCCTGCTGGCCGAGCAGTCCGAGCGACGCCGAGAGGTCGGCCGGACCGACGAACACCGCGTCCACGCCGTCGACCGCGAGGATCTCGTCCGCCTGCTCGACGGCCTCCGCCGACTCGATCTGCACCGTGAGCGACACCGAATCGTTCGCCTGCGCGAGGTAGTCGTCGATCCGGTTCCAGCGGGAGGACCTCGCGAGCGCGCTGCCGACCCCGCGGACGCCCTGCGGCGGGTACCGCACGGCCTGCACGAGCGCCGCCGCCTGCTCGGCCGACGACACCATGGGCACGATGAGGTTCTGCGCCCCGAGGTCGAGCACCTGCTTGATGACGACCGCGTCGCCGAACGGCACCCGCACCAGCGGACACACCGGGAAGGCGGCCACCACCTGCAGCTGTAGCTGGATGCTCTCCAGGGTGTTCGCCGAGTGCTCGCCGTCGATGAGGAGCAGGTCGAGCCCGCTGCCCGCCGCGATCTCCGCCGCGATCGGGCTGCCAGACACCACCCACATGCCGATGAGGGGGCGATCCGCGGTGCGCAGGCGCTCGCCGAAGGTCGGCGGCAGGGTCATTCGAATCGGCATGTCACGGCTCCCAGTCCCTGGTATTCGGCGTGGACGGTGTCGCCCCGTTCGACCCACATCGGTCTCGTGAACGATCCCGACAGGATGATCTCCCCGGCGGCGAGACTCCCGCCGTGCTGGGCGAGCTTGCCGGCGAGCCACGCGACGCCGAGTGCCGGGTGCCCGAGGACGGCGCCGGCGACCCCCGACTCCTCGATGGTCTGGTTGCGGTAGAGCAGGGCCGAGACCCAGCGCGGGTCGATCGCGTCGGGGCGGACGGGTGTTCCGCCGAGCACCATGGCACCGAGTGCCGCGTTGTCGGCGATGGTGTCGACGATCGTGCGACCGTCGAGTTCGATGTGGGAGTTGAGGACCTCGAGCGCCGGCACGATGTGGTCGGTCGCGTCGAGCACCTCGAAGATCGTGCAGTGCGGTCCCTGCAGCGGGCGACCGAGGACGAAGGCCAGCTCGACCTCCACGCGGACGTTGGAGTAGGCGTCGAAGTCGAGCGTCGCGCCCGAGTCGAAGACCTGGTCGTCGAGGATGACGCCGTAGTCGGGTTCGGTGATCCCGGTGGCCTGCTGCATCGCCTTCGAGGTGAGGCCGATCTTGTGGCCGACGACGCGCCGACCGGCGGCGATGCGGCGTTCGGCCCACAGCGCCTGCACGGCGTAGGAGTCCTCGATGGTCATGTCCGGGTGCCGGGCGGTGAGGAGGGGGATGACGCTCCGCCCCTCGTGCGCCGCCGCCAGCTCGTCGGCGATCGCCTGTCGTTCGTGATCCTGCATCGCGTCCCGTCCTCATCTGCATCGACTGCGGCTTGCGATCACGATACGGTGCGTCGTCATCGACTGCCTCTTGCGCGGTGACCACGATTGTATACGATGTGGTGTACATTCTGGCGGTCCAATGACGGGCCGCGACGGACAAAGGGGTCTCGAGACAATGACAACCGCATCACTGGCGCGAGCGACGACGCCCGCGGAACTCCGGCGCGTGGCCTTCGCCACCGTCATCGGCACCACGGTCGAGTGGTACGACTTCTTCCTCTACGCGAGCGCCGCAGGACTCGTCTTCTCGCAGCTCTTCTTCCAGCCGGCGGGACCGCAGGCCGCGCTGCTGCTGTCGTTCGCGACGGTCGGCGTCAGCTTCCTGTTCCGGCCGCTCGGCGCATTCGTCGCCGGGCACTTCGGCGACCGCATCGGCCGGAAGAAGATGCTCGTCATCACGCTCTTCCTCATGGGTGCTGCCACGACGCTCATCGGTCTGCTGCCGACGTACGACCAGATCGGGATCATCGCCCCGGCACTGCTCGTGTTCCTCCGCATCCTGCAGGGTCTCTCCACCGGCGGGGAGTGGGGCGGCGCCGTCCTCATGGCCGTCGAACACGCCCCCACCGGTCGCCGAGGCCGGTTCGGTGCGTTCCCGCAGATCGGCGTCCCGATCGGACTCCTCCTCGCCTCGGGCATGCTCGCCCTCATGACGGGCGTGATCTCGCCCGGCGCGGCGTTCCTCGAGTGGGGCTGGCGGATCCCGTTCCTGCTGAGCTTCGTGCTGATCATCGTCGGCTACGTCGTGCGCCGGAAGGTCGACGAGAGCCCCGTCTTCGTCGCCCTCGCCCGGAACAAGGAGCGTCGCCGGGTCCCGATCGTCGAGCTCTTCCGCCACCATTGGCTGCTCGTGCTGCTCGCGGCGCTCACCTTCGCCGGCAACAACGCCGCCGGCTACATGACCACGGGCGGCTACATCCAGAACTACGCGACGACCCCGCTCGCCGACGGTGGCCTGGTGGGTATGGAACGGACACCGGTCCTGCTCGCGGTGACCGGGTCGGCCATCGTCTGGCTCATCGTCACGTGGTTCGCGGGTTCGCTCTCCGACCGGATCGGCCGACGCAACACCTACATCATCGGCTGGGTCGCGTTCCTGGCCACTGTCTTCGTGCTCTTCCCGCTCGTGAACACCGGCAACCCGTGGTTGTTGTTCCTCGGGCTCGCGCTGTTCACGATCGGCAACGGGTTCACCTACGGGCCGCAGGCGGCGTACTTCGCCGAGCTGTTCCCGGCGTCGATCCGGTACACGGGTGTGTCGGTCACCTACGCGATCGGCGCCATCCTCGGCGGAGCGTTCGCGCCGACGATCGCGACCTGGCTGGTGCAGGTCACGGGGTCGTCGACGAGCGTCGCGTTCTACATCGCCGGCATGATCGTCATCGCCTTCGCGGCGACCCTCCTCCTGCGCGACCGCACGGGTATCCCGCTCGGTGGCGAGGCGGAGGACGAGCAGAGCCGTGGTCAGGTCTACGGCGCGCGGAGGTAGCCGCGGTCAGACCGACGACGCGATGGTCGCGGCCCCCTCGATGAGGCGGGCCGCGATCTCGGTTTCGGGGCGGCTGCTGGAGACATAGACGACCGCGAGGGCGGCTGCCGGCGAGCCGTGCACAGCGAGTGGAACCGCGACGGCGCGGAGACCGGTGATGACCTCGTCGTGGCTCGACGCCCAGCCCTGTTCGCGGACCACGGCCAGCTCGGCGCGGTGATCGTCGTCGAGGGCGTCCGGCCACTGCGCTTCCGACAGACGGGACGCGATCGCCTTGCCGGGAGCGCCGACGCCGACCGGGTGCCGGGTGCCTGGCCGCTGCGCGATCGACCCCATCGTGTGCCGTGGCTCGACGCTGACGAGGGTGACGATCTCGTCGCCGTCCAGCACGGTGAGGAAGCAGGTCATGCCGAGCTCGTTCGCGATCGCCGTCAGCTCGGGCAGGGCGGCGGCCTGCAGGTCGTGCGAGACGCCGGCGGCGAGGGCTGCCAGGCGCGATCCGAGCGCGATCCGTCCGGCACCGTCGCGGACGACCAGGCGGTGGTCTTCGAGCGTGCGCAGCAGGCGGTAGGTGACGCTGCGGTGCAAGCCGAGCATCGCGCTCAGGGCGTCGATCGTGAGCGGGGTGCGCGCGTCGGCCAGGACCTCGAGGATCCGGATGCCGCGCGAGAGCGTCTGGGAGTGGGCGCTGCTGGCATCGGTCACGCTCCGACCCTATCGACGAGCCCCCTGAGTCGCCCGGATCGGTGCGATTCTTCGCCGAAACCGCGCAGAATCGGGCGATTCAGCTCGTGATCGGGTAGGCGACGAAGGCGAACCGTGAGCTGTCGGGTGCCCAGCTGTTCACGTTGAGCGTGCCCTGGCCGCCGAACAGCGGGTAGTGGCGGAGCGGGGTCGCCCAGTCGTCGGTCGAGACGAGCCGGACCTCGACGTCGAGATCGGCGGGGTGTCCGATCGTGCCGGCGGGGAAGGCGATGTAGGAGGCCAGGTGGGCGTCGGGGGAGAGGTGCGGGAACCAGTCGACGGTGCCGCTCACGACGAGCTGCTCGAGCTCGCCGCCGCCGTCCGGGATCCGCGCGAGCTGGGCATGGCCCGGGGCCGTGCCGAAGTGTTCCGTGTTGCAGAGCAGCCACCGGCCGTCGGGCGACCACTCCGGGCCGTCGAGGTGGCCGTCGCCCGTGTCGAGGACGGTGACGGGACCGCCGCCTTCGACCGCCGGAGCGATCGCGAGTCGACCGGGGTGCTCGAAGCCTTCGAGTTCGACGTACGCGATCCGCGTGCCGTCGGGTGAGACGCCGTGGAGGAAGTGCCACCGGTCGTCGTCGGCGGTGAGCTTCGTGACCGGTCCGCCGGTGAGGGCACCGCGGTAGATGTGACCGTCCATCGCCGAGAGGAGGATGTGTTCGCCGTCGGGGTCGAGGACGTGGTCGTTGTTGAGCTCGGGGAGGCCGTGGAATTCGATCGGCGTGAGCCCCGCGGTCGGGTCGTCGACCGTGAGCGCCCAGAGTCGCCCGTTGCCGTTGAGGTACAGCGTCCGGCCGTCGAGGGACCAGTTCGGCGCTTCGACGAGGAGCTCGTCGGTCTCGAAGAGGAGGACGGGCGCGTCATCGTGCGGACCGCCGAGCAGGACGCTGGAACGCTGGCCGGGGGCGAGGGCGCGGAAGGTCATGCGCCCATCGTCCTCCAGTCCGTCGCGATCCGGGAGGATCGTTCCTCCCGGATCACGATCCGACGACTACTTGACGAGCGCGAACCCCGCGGTCCAGGAGATCTTCTCTGACGCCGCCAACGTGAGCTGCAGGAAGCCGATCGCCTCGAGTTCGTGGGCGCGCTTGAGGGACCCGGCGTCGACGGCCTCGAGGCCACCGGCGGTCACGAGCTGCTGGAGTGCGGCCTTGGCGTCGGCGTCGTCCCCGGCGATGAGGACCGTAGTGGCCACGTCGCCCACCCGCTTCGCGGCGAGGGTAGCGGCGAAGTTCGTGTTGAAGGCCTTGAGGACGTGGGAGCTCGGGAGCTTCGCCTGCAGTTCCGCTGCAGCCGAGCTGCCGGCGGGGACGGTGAGGGCGTCGAAGGTCGAGAAGTCGAGTGGGTTGGTGATGTCGACGACGACCTTGCCCGCGAGCTGGTCGGCGTACTGCTCGACGATCGTCGCGAGGGCCGGGTAGGGGACCGCGAGGACGACGACGTCGCCGGTGATCGTGCCGGTCTCGGCCGATCCGAGGTGGTCGACGGAGGCGCCGCCTGCTGCGAGGACACCGGCGATGGCGCTGCCCATGTTGCCGGTTCCGAAGATGGTGACGTTCGTCATGACGATGCTCCTTCTCGTGGCCGCCTGGTCACGGGTCAATTGGTTGTTGATACAACTAACGTAACACCGGTTAGTTGTAGGCGCAACTATTGCTACGCTGGAGACATGACCGAGACGCGATGGCTGAGCGACGACGAGCAACGCTCCTGGGTGCGCTTCGCCGCGGTGCTCGAACTCCTGCCGGCCGCGCTCGACCTCCAGCTCACGCGGGACGAGCACCTGACGCACTTCGACTACTTCACGCTCGCGATGCTGTCTGAGACCCCGGGCCGCACGCTGCGCACCTCGGCGCTCGCGGCCCGGACGAACGCGACACTGCCTCGTTTGTCGCGGGTGCTGACGCGCTTGGAGGAGGCCGGCTTCGTGGCGCGGACACCGTGCCCGGAGGATCGACGGGCGACGAACGTGACGCTCACCGATGCGGGCTGGGACAAGGTCGTCCAGGCCGCACCGGGCCACGTCGAGCACGTGCGGTCCCTGGTCCTCGACGCACTGACGCCGGCGCAGATCGAGCAGCTCGGTGAGATCTCCGCCGCCCTCCTGACGAAGCTCGACCCCGACGGACGGATGTTCGCCAGCGAGGCCTGATCTCCGTCACCTGGGGGATTCGCGGCGCTCGAGGGTTGCGTAGCGTGGGGCTCGACGTCGTGGACACCACCGAGCGCGACGCGGATCGGAGCGAATGATGACCGGATCGACGCAGCCCGAACCTGCACCACACGGGGACGAGGTGCCCCAGGACGGTCCTGCCTCGGCACAGCCCGAATCGACGCCACGGCCCACCTCGCTCAACGGTGGGACGACCTCCGTCTGGTACTTCGTCGGCGCCACGTTCCTCTTCGCCGGACCCCTGATCTTCGGTGTCGACGACTTCGGGTTCTTCCGGATCATCACCCTCGTCCTCGGGGCGGTCGTCATGGTCGCCGGGTTCGTCGTGCTGCGACGTGAGAGCGGCAAGCGATCCTGAGGGCGCTGTCGCCGGGCTGGCTCGCCAACCGTTCAACCGGCGAGCCGTTCAACCGGCGAGCCGGTCAGTCCGCGAGGAAGGCTCTGATGCCATCGAGCAGGCGGTCGACGTCCTCGTCCGAGGTGTACGGGGCGACGCCGACGCGGAGGCCGCCGACGTCGTCGAGGCCGAGCGCCGCGAACGGCTCGACCGCGTAGAACGAGCCAGCCGGTGCGAGGACGTCGCGAGCGGCGAGGAACGCGGCCGCGTCGGCTGCACGCCTGCCCGGGAACGTCATGAACAGCGTCGCCGTGCGCTCGGCGGCTCGCGAGTGCAGCTCGACGAGCGGGCCGAGGTCGGCGAGCTCGTCCTCGATACGGCTGCGCAGCGCGAGTTCCCGCTGGTGGACGGCAGCGGCGGAGGCCACGAGACGGTCTCGTCTCGTCGTGGCGTCACCGGGGTCGATCGACGCGAGCACGCCGATGGCCGCCGTCACGCCGGCCATGAGCTCGTAGGGCAGCGTGCCGAACTCGAAGCGCTCGGGCACCACGTTCGTCGACGGCAGCAGTTTGTCGGGGTGGATCGACTCGAGCAGCGCCGGCGACGCGGCGAGGACACCGCAGTGCGGCCCGAAGAACTTGTACGGCGAGCAGACGAAGAAGTCGGCGCCGAGGGCCTCGACGTCGACGACGTGGTGCGCCGTGTAGTGGACGCCGTCGACCCAGACGAGCGCGCCGACCGCGTGCGCCCGGTCGGCGATCGTCCGCACCGGCGGGATGGTGCCGAGGAGGTTCGACGCGGCGGTCACGGCGACGAGCCTCGTCTGTTCGGTGACGAGGGCGTCGAGGTCCGCGAGGTCGAGCTCGCCCGTCGCCGGGTCCAGGTCGATCCAGCGCACGGTCGCACCCGCGCGGTCCGCCGCCTGCACCCACGGACGCACGTTCGCGTCGTGGTCGAGTCGGGAGAGGACGATCTCGTCGCCAGCGATCCAGCCGCGCGACAGGTGCCGGGAGAAGTCGTAGGTGAGCTGGGTCGCGCTGCGACCGTAGACGATGCCGCGTGGATCGGCGGCGAGCAGGTCGGCGCACGCCGCGCGGAAGGCGGTCACGGCGTCGTCCGCCCGACGCTCGGAGGCGACCGACGAGCCCCGGTTGGACAGTGGCCCGGTGAGGGTGTCGAGGATGGCCTGGCCGACGGCGAGTGGCGTCTGGGTGCCGCCGGGGCCGTCGAAGTGGGCGATGCCCGAGGCGAGGGAGGGGAACGCGGTGCGGAGGAGGGCGACGTCGAGGGTCATGCGTCCATCCTGCCGCGCCGGGAGCCTGAACGTGCGGACCAGGGGAGCGAGCGCGCCATCGCTTGATACAGTGCCTGTGTGTCCATGCTCATCGCTCCGCCCCGTGTCGGGCGTCTGGAGGTCGTCGGCGTCCGCAACGCCGGCCCGAGAGAGCAGCGCACCCGGTCGACCACCTCGCCCACCCGGTGAGGACGTCGGCCTCGTCCATCGCGCTCGTGCGAGCGACGACGACGGGGCCGCGCACCCTGACGTACCCACCGCGGCGCACCGACGCGCGGAGGGTCTCTCCGCCGTCTCCACGACGGCCCAGCCGAAACCGGTGAACCCATGATCCCCCTGAACGAATCCCAGATCCGAGCCTCCTTCGTCAACGCATCGCGCAAGGAGGTCAGTGACGTGAGCCTTCCTGCCGACCTGGACGCGATCGACTTCGAGGTGCGTGACTTCCTCGGGTGGCGCGACAAGAAGCTGCCGCGACGCGCTTATGTCATCACGATCGTCGACGGCGAACCCGTCGGCATCCTGCTCCGGCAGGCCGACGCGATGCCCCGCACCCGCCCGCAGTGCGCGTGGTGCCAGGACATCACGCTCAGCAACGACGTCGTGTTCTACAGCGCGAAGCGGGCCGGACAGGCCGGCAAGAACGGCGACACGGTCGGCACGCTCGTCTGCGCCGACTTCCAGTGCTCGTCCAACGTGCGGAAGCTGCCGCCGCTCGCCTACGTCGGTTTCGACGCGGAGGCGGCCCGCCAGGAGCGCATCGCGACGCTCAGCGTCCGCGCCGCGTCCTTCGCCTCCTCGGTCCTGAACGGCGTCGGCTGACCTCCTGGCCCGCTGAGTCGCCCGGATCTGCACGAACTCCGCCCGTTTTCGTGCAGATCCGGGCGACTCAAGCCTCGGGAGTGAGGCCCCGCCAGAAGAGGTCGACGGCGCTCGTCACGAGGTCGTCGGCCGGGACTCCGTCGAGCAGGCCGCCAGAGGCGAGTGCGGCGATGCCGTGGAAGGTCGCGAAGGCGACGAGCGCGATGTGGTGCGGATCGCCGCCGGTGATCGCCCGGATCTCCTGCCCCGCGGTGACGACCCGGACGACGATCTCCATCGAGGCGTGGCCGGCGGCGAGCAGCTCCTCGCGGGCATCGGGCGCGTGCTTGAGGCCGAACATGAGCGAGAGGAGTGTCGGCTGAGCGAGCGCGAAGCCGACGTACGCTCGGGCCAGTGCGTCGACCTGTTCTCGGGCCCCTGCCGACGACGTGACCTCGGCTTCGGTCGGCCGCTCGAGCGACGCAGAGAGGCGACGGAAACCGTCTTCGGCGAGCGCGTCGAGGAGGGCCTGCTTGTCGCGGAAATGTCGGCTCGGTGCCGCGTGGCTGACGCCGGCGTCACGGGCGAGGCGGCGCAGCGACAGCTCGTCGACGCCGTCCGTCTCGAGGCTGGCTGCGGCGGCCTCGAGGAGCGTCCGGCGGAGGTCTCCGTGGTGGTAGGGCTGAGCTGGCACGAGACGAGCCTACCGTCATGTTGACATTGACAACACAAGCGAAGACGGTGATGATGTCACTGACAACATTTGTGCACCGCCAGCTGAAGGATTCCTCCATGACACTCGATCTCCGCGGTGGCACCGCACTCATCACGGGCGCGAGCTCCGGCCTCGGCGTCGAGTTCGCCAGACGGTTCGCGAACCGCGGGTCGAACCTGGTGCTCGTCGCAAGGCGCGCGGATCGCCTCGAAGCGCTGGCGGCCGAACTCCGGTCCGCCTCGGGTGTCGAGGTCACGGTCGTGCCAGCCGACCTCGGCGTCGCGGGTGCCGCCGAGTCACTCCACGAGGAGCTGGATCGCCGCGGCATCCGGATCACCTCGCTCGTCAACAACGCCGGGTTCGGCAGCCACGGTGCCTTCGACCAGGCGGACCCGGAGCGCATGACGGGAGAGATCCAACTCAACGTCGGGACCCTCGTCGAGCTCACGCGTGCATTCATGCCGCAGCTGCTCGAGGGCTCCGGCGCCCTGGTGACGGTCGCGAGCACCGCTGCCTACCAGCCGACGCCGGGCATGGCTGTCTATGGCGCGACGAAGGCGTTCGTTTTGAGTTTCACCGAGGCGCTCTGGGCAGAGGCCCACGGCACCGGGCTGCGGGTGCTCGCCGTGAGCCCCGGGCCGACCGAGACCGAGTTCTTCGACGTCGTCGGGAGCGAAGACGCTGCCGTCGGCCGCAAGCAGACGAGCGCGCAGGTCATCGACACCGCGTTCCGCGCGCTCGACCGGGCTGACGGTGGCCCCAGTGTCGTGTCCGGCCGCAGCAACCACCTCACCGCGCTCGCGACCCGGCTGCTGTCGCGTCGCACGCTCGCGCGCACGAGCGCCCGCGTCCTCGGCGGCGTGCGGATGGCCCGCTGAGTCGCCCGGATCTGCACGAAATTCGCCCGCTTTCGCGCAGATTCGGGCGACTCAGCGGCCGATTTCGTGCAGATCCGGGCGACTCAGGCGGGCGGCGCGGTCAGGGAGGAGGCGCGGACCTGCAGCTCGGGGAGGACCTGGGTGCGCTGCGTCGGGCGACGACGGCCCTCGGACAGACGGGCGACCATCGTCTCGACGGCCATCCGACCGATGTGCTGCTTCGGCGGGCGCAGCGCGGTGATGGGCGGCTCGCCGTTCTCCGCCACCTCGTCGTCGTAGGCGACGATCGCGAGATCCTCGGGGATCCGCACGCCGCGGTCGAGGCAGTGGTGCTCGAGCAGGATCGCCTGCGGATCGGCGTGCACGAACAGCGCGGTGGTCCCCGTGGCGAGGCATTCGTCGACGAGCGCACCCAGCCGGGCGTCCCTGGCGCCGTTCTCGACGTCGTCGATCTCGGCGTTCACCGTCAGTCCCGTGTCCAGCCCCAGGTCCGCGGACGCCCTGGCCCAGCCGCGCCGCAGGTGGTCGGAGGTGGGGGAGTGCCGTGCCGCGGCGATGCCGATGCGGCGGTGCCCCTGCTCGTACAGGTGGCGGACGGCGAGCACCGCGCCGAACTCGTGGTCCGTCGTGACCCACTCGAGCGACCGCAGCGCGAGCGAGGACGGCGCGCGACGCTCGGCCAGCACGACCGGGATCGGCAGCGCATCGAGCCAGGCGAGGAGGGCGTACCCGTCCTGGCCCGCGGTGTCGGGTGCGGCGATGAGCCCGTGGATCCCACCCGTCTCCACGAGCGCGGCCATCTGCCGGCGCTGGTCGGCCGGGTCGTAGGACGAGCCGCGGAGCACGAGCTGCGATCGGCTGAGGGCGGCCGTGGCGCGGGCACCGTTGACGATCTGCGGCCAGTAGTAGCTGAGCGACGGCACGACCATGCCGATGCGGTACCTGGCGGGGCCGGCGGCGTCGGCTGATCGCGCGACCGTCTGGTCGAGGGAGCTCCGGGCGGTCGCGCCACCGTGGACCCGCGTGACGAGCCCGAGGTCGGCGAGCGCGGTGATGTCGCGTCGGATCGTCAGCTCCGTGACGCCGAGGATGACGGCGAGTTCGCGGACGACGACGGAACCGTTGCGTCGGACCTCGTCCATGATCCGTTCGCGGCGCTCGATGCCGAAGACCTGTGAGGGTCCCGTGCCGCCCGTCGGTCCCCGGTCGCCGGAGACGTCGTCGTCGCTCATCGTGCGGCCTCCACGGTGACGAGCAGACGATCCGCATCGGGACGTGGCAGCAGCCGCACGCGGGTGATCGTCTCGCCCCAGGACGACCGCATCATCGCGTCGTCGAGTCGGACGACCTCCATCGCGACCTCATCCGCGTCGTGCTGGAGCATCACGTCCCGGACGCCGGCGACCGGCCGGTGGAGGTGCAGGGTCGCCTGATCGACCTCGGTCACGTCGCCCCACAGCATCAGGGTGATGGCCGTGCCCGCCGGGTCGTCGAGCGTCCAGACGTCCTCGATCACGACCCGTGACGCCGTGCGGTCGAGCGTCGCGGTCCGGCGCCAGTGTTCGTGCTCCGCCAGTCCGTAGGCCGCGGCGAGGTCCATCGACCAGCTCGCCTGTGCGCCATGGTCTCCGCCCCGGCGATCGCGCGCCGCGAACTCCGGTCCGTGCTGCTGCAACAGACCGCGCGGTGCCGGGACGCTGTGCCAGTCGCTGCGCATGCACCAGATGTCGTAGCGGTCCGGGCCGAAGGTCCGCGCGTCGTAGGTGGGCCGCCCGGGATCGATGACCGCGGGGACGCCGTCGAGTGCGACGATCACGCTCCCCAGGTCGTTGTGGTTGTGGTTCTCGTCGTTGTGGCCGCCCTTGAGGCTGACCGCGAGTCCGTCGGATCGCCCGTCGTGCTCACGGGCGAGACTCATGCCGATCGACGGCAGGTCGACCGAAGCCGGCAGCGGCAGGGCTGCGCTCCGGGCGTCAGCGACCGCCCACTCACGATCGAGGCAGACGCGGACGAGACGTCCGAGTCCGGCCCGGTCCGTGGCGACGGGTGCGTCGGGATCGCGATGCGCCGTGGCGTACGCGACGACGTCCGGCAGCTCGAGTCGCCGGCCCCAGCGATGCAGGAGATCGAACGGGAGCGTGCGATCACCGCGTGCTCGGGCATCCGCGACGTTCACGTACCAGTCGGCGGACAGCTGCATCCGCAGCGGGAAGCGCAGTGACTCGGGCAGCAGGTCGAGGACGTCGAGCGAGAGGCGACCTCCGGCGAGACGATCGAGGGTCTCGACCGCCTCGAGGGCGCGAGCCGCTCCGTTCCACCAGTACTCCCAGCCCTCGTCGATCGCGCCGTCCCGAGGGAGGCCCGCCAGGTAGCGGTCGATGCCGTCGACGGCTCGGTCGATGACGAGCTCGGCGCGGTCGGGGCTGCAGAGCACCGCTGCCGCGGCGATCGTGTTGCCGAGGATCCAGGGGTTCCAGTTGTGGAGGACGACCGGCTCGCCGTCAGGATCGACATCGAGGCCGAGCCAGTGCCAGTCGTCGCGGTCCAGGAACGGCCGGAACACCCGGTGCTCGGCCTCGGCTTGCAGCCGATCGGTCAGCCCCGGGTAGCGCTCGTCGAGCTCGTCGCCGAGGACGGCGATCGCCCAGGCGACGGCCGCGACCGCCTCACCGGCGCCGAGGTCGAGGAACGGTTCGCCGAGCGACGGCGTGACCGTCCCGAACCGGCGGAACGCGTCGTCGTGGGCCGCCCAGCACCAGGTCGTCTGCTCCGCGAGGAGCCACAGGCCGTCGGCGACCTCGGCGAGCGGGTCGAGCGGTGCGGTCACCTCGACACCGGCTGCAGACGCGGCGGCGAGGACCACGGCGCGGGAGAGGCGTGCGAGTCGGTCACCGACCGCCGTCTCGTAGCAGAGGCGCTCCCCGATCAGCGGATAGGCGCTGTACTGCGAGAAGAGCGGCTGGGGCCAGGGCGCCGCCGCGCGGTCGGTGGCCGCGGACTCGCGCGTCGCCTGGGCGACGAAGGAGTCGAGCAGCCGTCGGTCGATCGAGCTCCAGTCGCCGTCCGGCACGATGGACTGCAGTGCGGTCGCTGGGCGCTGTGACCACGCCGTCACCAACGGGCCGTGCGACCGACGCCGCTCATCGGTGGCCGGTGTGGCGGGTGCGGTCTGCGAGGGTGGATGCACGACGTCTCCATGATCATCTTCGATCGAGCTTGTTCGTTTGTGATCGACTGTTTTGACTCCGATCGGATTGGAGTATTCACTACCTGACAACCGCATGCAACCGCGGCCCACTCGAAGGAGAGCACCAGATGTCGAACGCCGCGCGCCCCGCAGCCCTGGTCGCCATGTGGCCCGACGTGTTCTCGACGCTCTTCGACGACGCCCGCCTGGCCCGGCTCCACGCACTGTGCGAGGTCCGCGACGACGAGACCACCGGCGACCTCGACGACCCGGCGCTCACCGCACGGCTCGCGGAGGTCGAGGTGCTCATCACCTCGTGGGGCACCCCGCCGCTCACGGCGGAGCGACTCGACCGCATGCCCCGGCTGCGCGCGGTCTTCCACTGCGCCGGCACGGTCCGCTCGCTCGTGACCGACGCGGTCTGGGAGCGCGGCATCGTCGTCACCACGGCCGCCGAGGCGAACGCCATCCCGGTCGCCGAGTTCACCTTCGCCTCGATCGTGCTCGCCGGCAAGCGGGCACAGGTCTTCGCCCGCGACCCGCGGGCGCACCGTCGCGAGTGGCGCACCCTGCTCGAGACCACGAACCTGTCCAACCTCGGACGCCGCGTGGGCGTCGTCGGCTTCTCGCGCATCGGCCGTCGCGTCGTCGCCCTGCTCCAGCAGCTCGACGCGGTCGAGGTGCTCGTCGCCGACCCCTACGCCGACGCCACGGCCGTCGCCGCGGCCGGAGCCCGACTCGTCCCGCTCGACGAGCTCCTGCCGAACGTCGACGTGCTCTCGCTGCACGCCCCGGAGCTCCCGGAGACGAAGCGCATGATCGGGGCTGCCCAGCTCGCGGCGCTCCCGGACGGCGCCACGGTGATCAACACGGCCCGCGGGAGCCTGCTCGACACCGACGCCCTCGCGGCGGAGTGCGCGAGCGGACGTCTGGACGCGATCCTCGACGTCACCGACCCGGAACCGCTGCCCGTGCACTCGCCGCTGCTCGACCTCCCGAACGTCTCGATCACCCCGCACATCGCGGGCTCC
Organism: Plantibacter sp. CFBP 8798; assembly: GCF_014841195.1. Classification (NCBI taxonomy): domain Bacteria; kingdom Bacillati; phylum Actinomycetota; class Actinomycetes; order Micrococcales; family Microbacteriaceae; genus Plantibacter; species Plantibacter sp. CFBP 8798. The sequence continues at coordinate 879,793 of NZ_JACYTS010000001.1, forward strand.
CTCGGCCGGGAGACGCTGCGCATGACGGACGCGGCGCTCGACGACCTCGAGCGGTTCCTCAACGGCGAGGACCCGCGCGAAGCCGTCCGGGTCGCCGACCTGGGGGTGAGCGCCTGATGGTCGCGCTCCTGACCGCCCCGGCGTCGGAGACACTCGCCCTGGACCGCACCCTCTCACCGTCGACCGGCTGGACGCGCAGGCACTGGGAGGACCTCGCGGACCGGCTGCTCGGCGGTGCCGAACCCTTCACCTCGCCCGGTCGTGCCCGCATCCTGTTCCCGGGTGCGCCAGGCGGCTACGGCTCCGACATCGACGGGCTGGAGGGGTTCGCTCGGACGTTCATGCTCGCCGCCTTCCGCATCGCCGGTGATCCCGCACGGACGGGCGACCTCGTCGAGCGCTACGCCGCCGGCCTCGCAGTGGGCACCGACCCGGACTCCCCGGAGCGGTGGCCGCGGCCCGATGAGGTCGACCAGGCCAAGGTCGAGGCCGCAGCCATCGCGATCGGACTCCACCTCACCCGTGCCGAACTCTGGGACCGTCTCGACGACCGGACCAAGCGCACGACGATCGACTGGCTCGCCACCGTGATCGGCCAGCCGTACCCGCCCATCAACTGGGTGTGGTTCCGCATCGTCGTCGAGGAGTTCCTGCGCACGGTCGGCGGCCCGTTCTCGGAGGCGGACATCGAGGAGGACCTCGCGATCGCGGACGGTTTCTTCCGCGAGGGCGGTTGGTTCGCCGACGGCGGCACGCGCGCCTACGACCACTACACCGGGTGGGCGCTCCACCTCTATCCGGTGCTGTGGCGCACGATGCTCGCGCCGGGCCACCCGCATCAGGCTCGGCTCGACCGCTACGACGCCCACCTCGACCGCTACCTGGAGGACGCCGTCACGCTCGTCGGCGCGAACGGTTCGCCGCTCGTGCAGGGGCGGAGTCTCATCTACCGCTTCGCCGCCGCCGCGCCGTTCTGGGCCGGTGCGATGGCCGGTTCGACCGCGCTGTCGCCGGGACTCGTCCGTCGGGCGGCCAGTGGCGTCGTGTCGCACTTCGACGCCGCCGGAGCGCCGGACGACCGAGGGATCCTGACGCTCGGCTGGCACCACGAGTGGCGGCAGCTCGCACAGTCCTACTCCGGCCCCGGTTCGCCCTACTGGGCGGCGAAGGGCATGCTCGGTCTGGCGCTCCCGGCCGACCACGCCGTCTGGACGGCCGTCGAGGAACCACTGCCGATCGAGCGGGGCGACGTCCTCCGCACCATCGTCGCCCCGGGCTGGATCGTCAGCGGGACGACCGCCGACGGCATCGTCCGTGTCGTCAACCACGGGACGGACCACGCGAACGACGGCGTCGCCCAACGCGACGCCCCGCTGTACGCACGCCTCGGGTATTCGACGGCGACCGCGCCGGTGCTCTCCGCCGATGCCCGCGACCCGTTCGACGGATCGGTCGTGCTTCTGGACGCCGAGGGTGTCCCGAGTCACCGTTCCGGGTTCACCAGAGGTCCCCTGACGCCGCTGCCGACCTCCGACGGATCGTCCACCGGTTGGTCGACGTCCTCCGGTCTCGCCCGCTGGATCGACGCCGATGCCGACGGCCCGGACCATGGCCACGGCCACGCCGCGGACCGGACCCGGACCGGCGCGCGGATCGACCTCTGCTCAGCCGTCCGCGGGCCCTGGGAGGTGCGGTTCGTCCGCGTCGTCCCGGGCGCCGGCGACGAGGTCCCGCTCGGCGCACTGCGTGTCGGCGGGTGGACCGTCAGCGGTCGTGACCTGGCCGTCGCCACCGACCCGACCTCGGCGGTCGCCGTCGCCGACGGCGTGCGTTCGGTCGTCGTCGCGCTCCCGAGCGAGCACGACCCGCTTCCGACCGGCGCGCTCCGGTCGGGCGTCCGGGACCTCGACGACGCCACCCCGCTCGGACCCCGTTCGGGCACGCCGTGGTGCGAGACCGACGGTCCCGTCCGCCCGGACCACTGGCACGCGTTCGCGCTCCTCCTGGACGGCGCCACGCAGCCGGGCGTCGCCGGGTCCACCGCCCGCACCATCACCTGGCCGGACGGCGCGACGACGTCGCTCGACCTGCCCGCGTCGCACTGACGCCCACCGACCGCTCCACCCCGCAGCATCCCCGTCCCACCAGCACCGCCACCAGCACCGCCACCAGCACCGCCATCACCACCGACAGCACCACTACTCACCGAGGAGCATCCGCAATGAAGCGACCCATCCTGACCATCTCCGCGATCGCCGCAGCAGCCGGCCTCGCCCTCACCGGCTGCTCAGGTGCCGGCTCCGCCCAGCAGGACGAGGACGGCCCCGTCACGCTCAGCGTCTCGGTCTGGAACTACGACCAGACGCCCGAGTTCAAGGCGCTCTTCGACGCCTTCGAGGCCGAGCACCCCGACATCACGATCGAGCCCGTCGACATCCTCGCCGACGACTACTCCGACAAGGTCACGACGATGCTCGCGGGCGGCGACAAGACCGACGTCCTCACCATGAAGAACGTGACCGATTACGCGCGCTACGCGAACCGTGGCCAGCTCGTCGACGTGGGCGACGTCGTCGACGACATCGGCGCGGACAAGCTCGCCGGGATCGAGCCGTTCGCCCTCGACGACACCTACTACGCGGCGCCGTACCGCCAGGACTTCTGGCTGCTGTACTACAACAAGGCCATCTTCGACGCGGCCGGCATCGAGCACCCCGACAACCTCACCTGGGACGAGTACGCGGACATCGCGGCGAAGCTCACCTCGGGCGACGGGGACTCCAAGGTCTACGGCACGTACAACCACTACTGGCGCTCAGTCGTCCAGTCGATCGCCGCAGCCCAGACCGGTGGCGACCTGATCAGCGGCGACTACGGCTTCATGCAGGACCAGTACGACCTCACCCTCGACCTGCAGGACAAGGGCTACGCACTCGATTACGGCACGGCGAAGACCCAGCAGATCAGCTACCGCACCATGTTCGAGACCGGCAAGGCCGCGATGATGCCGATGGGCACCTGGTACATCGCGGGCATCGCGCAGTCGATCGAGAGCGGCGCGACCGACGTCGACTGGGGTGTCGCGCAGATGCCGCAGCTCAAGGCCGGTGAGGAGACGGTGACGTTCGGTTCGCCGACCGCGTTCGCCGTCAACAAGAACTCCACGCACCAGGCCGCCGCGAAGACCTTCCTCGAGTTCGCCGCGAGCGAGGCCGGTGCGAAGGCCATCGCGGCGATCGGTGTCGTCCCCGCGTACCAGTCCGACGACGTCACCGCGGCGTTCACGGCCCTCCCGACCGACGACCTCTCGGTCAAGGCGTTCCAGGAGCCGAAGGACGTCGTCCTCGAGATGCCCGTGAGCGAGTACTCCTCCGACGTCAGCTCGATCCTCGACGAGGAGCACGACCTCATCATGGTCGGCGAGTCGGACGTCGACGACGCCATCACGAAGATGCAGGACCGCGTCAAGAACGACGTCCTCGTCGACTAGTCGCGATCGCGGGGCCGGCACGCTCGGCCCCGCGATCCCCGCGTCCGCCCGGCGCGTCCCCACCGACCCCGCACCACCGTCCTCGAAAGGCTCGTCATGGCGATCGCAGCCCCACCGCAACGCACCCGCTCCAGCAGTCGCGTCCGCAGGAATGCGCTCGTCGGCTGGAGCTTCATCCTGCCGAACTTCATCGGCTTCGCCCTCCTGACCCTCATCCCGATGTGCGCGGCGTTCGTCATCGCGTTCATGAAGTGGGACTCGTACTCACCGCCCGAGTGGGTCGGGTTCGCGAACTTCGCGCGCATGATGCGTGACGAGTCCTTCTGGATCGCGCTCGGCAACACCGCCTACTACGCGGCCGGGCACATCCCGCTCACGATCCTCGCGTCGCTCGGCCTGGCACTGCTCCTCAACCGCAAGCTGCGCGGCCTCGGCTTCTTCCGCACCGCGATGTTCTTCCCGTACATCACCTCACTCGTCGCCGTCGCCGTCGTGTGGAACATGCTCTTCAACCCCACCGCCGGCCCGATCAACCAGTTCCTCGAGCTCATCGGTGTCGCCGACCCGCCCGGCTGGACGACGAGCTCCGCGTGGGCGATGCCCGCGGTGATCATCACGAGCGTGTGGCGCGACATGGGCTACTACATGGTGCTCTACCTCGCGGGGCTCCAGGCGATCCCGCAGGAGTACTACGAGGCCGCCGAGGTCGACGGTGCGAACGCCTGGCAGCGGTTCTGGAACATCACGATCCCGTCGCTGCGTCCGACGACTTTCTTCGTCCTCATCATGGTGACGATCGCGAGCTTCAAGGTGTTCGACCTCATCGTCGTCATGACGGGAGGCGGCCCAGGCCGGTCCACGCTCGTCCTCTCGCAGCTCATCTACCGCGAGGGCATCACCGAGAACCGCTTCGGATACTCCTCGGCGATCTCGCTCGTGCTGTTCGTCATCGTGCTCGTCTTCACCGTCGTCCAGTTCAAGCTGCAGCAGAGGAAGGAACGCTGATGTCGACCAGTGCCACCACGCGTGCCTCGTCCACGGTCCCGTCGCAGGCGGAGGTCGCGATCGCCGAGGTCACCGACGCCATCACCCCGCCCGTGCTGCCCGGTGCTGGAGGCAAGCGCACCCGGGTGCGCCGCCACGGTCCGATCTCGCCGCTGCGCCGCGTGCTCATCTACATCATGCTTGCGGCACTGACGGCGATCATCTTCGTCCCGTTCTTCTGGATGGTCTCGTCGTCGCTCAAGCAGAACAACGAGGTGTTCTCGATCCCCGTCCAGTGGATCCCCACCGAGTTCGTCTGGCAGAACTACGTCGACATCTGGACCCGCATCCCGATGCTGACCTACCTCAAGAACTCGCTGTTCCTATCGGTCACCATCACGATCCTGCAGGTGCTCACCGGGAGCTTCGCCGCCTACGGCTTCTCGAAGATGCACTTCAAGGGACGTGACGTGCTGTTCGTGGCCTACATCGCGACGATCGCGGTGCCGTGGCAGGCCTACATGATCCCGCAGTACATCATGATGCAGAACGCCGGCCTCGTGAACACGCACCTCTCGATCATCCTGCTGCAGGCGTTCGGCGCCTTCGGGGTCTTCCTCATGCGGCAGTACTACCTGACCATCCCCGACGAACTGAGCGAGGCCGCCCGCATCGACGGCCTCAACGAGTACGCGATCTGGTGGCGGATCATCCTGCCGCTGACGAAGCCGGCGCTCGCGAGCCTCGCGCTGCTGACCTTCGTCTCCACCTGGAACGACTACATGGGTCCGTTCATCTACCTGACGAGCAACGACCTCTGGACCGTGCAGCTCGGTCTGCGCTCCTTCGTCGGGCAGTACGACGCCGAATACGCGCTCATCATGGCCGGGTCCGTCGTCTCCGTCATCCCGATCGTGCTGATCTTCCTCCTCGGCCAGCGCTACTTCATCCAGGGCATCGCGACGAGCGGGATGAAGGGATGAGCGCGGTGACCGAGCGGCGCACGGACAACCGTGCCGGCGGCGTGCGCGGACTGCTGCAGCCGCGCCGGGAGACCTTCGAGTCGGTGTTCGGCGTCGTGTACCGATCCCTCATGGTCGGCGTCGGCGTCGGGATCGGCGCGCTCCCGCTGGCGGCCGCGATCGTCCTCGTCGCCGAGCCGCTCGCGAGCTGGCCGTTCCTGCTGCTGTGCTCGCTCCCGCTCGGCCCCGCCTTCGCCGCCGGCTGCTGGTCGTTCCAGCGGTCGCGCGACGCCGCCGATGCCGGGCCGCTGCGGGAGGTCGGGATCGGCCTCCTGCGGACGTGGCGACCGGCGCTCGCCGTGTGGTCGCTCGTGTGTGCGCTCACGTTCGTCGTCGTGATCGACATCGTCGCCGTGTGGGGGACGCCGTTCGCGATGCTGCTCGGGCCGTTGCTCGTCGTCGTGCTGCTGCTCGCGGTCCTCGCAGCCTTCGGCGTGTTCGCCGGCTTGGCGCCCGCTCCGGGCCTGCGGTTCCGGGCCCAGCTGCTCGGCGGGCTCGTCCGGACCGTCCGTCGGCCGGGCACCTCGCTGCTCTCGCTTGTCCTCCTGGCCGCCTGGGCGGTCATCGTCCTGGCACAACCGGTGCTCGGGCTCCTCGCCCTCGGCGGCTTCGTCCTCTACGCGGTCTGGAGCAACGCCGCGGCGGCGCTCGCCGACTGACGACGCGGATTGTCCGACGCTCGGCTCGGTTGAGTGGTTGGATCGACGCATGGGCGAGCACAGAGGTCACGGGCACAGCGGTCAGCGGACACTCACCACCAGCGGATGGCACGACTTCTGGGCGAAGGGCGGTGTCGGGCGGGCGTTCCTGCTGGCGATCGTCTACCTCGCCCTGTACCTCGGTGCCGGATGGGTCGTCGGGCAGCTCTTCGGCTCGCAGATCGGCGAGGACGTCTTCGCGACCCCGCAGAGCGTGTTCTTCGGGCTCATGCTGCCGCTCGTCGTCGGCTCCCTCCTCCTGGCCGGCTTCGTCCTCTCGGTCGGATGGTTCCGGGAGCTGTTCGGAAGGCAGCCCATCCGCGGCCGGTGGTGGATGTGGGTCGCACCGATCGTGATCCTCGCCGCGGTCGTCCTGCGCCTGCTCGGCATCGACTACGGGAGCTACGAGGGTTCCGTGGTCGCTGTCGCGATGCTGTCCGGGGTGTTCATCGGGTTCGCCGAGGAGATCCTGACCCGCGGCCTGGTCGTGAAGATGCTGCGCGACGCCGGCAGCTCGGAGTGGATCGTCATGGTGGTCTCCTCGCTGGTCTTCGCCCTGCTGCACGCCTCCAACCTCCTGTCGGGCCAACCGGTCACGACCGTGCTCGTGACCGTCGTCTACACCTTCGGATTCGGCGTGTGCATGTACCTGACGCTCCGGGTGACCGGCAACCTCATCTGGCCGATCCTGATCCACGGACTCTACGACCCGACGCTCTTCCTCTCGACCGGTGGGATCGACCACGCGGGAGCCGCCGCCGGTCAGAGCGTGTTCCTGGCGATCGCCGGTCCGGCCAACCTGCTCATCATGCTCGTGGCCGTGATCGGCTTGATCTTCGTCCGTGGGCACGTGCAGGCCCACCCGGCCGACGACGTGCTGCGGCCGTAGGCCGAACGGGCCTCATCGACCGGCCGAGTACGCTCGGACGGATGACCACCGCGCGGCAGTACCCGGCGACGATCGCCGCGCCGGTCGAGCACGAACTCGTGATCAAGAAGTCGCGCTTCCTCGGCCTCGCGCACCCGGTCGCGTCGCCGGAGGACGCCGAAGCGGTCATCGCGCGGGTGAAGAAGCAGGCGTGGGACGCACGACACCACTGCGTCGCGATGGTCACCGGGCTGCTCGGCGACCAGGCCCGCTCGTCCGACGACGGTGAACCGTCCGGCACGGCGGGGATGCCGATCCTCGAGGTCATCCGGCGGCGGGAACTGACCGACGTGGTCGTCGTCGTCACGCGGTACTTCGGCGGCGTCAAGCTCGGGGCGGGCGGGCTCGTCCGTGCCTACTCCTCGGCGGCCTCCGAGACCCTCGACCTCGCCTCGCACGTGCGCCGTGAGACGCTGACCCGCGCGACCCTCGTCGTCCCGCACGCCGAGGCCGGGCGGTACGACAACCTGCTGCGCGATTGGGCCGGTAGCCACGGCGCGACGCTCGGCGATCAGACCTACGGGGCGCAGGCGGAGCTGGAACTGTGGGTGCCGCCGGCGGAGCTGGAGCGGCTCCAGGCCGACGTCGCGTCGGCCTCCAACGGTTCGCTCGCCGTAGCCGTCCGGGAGGAACGCGTCGTCGACGTCCCGGCGCCTCGCTGAGCTGCCCGGATCTGCACGGAGTCGGCCGGATGCCGAGCAGATCCGGGCGACTCAGGGGAAGACGCGGTCCCGATAGGGTCGGACCATGCACACCGACGTGACCCGCATCGACGGGCTTCCCGACCTCGCCTGGACCTCGACCCCCGGAATCGCATCGTTCGACGCCGATGCCGGAGCGCTCACCCTCACCTCCGCCGCCGGCGTCGACTGGAGCAACAGCTCGCTCGGTGGGCCGCGTGAGTTGCGTGCCACGGCGCTCGCCTTCGACGCACCCGACCACTTCACGCTCTCGGCACGGGTCGCGGTCGTGGGCGAGCGCAGTACTTTCGACGCCGGTGCCCTCGCACTCTGGATCGACGACGAGCACTGGGCCAAGCTCTGCTTCGAGCAGTCGCCCCAGGGGCAGGCGATGGTGGTGAGCGTCGTGACGAACACCTGGTCTGACGACGTGAACTCGACGCACGTCACGGCCGACCACGTGTGGATGCGCGTGAGTCGTCTCGGCGAGGCGTGGGCGTTCCACAGCTCGACCGACGGTGTCACGTGGGACTTCGTCCGGGTCTTCCGTCTGCACAGCGACGCTCCGGTGCGCGTCGGGTTCCTCTCGCAGGCGCCGCTCGGTCCACCCTGTGAGGCGCGGTTCGACGAGATCGCGTTCGGTGCAACACCCCCGACGGACCTCCGCGACGGGAGCTAGTCGTCCTCGACCGATGCGTCCGCGGATCCGGAGTTGACGTATCGGAATCTATCTTCCTATAGTGGCTCCATGGCACGCAGACGACCCGGCACGCTCTTCCCGCTCGAGCTCGACATCCTCGACGTCGGCACCGTCTTGCAGTCGACCGAGGGGAGCTTCTACGGGTTCGCCCTCGCCAAGCAGCTCGCCGAAGCCGGGGACGCCGCCCTCACCGCCCACGGCACGCTCTACAAGGCCCTGTCGCGGATGGCCGACGCCGGCCTGATCGAGGCGACCTGGGAGGACCCGGAGGTCGCGGAGGCGGAGGGTCGCCCCCGTCGGCGGCTGTACCGGATCACCGGTGAAGGCGCGACGGCCCGGGATCGGGAGCACGCGAGGATCGCCGGAGAGCAGGCCGCCGCGGCGAGGCCGGCGGGTGCGGCATGGACGCAGGGGGCGATCGCGTGACCGCCATCCGGACGCCGGAGTACCGCGCGGCAGCCCACCGGGTCCTGAACTGGTGCGGGTGGTACACGCGCGACCTCTCGCCCGATGTCGCCGGGGAGCGCCGCGACGAGATCGCGTCCGACCTGCACGAGCACGCCGTCTGGGCCGAGGAAGCGGGCGTCACGCCGCAACGGCTCCGGCGCGACATCATGCTGCGGGCCATCCGCGGGATCCCGCATGACCTCTCGTGGCGCTCCGGGCAGTTGCGCGCGGGCCACGGCGTCGATCCGATGCCGCTCGGCATGCGGCGGGCCGGCGACGTCCTCGCAGCCCTCGTGGTCACGGGCGGCGTCCTGGTCACCGGAGCGGCACTGTTCCTCCTCGTTCGGATCGTCCGTGCGCTCGTCATCGGCGACGTCGTCGAGGTGCCGGCGGGCGCGCTCGGTGTGGCGGTCGCCGCGGTCCTGGGCGTCGTGGGGCTCGTGCTGTCGCTGCGGCGACGCAGTCGATGGCTCGGCGCGGGGCTCCTGGCGCCCGCAGCGGTCCTCATCGGCGTGCTCGCGGGCGACATCATGTACCGCGTCAGCGCGACCGGCGTGCTCATCGTGTCCCGCCTGAGCTCGCACGGCGCCGGTGTCGAACCGTGGTGGGTGATGAGTGTGGCGATCGGCGTGGGTGCTGCGCTCGGGTTCATCGGAGCCGCGGTGTGGTGGTGGCCGGGGGGTCGCCGAACGGCGGAACGGGACGCAGCGGCGTCGATGCAGGGGGAGACGGTATGAGCGGGAACGAGATCCACGACGGGCCAGAGGCGGCGCAGGAGGTGGCACCCGTCCGCCGGAGTCCCGGAACGCTCCGTCGACGGATCGGGCTCGGCATCGCGATGAGCGGGGTGCTCGCGGTGGCGGCCGGCGGGGTGTTCATCGGGGTGTCGAACGCCCAGGCGGCCGCTGATGACGCGCGGTCCCTCGAAGCGGTCGCCGAGGCCGCAGCGTCGCTCGACGAACTCTCGCCCGTCGAACCCGTGGTGCCCGCGGATCCCACTGCCACGCCGGACGCTGGCGAACCCGTCTCGCCGGCGTCCGGCGTCGACTACTCGCAGACGCCGGAGGGTTGGTACGACGCGACCACCGACCCGGCTTCGATCGTGCCCAGCACCGACTCGTACCTCAGTGACGGGATCTGGGAGGCACAGCAGCAGATCATCGCGAAGTGCATGGCTGATCAGGGGTTCTGGTACGCGTGGACGAACGATCGATCCAAGATCCTCGATCCGCTCTTCGGCATGGTCATGAGCGAGACGACCGACGCCGCCTTCCTGGCCCGGTGGGGGACGAACCCCGACGATCAACCGTACGACTGGAAGCTCGCCGGCTGCCACGGCTACGCCGTCCACGTCACCGGGATGGACGACGCCCACTGACGCCGTCGATCGACGATGCCGCCGTCGGGAGCCGGTGCTAGCGTCGCCCGCATGAGAATCCTGTTGATCGGTGCGAGTGGACATGTCGGACGAGCGGCGCAGGACGCCCTCGCGGAGCGTCACGAGGTGATCGCGGTGTCGCGCTCGACGACGCCTGCCGTCGACACCACCGACGAGGCGTCGATCGAGGCGCTGTTCGCCGAGGTGGGCGAGGTCGACGCGGTCATCGTCGCCGTCGGATCGGTCCCGTTCAAGCCCGTCGAGGAGTTGACGCGCGACGACTACCGTGCGGCCTTCCTCGGCAAGGTGCTCAGCCAGCTCGACGTCGTGCGCATCGGGACCCCGTTCGTCCGCGACGGCGGCTCCTTCACGCTCACGACGGGCATCCTCGCCCGCGAGCCGATCGCGACGGGTGCTGCGGCCTCGATGGCCAACGGGGCGGTCGAGTCCTTCGTGATCGGTGCCGCCCCGGAACTCCCGCGCGGCATCCGCATCAACGCCGTCAGCCCCACGGTGCTGGCCGAGGCCACCGGCTACCACGACGCGTTCCCGGGCTTCCCTCCGGTCGCGTCCGACGTGGTCGGCCTGGCGTTCGTCCGTGCCGTCGAGGGGGTCGGCACCGGGCGCGTGCTCGCCCTCGACTGAGCCGTCCCGGCACTCCTGAGGGGAGGCATGTCGTCGTCCGGCCGTTCGCCAAGCGACGATCCGCCTCCGCTCAGTCGCGCTCTCGACGCGGCCGACACCCGGCGCTAGGGTCGGCACATGACCCGCTTCCTGCTCAGCATCGCCGTCAGTCTGCTGTCCTCGGCGATCGGGCTGCTCGTCGCCGACTGGGTCGTGCCCGGCGTCCGTCTGTCGCTCGGCGGCTTCATCATCGCCGTCGTCGTCTTCACGATCGCGCAGGGCGTCCTCGGGCCGTTCATCCTCCGCCTCGCGCGGCGCTACGCTTCGGCGATCCTCGGCGGCATCGGACTCGTGACGACGCTCGTGTCGCTCTTCGTCGCGTCGATCCTCCCCGGCGGCCTCCACATCCGCGGTGTCCTGGCCTGGGTGCTCGCACCGCTGGTGGTGTGGCTGGTCACGGCGCTCGGGAGCTGGATCCTCGGGTGGGCGCTCATCACGCGACGGTTCGGCGACCGGGATCGCGACCGGGGCCGTACGAGCTCGAAGCGGTAGGCGGCGGCGCAGCCCGGACGGGATCAGCGGTTGGCTGCCAAGGCGGCTGCCAGCTCGACGCGGCTCGCGACGCCGAGCTTCCGCAGGACGTTCGCGATGTGGAACTTGACGGTGTTCTCGCTGATGGTGAGTGTCTCGGCGATCGCCCGGTTCCGTGCTCCACCGGCGGCCAGCTCGGCCACGCTCCATTCGCGCTCGGTGAGCGCGGCGGCCGAGTCTGCGCGGGTCTGCGTCGCGGGCGGCGGGTCGAGCGGCAGTGTCACGTGCAGCTCCGAGCCCCACCCGGGCGTCGCCTGGACATCGAGACTGCCGCGGAGTGCCGCGACGCGAGCGCCGAGCTGCTGCACGCTCGGGGTGTCGACGGTCAACTCGCCGGGGCCGTCGTCGCGGATGCCGATGAGCAGGTTGCTGCCGTCGCAGTCCCACTGCACCCGGACCCGCCCGACCGAGGACTGCTCGACGAGCGCGAGGACCGTGCCGCGGACGATCGCCCGTCCCGCATGCGCCACCTCACCGGGGAGGGCCCGACCGTCGACGGGCGGCTCGATGAACTGGACCTCGGGGCCGCCGAAGCGGGCCAGTGGGCGGAGGTCCTCGCGGAGTCTGGCGAAGGCGCGCGCGACCGGTTCCTCGGCCAGCTGGCGGTCGCGGTCGGACACCGCCCGCAGCTCGACCATCGCGGCCGAGGCGATCTCGGTCACCGCCGCTCGGGCGTCCTCGGGCGACGTCTGCCGCGACCTGGTGACCGCGAGGATCGACTCCAGCGTCGTCGCATGGGCGTCGGTGAGTTCCGCGATCGCGCCGGCCCGCTCGCTCGACGCGGCCCGCGAGTCGCGGAGGTAGTCGGGGGCCGCCGTCGCGACCTGCTGTCGGATACCGGCAGCGACGACCTCCCAGAGGGCGCCGACGAGCCGGTCGTCGATCGGTCCCTGCGGGTCGGTCAGGACGAGGAGGGCGCCGGTCTCGGCCAGCCAGGCTGCGATCGGACGCTCCGCGCCTGCGATCACCGCCGACGTCGGCCGGTCGGCGTGTGGTCCGGCATCAGCGAGCGCCGTGGTTACCGGGCCGCGCGGGGTGCGCTGTCGGACCGCGTCGAGCTCGGCGATCGTGACGCCCTCGACGATCGCCGGGTCGCCGGCCTTCTTCCGGGGGCGACCGGTGCAGTCCTCGGTGAAGATCACGAGCGCGGAATGGGCGACGACCGGCTCGAGGACATCCCGGAACGCACCGGCGATGCGCAGCAGCGAGCTCGACGCGACGGAGGCCAGGCCGTCGAGCAGCTCGACCGGGTAGGTGACAGTGCGTTCGGTCATGTCCGCACCCTATCCCATCGGTCCACACCCACCCGTTCGGGTAGGTGGAACCGTTCGGGTGAGCGGCGGCATACCTACCCGATCACGCCCAGGATGGAGGGATGTCGAACCCCACGGCCTCCGTCCCTCCATCCACGTCGACGACGCCTGCGACCTCGACGGTCCAGGGAGCGCTCACCGCGATCGACGCTGAGCTGCATCGCACCGTGTCGAGCCTGCTGGAGGCCGATCCGGCCCCGTTCGCCGGCGCACTCGACCGACTGCGAACGGCGGACCGCGTGTTCGTGTCCGGTGCCGGTCGTTCCGGTCTCGCGCTCCGCATGACCGCCATGCGACTCATGCACCTCGGACTCACCGTGCACGTCGTCGGCGAGACGACGACGCCCGCCATCACCTCGGGTGACGTCCTGCTCGTCGCCAGCGGCTCCGGTACGACGACGGGTGTGGTCCGCGCTGCGGACACGGCCGTCTCCGTCGGAGCACAGGTGATCGCCATCACGACCGACCCCGCATCCCCGCTCGCCGAGTTGGCCGCCGAGACGATCGTCGTCCCCGCCGCGCAGAAGACCGACCACGGCGGCACGCGTTCCGTGCAGTACTCGGGGAGCCTCTTCGAGCAGGCGGTCATGCTGCTCGGCGACGCGTTCTTCCATGCGCTCTGGCAGTCCGACGGCGTCAGCGCCGAGGAGCTGTGGCCGCGCCACGCGAACCTCGAGTAATCACCCTGATCCCTTCCAACGCGCCCGGCAGACGTCGGACGCATCCCATCACGACAGAAAGCAGCACCGCATGAAGCTCCAGGTAGCCATGGACGTCCTCACCACCGAGGCAGCCCTCGAACTCGCCGGGAAGGTCGCGCCCTACGTCGACATCCTCGAGCTCGGCACGCCCCTCATCAAGAGCGAGGGCCTGCGTGCCGTCACCGCGGTCAAGGACGCCCACCCCGACAAGATCGTGTTCGCCGACCTCAAGACCATGGACGCCGGTGAGCTCGAAGCCGACATCGCCTTCTCCGCCGGTGCGGACATCGTCACCGTCCTCGGGACAGCCGGTGACAGCACGATCGTCGGCGCTGTGAAGGCCGCGAAGGCGCACGGCAAGTCCGTCGTCGTCGACCTCATCGGGGTCGCCGACAAGGTGCAGCGCGCGAAGGAGGTCACCGCTCTCGGTGCCGCGTTCGTCGAGATGCACGCCGGTCTCGACGAGCAGGCGGAGGAGGGCTTCACCTTCCAGACGCTCCTGTCCGACGGTGAAGCTGCCGCCGTGCCGTTCTCGGTCGCCGGTGGCGTGAACGTGTCGACGATCGCGTCGGTGCAGCAGGCGGGCGCGCAGGTCGCCGTCGCCGGCGGTGCGATCTACTCGGCCGATGACCCGGCCGCCTCCGCAGCCGCGCTCCGCGCGGCAATCGTCGCGTAACCCCTCCGCCAACCCCGCACCTGTCGGGTTGGCCAGCGCGGTGCGCTGACGTGAGCGCGGTGCATCGGACGTGAGCGCGGGTCTCCAGCGACCCGCGCTCACGGCTCCGGGGCGCGCTCGGGTCAGCGCACCGCGCTGGCGCCTCGGGTGGGTCGGCTGGGTGAAGCCCGAACATCGGACGGGATTCGCGCGTGACGCGGCATACTGGGCGGATCACCACGCGACGCTCGTCGGATGAGCGCGCGGCCGAGTACCCGGAGGATCCGCCGATGACGACCGATTCCAGTCCAGAGCAGCCCATCGCACAGACGACGTCGGGAGCGGTCCGCGGGACGCGCCGCGCCGACGGATCGGTCGCCTTCCTCGGCATCCCGTTCGCCGAGCCGCCGACCGGAGCGAGACGATTCCAGGCCCCCGAGCCCAAAGCGCCCTGGGACGGCGTCCTCGACGCGACCGCCTACGGCGCGACACCGCAGCGGAAGGCCCTGGCCGAGATCACGACGATCCCGGAACCGTCGATCCCCGGCGACTCGACGCTCAACGTCAACGTCTTCACGCCCGACCCGACACCCGCCGCAGACCGTGCCGGTCTGCCCGTCCTCGTGTGGATCCACGGCGGCGGCTTCATCGCCGGGTCGCCCGCGAGCCCCTGGTACGACGGTCGGGCCTTCAACCGCGACGGCGTCGTCACGGTCTCGGTGTCCTACCGCCTCGGCTTCGACGGCTTCGGCTGGCTGCCCGACGCCCCGGCCAACCGCGGGGTCCTCGACTGGATCCTCGCGCTCGAGTGGGTGCGTGACAACATCGCGGCGTTCGGCGGCGACCCGCGGCGGGCCACGATCGCGGGCCAGTCCGCCGGCGGCGGGTCCGTCATGACCCTGCTCACGGTGCCGTCCGCGCAACACCTGTTCCAGCGGGCGATCTCCGTGTCCGGCGTCCCCGGCGACGTACCGCTCCGCAAGGCGCAGGCCCTGACCGGGCGACTCGCCGAGCACCTCGGGGTGCCCGCGACCCTGGCCGGCTTCGCAAGCGTCCCGGAGGACACGCTGATCGAGGCCCAAGGCTTCGAGGTCGTCCCCGGCGGCGCGACCGACCCGGAGTCCGTGCTCCGCGGGATGACGACGATGAACGGCCGCCTCGGTCTCGGCCCGATCGTCGACGGCGAGCTGGTCGTCGACACCGTCGAAGCCGGCATGATCGCGGGACGAGGCGCGGACAAGCCGTTGCTCGTCAGCGCGACCCGAGAGGAGTTCGCCGGGTTCTTCACCGGTCGACTCGACGATTTCGACGCCGTGGCGCCGACGCGTGCCCTGGAACTGATGGGCGTGCCGGAGCCGCTCGCCGAGGCGTACGTCGCGACCCAGCCCGGTGAACGCACGGGACTCGTCGCGGGGCGCTTCGTGAGCGACGTCATGTTCCGGGAGCGCGTCATCCGATGGCTGGCGCTGCGACACGACGCCGAGACCTGGGTCTCCGACTTCGTGTGGCGCTCGGCGGTGAGCGGGATCGCGGAGCACTGCCTCGACGTCCCGTTCATCTTCGACCTGCTCGACGACCCGGACGTCACCCGGGTGGCGGGCCCGCACGCGCCGCAGGAGCTCGCTGACCGGATCCACGGCGCGGTCGTGGCGTTCGTCCGAGACGGGTCGCCGGGCTGGTCGCGGTCCGACCGCGATGCCTCCGGGATCGAGGTGTTCGACGTGGCCGGGGCGCCGACGGTCGAGCCGTTCGCGAGTGCGCGCGTGCTCGCAGCGGCGAAGCGACTCGCGGAAGCGGCGTCGACGACGGCATCGACACCGGTCTGACGGGCCCTGGCACTCGGCTCCTAGGACGAACCGGGCCGTTCTGCCAGGGGGTGTGGCTGTGAGGCGTCCCGCGTTACCGTCGGGACACGAGGAAAGGAATCAGCATGAGCGACCCACGAGACGAGATGGACGACCCGATCGGCGACGCACAGGAGGCGATCTCCCGAGCGCTGCCCGACAACGCTCCCGAGAGCGATGATCCGATGGCGGCGCCGACGGTCGACGACCCGGGCTCCGAGCCCGGCGACGGCGACCCCGCCGACCAGCCGGGCCTCCTCTAGCGAGGCTCGCCCGGGGCTGTCCTCAGCTCGGGGATCCCTGGTCAGCGCGGTGCTGCCGACCGAGGTGTGCTGAACCGGCGCCAGCGCGGTGCGCTGGTCCGAACCCCCGGGATCAGGCTTCAGCGCGGCCCGTGCGCGTGGGCGCGGCCCTCCAGAGACCCGCGCTCACGCGTGTGGCCCGCGCTGGCGTCAGCGCACCGCGCTGGCGCAAACCGAAACGCAGGAGGGTGGAGGTGTGCAACGCGGGGGCGCTCCGCGCGCGTAGCGGAACGACTTCGGACGATGTCAACCCCCGGGACGGAATGGTCGGGCCCCCATACGGTGGACGGAGTTCTGCGAAAGGAGCTTCATCATGAACATCCTGCTCATCATCGTCATCGTCGTTGCCATCGTTCTCGCCATCACCGGTGGGTTCGTCCAGTCCCTCAACTTCCTGCTGTGGGTCGGCCTCGTGCTGCTCGCGATCGCGATCATCGCGTTCCTGATCAGGACGATCACGGGTCGCAAGGCCCTCTGACTCGAATCCGAGTTCACGAAGCGGTCGGTCCCTCCGGGGGCCGGCCGCTTCGCTGTGTCCGGGGTGCTGTGTCCGGGCGCTGTCCGAGTCCTACCGCAGTGACGGGTCCACGCTCGTCCGACGGAGCACCGCGTCGGCGAAGGCCCCGAACAACCGCTCGCCGGCCTCCCGCATCGGACCCGCCACCGCGGCGACCTCGGACCGCAGGCGGTCGGCCGCCTCCTCCGCGGTCCCGGCGATGAACGGCAGGTCGCGGAGCATGAGCGGTTCCGCGAGCCACCGGTCGAGCATCGGCGGGTCGACCTCGAGGTGGAACTGCGTCGCGAAGACCCGGTCCTCGATCCGGAACGCCTGGTTCGGCGTCGACGGCGACGACGCGAGGACCGTCGCTCCATATGGAGCCTCGACGACGTCGCCGTGCCAGTGCAGCACCGGCAGCCGCTCGCCCCGCATGCCGAGTTCGCTCTCGGTCAGGAGCTCGACGTCGCCGACACCCACTTCGTGCGCGGCCGCCGAGTGGAGCGTGGCTCCGAGGGCCGTCGCGATGAGCTGATGCCCGAGACAGACTCCGAACACCGGGATGCCGAGCACCGCCGCATCGCGCACGAGCTGCGCTTCGAGCCCGAGGCCCGGGTGCTCCTCCACGTCGAGCGCGCCCATCGGGCCGCCGAGGAGGACGAGCCCGTCGAACCCGGTGATCTCGCGCGCCGGCGGCAGCTCACGACGCTCGACGATCGTGTCGAGCGTCCAGTCGATCCCCGACGCCGTCAGCACCTCGCCGAGCACCGCCGGTCGTTCCCAGGGGACGTGCTGCAGGACGAGGACGTGCGGTCTGGTCATCGGAGACCTCCAGGTCGCTGGGGCGGCACGACAGGTCTCCGCCGGGTCGCGGAGGTCGTCGCCGTGCGAGCATCGTAGCGAATCCGGGCGTCGTCACCGGCCCGAGGCATCGGGCTCCCGGCCGATACACTGTCACCGTGCTGCTCTCGGACCGTGACATCAAAGCCGAACTCGACGCCTCCCGCATCGCGCTCGACCCCTACTCGCCGGAGATGATCCAGCCGTCGTCCATCGACGTCCGCCTCGATCGTTTCTTCCGCCTCTTCGACAACCACAAGTACCCCTTCATCGATCCCGCGGAGGATCAGCCGGAGCTGACGCGCCTCATCGAGACGCTGCCGAACGAGCCGTTCATCCTGCACCCCGGCGAGTTCGTCCTGGGGTCCACGTACGAGCGGGTGTCCCTCCCGGACGACGTCGCCGCACGCCTCGAGGGCAAGAGCTCGCTCGGTCGTCTCGGGCTCCTCACGCACTCCACCGCCGGCTTCATCGACCCGGGCTTCACGGGCCACGTCACCCTCGAGCTCAGCAACGTCGCGACGCTGCCGATCAAGCTCTGGCCGGGGATGAAGATCGGGCAGATGTGCTTCTTCCGGCTCACGTCACCGGCCGAGCGCCCGTACGGTTCGAGCGAGTACAGTTCCAGGTATCAGGGACAGCGTGGACCCACCGCCTCCCGTTCCTTCCAGAACTTCCACCGGACCGACGTCGGCGAGACGCAGCGCTGACGCAGGACTGAGGCGGGCGTCCCGACGACGGGCGGGCAGGTGGACCAGCAGAAAGGCCCCGCCATGAGCACGTCAGAGCGACCCGACTTCGCCCGCGCGATCACCGCCGACGGGCCGACGCCGCTCTACCCGCGTCGCATGGTCCGGTTCGGGCAGTTCGTCGGGTCCTGGGACGTCCACTCGAAGCGCCTCGACGACGAGAGTGGCGAGTGGGTCGAGTCCGACTTCCGTTGGATCGTGTCGTACATCCTCGAGGGGCGGGCCGTGCAGGACGTCCAGCTCGTCGCGAACGACGCGGAACCGTCGGGCTGGGAGACGGTCAGTACGGCTCTCCGCGTCTACGACCGGTTGATGGGCGCCTGGCGGGTGAACTACGTCGAGCCACGGCGCGGCGAGTTCTGCCAGCTCGTCGCGACGCCGCACCGCTCCGACGGCATCCGTCAGGACGGCACGCGGAACGACGACAAGCTCATCCGATGGAACTTCAGCGGCATCACCGAGGACTCGTACACCTGGGAGAGCTGGGTGTCCGACGACGAGGGCGTGACCTGGTGGCTGCAGGAGCACAACGAGGGTCGCCGCATCGCCTGAGCGGATCCGTCTCCACCGCGACACTCAGGGGTCGGTCCGCGCCAGGCGCTCCAGGAACGACGCCAGCTGCTCGCGCTCGGCCGTGGAGAAGCCGTCGAGGACACGCTCCTCGGCGGCGAGATGATCGGGCAGAGCCGCTTCGACGAGGCGCTTGCCGGCCGGGGTGAGGGCGACGACCGTGCCGCGCCCGTCCTGCTCGCTCGGACGGCGCGTGACGAGACCGCGCTCGACGAGCTTGTTCACGCGCTGGGCGATCGCGCTCGACGTCACCATCGACCAGTGGGCGAGGTCCTTCGGCGCGAGCTCGTGCGGTGAGCCGGCGCGGAGCAGGGTGGCGAGCACGTCGAACGAGGCGCTGTCGAGACCGTGCTCGGCGAAGGTCGAGGACAGACGGGCGTCGACCGCCGTCGCCGCTCGCGACAGTCGTCCGATGACGGCCATGGGCGAGACGTCGAGATCGGGTCGCTCGGTCCGCCACTGGCTCAGGATGTCGTCGACGCGCGTGCTCATGCAGCCAGCGTAGCAATTCACTTAGCACTGAGCTATTCTTGCTCAGTGCTTAGCAATCAAATCCGTATCGCCGCCGTCACCGCCATCGCCCCGATCAGCTGGGGGACCACCTACCTCGTCACGAGCGAACTGCTCCCGCCGGGACGACCGCTGTTGGCAGCCGTGCTCCGGGCGCTGCCCGCGGGCCTCCTGCTCCTCGCGATCACGCGAACCCTGCCGGTCGGTGGCTGGTGGTGGCGGTCGCTCGTGCTCGGCACGCTCAACATCGGCGCCTTCTTCGCGTTCCTCTTCCTCGCCGCCTACCGACTGCCCGGCGGGGTTGCCGCGACCATGGGGGCGATCGGGCCCGTGCTCGTCGCCGTGCTCGCGAGCCTGCTGGTGGGGGAGGCGTTGACCGTACGTCGCGTCGTCGCCGGGTTCGCCGGGGTGCTGGGCGTCGCCCTCATCGTGCTGCAGGCCGACGCGCGTCTCGACGCGGTCGGCGTCGTCGCCGCACTCGCGGGGGCGGTCTCGATGTCGCTCGGATCGGTGCTGAGCAAGCGGTGGGGGAGACCGGAGGTCGGCCGCCGGATCGGCGCGCGTCGGCGCACGAACCCGGACCTCGACCCGAACGCCGGCAGCGGCGCACCGGTCTCCGGCCTCGCGCTGACCGCCTGGCAGCTCGTCGCCGGCGGTCTCGTCCTCGTGCCGGTGCTGCTCGTCGTCGAGGGACTTCCGTCGGCCGCCCCGGACGCAGCGGCGATCGGCGGGTACGCCTACCTCTCCCTCGTCGGCACGGCCCTCGCGTACGCCCTGTGGTTCCGTGGCATCGCCGCGCTGCCCGTCGGGTCAGTGTCCTTCCTCGGCCTGCTCAGTCCCGTCGTCGCCGTACTGGCAGGCCTCGTGGTCCTCGGCGAAGCGCTGAGCCTCGGACAAGTGCTCGGGATCGCGGTCGTCGCCGGCTCCCTCGTCCTGGTCTTCACCGCGAGGCGGCCCCGGGCCATACTGAGCGCATGAGATTCCGCACCGTCATCGAACTCCAGGGCAACAACACCGGCATCCTCATCCCCGACGCCGTCGTCGAGGGCCTGGATCGTGGCAAGCGCGTGCCCGTCGTCGTCACCGTCGGTGCGACCACCTACCGCAGCACCATCACGCCGATGGGCGGCCGGTACCTGATCGCATTGAGCGCCGCCAACCGCGCCGCCGCCGGGGTCGCAGGAGGCGACGAGGTCGACGTGGACCTCGAGGTCGACGACGCACCGCGCGTGTTCCCGCTGCCGCCCGAGCTCGAGACGGCGCTCAGGGGAGACGAGCAGGCGCTCGCCGCCTACGGAGCCCTGTCGTTCAGCCGGCAGCGCGCGCTGGCCGAGCCGGTCGCGTTGGCGAAGACGGACGCGACGCGCGACAAGCGACTTGCCGCGGCCGTCGAAGCGCTCCGCGGCGCCTGACCTCGCCCAGTCGCCTGAATCTGTTCGGAAACCGGCTCGATCCGCGCAGATCCGGGCGACTCAGCGGGCTGTGGACTCCGCGAGCAGCGGCACGACGAGCGGCAGCTGGAGCGTCAGCCACGGGCTGAACGCGAAGGGCGCCTGTTCGACGGACGCGAGGAGTGATTCGGGCTCGGCCCAGGCCCACTCCACGACCTCGTCGGGGTTCGGCTCGGGTGTCGCGTCCGTGTAGGCGACGTAGACCGGGCAGATCTCGTACTCGACCACACCCGAGGCGTCGACGGCGCGATACCGGAAGTCGGGCAGCACCAGTTCCGGCGCGGAGATCGGCAGGCCCAGCTCGGCGCTCGCCCGACGCAGTACGGCGTCCACGCTGTCCTCGTCCGGGCCGGGGTGTCCGCAGAACGAGTTCGTCCAGACGCCCGGCCACGTGAGCTTCGAGAGCGCGCGGCGGGTCACGAGGATCCGACCGTCGGGCCCGATGACGTGGCAGGAGAACGCGAGGTGGAGTGGCGTCTCCAGCGTGTGGACGGTCGCCTTCGGCGTGGTGCCGATGCGGGTGCCGTCCTCGGCGAGCAGGACGACGAGTTCTTCGGGTACCGACATGCGTCCATTCTCCCCGACGATCGGGGTGAACGCGAATGGACAGCTAGCGTACTAATCTCGCCGCTCCGTGAAGTAGCCTCGTGATATGGAGACCCACCACGTCGTCGACGCGCCCTATCGACAACAGCATCAGGTCGAGGATGCCCTCGAGCGTTTCCTCGAACTGGCGAAGACGCAGGCGGTGTCGTTCGGCGGCGCCGGCTATCTGCGGCTCTGGGAGACCATCGAGCGCAGCATGGCCGGCGGCAAGCGGTTCCGCCCACGGATGGTCATGACGGCCTACGAGGCGCTGGGTGGAACGGACATCGTCGCCGCGGCTCACGTCGCCGCCGCCTACGAACTCCTGCACACCGCGCTGATCGTCCACGACGACGTGATCGACCGCGACTTCGTCCGGCGCGGCAGCCCCAACGTCTCCGGCAGCTACCGCGACATCGCACAGACCGCGGGCATCCCGTTGCCGCTCGCCGAGCACCGCGGCATGTCCGTCGCCGTCATCGCCGGCGACCTCGCCCTGTCCGCGTCCTATCGCCTGATCGACCGGGCCGGGAGCGCCGACGCGGTCCGCACCCGCCTGCGCGAGATCCTCGACGACGCGATCTCCGCCTCGGCGGCCGGCGAGCTGGCCGACGTCGACTTCACGGTCGGCGGCGTCGTCCCGACGGTCGACGACATCATCCGCATGGAGCGCCTGAAGACCGCCTACTACTCGTTCGAGGCGCCCCTGCAGTCGGGCGGCGTCCTGGCCGGCGCTCCGGAGGCGACGATCGACGCGCTCGGAGCGTTCGGGCAGCAGATCGGTATCGCCTACCAGATCATCGACGACGTCCTCGGCGTCTTCGGCGACTCGAAGACGACCGGTAAGACGACGATCGGCGACCTCCGCGAGGGCAAGTTGACGGTCATGGTGGCGTTCGCGGCGGAGCAGCCCGAGTGGCACGCCGTCGAGCACCTCTTCGGCGACCCGGACCTCGACGAGGAGGGGGCCGCCGTCCTGCGCGACGTCCTCACGACGACGGGCGCCCGCCAGCACGCGACCCTGCTCGCCGGTGACTACGCCAACCGCGCCTGGGAGCAGCTGGCTTCGCCGAGCATCCCGGCGCAGCTCCGCGACGAGCTCCGCCCGATCGTCGCCACCGTGCTCGAGCGGTCGCGATGACCGCAGCAGGGGACGGGACCGGGCGACCGGCCGACGACGCCTCGGCGGTCGGCGACGCACGACAGCTCTACGACCGGGTCGCGCAGGAGACCGCCAGTATCGTCATCCGTCGGTACTCCACGTCCTTCGGTCTGGCGGCCAGGCTGCTGGGTGGCGACATCCGCCAGGACGTCGAGAACGTGTACGCACTCGTCCGCATCGCCGACGAGATCGTCGACGGCGTGGCCGCGGCAGCCGGGCTCGACCCCGAGCGGATCCTCCGCATGCTCGACGCCCTTGAACAGGACACCGAGGACGCGATGGAGACGGGGTACAGCAGCAACCTGGTCGTCCACGCCTTCGCCATCTCGGCGCGGTCGGCGGGGATCGAGGCCGACCTCACCCGTCCGTTCTTCGCGTCCATGCGCGCGGACCTCTCGCGCACCGTCCACACGCCGGAGACGTTCCGCGACTACGTGTACGGCTCCGCCGAGGTCGTCGGGCTCATGTGCCTGCGGATCTTCCTGCGCGGCCATGACGTCGACGACGCCCAGCGCTCCGCGTTCGTCGTCGGCGCCAGGAGTCTCGGTGCCGCCTTCCAGAAGGTGAACTTCCTCCGCGACCTCTCGGCCGACCACGACGAGCTCGGCCGCAGCTACTTCCCGGGTGTCGCCGTCGACGAGCTCACCGAGGCGCAGAAGCACAGCCTGCTCGACGACATCGAAGCCGATCTCGACCGCTCGGCAGCGGTCCTCGGCCGGCTGCCGAAGTCGAGCCGTCGAGCGGTCGCCCTCGCCCAGGAGCTCTTCTCGGAACTCGCCCGACGTATCCGGACGACGCCGGCCTCGGCGCTCGTCCGCACGCGTGTCCGGGTGCCCGACCCGGTCAAGCTCCGCATCGCCGCCGGCGCGCTCGCCGGTCGCACACCGGCCACGACCGGTACCACCGCCTCCATCCCGACGATCGACGAGAGTTCGCAGTCATGACCACCTCCCACAACCGGACCGTCGTCATCGGCGGCGGCATCAGCGGTCTCGCCACCGCAGCCCTCCTCGCCCGCGACGGCCAGCGGGTCACGCTGCTGGAACGACGCGAGGTGCTCGGCGGCCGCGCCGGCACCTGGGAGCAGGACGGCTTCACCTTCGACACCGGCCCGAGCTGGTACCTCATGCCGGAGGTCTTCGACCACTTCTACCGCCTCCTCGGCACCTCTGCGGCCGAGCAGCTCGACCTCGGGCGACTCGACCCGGCCTACCGCGTCTACTCGGAGGGCCGCGACGGGCACCTCGACCTCGCCGCCGACCGGGCCGGCAACCTCGCCCTGTTTGAGTCGGTGGAGCCCGGTGCCGGCGCGAAGATGGACGAGTACCTCCGCAGCGCGAAGGAGACGTACGAGATCGCCATCCGGAGCTTCCTGTACACGACGTTCGAGTCGTACCGGACGCTCGCGAGCCGTGAGGTCCTCGCCCGGATGCCGAAGCTCGCGAAGCTCCTCACGGAGGACCTCGACACCCTGGCCGCGCGCACCGTCTCCGACGTCCGGTTGCAGCAGATCCTCGGCTACCCGGCCGTGTTCCTCGGCTCCTCGCCTTTCGAAGCGCCGAGCATGTACCACCTCATGAGCTACCTCGACCTCGAGGACGGCGTGCTCTACCCGCAGGGCGGCTTCTCGCGGATCATCGACACGATCGCCGAGCTCGCCCGCGCCGAGGGTGTGGAGATCATCACGGGCGCCGAGGTCACCGGCATCACCACGATGGCCGCCGGCCGCCGAGCCAGGGTCGACGGCGTCAACTACCTCGATGCCGACGGTCGTCGGCAGCTGCTCCGCGCCGACCGCGTCGTGTCCGCCGCCGACCTGCACCACACCGAGACGACGCTGCTTCCCCGCGAACTCCAGACCTACCCGGCCGAGTACTGGGAGAAGCGCACCGCCGGTCCCGGAGCCGTGCTCGTCATGCTCGGCGTCCGTGGCGAGCTCCCGGAGCTCCTGCACCACAGCCTGTTCTTCACGGCCGACTGGCGCGACAACTTCGGCCGCATCTTCGGCGAGGAGACGAGCGTGCCCGACCCCGCGTCGCTGTACGTCTGCCGTCCGAGCGCGACCGATGCGGGCGTCGCACCGGACGGCCACGAGAACCTGTTCATCCTGGTGCCGGTCCCGGCCGATCCGTCCATCGGTGGCGGTGGAGACGCCCGGGTCGCGGAGATCGGCGACGCCGCCATCGCGCAGATCGCCGAGTGGGCCGGCGTCCCCGACCTCGCCGAGCGTATCGTGGTGCGTCGCGACGTCGGCCCGGCCGACTTCGCGACCGACCTCAACGTCTGGAAGGGCACCGCCCTCGGGCCGGCGCACATCCTCTCGCAGAGCGCGATGTTCCGGAGCGGCAACGTCAGCAAGAAGGTCGACGGCCTGTTCTACACCGGCGGCTCGACCATCCCGGGCATCGGCCTGCCGATGTGCCTCATCAGTGCGGAGCTCGTCGTGAAGCGCATGCGCGGCGACATCACCACCGGCCCGATGGCGGAGCCGTTGCGCGCGCGCGCCGAGGCGACCGGCTGATGGGTCTGCTGTACCTGCTGGCGCTGCTCGTCTCGATCACCGGGATGGTCATGCTCGACCGGCGGTTCCGGCTGTTCTTCTGGGCCGACCGACGGCGGGCCGCGATCATCCTGCCGATCGGCGTCGTGTTCTTCCTCGTGTGGGACCTGCTCGGTATCGGCACCGGCATCTTCTTCCGCGGTGAGACCTCGTTCATGACCGGGCTGCAGGTCGCGCCCGAGCTGCCGATCGAGGAGGTCTTCTTCCTGACGCTGCTCTGCTACCTCACGATGAACCTGTTCGGTGCGGCGCGACACACGCTCGGCCGGGTGTCCCGCCGGACGACCGGCGCCGCCGAGGTGAGCGGACGATGACCTACTGGGCCCTCAACGCATGGTTCCTCGCCGTCGTGGCGGTCGTCGCCCTGCTCGCGGTCGTGCGGCTCGATCGACGCCGTGCGAACGGACCGCGATCCACCGGTCTGTCGGCGGGCACCTGGCTGCTCGCGGTGGGCGGTGGGCTCGTCGTCCTCCTGCTCATGACCGCGCTGTTCGACAACATCATGATCGGCATCGGGCTCGTCGGCTACGACCCCGCACTCATCTCCGGCGCCTTCATCGGCATCGCGCCCCTCGAGGACTTCGCCTACGCCATCGCCGCGGCCGTCCTGCTCCCGTCGCTCTGGGTGCTCCTCGAGCGCCGAACCCCTGCTCCCGTCTCCCCATCCCCGTCCCAGGAGGACCCGGCATGAACCGACTCGGCCAGCTCGTGCTGTCCTCCCGACCGCTGTCGTGGATCAACACCGCGTACCCGTTCGCAGCGGCGTACCTGCTGACCACGCGTGAACTCGACCTCACGTTCTGGCTCGGGACGCTGTACTTCCTCATCCCGTACAATCTCGCGATGTACGGCATCAACGACGTCTTCGATTACGAGTCCGACCTGCGGAACCCGCGCAAGGGCGGCGTCGAGGGCGCGGTCCTGGACCGCCGGATGCACCGGTTGACGATCTTCGCGGCGGTCGTGACGAACGTCCCGTTCCTCGTCTACCTCGTCGTCATCGGGTCGCCGCTGTCGTGGCTCGTCCTCGCGATCAGCGTGTTCGCGCTCATCGCGTACAGCGCACCCGGCCTGCGGTTCAAGGAGCGGCCGTTCATCGATTCGCTCACCTCGAGCACGCACTTCGTGAGCCCGGCGGTCTACGGCCTCGTCCTCGCCGGCGCGGTCTTCACCCCCGCGCTCTGGGCGCTGCTCGTCGGCTACTTCCTCTGGGGGATCGCGAGCCACGCCTTCGGTGCGGTGCAGGACATCATCGCCGACCGGCAGGGCGGGATCGGCTCGATCGCGACGGTCATCGGCGCGGCGGCGACCGTCCGGTTCGCCTTCGTCGCCTACCTGGCCGGCGGTGCGCTGATGCTCGTGACCCCGTGGCCCATCCCGCTGGCCGGCCTGCTCGCGCTGCCCTACGCCGCGAGTGTGCTGCCGTTCTGGAACCTCCGCGAGGAGGACGCCGAACGGGCCAACGCGGGCTGGAAGCGGTTCCTCCGCCTCAACTTCCTGACGGGCTTCCTCATCACGATGCTCATCATCTGGTACTGGTTCCTGACGTCCTGACGGGAACCCGTGACCCTGTCTCAGGAGTCCCCGGGCGCGCCGCCGAGGTCACTTGGCGCCACGCCCGGATCCTCCTGAGAACGGGTCGTCAGTCGAGGCTCAGAGCTCGAAGGAGAAGCCGAGGTCCTCGGGGTACTCGCCGAGCTCGGTGAGGCCGGTCGCCGCGCGCTGGAGGGCGGCGAGGGTCAGGCCGAGCGTGCCGGGGCCGAAGCTGACGCGTGAGACGCCGAGTTCAGCGAGGCGCTTGAGCGGGACCGCGCCGGGGTAGCCGATGACGGAGATGCGTCCGTGCACCTGCTCGATCGCCTTGGCGACGAGCTCCTCCGTGCCGAGTCCGAGGAAGAAGACGACGTCCGCACCGGCCTCGAGGTAGGCGTTGGCGCGCGCGACGGCCTCGTCCCACGCCTCGGGGTCGCCTGCGAGGGTGTCGACCCGGGCGTTGATGACGAGCGGGATGCCCGCGTCTTCTGCTCCGGCGCGAGCGGCGGCGACGCGGGCCGCGGCCTCCTCGATCGGGAACTGCGGGGCCTTCGCGGCACCGACGGAGTCCTCGAGGTTGATGCCGACGGCACCCGACTCGACGATGAGGCGGCGGACGTTCTCGCGAACTCCGGCCGCGTCGGAGGCGTAGCCCTTCTCGAAGTCGATCGTCACCGGCAGGTCGACGGCGCCCACGATGATCTTCGCGGCGGCGATCGCCTCATCGACGTCGAGGCCGCCGCCGTCTTCGAGCCCGCGGACGTTCGACACCGAGTGGCTCGCCGAGGCGAGGGCGACGACGCCGGGGGCTTCGGAGACGACTTTCGCGGTGATGGCGTCCCAGACGTTGGTGACGATGAGCGGGGAACCCGGCTCGTGGAGGGAGTTGAGGAGGACGGCTTTGGCATGCTGATCGGTCATGTCCGCAGTCTGTCAGCGGACGTCCGCCGCCTAGCCGACAAGCGTCGAGAATTCAGGGAACGTTCGGGTTGGCTGCGGTTCCCGGCTCGTCGGGGCCGCTCCCGTGACGCAAGACGAGGGCGGTCCGCGCGTCAGCCCACGCCGCCGGTGGACCGGGCGGGCAGGATGCCGTGCGTATCATTGGTGGCCGAAGGAAGGCGTTCCCATGACGAAACCGCCGACGGTCTACGACGTCGCGCACCACGCCGGCGTCTCCATCGCGACGGTCTCGCGGGTGCTCAGCCGCCCCGACGACGTGAAACCGGCCACGCGAGACCGCGTGCTCGCCTCGGTCGGTGAACTCGGGTACGTCCCGAGTGGGGCCGCACGAGGACTCGCCGCGCGCCGCACCGGCGTCATCGGCCTGTTCTTCCAGGGGCTCGACGCGATGGACGACCTCGGGGACATCGCCCTCGAGGGTGACGAAGCGGCGGCCGGGGGAGCGCGCATCGTCCGCGACATCCCGGAGCGGACCGACACACGGACGCTCAACCTCTACTTCGACGAGGTGCTGCGCGGCTGCGAGCTGGAGTCCTGGCGGAGCGGGTTCGCACTGCTCGTCGGCGTCGGACGGGGATCCACGGCGACGCAGACCGTGCGCGACATGGCAGGTCGGGTGGACGGCCTCATGGTGTTGGCCGGGAGCGCGAGCGAGGAGGAGCTCGCGCGCCTGTCGCGGCACGTCCCGATCGTCGTGATGGCGGGGCCCCGGCGCGGCGACGACCTCGACCACGTCTCCGTGAGCAACGCCGAGGGGATGCGCACGCTCACGGCGCACCTCATCGACGACCTCGGTGCCCGAGAGCTCGAGTACGTGGCCGGAAGCCTCGGCTCGCCCGATGACGCGGAGCGCTGGAGTGGCTTCCGCGCGGCCCTCGCGGACCGGTCGCTCGTCGCCCCGGAGGAGCCGACCCTCCGCGGCGACTTCACCCGCGAGGGCGGGCGACGGGTCGGTCGGGAGCTGTTCCGACGCGACGGGCTGCCGCGGGCCGTCGTGTGCGCCAACGACCAGATGGCGCTCGGTGTGATCGACGCCGCCAGGATCGCCGGGGTCGCGGTCCCGGAGGAGCTCATCGTCACCGGATTCGACGGCATCGACGCCGGCCGCCTGTCCGCTCCGCGGCTCACGACGGTCCGGCAGCCGATGGAGACGCTCGGCCGGGTCTCCGTGCAGGCACTCGCCCGTCGTCTCGCCGAACCGAAGCTGCCCGCGATGTCCGTCCGACTCCCCGTCGAGGTCGTCCTCCGCGAGAGTTCCGAGTCGATCACGTCCTGATCATCGCCTCCCCTCGCGTTCACCATTCAGGAAGCCCGCGGCGTGCCGCGGCGCGTCCGTCCGCCACGAGGTCGCCGCGCCGAGGCTCTCCTGAATTGCGAACAGGACCGGATGTCCGACACGGGTTGCGCCGGGCAATGTATGCGCTTACACTCGACCGGTACAGACTTCAGCAAGGACGGTGGCGATGACGCACACGACGCACGAGCGGACCAAGGTCCGCAGGCGCAGACGACTCGGAGCAGCGGCGATGATCGCCGCGGCGGCCCTGCTCGTCTCCGGCTGCAGCATCCAGATCAAGAGCGAGCCGGATCCCTCGATCCCCGCCGACACGATGCTGCTGGCCTCCGACAAGGGCACCCCGATGCTCGAGCGGAACTTCAACCCCTACCTCGTGAACAAGCGCTCGGCCTCGAGTTACATCTACGAGCCGCTCGTGATCATCAACGTGCTCGACGGCAAGGAGACGCCGTGGCTCGCCGAGAAGGTCGACCTCCCGGACGCCCGCACGATCGACTACACGATCCGCGACGGCGCCACCTGGTCCGACGGTGAAGCCTTCACCCCTGAGGACGTCAAGTTCACCTTCGACCTCATCAAGCAGTACCCGACGCTCGACCAGAAGGGCGCCTGGCAGCACATCGACACGATCGAGGTGAAGGGCCAGCACGTCATCATGCACCTGCTCGACGACGACGCCCCCGCGGCCGACATCGTCTCGCAGACGCTCATCGTCCCGGAGCACATCTGGAAGGACGTCAAGAGCCCCGACACCTGGCGGAACCCGAACCCGGTCGGCACCGGCCCCTACGTCCTCGGCAACTACACCTCGCAGCAGTACACGATGGACAAGAACGAGACGTACTGGCAGGCCGACAAGATCGAGGTCAACCACCTCGTGATCCCCGCGGCCACCGGTGAACTCGACATCGTGACCAAGGGCTTCGACTGGGCGTACTCGTTCCTGTCGAACGTCGAAGGCACCTGGGGTGCGGCAAACGACCACAACAAGTTCTGGTTCCCGCCGGGAGGCGTGATCGGGCTCGTGCCCAACATGGACGTCGCCCCGTTCGACAACGTCGACGTCCGTCGCGGCATCGCCCTGGCGCTCGACCGCGACAAGATCGCCGACGCAGCGACCGAGGGCTACCTCGGTGCCGCCGGCCAGTCGAGCCTTATGCTCCCCAACCAGGAGGCAGAACTCGACCCGACCCTGCCGAACCAGGGCATGATCACGCAGGACACCGCCGGCGCCCTCGAGGCCTTCGCGGCCGCTGGGTACACCCAGCAGGGCGGCAAGCTCGTCGACGCGGCGGGCAAGCAGTTCAGCTTCTCGATCACGACCGCCAACGGCTACGCGGACTGGCTCCGCGCGGTCCAGGAGGTCCGCAAGGAGCTCGGCGCCCTCGGCATCGACGTGCAGATCAAGCAGCCGCAGCCGCCGGGGTACCAGCAGGCGATCCAGAGCGGCGCCTTCGAGGTCGCCATGGGTGGCATGGGCAACGGCATCATGTTCCAGGGCTTCAACAACAGCTTCAACAGCGAGTTCGCGAAGCCGATCGGCGAGACGACGTCCAGCAACTTCGGTCGTTACCGCAACCCGCAGATGGACCAGCTGCTCGCCCAGTACAAGGAGACCACCGACGAGGCCACTCGCCTGGGGCTGAGTCACCAGATGCAGCAGATCGTCTACAGCGACTTCCCGGTCATCGGCATGTACTACGGCGGACTCTGGGGCCTCTACAACGACAAGAAGTTCACCGGCTGGCCCGATGCGGACAACCCCTACGCGCCGCTGCAGACCTACGACCAGACCCCGCTCCTCGTGTTCACGCACCTCAAGCTCCGGAAGGACGGTGAGTGACCGTGTACATGGTGCGCAAACTCGGCCTCTTCGTCCTCACCCTGTGGGCGGCGGTCACGCTGAACTTCCTCCTGCCGCGGCTCATGCCCGGCTCCCCGACCGACGCCGCGATCGCGAAGCTCGCGCAGAACGGCCCGGTCTCCGCGGCCACGCGTGCGGCGATCGAGGCCCAACTCGGTGTCCCCGGCGGCAACCTCTGGGAGCAGTACGTCACGTACCTCCACCAGGTCGTCACGCTCGACTTCGGGGTCTCGTACACCTTCTTCCCGCAGTCGGTCGGTGAGCTCATCTGGCAGGCGTTCCCGTACACGATCATCCTGCTCGGGATCGTGACGATCGTCGCCTTCATCCTCGGCACCCTCATCGGCGTGCTCGCGGCCTGGCGGCGGAACACCTGGCTCGACGCCCTGCCGACGCTGAGCGGCACCTTCGCCAGCACGTTCCCGTACTTCTGGACCGCACTGCTCCTGCTGTTCTTCGCCGGCTACGTGCTCCACTGGTTCCCGACCTCGGGTGCCTTCGGCCCGACGGCTTCGCCTGCCTTCACCTGGGACTTCATCGTCGACGTCGCGTACCACGCGGTGCTGCCGGCGCTGACGATCCTCGTGACGAGCCTCGGTGGCTGGATCATCGGCATGCGCAACGCGATGATCAACACCCTCGGTGACGACTACGTGACCTTCGCCGAGGCGAACGGTCTCCGTGGTCGCACGGTCGCCATCAAGTACGCGGCCCGCAACGCGATCCTCCCGAACCTCACCGGCTTCGGGCTCGCGCTCGGCGGTGTGGTCGGCGGCTCGATCCTCGTGGAGCAGGTCTTCGGATACCCGGGCATCGGCTTCCTCCTGTTCAACGCGGTGATCGGACAGGACTACCCGCTCATGCAGGCGCTCTTCCTGCTCATCACCGTGAGCGTGCTCATCGCCAACTTCCTCGTCGACATCCTGTACGGCGTACTCGACCCAAGGACCCGCCGATGACCACCACACAGCACGTCAAGACACTGCAGTCCGACGCACCCGTCCGTCCGCCGCGGAGGTTCGCCTTCATCGGTCGATCGGCGGCGACGCTCTGGGCCAACTGGAAGTCCCGCCTCGGGCTCATCATCCTCGCGTTCTTCATCCTCGTCGCGATCTTCGCCCCGGTGCTCGCACCGTACGGCGCGAGCCAGGACGGGTTCCCCCGGAACGCCGACTCGAGTCCCGAGCACTGGTTCGGGACGACGGCGGCGGGCGAGGACGTCCTCAGCCAGCTCATCTACGGTTCGCAGATCAGCGTCACGGTCGGTTTCATCGCCGGCATCCTGTCGACGATCGTCGCCGTCCTGATCGGCCTCAGCTGGGGCTACATCAAGGGCTTCGGCGCCGAGGTCGTGAACTTCATCGTCAACCTGTTCCTCGTGGTGCCCGGCCTGCCGCTCATGATCGTCATCGCCGCGTACCTCCAGAACGGTGGGCTCGTGATGATCGTCGCGGTCATCGTCATCACCGGGTGGGCGTGGGGTGCCCGCGTGCTCCGCAGCCAGACGCAGTCGCTGCGTTCGCGTGACTTCGTGACCGCGGCCCGCTTCTCCGGCGACCGACCGTTCCGCATCGTGTTCAACGAGATCCTGCCGAACATGACGTCCCTCATCGCCGGTGGCTTCTTCGGTGCCGCGACGAGTGCGATCCTCGCGGAGGCCGGCCTCGAGTTCCTGGGCCTCGGCGACTCGTCGATCGTCAGCTGGGGCACCATCCTCTACTGGGCGCAGAACTCCAACGCCCTGCTCACCGGTCAGTGGATCCTCCTCTTCGCCCCCGGTCTCTGCATCGCGCTCCTCGCGATGAGCCTCACCCTCATCAACTTCGGTGTCGACGCGATCAGCAACCCGCGCCTCCGTGAAGGGAAGTCACGATGAACGCCGTCAACCTCCAGGCCGAGAGCGCATCCGCGCCGGCAGCCGGGACCGGAGCGCTCCTCGAGGTCCGCGACCTGTCCGTCGTCTACGAGTCCGTCGGCGCCGCGCCGGTCCAGGCGGTCGACCACGTGTCGTTCTCCGTCGGTGCCGGTGAGTTCATCGGGCTCGTCGGCGAGTCCGGCTCCGGGAAGTCGACGCTCGGCTTCGCGGCCACCCGCTTGCAGAAGCCGCCTGCCCGCATCAACGGCGGGCAGATCCTCTTCGGTGGCAAGGACATCCGCGAGCTCGGCGACGAGGCGCTCCGTGAGCAGCGTCAGGGCGGCTTCGCCATGGTGCTGCAGTCGGGCATGAACGCACTCAACCCGGTCCGCACGATCCGCAACCACTTCGTGGACATCTTCAAGGCGCACGGCCACGTCTCCCGCGACCGCTGGGACGCCCGGATGGCCGAGCTGGTCGACAAGGTCGGGCTGACGCCGCAGGTGCTCGCGCGTTTCCCCGGCGAGCTGTCCGGCGGCATGCGTCAGCGCGTGTCCATCGCACTGGCCCTGTCGCTCGAGCCCCGCCTCATGGTGTTCGACGAGCCGACCACCGCGCTCGACGTCCTCGTGCAGCACGCGATCATGGACACGATCACCGAGCTGCAGCAGGCCGAGGGGTTCACCGCCATCCTCATCAGCCACGACCTCGGCGTCGTGCTCGAGGCGACGCAGCGCGTGCTCGTCATGCACGAGGGTCGCATCGTCGAGGACGCCCCGAGTCGCGACATCCTCGAGCGTCCGCAGGACCCGTACACGCGGATGCTGCTCAGTCACTACGCCGACCCGCGCGCCGCGGTCGTCGAGCTGCCCGGCTTCCCCTCGCGTGCGAACCGGGGCACTGCTCCGGTGTCCGGCACCACGACGAGCGTCCCGACCGCGACGAGCGCGAGCTCCGAGTCGGGCAAGGCCTCGTCGCGCGCCGGTCGTTCGGCCGAGTCGGCGGTCATCGTCGACGCCGTCTCGAAGGTCTACCCGCCGCCGCGCCGCGGTGAGTCCGCGGTGACGGCCGTCGACGACGTGTCGTTCACGCTCGAACCCGGCCAGTCGCTCGCGCTCGTCGGGGCCTCGGGCTCCGGCAAGTCGACCATCGCGAAGCTCATCACGGGCATCGAGAAGCCGACCTCCGGCGCGGTCCGCTTCGGTGACCTCGACGTCGCCCAGCTGAACCGCAAGGGCATCCGGAACCTGCACAAGAACGTGCAGATGATCTTCCAGGACCCCTACGCGGCCCTCAACCCGCTGCACACGGTCGAGTACACGCTCACCCGCCCGGTGGTGAACTTCACCGGGCTGAAGGGCGACGCCGTCCGCAAACGGGTGCTCGAACTCCTCGAGACGGTGGGCCTCTCGCCGGTCGAGCAGTTTGCGGCGAAGCTGCCCCACCAGCTCTCCGGTGGACAGCGGCAGCGCGTCGTGATCGCCCGGGCGCTCGCGAGCGACCCGCAGGTGCTCATCGCCGACGAGCCCGTGTCGATGCTCGACGTGTCGCTGCGTGCCGGTGTGCTCGCACTGCTCGAGGACCTGCGCGAGCAGTGGGGCGTCTCGATGCTCTACATCACGCACGACCTGCTGTCGGCGCGACTCGTGACCGACAACATCATGGTCCTCAACCAGGGTCGCGTCGTCGAACGTGGCGAGACCGCGCACGTCCTGCAGCACCCGCAGGATCCGTACACGATCCAGCTGCTCGACGCCGTCCCCAACCCGGCCCGCGCCAAGCGCTGACGCCCGTCCCGTCCCTGCGTTTTCCCCGGCCCCGGCGCCCACCCTTCCGGTCCCTGAGCTTGTCGAAGGGCCCGGTCTTCCTCCCGGTCCCTGAGCTTGTCGAAGGGCCACACCTCTACATGAAACAGGAGCAACACCCGTGCTGACCTTCCCCGACGGCTTCCTCTGGGGCGCCGCCACCGCTGCCCACCAGATCGAGGGCAACAACATCAACAGCAACTGGTGGGTGCACGAGCACGAAGCCGGGACGAACATCGTCGAGCCCTCGGGTGACGCGATGGACAGCTACCACCGCTACCGCGAGGACATGCAGCTGCTCGCCGACGCCGGGCTCAACACCTACCGGTTCAGCATCGAGTGGGCGCGGATCGAGCCCGAGCGCGGCATCGTCTCGCGTGCCGAGGTCGACCACTACCGTCGCATGGTCGACACCGCGCACGAGCTGGGACTCAACCCGGTCGTCACGCTCATGCACTTCACGGTGCCGCGCTGGTTCGAGCGCGACGGGTTCTGGCGGGCGAAGGACGCCGCCGACCTCTTCGCGCGGTACACCGAGCTGACCCTGCCGATCGTCGGCGAGGGTGTCGATCACGTCTGCACCATCAACGAGCCGAACATCGCCGCGATGCTCGCCGGTGGTGAGGACGCGGCGAACCTCGTCGCGTACGGCCTGCCGAACCCGGACCTGTTCGTGGCGGATGCTCTCCTCGAGTCCCACAAGCGTTCGCGCGAGGTGCTCTCGCAGGTGTCCGGCCTGAAGTCCGGCTGGACCATCGCGACGCAGGCGTTCCGGTCGAACGGTGAGCCGGGCTCCGACGAGATGCTGCGCGAGTACGGCTACCCGCGTGACGACTGGTACCTCGAGCAGTCCGCCGGCGACGATTTCCTCGGCGTCCAGGCGTACACGCGCACGTTCATCGGGCCGAAGGGTCCGCTGCCCGTCGAGGACGGCGTCGAGACGACGCTCACCGGTTGGGAGTTCTACCCTCCGGCCGCAGCCGAGGGCGTGCGGAGCGCCTGGGAGCTGTCGGGCGGGGTGCCGATCATGATCACCGAGAACGGCATCGCGACCTCAGACGACACGCGTCGGATCGACTACACGGACGGCGCCCTGCGCGAGCTGCACGCCTGCATCCAGGACGGGATCCAGCTCGAGGGGTACCTCCACTGGAGCGCGCTCGACAACTACGAGTGGGCGAGCGGCTTCCGACCGACCTTCGGCCTCATCGCCGTCGATCGCGAGACCTTCGTGCGTACGCCGAAGCCGAGCCTCGCGTGGCTCGGGAACGTCGCGAAGGCGAACGGCCTCACGGAGTAGCTGAAGTGGTGCCGTCCCCAACTCAGGAGATGTCCGGTGTGTCGGGCTCGTGTGGGTTGCGACACGCGTCGGAGTCCTGAGATAGGGGCGCCGGGGTCGCGTGTGGTTTGGTCGTCCCCAACTCAGGAGATGTCCGGTGTGTCGGGCTGGTGTGGGTGGCGACACGCGACGGAGTCCTGAGAACGGGACGGTGGGTCGAACGGAGAGAGCCCCGGGCAGCGATTGCTGCCCGGGGCTCTGTGCATGGTGTTCGGCTGGGGTCCGCATGGGCGGAAGACGCCGGCGGCCGGTCAGCGCTCGCTGCGGGGGCCGCGACCGAAGCGACCACGCGGGCCGTGCTCGTGCGCTGTGTGCTCGTCCCGGCCGAAGGCTCGGGCGATGCTCTCGAGGCTGGCGAGCGTCGTCGCGAGGTCCTCGGGCGAGACGGCGTCGGCGACGGTCTGGCGGACCGCGTCGACCTTGGTGCGGAGCGCGTCGTGCGCCTCGCGACCGGTGTCCGTCAGGGTGATGCCGTCGGCGTCGACGATGACCCAGCCGCGGGCGGCGAAGTCCATGACGATGTCCGCGGTCGAGCGACGAGGGCCGCGGTGGTGGCCGTGGCCCGGGCCGAACGGTGCGCCGCCGGGTCGGTGATCACGACCGAAGCCGCGACCGGACTCGAGGCCGCGCCCGAAGGCCCGATCGCGAGCGGGGTGGCCGTGCTCGTGGCCGCTCGGACGCTCGGCGGATGCGGTGTCCGCCGTCGTCTCGGCGGTGCGCTCCGGGCGACCGAAGCCGCGACCGGGGCCGAACCCGCCGCGGCGGCCGAACCGTTCGGGGCTGCGCGGTCCGTGGCGGTGTGGCGGGAGCGAGGCGTCGATCTCCTCGACGCTCGACGCGCCGGAGGCGATGAGCTCGAGCGTGCGCCAGCTGCGGCGGCCGAGGCCGTCCTCGGCGAGCACCTCGTGCATCGAGTGCTTGAGCGCGTGATCGACGGTGCGGAGCCAGAAGCCGAGCGGGCGCTCGGCGGACTGGGTGGTGGACTGCTCTGGGGAAGTCGTGGGGGTGTTCATGGGTGGTCTCCTTATTTGCATGCTCTGTTACATGTAAATGTATAATGACATGTATGTCCGATGATCGTCAAGCGCAGCCCAGCGAACCCACAGCAACCGACCCGGTGGAGATGATCGAGCAGGCCCTCGTCCAGATTCGACGGGACCAGTCAGGCCGTCGCTTCGGCGGACGCGGTGGGCGCGGTGGGCCCGGTCATCACCACCACGATGAGCACGGGGGCGGTCATCGGCACGACGCTGACGGCGGCGCTGAGGACGAACGCGGGCGTGGGCGCGGTCCGGGCTTCGGACCCGGCTTCGGTGGACCCTGGGGTCCAGGCGGTGGCGCCCGTCACCCGCGCGAGCAGGCGATCGCCCAGGCGGCTCGATTCCGGATGCTGGACGCGCTCGCTCGTGACGAGGCGGCCGGTGGCATGGGGATCAGTGCGCTCGCGGAGTCGATCGGCGTCGACCAGCCGCGGGCGAGTCGGCTCGTGGCCGAAGCGACGAAGCGCGGCGAGGTCGCTCGCGCGGTCGACCCGAACGACGGTCGACGCAGCGTGGTGCAGCTGAGCGCCGCCGGCCGCGCGGTCCTGCAGGAGGCGCGCCGGGGTCGACGCGACGCGGTCACGACCGCGCTCTCGGGGTTCACGCCCGGGGAGGCGGCCCAGTTCGCCGCGTACCTCGAGCGCTTCGTCGCCGCGTGGCCGCGCCCCGACACCGACCGGTAGCTCGCCCGCCTGATCCTCGGGCCAGGGTTCGCAATTCAGGAGGAGTCAGGCGTGTCGGCCTGGGGATGGCCGTCTCGCGGGAGAACCGCCGGGGCGCTCCTGCGTTGTGGACGGTGAGGCGGCATCGGGACTCGGCCCTCGCTACTCGGGGCGGAGGCGGAGCTCCTGCATCCCGCCGTCGACGGCGATCGAGGTGCCGGTCGTTGAGCCTGATCGCGGGCTCGCCAGGTAGGCGACGGCACCGGCGACCTCGGTCGCGGCGACGAGTCGGCCATGCGGCTGGCGTGCCTCGAGTGCGGCGCGTTCGGCGGCCGGGTCGGCGGCGCTGTCGAGCAGCCGGCCAACCCAGGGGGTGTCGGCCGTGCCCGGGTTGACGCAGTTCACCCGGATGCCCTCGCGCAGGTGGTCGGCGGCCATCGCTCGCGTCAAGGACAGCACGGCTCCCTTCGTCGCCGTGTAGAGCGCGCGCTGGGGGAGTCCCGCCGTCGCGGCGATCGACGCGGTGTTCACGATCGCGGCCGACGGCGACTCGCGCAGGTGTGGGAGGGCCGCGCGCGTCACGCGAGCCATGCCGACCACGTTGATGTCGAAGACGCGGTGCCACTCGTCGTCGTCGTTGGACTCGATGGTGCCCTGCGCGCCGATACCGGCGTTGTTCACGATGATGTCGAGGCGGCCGAACCGTGCGACGACGGCGTCGATCGCCGCGCGGACCGACGCGTCGTCGGCGACGTTCGCCCGCACCGACAGGCGGGTGGCGGAGTCCTCGTCGGGCGACGGGTTCAGGTCGAGGATCGCGACGCTCGCGCCAGCTGCGGCGAGGCGTTCGACGATCGCGGCGCCGATCCCCGAAGCGCCGCCGGTGACGATCGCGACGAGTCCGTCGAACTCGCCGGTGTCTGCCGCGCTCATGCGCGGGCTCCGAGTGCCTCGGCGGGCTTGGCAGACGGCGCGATTCCGGGGACCGGGTCGACGAACCGCTGTCGCTGGCGGCCGAGGCCCTCGATCTCGACCTCGCAGACGTCGCCCGGTGCGAGGTAGGGGAACCGGCCGGAGAGCGCGACGCCCTCGGGTGTGCCGGTCAGGACCAGGTCGCCGGGTTCGAGCTGCAGGTACTGGCTGAGGTGCCAGATGACGGTGGCGACGTCGAAGATGAGGTCGGCCGTGCTCGAGTCCTGGCGCGGTTCGCCGTTGACCCAGCTGCGGAGTCGCAGGGCGCCGGCGTCGACCTCGTCCGGCGTCACGAGCCAGGGGCCGGTCGGGTTGAAGCCCGGAGCGCACTTGCCCTTCGACCACTGCCCGCCGCTCGCCGCCATCTGGAAGTCGCGCTCCGACACGTCGTTCGCGGTGACGAAGCCGGCGATGCGGCCGAGGGCGTCCTCAGGGCTGTCGAGGTAGGAGGTGCGCTCGCCGATGACGACGCCCAGCTCGACCTCCCAATCGGTCTTCGTGCTGCCGCGCGGGATGCGGACGTCGTCGTTCGGGCCGACGACCGTGTTCGGCGTCTTCAGGAACATGATCGGGATCTCGGGCGGAGCGGATCCGGACTCCGCCGCATGCGCCGCGTAGTTCATGCCGATGCAGACGACCGCACTCGGCCGGGCGATCGGAGCGCCGATCCGGAGCTCGTCGGCGCCGTCGAGGACGGGGAGCGCACCCGACTCGAGCGCGGCGCGAACGCGGGCGACGCCGCCGCCGGCGAGGAACGCTCCGTCGATGTCGGGGGTGATCGATCGGAGGTCGTAGGCGGTGTCGCCCGCGAACACGACGGGGGTCTCCCCGTCCGCGGGGCCGAGTCTGGCGAAGCGCATGCTGGTCCTTCCGGTTCCGCCGGTGCCCGCGTGCGGACCCGGCTCCGTAGCCGATAACGTCTGAACTCTACCGCCCGATCCGGCCGTCGCAACAGGTGATCTGGTCCACGCTGGGCGCATTGACAGCCCAGACATCGGATGTCTAAGCTCGGTGGCACCAGCCCGAAGGAGCATGCCGACGTGAGTACCATCATCGGATTCGAGACGCACGACGTCCGGTTCCCGACCTCGACCACCCTCGACGGCTCGGACGCCATGAACCCCGACCCCGATTACTCCGCCGCCTACCTGCGGCTCGTGACGGACGCGGACGACGGTCACGAGGGCCACGGCTTCGTCTTCACGATCGGACGCGGCAACGACGTCGAGGTCGCAGCGATCACCGCCCTCCGGGAGCACCTCCTCGGTCGCGAGGTCGAGCCCGTGCTCGACGCCCTCGGAGCCTTCTGGCGCGAACTCGTCTACGACTCTCAGCTCCGGTGGCTCGGCCCCGAGAAGGGCGTCATGCACATGGCGATCGGCGCCGTCGTCAACGCGCTCTGGGACCTCAAGGCCAAACGTGCCGGCCTGCCGCTCTGGCGGCTGCTCGCCATGATGACGCCGGAGGAGCTCGTCGAGCTCGTCGACTTCCGCTACCTGAGCGACGTCCTCACCCCGGATGACGCCCTCACGATCCTCCGACGCGCCGAACCGGGACGGGAGGCCAGGATCGAGGCCCTGCTCGCAGCCGGGTACCCCGCCTACACGACCACGCCCGGGTGGCTCGGCTACTCCGACGAGAAGCTCGACCGCCTGTGTCGCGAAGCGGTCGCTGACGGATTCACACAGGTCAAACTCAAGGTCGGCGGGAACGTGGAAGACGACGTCCGTCGCCTCGTCATCGCCCGCAACGCCGTGGGACCCGACATTCGGATCGCCGTCGACGCCAACCAGCGGTGGGACGTCGCGGAGGCGATCGACTGGATGTCGCGACTCGCCCCCTACGGCATCGCCTGGATCGAGGAGCCGACGAGCCCCGACGACATCCTCGGCCACGCGGCGATCGCCCGCGGCGTCGCCCCGATCCCGGTCGCGACCGGCGAGCACATGGCCAACCGCATCATGTTCAAGCAGTTCCTGCAGGCCGACGCCCTCCAGGTGCTCCAGATCGACTCCACGCGGGTCGCCGGCGTGAACGAGAACATCACGATCCTCCTCCTGGCCGCGAAGTTCGGTGTCCCGGTCTGCCCGCACGCCGGTGGCGTCGGGCTGTGCGAAGCGGTGCAGCACCTCTCGATGTTCGACTTCATCGCCGTGTCCGGGAGCGAGGATGGACGCATGATCGAATTCGTCGACCACCTGCACGAGCACTTCGTCGAGCCCGTCGAGATCGTTGCCGGCCGATACCGCGCGCCGCTCGCCCCCGGCGGCGGTTCGGAGATGCTCGCGACGTCGATCGCCGAGTTCACCTTCCGGGGCGCCGGTGCCTGACCTGCTCGTCCCGCGGCTCGCGTACGGCGCCGCCAACCTCGGCAACCTCTACCGCGAGCTCAGCGATGAGGAGGCCTGGGCGATCCTCGATGCGGCCTGGGAACACGGCGTCCGCTTCTACGACACGGCTCCGCACTACGGCCTCGGTCTCTCCGAGCGTCGGCTCGGCGCCTTCCTGCGGACGAAACCGCGCGACGAGTACGTCCTGTCCACCAAGGTCGGCCGTCTCCTCGTGCCGAACCCCGCGGGGGAGGGTGCGCTCGACACCGACAACGACTTCGTCGTCCCGGCGACCTTGCGGCGCGAGTGGGACGCGAGCGAGGCCGGCGTGCGGCGCTCGCTCGACGAGTCCCTCGAACGACTCGGACTCGACCACGTCGACGTGCTCTACCTCCACGACCCCGAACGCAACGATCCGGAGTCCGGGATCTCCGAGGGGATACCGGCGCTCGCCGCCCTCCGCGATGAAGGACTCGTCGGGGCGGTCGGGATCGGGTCGATGGACGTCGCCGCACTCCTCGCCGCGGTGCGCACGGGCCTGACCGATCTCATCATGATCGCCGGTCGGTACACGCTCGCCGAGCAGCCGGCGGGCGAGGAGGTGCTGCCCGCCTGTCTGGAACACGGGGTCGGTGTGGTCGCTGCCTCGGTGTTCAACTCCGGCCTGCTGGCCCGCGCCGTCCCCGACCGCGACGGACGCTACGAGTACGGTGCCGTCCCGCCGGAGGTCTTCGACCGCGCCGTCGACATCGCCGAGATCTGCCGTCGGTTCGAGGTCGAACTGCCCGCGGCCGCCCTCCAGTTCCCGCTCCGCCACCCCGCCGTGCGGACGGTCGCGGTCGGCGCCTCGCGGCCGGAGCAGATGATCCAGAACGTGGAGCGCTTCGAGGCTCCGATCCCCGAGACCTTCTGGACGGAGCTGCGCACCAGAGGGCTGCTCGGCTGATGCGGACGATCGACGCGCACCTCCATCTGTGGAATCGCGCCGACGGGTATCACTGGCTCGCTTCGGCCGACGAGGCACTTCGCGAGGACTTCACGCCGGAGTGCGCGGCCGCGGAGCTGCAGGCGGCCGGTGTCGATGCGGCGGTCCTCGTCCAGGCCGACGACACCGAGCTCGACACGATGTCCATGCTCAGCGCATCGGACGCTTTCAGTTGGGTGGCCGGCGTCGTCGGCTGGGTGCCGATCGACGATGCGAAGCGGGCCGAGGCCCTGCTCGACCGTTGGGGCGCGCATCCACGGTTCCGCGGCGTTCGTCAGCTGCTGCACGACGATCCCCGGGACGGACTGCTCCTTGCCGCCCCCGCCCGCCGGCTGGCGGCGGTCCTCGCGGACCGGGGGCTTCCGCTCGACCTCCCGAACGCCTTCCCTCGGCTGCTCAGTGACGCCACCGGACTCGCGCGGCTGGAGGAGGGGCTGACGATCGTCGTCGACCACCTCGCGAAGCCGCCGCGCGACGATCAGGCCTTCGCACGATGGGCGACCGAGCTGGCCGCGGCGGCGGCGTCACCGAACGTGGTCGCGAAGGTGTCCGGCCTCAACTGTGCCGGTCGGCCGTTCGTGGCGGCCGACGTGCGTCGGGCCTGGGACACCGCGCTCGCCTGCTTCGGACCCGAGCGGTTGATGCTCGGCGGCGACTGGCCGATGACCGTCACGAGCGGTGGGTACGGTGCGGTCTGGCACGAGCTGTCCGGTCTCGTCGACGAGTTGTCGCCGTCGGAACGCGATGCACTCCGTGGCGGGACGGCGACGCGCGTCTACCGGCTCGACCCCCGCGGGCCGGTCGGCGACGACGGACTGACATGATCGGGCAGACGGATGGACACGGAACCATGACGAGGAGGTCACCATGCTGACAGGGATCGACCCGGTGCTGAGCGGCGAACTGCTGCTGCACCTGGACGCGATGGGACATTCGGACGCGGTGGTGATCGCCGACGCGCACTTCCCGGCCGCCCGACTCGGCGAAAGGGTCGTGGTCCTCCCGACGCTGTCGACGCCGGAGGTCCTCCGAGCGGTGCGCACGGTGATCCCGCTCGACGACGAGCCCGTGCTCGACCTCATGGCGAGCGCCGACGGCACGGTGCTCGACGTCCAGCGGGAACTCATCGCAGCCGCCAGCACGACCGAGGACGCCGTGCGCTTCGTCGACCGCTTCGCCTACTACGACGAGGCCGCCACGGCGTTCCTCATCATCCGCACGGGCGAGACCAGGAAGTACGGGAACGTCACCCTGCGGAAGGGGCTCGTGCTCCCAGGCGCCTGACCCGCCCGTGGGCTGCGGTCGCTCACCAGCAGAGCGCGACGATCGCGGCACCGACGACGGCGTAGATCCCCGAGAGGACCTGCCGACCGCGGGTGCGGGGTGCGACCGCGGTCTCGACCGTCGCCCCGTGCTCGTCGATGGTCCGCTTCGGCTTGGGTGCGTGCCAGGGGAGAGTGTTCCAGCGGAGTGCTGCGCCAGCGAGTCCGAAGCCGACGATCGCGACGGCGAGGACCCAGGCCCAGGACCAGACGCCGACCGGCGCGGCGAGGGCGCGGGCGAGGGCGAGGATCACGATGCTGTCCACCGCGTCGACGACCAGTCGGTAGCGCTCGGTCGCCGCCCAGCGTCCCGTACTCCACGCGTGGACGACCTGGAGGGCGAGGACCCACGCGACGACGAGGGCGACGACGGCGGGGATCAGGATCTCGATCATCGTGCTGCTCCGATCTGCTCGAGGAGGGCGACGCCGGCCGCATCGACCGACTCCTGGGTCGCCGAGACGAGGACCACCGTGGTGCCGGTCGCCGGAACGACGCCGACGAAGGACGCGAAGCCGCCCGTGGCACCGTTGTGCCAGACGAGGTCCTCGCCGTCGATCGCCGTCCGATCGGTGATCCAGGCCCAGCCGATCTCGCGATCGCCGAACGCCGCCTGTGGAGCGAGTGCCTCGATGCCCGGCGCGCTGCCGTCGGCCAGTCGTTCCGCGAAACGCGCGAGATCCTCCGTGTCCGAGCGGATGCCGCCGGCAGGCCCGATCGCCGTGCCGGTCCATGCTGCGGCGGTCCGTCCGCCGGCGGTCTCGCCGAGGAGGTCGCGGCCGCCGAGGTCGGCCGCATCGCTCACGGGGCTGGTCGAGTCGAGTCCCATCGGACCGGTGATCCGCTCCTCGAGGAGGTCGGCGTAGCTGGTGCCGGCTGCCGAGCCGAGGGCGGCACCGAGCAGTTCGAAACCGAGGTTGGAGTAGGTGCCCTTCGGGGTGTCGAGGGACGCGGACCGCGCCTGCTCGAGCAGCTGGTCGAGGTCCTCGCCGTACGGATTCGCCGTCGTGAGCGCGAACCACGCCGAGGAGAGGATCGTCGAGAGGTCGATCGGCAGCCGGGGCAGGCCGGAGGTGTGGGTGGCGAGCTGCGCGAGGGTGACGTCCGCCGCTGGCGCGTCGCCCAGTTCGAGGAGGTCACCGAGCCTGGTCTCCGGGGTGACCTCGCCGCGCTCGATCGCGTCGGCGAGCAACAGTCCCGTGAAGGCCTTGCTCACCGATCCGATCTCGAACCGGGTGTCCGGCTGGGCGCCGATCGTCGCGGTGCGGGTGCCGTCCGGGGTGACCACGACGGCCAGCAGGGCCTTGCGGTCGGGGCCGGCGAGCTCGCGGACGGTGGCCGCGAGTTCGGCGTCGCCCGTCGCCTCGGAGGGAAGCGTCGAGGGCCCTGGCCGGAAGGCGAGCCCGATCGCGAGTGCGACGGCGGTGCTGACAACGGCGATGACCCAGACCCGTCTGGGTCGGGACGTGCTGCGTGGTGTGGTGGTCATGCGGGGTCCTTCCTGGGGTCGGTGGTCATTCCATGGCGGCGACGGCGACGAGCAGCGGGACGAGTCGCATGGGTGGGACCGCGACCCGTCCGCGGCCGGCGGGCTGCAGCCAGC
The DNA here is from genome assembly GCF_014841195.1 of Plantibacter sp. CFBP 8798. Lineage (NCBI taxonomy): Bacteria > Bacillati > Actinomycetota > Actinomycetes > Micrococcales > Microbacteriaceae > Plantibacter > Plantibacter sp. CFBP 8798. Next base: position 924,640 of record NZ_JACYTS010000001.1, read on the forward strand.
CGGCGGCCGTCAGGACGCGGACGTGGTGGTAGACCTGGCCGGTCGTCCCGATGCCGTCGAGTTCGCCGAGGTCCGCGAGTGCGGAGGTGCCGTTGGCGACGGCCAGGAGCAGCTGCAGTCGGACGGGGGAGCCGATGGCTGCGAGTCGTGCCGCCGCCGTCGCGAGTGGACCGGAGCCTGCTGATTCCGCGGCGTCGGGGTCGTCACCGAGCGCGAGGAGGTCGTCGGTCGCTCTGGCGTACTGCCACTGCACGGGTCCACCGCCCGCGACGACCGATCCGGTGAAGAGGACCGCCCCGTGCTCGAGCGCCGCCGTGCGCTGTTCGAGCCCGCGGAGCGCCCAGAAGGTGTCGTCGGCATCGCCCGTCGCGGACGCGACGTCGTCCGGTCGCTCGGTGGTCGTGTCGTCGTCGGCCGGTCGGGCGAACACGGCGGCTTCGAGACGCGCGAGACGTGCCTCGAGATCGCCGGGGTCGATGGTCGTCATGACCTAAGTGTACAAATATCGTAATTACGAAATCAAGCTAGAAGGTCCGATGGCCCGAGCGGTGGCGGCGCGTGTCACACCCGCGAGGCGAGCCGCCCCTGCTTCGCGTGCACCGGGATCAGTAGTCCGAGGCCGATGAGCAGCACGAGCACGATCCCGAGGATCCCCCAGAACTGCGCCCCACCGAGCGTGACGAACAGTGCGAAGGCGGTCGGCGCGAGGAAGGACACGGCGCGGCCGGTCGTGGCGTAGAGGCCGAAGACCTCACCCTCGCGGCCCTCGGGGATGATGCGCGCCAGGAACGAGCGGCTCGCCGACTGCGCGGGGCCGACGAACAGGCACAGCATGAGGCCGAAGATCCAGAAGATCGTCGCGCCGCCCTCGTGGAGGAAGAACACGGCGCTTCCCGCGACGACGAGGCCGATGAGCGACGCGACGATGACGGGTTTCGGCCCCACCTTGTCGTCGAGCAGGCCGATCGTGATCGTCGCGATCCCGGCGACGACGTTGGCGGCGATCGCGAAGATGATCACCTCGCCGGGTGAGAAGCCGAAGGTCCCCGCGGCCAGGACGCCACCGAAGGTGAAGACACCGGCGAGCCCGTCGCGGAACACGGCGCTCGCGAGCAGGAAGTAGAGCGTCTGTCGGCTGTCGCGCCAGAGTTCCGCGATGCTCTTGGCAAGGACGCCGTAGGAGGCGAAGAACCCGACGTGCGGCCGGGCGACAGCCTGGGGTGCGTGGTACTCGGGCACCGCGAACAGCACGGGCAGGGCGAAGATCCCGAACCACGCCGCAGACACGAGCATCGCGACGCGGACGTCCATGCCGTCTTCGCCGGTGACGCCGAAGAGTCCGACCTCGGGGGAGATGAAGCCGAAGTAGACGATGAGCAGCAGCACGATGCCGCCGATGTACCCCATGCCCCAGCCGAGACCGGAGACCTTGCCGATGGAGGTGGGCGTCGACACCTGGGCGAGCATCGCGTTGTAGTTGACGCCGGCGAACTCGAACACGATGTTGCCGACCGCGAGGAGGACGAGGCCCAGCCAGAGGAAGTTCGGATCGGGGGCGACGAAGAAGAGGAGCGCGGTGATCGCGACGACGACGTAGGTGTTGAAGCCGAGCCAGAACTTCCGCCGCCCGGCGGAGTCCGACCGCTGGCCGACGACCGGCGCGAGGATCGCGATCAGCAGCCCGGCGGCGGCGAGCGCCCACCCGAGGGACGCCGACACCGCGGCCTCCTCGCCGAACGAGTCACTCGTCAGATAGACGGTGAACACGAAGGTGGTGACGACGGCGTTGAACGACGCCGAGCCCCAGTCCCACAGGCTCCACGCGAAGATGCGACCCTTACGACCCGCCTGCGCTTTCACGGCGGCGACCTGCGAGGTGTCGAGGTCGACGGTGGCTGCTGCGGCGTCGGGGGTGACGAGCGGTGGTGGCGGGAAGTTGCGGGGCCGGGATCCGAGACGCGGGGCTTCGTCGCCGTGCCCGCCTGTCCGGCCGGTGTCGTCGGTGCCACCTGGGGGAGTCGTGCTCATGCACTGAGGCTAGTGCCGCGTGGTGAACGGGCGGTAGCGCGGAGGCCCGGCGTTGCAGTCGACGACACCGAACTCTACATTTGATATTTCAAGGACATCGAGCGTAGCAGCCCCGATGCTCACGACCGACCTGAGGTGGTGGAGACACCGTGCTTGAACGACGAAAGACACTGCAACGATGAGCCTGGAAGCACGCGATCTCTCCTTCGGCTATTCACTGCATCGCCGCGACCCGGTCCACGTGTTGCGGGGGGTGAGTCTTTCTGTAGCCGCCGGTGAGTCGTTGGCGGTCGTCGGGCCCTCGGGATCCGGGAAGTCGACACTCTTGCACTGCCTATCTGGTCTCCGAGCGCCGACACATGGAAGCGTCGTGGCGTTGGGGACGGAGCTGTCATCCCTGACCGAGTGGGGTCGTTCCCGATTCCGGCGGCGGTCCGTCGGCTTCGTGTTTCAGGACTACAACCTGATCCCCTCCATTAACGTGCGGGACAATCTCGCGTTGCCAGCGCTCTTCGCCGGTCGCGCAGCCGGGCGTCAGGCGGTCGCAGATATCGCCGCAGACATCGGACTGTCGTCGCGCCTCCGGCATCGCCCGGACGAGCTGTCAGGCGGTGAACGGCAGCGCGTCGCGATCGGCCGGGTGTTGCTGTCGCAGGCTGAATTGGTCTTCGCCGACGAACCCACCGGTGCACTTGACACGTCGTCAGGACGGGTCGTGCTCGACCTCCTGTTCGGATCGCTCGGTCCCGAACGCACGATGGTGATGGTTACCCATGACCTCGATGCTGCTGCGCGGGCGGATCGTGTGCTGGTCCTCTGTGACGGTTCTGTCCACGCCGAGCTGACGTCCGCCACCCCGGCAGCGCTCTGGTCCGCCATCGAAACGGCCCGCGCGGACAGTGTCCATACGTCCGTGGGAGCATGACGATGGCCGGTCTCGTTCTCCGCACACTCCTGCAGCAGTGGCGGGTGTGGATCTCCCTGCTCCTGTTCCTGGCACTCGCGAACGCGCTCCTTGTCAGCGTGGGAGCGCTCGTGGAGGTCGCCGATCGGCTGCCCGTCCGGGAACAGCGCATCGTCCGGAATCTGAGCACGCCGATGTCCGGGATGGCCTCGGTCGCCGTCTTCGTCATCACCTCGAGCGCGGTCTCCTTGGCGGTGCAACTCCAGCGTCGACCGTTCGCGACCTGGAAGCTCGCGGGGATGTCGTCAGTGCGGATCGCCGGCGTCCTTGTGTCGCAGCTGATCGTGCTCGGGACCGTGGGTGGAGCGCTCGGGCTGCCGCTGGCCCTATTGGTCGCACCGCGGTTCACCAGCTGGGTCCTGCAGGCCAACGCGGTCACCGCGATCGTCGATGCCCCGGCGAGCACGCTGGTGCTCCTGTCGACCTGGGCGCTGCTCATCGGCATCCTGTTGCTCGCCGGTCTGCAAGGTGTCGGCTCGATCCTCCGGGTACCGGCGGTCGACGCGGTCCTGAGCGCGGAAGTCGTCCGCCGTCGCCCGACCGCGTTCAGGCTCACGCTCAGCCTGGTCATGTCGGCGGCGGTCCTCGCAGTGGCGGCCGGAATGGTCGGTTCGGCTAGCGGCGACGTGTCCAGTCGGCTCGGTCTCCTAGTAGGCCTCGCGATGCTCCTGTCGTTGCTCATCATCCCGCTGATCGCGCTGCACGTCTCGCGGATCGCTGCACTGTTCCTCGCGGCGTGGACATGGATCGTCCCACGTCGGTGGTCGACGGCTTGGTACCTCGCGCGTCGTGGCTGCGCCTTCCGCTTGGATCGTGTAGGCGTCTCCCTCGTTCCGCTCTACGTCGCGGTCGCCCTCGCGAATTCGATCTACACCGTGTTCGAGACCGCCGATTCCGCCAGGAGGGCGGCCGGGCTTGTGCCCGCCGGCGAGCACGGCATCAACCACTCCGGCGTCTGGACCATTCTCGGTCCGACGGTCGTCCTGGCGATCGCCGGCACCGCGACGGTCGTGGTGATGGCTGCTCGTGAGCGGGCGCGCGAGCGCGCGCTGCTGGCTGTGGGCGGCGTCAGTCACCGCTCGATCGTCGGAGCCGTCGTCGTCGAAGCCTTCATGTATGCCGTGACCGCGACGTTCCTCGGGCTCCTGACGGCAGCGGCTGTCTCAGCGGTGGAGGCTGAGGCGTTCGGTCGCCTCGAAGCGGGGGCGCGCCCGGTGCTCGCCGTCGCGCCAGGCCTCGCGGTCGGCGCTGGAGGCTTCTGTGTGCTGGCTGCCGCCCTCGCTTTGCCCGCGGCGCTGGAGCATGGTCGGGCCGCGGTGGACAGGCTCGCTCGCTGAAGGTTCGCTGGGACGAGGATCGTTGCCGGGAATAGCTTTGGGCATCCCGCGTTGGACTTGAGCGTACGACACTCAAGTTTGAATCCAGGAGGTTCACGTGCCCGAAGACTTCACCCAGGGCGGCGCAGCAGCAGACGGCGGATCGTCGTCGTTCGACGACTTCCTCGCCCGATACCTCGAGGGCGAGCGGGCGCGTTCGGCGCGGACCATCGACCTCAGCCGCTTCCTCACCGCACGGACGCAGGAGATCCTGCAGCGTGCCGGCCGGTTCGCGCTCGAGCGCGGCCAGAACGAGCTGGACGCGCTGCACATCCTGCGCGTCATCGTGAGCGAGGAGCCCGCGAAGGACGCCGTCGCGCGCCTCGGCGTCGACCCGAAGGTCATCGCCAAGGCCGCCGAGCAGCGCCTGCCGCAGGCGTCCTCGCCGAGCGTCAAGGACCCGGCCATCACGCCGTCGGCCCAGCGCGCGCTGTTCCACGCCTACCAGGTGGCCCGCGCCGCCGGATCGACGTACGTCGACCCCGAGCACCTCTTCTTCGCGCTCGTCATCAACCAGGACTCGCCCGCCGGTGAGGTCCTCGCCCGAGCCGGCGTCACGGCGGAGGCGTTGACCCAGGGCATGCGCCAGGCCGTCGGCGACCCCGGCGTCGCCACCGACGACCGGAGCGACGCCGAGGCGGACGACGCCGACTCCGACACCCCCATGCTCGACCGCTTCGGCACGGACCTCACGGCGCTGGCCGCCAGCGGCTCGCTCGACCCCGTGATCGGCCGCGCCGACGAGATCGAGCAGACCATCGAGATCCTCTCCCGCCGCACGAAGAACAACCCCGTGCTCGTCGGCGAGGCCGGCGTCGGCAAGACCGCGGTCGTCGAGGGGCTCGCCCAGGCGATCGTCGACGGCGGCGTCCCGGAGCAGCTGCGCGGGAAGCGCGTCATCTCACTCGACCTGCCGGCCATGGTCGCCGGAACCCGGTACCGCGGTGACTTCGAGGAGCGCCTCACCGGCCTGCTCGACGAGATCGCAGCGAACCGCTCCGAGCTCATCGTCTTCATCGACGAGGTCCACACCGTCGTCGGCGCCGGAGGTACCGGCGAGGGCGGCATGGACGCCGGCAACATGCTCAAGCCGCGTCTCGCGCGCGGTGAGCTGCACCTCATCGGTGCGACCACGCTCCGTGAATACCGCGGGATCGAGAAGGACCCGGCACTCGAACGCCGCTTCCAGCCCGTGCGCGTCGGCGAGCCGTCGATCGAGGACGCCGTCCTCATCCTCGACGGTCTCCGTCCGGCCTACGAGGAGCACCACGACGTCCGCTTCACCGACGCCGCCCTCCGCGCCGCCGTCGAGTTGTCGGCGCGGTACCTGCCCGACCGTGTCCTGCCCGACAAGGCCATCGACCTCGTCGACCAGGCCGGAGCCCGGCTGCGATTGCGGCTCGGGAAAGCGGTCGACGTGAGCGCCCTCGTCGAGGAGCTCGCGACACTCGAGGCGTCGAAGAACGCGGCCGTGTCGGCCGAGCACTACGAGGAGGCCTCGCGCATCCGCGACGAGATCACCGCCGTGCAGGCGAAGCTCGACGCCGCCTCCAACGGACCCGGTGCCCGCACCGACCGTGACGCGGTCGTCGACGAGGCCCAGATCGCCGGCGTCGTGTCCCGTGCGACCGGGATCCCGGTCAGTCGGCTCACGGAGGGCGAGCGGGAACGTCTCGCCGGCCTCGAGGACGAGCTGCACGCTCGTGTCGTCGGCCAGCACGACGCCGTGACCGCGGTGTCGAAGGCTGTCCGTCGCAACCGCACGGGCATGGGGGATGCGAACCGACCCGTCGGCAGCTTCCTGTTCCTCGGCCCCACCGGCGTGGGTAAGACGGAGCTCGCGAAGGCGCTCGCAGGATCCCTCTTCGCGGACGAGCACTCGGTGATCCGCTTCGACATGAGCGAGTTCGGCGAACGCCACACGGTGTCGCGACTCGTCGGTGCCCCTCCCGGGTACGTCGGGTTCGACGAGGCGGGCCAGCTCACCGAGCGCGTGCGCCGGAACCCCTACTCGATCGTGCTGTTCGACGAGATCGAGAAGGCGCACCCGGACGTCTTCAACCTGCTCCTGCAGGTGCTCGACGACGGTCGCCTGACCGACGGTCAGGGGCGGACGATCGACTTCCGCAACACGGTCGTCGTCATGACCTCGAACCTCGGTTCCGAGTTCCTCGCATCCCGTTCCGGTGCGATGGGCTTCGTCGCCGGCGGCGCGGACGACCTGACGGGCTTCGGTTCCGAGGAGGCGCTGCGGGCCCGGGTCATGGGCAAGCTGCGCGAGGCGATGCGTCCGGAGTTCCTCAACCGCATCGATGAGATCGTCCTCTTCCGCAAGCTCGACCAGCAGCAGCTGCAGGAGATCGTCGGACTGATGCTCGGCCGCACGACCGAACGGTTGGCCGCGCGCGGTGCGTCACTCGAGACGACGCCCGAGGCGCTCACGCTCCTCGCGGAGCTGGGCTACGAGCCGGAGTACGGCGCGCGCCCCCTGCGTCGCCTGATCCAGCGTGAGGTCGACGACCGCATCGCCGAGCTCGTCGTGGGCGGCGGGGTCGGCGACGGCTCGACCGTGCACGTCGACGCGGTCGGCGGGAAGATCGTCGTCACCGAGCATGCTGCGGTGCTGGTGGACGCCGCGTAGGCAATACCCCTTCGACAGGCTCAGGGACCGGCATTCGTTCCGGACCCTGAGCCTGTCGTCACTCGCGGACCGTTCCCCGTCCTGGTCCCCGAGCTTGTCGAAGGGCACCTGGGTCGCGGTCACCCTGGCCATCCGCTGGGAGTTGAGCCAGGCGGACTCAACTTTCTTGACGCCGAAACCGGGCCTCGGTAGCATTGAGTCATCGGGGCTCAAGTCTCGACGTCACACCAGCATCACCCCATCAACCAGCTCGGTGCCGAGCTCGTCGAGTCGGCCGGACGCCATCCGCATGCCGCCCGAGTCGACGAGTTCCGAACCGGCAGTCAACACAAGGAGAACCAACACATGGCACGTGCAGTAGGCATCGACCTCGGTACCACCAACTCGGTGGTCGCCGTCCTCGAAGGTGGAGAACCCACCGTCATCGCCAACGCCGAGGGCTTCCGCACCACCCCCTCCGTCGTCGCATTCACCAAGGACGGCGAGGTGCTCGTCGGCGAGACCGCGAAGCGCCAGGCCGTCACCAACGTCGACCGCACCATCGCGAGCGTCAAGCGCCACATGGGCACCGACTGGAAGTTCGACGTCGACGGCAAGAAGTACACGCCGCAGGAGCTGTCCGCCCGCATCCTCGCGAAGCTGAAGCGCGACGCCGAGCAGTACCTGGGCGACACCGTGACCGACGCGGTCATCACCGTCCCCGCCTACTTCAACGACGCCGAGCGTCAGGCCACGAAGGAGGCCGGTGAGGTCGCGGGCCTCAACGTGCTCCGCATCATCAACGAGCCGACCGCCGCAGCCCTCGCCTACGGCCTCGACCGCGGCAAGGAGGACGAGCTCATCCTCGTCTTCGACCTCGGTGGCGGTACCTTCGACGTCTCGCTGCTCGAAGTGGGCAAGGACGACGACTTCTCCACCATCCAGGTCCGCTCGACCTCGGGTGACAACCGCCTCGGTGGAGACGACTGGGACCAGCGCGTCGTCGACTACCTGATCAAGCGCTTCAAGGACTCGACCGGTGTCGACGTCTCGGGCGACAAGATCGCGAAGCAGCGCCTCAAGGAAGCCGCCGAGCAGGCGAAGAAGGAGCTCAGCTCCTCGATGTCGACCTCGATCCAGCTCCCGTACCTCTCCCTCACGGAGAACGGCCCGGCGAACCTCGATGAGACCCTCAGTCGCGCGAAGTTCGAGGAGCTCACGCAGGACCTGCTCGAGCGCACCCGCAAGCCGTTCAACGACGTCATCGCCGAGGCCGGCGTGAAGGTCTCCGACATCGCGCACGTCGTGCTCGTCGGTGGATCGACCCGTATGCCCGCCGTCGCCGAGCTCGTCAAGAAGCTCACCGGTGGTCAGGAGCCCAACAAGGGCGTCAACCCTGACGAGGTCGTCGCCGTCGGCGCCGCCCTCCAGGCCGGCGTGCTGAAGGGTGAGCGCAAGGACGTGCTGCTCATCGACGTCACCCCCCTGTCGCTCGGTATCGAGACCAAGGGTGGCATCATGACGAAGCTCATCGAGCGCAACACCGCGATCCCCACGAAGCGGAGCGAGACCTTCACCACGGCCGACGACAACCAGCCGTCCGTCGCGATCCAGGTCTTCCAGGGCGAGCGCGAGTTCACCCGCGACAACAAGAACCTCGGCACCTTCGAGCTGACCGGCATCGCGCCGGCTCCGCGCGGTGTGCCGCAGGTCGAGGTCACCTTCGACATCGACGCCAACGGCATCGTGCACGTGTCCGCCAAGGACAAGGGCACCGGCAAGGAGCAGTCGATGACCATCACCGGTGGCTCGTCCCTCGGCAAGGAGGACATCGAGCGCATGGTCCGCGAGGCCGAGGAGCACGCTGCGGACGACAAGGCCCGCCGTGAGCAGGCCGAGGTCCGCAACAGCGCCGAGCAGCTCGCCTACTCGATCGACAAGCTCATCAAGGAGAACGACGACAAGCTGCCCGAGGACGTCAAGACCGACGTCCAGGCCGACGTCGACGCTCTGAAGAGCGCGCTCGCCGGTGAGGACGAGGACGCGGTGAAGACCGCGTTCGACAAGCTCAACGAGAGCCAGGTCAAGCTCGGCGAGGCGATCTACGCCCAGGCGCAGGCCTCCGAGTCCGCCGCAGGAACCGAGGCCCCGGCCGAGGAGGCGACCTCCGATGAGGACGTCGTCGACGCCGAGGTCGTCGAGGACGAAGACGACAAGGACAAGAAGTAACCATGACTGACGAGAACCAGAACCAGAACCAGGACGATCCCATCATCCGCGACAAGCGGCGGATCGACCCGGAGACCGGCGAGGTTCGTCAGCCTGGCACCGAGGGGGCTGACGCCGACGCGTCGGCCCCCTCGGGCGCACCTGCCGAATCCGCCGACGCCGACGCACCGGCCGCAGACGACGAGCTGACCGTCGAGGACATCCTCAACGCGGCTCCCGAGGAGCCCTTGCAGGGCGGCGACCTCTCCCCGGCCGAGCAGCTCGCTGCGGAACGCCTCGGCGACCTGCAGCGCGTCACGGCCGAGTACGCGAACTACCGGAAGCGCACCGAGGCCGGCCGCGAGGTGGAGCGCGAGCGCACCACCGGCGAGGTCGCCAAGGTCCTGCTGCCGGTGCTCGACGACCTCGACCGCGCTGACAAGCACGGCGACCTCGAGGGCGACGCCCCCTTCACGCAGATCGCGGCCAAGCTCCGCGGCGCTGCCGAGAAGCTCGGGCTGAAGCCGTTCGGAGCGGTCGGCGAGACCTTCGACCCCAACGTGCACGAGGCCATCTTCCAGCAGCCCACGCCGGGCGCCGAGGGCGAGACCGTCCTCGACGTCGTGGAGACCGGGTACCACCTGGGCTCCACCCTGCTGCGCGCCGCGAAGGTGGTCGTCGCGGTCCCGGCGAGCTAGCCATGGCGAGTCAGGACTGGTTCGACAAGGACTTCTACAAGGTCCTCGGCGTCAAGAAGGACGTGACGCCGGCGGAACTGAAGAAGGTCTACCGGAAGCTCGCCCGGCAGTACCACCCGGACTCCAACCCGGGTGATGCGAAGGCCGAGGCGAAGTTCAAGGAGATCAGCGAGGCCCACTCGGTCCTCGGCGACCCCGAGCAGCGCAAGGAGTACGACGCCGTTCGCGCCATGGGCGGTGGAGCACGCTTCACCGCTCCGGGTGCCGGCGGCGGCCAGGGCGGCTTCGAGGACGTCTTCGGGACGATGTTCGGTGGGGGCGGTGGTGGTGGCGGTCGCCAGAGCTACAGCTACCAGCAGGCTCCTCCCGGATACGAGGACATCCTCGGCGGCATGTTCGGCCAGGGTGGCTTCGGCCAGACCTCCGGTGGCTTCCGCGGCTACGGCGGACCCACGCCGGGCCGCGACATCACCGCGCACACGACGATCGACTTCATCACGGCCACGCAGGGCGACACCATCTCCCTGCAGACCTCCGAGGGACGCACCATCAAGGTGAAGATCCCGGCGGGTGTGTCGGATGGACAGAAGATCCGCCTGCGCGGCAAGGGGCAGCCGAGTCCGGACGGCGGCGAACCCGGCGATATCGTGGTCACCGTGAGTGTCCGCAAGCATCCCGTGTTCGAACGCGACGGCCTGAACCTTCGCGTCACCGTGCCGGTCACCTTCGTGGAGGCCGCGCTCGGCGCGACGATCGAGGTTCCGACGCTCGGCGGCGACCCCGTCAAGCTGCGCGTCGCCCCCGGTACGCCGAGCGGCCGCGTCCTCCGCGTCAAGGGCCGTGGTGTCGCGACGACGAAGGGCACCGGCGACCTTTTGGCCGTCGTGCAGATCGTCGTCCCGGCGCATCTCGGCGGCGAGGCCAAGGAAGCACTCGAACGGTTCCACGAGCTGGAGCCGAAGGACAACCCCCGCGACGAGCTCATCGCCAGGGCTCGGGGCTAGTAGCCAGCAGCACACGGAAGGGCAGGGAGCATGGACGAGCATTCGCCGGTCTTCGCGATCGCGATGGCTGCCGAGCTCGCCGGCATGCACCCGCAGACGCTTCGGCAGTACGACCGGCTCGGGCTCGTGTCGCCGACGCGGACCGCCGGGAAGTCGCGCAGGTACTCGATGCGCGACATCGCCCAACTCCGTGAGGTGTCCAGGCTCAGTGCCGAGGGCGTCAGCCTCGAGGGCATCTCCCGCATCCTGACCCTGGAGAACGAGGTCAGCTCGCTCCAGGGTCGGGTGCGGGAGCTCGAGCACGCGCTCGCCAACGCCCTGCTGCGAACCCCGGGCAACCGGGTGTTCGCCGCCGGCATGGAGGGGAGCGTCGTCCCGATGCGGAGCGGCACCCGCACCCGCCGCCGGACCGAGGTCGTCGTCTGGCGGCCGTCGCTCTCCGAGTAGCCGACGACAGCGCACCCGTGGTCGTCATCCCCCGTGGATGACGACCACGGGTGCGCTGTCGTATGTCTGCGCGCCGCGTAGGGTTGGGGCATGAGCGCGCAGCCCGTGGTGACGAAGCCGGACCCGGCGCAGACCGCACCCGCGACGGCCCGGAGGCGGCGCGGCGCCCGCCTGACCGGACTGACCGCCTACCCGCTCATGTACTTCGGCGTCATCGCGGGCGTGCTTCCACTACTGACGCTCGTCATGATCGGCGCCCCCATCCTCGTCGGCGTCCTGCTCGGTGCGGGCGAGGCCGAATGGGTCGACGGCTTCTCTCGGGTGTTCGGGTTCATCCTGCTCTTCCTGACACCGCCGTTCGGCGCCTGGGTGTGGGGGTACGTCGCGCTCGGGGTCCTCGCCTTCCTCGGTGGCATCGCGCTCAGCCTGCGGATCCTGCGGCGTCACGGCGTGCGTCGCGCAGGAGCCGTCACGCACTGGGGCATGTGGGCCACCGTCCCGCTGCAGCTCATCTTCGCGGTCATCAGCCTCGTGATCGTGTTCGGTGCGATCGCGTCCGTCCGAGCCGAAGACGCCAGCGGCCTCGAGACCGTCCGCGCCTTCGGCCAGGGCGTCGCCATCGCCACGGTCGTCAACCTCCTCGTCTCCGCCGGGCTCGGCGTCCTCGTCTTCCCGGCAGTCCTCCGAGCAGTGAAGGCGGAGAAGCCGGCTCGGCGCGCGCGCCGTCGGTGACGCCGTTCCTCGTATCGCGTGGCCGGTTACGCTGAGGGGATGCCCGAGTTCCCCTTCGACGCGCTGCGCCGGTTCCCCGATCACGAGGCACCCAACCTCTTCGCCGTCGACGCGACCGACCGGCTCCTGCTCGACGAAGCGGCCGAGGCCCTGGCCGGGCGGGTGCCGACGCCCGGCGAGATCGTCGTGGTCGGCGACGCCTACGGGGCGCTGACCCTCGGCGCCATCGCGCTTCTGGGGGCGACCGACGTCCGGGTCCACCAGGACGCCGCCGTCGGGGAACGCGCCCTCGCGGCCAACGCCGAACGGCTCGGCGTCGACGGCGGCTTCCGCAACCTGCCGCTCGGCGAGGAGCTGTTCACGGGCGCATCACTCGTCCTCCTCCAACTCCCGAAGCACCTCGAAGCCCTGCATGAGATCGCCGCCGCCGTGGCCCGCTGGGGCGCCGTCGACGTCCGTCTCCTGGCCGGTGGCCGGGTGAAGCACCTCACGCCCGCGATGAACGAGGTCCTCGGTCGGAGCTTCGCGACCGTCACCGCGAGCCTCGCCCGGCAGAAGTCCCGCGTGCTCCGTGCGAGCGATCCGGTGACCGCCGCCGTCGAGGGAGCGCGTGACGAGGCCGACACCACGGCCTCGACCGCGCTGCGCACCGAGCACCATGCCGACATCGGCCTGACCATCGCCGCCGCCGGCGCAGCGTTCGCCGGCACGAAGCTCGACATCGGCACCCGCTTCCTGCTGGAGGCGCTGCCGGAGATCGCGCCCGACGCCCGGACGGCCATCGACCTCGGCTGCGGCACCGGCGTCCTCGCGGTGTCGCTCGCCATCGCCCGGCCCGAGCTCGCGGTCATCGCGACCGACCAGTCCGCTGCGGCCGTCGCCTCGACCACCGCGACCATCGCCGCCAACGACGACGCCGACCGCCGGCTGGCCGAGCGCATCACGGTGCTCCGCGACGACGGCCTGTCGATGCAGCCGGACGCGTCAGCCGACCTCATCGTCCTGAACCCGCCGTTCCACAGCGGGACCACCGTCCACACTGGCGTCGCCCACGATCTGTTCGCCGAGGCCGCGCGCGTCCTGCAGCCGGGCGGGACGCTCGCCGTCGTGTGGAACTCGCACCTCGGCTACCGGGCTGCCCTCGAGCGGCTCGTCGGTCCGACGACGCAGTTCGCGCGCAACCAGAAGTTCACGGTGACGGTCTCGCGCCCCCGGGCCGCCGGCGAACCGCGTCCGTAACTCCTGCTGCTTGGACCGTCCTGTGGGCACTGGCCGCTCGGACACCGGCGTCCTCGACAGTCCGGGCGGGCGTTGCAGGAGTTGTGACCGTCAGGCGGCGTTCCAGAGGCGCTCGATGCGCTCGCGGAGCGCGGTCTCCTCCGGGGACTCGTCGGCGTACTCGGAAGCGTCGATGGTGATGGTGTCCGTGGCGTCGAACCACCAGGTCCCCCGCTCACCCTCGACCTCGATGCTGGTCCACGTTCCCGGAGCGACGCTCGCCTTGACCAGGCCGATCGCCGCCCCGAGCGTCGCGTCGTCGCCCGCGTGGAATTCGACCTGCAGGCGACCGACACTGGTCTCGGCGGACGCCAGCGAGCCCATGGCGGTCAACCGCTCGACCAGGCCGAACAGCGCGGTCGCGTCCCCGCGAGCGCCACGCACGGAGAACGTTCCAGGGGAACCGCTCACGACGGGGCCGTCGATGCCGAGCGACTCGACGATTGACGCCTCGGGCAGGGCGTCGAGGACGTCGAGGGCGGTGCGCCCGGCACCCGGGCCTGCGACGGTGAGCCTGACGCTGTCACTCGACGCCGCGATCCCGGTCACGCCGGGCACCGCACCGAGCGCCTGGACGACCGGCAGCATGTCCGCCGACTGGGCACCGTCATCCCAGGTGACGATGCCGCCCTGGATCTCCACTGCGACGTCCGCCGGTACCGCACCCGTCGCCACCGCGGTCGCGGCGGCCACGTCGTCGACGCTCGAGACGCGGAGGTCGATCGTGGCCGGGGTCAGCGTGGCGCCGATGACCTCGAACTGTCCGGCGACGGCCAGGTAGGCGGCACGGGTCGTACCGGGGTCGCCGCTGACCGTCGCGTCGTCGTCGACGCCTGAGGAGATGGAGAACCGCGCGTCCCCGTCCCAGTTGGGGAAGCCGGGGGCCGCATCGTCGGCGTCGTCCTCGTCGGGTCCGGCCGGGTCGACACCGTCGTCGCTGCGGCCGCTGACGACCGCGGCGGCGTAGGCGGGCGTCGCGTCGGCGGTCGCCCTGGCCAGGTCGTAGGCGTCGAGGAAGTCCTCTCCGGGACGCGCCACGAGGGAGAGCGAGGACGCACGCGCACCGTCGGTTCCAGCGGAGGCGAGCTGCAGCTCACCGCCCGGCACGCCCTCGTCCTCGAGTGACGCGAGCAGCTCCAGCTGGGTCGCGTTGTCGGCTCGTCGGTCGAGGACGGACAGGGTGAACCCACGGACGGTGAGGTCGACGCCCTCCCACGTCGCTCCGCCGCTCCGTTTCGCCTGCTCGTTCAGGAACCCGCCGATGCGGTCCACGATCGCGCTCAGCCGATCGTCGGTGACGTCGTCGTCCATGAGCACCGACGCCGATGCCGTGCCGCTCCACGGCAGGGTGTTGCTCCCGGTCGTGTCGACATCGGCCACCTCCGGGACGCCGTCCAGGAGGTGCTCGAAGTCCCGCCCGGCGGCGGAAGCCGCGTTCACGTCGCCACAGCCCGAGAGGCCGAGGACGGCTGCCATGGCGAGCAACGCCGTGGCGGCGGTCCGGAGCGTGCGGTTCTGCGGCATGGATCCACCCTAGGAGCTGCCCGTCGCAGCCCGCGTCGGGGCGGTCCCGACGTCTCAGGTCCGCTGCGGCGTGTGCCCGTATGCTGGCCCGATGTCCGAGCCGCCCACCCCCGCAGACGGAGCGGGTCGCGACGCACGTCGGGTGGACCAGCACGAACTGACCGCGGTCGAGCGCTGGATCGACGACCGGGCCAACCGGCTCCTGCGCGACGCCCCCGACGGCGGTGCGCGGGCGAAGGCCGTCGAGTTCCTCGTCTTCGGGGCGAAACAGGCGTGGGCGTGCATCTTCGGCGCAGCGATGCTCGCGGTCATCGTCGCCGCCCGCCTCTGGTACCCGGACGATGTCTGGCTCGCCCGGAACGACGCGCTCGTCGTCGCTGCCATCGCCATCCAGGTGGTCATGATCGTCACCAGGCTCGAGACGGGCCGCGAGCTCTGGGTGATCGTCCTGTTCCACGTCGTCGGGACGGGCATGGAGCTGTTCAAGACCGGGGTGGGGTCGTGGGAGTACGACGGCGGCGGGGTCCTGCACCTCGGCTCCGTGCCCTTGTACACCGGCTTCATGTACGCGGCCGTCGGGTCGTACATGGTGCGCGTGTACCGGCTCTTCGACCTCCGGTTCGACCGCTATCCACGGGTGTGGCTCACGACGATCATCGCAGCCGGCATCTACGTGAACTTCTTCAGCCAGCACTTCATCGTGGATCTGCGATGGGTGCTGCTCGCAGCCGTCCTCGTCGTGTTCGCCCGGACGATGATGCACTTCCGCGTGTTCCGTCGGACGCACCGCATGCCCGTGCTGGTGGCGTTCCTGCTCGTGGCCTGCTTCATCTGGATCGCCGAGAACATCGGGACGATCACGGGCGCTTGGCTGTACCCGAATCAGGAGGACGGCTGGCAGCTGGTCCCGCTCACCAAGCTGGTGTCGTGGTTCCTCCTCATGATGATCTCGGTGGTGATGGTCACCTGGGTGTACCCGCCCAAGCGGCCCGATCGACTCCCGACCTGAGTCGCCTACTGTCAACAGTTGCTGAAGGCGGTGCGCTCACCGGGTAGGGTTCGGGAGTGAGCGACCCGATCCCGGTGATCGCTCGTCCCCTTCCGGAGAGCAGCCATGGCCCAGCGTCAGCCCCAGGACCCACGCTTCCGTGATCGTGGCGGCGCTCGGCCAGCCTCCACGCAGCCGGGCCAGGCTCGGCCCGCCCCGGCTCGACCTGCCGCCGCCCCACGGCCCGCATCCCCGGCCGTCGGCATCTCCGTCCCGGTCGCGGCAGCCGCACCGCTGCCGCGGACCAATCACCTCTTCGCCGGTGCGCAGTTCGCGTTCATCGCCTCGATCCTGATGCTCGGGCTGTACATCGGCCTGACCTCGACGTGGACCCTGCTGGAGCCCGACTTCCTCATCGGGCTCTCCCTGACCGCTGCGGCCACGTCCCTGCTCTTCGCCGTGCCGCCGTCAGGCAAGCTCCGTGGCCTGCTCGTGCTCGTTCCGACCATCGACATCCTCGCCGTCGGGTTCTTCCGCGACACCCTGCCGAACCTGCCGACGTCGGGTCTCCTCATCGTGATCCCGGTGCTCTGGCTCGCGGGTGGGTTCGGGGTCTCGGCACTGCCCGTGCCGGTGTTCGGAGCGATCTTCGTCTCCCTGGTGCCGGTCGCGCGCGCCGGAGCGTGGCCGACGACGCCTGGCGGGTGGGGTGCGATCTGCATCCTGCCGGCCCTGGTCCTCATCATGACCGTCACCGTGCACCTGGCCGCGCGCCAGCTCCGCGCCCACGAGGGACGTGCGCGCATCGCGCTCGCCGCGGCGACGGAAGCGGCGGCCGTCGCGACGACGGTCTCGGAATCCGTCGACGCCGCCGTCGCCTTCTTCCGGCCCGACGGCACGGTGGCGCTCCGGAATGAGGCCACGTACGAGCAGGCCCGACTGGCGGGGTTCGACCCCACGACCCGCGCCGGCGTCCACGTCTACGGACCGGACCGGAAGACCCGGCTGCGGCCCGACGAGCAGGTCATCAACCGGGCGCTGCGCGGAGAGAGCTTCCGCGGCGATCTGTACTGGGTGGGGGAGCCGGGCGACCAGCGCGCCATCATCGGGAACGCGCGACAGGTGCACACCGACGACGGCACGTTCGTCGGCACCATCACCGTCGGTCACGACGTGACCGACCTCGCGAACGCGGTGGCGCTGCGGGAAGCGTTCCTCATCGACGTGTCCCACGAACTCCGCACCCCGTTGACGTCGATCATCGGCTACCTCGACCTCCTCACCGAGGGACATGACCTGCGGCAGCTCGGGCTCGAGCGCGAGGTCTCGACGATCCAGCGCAACGCGGAGCAGTTGTACGCGATCATCGGCGACCTGCTCGCGGCGGGCGACGCCGAGATGCGGGTGCGGATCGCCCTCACCGACGTCGCCGACATCGCCCGGCAGAGCGTGGGAGCGATCCTGCCGCAGGCGTCGGAGGCCGGTGTCGTCGTCCGAGCCGAGGTCCCGCCGCACGTTGAACTGGAGGGCGACGGTGGCCGGCTCCGCCAGGTCCTCGACAACCTGCTGTCGAACGCGGTGAAGTACACCCCCCGAGGTGGGCGGGTCGTCGTGACCGTCGCAGTGGACGGTGAGACCTGCACCGTGAACGTCGCGGACACCGGCATCGGCATCTCACCGGACGCCCAGCGGCAGCTCTTCGACCGCTTCTTCCGGGCCAGGGAGGTCCGCGACGACGCGCGGCCCGGCGTCGGCCTCGGGCTGTCGATCGTGAAGTCCATCACCGAGGCGCACCATGGCTGGATCACCGTGTCCAGCCGCCCGGGCCGCGGCTCCACCTTCACCGTGACCCTGCCGCTCCGCCAGCCGCGGGCCGGCGCACCGTCCGCTTCCTGAGTCGGACCCCGGCAGGGAGGCGCTGCGGCACGCATCGTGGGAGGCTTGGAGGATGGCGCAGATCCTCGACCAGCCGATCGTCGACGAGGCGACCCTCACCATGCAGCCGTGGGTCACCATCGTGTGGAACGACCCGGTGAACCTCATGTCCTACGTCTCGCTCGTGTTCCGCAGCTACTTCGGCTACACCCACGAGGAGGCGGAGCGACTCATGCTCGCCGTGCACCACGAGGGCCGTGCGGTCGTCGCGACCGGCAACCGCGAGGAGATGGAGCGCCACGTCGAGGCCATGCACGGGTACGGGCTCTGGGCCTCGCTCGCGAAGGCCGACGCATGAGCGCCTTCGTCCGTCCGCCCGTCGGACCCGTCGTGCTCCGTCTCGACGAGCAGGAGACCTCGATCCTCGAACAGTTGGCGAGCCAGCTCGTCGACATGCTCGAGGACGCGACGCGCGCCGGGCTGGCGACCGCCGTGGAGCTCGACCCCGCCATGGCGCGACTGGTGCCGGAGGGGTACCGCGACGACCCCGAGGCCGCCGCGGAGTTCCGACGCTTCACCGCCGACGACCTCGTCGGCGGCAAGGTGACTGCGGCGCGGACCGTCCTGGCGGCGCTCACCGCCGACGCGTCCGACGCGGCTCAGCCGACGGACGTCCCAGCCGGGCACGAGGACGGTGCAGCCGTGACCCTCGAGGGCGAGACGGCCTGGACCTGGCTGCGGTTCCTCAACGACACCCGGCTCACCATCGCGGCTCGACTCGGCATCGAGGAGGACGACGCGGAGCCGTTCGACCCGTCTCCGACGAGCTCGGACGACGAGCAGGATCCCCAGCTCATGATGGCGATCTACGCCTGGCTCGGGTACCTGCAGGAGTCGATCGTCGCCGTCCTCGACGAAGCCTGAGTCGCGGCGCCGGACACCTGCGACCCGGGTGCCACGGGTAGCCTTGGTGACCATGCACATCCTCGTCTTCAGCGACCAGCACCCCGAGTCGTCCGGCGGGGCCCAAGTCTCGATCCGGCTGCAGCGGCGCTTCCTGGAGGCCGCGGGACACACCGTCACGGTGTGCTCGCCGCGGATGCACCAGGAGCACGACGACGACCCGCACTATCTCGACACCCCTTCGATCCCCATCACGCTCGACCGCGAGTACTCGATGACCGTGCCAGGCCGCCTCACCGACCGCTGGCTCGACGCACGCCTGGCCGAGCTACCCCCGGTCGACGTCGTCCACGTGCAGGCCGACTTCTGGCAGGCGCTCACGGCCTACCGCTACGCCGAACGGCACGGGATCCCGGCCCTCCACACGATGCACAACCGCATGGACGTCGGCATCGAGCAGACCATGCCGGCGCCGGGCCTCGTCGTCGGAGCCCTGTCGTGGTGGCAGCGCCGGGTCCTCCGGCCGCGGCTCTCGACCTTGCCGACCGGCGTCTGGTCCTACCTGCAGGAGTTCGCCAAGCGTGCGGCCGTCGTCATCGCGCCGTCGCACCACTTCGCGCGCGTCCTCCGTGAGCAGGGCGTGACCGCCCACGCCGAGGTCCTGTCGACGGGCGTCGACGACGCGGTGCTCGACGAGATCCTCGACGAACGCGCGACCACGCTCCACGTGCCGCACCGGCTGCCGTCGTTCGTGTGGATCGGCCGCTTCAGCCAGGAGAAGCGGCTCATGGAGTTCCTAGAGGCGGTCCGGCTCGCGGACGTCGACGCGGTGTTCCGCCTGTACGGGGCCGGACTCCTGCTCGCGAAGGCCCAGGCGTTCGTCGCACAACACGACCTCGCCGACCACGTCGTCTTCGCCGGTCGTGTCTCGTACCCCGACTCGCTGCGCGCGATCGCCGACGCCGACGCCCTCGTGCAGACGTCGATCGGGTTCGAGACGCAGGGCATGACCGTGTTCGAGGCGGCCGCACTCGGCACACCGTCGATCATCAGCGACCCGAACATTGCGGCGGAGCTCCCGGCCGACTCGATGTGGCAGCCGACGGACGGTGGGGTCGAGGCGCTCGCCGAAGCGATCCGCCGCGCCGTCGCCGACATCGAGGCGGGAACCGCACCGGTCGTCGCACCGGGCCTCGCCCGCACCCTGCGCCAGTCGACGCAGACCACCCGCCTCATCAGCCTGTACGAGGCAGCCCTGGCGCCGGAGGCCGCGCGCTAGCATCGGCTCATGCGCAGGACATCGAAGCAGCACCCCGGACCGGATGGCGGCGAACGCGTCCTGATCCTGTCGGCCGGGGTCGGGTCCGGACACAACAGCGCCGCCGCCGCCGTGGCACAGGCGTGTGCCGGGCGTCCCGACGTCACCGAGGTCGAGGTGCTGGACGTCCTGCAGGCGAGCACCTCCCTGTACCGCGACGTCCTCGGCAAGGGGTACTTCGTGCTCGTCGAGGAGACGCCCTGGCTCGTGGAGTGGGGTTACGACCTCAGCGACGCACCGTTCCGTCGTCGCGGCCCGCTCGACCCCTGGACGCGGGCGAACGCGATGCCGGTGGTCAGCGCGATCAAACGCTTCAGACCCACGGCGATCATCTGCACCCACTTCCTCCCGGCCCAGTTGCTGGCCTCCCTCATCCTCCGCGGCGCCGTCGACGCCAGGACCGCGATCGTCACCACGGACTACGACTTCCAGGGGCTGTGGTTGACGAGCGCCTTCCATGCGCTCTTCCTCGCCCGGGAGGAGGGGCGGGTCCAGCTGACGGCCCTCGGTCTCCCGCCCGACCGCGTCGTGGCTTCGGGGATCCCCATCGCCGCCCAGCCGAGCACCCCGGCCGAGCGCGACCCGGCAGCACCGCCCATGTTGCTCATCTCGGCCGGTGCGTCCGGCGGTGACTACGCGCTCGCGGTCGTCCGACAGACGCTACACCTGCGGTCGCCGTTCACCGCGACGATCGTGTGCGGGCGGAACGAGGCACTGCGGCGGAGCGTCGAGGACCTCATCGCGCCCGGCGACGACCGCTACACCGTGCTCGGCTTCACCGACGAGATGCCGCGGCTCCTGCGCCGAGCCGACCTGTTCATCGGCAAGCCCGGAGGACTGTCGGCGTCGGAGTGCATGGCCGCCGGTCTGCCGATGGTCCTCGTGAACCCCATCCCCGGGCAGGAGGTCCGCAACGGCGACTACCTCATGGAGCAGGGTGCCGCCGTCCGGTGCAACACCGCGACGACGATCGGGTGGAAGATCGACGGGATCCTCGGCGAGCCGGGTCGTCTGGCGCGGATGCAGGCCGCGGCCCGACGGGTCGGTCGCCCCGACGCGGCCCGCGACGTCGTCGACCGGCTGCTCGACGGTCCGGCACGACCGTTCGTCGTGACCCGGGCGGCGCAGAAGACGATCTTCGACGCGAGCGCCCGGCGGGTGGTCGCGAGCGAGCTCGAGGGCGAGTCGGCCCTCGTGCGTCTCGTCGACCCGGCGGCGTCCAGCACGGTGGCGCTGCTCCGGGCCGGTGAGCTGGACGACCTGCAGCAGCGCTACACCGGGCCGGACGGCACCCTCCTGCTGCGACGCGACGACGCGGTGC
Source organism: Plantibacter sp. CFBP 8798 (assembly GCF_014841195.1). Lineage (NCBI taxonomy): Bacteria > Bacillati > Actinomycetota > Actinomycetes > Micrococcales > Microbacteriaceae > Plantibacter > Plantibacter sp. CFBP 8798. The sequence continues at coordinate 945,924 of NZ_JACYTS010000001.1, forward strand.
TCTCCGTCCGGCGTGACTCGCAGCGCCTCCTCCGCGCCGTCCTCGGACGGGATGAGGAGCTCGCCGTGCGGGTCGAGGGTCTCGCCGACCTCGAGTCGGCCGGCCCGAGCTGATCGGGTCGGGTCAGCCGGCTGTGTCCGGCAGTCGGGCGGGGTCGTCGTGGAGGTCGCTGTCACCGTTCCGCAGCGGGGTCGCGTCCGCCCAGGTCGACGGGCTGTGCTGGGCGGCCTGCAGTGCCCAGTCGCCGGTGCGGGGTGACCAGTGGCGGGTGACCGGGTCGCGTTCGAGCGTCGGTGTCGGATCGAGGACGACCCGGACGACGCGTTCCTCGCCCGCCTGCAGGGTCACCTTCCGGAACCCGAGGAGCTGGGCGACCGGTCGCTCGAGTGCGGTGTCGGCGGCGTAGAGCTGGACGACGGTCGACCCCTCGCGGTGACCGGTGTTCGTCACAAAGACCTCGGCGGTCCCACCGGTGTCGTCGAACCGGTGCCCGAGCAGGCGGTGGTCGATCGTCGTGTACCCGAGGCCGAAGCCGAACGGGAAAGCCGGCGTGTGACCCTCCTCGTCCAACCGCCGCTGTCCCCAGCGGTCGTCGTACACGACGGCCTTCGCCTCGCGGTCGAAGGGCGGCAGGTGTGCGGGATCGGTCGGGATCACGAACGGCAGTCGCCCGCCGGGCTCGACCACACCGGTCAGGACGTCGGCGAGCGCTCGACCGCCCTCCATCCCGCCGTACCAGGCGAGGACGAGCGCCGGGACGCGGTCGCGCCAGGCCTCGGTCAGGATCGCGCTCCCGCCGATGAGCACGACGACCGTTCGCGGGTTGGCTGCGGCGACGGCCAGGATGAGGCGTTCATCCGACGGCCGGAGCCGGAGCGAGGTGCGATCGCCGCCACGAACGAACCGCGACGCCAGGTGTGCAACGCCCGTGATCGCGCTGCGGAGTCGACCCGAGTCCAGGGCCGCCCCGAGGACGCCGACGTCGACGCCGCCGGTGACGACCGACTCGCCCTCGTCGTGCTGGTCGAAGCCGACGACGACGACGGCCGTGTCGGCTGCCGCCGCCGCAGCGACCGCGGCCCGCACGTTCCCGGCCGGGGTGGTCGTGATCTGCGCGTCGGGGAGTGCCTCACGGAGCCCTTGCAGCGGCGAGACGGTGGTCGGCGGACGGACGCGCGACGAGCCGTGGTCGCCGAGGTTCGCCCGGTCCGCGAGACGGCCGACCACCGCGATCCGACGGGTCGTCGCCGACAGGGGGAGGAGTGGTACGCCGTCGTCGACCGGGCGGTTGGCGAGGAGCACGATCGACTCCTCGGCGACGTGTCGGGCGAGCGCGCGGTGGGCCGAGCCGGCGACGACGTCCGCCGAGGGTTGCGGTTCGGTGCGGGTCGCGGCGTGCAGGAGGGTCGTCCGCAGGATGCGCCGGGCCGAGCGCAGAACGGTGGCGTGGTGGAGGGTGCCTGCCCGCAGGGCGGCGGGCAACTCGTGTGCCCGTCGCAGGCGGAGCGGCATCTCCACGTCCATCCCGGCTTCCAGGCTGCCGACCGCGTCATGGGTCCCGAAGACCCAGTCGCTCGTCACGAAGCCCGTGAAGCCCCACTCCTCCCGCAGCACCTCGGTGAGCAGCGGACGGTTGACGTCCATGTACTCGCCCCGCACCCGGTTGTACGCGCTCATGACCGAGTCCGCGCCGGCGTCGATCACGGCCTTGAAGTGCGGCAGGTAGACCTCGTGCAGTGCGTGGTCGTCCACCGAGACGTCGACCTCGAACCGCTCGTCCTCCATGGAGTTGAGCGCGAAGTGCTTCACGCACGCCATCGTGTGGACGCGGACGCCGCGGGTCATGGCCGACCCCATCCGGCCCGTCAGCACCGGATCCTCGCCGTAGCACTCCTGTGCGCGGCCCCACGCGGGATGGCGGAGCAGGTTGACGCAGACGGACGCCGAATAGTTCGCCCCGCGGATCCGAGTCTCCGCACCGATCGCCTCACCCACCTGCTCCTCGAGCACCGGGTCCCAGGTGGCCGCCCGCGCCATCGTCACGGGGAACGCGGTGGACTCGCCGATGACGACACCGCGGGCGCCGTCACTGAACCGGACCCCCGGGATCCCGAGCCGGGGGACGGCTCCGGCCACGAACGGACGCCGGTGGAGCAGCACGGGGATCAGCGGGAGGAGTCGGCGCGGGGAGTCGCCGTCGAGCAGGCCGAGGAGCTCCGCGTCGGTCAGCCGCTCGATCAGTCGTTCGGCGCCTGCGTCGGCGTCGAGGCGTCCGGCGCGGATCTCCCGCACGACCTCGTCGTAGGCGTCGCCCTCGGGTGGTCCGCCTGCGCGGCGCTGCTTCGGCGGACGCGCGTTGCGGCGCCCGGTGACGATTCCCATGCTCTGCATTCTGCACCCTCGACCGGCGTGCTGAGCCCCGACGCCCGACCGCGCGATCCGCCGCACGGTGGAGGACACCTCGGCGGACGCCTGCGAGGATGGGACGATGTCGGGACACGAGGGGGAGTCGGTTGCCGCGATGCAGCCGCTGATCGAGGCGGACGGCGTCGGAGCGGTGATCGACGGGGAGACCCTGCTGGCGCCGACGGACATCCGGGTCGAGCCTGGGATGGCGCTCGCCGTCCGGGGCCGGAACGGATCGGGCAAGACGACCCTGCTGCGGATCCTCAGCGGACGGCTGCGTCCGTCGAGCGGGACGGCGACGATCGGCGGCCGGACCATCGACGACCGCGACCGCACGGTGCGTCGCTCCGTCTCGGCCCTCATCGGCACCCCGGCCTACGCGCCGGACCTGACGCTGCGCGAACACCTGCGCTACATCTCGACGACCTGGGGTGTGACCGGCCAGGCGGCGGACGACGCCGCCGACGAGCTGCTCGCGGCCCTGCGCATCGACACGCTCGCGCGCCGCTTCGCCACCGAGCTGTCCTCGGGTCAGTCGCAGCTGTTCGCCCTGGCGACGGCGCTCGTCCGGCCCTTCGACGTCCTCGTGCTCGACGAACCGGAGCAGCGCCTCGACGCCGAGCGGCGCGGCCTCGTCGCCGACCGCATCCTGCTCGCGAAGGAGCGCGGGGCGGCCATCGTCGTCGCGAGCCACGACGCCGGGCTCGTCGAACGGGTCGCGGACGAGGCGATCACGGTCGAAGCCCCGTGAGCACCGATTCCGGGCACATCTCGCGCGACGACCGTCGGATCCTCCGCGCCGGCCGGGCGGTGCTCGCCGCGCGCGACGGGCGTCCGCGGGTCGCCGACGTCGCGTTCGTCGTCTATGCCGCGCTGCTCGTCGCACTCATCGTGGGCGCACCGCTCGTGCGGTTCGCAGTCCTCGGACTGATCGAGCCGGATGCCGCGGGCGTCGTGGCGGCCGTCCGGCCCGGGATGGTCGCGCTGCTCTCGGCGATCGCGACGATCGTCGTCGTGCTCGGTGGTCGGACGAGGGGACCGGTCGTGCCGAGGCCCGCGGCGGTGCAGTTCCTCGCCGATTCGCCACTGCCGCGTCGGCTCACGCTGCGGCGTCCCTTCGTCGTATCCACGCTCGCACTCGCGGGGCTCTCGGTCCTCGTGGCCGGGGTGGTCGGCTTGTCGCGACTCCTGGTGCCGGGGGAGCGGGCGACCGTCTCGGTGGGAGTGGCTGCCGACACGGCCTCGGTGATCGGCATGACCGGACCGACCGTGCCCGCCGCCGTGGTGGCCTTCGTGATCGGTGCCGTGGGCTTCTCCCTGCTCCTCGCGGTGGCGTGGCTGCTCGGTCAGCACGGTTCGCGACGGACGGTCGCCGCCGTCGTCATCGTCGCCGGTGTGGGCGGAGTGCTCGGTCTCCTCGTCCCCGGCATGCTGCTCGTTTCGCCGTGGGGCTGGCTGGGGCTCCTCTGGTCGCCCGTGGCTGGCGGCATCGAGGCCATGGTGCTCGGCAGCGCGCTCGCGACAGGGGACTGGGCGGGGCTCTTCACCTGGGGTGGCGGCGGTGGCTGGTTCGCGTCGGTGGGGGTGCCGGTGTCGTGGTGGCCGGCAGTCGCGCTCGTCGTGCTCGGGGCGGTCTCCCTCCAGCTCGTTCCGAGGGCGCTGGACGGGCTGCGGAGCGGACCCCTCCTCGACCAGGCGCTGCGCTGGCAGCGGGTCGGGATGATGCTGCAGAGCGGCGATGCCTCGGGTGCCGTCGGCGGGCTGCGAGCCTCCCCGACGAGCGGTCGCCGTGTCCCGCTGCGGATGACCGGGCCGTTCTGGCTCGTCGTCCTCCGGCGGTCGATCGTCGGAGCTCGGCGGACACCCGGGCGGGTCGCCCTCGGTTCGCTGATCCTGGCGGCGTCAGGTGCGGCGGTCGGTCTCTCCTTCGGGCTCCCGGACGGCGTGCGATGGATGCTCGCCGTTCCCGCGGCGTTCCTCGCCTACCTCGCGGTGGGTGTCTGGTGCGACGCGGTGCGACACGGGGTCGAGAGCGCCGGGACGCCGACGCTCTACGGTCGGAGCCCGCGCTCGCTCGTGCTCGCCGGAGCCGTCGCCCCGCTGCTGGCCGCGGTCGTGATCGGTGGGATCGGTGCCCTGCTCGGGGTGCTCGCCTCCGCGGCTCCCGGTGGGATGGCGCTCCTCCAGCCGCTCGGGTGGTGGCTGCTGCTCGCGGTGTGGATCGTCGTGCTCCGGACGTTCGACGCCGCGAAGGGACCGCTGCCGATCCTGCTGCTCATGCCCGTCCCGACGCCGTTCGGCGATGCCTCCTCGCTGAACGTCCTGCTCTGGCAGTCGGACGCCATCCTGCTGGCGCTCCTCGTCGGTGGTGGGTTGACCGCGCTGGCGCCGGTGGCGCCGGGTGCGGCCGTCGTGGTGCTGGTGGGGGTGCTCGTGATCGTCGCGGCGTTGGGGTTCGCGCGGTTGCGGAAGCTGTCCCGGCCGGCCTGAGCGTCGGGGCGCTCAGCGTGAGAGCCGGAGAACAGCGCGAGAGCCGGACGGAAGACGCGATTCCGTCCGGCTCTCGCGCGGATCTCCTGCTGTGGTGCTGGTGGGCTGGACCCTACTTCGCGACCTTGGCGGCGGCCTCGGCGAGCTTCGGGACGAGCTGCTCGAGGACGACGGGGATGCTCAGCACGGACGCCGCGCTGTAGGCCTGCGTGAGCTCGTCGGCGGGGTCGAGGACGATCGCGCGACCGTCCTGCACCACGGGGAGGCTCGCGAGGAGCGGGTCGGCGGTGGTGTCGGCTGCGCTGAACCCGATCGGGAGGAGGACGGCGACGTCGGCGTCGAACGCGGACACCTGCTCGGCGGAGACCGCCGCGTAGAAACCGGAGGCCTCGAGGTCGAGGACGGCCGGGTTCTGTTGGAAGCCGAGGTCGGCGAGGATGTCGAAGCGACCGTCGCCCTCGAGGTAGGCGCCGTAGGCGTCGCCGAACTTCGTCGCGGCGACGGTGGTGAGCCCGGCGAACTCCTGGTGGAGGTCGGCGGCCTCGTTGATCGACTGCTTCGTGGCGGAGACGAGTGCGTCGCCCTCCTGGGTCTTGCCGAGCGCGGCGGCGACCTGCTCGAGCTGGACGTCCCACGGGGTCGCGAACGCGGCGGTCCCCTTGGGTGCGAAGACGGTCGGGGCGATCTCCGAGAGCCGCTCGTACTGCTTCTCGTCGCCGGCGGACCGGGTGTTGAGGATGAGGTCGGGTTCGAGCGCCTGGATCTGCTCGTAGTTGACCGTGTCGCCGCTGTCCTCGATGATCTCGGGGGTGACGTCACCGAACAGGTCGGTGGCCCATGGGCCGACGGCCTTGTTGTCGGCGCCGAATGACTGCCAGTCGTAGACACCGACGGGCACGACGCCGAGGGAGAGCGCCATCTCCGCGTCGGACCAGCCGAGGGCGACGACGGTGAGGTCGCCGGCGGGCTCCGGGACGGTCACCTCGCCGAACATCGTGTCGACGGTGCCGAGCGTGCCGGTGGAGGCGTCGTCGGTGGAGGACCCGGCGGTGCAGCCGGCGAGGGCGAGGCCGGCGACCGCGAGGGCGGCGACGGCGGTGAGGGTGCGGGGCATGCGGCGCATGATCTGCTTTCCGTTGAAGACGTGGGGTATGAGGTAAGCCTAAGCTTCCCAAGTCACGTCCCGGTAACGCTTGTGCTTCGGCCAGCGCGGTGCGCTGACGTGAGCGCGGGTCACTGACGCGAGCGCACCCCTCCGGAGACCCGCGCTCACGTCCCCTGAGGTGCGCTCGCGTCAGCGCATCGCGCTGGCACACGGACTACTTGCGCGGCATATGTCCGTGTAGGCATATTTGCTCTGTGGATAACCCTAGGCGGGAGTCGGGGCGCGCTTAGCGTCGAGGGATGCCAAAGACCTCGCTGCCTCGAATTGTTTCCACGCTGGCCTTCGTGTCAGGACTCCTGGGCCTGGTGGCCTGCACCGGCCCGGCGCCAGCCCTGCCACCGACGAGCACGCCTCCGGTCTTCGAGAACGAGGAGGCGGCTCTTGCGGCGGTGACAGAGATCTATCAGCAGTTCCTCGACATCTCGAACACGATCCTTCATGAGGGAGGCGTCAATCCGGAGCGCATCGATGTGATCGCGTCCGCCGACGTTGCGGCGATCGAATACGAGGCCTACTCCCGAATGCGCGATGGTGGCTACAGCACCCGAGGAGATATAACTCTGTCCGGTGTCCAGGTCCGCGAGTTCTACAACTCGCCCGACTCAGTCGGAGTCGTCGCTCGAGCGTTTGCATGCGAGATCATCGGATCCGTCGAGATTTTGGATGCGAACGGTCAACCCCAACCGCAACCTGACCGCCTGCCCGCCATCGGATTCGAGATATCCCTCGGCGTTGACCCGGCAAGCTCCGGCCGCTTCCTCATCACGTCGAAGGATGCGGAAGAAGGTGCTTCATCATGCGCGTGAAGACGGCAATTGCAACGCTCGCCGTGGCTCTCATCGTGGGAGTGACGACCACAATGGCCGCTCCTGGACCTGCGAGGGCCGCGAGTTGCGGGTCCGCGGATGCGATCTGGGGATGCATCGGTAACGGTTCGGTCGACATCGGTGGCAGCGTCGAACGCCCGGGCACTGGCGTTGGTTCCGGCGGCGGAACGGGCGGAGGCGACGACGAAGGAGGCGGCTCGGCGGAGCTGCCGCCCGGTGTGACCGACGGGCCCAACGGTGAGCGGACGGTCTGCAGTCTCATGCGGCCGGACGAGTGTTACACCTTCACCCCCGGCGACCTCGGCACCGACCTCGAAGCAGCACCGGCGGCCCCCGTCACGATCCGCGACGTCGCCAGCTTCGCCCCCGCCGCCCCCACCGTCACGACCGAACCCACCGCCTGGGGTGTCCGCGGGCTCCACACCAACGTCATCGCAGCTGCTTCCGGACACACCCGCACCGGCACCCTCTTGGGCCAGGTCGCAGAGGTGAACTTCATCCCCGTCGGATTCACCTTCGACTACAGCGACGGCGACACGACCACCACCCGGACCGGCGGATCCTCGTGGGCGTCGCTCGGACTCGCGGAGTTCTCCAAGACCCCGACCAGCCACCGCTACACGACGGTCGGGACGAAGACCATCACCGTCGAAGTCGAGTACGCCGCCGAATACCGCATCGGCGACAGCGGGTGGCTTCCCGTCGTCGGAACCCTCTCGATCCCGACCGAAGAACCCCACACGGTCCAGATCGTGCGCAACTCGACCGTCGGCGTCGACAAACCCTGCCGCCCCGGCAAACCAGCCATCGGCTGCTGACGCCGGCCAGAAACACGGGTCAGTGCGCGCCCATCAGCGGGATGACGAGCGGCGTGTGCGACTCGGGATCGTCGATGATCCGGCAGCGGAGCCCGAAGACCTCCTCGACGAGTTCGGCCGTCACGATGTCCGCCGGCGCACCCTGCGCGACCACGTGACCGTCGCGCATCGCGATCAGGTGCGTCGCGTATCGCGCAGCCTGGTTGAGGTCGTGCAGGACCGCGACGAGGGTGCGGCCACCCTCCTGGTTGAGCCGGGTGAAGAGGTCGAGCAGCTCCACCTGATGCGTGATGTCGAGGAAGGTCGTCGGCTCGTCGAGCAGCAGCAACGGCGTCTCCTGAGCGAGGGCCATCGCCACCCACACCCGTTGGCGCTGGCCGCCGGACAGTTCGTCGACGAGGCGACCGGACAGCTCCGTGACGTTCGTCGCCTCCATCGCCGCGAGCACCGCCGCCTCATCGGCCGCCGACCAGCGTCGGAGGAGCGACTGGTGCGGGTACCGGCCACGCGACACGAGGTCGATCACGGAGATGCCGTCCGGAGCGATCGAGGTCTGCGGCAGCAGCCCGATGCGCTTCGCGACCTCCTTCGACGGGTACCGCGTGATCTCCTGACCGTCGAGCACGACCTGTCCCTGCGTCGGCTTCAGCAGCCGGGCGAGGGCACGCAGGAGCGTCGACTTGCCGCAGGCGTTCGGGCCGACGATGACCGTGAACGAGTCGTCGGGGATCGCGATGTCCAGCTCGTGGATGATCGTCCGCTGGTCGTAGCCGACGCGGAGGCCGGTTCCGGCGAGTCTCGTGGTGGGGGTGTCGGTCTTCATGTCAGCGCTTTCCCGCCTGCGTGATGAGCAGGGCGATGAGGTAGATGCCGCCGAGGGTCACGGTCACCGCACCGACCGGCAGGGCGGCCGGGGCGATGACCCGCTGAGCCACGACGTCGCTCACGAGGAGCAACGCCGCACCCATGGCGGCCGAGGGGACGAGGGTGATGCCGGCGGACTTCGTCAGCCGCCGGGCGAGTTGGGGTGCGGCGAGGGCGACGAAGACGATCGGGCCGGCGACCGCGGTGACGGTCGCGGTGAGGGCGACCCCGATCACGAGCAGCAGCAGCCGTGTGCGTTCGACCGGGATGCCGAGGGCGCTCGCGATGTCGTCGCCGAACTCCAGCATGCCGAGTCGGCGGGACATGAGCGCGAGGATGGGGACGAGGACCGCGACCGCGATCGTCACGGGCACGACGTCCTGCCACCCGAGGTCGGCGAGCGAACCCATGCCCCAGCTGGCAGCGGCGATGGCGGCGTTGAGGTCCGCCCGCAGCTGCAGGTAGTCGTTGAACGCGTTGAGGACGGCGCTGATCGCGATGCCGATCACGATGAGCCGGAACCCCTGGACGCCCCGGGACCACGCGAGGAGGTAGACGACGAGGGCCGTCGCGAGCCCGCCGATCAACGCCCCGGAGACCATCGCCGCATAGTTCCCGCCGACGACGAGGGTGACGATGAGCGCGCCGGTGAACGCGCCGGAGTTGAACCCGATGATGTCGGGGCTGCCGAGTGGGTTCCGGGTGATCGATTGGAAGATCGCGCCGGAGAGCCCGAGAGCGATCCCGCCGACGACGGCGATCACGACCCGCGGCAGGCGCCACTCCAACACGATGCGGACGACGCTCTCCGAACCCGTGCCGGTGAACGCGGCGAGCAGTTTGTCGAGCGGGATGCGGTACTCGCCCTGGGTGAGCGCGAAGGCGCCGACCCCCACGATGACGGCGACCAGAGCGCCGACGACGATCAGCTCACGCCGGTGGACCACCCAGCTGACCCGACCGATCCGCACGGTGCGCCGGCCCGGCTCGGCGACCGCGGTCACAGCCCCTGCGCCTTCGAACGGCGGATGAGCACGATGAGGAGCGGGGCACCCACGAACGCCGTGACGATCCCGACCGGCATCTCGCCGGGGACGGCGACCCGCCCGACGAGGTCGGACAGCAGGAAGATGATCGGCGCGAACACCATCGTGAACGGCAGTACCCAGCGCTGGTCCGGTCCGACGACGGCCCGGGCGAGGTAGGGCGACATCAGTCCGAGGAAGGCGATCGGTCCGGCCGCCGCGGTGGCCGAGCCGCACAACAGGGTGATCGCGACGACCGACAGCACCCGCGTCCGGAGCACCTTCGTGCCGAGTGAGGTCGCGAGGTCGTCTCCGAGGGCGACGGCGTTGAGTGATCGGGAGACGACGAGGGCGAGGACGACCCCGACGACGAGGAACGGCAGCACCCCGAGGAACACGTCCATCTGGCGGTTCTGCAGCGAGCCGGCCTGCCAGAAGCGGATCTTGTCGAAGATGTCGGGGTTGCGGATCGTGATGGCGAAGGTCACCCCCTGGAGCGCTGCGGAGAGCGCGACACCGGCGAGGACGAGACGCACCGGGGTCGCCCCGGCGCGGCCCCGGGAGCCGATCACGTACACGATGACGGAGGCCAGGCCCGCGCCGGCGAAGGACCACCACACGTAGGAGCTCAGGTCGGCGGTGCCGGCGATGGCGACGGCGAGCACGACCGCGATGTACGCCCCGGCGTTGACGCCGAGGATGCCGGGGTCGGCGAGCGGGTTCCGCGTGACGGCCTGCATCATCGCTCCGGCGAGGCCGAGCGCCGCACCGACGCCGATGGCCAGGAGCATGCGCGGCACCCGGAACCCGGTGACGAGGATCGCATTGGTGTCGTCGCCGCCCTGTGACAGTGCCCGCCAGACCTCGGCGGCACTGATCGTCCCCGAGCCGATGAAGAGGCTGCCCGCGGCGATGGCGGCGAGCACGACGAGCGCGGCGACGAGTAGGAGCCAGCGCGACGCGGTCGATCGGGCGATGCCGGTCGACGCCTCTCGTGCGCGGGCGGCCGCGGTCGGGAGCCGCAGGCTGTCGAGGTCGGCGCTCACCGGCTCATCGGTTGTCTTCGGCCTTGCCGTGTCGCCAGTAGCCCATGAACGCGACCGACTTGCGGTCGACGCCGCACCCGGAGACGAGGTGTCGGCGGAGCGTCTTGATCGCCGACGCCTCTCCGGCGAGCCACGCGTAGAGCGGTGCGCTCTCGAGGACGGGGCCTCCGGTCGCGTTGACCGGCGCTTCCCAGAGCAGCTCGGTGTCGACGTCGATGTCCTCGAGTGCCGGCTGCGTGGCGATCGTGGCGGTGTCGACGCTCGGCGCGAGGCGGCTCGCGATGCGCTCGACCTCGGGGATGAGCAGGGTGCCCACGGGCTGGTCGCCGCGGGGGAGGACGACGACCTCGACCCCGTCGGGCTTCGTGGACAGCGCGGCGATGTCGTCCTCGTGCGGCAGCTCGACGACCGCGATCCCGCGCGCGGTGCTCGGCAGGCGCTCGAGGATCCCGGCGATCCCGGGCAGGGCCGTCTCGTCGCCGGCGAGGAGCACCTGGTCGACGGTGGCCGGCGCGTGCCAGTCGATGCCGCCGGCCGGGACGGCCGACCGGGCGTTGGGGACGTTGACGACGAGCTCGTCGCCGACCTTCGCGTCCATCGCCCAGGTGGACGCGGGGCCGACGCGGCCGTGCAGCGCGATGTCGACGTCGAACTCGGCGAGCTCGGGCCGGACCTCGCGGATCGTGTACGTGCGCATCGGGTGACGCTTGTCGTTCGGCAGCAGTCGCCACGCCTGGTACCAGTCGTCGTGCATCGGCAGCTCGTCGAAACCGGTGTCGGGCAGCGGGAAGAGCAGCTTGATGCGCTGGTCGTGACGGTTGTCCGCGATGTGCTGGACCTCGGGGCCGGTGAACGTGAATCGCCGATAGCTCGGGCTCACCTGCTCGATGCGCCGGACGACGGCTGCGAGGAGGATGAAGATCGAGTCGGGGGTCTGTTCACTGAGGCGAGGCATCGATAGGTAAGCCTACCCTTCGATGCGCTGGAGATCACCTGCCGATCGCATCTTGTCGGCAGAGAGTGGCGGTGGTAAACTTGAGTCACATCCACTCAAGTTTTGAACAGGAGACCGTACCCATGCCAGCAGGCCAGACGCCTCAGCAAGACGATCAGCGCAGCGCGCTCGAGCAGTACGGCGTCAACCTGACCGAGATCGCCGCCTCCGGCAAGCTCGATCCGGTCATCGGCCGCGACGCCGAGATCCGCCGCGTGAGCCAGGTGCTCACGCGACGCACCAAGAACAACCCCGTCCTCATCGGCGAGCCCGGCGTCGGCAAGACCGCCGTCGTCGAAGGCCTCGCCCAGCGCATCGTCGCGGGCGACGTCGCCGAGAGCCTCAAGGGCAAGCAGCTCATCTCCCTCGACCTCTCCGCGCTCGTGGCGGGTGCCATGTACCGCGGGCAGTTCGAGGAGCGCCTCAAGGCGGTGCTCAAGGAGATCGACGAGTCCGACGGACAGATCATCACCTTCATCGACGAGCTCCACGTCCTCATGGGCGCCGGTGGCGGCGAAGGGTCCGTAGCCGCGGCCAACATGCTGAAGCCCATGCTCGCCCGCGGTGAGCTCCGGCTCATCGGCGCGACCACGCTCGACGAGTACCGCGAGTTCATCGAGAAGGACGCCGCCATGGAGCGTCGCTTCCAGCAGGTGTTCGTGGGTGAGCCGAGCGTCGAGGACACGGTCGCCATCCTCCGTGGCCTCAAGGAGCGGTACGAGGCGCACCACAAGGTGGCCATCGCCGACAACGCGCTCGTCGCCGCAGCAGCCCTGTCCAACCGCTACATCACGTCGCGGCAGCTGCCCGACAAGGCGATCGACCTCATCGACGAGGCTGCCAGCCGACTGCGCATGGAGATCGACTCGGCACCCGTCGAGATCGACGAACTGCGACGCAGCGTCGACCGCCTGAAGCTCGAGGAGCTCGCCCTGAAGAAGGAGAAGGACGACGCCTCCAAGGAGCGCCTCGCCCGCCTCCGGGAGGACCTCGCGACCCGCCAGGCCGCGCTCGGCGAGCTGCAGGCGCGCTGGGAGCGCGAGCGTGCGAGCCTCAACCGGGTCGGCGACCTCAAGAAGCAGCTCGACGCCGCCCGGAGCAAGGCCGAACGCGCCCAGCGCGAGGGCAAGCTCGAACAGGCGTCCAAGCTCCTCTACGCCGACATCCCGCAGCTCGAACGCGAACTCGCGCTCGCGGAGTCGGCCGAGCAGGACACCGACGGCGAGCCCCGGATGGTCAACGACCAGGTGACCGCCGAGGACATCGCCGCTGTCATCGCCGCGTGGACCGGCATCCCCGTCGGTCGCCTGTTGCAGGGCGAGACGGAGAAACTGCTGCACCTCGAGCAGGAGCTGTCCCGCCGACTCATCGGGCAGCACCGTGCGGTCGCCGCCGTGTCCGACGCCGTCCGGCGCACCCGGGCCGGCATCTCCGACCCCGACCGCCCGACCGGTTCGTTCATGTTCCTCGGCCCCACCGGCGTCGGCAAGACCGAGCTGGCCAAGGCGCTCGCCGAGTTCCTCTTCGACGACGAGAAGGCCATGGTCCGCATCGACATGTCCGAGTACGGCGAGAAGCACTCGGTCTCCCGGCTCGTCGGTGCACCTCCGGGGTACGTCGGCTACGAGCAGGGCGGGCAGCTCACCGAGGCCGTTCGTCGACGCCCGTACTCCGTCGTGCTGCTCGACGAGGTCGAGAAGGCGCACCCCGAGGTGTTCGACATCCTCCTGCAGGTGCTCGACGACGGTCGGCTGACCGATGGACAGGGGCGCACCGTCGACTTCCGGAACGTCATCCTCGTGCTGACCTCCAACCTCGGCTCGCAGTACCTGATGGATGCCTCGCTCTCCCTCGAGCAGAAGGAGGAGGCAGTGCAGCAGCTCGTGCGCCAGGCGTTCAAGCCGGAGTTCATCAACCGTCTCGACGACATCGTCGTGTTCCAGCCGCTCAGCGAGGCGGAGCTCGGCCAGATCGTCGAGCTGTACATCGACCGCCTGCAGCGCCGACTGGGTGAGCGTCGGCTCCACCTCGCCGTCACGCCCGACGCCCGTGCGTGGCTCGCGGAGCGCGGATACGACCCGATGTACGGCGCGCGTCCGCTGCGTCGACTCATGCAGCGGGAGATCGACGACCGCCTCGCGCGGGCGATCCTCGACGGCTCGATCCGCGACGGCGACACCGTGCACGTGGGCCTGGCGCTCGACGGCGACGGCCTGACGGTGGAGCGCGCGGCGGTCCCGGCCTAGCCGGCTGCTTGCGGCCAGCGCGGTGCGCTGACCCGAGCGCGACCCACCGATGTGAGCGCGCCCCTCCGGAGGGGCGCGCTCACGCGTATGCCCCGCTCTCGCGCGACAGCACCGCGCTGGCCGTGACCCCCGAGTGGGGGAGGAAACCCCTGGTGCGCGACGGATGCCGCGCACTAGCGTGATCCTCGCGGTGGGCCCGATCGGCGCGCCCTGAGAGGACCCGATGTCACACGCAGCCCCGAGCACGACGCCTGAGACCAGCGACACCGCCGTGCCCCTCTGGCGTCACGCGCACGCCCCCGCCTGGTTCTTCTTCGGCGGCCTGGCCCTCTGGCTGTTCCTGCTGCTGGTGCCGCACGTCCTCCTCGGCAACCCGGCGGTGATCCCCGCGTGGATCCTGCTCGGCTCGGGGCTGGCCGCGTCCACCCTGCTGCTCATCATGGCCCGACGTCTCCAGTCGGGCGACGGCGTCACGACGGCGACGCTCCTCTGGGCGGTCCTGGTCGGAGGCTTCATCGCCATCACGCTCGGCAGCACCTTCGACTCCCTCATCGGCGTCGCCGCGACCGATGCCGGTGAGAACCCGCACGACATCGGGCTGTTCTTCGCCGGGGTCGCCGAGGAGCTGGCGAAGATCATCGCCGTCGTGATCGTGGCGTGGCGGCTGCCGGTGAAGACCGCCCGGGGCGGGCTCTTCGTCGGCGGCGCCGTCGGGATCGGCTTCGCCGTCCTCGAGAACCTCTGGTACATCGGGCAAGGGTGGGCGGACGGGGTCGAAGCCTCCCAGAAGCTCACCGCCGGTTCGCCACCACTCGAGACGATCCTCTCGCACCCGGCGTTCCAAGCGGCCGGGGCCGCGTTCGCCCGGACGATCTTCGACCCGGTCGGACACCCGCTGTGGACGGCACTGTTCGCCGCGGCGCTGTTCGCGGCCACACGCAACGGCCGGTTCCGGATCACCGTGGGCGTGCTCCTGACCTACCTGCTCGTCGCGGTCATGCACGGCCTCTGGGACGGCAACGCCGTGCTCTGGGGGCTGCTGTTCCCGAGCATGCCGGTGCTCAAGATGCTCGCCGTGCCGGCCCTGATCGTGCTCGTCGTCGCATTCGCGCTCATCTGGCGGGCACGGGTCCGTCGCATCAACCGCGAGGCCGGCGTCGTGTCGCTCCACGTCCCGCGTCGCGAGCGGAAGCAGGCCTGACCAACGGACGCGCGAGGCCTGCTGTGATCCGGGCGTGCCGGGGAGTAGCGTGAAGCGCACCCGATCCGCGACGCCGAGGAGACACCCATGCTGGGACGCAAGACCTTCGAACAGCGAGAGGTCGACCAGGCGAAGACGATGATCGCCGCGCTCGTCGCCGGACGCGAGACGCTGGCCGAGGCCGGAGCGGACCCCGCAGCACTGGCCGTGGTCGACCCCGAGTTCTTCACCGGCCTCACCCTGGTGCTCGACCGGCCGTTCGTCCACCGGGTGCGCTCGGTGCTCGGCAAAGGTCCCGGGGCCCTCAACGAGCTCGAACTCATCGTCGCGTCGATCCTCGACCACGACCGGGTGTTCACGGTGGGGACCGTCCTGCAGTACGCCGAGGGGACGTCGTTCACCGGCCTCGTCCCGGGCGAGACGATCCTGCTGAGCGCCGAGCAGTTCGAGCGCCTCGCCGTCGGCGTCTTCGCCGAGTTGGAGGAGTTGTTCGTCGAAGCGGTGTGAGGTGCGGCGTCGGCCGCGAGTCTGCGTCACGCGCTCCGCGGACGGTGCCACGATCAGCTCGTGAGCTCATCGACGTCCGGAACGATCATGGTGCGGCACGGCGCGAAGCTCCGGTTGACCGTCTCCGCCCTCGTCGGTGTCGCCGTGGGCGTGATCGTCGGCCTGAACTGGTTCTGGGCGGGTGCGATCCTCGCCGGTTGGGGGACCACGTGCGTGGTCTTCGTCGGTTCCCTCTGGATCCGCATCTGGCGGATGGGCCCGGAGCGGACGCGCGAACACGCGACCTCGGAGGAGCCCGGGCGGACGACCAGCGAGGTGCTCATCGTGCTCGCGAGTGTCGGGAGCCTCGTGGCCCTGAGTGTCGTCATCCTGCAGGCGAGGGCGTCCTCCGGGGTCGAGCAGGGCGTGCTCGCCGGGTTCGCGGTCGTGAGCGTGGCGCTCTCCTGGGCGCTCATCCACACGATCTACACCCTGCGGTACGCGCGCATGTACTTCGCGGCGCCGGAGGGCGGTATCGACTTCAACCAGGAGGAGGCGCCGCAGTACAGTGACTTCGCCTACCTCTCGTTCGACCTCGGCATGACCTACCAGGTATCCGACACGACGCTGCGGTCCAGCGAGCTGCGCCGCACCGTCCTCAAGCACACCCTGCTGTCGTACCTCTTCGGCTCCGTGATCCTGGCGACCGTCATCAACCTCGTCGCGGGGCTGTAGCGGCGCGACGGACACGCCCTTCGACAGGCGGTTCCTGAGCCTGTCGAAGGGCAGGGACCGGGGACGGTGCTCAGGGACCGGTTACGACGACAATGAGCCCCGCGAACGACGACTGCGCAGCCCGGCGAACCGGACTGCGCAGCGTGGTGGTGCAGGAACCGAGCGGACTACTCCTGGACGATCACGAGGTCGGCGAGGGGACGACGCTCACGCGGAGCGGTCTCGCGGTCGCGGAGCATGCCCTCGGGCAGGAGCTCGGGTTCGCCGAGCTCGCCGAGCGCGGTGACGGTGAACGGCACGAGGCCGTCCGGCAGCGAGAACGCCTCGCGGATGCCGTCGGCGGAGAAGCCGGCCATCTGATGCGCGAAGAGACCGTCGCTGTGGGCCTGGATGCTCAGGTGGGCCATCGCCTGGCCGAGGTCGTAGATGGCCCAGGGGCGCTCGTTGCCCTCGTCGTCGAGCGTCTCGGCGACGGCGACGATGAGCGCGCCGGCCTGAGCGGCCCAACCACGGTTGAAGGCCACCAGCTGCTCAGCGATCGTGTCGAACGTGGCGGTCCCCTTGGTGCCGACGATGAACCGCCAGGGCTGCACGTTGTTGGCGCTCGGCGACCAACGCGCGGCTTCCAGGGCCGAAGCCATCTTCGCTACGGCGACGGGCTCGCTCACGAAGGCGCGGGGGCTCCAACGGTCGGCGAGGACGTCGAGGATGGGGGCGTCGGTCTGGGCGGTACGGGTGACGATGGACATGCGGTCTCCAAGCGAAACAAGGGAAGTGGACAGAGGTTGCGTCGCCGTTGACGATGGATGCAACTGCATCGATCGGGGCGCTATTCCCGGGCTTGAAGGGTCCGTGCAGCAGTGACGATCTCGGCGATCCGGTGCGGGGCCGCTTCGTCCTGCAGCGACGTCGTGTCGCCGAGGGGCCGCTGGTCGACGATGTCGCCGAGCAGACGCCGCATGATCTTCCCCGAGCGGGTCTTCGGGAGGTCTGGGACCACGAAGACGTCGCGGGGCTTCGCGATCGGGCCGATCTCGTTCGCCACGTGGGAGCGCAGTGCCTCGCGGAGTGCCGCGGAGCGCTCCAACCAGTACGCCTCGCCGTCGGCCTCCGGACCGTGGGATCGCGAGGACGGGATGACGAACGCGGCGATCGCGCTCCCCGTGATCGGGTCGTGCACGCCGACCACGCCGGCTTCGCCCACGTGGGGATGCGACACGAGGGCCGACTCGATCTCGATGGTCGACAGGCGGTGGCCCGAGACGTTGATGACGTCGTCGACGCGCCCGAGGACCCAGATGTCGCCGTCCTCGTCCCACTTGGCGCCGTCGCCGGAGAAGAAGTAGCCCTGCTTCCAGTACTTCGCCCAGTACGAGTTGCGGTAGCGCTCCGGGTTGCCCCAGACCGTGCGCGCGAGCGACGGCCCGAAGCGGCTGACGACCAGATACCCGCCGGATCCGTACGGCACCGTCTCGCCGTCCTCGTCGACGACTAGCGCCTCCAGGCCGGGGAGTGCGCGACTGCCGGAACCCGGCTTGATCGTGGTCGCACCGGGGAGCGGTGCGATGACGGCCGACCCCGTCTCCGACTGCCACCAGGTGTCGACGACCGGGGTCTCGCCGCGCCCGATGCGCTCGCGGAACCACATCCAGGCCTCGGGGTTGATCGCCTCGCCGACGGTACCGAGGAGCCGGAGGGTCGAGAGGTCGTACTCGGCGGGCGGCCCCTCGGGGAACCACGTCATGAGGGTCCGGATGAGCGTGGGCGCCGTGTAGTACGTCGTCACGCCGTAACGCTCGATGATTTCGAAGTGCCGTGCCTGGTGCGGGGTGTTCGGCGTGCCCTCGTAGATCACCTGGGTGAGCCCGTTCGAGAGTGGACCGTAGATCTCATAGGTGTGTGCCGTGACCCAGGCGAGGTCGGCGGTGCACCAGTGGACGTCGTCGTCCTTGGCGTCGAAGATCGCCCAATGGGTCCAGGACGCCTGCGTGAGATAGCCGCCTGACGTGTGGACGAGTCCCTTGGGCTTCCCGGTGGTGCCGCTCGTGTAGATGATGAAGAGCGGGTTCTCCGCATCGAACGCCTCGGGCTCGTGGGTGTCGGCGGCGACACCCACGGTGTCGTGCCACCAGACGTCGCGGCCGGGGGTCCAGGGCACGTTCGGCGTCTCGTCGCCCGTGCGTGCGACGACGAGCACGTGCTCGACGGACGGCACGCCGTCGACCGCGGCGTCGGCGTTCTGCTTGACCGGCACGGCCGTACCCCGGCGGTACTGGCCGTCGGTGGTGATGAGCAGCTTGGCCTCGGTGTCCTCCACGCGGAATCGCAGCGCCTCGGCCGAGAACCCACCGAACACGAGGGAGTGGATGGCGCCGATGCGGGCGACGGCGAGGGTGGCGATGACCGTCTCGGGGATGACCGGCAGGTAGATGACGACGCGGTCTCCCTGGCCGATGCCGAGTGCCGTCAGGGCGTTGGCCGCCTTCGCGACCTCGCGCTGCAACTCGGCGTAGGTGATGGAGCGGCGGTCGCCCGGCTCTCCCTCGAAGTGGAGGGCCACTTTGTCGCCTCGTCCGGCGTCGACGTGCCGGTCGACGCAGTTGACCGCCACGTTGAGCGTTCCCCCGGCGAACCAGGTGGCGGCGGGGACGGTGAGTTCGGGCTCGGGGTCCGACGGGTCGGACCCCTCGACCGGCCGGGCCGGGTCCCAGGTGTGAGCCGTCTCCCACGGGGTGACCCAGTCGAGGCGTCGGGCCTGCTCCTCCCAGAACGCCACGGGGTCGGCGGCCGCGCGAGCCCATTCCTCCGGGCCGACGTTCGCCGTCTGGGCGAGGTCGGCCGGTGGGGCGTAGCTGCGGGTCTCGGCGAGGAGGTTCGCGATGGTGGCGGCGGGCGCTGCGGACGTCGATCCATCAGTGGGAGGCATGCTGCAACGCTACGCGGGAGGCCGGGGCCGGTGCCATCCGCGGGTCATGCGGCGTCATGGTCCGGAGGTTCCGAGGGGCTGTGGAGGAGCGTCGGGAGTAGCCTCGAAGGGCCGTCGCGATGCGCGGCGGACGTCGATCAGGAGCGCGCACGGCGCGTCTCGAGAAGGGAACGACATGGCGACCGTCATCCAGTACCAGGAGCTCGGCCCGGCCGACGTCCTCGAGCTCGTCGAGGTGCCGACGCCTCAGGCGGGCCACGGCGAACTCGTCGTCGAGGTGCGCGCCGCGGGCGTGAACCCGATCGACTGGAAGCTCCGCAGCGGTGTCCGCGGCGGCGAGCTGCACGGCACCCGACGCGTCGGGAGCGACGGCGCCGGCGTCGTCGTCGAGGTCGGCGACGGGGTCGAGGGCTGGTCGATCGGCGACGAGGTCGTCGTCGTCAACGCCTCCGGGACGTACGCGACCCATGTCGTCGTCACGCCCGACCAGATCATCCGCAAACCGGCGGCCATCTCCTTCGAGGAGGCGGCGGCGATCGGCATCCCCGTGAGCACGGCCTACCAGGCGCTCCGGTCGCTCGGCGTGACCGAGGGGACGACCCTCCTGATCCACGGCGGATCGGGCTCGGTGGGGCACGCGGCAGTGCAGTTCGCCGTGGCGTGGGGAGCGACCGTCGTCGCCACCGCGAGCGAGGGGAACCATGCGCGCCTGCGGGAGCTCGGGGCGATCCCCGTCACCTACGGTCCCGGGCTCGTCGAGCGCGTGCGCGAGGCCGCCCCGCAGGGCGTCGACCGGGTGCTCGACGCCGTCGGCACCGACGAGGCGCTCGAGACCTCGTTCGAGCTGGTGGAGGACCGGCAGCACATCGGCACGATCGTCGTCGGTGCGAAGGCGGCCGACCTCGGGATCCAGGCGTGGTCCGGCGGGAACCCGCTCCCGCTCACGGCGCAGGAGCAGGCCTGGCGGGCGGAGGCGATCCCGGCGGTCGCGTCCCTCGTCGAACAGGGTCGCTTCAGCTTCGAGCTCGGCACCGTCCGGCCTCTCGCCGAGGCCGCCGATGCGCACCGCGAGAGCGAGTCGGGTCGCCCGAGCGGGAAGCTCATCCTCGTCCCCTGAGCGCCCTTCGACAGGCTCAGGGCCCCGGGGGGGGGGGGGGGGGGGCTCGGGCGGGAGTGCCCTTCGACAGGCTCAGGGACCGGGGCGCTACTCCGGGCCCTCGCCGAAGCTGTCGCCGACGGGAGCGCGGTCCGCCAGGTCGTCCTGGTCGTCGAGGTCCTCGACGGCGTCCTCGGTGTCCGAGTCGTCGTCCAGACCCGCATCGCCGACGACGTCGTCACCACCGACGCCGTCACCGGCGTTGCTCAGGCCGCCGTCACCGGGGGCCGCGTCGTCGGCCGAGCGGTCGACCGCACCGCCGTCGGGCACGACACCGCCGACCGAGCTGTCGGTATGGTCCTCACCGGGCACGTGTGCCTGGGCACCCGGGCCGCCGTGGGCGAGGGCGTCGCGTTGGGCGTCTGCTGCTGCTTGATCCATGGGATTGCTCATGACGGCAGCGTAGGCCGGACGCCGAGACGTCGCGGGGGCTTGGCTCAGGGACGCCGGACGCCTATCCTCCGTGCTCCCCGCCGGACCCGACGCGGTGTCGACAGCGTGGTGCCCTTCGACAGGCTCAGGGACCGGGGCAGGCTCAGGGACCGGGGAGGGTCAGCGGCCGGTGTGCTCCACGATGATCGCCTTGATGCGGTCGACGTCGGCCGGCACGATCTCGAAGCGCTGCTCGAGCCCCTCGATGCCCTCGAACGCCTCGGGTCGCTCCGGTTCCTCGCCGAGCGCCTCGCGGACGATCTCGGCGAACTTCGCCGGCAGCGCGGTCTCGAGGACGAGCATCGGGACGCCCTCGCGCAGGTGGCGGCGGGCGACCGTGACGCCGTCGGCGGTGTGCGGGTCGATCGTGACGCCGTAGCGCTCGTGCACGTCGCGGATGGTGGCGACGCGGTCGGCGTGCGTGCTGCGACCGGAGACGAAGCCGAACTCGCTGATCCGCTCGAACTCGGGCGTCCCGGAGAGGTCGAACCCGCCCTCCTCGTCGAGGGACCGGAACAGCTCACCGAGGCGGGTCGCGTCCTGACCGACGAGGTCGTAGAGGAAGCGCTCGAAGTTCGACGCCTTCGAGATGTCCATGCTCGGGCTGGAGGTGTGGTGCGTCTCGGCCGCCGAGCGCGGGCGGTACACGCCCGTGCGGAAGAACTCGTCGAGGACGTCGTTCTCGTTCGTCGCGACGACGAGCTGGTCGATCGGGAGCCCCATGGAGCGGGCGATGTGCCCGGCGCAGACGTTGCCGAAGTTGCCGGACGGCACCGAGAACGACACCTTCTGGCCCGGACCGTCGGTCGCGAGCAGCCAGCCGTGCACGTAGTACACGACCTGCGCGACGACGCGGGCCCAGTTGATCGAGTTGACCGTACCGACGGCGTGGAGTGCCTTGAACGGAGCGTCCTTCGAGACGGCCTTCACGATGTCCTGGCAGTCGTCGAAGTTCCCCTCGACGGCGAGGTTCACGATGTTGTCGTCCTGGAGGCTGAACATCTGCGCGCGCTGGAAGCTACTCATGCGGCCGTGCGGGCTCAGCATGATGACCCGGATGCCGGTCTTGCCGCGCATGGCGTGCTCGGCCGCGCTCCCGGTGTCGCCGGACGTCGCGCCGAGGATGTTGAGCTCGTCGCCGCTCTTCGCGAGCGTGTACTCGAACAGGTTGCCGAGCAGCTGCATCGCCATGTCCTTGAAGGCGAGCGTCGGGCCGTTCGAGAGGCCGAGGAGCTGCAGCTCGGTGCCGCCCTCCTCGCCGAGGGTGCGCAGCGGGGTGATGAGCGAGGCGTCGTCGCCGGCGCGGCCGTTCGAGTACACCTCGGCGGTGTAGGTGCGACGGGTGATGTCCTGGAGGTCGGCGGCGGGGATGTCGTCGGCGAACTTCGACAGCACGGCGAACGCGAGGTCGGCATAGGACAGCTCGCGCCACGACTCGAGCTCCTCAGCGGTCAGCTGCGGGTACTCGGCCGGGAGGTACAGGCCGCCGTCCGGGGCGAGCCCGCCGAGGAGGATGTCCGAGAAGTGCTGGGGCAGATCGTGGCCCCGCGTCGACTGATAGTGCATGACCGTCTCTCTCATCCGGTTGGAAGCCCGATCTCCAACCTTGCCATATCGGGGGTCGACGCGCAGAGGCCTGCCGTCATCGTGACCGGCCGCTACGCGCGGGCGAGTTCCTCGCGGATCGCGGCGACGAACGCGTCGATGTCGTCCTCCGTGGTGTCGAACGAGCACATCCAGCGGACCTCGTCCTTCGCGGCGTCCCAGTCGTAGAAGCGGAAGCGTTCGCGCAAGCGGTCGGGGACGCCCGCTGGCAGGGTCGCGAATACCGCGTTGGCCTGGGTCGGCTGGCTGAAGCCGAGTCCCGGTGCCTCGCCGGCGGCGATGAGGGCCTCGAGGGAGGTGCGGAGGCGCGCGGCCATCGCATTGGCGTGGGTAGCGGAGCGGAGCCAGAGCCCGTCGCCACCGTCGGCCGCCGGCTCGAGCAGGGCGATGAGCTGCGCCGCACCGAAGCGCATCTTCGACGCCAGCTGCATGTTGAGCTTCCGCAGGTAGACGAGGCCCTCCGATGCCGACGGTTCGAGCACGACGATGGCCTCGCCGAACATGAGTCCGTTCTTCGTCCCACCGAAGGACAGCACGTCGACGCCGGCATCGGCGGTGAACGCGCGTAGTGGGACGCCGAGGGCTGCTGCGGCGTTGGCGATGCGGGCGCCGTCGAGGTGCAGCTTCATGCCGTGACCGTGCGCGTGGTCGGCGATCGCGCGGATCTCCTCGGGCGTGTACAGGGTGCCGAGCTCGGTGGTCTGCGTGATCGAGACGACGAGCGGCTGTGCACGGTGCTCGTCGCCCCAGCCCCACGCTTCGCGGTCGATGAGGTCGGGCGTGAGCTTGCCGTCGGGGGCGTCGACCGTCAGGAGCTTGATGCCACCGACCCGCTCCGGCGCGCCGCCCTCGTCGGAGTTGATGTGCGCGGTCGACGCCGAGATGACGGCACCCCAGCGCGGGAGCATGGACTGCAGACCGACGACGTTCGCGCCGGTGCCGTTGAAGACGGGGAACACGGCGACGTCGCGGCCGAAGTGATCGGCGAAGACCTCGTGCAGCCGGCGGGTGTAGTCGTCCTCGCCGTACGCGATCTGGTGGCCGCCGTTGGCCGCCGCGAGTGCATCGAGGATCTCGGGGTGGACGCCGGAGTAGTTGTCGGAGGCGAAGCCACGGATGCTGGTGTCATGCAGAGAGTCGGTCACTGATCCATCCTCGCGCATGCCACACGCAGCTTCCGTGCATCGCGGGCCGACTTCCTGCGTGCTTGGGTCGCCGTCGGGCATGTTCACAATTCAGGAGCGCCCGGGAGTGGCGCCCCCGCACCTTGCATGTCGGCGGGGACGCGCCGAGGCGCTCCTGAATTGTGAACCGAGAAACGGGGTCAGTCGGCGGCGTGACGCGGGCCGTCGGAGGAGGGGACGACCTCCTCGGGCACGGCGTCGATCGCGGCGTCGACGTCGGCGTGCGCACCGGGCTCCGGCTCCGCGTCCGGGGTCTCCTGCGCGAGCGCGTGCTCGTAGGCGAGCGCGTGAACGGCGATCGAGGAGGCGACGGCGGCCTGCTGCTCGTCCTCGGCGGAGGGCTGAGCCGGCTGCTCGGCCGCCAGCGCGGCGGCCTGCTCGGGCGTCAGCCGGGCGTCCTGGTCCTCTTCGTCCTCGTCCACGAGGTCGAGCACGATGGGCTCGTCGCCGTAGATGTCGCCCGCCGGATCGCCCGCGAGCGGGGCCGGCGCGGGGAGGCGCTGCTCGGCGTCGAGGAACTGCTTGGCCTCGAAGGCGCCCGGGTTGAAGACCTCGTCGATCCCGCCGAGCCCGCTCATGCCTTGAGCGCTTCCGAGAGTTTGACCCGGCCACCCATTTTCAGCAGCGAGTTCTCGTAGATCCGCGAGCCGACGAGGATGACGAGCGCCGCGGTGATCGCGAGGATCAGCAGGGACAGGATCGGCTCCCACCACTGCGCCGAGCCGACGAAGAGGCGGACGGGCATGCCCACGGCTGCCGAGAACGGCACGTAGGACATGATCGTCATCACCACCGGGTTGTCGTTGAAGAAGATGACGGCGAAGTACGGGATCATGATCAGCATCGTAATCGGGGTCGTCGTCGAACCGATGTCCTCTTGACGCGAGACCAGCGATCCGGCAGCGGCGAACAGCGCGGCCAGCAGGATGAAGCCGAGCACGAAGAAGACCACGAACCAGACGACCGGGGTCCCGAGTCCGGCGAGCAGCTCCGTCTGGCCCGTCACGGTCAGCCCGATCACCGACAGCGCCGCGATCGCCAGGATCTGCCCGAACGCCAGGATGCTGTTGCCGAGCACCTTGCCTGCGAGGAGCGCCTTCACGGGGATGGCGGACATGAGGATCTCGACGACGCGGGTCTGCTTCTCCTCGACGACGCTCTGCGCGATCGACGCCCCGAAGGTGGTGGCGGAGACGAAGAACACGAGACCGAACCCGAGCGACACGATGTACAGCAGGAAGCCCGCGGAGCCGTCGGCGTCGGGATCGAGGATGGTGACCTGCGGCTGGGCGCTCAGCTGCATGATGAGCGTGCTGGAGGCCTCGGAGTCGAAGATGACCTGGACACCCGTGGGGTTGTCGTCGGTGGCCGGTGCGATCGCCGCCTCCACATCGCCCGACTTCACCAGGGCTTCAGCGGCGGCGACGTCGCTCGCCTCGGTCACGTCGAAGGTCTTGCCGTCGACGAGTCCCGCACCCGCGTTCCCGACGACCGCGATCTTCGTGGTCTCCGAGGCGGTGTTCTTCGCGAGGAACCCGCCGACGACGATGCCGGCGAGGATCACGAGGAGCAGGATGCCCGTCGAGATGAGGAACGTCTTGCTGCGCAGACGCATCTTGACCTCGCGCTCGGCGACGAGACCGATGCTCTGCACGAGGCTGGGGGAGGCCGGGCCGGAGCGACGACGACCGGCGGGCTGGATCGGGGACTCGGTTGCCGTGGTCACTGGATGACCTCCTTGAAGATCTGGGCGAGGGTGGGGCGGAGGGGGGCGAAGCTCGTGACGTCACCGTGGCTCAGTGCCTCACGGAGCACGGCCTGCGCCGCCTGGGCGTCGTCGGCGTCGAAGAGGGCGTAGCCACCGTCGAAGTCGACGACGGAGATCCCCGCACGCTCGCGCAGCCAGCCGGTGTCGGCCGCGGTGAGCAGCTCGTAGCGGTTGCCGGCGTGGGCTTCGCGGAGGGACTCGCGCGAGCCGGAGGCGCGGATCCTGCCACCGGCGATGATCACGAGGTCGTCGCAGAGGCGTTCCACGATGTCGAGCTGGTGACTGGAGAACAGGACGGGCGAGCCGCCTGCGGCGAACTCGCTGAGCACGCCGACGACCACGTCGACGGCCATCGGGTCGAGGCCCGAGAACGGCTCGTCGAGGACGAGGACGTCGGGGTCGTGCACGAGCGCCGCGGCGATCTGCGCCCGCTGCTGGTTGCCGAGCGACAGGCTCTCGAGGGCGTCGTTCCGGCGCTCGCCGAGGCCGAGACGCTCGAGCAGCTCGCCGGCGTTGCGCTTGGCGGCGTGGGTCGTGAACCCGTGGAGGCGGGCCAGGTAGACGAGCTGTTCCTCGACCCGCATCTTCGGGTAGAGGCCGCGCTCCTCCGGCATGTAGCCGAACCGGCGGCGGTCCTCCGGGGTGAGCGGGGTGCCGTCGAGGGTGACGGTTCCGGCGTTCGCGGCGAGGACACCGAGCAGGATGCGCATCGTCGTCGTCTTGCCGGCACCGTTCCCGCCGACGAACCCCGTCATGCGACCGGGGGCGACCTGGAAGCTGACGTCGTCGAGCACCTTCCGCTCGCCGTACGACTTGTCGATGTGGCTGAGTTCGAGCATCGGCCGCCTCCTGTGATCTGCGTGCTGGACCGAGTGTCCTGCGTCGGGTTCTCCCGGTATGGCGATCACGCTACGCGGCGTGGTGTGCCACCGGCATCCGCCGTAGGACGGGTTGACGCGACGACGCCCGGTCCCCTTCTCCGTCGAGTGGGGGATACCGGGCGTCGTGGACCAGCCGAGCGCTGGATCAGGCGGGGCGGGACTCCGGGGAGACCGTCTTCGAGGGGTCGGTCTCGGCGACGGAGCCGATGGCCTCGTCGATGCGGGCGATGACCGCGTCGTCGAGCTTCACACCGGCCGCGGCGGCGTTCGCGGTGACCTGCTCAGGACGCGAGGCACCGACGATCGCACCGGCGATGTTGTCGTTGTGCAGCACCCAGGCGAGCGCCAGCTGCGCCATGGTGAGGTCGAGCTCGTCGGCGATGGGCTTCAGCTGCTGGACGGCCGTCAGCACCTCGTCGTCGAGGAAGCGCTTGATGGTGTCGGCGCCGCCCTTCTCGTCGGTGGCCCGGCTGCCCTGCGGGAGCTCTGCGCCCGGCAGGTACTTGCCGCTGAGGACGCCCTGCGCCACCGGCGACCAGACGATCTGTGAGATGCCGAGTTCGCGCGAGGTCGGGACGACCTCCTCCTCGATGACCCGCCACAGCATCGAATACTGCGGCTGGTTCGAGATGAGCTGGAAGCCCAGCTCCTTGGACAGGGCGTGGCCGGCGCGCAGCTGCTCGGCGTTCCACTCGCTCACGCCGATGTAGAGCGCCTTGCCCGCCCGGACGACGTCGGCGAAGGCCTGCATCGTCTCCTCGAGGGGCGTCTCGCTGTCGTAGCGGTGGGCCTGGTACAGGTCGACGTAGTCGGTACCGAGACGCGTGAGTGAACCGTCGATCGACTCCATGATGTGCTTGCGCGACAGCCCGACGTCGTTGTGCCCCTTCGGGCCGGTGGGCCAGTAGACCTTCGTGAAGATCTCCAGGCTCGCGCGTCGTTCGTCCTTGAGGGCGTCGCCGAGCACCTGCTCAGCCGCCGTGTTCGCGTAGGCGTCGGCGGTGTCGAAGGTGGTGATGCCCGCGTCAAGGGCGGCGCGAACGCTCGCCGTGGCGACGTCGTTCTCCACCTGCGAGGCGTGGGTCAGCCAGTTGCCGAAGATGATCTCTGAGATCTTGAGTCCGCTGTTGCCGAGGTATCGAAATTCCATGGTCGTCACGCTACTCCTCGCATCCGACCGACCGACGGGGTTGCGCGGAGACGGAGCGAACCCTCAGCTGCGCGGCGACGCCAGCCCGTGCTCGTAGGTGTAGATGACCGCCTGGATGCGATCACGGAGGGCGAGCTTCTGCAGCACCTTCGAGACGTGCGACTTCACGGTCGCCTCGCCGACGAAGAGCGTGGTCGCGATCTCCTGGTTGGACAGGCCCTGGGCGACCAGCTGCAGGACCTCGCGCTCGCGCTCCGTCAGCTGCTCATAGTCGGCGCCGGTCGTCGGCCCGGCCGGGACGGCGGGGTCCTGCGCGGCGTCCTCGACGACGGGGCTCTGACGGGTGAACCCCTCGATGACCCGGCGCGTGACCGCCGGGGAGAGGAGCGCCTCCCCGCCCGCGATCACCGAGACCGCCGCGACGAGTTCCTCCGGCGAGGAGTTCTTCAGGAGGAACCCGCTCGCGCCGGCACGGAGCGCCTCGGCCAGGTAGTCGTCGCGGTCGAAGGTGGTGAGGATGAGGACGGCGGCGTTGGTGTCCGGATCCGCGACGATCCGACGGGTGGCCTCGAGGCCGTCCATGCCCGGCATCTGGACGTCCATGCAGATCACGTCCGGCGCGAGCGTCGTCGCGAGCGCGACGGCCTCGGCACCGTCCGACGCCTCACCGACGATCTCGATCCCGGGCTGTGAGCCCAGGATGATGCGGAAGCCCGCACGCAGCAGCTCCTGGTCGTCGACGAGGAGGATGCGGGTGGGCTGCTCGGTCATGCCTGGTCCTTCGTGGTGGTGGTCTGGGGTCGTCCTGCGGCGGCGGAGGCGAGGCGGGCGTCGGCGATGGACGCGGCGACGGGCTCCATCGCCTGGTCGCCCGGCCGGCCGAGCGGGATGGCGGCCCGCACGAGGAAGCCGCCGCGGGCGCGTGCCCCGACCTCGAGGACGCCACCGGACGACGCCACGCGCTCCCGCATCCCGATGAGCCCGAGCCCGCCGCGTCGGGCCACCGTCGGGACGGTCCCCGTGTTCGTGACCTCGAGTTCGACCGCGTCGTCCAGATAGCGGAGCCTGAGTTCGGCCGTCGCCGTGGTACCGCCGTACTTGCGGGCGTTCGTGAGCGCCTCCTGCGCGATCCGGTACAGGTTGAACGAGACGACGGCCGGGATCGCGACCGGTGTCCCCACGAGTTCGAACCTCGTCGGCAGCCCGTTCGCCGTCGACTCGTCGGCGAGCCGACCCAACTGGCCGACGCCGACGGTCGACGGGCTGCTCTCCTCGTCGGTCGGTTCGCCGTGTGCGCGGAGGGTGCCGAGCATCTTGCGCAGCTCGTCGATCGCGCTCCGTGCGCCGAGCTCGACGTTCGTGAGTGCATCCCGCGCGGCGGCCGGGTCCGCATCGAGCACGGTGCGCGCGGCACCGGCCTGGACGCCCATGACCGAGACGTGGTGGGCGACGACGTCGTGCAGCTCGCGCGCGATCCGCACCCGCTCGAGGGCGACCGCCTGCCGGGCGGACCGGGCGCGTTCCGCCTCGAGCTCGGCCGTGCGCTGTTCGAGCGCCGCCCGTTCCCGGGAGGACTGGTACACGCGCTCGCCGAAGAAGTACGCGGCTCCGAAGTAGAGGATGTTCGTCAGGATCTGGATGAGGATGAACGCCACGAGGGGCGAGAAGAGCCCCACCCGGGAGAGGCTGGGCAAGGCGTCGGGGTCGGTCGCCTGGATGAACATGGAGACGAGCAGCCAGACGAACATGGCGACGATGATGAGCACGCGGACGAGCACAGCGCGACGTCGGTTCGGAACCCACGCCCCGACCGTGTAGATCGCGAGGAACAGGGCGATGTTCGTGAAGAGGACCTCGGGTACGAGCACCGTGCCGCCCACGATGAACATGACGGCGACGATGACGGCGACCGAGCACGGGAAGCGGCGACGGAACGCGAGCGGCGCGGTGATGCCGATCGCCCAGAGGACGGACGCCCACATCGGTGCGGGCTCGGGGTAGAACCCGGCGATCGTGTACAGCGTCAGGCTGAGGAGGGTGCCGACGCCGAGCGCGATGGCGAGGATGATGTCGGATCGCTGTTCCGACGGCGTCGCGGCCGGACGCCGCCACTCGGCGTCGTAGGGGTCGACCGGGCGGTCCTCCTGCTGGTCGACGGCGGGCTCGCTCATGCCGTCCACGCTAGCGCGACGCCCCGCCGGGGACATCCGTCGAGCGACGGAGCGCGGCGGTCCGGCACTCGGACAAGAGCCCGGAGCGGCACTCAGGAGAGTGCTGCTCCGGGCTCCTCCGCGGCACGGTCGGGTCAGGCCGCGGATCGCCCCGTGATCCCGGCGGTCGACGTGATGACGTCCGCCATCTTCTTGCCGAGCGCTTCGTAGAACATCGACAGGGGGAACTCGTCGTCGAGGACCGCGTCGGTGAGTCCGCGCGGCGGTCCGCTCAGGATCTCGTCGGACAGCCCGCGCGCCCACTGCGACGCGGGGTGCGGCGTCAGCGTCGTCCGGACGAGCTCGTACGCGGCGAGCCAGTGCGCGGTCTTCGGACGGTCGATCGATCGCCAGTACAACTCGTCGATGCTCTCGCCGAGCCGCACGACCACGTCGGGGACCTCGTCCCAGTCGATCGTGAGCCTGGTGTCGGTCCAGTGCAGCACGCCGTGCTGGTGCATCCACGCGAACAGCAGCTGGCCGCCGACGCCGTCGTAGTTCCGGACGCGCGAGCCGGTGATGGCGAACCGGAAGATGCGGTCGAAGATGATCGCGTACTGGACGAGCTTCGCGTGCTCGAGGATCGCCACGTCGGCCGCGTCGAGCGTCTCGGTCTCCGCGCGGGTCGTTAGCGTGCGCTCCAGCCGGACCGACTCGCGGAACGCCGTGAGGTCGCAGCGCAGCTCCTCGAGGGAGTACAGGAAGAACGGCATCCGCTGCTTGATCATGAACGGGTCGAACGGGAGGTCACCGCGCATGTGCGTGCGGTCGTGGATGAGGTCCCACATCACGAAGGTCTCCTCGGCCAGCTGCTGGTCGTCCAGGAGGGACGCGGCGTCGGCCGGGAGCTCGAGCTTGGTGATCTCGGCAGCGGCTCGGACGACCCGCCGGTACCGGGCCGCCTCGCGGTCCTGGAAGATCGCGCCCCAGGTGAACGCCGGGATCGCGCGCATCGCGACCGTCTCGGGGAAGAGGACCGCTGAGTTCGTGTCGTACCCCGGCGTGAAGTCGAGGAAGCGGATCGGTACGAAGAGCGCGTTCGTGTAGTCGCCGGCCTCGAGCGCGGCGATGAACTCGGGCCAGATGACCTCGACGAGCACGGCCTCGATGTGGCGGTCGGTCGAACCGTTCTGCGTGACCATCGGGAACACGACGAGGTGTCCCAGGCCGTCCACGCGATGCCGCTCGGGGTGGAAGGCGACGAGCGAGTCGAGGAAGTCCGGGACGCCGAACCCGTCGCGCTCCCAGCGGTCGAAGTCGGCGACGAGCGCGTCGAGATACTCGGCGTCGTGCGGGAAGTTCGGAGCGAGGGTGCGGACGCTCGCGACGATCGCGGCGACGTGCCCTGCCGCCGACTCGTGGTCGTTTGACTCGGGGATCGAGCCGTCCTTCACCTGGACGGCCTGCAGCGCGGTCGCGGCGGCCTTGAGGTCCGTCCAGGCCGGGTGCCCGACGAGTGCGGCGGCGTCTTCGACGACCTCCGGCTCTCCGACGATGCTCTTCGTGTGGGTGGTGGCGACGTTCGACATGGTGAACCTCCTTCCGCGTGCGCAGGCGTCGCCCGGGGTGGGTGACGATTCCTTCGAGCGTAGGGGCGGAGGGGGTGCGGATTTCTTGCGTCAGGAGCGACTTCGCTGCAACATTCGGCCGTTCGCGCTGGGGAACTGCACGGCCGACCGCGGCGGGCCGCTACCCCCAGCGGCGCTTGATCCAGCGGTCGAGGACACCGACGAGCGCGTCGGTGATCGCGCCGAGCAGCGCGAGCACGATGATGACGAAGAAGATGCGGTCGACGCGGCCGTTGTTCTGCGAGTCCACCAGGCGGAATCCGAGTCCAATGGACGAGGCGATGAGCTCCGCCGCCACGAGGAACAGCCACGACTGCGCCAGCGCGAGCCGGAGGCCGGAGACGACCGAGGGCGTCACGGCGGGCAGCTGCACCGTCCGGAACAACGCGACGCCGTTCAGGCCGAACGCGCGGCCGGCTTCGACCAGGTGCTTGTCGACGTGTCGGAGCGCGGCGGAGACCGTCGTGTACACCGGGAAGAACGCGCCGATCGCGATGAGCGTGATCTTCGACTCCTCACCGATCTTCAGCCAGAGGATGAGCAGCGGGACCCACGCGAGCGACGGGACGGCCCGGATCGCCGCGAAGGTCGTCGACAGCAGGATGTCGCCGAGGCGCGAGAGCCCCACGACCGCGCCGAGGACGAGGCCGAGGACAGCACCGATGAGGAAGCCGATGAGGACCCGCTGCACCGAGATGGCGACGTCCTGCTGCAACCAGCCGCGCTGCGCGAGATCCACGCCGGCCGCCCAGACCTCGGCGGGTGCCGGGAGTTGCGAGGCGGGGACGAGGCCGAACGCGGTGACGAGCTGCCAGGCCCCGAGGATGACGACGGGGACGAGGAAGCCGCCGAGGACGACGACGATCCTGCGGGACCCGAGGACGGCGCGCGCGTCGCGGCCGGACTGGGTCGCCTGGGCACCCGCGGCTGCGGTGGTGCCGAGACCGGCGAACTCGGTCATGGGTTCCTCTCTGGACGGTTCAGGCGCCGGACTACTTCGCGCCGATGGCGGACGGGTCCGCGTCGTCCACGAAGCTCGGGTTGAAGAGGTCGGCCAGGGCGTCGTCGACCTTGTCCTGCGACGACACGTCGCCGGACTCCACGAAGATCGGGCCGATGATCGACAGGACCTGCTTCTGCGCCTTGCCCGGGGCCGGGTCGACGTCGAGGTTCGAGCGCTCCGTGATCACCTTCGTCGCCACGGCGAGGTCGAGGCCCGCGGCGTCCGCGAGGATCTGCGCCGTCTCGTCGGGGTTCGACGCAGCCCATTCACGAGCGTGCTCATAGGCGTTCACGACGGTCTGCGCGACGTCCGGACGCTCGTCGATGAAGGACTCGGTCGCGGCCAGGATGCCGTAGCTGTTGAAGTCGACGTTGCGGTAGATGAGCTTCGCGCCCGCCTCCTCGGCGCCGGCCATGATCGGGTCGAGACCGGCCCACGCGTCGACGGAACCGTTCTGCAGGGCAGCCCAGCCGTCGGCGTGCTGGAGGTTCTCGATCGTGACGTCCGAGGCGGACATGCCGGCCTCCTCCAGCGCCTGCAGGAGGAAGAAGTAGGGGTCGGTGCCCTTCGTCGCGGCGACCTTCTTGCCCTTGAGCTCGGCGACGTCCGTGATCGTCGAGCCCTGGCCGACGACGATCGCCGACCACTCGGGCTGCGAGAAGACGTCGATCGCCTGGATGGCCGATCCGTTCGCCCGGTTCAGGAGTGCGGCGGACCCGGCGGTGGACCCGACGTCGATCGCGTCGGCCCGCAGTGCCTCGTTCGCCTTGTTGGAGCCGGCCGACTGGACCCAGTTGACGGTGATGTCCTGGTCGTCGAGTGCGTCCTCGAGCCAGCCCTGATCCTTGATGATGAGGGAGAGCGGGTTGTAGGTCGCGAAGTCGATGTCGAGCGTGCCGCCCTCGGTGGTGCCGGCGGTGCTGTCGCCGCCGGCCGCAGGAGCGTTCTCGCCCGCGACGCAGCCGCTGAGGAGGAGCGCTGCGGCGGCGGTCGCGGCGACGATGGCCGCGCGCCCGGCGCGGGAGGTGGTGAAGCGGCGTCGTGAGGTCATGCGTTGGTCCTTGCTGTGGATCGGTGCGGGATGACGGCGGAGGTGGTGGGTGGCTCAGTACGGGAAGTGCGGGATGGACGGCAGTCGTTGGTCGCCGCGGGCGAGACCGTGGCGGTCGATGCCGAGTCCGTCGAGGAGGCGGCCGCGCAGCTCGGCGAGCTCTGCCGACCCGCGGTCGCGCGGGCGGTTGCCGGGGACGGTCACGGTCTGCGCGATGGTCGAACCGGGCTGTCCCTCCTCGCGACCCAGGAGGATGACCCGGTCGGCGAGCTGGAGGGCCTCGTCGACGTCGTGCGTCACGAGCAGGATGGTGGTGGGCGCGGCGAGGTGGATGGCGAGCAGCAGGTCCTGCATCTTCAGCCGGGTGAGGGCGTCGAGGGCGCCGAACGGTTCGTCGAGGAGCAGGACGCCCGGCCGGCGGGCGAGGGCCCTGGCGAGTGAGGCGCGTTGCGCCATGCCGCCGGAGACCTCCCGTGGGCGGTGCTCGGCGAAGTCCGCGAGCCCGACGAGTTCGAGCAGCTCGGCGACGCGGGCACGTCCTTCGGTTGCGGGTGTCCGCTTGGGCAGACCGAGTGCGACGTTCGCCGCGATGGTGCGCCAGGGGAGGAGTCGAGGCTCCTGGAAGCCGAAGGCCGTGCGCGGGTCGATGCCGGCGACGGGTGTGCCGTCGATGAGCACGGAGCCGGCGGTCGGGTGGTCGAGACCGGCCGCGATGCGCAGCAGGGTGGACTTGCCGCAGCCGCTCGTGCCGAGGATCGCCACGACCTCGCCGGCCTCGGCGGTGATCGTGACGTCGCGCAGCACGGGCCGCGGGGCGTCGGCGCGTTTGCCGGCACCGCTCGCGAAGGTGCGGCCGACCCCGGTGAACGCGACCGTGGAGGCACGATCCGCCGAACCGACGGGAACGGCGTCGCGGGTGACCGGCGAGCTCGCGGCGAGCGGGCTTGGGGCAGCGTTCGTCATGGGTCTCGGGCTCCAGGGGTGGGGTGCCCGCCATGCTACGCGAGGGCGACGGACCCCTCTCGGTCGCCGAAACAGAGCGTCACATTGGCGTCCGCCGGTGACATCCGGAGGGTTCCGGTGTTATGCGTCCGCTACCAGCTGCCGACCTGCGCGAGGGCGACGTCGAGGATGGCGACGGCCTCCTCCCGGTTGACCCGGGCGAGCAGCAGCGCGCTGACCGACAACGACGTGAGCTGCCGTGCGGCCGCGGCCAATTCGCCCGCGTCCACCTCGGGACGTGCGAGGGCCAGGGCGTCCGAGACGGCGGTGGTGAGCTCGGCCCGGTAGCCGTCGACGACCTCGCGCAGTGCGTCGTCGTGGGCCGCGAGGCCGGCCGCGCTGTTGAGGAGGAGGCAGCCGCGGCGAGGGGAGTCCTCGGGCAGGGTCGCGATGACCGTCTGCACGCCGGAGAAGTAGGTGGTGAGCCCGGCTCTGCCGTCCGTCGCCAGCGCGAGGACCGCGAGGCGCGGCCGGATGACGGTGTCGAGGTAGTCCTGCACGGCGGCGTCGAACAGCCCGCGCTTGCTGTCGAAGGCGTGGTAGAGGCTCGACCGCCGCAGGCCGGTGGCCGCTTCGAGGTCGGCGAGCGAGGTCGCCTCGTACCCGCGGTCCCAGAAGACGTCGCGCGCCGCCTGGACGACGGCGACGGTGTCGAACTCCTGCGTGCGTCCCATGGGTGCCTCCTCCTCGCTCGGCATCCGTGTGACGGGGTTGTGGACCGAGCGTTCTACTATTATAGTAGACCCATCGGTACAGAATGTCGCTCCGTCCGGACGACTCGACGCCGATCTCCCGGAAGGCCCGTCCCATGCTCGTCGTCAGTCTCGTCCTCGTCGGCATCGCCGCCCTCCTGCACGTCTACATCTTCGTGCTCGAGTCGCTGCGCTGGACCGAGCCGGCCACCCGCAAGACCTTCGGCACCTCGGAGCTCGAGGCCGAGACCACCCGCGGGATGGCGTACAACCAGGGGTTCTACAACCTGTTCCTCGCGATCGGCACGATCGTCGGCATCGTCTTCCTCATCACCGGCTCGACCGGTATCGGCGCGGCCCTCGTCTTCGCCTCCGCCGGCTCCATGCTCCTCGCCTCGCTCGTCCTCATCACCTCGGACCGCACGAAGGCCCGCGCCGCGATCGTCC
Source organism: Plantibacter sp. CFBP 8798 (assembly GCF_014841195.1). NCBI lineage: Bacteria > Bacillati > Actinomycetota > Actinomycetes > Micrococcales > Microbacteriaceae > Plantibacter > Plantibacter sp. CFBP 8798. The sequence goes on from NZ_JACYTS010000001.1 coordinate 981,302, forward strand.
AGGGGACCACCCCGTTGCTCGGACTCATCGCGCTCGTCATCGCACTGGCCGTCTGACACCTCCGCGACGCCCCAGGCGTCACCCCGTCCGCAACCCGACGACGTGCTGCGCCCGCCCATCGAATCACCGCACCAAGGAAAGGCACCACATGAACACCCCCGCGCTCAGCACCCAGATCCAGCTCGTCTCGCGACCGGTCGGCTGGCCGACCGAGTCCGACTTCCGGACCGTCTCCGTCGAACTCCCGGAGCTCGCGCCCGGCCAGCTCCGGGTCCAGAACCTCTTCCTCTCCGTCGACCCCTACATGCGCGGTCGCATGAACGACGCCCGCTCCTACGTCGCGCCGTACCAGCTCGGTGAGACGATGACCGGCGGCGCCATCGGCCGGGTCGTCGAGTCGGCCGCCGAGGGCTTCTCCGTCGGCGACGTCGTCCTGCACCAGTTCGGCTGGCGCGACCTCGTCCAGGAGGACGCCGGCGGGTTCCGCGTCGTGCCTGAGCTCCCCGGCGTCCCGCTGTCCGCCTACCTCGGCGTCCTCGGCATGACGGCCCTCACCGCGTACGTCGGTCTGCTCGAGGTCGCCAAGTTCCGGGAGGGCGACACGGTGTTCGTCTCCGGTGCGGCAGGTGCCGTCGGCACGATGGTCGGCCAGATCGCCCGTCTCAAGGGCGCGAAGCGCGTCATCGGTTCGGCCGGATCGGCTGAGAAGGTCGCCCTGCTGACGGAGAAGTACGGCTACGACGCCGCGTTCAACTACAAGGACGGTCCCGTCACCGAGCAGCTCGCGGCCGCGGCACCCGACGGCATCGACGTGTACTTCGACAACGTCGGCGGCGAGCACCTCGAAGCGGCGATCGACGCCTTCAACGACGGCGGACGCGCAGCGCTCTGCGGCGTCATCTCGCAGATCAACGACACCGAGCGTGCCGAGGGCCCGCGCAACCTGTCGAACATCGTGACCCGTGGGCTGACCCTCACGGGCTTCACCGTCGGCAACTACACGCAGCACTTCCCGGCGTTCTCCGGTGAGATGGGCGCCTGGTTGCAGAACGGTGACGTCGTCTTCGACGAGACCGTCTACGAGGGCCTCGACCACACGCTCGACGCGTTCCTCGCGCTCATGCGCGGCGCCAACACCGGGAAGATGGTCGTCAAGCTCTGACGCGATCCCTCGACCTCGCCTGACACCGGCGATCGACGGCCCGTCCACCCGCTCCGGGTGGACGGGCCGTTCGTCGTCGTCAGACCGTTGCGAGGACCCCGCCGGCCGCATCGATGCGGGCCATCGCGAGGCGTTCGGCGGCGACGAGCGTCGTGACGCCCTCCGCTGCGGCGTCCCGGTAGATCGACTGCACGGTCCGCCCGATCGCCGACACCCGCTGCTCGATGGCCGCGGCATCGGCGCCCGGTTCGGACGCCATGGCGAGGTAGATCACGCCGCCCGCGTTCGCGACGAAGTCCGGCGCCCACAGGATGCCGCGCTCCTCGAGGGCCACCGCGTCGGCGCGGGAGGCGAGCTGGTTGTTCGCCGCCCCGACCACGGCGCGACACCGCAGCTGCCCGATCACCCGGGCGTTCAGGGCGCCGCCGACGCCGCACGGCACGAAGAGGTCCGTCTCGACGAGGTGCTCGTCGCCCGGTTCGATCCAGCTGGCGCCGATCTCCTCGGCGAGGGCGCGCTTCCGTGGGTCGACGTCGGTGACGATGAGGCGAGCCCCCTCGGCCGCGAGCCGTCGGGCCAGACGGCCGCCGACCTGGCCGAGCCCGGAGATCGTCGCCCGGTGGCCCGCGACGAGCGGGGTGCCGAAGACCGTCTCGAGCGTCGCGGTGATGGCCGCGTGCACGCCGGCAGCCGTCGCCTCGCTCGGTTCGCCGACGCCACCGCGGTCAGCCGGCAGCCCGCTGACGTGGTCGGTCCGCTCGGCGACGACGGCCATGTCCTCGGCGGTCGTGCCCACGTCCTCCGCGGTGCGATAGGCGCCGCCGAGCGCTTCGACCGCGTCGCCGAGGTCGAGCATCGCGTCGCGGCGCTCCGCGGGGTCGAGGGTCGTGCCGACGGGCAGGTGGATGACGGACTTGCCGCCGCCGTGCGCGAGACCGGCGGCCGCGTTCTTCATCGTCATCCCCGCGGCCAGGCGGAGGGAGTCGTCGACGGCCTCGAGCCAGGACCCGTACCGCCAGAGCCGCGCGCCGCCGAGGGCCGGCCCCAGGGCGGTGGAGTGCAGGGCGACGCTGATGGTCAGCCCGGAGCGCGGTCCGCGGCTGATGGAGAGGCGTTCGTGGGGGAGGGTGGTGCTGTGCATCGCGTCGCTGGACGCGACCGGGTCGAATGACGTCATCGTCGGATCTCCTCGTGGGTGATTGGTGCGGGCTCCTGGTGGGAGCGGATCGCAGGGCGATGGTGGTGCCCGGCTCTCCTCCCCAGATTCTCCACGCCGACCGCCCGCTCCACAACCGTCGGCTCGACCGGGCCGCCGGACGGGCTGCACCTAGGCTGGACGGCATGGGCGGAGTGCTGACGGGGTTCGCGATCATCGGCACCGTGATCCTCGTCGGCTACCTCGCCGGGCGTCTCGAGGTCGGGGGCCCGACGACCGGGCACGTGCTCAACCGGGTGGCGTTCTTCGTCACCAACCCGGCGCTGCTGTTCACCGTGCTCGCCACGGCCGACCTGCACGAGGTGTTCAGCAGTTTCATCTGGGTCGCCCTCGCGAGTGCCCTGTCGGCCGCCGCGCTCTTCGTGCTGCTGAACGCCGTGTGGCTCCGCAAGGACCTCTCGGTCGCGACGATCGGCGCGCTCGGCTCGGGCTACGTCAACGCCAACAACATCGGCATCCCGGTGGCGGTCTACGTCCTCGGCGAGGCCGGCTACGTCGCCCCGGTCATCCTGCTGCAGCTCCTCGTCTTCGCCCCGATCGCGCTCACCATCCTCGACGTCAGACAGCGCGGCTCCGTCTCCTTCCTCGGCATCGTGACGCAGCCCTTCCGCAACCCGATGATCGTCGCGTCGATCGTCGGCGTCGTACTCAACCTCTTCGGCGTCCGGCTCCCCGAGCCCGTCATGGCCCCGTTCGAGCTCCTCGGCGGCGCGGCCGTACCGCTCATCCTCATGGCGTTCGGCATGTCGCTGCACGGCATGCGGCCGTTGCAGGCCGGCAGCGGACGTCGGGAGATCTTCGTGGCGACGGCGATCAAATCGGTCGTGATGCCCGGATTCGCCTACCTCATCGCGCACTTCGGGTTCGGGCTGAGCGGCACGCCGTTGTTCGCCTCCGTCGTCCTCGCCGCCCTCCCGGCGGCCCAGAACGTCTACAACTTCGCCAGCCGGTACGAGCAGGGCGTCACGCTCGCCCGCGACACGGTCCTGCTGACGACGATCCTCTCCGTGCCGGTCCTCGTCGTCGTCGCCGCCCTGCTCGCCTGACCCCCGGGAACCGGTCCGTCCGAAGCGCCGCTGTCCTCCGAAGCATGGACAGCGATGGCCGGAAATGCCGAACGATCGCGACTACTCTTGGGCGGGCACGACTGAGATATACCACCGTCCAGTCCGGCGGAGCGCCGTCGGACCCGACCCGATGGGACGACATGACCGAAGGCACGACCCCACGACACAAACGTTCCGGAGACTGGGCCGCATCCCGCGAGACCGTCGGCGACGAGATGCTCGCCGTGCAGGACTTCTCCAGCGAGGAGGAGGGGTACCACAAGACCCTCAAGCCGCGGCAGATCCAGATGATCGCGATCGGCGGTGCGATCGGCACGGGGCTCTTCCTCGGTGCGGGTGGCCGCCTGAACAGCGCCGGCCCGGCGCTCATCCTCGTGTACGCGCTCTGCGGGTTCTTCGCCTTCCTCATCCTGCGCGCCCTCGGTGAACTCGTCCTCCACCGTCCGTCCTCGGGCTCGTTCATCTCCTACGCCCGGGAGTTCTACGGCGAGAAGATGGCGTTCGGCGCGGGGTGGTTGTACTTCCTCAACTGGGCGATGACCTCGATCGTCGACGTCACCGCGGCCGCGCTCTACATCAAGACCTTCGGCAAGCTGTTCGGCTGGAAGGAGCTCGAGGACTTCCCGCAGTGGGTCTTCGCGCTCGCCGCTCTGGTGGTGGTGCTGGCGCTCAACCTCGTCTCCGTCAAGCTGTTCGGCGAGATGGAGTTCTGGTTCGCGCTCATCAAGGTGTCGGCGCTGGTGATCTTCCTCATCGTCGGCGTCTGCTTCATCGTCTTCGGCGGACGCACCGACATCGGCGCCGTCGGATTCTCGGTCATCGGCGACAACGGCGGGCTGTTCCCGGTCGGGGCCTTCGCGCCGATGATCGCGATCTCCGGTGTGGTCTTCGCCTACGCGGCCATCGAGCTCGTGGGTACGGCGGCCGGTGAGACGGCCGAACCGAAGAAGATCATGCCGAAGGCCGTCAACACGGTCATCTTCCGCATCGCGATCTTCTACGTCGGCTCGGTGCTGCTCCTGTCGCTCCTGCTGCCTTACACGGCCTACCAGGCCGGTGAGAGCCCGTTCGTCACCTTCTTCTCGCACATCGGGTCGGAGCAGGCCGGGGCGATCTCGGCGTCGGTCATGAACTTCGTCGTGTTGACGGCGGCGCTGTCGAGCCTCAACGCGGGGCTCTACTCGACCGGTCGCATCCTCCGCTCGATGGCCGTCAACGGTTCGGCCCCCGCGTTCACCGGCAAGATGAGCAAGAACGGCGTCCCCTTCGGCGGCATCCTGCTCACCGCAGCGCTCACCCTGCTCGGCGTCCTGCTGAACGCGCTCTACCCGTCGAAGGCGTTCGAGATCGTGCTCGAGATCTCGGCCATCGGCATCATCGGCGGTTGGGCGACGATCATCCTCTGCCAGATCCAGCTGCAGCGCTGGGCGAAGCAGGGCAAGGTCGAGCGGCCGTCGTTCCGCTTGTTCGGGGCACCGTTCACGTCGTATCTGACCCTCGCGTTCCTCCTGTTCGTCCTCGTGACCATGGGCTTCTCGGAGACCGGGCGCTGGGTCCTCGCCTCCCTCATCGTCCTCATCCCGATGCTCATCGTCGGATGGTTCGCCGCCAAGCCGCGGATCATGGCCGCCGCGGCCGCACGCGAGGGGCACACGGGCACCTGGCCGGTGGTGGCCGAGCGCCCCGCCATCGATGCGAACAAGCGGAAGCGCGGGGGCGCACCGCGGTCCTAGCGGGAGTGCGGGTACCGGCGGGTCGGCGGTTCACGGGGAATCGCTAAGCGATAGTGATCACTTCGGGTCGGTTTCGAGCATTCCCTTGCACCTCGGGAGTCGGTTCAGCAGGATGTGGGCAACCTCTTCCGTGCACCACCGGACCCCGCTGGAGTTCCCGTGAACCGTCGTCTCCGTCTCGTCGCCGTGCTCGCCGCGTGCGGCATCGTCGTCGCCACACCGCTGAGCGCTGCGGCGCAAGCACCCGCCCCGACCTCGGCCGACACGGTCGCCTACGAGCCGAGCGACGCGATCATCGCGAATCCCGAGCGCGGCTTCGACCACACGAACAACACGCACTACTACCCCGAGGGGACCGAGGGCGGGCCGGGGTACACGCCGCTCGACGTCGCCACCCTCGCGGCCTATCGCGAGGAGGGCATCACCGAACTCGTCCGCGTCTTCTACCTGGAACGGTTCGTGGCCGAGCCGACCCTCGACCCGGCCTGGCTCGCGCTCGTCCAGGCTGACTTCGACGCGGCTCGCACCGCCGGCATCTCGATCATCCCCCGCTTCGCGTACCTCGCCGGTGGCGACTTCCCGTACACGCCGCCGTATGGCGACGCACCGCTCGACATCGTGCTCACCCACATCGAGCAGCTCGCGCCGATCTTCCAGGACAACGCCGACGTCATCTCCGTCGTCCAGGCCGGCTTCGTCGGCCTCTGGGGTGAGGGCTACTACACGGACCACTTCGCCGCGGACCCGGCGAATCCCGGTGTCCTCACGGACGAGGACTGGGCGAAGCGTCGCGCGGTCGTCGAGGCGCTCCTCGAGGCGGTGCCCGCCGACCGCTCCATCCAGGTGCGGACCATGAACATGAAGCAGAACATCCTCGGGGTGCCGTCCGGGACCGCTGGGGCCATCACCGAGGCGCAGGCGTTCGACGGCAGCGCCATCTCACGCATCGGTCACCACAACGACTGCTTCCTCGCGGCACCCGACGACTGGGGCACGTACCTGTCGGACCCGATCTCGCTCGATCAGGACTACCTCGCGCAGGAGAGCGACTGGGTGCCGGTCGGTGGTGAGACCTGCAACGTGAACCCGCCGCGGTCGGAGTGGGCTACCGCCTCGGCCGAGATGGAACGCTACAACTTCAGCTACCTCAACTGGGACTACCTGCAGGACGTCCTGCAGTCCTGGGGGCAGGAGAACCTCGACACCACCGCGAAGCGACTCGGCTACCGCTTCGTGATGACGGAGAGCTCGGTCGTGGACGGCACGCTCTCGCTCACGGTCCGGAACGACGGCTGGGCGGCTCCGTACAACAGCCGGCCCGCCTACCTCGTGCTGTCGAACGCCGAGCGCACGGTGCGCGTCCCGTTCGGTTCGGACGCCCGCACCTGGGGTGCGGGGGAGACCGTCACACTCCAGGCGTCACTCGCCGACGTCCCGGCCGGTCGCTACGACACGGCGCTGTCGCTGCCGGCCACGCACGAGTCGGTCGCGGCGAACCCGCTCTACGCCGTCCAGACGGCGAACGTCGGCACCTGGGACGCGGTGACCGGCGTGAACAGCCTGCAGCGTCAGGTGACCGTCGGCGCCGACGGGGTCGTCATGGCCGAACCGGTGGCCGGTGCTGCGGCCAGACTGCCCGACACGGGCGTCTCGTCGCTCGCTCCCGCGGTCCTCGGCGGTGGCGTGGTGGCACTCGGAGCCCTCGCGCTCCTGCTCGCCCGCCGGCGTCGGAACGCCTGACCGGACTCGAGTGAGGGGGCACCGGCTCAGCCGAAGATCATCGGCGAGTCGTCGTCCTCTTCGTCGGAGAGGGTGAAGTCGAGGTCGACGACGACGGGAACGTGGTCGCTCGGACTGTCGCCCTTGCGCTCGTTGCGGTGGATCGACGCCTCGACGACGTGGTCCGCGAACGCCTGCGAGCCGTAGATGAAGTCGATCCGGAGGCCCTCGTTCCGTGGGAACCGGAGCTGCTTGTAGTCCCAGAAGGTGTAGCCCTCGGGGACGAACGGTCGGACGGTGTCCTGGAGTCCCGCGTCGACGAAGGCCGCGAGGGCGGCGCGCTCCGGCGCGGAGATGTGGGTCGAGCCAGGGCCGAAGCTCGGGTCGCCGACGTCGGAGTCGAGCGGCGCGACGTTCCAGTCGCCCATGAGTGCGAGCGGCAGCTCGGGGTTCTCGGCGAGCCAGGAGCGGGTGTCGGCTTCGAGCGCGGCGAGCCAGCGGAGCTTGTAGTCGTAGTGCGGGTCGCCGACCGCGCGGCCGTTCGGGACGTACAGGCTCCAGAGGCGGACGCCGTCGACCGTCGCGCCGATGGCTCGCGCTTCGAGCGGCAGGCCGTCGGCGTCGAAGCCGGGACCGCCCAGCGCGAGGCTCGCCGGTGGCTTGCCGAAGCCGGGCATGTCGGGGAAGCCGATCTGCACGTCCTCCATCGGAAGGCGGCTGGCGATGCCGACGCCGTTCCACTGGCTGAGCCCGTGGAGCTCCACCTGGTAGCCGGCCTTCGTGAAGGCCTCCATCGGGAACTGCTCGGGCTTGCACTTGAGCTCCTGCATGGCGAGGACGTCGACGTCCTCGCGGACGAGCCAGTCGACCACGCGGCCGACGCGGGTACGGATCGAGTTGACGTTCCAGGTGGCGATGCGCATGCCCCAACGCTATCGGTTTCCTTTCTCAGGAGACCTCCGGCGTGTCGCCCCGGGGGAGGGTCGCCACGCCGGAGAGGTCCTGAGAAAGGACCGGTTCGGTGGAGCCGACGGGTGGGGGATTGAGCGGAGGTTCCCAGGGATGGCGAGCGGGTGTCGCGTAGCGTCGAGGGTATGACGACGTCCACCGCCGCCACGTTCAGCCTGTCCGCAGCCTCGACCGGAGGGGACAGTGCCCTCGGAGGGGTCGCCGACTGGGCGGTCGACCTCATGGAGAGGTTGGGTGGTCCGGGAGCCGGGCTCGCCATCGCCCTCGAGAACCTCTTCCCGCCGTTGCCGAGCGAGATCATCCTGCCGCTCGCCGGATTCGCCGCCAGTCAGGGCAAGCTCGGTCTCGTCGAGGTCCTCATCTGGACGACGGCCGGTTCCGTGATCGGCGCGCTGGCCCTCTACGCGATCGGCGCCGTCCTCGGACGTGACCGCATGCGCCGCCTCGCTGAGCGGGTCCCGCTCGTCCACGTCGAGGACGTCGACCGCGTCGAGGCCTGGTTCCAGAAGCACGGCTCGAAGGCGGTGTTCTTCGGGCGGATGCTCCCGATCTTCCGGAGCCTCATCTCGGTCCCCGCCGGCGTCGAACGCATGCCGGTCCTGCGGTTCACCCTGCTCACCTTCGCGGGCAGCGCCATCTGGAACACCATCTTCGTGCTCGCCGGGTTCTTCCTGGGCGAGCAGTGGCACATCGTCGAGGAGTACGCGGGCATCCTGCAGAAGGTGGTCATCGCAGGCGTCGTGATCGCCGTCGGCGTCGCGGTCTGGCGCGGCGTGCAGCGGTACCGCCGGGAGCGCAGCGGCGCCGGTCGGGCCGAGGGCTGACCGTCCCCGCGGGACCGTTCTCAGGACGCTTGCGGTGTGTCCGTCGCCGCCGCCACCGGCGCACCGACGGACTCCTGAGAACGGTCCCGCTCACACCCAGCGGGGCGTGGTGAGTTCCTCGGGCTCCGGCGCGGTGTGCGAAGCGGCGACCGACTGCGCCTCCACGCGGATCGCGTCGAGGACGGTCCGCACCGCCAGCCGTTCGGCGCGGTCGGGACGCGACAGCGCGACGATCCGACGCGTCGCGTCGAGCCCCGCGAGCGGACGGAGGACGATGCCGCGCTCCGGCCCGCTGGCCGTGTATCGCGGGAGGAGGCCGATACCGAGGCCGGCCGCGACCATCGCCTCCGCGATGCGGTTGTCGCTCACCCGCTGCACCACTCGGAGCTCGCCGCCCGATTCGGCCTCGATGCTGCGGAGCAGGCGGTCGAGCGGATAGCCGACCGGCACGCCGATCCAGGACTCGTCCGCGAGGTCCGCCGGGGTCAGGACGGTCTGGCCACTGAGGCGATGCCCGACCGGCAGCACGACGTCGAGCGGCTCGGAGAGCAGCTGCGTGATGCGGAGACCGCGACGGACCCAGTTGCGCTCGCCGCTGATCGCCTGCGCGATGACGATGTCGAAGTCGGCCGCCAGGTCGGGGAAGTCCTCGAGGTCGGGGTCTCGGTCGCTCACGACGACCCGTAGGCCGGGTACCGCTTCGAGCGTGCGGAGCACGGCGGGTACGACCATCTGCCCGAAGGTGGGGAAGGTCGCGACCGTGACGGTGCCGATCGGACGGTTGCGGTACTCGTCCCACACGCTCGTCGCCCGTTCGATCGCGACGGCGACGTCCGTGGCGCTGGCCGCGAGTGCCCGGCCGGCGTCGGTGAGGACGAGGCCGCGACCACGCCGTTCGGTGAGCGGCAGGCCGGCCTCGCGCTCGAGGACCTTGAGCTGTTGGGAGACCGCGGACGGCGTGCGATGCGTGGCTTCGGCGACGGCGTGCACGGTGCCGCGCTCGGCGAGTTCGCGAAGCAGGTCGAGTCGGCGGACGTCCATGTAGCGATGCTACCGAGTGACGTCAGTATTGTCCGCTTGTCCTTCACGGCTGACAGGCGTTTCATTGAACCATGACCATCTATCTCGGCATCATCGCCCTCCTCGCTGCGAGTGCAGCCGTCGGATCGGTCGTCGTCGTCAAGCGCGACGGCTACCGTGCCATCCCGGCCCGCACCTACCCGAAGTCCTTCTAGGACCTCGCACCCGCCGGCCCGGCCGGCGCATCCGACCTCCTTGCGACTCGTCGCCGGGAGGTCGTTCCATGTCCGCGCGGCGACAGGCGCTCAGGCGAGGAAGCCGCGCAGGAGCGCCTCGGAGCCGGCGACGTGCTCGGCCATCGCCTGCGCCGCCTCCTCGGGGTGACCGCGCAGGATCGCCTTGACGATGCGCTCGTGCTGCTCGTCGGAGTGCGCGATGTTCACGGCCAGCAGCGGGATGCCGTTGAGGAGTTCGTTGACCCGCATGCGCGACTCGGCGACGAGTGGCAGGAGGCTGGGGGCACCCACGAGCTCCGCGATGAGCAGGTGGAGGCGGGAGTCGTGGCGGCGGTAGTCGGCGGGCGCCGCGTCCCGGCAGTCTCCGAGCGCCTGCCACAGGCGTTCGCGGTCGGCGCCGGAGAGCTTGCACTGCGCCGCTTCGCGCGCCGCACCGACCTCGAGGATGCTGCGGAGCGTGAGCGTGTCCTCGATCTCCGCCGCCGAGATCGTGACCCTGCCGACCTCGGGGGAGTCGGTCCCGTTGATCGCTTCGTCGTCGGGCAACTCGTCCATGACGAACGTCCCGCCGTAGCGCCCGCGCCGCGAGGTCAGGTAACCGGCCTCGGTGAGTGCGGCGATCGCATCCCGCACGGTGTCGCGGCTGACCCCCTGCATCGTCGCGAGTTCGCGCTCGGCAGGCAGACGACCGCCCGGCTCGATGAGCCCGAGGCGGATGGACTGCAGGAGCCGCTGGACAGTCTCCTCGAAGGCGTTCCCGGCGCGGCCCGGACGCAGGAGGAGCTCGGCGCTGAGCACCTCGGTCGCCTCGTCGCCCTTCCGCGTCTCGCTCATCGGATCAGTCTATTTCCCCGGGGTCGCGTCCCCCGCCCGGGCATGTCGTCAGCTCATTCCGGTGTCACGTAGGCGGAGGAGATGCCGCCGTCGACGAGGAACGTCGACCCGGTGATGAAGGACGAGTCGTCGCTCGCGAGGAAGGCGACGGAGGCGGCCAACTCCTCGGGCTCCGCGAACCGACCGAGGGGGATGTGCACGAGTCGCCGCTGCGCGCGCACCGGATCCTTCGCGAAGAGCTCCTGCAGCAGCGCGGTGTTGACGGGACCCGGGCAGAGGGCGTTGACGCGGATGCCCTGCCGCGCGAACTGCACGCCGAGCTCGCGGCTCATCGCGAGCACTCCGCCCTTGGACGCCGTGTACGAGATCTGCGAGGTGGCCGAGCCGAGGACGGCGACGAACGACGCCGTGTTGATGATCGAGCCCTTCCCCTGCCGCACCATGTGGCGGATGGCGGCGCGCGAGCACAGGTAGACCGACTTGAGGTTCACGTCCTGCACGCGCTCCCAGGCCGGGAGCTCGGTCGTCTCGATCGAGTCGTCGTCGGGCGGGGAGATGCCGGCGTTGTTGAAGGCGATGTCGACCGAGCCGTAGGTCTCGGCCGCGGTGTCGAACAGGTGGTCGACCTGCGCCTGGTCGGTCACGTCGACCTGGACGAAGAGCCCACCGACGAGCTCGGCCGCCGCCTGGCCGGTCGTGGGGTCGAGGTCGCCGATGACGACGGTCGCGCCCTCCGCGGCGAAGCGCTTCGCGGTGGCGAGGCCGATGCCGCTCGCGCCGCCGGTGATCACGGCGACCTTCCCGGCGAGCCGCTGGGTGAGGTCGATGGGGGTGATGGTCATGTGGTGCTCTTTCTCTCTGCCCCGCCCTTCGACAAGCTCAGGGACCGGGGTGGTGCGGGTCGTTCAGTCGACGGCGAGGAAGACGTTCTTCGTCTCGGTGAAGGCGAGCGGGGCGTCGGGACCGAGCTCGCGCCCGAGACCCGACTGCTTGAACCCGCCGAAGGGGGTCGAGTAGCGGACGGAGGAGTGGGAGTTGACGGACAGGTTGCCCGACTCCACCGCTCGAGCGGCCCGCATCGCACGGCCGATGTCACGGGTCCAGATCGAGCCGGAGAGGCCGTACTCCGTGTCGTTCGCGAGGGTGAGGGCGTCGGCCTCGTCCTCGAAGGGCAGCACGGCGACGACGGGACCGAAGATCTCCTCCCGGACGGTGCGGTCGTCGCGGCCGGGCGTCAGCACGGTCGGCGCGAACCAGTACCCCGGGCCGTCCGGGGTGCTCCCGGTGAAGGCGACCGGCGCACCCTCGGGCACGTACGAGCGCACGGCGGCCAGATGCGGAGCGGAGACGAGCGGCCCCATCTCAGTGGCCTCGTCGTTCGGATCGCCGACGACCACACCCTGCACAGCCGGCTCCAACAGCTCCATGAACCGCTCGTACACGCTCCGCTGCACGAGGATCCGGCTCCGGGCGCAGCAGTCCTGGCCCGCGTTCTCGAAGACGCCGTAGGGGGCGGCGGCGGCCGCGCGTTCGAGGTCGGCGTCCGCGAACACGATGTTGGCGCTCTTGCCGCCGAGTTCGAGGGTGACCCGCTTCACCTGCTCGGCCGCGCCGGCCATGATGCGCTTGCCGACGGCGGTCGATCCGGTGAAGACCACCTTCCGGACGGTCTCGCTCGTGACGAAGCGCTCGCCGACGACCGATCCGCGGCCCGGCAACACCTGGAACAGTCCCTCGGGCAGGCCGGACTCGAGGGCGAGTTCCCCGAGGCGGATGCTCGTCAGTGGCGTCCACTCCGCGGGCTTCAGGACCACGGCGTTCCCCGCCGCGAGCGCCGGCGCGAAGCCCCAGGCGGCGATCGTCATCGGGAAGTTCCACGGGGTGATGATGCCGACGACGCCGAGCGGTTCGTGGAAGGTGAGGTCGATGCCCCCTGCGACGGGGATCTGCTGACCGAAGAGCCGTTCGGGTGACGCGGAGTAGTACTCGAGGACGTCGCGGACGTGACCGGCCTCCCACCGCGCCTGGGTGATGGGGTGGCCCGAGTTGACGACCTCGAGGCTCGCGAGGTGCTCGCGGTCGGCGTCGACCGATGCGGCGAAACGGCGGAGCGCCTGGGCGCGGTCGGCGGGGCTGACGGCTGCCCAGGATCGCTGGGCGACGGCGGCGCGGGCGATGGCGGCGTCCGTCTCGGCGAGGTCGAGGTGCTCGACGGTCGTGACGACGTGCTCGTTCGCCGGATTGAGGATCGTGTAGCTCACGGTGCGGTGCTCCTGCTCTCGGTGCCGGGTGTGGTGCTGGTGCTGCGTCCTGCGGTGGTCCCGGCGTCGCGGTGTCGACGCGCGGCGTCCACGAGCCCGGCGAAGAGACGCCGGTCGGCCGTCTCCTCCTCGGGGTGCCACTGCACGGCGAGACCGAAGGGGACCGTCGGCAGCTCGACCGCCTCGATGACGCCCTCCTCGGTGCGGGCGGTGACGACGAGTCCGTCGGCGACGCGGTCGATCGACTGGTGGTGGTAGACGTGCACGTCGAGCTCGTCGTCGTCCTGCCGGAGCAGCGCGGCCAGTCGCGAGTCGGCATCGATCGCCACGGTCTTCGGCCCGAAGACGCCCTCGCCGGGCTGGAAGGAGTCGTCGCCGACGAGGTCGGGGAGGTGCTGGACCAGCGTCCCTCCGAGCGCGACGTTCAGCAGTTGCGCGCCACGACAGATGCCGAGGAACGGCAGCTCGGCGTCGATCGCCGCCGTGAGCAGCGCCTCCTCCCAGGCGTCCCGGTCGGTCCGTGGCCGACCCGTGCGCGGGTGGGCGACCTGCCCGTACAGGCCGGGGTCGACGTCGGCGCCACCCGAGACGATGAGGCCGTCGAGGCGGGCGAGCACGGACGCGGCCACCGCTCGGGTGACCGGCTGGGGTGGGAGGAGGACCGCGATCCCGCCCGCATCCGTCACTGCGTCGAGGTACACCTTCGGCAGGAAGGACGCCGGGACGTCCCACACCCCGGTCTGGGCCTGTTCGAGGTAGGTCGTGATGCCGATGAGCGGAGCGCTCGAGACGGGCGGGTCTGTCGCTGGGACGTTCGGGTCAGAGGCGTTCAAAGCCGCGCACCCGCTCCCAGTCCGTCACCGCGGCGTCGAAGGCGGCGAGTTCCACCTTCGCGAAGTTCAGGTAGTGGTCGACGACCTCGTCACCGAAGGCCTCGCGGGCGATCGTCGACTGCGAGAAGAGCTCGGCCGCCTCCCGGAGCGACGTCGGGACACGGGGCGCACCGCCCGTGTAGGCGTTGCCGCTGGTCGGATCCTCGAGCTCCAGTTCGTTCTCGATGCCGTGCAGTCCGGCTGCGATGAGCGCGGCGACGGCGAGGTACTGGTTGACGTCGCCGCCCGGCACCCGGTTCTCGACGCGCATGCCGAGCCCCCGGCCGACGACCCGGAGTGAACAGGTGCGGTTGTCGTGCCCCCAGGCGACGGCCGTCGGGGCGAAGCTGCCGTCGACGTAGCGCTTGTAGGAGTTGATGTTCGGGGCGAAGAACATCGTCAGCTCGCGCATCGCGGCGAGCTGCCCGGCCAGGAAGTGCCGGAAGAGCTTCGACATGCCGTCGGGCGCGTCGGGGTCCGCGAACACGGCCGAACCGTCCTCGCCGCGGAGGCTGATGTGGATGTGGCAGCTGTTGCCCTCGCGTTCGTCGAACTTCGCCATGAACGTGAGGCTCTTGCCGTGGGCGTCGGCGATCTCCTTCGCCCCGTTCTTGTAGATCGAGTGGTTGTCGCAGGTGACGAGGGCGTGGTCGTAGCGGAACGCGATCTCCTGCTGCCCGAGGTTGCACTCGCCCTTGACGCCCTCGCAGTACATGCCGGCGCCGTCCATGGCGTTGCGGATGTCGCGCAGCAACGGTTCCATGCGGGTCGACGCGAGGATCGCGTAGTCGATGTTGTAGTCGGTGGCGGGGGTCAGCTTCGTGTAGTCCTTCGCCCAAGCCTCCCGGAAGGTGTCGTCGAAGACGAGGAACTCGAGCTCCGTGCCGACGAACGGGACGAGGCCGCGTTCGGCGAGCCGTTCGAGCTGGGCGATGAGGATCTGACGGGGCGAAGCGACCACCGGGGCGTCGTCGAGCCACTGGAGGTCGGCGGTGACGAGGGCCGTGCCCGGCAGCCAGGGCACGCGGCGAAGGGTCGAGAAGTCGGGGATCATCGCCATGTCGCCGTAGCCGCGTTCCCAACTCGACATCGCGTAGCCGTCGACCGTGTTCATCTCGACGTCGACCGCGAGCAGGTAGTTGCAGCACTCCGCCCCGTGCTCGGCGACGTCCTCGACGAAGAGGCGGGCCGAGACGCGCTTGCCGACGAGTCGGCCCTGCATGTCGGTGAACGCGAGGATCACGGTGTCGATCTCGCGTGCGGCGACGGCCGTCGTGAGCTCCTCGAGCGTCAGGTTTCCTGAGCGTGGGTGCATGGCAGCTCCTCGTTGATCCGGGGGACCCGTCGTCGGCGTTCTGCCTCGATGGAGAACTGAAAGGTCGCGAACTCGACCATTACATCACAGCACCTCCACCGGATCGAAGCAATTGTGAGACGGGTTTCCTCACAAAGGTATGTACACGCGACCATTGCAGGTCCTAGAGTCGGGCCAACCGAATCTGAGGACGTTGTGCGAGCCCGACGAGCGCGCAACCCGAGCGACAGGACGCATCGATGGCTGACGACACGCGCAAGATCTCCGGGGTGACCTACACCGCGGCCGGCGAGGGGTACTTCGAGAAACGCAGCCTGAAGCGGTCCGCCGGGGTGTGGGGCCTCTGGGGTCTCGCCGTCGCGGCGGTCATCTCCGGCGACTTCTCCGGCTGGAACTTCGGCATCGACTTCGCCGGGTTCGGCGGCATGCTCATCGCCTTCGTCATCCTCGTCGCGATGTACTACGGCATGATCTTCTCGATCGGGGAGATGGCCGCGGCGATGCCGCACACCGGCGGGGCCTACTCCTTCGCGAGAGCGGCGATGGGACCACTCGGCGGGTTCGTGACCGGCCTCGCGGAGACCATCGAGTACGTCGCGACCACGGCCGTGATCGTGTACTTCTCGGCCTCCTACGCCGACGCCATCACGAGCGAGCTGCTCGGCTTCTCCATGCCGTCGCCCGTGTGGTGGGCGATCCTGTACGTCGCGTTCATCGCGCTGAACTCCGCGGGAGCGAGCATCTCCTTCCGCTTCGCGATCGTCGTCTCGATCATCTCCATCGGCATCCTGCTCGTCTTCTCCGCGATGGCGATCTTCTCCGGCCAGTTCGCCTGGGCCAACCTGTTCGACATCGCCCCCGACGCGGGCCAGACCGAGTTCCTGCCGCACGGCGTCCTCCCGATCCTGTTCGCCCTGCCCTTCGCGATGTGGTTCTTCCTCGGCATCGAGGAGCTGCCGCTCGCGGCGGAGGAGTCCCACAACCCGGTGCGCGACATCCCGAAGGCCGGGTTCTGGGCTCGTGGAACCCTGATCGTCACCGGTCTGCTCGTCCTGTTCCTCAACACCGGTGTGATCGGTGCGGAAGCGACGGGGACGGCGGGAGAGCCTCTGCTCGACGGCTTCCGGGCCATCGTCGGTGACGGTGCGGCGGCGGTCCTCGCCCTCTTCGCCCTCATCGGGCTCCTCGCCTCGCTGCAGGGCATCATGTTCGCCTACGGTCGCAACATGTACTCGCTGTCCCGCGCCGGGTACTACCCGCGGTTCCTCTCCCTCACCGGCAAGCGGCAGACGCCGTGGGTGGCCCTCGTGGCCGGGGCGATCATCGGGTTCATCGCGTTGCTCATCGTCGACGCGGCCGGCGGATCAGGCGGCGTCGCCGGGGCGATCGTGCTGAACATCGCGGTCTGGGGTGCGGTGCTCGCGTACCTCATGCAGATGATCGCGTTCCTGCTGCTGCGGAAGAAGTTCCCGAACGCCAAGCGGCCTTACCGCAGCCCGTGGGGTGTGCCGGGGGCGGTCATCGCGGCCGTCATCGCCGCGCTCATCTTCGTCGGCTTCCTGCTCAACCCGACGTTCCTCCCGGCGATCATCGCGATCGTCGTCGTGTACGTCGTCATGCTGGTCGCCTTCGCGGTCTGGGGTCGCCACCGGCTCGTCATGTCGCCCGAGGAGGAGTACGCGGTCTCGGGCGGCCTGCACGGCGACCCGGAGACCGAAGGCTACGGCGGCGCGACCGAGGCTGAGCTGCTCGCAGCCGACCGTCCCGAGGACCCGGGCTCCGGCACCGCGCGTTGACCCCCGGACGCAGCCGCCCCGACGCAGACCGGTGGCGGCGTCGCGTCCCGAGCCCCGGCGAGTCGTGCCCGACACGCCGGGGCTCTCCTGCCTCGGTGACGCGGAACGCCCCCATCCGGGCGACTGCGGCGATGGGGGTCACAGCTTGTAGACTCGTCGACGTGACGGACGCACGAGCTCAGCTCATTGACCACATCTCGGCGGAAGCCGTGTTCCACGGTGACTTCACCCTGACGAGCGGCAAGAAGGCGACGTACTACGTCGACCTCCGCAAGGTGAGTCTCGACCACCGCGTCGCGCCCCTCATCGGGCAGGTCATGATCGACCTCATCGCCGACGTCCCCGACGTCTTCGCGGTCGGTGGCCTCACCATGGGCGCCGACCCGGTCGCCGCCGCGATCCTGCACCAGGGTGCCGCGCGCGGACTCACGTACGACGCGTTCGTCGTCCGCAAGGAGCCGAAGGACCACGGTCGCGGCAAGCAGGTCGAGGGCCCCGACCTCCAGGGCAAGCGCGTGATCGTGCTGGAGGACACCTCGACCACCGGTGGGTCACCGCTCAAGGCGGCCGAAGCGCTCGAGAAGGTCGGAGCCGAGGTGGTCGCCGTCGCCGTCGTCGTCGACCGCGCGACCGGCGCCCGCGAGATCATCGAGGCCGCGGGCTACCAGTACCTTGCCGCGATCGGCCTGGAAGACCTGGGACTCGTCTGATGTCCGGCGACGGAACCGGACGCGGCGGGGCCGGGCTGCCGGACGAACCCGCGGACGGAACCGACTGGCTGCTCTCGCAGCTCGACGCCGACGACACGGAGGCGATCGAGACGCAGCCCGCCACCGACGCGATCGACGAGCAGCCGTCTGCTGCCGTCGCTCCGTCGCCCGTCGACGACGACGACCGGACGCGCGTCCTGCCGATCGTCGGCGACGCCGCTGCTTCGCCGGTGCCCGCGCCGGTTCCGGCAGAGCCCCAGTGGTCCGCACCGTCCGTGCCGGATGCGCCCGCGACCCCGACGGCCGCTGAGCCGACGCGGGCTCCGGTCGAGCCGCTGCCCGCTCCCGTCGAACAGACCCCCGCTCCCGTCGAGCAGACGCCCGCTGCCGCCGAGCCGACCCCCGCCGCCCCGGCCACCGCTCCCGGCGAGTTCGCGAGCGAGGCCGAACTCCTCGCCTGGTGGCAGAGCCAGGTGCCGAACCCGGCCGACGACACCACACCGGTCTCGGCGCCGCCGACGCCGGATGCACCCAGCGCGGAGCCCGTCCCACCCGCCACGCCTGCAGCCCCGGCCGACCCGATGCCTGAGGCTGCTCCCGTCCGGTCGGAGGGTCTGCGTCACCCGAACGCCCTCGAACTCCCGGTCGTCCCGCCGACCCCTGCCCCGGCATCGCCTGTCCCGCCCGCCCGCAACGAGCTGACGGTCGACACCGACTCCGTCCTCCAGCACGCGCCCGCAGGCACCTTCCGGCCCGCGCCCACGAACCCGGTCATCCTGCCACCGGTCGACGACGAGCCCTGGAGCCTCGGCGGCAGCGACGACACCGACGCCGATCCAGTGGCC
This sequence comes from Plantibacter sp. CFBP 8798, assembly GCF_014841195.1. Classification (NCBI taxonomy): domain Bacteria; kingdom Bacillati; phylum Actinomycetota; class Actinomycetes; order Micrococcales; family Microbacteriaceae; genus Plantibacter; species Plantibacter sp. CFBP 8798. The sequence continues at coordinate 999,881 of NZ_JACYTS010000001.1, forward strand.
GCGGAGGATGTCTCGACGGCCGTCCTGCCCACGGCCCGAGCACTCGCAGCCGACGACCCGGCGGCCTGGGCCGCGGTCGAAGCGGAGGAGACCGCCGCGACGACCTCCACCTCGACGCCCGCCGGCGGCACGCCCGCCGCACCGCTGCCGCCCACCGCCCCGCCGCCGACGCCGACGCCGCCCGCCGCGGACCACGATGTGCCGTCAGGCTCCGCGACGACGCCCGAAACCGAGCTGGACGACGATCTCCCGGAGGGCTCCTGGAGTCTCTCCGAGACGTTCGGCGACGACGTCCTCGGTGGCGAGACCGTCGAGGTCCGTGACACGACGATCGATGCTTCGGCGCCCGCCGACTCAGGACTCGACGAAGCCCCGGACGGCGAAGCAGCTACCGACGACGTCTGGACCGCCGAGCCGGCGACTGCCGAGGCCTCCGCGCCGCGCACGGATCCGCTGGCCTGGTTGACGGAACCGTTCGGTGCGACGTTCGGCGCCGCGCCGGCGGCACCGGAGGAGCAGGCGTCCGAGGAACCGCACGCTGAGCCGGTCGACGAGGCGCCCCAGCAGCTCGACACCGCGGACGAGTCCGTCGCCGTCGCCGCCACCGATGAGGCGACGTCCCCGTCCGCGAGCGAGCCGGTCGAGCCGACCACCGACTCGGACCCCGAGCCCGCATCCGACGGCATCGTCGCCTCCGAACCGATCACCCCCGCGGCACCGTTCCGCTGGGACACGGTCGCAGCGGCGTCGCCCACGAGCGCAGCGGAGCCGACCTCACCAGCCGACGTCCCGTGGCCCGAGACGGTCCCCGACGACGATGCCGAGCCGCTCGATGAGACGCGGCCGTTCGACAGCCTCGGCGGTCCGGGCTTCTCGGCCCTGGCGGGTGCCGCAGCCGCAGCAGCAGCCGTTCCTCCGGCGCCGACACCCGACACCGACGCCGAGGTCGGCCGTGACGACACACCGGTCGACGACGACGCGACGGGCGCCGCCGACGTCCCACCAGCCTTCGGCCCGCCGACTCCGAAGGCCGAGCGTTCCATCACGGAGCTCATCTCCCTCGACGGCGTGCAACCCGAACCCACGGTCAGCCCCTTCGGCACCGCGCCCTTCGTGTGGGACCTCGCGCCGAACGACGCCCTCGACCCGCTCGTGCACGCGGCTCCCACGACCCAGCCCATCCCGGTCCCGCCGGTGGAGTGGGAGGGCGCCGAGTCGTCAGCAGTGAGTGCGGAGTCCCCTTCGGAGCTCGCGCTCGAGGGCGAGGTGCCCGATGCCGCGTTCATCGCCGGCGACGTCCAGCCCTTCGCTCCGGGCCTCGCCGCCGTCACGCTCGGTCGCCCGCTCGTCGACGGACCCGGTGACGAGTTCGCCAGCTGGACCGACGACGCGACCGAGACCGACAGCTCCGCGCCGGACGCCGCACCGATCGTCCCCGCCGCGAACGACACGGTCGACCTCTTCCCGACGCTGTCGCTCGGCGGGTTCGACGCAGCCGTCGCGGCCGGAGGCCTCGCCGCCGCAGGGGCCGCAACCGCTGCGGGCGTCGCTTCCGGGCTCGGCTCGGGCGACGACACCGACACCGACGACACGGAGACCTCGGCCGACCTCGACGCCGACTCCGCTCCCGAGACGGCACCGACCCCCGTCACCGATGCTCCTGCTCCCGAGACCCCGGCGTTCGCCGTCGACCCGGAGGAGCTCGACGACGAGTTCGACGAGGAGATCGTCGAGTTCGACGCCGTCCCACTCGCTGCAGCGGGCGTCACCCCGCTTCCGTCGTTCGTGCCGGACGGCGCAGTCGCCGACGGTGCGACCGATCCCACCGAGGATGCCGCCGCGTCGGACGCCCCACTCGCCGACGAGGGCTCGATCGACGTTGAACCGGTCGGCGAGCCCGAGCCGGTCAGCGAGGAGCTGCGGCTCGAGTCGCTGTTCGACCTCGGACCCGACACGGATGCGGTCCCGATCGTCTCGGCGGATGGCGCCGCGACCGACGGCGAGCCGGCTGCCACGCCGCCCGCCGACACCGAGCAGGCCGACGACACGGCCACGTCCGAACCGTCCGATCAGCCGGACGCCACCGCCACGGCGGAGGCGGCCTCGGCACGGTCGCTCGCCGACGCCTTCGCCGCCGAGGGTGGGTGGTCGCTCCAGGCCGACGCGATCGCCGACCCTGATCTCCCGCTCGCCCCCATCCCGGGCCTCGTCGCCGCCGACGGTACCGATGTCGACGGCAAGGACGCCGACGACGACACCGGCGGGTCACGACGAACCGGGGCCCACGCTGCCGGAGACGACGACAACGCGGCGGACACCTCCCCGGTGGCCGAGCCCGATGTCGCCTCGAACACCGCGCCCACACCCGTGATCCCCGCCTCGGTCTCCGTCTTCGGCGCACACGCCGCGGCCGTCCCCTCGCAGGGACCGGTCGCGAACGTACCGCAGACGGCCCCGGCCGCGCTCCCCGGCGAGACGGTCGCGTTCCCGGAACTCGACGGCGCGAGCGCGCTCACGACCCCGGCCGCGGCTGCGGGTATCGTCGGCGCCACCTTGCCGCCTCAGGCCACGCAGTCCGCTCCCGATCGCGATCTCCCCGAATACCGCGGAGAGCACGCGGATCAGGGCATCCCGAAGGCGCTGCTCTGGGCGGTCGTCGGCCTGGGTGCAGCGGTCCTGCTCCTGCTCGCGTTCTACTTCGGAACGCTCGTCGGTGCCGCGAACGCGGCCGGTGCGGCTGCCGACGCCACGATGCCGAGCGTGTCCGCAGGGTGGTCGACGGCCGGAGCCCCGGACACCGTCTGACGACGCACCTGACGCCGACGCGGGTCAGGCGACGTCGATGACGGTCACGCCCGTCGAGCGGTCGCCGGACGCCAGGGCGGCGAGTGCTGCCGGTGCCTCGTCGAGGCCGATGCGGTGTTCGATGAGGTCCTGCGGGCGCAGCGCGCCGCTCGCGACGAGGTCGAGCAGCTCCGAGTAGTCGGACGCCGGCATGCCGTGGCTGCCGTGGAGCGACAGCTCCTGCGAGATGATGCGCGGCAGCGGGAGGGTCGGTTCGCTCGAGAACAGCCCGATCTGGACCTGACGGCCCATCGGAGCCAGCGCGAGGAGGCTGAGGCGCATCGTGGACTCGCGCCCGAGGGCTTCGACCGACACCTGCACGCCCGCCGGCGCGGCTTCGGCGATGCGAGCGAGGACGGCGGCCTCGTCGAGCCCGCTGGAGTCGATCGTGTGCGTGACGCCGATCGACGCCGCACGCGCCAGGGCAGAGGCGTCGATGTCGACGGCGATGACCTCGGCCCCGAGCGCGACGCCGATCATGGCCGCGCTCAGCCCCACGCCGCCGCAGCCGACGACGAGCAGGCGCTCCCCGCTGCGGAGCCCGGCGCGGTGGACGAGCCCGCGGAAGGCCGTCGCGAAGCGGCACCCGAGGAGGGCGGCGGCGCCGGCGTCGAGGGACTCGGGCACCGGGATGAGGTTCACGTCGGCGTCGTGCAGGGCGACGAGCTCCGCGTAGGACCCCCAGTGGGTGAAGCCCGGCTGGGTCTGGTTCGGGCAGACCTGCCCGTTCCCGGCGAGGCACTGGGCGCAGCGTCCGCACGCGCACACGAAGGGCACCGTGACGCGGTCGCCCACGCGGAACCGCTCGACGGCGGGGCCGACAGCGTGGATGTGCCCGACGAGTTCGTGGCCGGGCACGTGGGGGAGGGCGATGCCGTCATCGTGCCCGAGCCAGCCGTGCGCATCGCTCCGGCAGAGCCCCGTGGTCTCCACCCGCACCACGACGCCGGCGTCGGACGGCACCGGATCCGCGACGTCGCGGACCTCGGGCTCGGCGGTGAACTGGTCGTAGACGACGGCGCGCATGGAAGTCCTCGGTGCGTGGCTGGGCGGAGTGGATCGGTGTGGCTGGTGGTGGCGGGAGGGCCTAGATCTCGACCTCGACGGGCTCCGTCTTCACGAGGTCGATGACGCCGCTCAGGATCTCGTTCGGACGGAACGGGTAGCGGTTGATCTCGGCCTCGTCGCTGATGCCCGTGAGCACGAGGATCGTGTGGAGACCGGCCTCGATGCCCGCGACGATGTCGGTGTCCATGCGGTCGCCGATCATGCCGGTGTTCTCGGAGTGGGCGCCGATCTTGTTGAGCGCCGATCGGAACATCATCGGGTTCGGCTTGCCGACGACGTAGGGCTCCATGCCGGTGGCCTTCGTGATGAGGGCCGCGATGGCGCCGGTCGCCGGAAGCGGGCCGTCCTTGCTCGGTCCGGTCGCGTCGGGGTTCGTGACGATGAAGCGTGCGCCACCGGCGATGAGGCGGATCGCCTTGGTGATGGCCTCGAACGAGTAGTTGCGGGTCTCGCCGACGACCACGTAGTCGGGGTTCGTCTCCGTCATGGTGAAGCCGGCCTCGTGGATGGCCGTGGTGATCCCGGCCTCCCCGATGACGAACGCCGAACCGCCCGGCTCCTGCTCGGCAAGGAAGGCGGCCGTCGCGAGCGCGGAGGTCCAGATGAACTCCTCGGGCACGTCGAGCCCGGAGGCACGCAGTCGGGCGCTCAGGTCGCGCGGGGTGAAGATCGAGTTGTTGGTGAGCACCAGGAAGGGCGTCCGCTGGTCCTGCCACTGCTGCAGGAGCGCTGCGGCACCAGGGAGGGCGTGGTTCTCATGGACGAGCACGCCGTCCATGTCGGTGAGCCAGCATTCGACCTCGTCGCGTCGTGACATGCGTTCCTCCAGGTGCTCCGTGCGGGCTACGCGAGCGCTGCGCCGCGGGGGTGGCGCGGCGTCGGGCCCGGACCTCCAGTGTGGCACGGCGCGGGTAGGGTTGGCTGGTGCCAGAGACCCCGCTCCACCCGGTCGACCCGGTCGTCGGCCCTGATCAGGCCGAGAGCCCGATGGCCGGCGTCGGTCCATGGCAGGGGGAGTGGCCGGACGACCCCTGGTACGACCCCGAGCTGCTCCGCGACGGCGACACCCGGAACGTCGTCGACCGCTACCGGTACTGGTCGATGGAGGCCATCGTCGCCGACATCGACGACCACCGCCACCCGTTCCACGTCGCCATCGAGAACTGGCAGCACGACATGAACATCGGGTCGATCGTGCGCACCGCCAACGCGTTCGCCGCCGACACCGTCCACATCGTCGGACGCCGTCGCTGGAACAAACGCGGAGCCATGGTGACCGACCGCTACCAGCACGTCGAGCACCACGTCGACGTCGCGGCGCTCGTCGCCTGGGCGTCGGCGGCCGAGCTGCCGATCATCGCGATCGACAACGTGCCGGGGTCGGTCCCGATCGAGACGTTCAGGCTCCCCGAGCGGTGCCTCCTGCTCTTCGGACAGGAGGGGCCGGGGCTCTCGCCGGAAGCGCTCGCCGCGGCCGACGCCGTGCTCGAGATCACCCAGTTCGGGTCGACGAGATCGATCAACGCCTCCGCGGCGGCGGCCGTCGCGATGCACGCCTGGGTCATGCAGCACGTCTCCTTCGACGCCTCCTGATCGGGTTGACCCCCGTCCGCGGGTGGTTTCCAACGGCAGCGCTGCGCCTACCTCAGGAACACCTCAAGATTCCCTCAATTGACCCCGCGGTCCCCCAAAGTGCCGACACCGCCCGGCATACTGTCTAGCGGAGCAACACTCCACCGCTGAACCCGAATCCCTCCGGCACCCGAAGCCACCGAGGGCCACCGCACGGACCCGAATCCGTGCGGTGCGAATCGGCGGTCACCCGAAGGATGAATCGAAGATGACGCACCGTTCTGCCCTGGGAGCCTCGCCCGAACGAGGAACCCACCCGTCCAAGGTCCGTGGCATCGCCGCGCTCGCCGTCCCGGCAGCCCTCGCGGTCGCCCTCATCGTCGGCGTCGCCGCGCCGGCTCAGGCCGACGCCCGGGTCGACGAGGCGTCGAGCTCGATCAGTGCGACACAGACCGGCTCGGGCGAGCTCATCGCTCCGGCCGGTGCGTTGTTCGCGTCGCTCCTCATCTGGGGAGCCGGAGCCGCGTTCGCGACTCGTCGTCGGATGCTCGCCGAACAGCGCGAGGAGGCGTCGCTGCTCTCCAGCTGATCAGCGCGCTGCACCCGCAGCCGGTCGCCGTGGCCCGAACCACGTCGCTCAGCTGCTCCAGACGGAACACGCCCGTTCCGTCGCACCGGTGGCCGCCGGGAGTCCCCCCACTCCCGACGGCCTCCGGTGTTTCCGGGGTACGACGGCAGGGTCTCCGCCACGGACGACGGCCGGTCCGTCCGGTGGCTCGACGACGTTCCAGAGAATCTGCCGCGTTCCGCGTCATGAACGAGCGTTCGCACGATCACTCAAGGGAGTGCAACGCTGTCGGGCGGACCCGAACCCGGATCGACGCGGCGCTCAGACGCCGACGTCGAACGATGCCCGACCCGAATGGGCGTCGCACGCAGCAGGCGTACCGCACGCGCCGGAGCGTCGTCCCACCCGAGGACGACGCTCCTGCGCGGGCGCCTGCGCGCTCGACCGGTGCCTAGCCGATGAGGCTCGGCCGGAGGTCGCGGAGCGTCCTGGCGTGCGTCATCCGCGTCACGCCGATCGCCGAGAGGCTCAGCGCGATCGCCAGCCAGGCGAGCAGGACCCCGGCGTCCTGCAGGGCGGCGTCCATCCGTCCGCCGTACATCAACTGGCGCATGCCGTCGACCGCGTAGGACATCGGGAGCACGTGATGCAGGGCTGCGAGCGGCGCCGGGAGTGTCTGCCAGGGGAACGTCCCGCCGGCGGTGACGAGCTGGGCGACCATGAGCACGAGGCCGAGGAACTGCCCGACACTGCCGAACCACACGTTGAGCGTCAGGATGATCGCCGCGAAGGTGAGGGACGCCAGCGCCATCATCCCGTAGGTCGCGAGCGGGTTGTGGACCTCGAAGTGCAGGGCGCCGGCGAGGATGCCGAACAGCGCGACCATCTGGATCGTCCCGAGGAGGCCCGGCGTGAGCCAACCGGCGACGGTCACCTTGATGGGGCTGTGGAGCGCCGTGATCGCGCGCCGAGACACCGGCTTGACGATGAGGAAGAGCGCGTAGATGCCGATCCAGGCGGCGAGGCTGACGAAGAACGGCGCGAGTCCGGCTCCGTAGGTGCCCGCGCTCGTCACGGAGGAGTTGGTCAGCTTGACCGGATCGGCGATCGTCTTGGCCTGGAGTTCGCGGGAGTCCGCCGTGGTCGCGGGGATGGCGTCCGCGCCCGACTGCAGACCGTCGCGGAGGGTGACGATGCCGTCACGGAGGGTGCCGAGCCCCGTCTGCAGGCTCGTGAGGCCGGTCTGCAGCGATGCGGCACCATCGGCGGCCTGCTGTGTCCCCGAGGCGAGCGCGGGCATCGCGTCACTCAGCTTCCGGGCACCTCCCGCGACCTGCTGGGCGCCGCTGTTCAACTGGTCGACCTGCGACACGACGGTCTGGACGCGCTCGTTCGCCGTCGTGGCGTCAGCGGCCACCGGGTCGAGCAGTGCCAGCACCTGGGCGATCTGCTCGGGGGTGAAGCCGTTCTCCGCGAGGGTCTGCGAGATCTGCGCGCGGGCCGTGGGGATCGAGTCGACGAGCCGCTGGGCGGCTGCTCCGACCTCGTCGCCCTTGCCGGCGAGGGTCGAGGTCCCGGACGCCACCTGCTCGGCACCCGAGGCCAGCTGGTCGGTCTGGGCGGGCAGGCTGGCCGTCCCCGAGGCGATCTGCGCGGTGCCGGACGCGAGGGTCGCCGCGCCGGCCTGGGCCGTCCCGGCACCGTCGAAGGCCTGCTGGGCGCCGTCGGCCAACTGCGTCGCGCCCGAGGTGGCGTCGACGAGCTTCGTCTTGATCGTGTCGAGCGCGATGAGGAACCGGCCCGCGGCCTGGCGGTTCACCGTCTGCACGATGGTCGCCTTGATCTGCTTGACGGCCTGCTCGCCGATCGTCGTCGCGAGGTAGCTGTTGGCGTCGTTGGTCGTGAGCTGGACCGTCGCCTGCTGCGGGGCGTCGCCCGATGCGGAGGTGAGTGAGGTCGAGAAGTCGGCGGGGATCGTGACGCTGAAGTCGAAGGTCCCGTCGTTCACGCCCCGGGCGGCGTCGGCCGCGCTGACCTCGTGCCAGGCGAACGATCCGTCCTCGATGAGCTGGTCGGCGATGTCGTCGCCGTAGTTCTCCGTCTCGCCGGTCGCGTCGCCGGTGGTGTCGTCGGTCGCCGGCGCACCGGTGTCCTCGACGACGAGCGCCACGGGCACCTGGTCGAGCTTGGCGTACGGGTCCTGGTTCGCCCAGAGGTACAGGCCGCCGTAGAGCAACGGGACGCACATGAGGGCGACGAGGGCGAGCCGCGACATGGGCGTGGCCCACAGGCGGGACAGTTCGGCGCGGATCATCGCGAAGATCTTCACAGGAGGTCCTTCTGGGGACGGGTGGTGCGGGATGAGGGGAGGGCTGGACGGTCGTGGTGCACGGTGTGCGTCACGACCAGTCCTGCTGGAAGAGGGGGACGAGTTCGTCCGTGGCGTTCTCGGACACCGGGGCGTCGGCGGTGGCGTTGATGGCTGTCGCCGAGGCGTCACCGGCGATCACGAGGACGCCGTACCCGCGGGCGGCGAGTTTGCGGGCGAGGTTCCACCACTCGAGCGGGTCGCCGCCGTGGCGGTCGGGGGAGACGAGGACGAGCGCGGTGACGTCCTCCCGGAGGACGGCGAGCTCGGTGAGGAGCCGCACGCGGTCGGTCGGCGCGACGGTCGAGATCGGCTGCTTCGCGAGGTGCGCGAGGTCGAGCGACTCGAGGAACCGCGCGACGGCGAAGGGGTGGCTCGCCCGGCCGGCGAACATGAGCTCCTCGGCGACGACGCCGGCGACCGCGACGCCGCTGGCCGGTTCGGAGACGTCGGGGGCGTCGATGAGCGCGATCACGCGTCGCATCGTCTTGCGGTCGGTCGCTCCGTCGACGAGGACGGTCCCGGTGTCGGGCTTCATGCGGCCGGAGGCGATGAGGCCGAGAACGGTCGGCCGCTGCTCGGTCTCGGCGCGGGCGAAGGTCGCCTCGCCCGTCCGGAAGGAGAGGGAGGTCGGCTCGAGGACGATGCCGCCCTTGCCCTTGGAGACGCCGTCGAGTTCAACGCGCATGGGAGGACTCCTCGTTCGTAACGGTGCCGGTGGTGTGGCGGTGGGTGTCTGCGTGTTCGGTGTCGGCGCGGTCGGCGACCGCCGTGGCGTCCTGCCACGACAGGCCGACCGCCCCGAGGGTCGCGAGCATGACGAGGCGGCGGCCGGCGCTCGTCGAGAGGCCGGACCGGGTCGCCTCTTCGAGCACCCCGACGGCCGTGCTCTCGACGAGTCGGGCGAGCACGCCGGCGTCGATGTCGGGGCGGATGGAACCGTCCGCGACACCGGCCTCGACGGTGCGGAGGAGGAGGGTCCGAACGGGTTCGAGGGCGGCCGCCGTGACGGCGCGGAGCGGCCCGCGGACGGCGAGCGGCGCCATGATGCGGACGTGGTCCACCTGGGCCCAGAGGACGTCGCCGATGAGCGCGATGGTGGTGAGCGGGTCGTCGCCCTGGACGGCCGTGATCGACGAGGCGACGCGCTCGGCCCCCGCCACGACGACGGCGTTCACGAGCTCGTCACGCGTGGCGAAATGTCCATACACCGAACGGCGGGTGAGGCCGGCGGCCGCCGCGATGGTCTCGAGGCTGGCGTCGGGGTCGCTGCGGAGCGCCAGGCGGGCGGCTTCGAGCAGCGCGACGCGGTTCTCGGCGGCGTCGCGACGAGGGGCTCGCGATCCGCTCGCAGGCGCTTGGGTGGTGGTCATGACAGCGATCGTACTATCTTGCACAGCGGTGTGCAATATCGATGTCGGCGGATGCGGCGAGCTCTCAGCGAGGGCTGCCAGCTTCCTCCCACGCCAGGGCATGGGAACGGAGCTATGGTTGAACGATGACCGGTGAGAATCTGATGGCAACCCCTCCGACACTGCTGCCGGACGACAGCGCCACCGATGCCGAGTTCCACGCGGCCGTCGGTTCGATCGAGGCGCTGGCGGACCTCCTCGCGGCCCACCCCCGCTCCTCGCTCGGCTGGGCACTCCTCGCCGACGCGGTCCACGACCCCCAGTCGCCGATCCCCGGCTACGCGGCCGCTCGGGTCGGGTACCACCGCGGCCTGGACTCGCTCCGTGCCGCGGGCTGGCGCGGTCAGGGCCCGATCCCGTGGTCGCACGCGCCGAACCGCGGGGTGCTGCGCTCGCTCTACGCGCTCCGCCGCTCCGCGAAGGCGATCGGCGAGACCGAAGAGGTCGAGCGTCTCGACACCTTCCTGCGTGAGGCCGACCCCACCGCGTCCGAGGAGATCGAGTACCTCGTCGCGGCGGCGGCCCCGCCGACCTCCGCGATCGTCATCCTCGGCTCCGACTAGCCCTTCCACGGCTCCTGAGCCTGTCGAGGGGCAGGCCGCGTCCCCGGTCCCTGAGCCCCATCCCCGGTCCCTGAGCCTGTCGAAGGGTCGAACCGACGCCCTACAGGCCGAGCGACTCCAGGTAGGCCGCGGTGTCCTGCCAGCCGTGCACGGCCACCGACGGCACCCCGAGCGCGAGGACCGGGTAGTCGTTGCCGCCCTCGTCGAGACGGTCGCCGACGAAGACCATCTCCTCCAGGGGGATGCCCGTGTGCTCGGCGAGCCGTGTCATGCCGAACGCCTTGTCGACGCCCGCCATGGTGATGTCGACGGAGGTCGAGCCGCCGGAGCGGACCTCGAGGTCGGGAAGCAGCGCCTGCACGGCGGCGCGCAGCGACTCCTTCTTCGCGCCGTCGGGGTCCCAGGCGGTCTTCTCGGCGACCGGCGCGGCCTGCCCGAGGGCGGAGAAGGTGATCTGCGAGCCGCGGTCCTCGAGGATCGGGCCCCAGGTCTCGTCGGCCCAGAGACCGAGTCGCTTGGCCTCGGTCTCGAGCGCGCCCATGGCGCGGGCCTTCTGATCGTCGGTGAGGTCGTGCTTGTAGACGGTGACCCACGCGGTGCCGTCGAAGCGGTCGTACCGGGTGCCGCAGGTGGGCATGAGGTGCAGTCGGCCGAGGGCCTCGGGCGACGCCGCTCCGAGCCGGTCGAGCACCTGGTTCTGGAACTGCACGATCTGGCCGCCCGAGATGATGCACACCGAGGTGCGTTCGAGGAGCGCGACGAACAGTTCGGCCATGCGAGGGTCGAGCGCGGACTTCGACGGGGCGAGGGTGTCGTCGAGATCGAAGGCGACGAGGCGCGGCAGGGAGGTCATGGGTTCCGTTCGGTCGGTCGAGAGGACGGTCGTCGAGGGCGATCGGCAGGCAGGACGGCCGCCCGAGGCCTGAACATCCCCTCATGGTATCGAGCGCAGCCTGGGACTCGGTGCCCGTGAGCCTCCTCCGGTACGATGGAGGGGTGCGTGCACGAGACGCCCGCCCGCAGAGGGTGGGCGTCCGGCCTGTCAGGGCGAGGTTCCCCAGCGGATCCGCCGGGCACACGAGAATCCGGAAGGGGCGGCATCCAGATGCCAGCAATCGTGATCGTCGGCGCCCAGTGGGGCGACGAAGGCAAGGGGAAGGCCACCGACCTGCTCGGTGACCGCATCGACTACGTCGTGAAGTTCAACGGCGGCAACAACGCGGGGCACACGGTCGTCATCGGTGACGAGAAGTACGCGCTCCACCTCTTGCCGTCCGGCATCCTGACGAGCGGCGTCGTCCCCGTCATCTCCAACGGTGTCGTCATCGACATCGAGGTGCTGTTCCACGAGCTCGAGGCACTTCAGGCCCGCGGCATCGACGTCTCGCGCCTCCTCGTGAGCGCCAACGCGCACGTCATCACCCAGTACCACCGCACCATCGACAAGGTGACGGAGCGCTTCCTCGGCAAGCGCCAGATCGGCACCACCGGCCGTGGCATCGGCCCGGCCTACGCCGACAAGATCAACCGCGTCGGTATCCGCATCCAGGACCTCTTCGACGAGAACATCCTGCGCCAGAAGGTCGAGGGCGCCCTCGACCAGAAGAACCACCTGCTGGTCAAGGTCTTCAACCGCCGCGCCATCACGGTCGACGAGATCGTGGCCGACCTCCTCGCCTACGCCGAGCGACTCCGCCCGATGGTGGCCGACACCGCGCTCGTGCTGAACGAGGCGCTCGACGATGGCAAGATCGTCCTCTTCGAGGGTGGCCAAGCCACGATGCTCGACGTCGACCACGGCACCTACCCCTTCGTCACCTCCTCCAACGCGACCTCGGGTGGTGCGGCCACCGGCTCCGGTGTCGCCCCGAACCGTCTCGACCGCGTCATCGGCATCGTCAAGGCCTACACGACCCGCGTCGGCGCCGGCCCGTTCCCGACCGAGCTGTTCGACGAGTCCGGCGACTACCTCCGCTCGAAGGGCTTCGAGTTCGGCACGACGACCGGCCGCCCGCGTCGCGTCGGCTGGTACGACGCCCCGATCGCCCGGTACGCGGCGCGCATCAACGGTGTCACCGACTTCGTCCTGACGAAGCTCGACATCCTCGACGACCTCGCCACCATCCCGGTGTGCGTCGCCTACGAGGTCGACGGCGTCCGGGTCGACGAGGTGCCGGTCTCGCAGACCGACTTCCACCACGCCGTCCCGATCTACGAGGAGTTCCCCGGCTGGCAGGAGGACATCACCGGTGTCCGCCGCTTCGAGGACCTGCCGAAGAACGCCCAGGACTACGTGCTGGCGCTCGAGGCGATGAGCGGTTCGCGCATCTCCGCGATCGGCGTGGGTCCCGGCCGCGACGCGATCGTCGTGCGTCACGACCTCGTCGACTGACCCGAGCAGCGAACGACGAGGGTCGAACGCGCCATGGTGGACGAATCCAGTCAGCCGTCCCTGCCCGGGCTGCCACCGGTCGAGGAGCTCACGAGCGGTGAGGTCAGGCCTCGCCCGGCGGTGCGTGCCCAGCGCGACGCCGGTGCGCTCGACCCACGGGTCCGGCGCGCTCTGGCGACCCTCGACGACGACCCCGACCTCTCGTTGGTCACCCTCGCGAACGCGCTCGGCATCACCCGCGCGACGCTCATCCGGATCGTGCGTGAGGCGATCGGCATGACCCCGAAGGAGTACGCGGCCGGCGTCCGCGCCCGCCGCATCTCCTGAGCGGGCGCCGATGTCAGACGGCGCAGGTGGGAGACTGTGGGGGTGAGCGACGACAACCCCTACCTCCTGCTCGGTTCCTACACCTCGGAGGCCGACGGCACCGGTGCCGGCATCAGCCTGCTGCGCCAGGACGAGGCGGGCACCCTCCGCCTCGTGCAGTCGTCGGAGGCGCAGTCGCCGTCCTTCCTCACCCTGCACCCGACGCTGCCGATCGTCTACGCGGCGAGCGAGTCGACCGGCGCCGTCGAAGCGTTCAAACGCTCGGGTGAGTTCGGGCTCGCGCCGTTCGGCAAACCCATCGAAGCCGGCGACTCGGTGTGCCACGTCGCGACGGTCACCGGTGCCGACGTCCTCATCGCGAGTTGCTACGGCGACGGTCGGGTCGTCACGGTGCCGCTCGCGGAGAACGCGGCGTTCGCAGGCGACCCGCGTCTCGGCGAGGCGTCCGTCGACCCCTGGGCGTCGCCCACCGCGCTCGCGGCGGAGTCCGCGGACGCCGGCGAGGACGCGCTCACGCTCCTCGCGCTGGAGGCCGCTGTCGGCGAGGCGCTGCCGTCCCGACCGTCGCGGGCGCACGCCTCAGCGCTCCTCCCGGACGGCCGCATCGCGACCACCGACCTCGGCCACGACACGGTCCGCATCTGGCAGCTCCGTGGGTCGCGGTTGGTGCTCGACCACACCGTCGTGTTCCCGCGCGGCACGGGTCCGCGACACCTCGTCGTCCACCCGAGCGGCCACCTCCACGTCATCACCGAGTACTCGGTCGAGGTCTTCACGCTCGGTGTCGACGGCACCGACGGGCATTGGCACATCCTCGCGGCGACCGTCGCCACCTCGGAGGGCGTGTCCGAGGGGGACACGGGTGCTGAGATCAGTCTCGCCGCCTCGCGCGAGCAGCTGCACGTCGGCGTCCGCGGGAGCGACCGCATCGCCACGTTGCGGGTCACCGGCGACGGTTCGCGGGTCGAGGCCGTGGCCGACGTCGAGTGTGGCGGGACGATGCCGCGCCACCACCGGGAGTCGGGTCGCTTCCTGCACGTCGCGAACCAGCTGTCGAACTCCATCGCGAGCTTCCGGCTCGACGAGCGCACGGGGGTCCCGACGACGCTCCTCGGGACGCTCGACGCCGGTTCGCCCACCTGCCTCATCCTCGCCTGACCGCGAGACCGGTCCTCGCGCGACGCCCGTCACCGGATACGGTGGAACGGTGACCGCACGACGCCCTGAGCCCCGCCCCATCGACGGCCGGACCATCCGCCTCGAACCGCTGGACCGCGCGCACTATCCGGAGCTGTTCACGGCGATCGCGCACCCGGAGGTCTTCGCCGGCGGCTACGGCGGCGGGCCGGCGGGATTGCCGACGACGCAGGCCGAATTCGACGCCTTCGCCGACGGCTACTTCACGACCGGCGTGCGCAACACCTACGTCATCCGGCTCGTCGGCGGTGAGCACGACGGACTCCTCGTCGGCACGTCCACGCTCGGTGACTTCGACGAGCCGGGGGAGGCCGCCCACCTCGGCTGGACGGCGTACGACCCGCGCGTCTGGGGCACCGCCGTCAACGCCGAGACGAAGCTGCTGCTCCTCGGGCTCGCCTTCGACGCGGGCTTCGGCCGGGTGAAGATCCAGGCCGACGAGCGCAATGAACGCTCACGGACCGCGATCCTGCGCCTCGGGGCCACGTTCGAGGGGCTCATCCGCCGCGACAAGCAGCGGGCCGACGGCACGTGGCGGACCACCGCGCTGTTCTCCGTGCTCGCCGAGGAGTGGCCGGAGGTCCGGTCCGGTCTCGAGGAGCGCCTCGCCAGGAGCCCCGGCCCCGTCGCCCTCCGCGGCTGACGCCCCGCCCGGTCCCTGAGCTTGTCGAAGGGCGGTCCCTCAGCCCCCCCGGCCCGGTCCCTGAGCTTGTCGAAGGGCACTGTTCACCTGCGCGACACCGGCAGGCCCCGATCGCGCTACGTCGCGACCCTAGCTTGTCCTCCAGACGACGGACGCGGTATCCGACGGCCCGACAGCACGGGCGGCCGCCGACGTCACTGGAGGAACCGTGAACACCAGGCGTATGACCGCCCTCGCCATCGTTGCGCTCGCAGCGACCGCGCTCACCGCATGCTCCGCCGGAGCGGACACCGGAGCCGGCTCCGACGTCGACGCCAAGCAGGCGACCTCCGCCGAGGACTTCGGCGGGATGGACGCGCTCGTCGAGGCGGCGAAGGCCGAGGGCCAGCTGAACGTCATCGCCCTTCCCGACACCTGGGCGAACTACGGGAAGATCATCTCCGCGTTCGAGGACAAGTACGACATCACGGTCAACTCGGCCGACCCCGACGTCTCGAGCGCCGAGGAGATCACGGCCGCGAAGAACCAGCAGGGCCAGGACACCGCTCCCGACGTCTTCGACCTCGGCTCCGCCGTCGCCCTCGACAACCTCGACCAGTTCGCGCCGTACCAGGTCGCCAACTGGGACGACATCCCGGAGGGCTCGAAGGAGAAGACCGGCCTGTGGGTCTACGACTACACCGGCCTCGTCTCCATCGGTTACGACGCGGACGCCGTCCCGGCACCGAAGTCGCTCGACGACCTCCTCGGCTCCGAGTTCGCGGGCAAGGTCGCGCTGAACGGCGACCCGACCCAGGCCGGTGCCGCCGCAGCCGGCGTCTACCTTGCCGCCCTGCAGTCCGGTGGTTCGGCCGACGACATCCAGCCCGGTGTCGACTTCTTCCAGAAGCTCAACCAGGCGGGCAACTTCCTGCCCCTCGACCCGACCCCCGCGACCATCGCCTCGGGTGAGACCCCCGTCGTGATCGACTGGAGCTACAACAACCTCGCCGCGGCGACCGAGAACGAGGGCCAGCGCAACTGGAAGACCACCGTCCTCCCGGGTTCGGCCGTCGGCAGCTACTACAACCAGGCCATCAACGTGGACGCCCCGCACCCCGCGGCCGCGCGACTCTGGCAGGAGTTCATCTTCAGCCCCGAGGCGCAGAACCTGTACCTCGCCGCCGGCGCGTACCCGTCGACCCTCGCCGCGATGGTCGAGGCCGACACCGTCGACCAGAAGGCCCTCGACGCCGTGGGCGAGATGCCCGCCGACCTCGTGCAGTTCACGCCCGAGCAGACCGAGCAGGCCACCTCGCTGCTCGCCGAGAAGTGGGCGGCAGCGATCTCCTGATGAGTGCCTCCGCCACCCGGCGGAGTGAGGCGGGGTCGGCACACGCCGGCCCCGCCGTCTCGCTCCCGCCGACCGACGCATCGGACGCCTCGGCCGAACCCGCCGCGGCGCGCCCCCGCCGCCGTCCGCGCTGGGCGCTCCTCGGCCTGACGCCGTTCGCGCTGTACACTCTGCTCTTCCTCGCGGTCCCGACGTTCCTCGCCCTCGCCACCGGCTTCTTCGACGGCGACGGCGCGTTCACGCTCGACAACCTCACGGCGCTCGGCGAGCCGGCGGTCCTCGGGGCCTTCGCCAGCTCGTTCTGGGTCTCCGCCGTCACCGCGGTCGCCGGAGCCGTCATCGGAGCCCTCGTCTGCTACGCGCTCCTCGCGGTCCGACCCGACGGGCTCATCCGTACCTTCGTCGACGCGGCCTCGAGCGTCCTCGCCCAGTTCGGTGGTGTCATGCTCGCCTTCGCCTTCATCGCGACCATCGGCATCCAGGGCCTCGTGACCGTGTTCCTCAAGGACCGCCTCGGGGTCGACCTCTTCGCCGACGGCGTCTGGCTCTACCAGGTCCCGGGCCTCCTCCTGCCGTACCTGTACTTCCAGGTGCCGCTCATGGTCATCACCTTCGTGCCCGCGATGGAGGGCTTGAAGCGCACCTGGTCCGAGGCGAACGCGACCCTCGGCGGCACGCGCTTCACCTACTGGACCCGCATCGCGATGCCGATCCTCGCCCCCTCCTTCCTCGGGTCGCTCCTGCTGCTGTTCGCGAACGCGTTCTCGAGCTATGCGACCGCCGCCGCGCTCATCAGCCAGGGTGCGCAGATCGTGCCGCTGCAGATCCGCGGAGCGCTCATCAGCGAGACCGTCCTCGGCCGCGAGAACCTCGCCGGTTCGCTCGCGATCGGCATGATCGTCGTGATGGTCGTCATGATGACGGCCTACTCCGCCCTGCAGGCGCGGACGGAACGGTGGCAGCGATGAGCGCCGTCCGCGACTCGGCCACGCCGTCGAAGCTCACGAGCCGGATCATCCTCGTCGTCGTCGCGGGGGTGTTCGCCGTCCCGATCCTGTCGATGGTCGAGTTCACCCTGCGCGCCGGGATCGACGGCGGCCACGACCTCGGGCACTGGGCCGCGATCCTTGACCCGGAGAACTCGCGGAAGTACCGGGTGCTCTTCCAGGGCATCGGCAACTCCGTCGTGCTCGCCGCGGTGACGGTCCTGATCGTCGTGGTGCTCCTGCTGCCGACGATGATCCTCGTCAAGCTCCGCTTCCCGAAGCTGCAGCGCGTCCTCGAGTTCGTCTGCATCATCCCGATCACCGTCCCGGCCATCGTGCTCGTCGTCGGACTCGCACCGGTCTACTCCGTCGTGGCCAGGCTCCTCGGCAGTGCGCCGTGGACGCTCGCGTTCGCCTACGGGATCACGGTGCTGCCGTACGCCTATCGGGCGATCGCCGCGAACCTGCAGTCGGTCGACGTCGGCACTCTCGCCGAGGCCGCGCGCACGCTCGGCGCCGGCTGGGGGACCGTCCTCGTCCGCGTCCTGCTGCCCAACCTGCGTCGTGGCGTGCTGACAGCGTCGGTCATCTCGGTGGCCGTCGTCCTCGGTGAGTACACGATCGCCTCGCTCCTCGGACGCAACACGCTGCAGACCTCGCTCGTGCAGGTGTCGAAGAGCGACCCCTTCGTCGCGGTGGCCTTCGCTCTGCTGGCGCTCGCCTTCGCATTCGTCCTGCTGTTCATCATCGGCCGCGTCGGATCGATCCGACGCATCAGGGAGACACCATGACCACCATCGACCAGTCGGCACCGGCAGCGACGCCCGGAGACGGACGCCCGGCCGGTGCAGCGGTGCGGTTCGATCGCGTCGTGAAGGACTACGGCTCGGGTGCCCGCGCCCTCGACGGCGTGAGCCTCGACCTCGCGCCCGGCGAGTTCGTCGCGCTGCTGGGGCCGTCGGGGTGCGGGAAGACGACCGCGCTCCGCAGCCTGGCGGGACTCGAGGACATCACCTCGGGGAGCGTGCTCATCGAC
This sequence comes from Plantibacter sp. CFBP 8798, assembly GCF_014841195.1. Lineage (NCBI taxonomy): Bacteria > Bacillati > Actinomycetota > Actinomycetes > Micrococcales > Microbacteriaceae > Plantibacter > Plantibacter sp. CFBP 8798. The sequence goes on from NZ_JACYTS010000001.1 coordinate 1,018,190, forward strand.
GGCGTCGACGTCGTGTCCGTGCCCACCAACCGGCGCGACCTCGGCATGGTGTTCCAGTCCTACTCGCTGTTCCCACACCTCACGGTGCTCGAGAACGTCGAGTTCGGCCTGCGCATGCGGAAGGTGCCCGCGGCCGAGCGACGGACGCGTGCCGCCGAGAGCCTCGACCTCGTCGGCCTCGGCCACCTCGCCGCCCGCTACGCCCACCAGCTCTCGGGCGGGCAGCAGCAGCGCGTCGCCCTCGCCCGGGCGTTGGTCACGCGGCCTCGGGTCCTCCTCCTCGACGAGCCGCTCAGCGCCCTCGACGCCAAGGTGCGCGTCCAGCTGCGCGACGAGATCCGTCGGATCCAGTCGGAGCTGCAGATCACGACCCTCTTCGTGACCCATGACCAGGAGGAGGCGCTCGCCGTCGCCGACCGGGTCGCCGTCATGCGCGCCGGTGTCATCGAGCAGATCGGCACGCCGGAGGAGCTCTACTCGCGGCCGTCGTCGCCGTTCGTCGCGGAGTTCATCGGCCTGAGCAACCGGATCGCTGGTGTGCTCGTGCCCGGTGGCGTCGAGGTGCTCGGGCAGGTGCTGCCGGTGATCGGCGAGCAGCGGGGGGACGGGGCCGTCGTCGCGCTCGTCCGGCCGGAGGACGTCGTGTTCACCGACGCGACGGCGCCCGCGGTCGGGTCCGCTGCGGTCGTGCTCACGTCCAGCTTCCTCGGGCCGGTGCGTCGCACGACCGTCGAGCTGCCGGACGGCACGCTGGTCGCGGTGCAGCACGGTGCGACGGAACGACTGGAGGCGGGGGAGTCCGTCCGCGTCCGCTTCGCCGGTCGTCCCGTCCCGGTGCAGGCGGCCTGAGCACCGGTTCCCGAGCCCACCACCGGTCCCTTGAGCCCACCACCGGTCCCTGAGCTTGTCGAAGGGCTACGCCTTCGCGTTCTGCCGTGGCACGACGACCTGCTTGATGATCAGCAGGATCGACGCCGTCACGGGGATGGAGACGAGGGCGCCGAGCAGCCCGATGAGCGAACCGCCGACCATCGCGCCGATGACGACGAGGGCGCCGGGTACCGCGACCGCCTTGTTCATGACCCGCGGCGTCAGCACGTACGACTCGATCTGCATGTAGACCAGGTAGTAGACGATGACGATGAGTGCCGTCGTCGGTGAGTCGAACAGCCCGACGGTCGCGACGACGACGGTCGCGATGATCGAGCCGACGAGCGGGATGAGCGTCACGAAGAAGATGACGACGGCGAGGATCCCGGCGTACGGCACCCCGACGATGAGCATCATGATGAGCCCGAGGACGGCGTTGATCCCGGCCAGCACCACCATGCCGCTCACGTATCCGCCGATCGAGGCGGTGATCTGGTCGGTGATCGACACGACGCGCGGCCGGGAGCGACGGGGCACCAAGGAGTAGAAGGCGTTCTTCATCGCCTGCATGGACGCGAGGAAGTAGAGCGCGAGGACGAGGGCGATGAAGCCGCCGAAGAAGCCGTTCGCGATGCCGACGCCGAGGTTGAGGGCGCCGCCGGCCAGGACGACCCACGTCTTCGGGTCGGCGGCCACCCCGTAGAGCCAGTCGAGCGCGCCCTGGAGGTCGACGCCCGGACCGAGGTAGTCGCTCAGGGACCGGAACCACTCCTGGTCCTGGATGCCGGTCAGGAAGGTCGGGGCGTTGCTCACGAGCTCGACGGCCTGCCGGGTGACGACGGGGATGACGAGGGCCAGGAGGAGCGCGAGCAGGACGGCGAAGACGGCGAAGACGATCGCGATCGCGAACGGGCGCTTGATGCCGCGTGCCTCGAGCCGCACGACGACCGGGTCGAGGCCGAGCGCGATGAAGAGGCCGACCGCGATGGAGACGAGGATGGTCGACAGTGAGCCGAGGGTGAGGGCGAGCAGGATGGCCGCCAGGGCCCCGAGCGCTCCGACGAAGCCGATCGCGAAGGGGCGCTGGAGCGTCGTCCTGACGGTGGTCGTCACCTCGGCCGGGCGATGGGCGCGGAACCGGACCCGCTGCTGACGTGCCGCCGGGCGCAGCGGCTGGTGGCGATGGGGTGCACTCGTCATGCCGCAAGCGTATTGCCCACCGCCCGTTTGCCCGACAGCTGTCGTGGTACCGGAGGATGAGACCGGGCCCCGGAGGATCACCCGGCTGCGGGATGTGCCGGGTGCTCGGGTTCAGGACGATGGGAACATGTCATCGATCACCCGCTCGCACGCCGTCCACACCCGGGTCACCGCACCGCTGCGGGCGGTCCCGCTGACGGAGGCGATGCCGAGTCGGCGCGACGAGGCCGCGGAGCAGGGAGTGGTCGCCGAGCGCGTCAGTGCTACGGCGCACGTCGCCGCGGGCGCTGCCGGGGTCGACCTCACCGCCTCGGTCGAGCCGGCGCAGGCGCCCGCGGCCCCAGCCGACGGGACCGACGCCGGAACAGGCCTCCGGTTCCTCGGCGCGGGCTGGGCGGCCGACGCGGCGGTCTTCGCCCAGTACCGCCGCCGCGGCAACTGACCGCGAGGTCCACGCCGGGTCCACCTCGCGGATGACCCGCATGGCTGAGCTTGCATCGCCCGGCCGACGCGAAGGGCGACACCCGCCGCCGACGATGGGAGCATGAACACTTCGATCCTCTCCGCTCGCGGACTCACGAAACAGTACGGGCCGACCGTCGCCCTCGCCGGCGTCGACCTCGACATCCTCCCCGGTGAGTCGGTCGCCATCATGGGTGCCTCCGGCTCCGGCAAGACCACGCTCATGCATGCGCTCGCCGGGATCGTCACCCCCGACACCGGCTCGATCGCCTTCAACACTCCGACGGGCGTCGTCCGCGTCGACCAGCTCGACGAACGGCACCGCTCGCAGCTGCGGCGCGAGTCCTTCGGCTTCGTCTTCCAGCAGGGCCTGCTCATCCCCGAGCTGACCGCCGTCGAGAACGTCGCGATCGCGCTGATGCTCGGCGGGACACCGCGCATCGCCGCTGAAACGAGCGCGGCGGCGTGGCTCGCCGCCCTCGGACTGGCCGGCATGGAGACCCGACGGATCGGCGAACTGAGCGGTGGTCAGGCGCAGCGCGTCGCGATCGCCCGCGCCCAGGTGACCGGCGCCCCCATCGTCTTCGCCGACGAGCCGACCGGCGCGCTCGACTCCCGGACCTCGGCCGACGTCATGGGAGCCCTGCTCCACGCGACGACCGGGCAGGGACGCACGCTCGTCCTCGTGACGCACGACGAGACGGTCGCCGCGCGGTGCTCGCGGACCATCCGCCTGGCCGACGGTCGGATCGTCGGGCAGCCGGGCGGCGTCGGCGCGCCGACCCCGCCGCAGCAGTTCGCGACCGGGCAGGCACCCGTGCCGCAGCAGGTGCAGCAGCCGTACGCGCCGCAGCAGCTCCCGTACCAGCAGCAGCCCGCCGGGCAGCCGTTCCCGCAGCAGCCGTACGCCCAGCCCGCTGCGCAGCCGTACCCGCCGCAGGCCCACCCGGGTCAGGCGACCGGCGTCGTCCCGAACGGAGCCCGACCGTGACCGCCGCAGTCGGGGTCGCACCGACCCGGATCCCGGTCCCCGCAGGCAGCGGTCGCAGTCCCGTCGTCCGTCTCACCTGGATGCTCGCCCGCCCGGGCGCGCAGAGCCCTGCGACGATCGTGCTCCCGGCGGTCGCATTCGCCGTGACCACGGCACTCGTGCTCACCGTGCTGGGTGGCACCCTGATGTTCTGGCGGTGGACCGGCGAGACGGCCTTCATCTACCAGGTGCTCAGCGTGCTGGCGCTGGCCCTGCTGCTCGTCCCGCTCGGCTCGCTCGGCGGGGCGGCCGCGCGGCTCTCCGCCCGGCGCCGCGACGACCGACTCGCCACCCTCCGACTCCTCGGCGCGACACCCGGCACGGTCACGGCGATGACCGTCCTCGAGTCGGCCGGGGTCGCCCTCCTCGGTGCGTTCGCCGGGATCCTGCTGTATCTCGGCATGCTGCCGCTCGTCGGGCTCATCCCGTTCGGCGGTTCCCCGATCGGGGTCGAGGGCGTCTGGGTCGGTGTCCCGATCATCGCCGCGGTGGTCCTCGGTGTCGTGCTGCTCGCAGCAGCGAGTGCCGCGATCGGTCTCCGCGCGGTGAACGTGAGCCCGCTCGGCGTCCGCACGAAGCAGCAGGCGCCGACCGTGCACTGGCTGCGCATCGTCGTCGGGGTCGTCGTCGTGATCGTCGCCTACGGCATGCTCTCCGTCGTGACGGGGTTGCAGGAGGTCGCCGTCATGATCGCCGTCCTGGGTGTGGGGTTCGCCGCCGGCGTCGGGGTGCTCGGGTTGATCGGCCCCTGGGTCGTCGGGGTGATCGGCCGTGGGTCGGCCAAGCGTGCCAAGACACCGGAGCGGCTCCTCGCTGCCCGAACGATCCTGGAGTCGCCGAAGGCGGCGTGGCGTCAGGTCAGTGGCGTGGCGATGACGAGCTTCGTCGCCGTCGTCGCCGGGACCGGGGTGGCGCTCATGGACGCCGCCGGAGGTTCCGACCTCGACCGCGAGAGCGCCATCCTCATCGACGACATCCGCACCGGCGTGATCATCACGCTCGTCGCGTCGTTCCTCATGGTCGCGTGCTCCGTCGGGGTGAACCAGGCGTCGGCGGTCCTCGACCGGCGAGACCTGTACGTCAGCCTCGACCGCCTGGGGGTGCCGCGGGACGTCATGGAACGGGCTCGCGGTCGCGCGGTCATGCTGCCCCTGCGGGTGGTCGCGCTGGGCTCGGCCGGACTGGGCGTCCTGCTCGTCCTGCCGATGGCCGGCATCAGTGTCATCCTCGCCCCGCTGTCGGTCCTCGTCATCGTCGGGTGCTTCGCCGGTGGCATCGGGCTCGTGTGGGCGGCCCTTCGCGCGACCCGTCCGGTCGTCTCCGGGGTGCTCCGAGCGCCCGAGCGCGTCTGACCGCCCGGCCCGCACGACGAGAGCGCCCGTTCCGTCCCCTGCATGACGCGGGGAGGACGGAACGGGCGCTCTCGGGGAGGTCGGGTCAGCCCGTGACGACCGCGATCTCGTTCGGGACGCCGGGCAGTTCACCCGTCGTGATGTCGCCCGACGCGAGATCCACAGCGTGGATCGACTTCGTCGCCGGGTCGGTCACGTAGGCGACACCGTCCTGGACGACGAGCGCCGGGTGGGCGTCCTGCCACTCGGCCGGCGGCTCCCAGGCGTCGATGACCTCGATGGTGTCGGTGACGGCACCCGTCTGCTCGTCGAGGATGTGCAGCGAACCGTCGTTGCCGAGCACGATGACCTCGTCGCTCGGCCCTCGGGCGACGTCGCGCCAGGTGTAGCCGACGCCCTCCGGCAGGTCGACGATCTTCGTCGTCTTCGCGACCGTGTCGGTGAACGCGAGCTGGCGGAGGTCGTAGCCCTCGGCGTCGGGGTCGCTGTTGTAGTCACCGACCGCGATGGAGGACGTCTCGCTGACGTACTGGTTGCCCGTGCGCCCGTAGGCGTCCGGCGCCTGGATCTTCGTGAAGACGCCACTGTCGTAGACGAGCACGCCGTCGCTGCAGCCGAACACGACGACCTCGTCCTTGACGGTGCCTTCACCGTGCACCGACGGGCACTGCTCGTTGCGGGCGATCTCGGTGCGCGAGTCGTCGAGCACCCGGACACCGGTCCGGGCGTCCGGGGTGCCGATCGTGGACAGCACGGTGCCGTCCTCGAGCTCGATGGCGACACCGTGGTGCGCGGCCTCCGACGGGATGGTCTCGGTCTCGGGCAGCTCGTCGGTGGCTTCGAGGAGGTCAGCGCTGTCGAAGATCGTCGTGTCGCCGGAGCCGTCGGCGAACAGGATGGTCTTGTCGGCGTGACGGACGACGTGGCCTGCGGTGTCGGCGGGGAAGACGAGGTCGGTCAGGACCGGGTCGGCCTGCTTCGAGGTGCCGTCCTCGTCCGTCCACGTCCCGGTGTCGAGGACCTGGAAGCCCTTCGTCGTGGTGACGAGCACGTGCCGCCCGTCGCCGGCGGCGTTCACCCGGTTGAACCCGTCGAGGGGGAGGTCGCCGACCACCTCGAGGGATGCGGCGTCGAGGACGAGGAGGCCGCCGTCGTAGGTCAGGGTGATCCGACGCTGCGGGTCGGCGGAGGTCGACGCACTCGGGTCGGGCGCGGAGCCGCTCGCGGTCGAGCATCCGGTGAGGAGGAGGGCCGCGGCGGTGCCGACGGCGAGGAACGGGACCCGGCCGCGCTTCAGGCGCGATGCCAGGGGACTGCGGTGGTGCTGCTGCATGGTTTCCTATCGGTTCGTGGACGCCCGCTCAGGGCGAGAGTCCGGTGGCGATGCGCTCGGTGTTCGCGCGCATCATGGTGAGGTAGGTGGGGGCGTCGCCCGACTCGGCGGTCAACGACTCGGTGAACAACGGGACGACGGCGACGTCGACGTCCGCCTCGTCGGCGAGCACCTGCACGAGCCGGTCGGGTTGCGAGGAGTCGGCGAAGATCGTCCGGACGCCGGCCTCCTCGATCGCGGTCGACAGTTCGTCGAGGTCCGAGGCGCTGGGGGCCGCGAGCGTGGTGCCGCTCGGGATGACGGCGCCGATGACCTGGAAGTCGTAGCGGGCGGCGAGGTACCCGAACACGTGATGGTTGGTGACGAGCTTCCGCTGCTCGGCCGGGATGGCGGCGAACGCCTCGGCCATCTCGGCGTCGAGCGCCTCGAGCTCGGCCGTGTACGTGGCGGCGTTCGCCTGCAGCTCGGCCGCGTCGAGCGTGGGGATCTCCTCGAGCAACGCCTCGGTGACCCCGTCCACGACCGACGTCATCTGCGTCGGGTCGGTCCAGAAGTGCGGATCGGTCGCGCCGGACGCGGTCTCGAGGACGTCGACGAGCGAGCCGGCCTCGACGATCGGCACCCCCTCGTCGGCCGCGGTCTCCAGGTGCTGGGTGAGTCCCTCCTCGAGTCCCAGGCCGTTCGACACGAGCAGCTGCGCACCGGTGATGCGCGCCGCCTGCCGCGCGGAGATTTCGAAAGAATGCGGATCGGCGTCGGGCGGCATGAGGGTCAGGACCTCGGCCTGGTCACCGACGAGTTCACCGACGACGTCGCCGAGGATGTTCGTGGTCACGACGACGAGCGGGCGGTCGTCGGCGCTCGCCGCACAGCTCGTCAGGCCGGTGCCCAGCACGAGGCCGGCCGCGAGGACGGCGGTCGTGCGCAGGAGGGCGGTCGTCCGGGGGATGGTCGCTCGCATGGTCAGCGTCCCGTCTCGGCGAGGAACGCCGGTGCCGTGTCGAAGGTGAAGGTGCGGGCGATCCGCGCGGCGTCGCCGTAGTCGATCTCGGAGACGGTGCGCGTGCCAGGGGTGTTCAGGTAGGCGCGGTTCTGATCGACTTCCAGCTGGACGCCCGTGGCGAGGTCGGCTGCACCGACGAGCGCGGCCGCGGTCCCCGTCACGGCGCCGGTGGCACCGTCGATGACGAGGAGGTCGCCGGTCGTCGTGAGGCCGACGACGTGCTGGTCGCGGTCGTCGACGGCGGTGACGAGCTGGAGCGGCGTGGGGGTCGGCAGCAGGGCCCAGCTGCGCTCGCGGGTGTCGAGCAGCCAGGCGCCGGAGGTGCCGGCGACGGCGGCGACCGTCGGACGGCCGGGACGCGCGTGGAAGGACGTCGCGCGGTCGACGGCGGCGACAGCCTGCGGATAGGGGATCGCCTCGAACGTGGGGACCGGGTCGGCGTCGCTCGAACTGCGGTCGACGACGGCGAGGACCGCGCCCTCCGCGCAGCCGATGACGACGCCGACGTTGGTCGTGATGCTGCCGGCCGGATCGGTGCACCCGGCGAGCACAGCGTCGGCAGCGGTCACGGACGCCGACGAGGGGTCGAGGAGGTCGCCGTCGATGCCGTGGAGATGCAGCTTGCCGGTCCCGTCGGTCGCGACGACCGTCTCGCCGATCGGCACAGTGATCCCGGGAGCACCGGGCGAGGTCCGGATCCGACCGGACTGCGTGATGTCGCCCGTGCCGAGTGCGGCGGTGTCGAGGAGGAGTGTCTCGCCCGAACCGGCGAACCGCACGGCGGTGGTCGTCGAACCGGCGGTGATCGTCGCTGGTCCGTCGCCCTCGATCTCGCCGACGACCCGCGCCTCGGCGCGGTAGTAGTGCTGGTGGTCCTCGTGGTCGACCGTCCACACACCGGTGTCGATGATCGTCACGGTGCCGGCGGGCTCGGACTGCGCGGCGACGAACCGGCCGTCGCCCGTGAGCGCCGAGATCGGGCCGAGCTCGGCGAGCGTCGTGCGCTCCTCGCTGAGCAGGTCGGTCAGCTCGACGGTGCCGTCGACATCGGCGGTCGCGAGGTGCAGTTGCGGCTCGGGGAGCTCGCTCGCGCCCTCGACGTAGCCGTGTCCGCGCGGTTCGTCCGAGGCCGTCGCGGTGGGTGATGCCGACCCCTGCGGCGCGCAGGCGGTCAGGGTCAGTGCGAGGGCGCCGAGAGCGAGCGCGGTGCGTGTGGCGCGGGGGAGCCGGTCGTCGGTCGGGCGGGTGCCGCCTGGTCGGATGGTCGGTCGGAGGAGTCGGTGCACGGTGCGCTTTCCAGATGGGTCGGTTCGGTGAGGTGGTCGTCGGGGTGGTCGAGGTGGCGGTCGGTGGGCCGCCGGAGCCGTCCGACGAGCGCCCGCGCGCCCCACGACACCGTGGCGAGCAGGATCGAGCAGGCGGCGATGGACGCTCCGGCCGCGGTGTCGCCGTACCAGGAGAGGAGCAGGCCGAGCAGCACGGCCAGGCCGCCGAAACCCGTGGCGAGCAGCATGATGAGCGGGATGCGACGCGCCCAGTGGGCCGCGGCGACGGCCGGCCCGAGGAGGAGCGCCACGACGAGCAGGGTGCCGACGGCGCTGTACGAGGCGACGACTGCGAGGGTCACGAGGCCGACGAGCATCGCGTGGGCGAGTCGCGGCCGGAGGCCCATGGTCTGAGCGACCCGGCGGTCGAAGGCGAGCGCGACGAACGGGCGGTGGAAGGCGACCGCGACGCCCACGGTGACGACGAGGGCGATGGCGAGGCCCACCAGGTCCGCGGGCCGGATGGCGAGGATGTCGCCGAAGAGGATCGCCGTGAGGTCGGTGGCGAACGATCTGCTCGACGACACGATGATGACCCCGAGGGCCAGCATGCCGACGAAGAGGAGACCGATCGAGGTGTCGTGGGACAGCCTGCCGCGCCGCGAGACGAGACTGACGCCGACGGTCATGACGACCGCGCTGACGGCCGCGCCGGCGACCGGCGGCAGGCCGAGGAGTGCCGCGGTGGCGACGCCGGGCAGCATGCCGTGGGCCATCGCCTCCCCGAGGAACGCGAGGCCGCGGAGGACGACCCAGGTGCCGACGACACCGCAGACGGCCGCCACCAGCAGACCGCCGATGAGGGCGCGCAGGAGGAAGGCCGCGGTGAACGGCTCGGTGATCCAGGTCATGGTCGAGCACTCTACATGAAAATGATTCTCAGTATTGATAGGGTGATGACATGCGATCCGCGACGAGCACCCCTCGCCCTCCGATGGCGGGACGGTCCGTCGTGTCCGGCATCCGACTCCACGACGTGTCGGCCGAGTACGACGGCGCGCGCGTCCTGCACGGGATCTCAGCCGAGGTCGGGGCGGCGGCCATCACCGTCGTCACCGGGGCGAACGGCGCGGGGAAGTCGACGCTGCTCGCGGTGATCGCGGGCCTCCACCGACCGACCTCGGGCGGCGTCGACGGCCTCGACGGTCGGTCGGCCGCCTACGTCCCGCAACGCAGCGCCGTGCCTGAGCGCTTCCCGGTCACGGTGCGCGACGTCGCGTCGATGGGACGCTGGCCGACGCTGCGTCGCTGGTGGGGTCGACTCGGGGCTCGGGACCGACGCATCGTCGACGAGAGCCTCGCCCGCCTCGACGTCCTGCACCTCGCCGGGCGCTCCTTCGGCGAGCTGTCGGGCGGGCAGCGCCAGCGGGTCCTCGTCGCGCAGGCGCTCGCGCGTGAGGCCGACCTCCTGCTGCTCGACGAGCCGACCGTCGGCCTCGACCGTGCTGCTGGGCTGGCGATCCGCGAGGTGCTCCGGGCGGAGGCCGACCGTGGCGCGACGGTGGTGGAGGTGACGCATGATCCGGTCGCGGTCGCGGAGGCCGACGCGCGGGTGCACCTCGAGGCGGGATGTCTCGTCGAGGATCCGCGGTGAACCGGCTGGGGATCGCCCGGCGACCCGTCTCCGGCCCCCGGCGCGTTGCTAGAGTTTTCGCATGAGCCAGGCCGAGCAGCAACCCGAACCCACGACCGGCGCCGCTGCGGCGGACGCCCAGGCGGCCACCGAGCGATTGGGCCGCCTGCGGAGCAGCATCGACAACATCGACGCGGCACTCGTCCACCTGCTGGCCGAGCGGTTCAAGTGCACGCAGGAGGTCGGTCGCCTGAAGGCCGAGCACGACATGCCTGCGAGCGACCCGGCGCGCGAACAGCGGCAGATCACCCGTCTCCGGGCGCTCGCCGAGGAGTCGCACCTCGATCCGGCCTTCGCCGAGAAGTGGTTCAACTTCGTCGTCGCCGAGGTCATCCATCACCACGAGCGTCTCGCCAACCAGCACTGATCCCGCGTGTTCCGTTCCGCCAGCGCGGTGCGCTGACGCGAGCGCGGGTCTGTGGCGTGAGCGCGGGTCTCCGGAGGGTCGCGCCCACGCGTGTGGCCCGCGGTCACGCCCGTTCGTGTGCGGTCAGGCCCGTTCGTCCGCGCTCGGCCCGATTCGCGCGCGGTCACGTCGGCGCACCGCGCTGACACCTCGGGTGAACCAGGGCAAGGGGTGACGCTTCTTCGGGCGGTGTCCAGCGTCCTGCGCCATCATGAGTCCATGACCTGGAACGCCGACTCCCTGCCCGATCAGACCGGACGCGTCGTCCTCGTCACCGGAGCGAACGCCGGCCTCGGCTTCTGGACGAGCCTCGGGCTCGCGCGAGCCGGTGCGGAAGTCATTCTCGCGTCACGGAGTGCGACCAAGACCCAGGCGGCGATGCGGGCGATGCGGGTGAAGGTGCCCGATGCCCGACTCAGCCACCTCCCCTTCGACACCTCCTCGCTCGACTCGGTGCGCGCGGCGGGCGAGCGACTCGCGGACCTCGACCGTCTCGACGCCCTCGTCGCGAACGCCGGCATGGTGCACATGCCGAAGGAGCGGCAGGAGACGTCCGACGGCATCGAGCTGGTCTTCGCGACGAACGTCGTCGGCCACGCCGCCCTGCTCGCCGAGGCCCTGCCGGTGTTGCAGCGCACGGCGGATGCGCACGATTGCGCGCCGCGCGTCGTGCTCCTCGGAAGCCTCTCCACCCTGCTCGTCCGGTTCCACGGCGACGACCTGCAGCTCCGCGACGGGTACAGCGGCTGGCAGGCGTACGCCCAGTCGAAGATCGCCCTCTCATCGCTCGGCTTCGAGCTCGACCGTCGGCTCGCGGCGTCGCACAGCACCGTCCGGGCCCTCGTCGCGCACCCCGGCTACTCGGTCAACGGACTCGACCGTCGCGTCCCCGGCGTCAACGAGCCGACCCGCGGGCGCCGTTTCTCCGACACCCTGCAGTCCGTCTACGCGCAGAGCAAACAGCGGGGTGCCGAGCCGACGCTCCGAGCGGTCACCGACGAGGCGGCCGACGGTGGTTGGTTCTACGGTCCCCGGTGGTTGACGAAGGGTGACGCCGTCCGACAGACCCCGGCAGCGATCACGACCGATCGAGACGTCGCGTCGGCGCTCTGGACCGACCTCGAGCGGCTCATCGGCACGCCCATCTTCCCGACCTCCTGAGCACAGACGTCAGCGCACCGCGCCGGCACGAGCGCGGGGGAATCGGCCCCAGCGCGGTGCGCTCGCGTGACTGCGCCTCAACCGGCGTGACTGCGGGGCATGGCGCTGAGCGCACCCCTCCGGAGGCCCGCGCTCGCGCCACAGACCCGCGCTGACGTCAGCGCACCGCGCTGGCGCAACCAGACCTCAGTCGGCGGGGGTCGCCGGCGGCTGCAGGACCCGCAACCACTCCTCGGTCTGCGCGACGTGCGCTGACGCCGCCCCGGCCGCGCCGACGGGGTCGCGCGAGAGGATCGCCTCGGTCATCGCCCGGTGGCCGCGGTTGCTGACGCGACGCAGCTCGTCGCCGGCGGGGAGGCTGAAGACGTCGTAGGCACGTGAGCGCGACCGGAAGACCTGGAGCAGGGCCGTCAACGTTGCGTTCCCGGCCGTCCGCGCGATGAGTTCGTGGAACCGGTGGTCCAGCTCGCTCGACTCGGCGGGGTCGGTCGTCCGCTCCATCGCCTCCACGAGTTCGGCGAGTTCGGCGCGCACCTCGTCGCTCGCGCGAGCAGCCGCCTGCGAAGTGGCATGGGTCTCGAGCACCCGCCGCAGCTCGTACATCTGCAGGAGACCGTCGAGGGGGAGGAGGTCGACCGTGAGCGACAGACTGCCGATGATCTCCTCGGGCCGGAGCATCGACACGTAGGTGCCCGAACCGTGCCGCGACTCGATGATCCCGAGGGCGGCCAGCATGCGGACGGCCTCACGCAGGGACCCACGGGACACGCCGAGTTCGTCGCAGAGCTCGTTCTCGGCCGGGAACCGCTGCCCCGCCACGAGCCGTCCCGACGCGATCATGTGTCGCAGGCCGTGGAACGCGGTGTCGACTGCGGACATGCGGCTCCTCCTCAGGGGTCGTCCCGCCATCGTAGCGGCCTCTCACCGGTGATCCGCGAGCCGCCGCGGACCATGAGACATCCGATGACTCCACCCTCAAAGACCAAGTCATCCGATGAATCGATCCCGAAACGACCTGAGTGATCACTTGTAACACGACAGAAACCCAAGTCATCAAACGTTGCCCCTATGGTTATCGGACAATCCACTGCATAATCGACTCGGAGGAACGTCACTGTGGACACTCGCACCATCGCACGGCCAGCGCCGCTCACGCTCGGCGACGGCCGACCGGCAACGGCCGGGTGGACGCTGGATCCGACCAAGCGTCACATCAACCACGGATCCTTCGGGGCTGTCCCGATCGTCGCGCAGGAGCATCAGCAGGCCCTCCGCCGTGAAATGGAGGCGGCGCCCCTCACCTGGTTCCCGGCCCTCCCGGCCAAGGTCGGCGCGGCCCGTGTCGGGATCGCCGACTTCCTCGGGGCCTCGGTCGACCAGCTCGCCATGGTTCCGAACGCGAGCGCCGGCGCGAGCGTCGTCTTCTCCAGCCTCCCCGTGCAGCCTGGCCTCGAGATCATCGTCACCGACCACGGCTACGGCGCCGTCACGATGGGGGCCGAGCGGCTCGCGCGTCGCTGGGGCGGCACCGTCCGGACCGCCCGCATCCCGCTCGACGCCGACGCGCAGACCGCCCACGACGCCGTCGTCGCCGAGTTCAGCGACCGCACGGCCCTCATCGTGATGGACCAGATCACCTCGCCGACCGCCAGACTCCTGCCGGTCCAGCAGATCGCCGCCACGGCCCGTGCCGCCGGCATCCCCACGCTTGTCGACGCCGCCCACGTCCCCGGCCTCTACGCCGACCCCATGCGCGACCTCGACTGCGACTTCTGGGTCGGCAACCTGCACAAGTTCGGGTGCGCCCCTCGCGGTGCCGCCGTCCTCGTCGCCCGCAGCCCGCTCGCGCAGGAGCTCTACCCGCTCATCGACTCCTGGGGTTCGCCGTACCCGTTCCCGCAGCGATTCGACACCCAGGGCACGGTCGACGTCACGAGCTACCTCGCCGCGGCGACCTCGCTCGGGTTCATCGAGGACATGTGGGGCTGGTCGGCCGCCCGGGACTACATGACCGAGCTCGCCGACTACGCCGTCGAGGTGGTCGCCGACGCCGTGACCGCCATCACCGGCGAGGACAGCCACGTCGACGTGGGCATGCCGGTCAACGCCCTCCGGCTCGTCAAGCTCCCGACCGGCCTCGCGACGACCCACGCGACCGCCGACGGTCTCCGCGACCGCGTCTCCGCCGAGCTCGGTGTCGAGGGCGCGTTCACGAGCCTCGACGGGATCGGCTACGTCCGACTCTCCACCCACGTCTACAACACCCCCGAGGACTTCGAACACTTCGCCGAGCACGCCGTCCCGGTCCTCGCGCGATGGGCCGAGGAGGAGCGCGCGGCCACGAGCTGAGCGCGGAACCGCCCGACCCGACATCACCACACCCGTATCACCGCACTGCACCGGCACCACAGCACCCACCCCCGCAGCACCCCCACCAGCACCACTCAAAGGAGAAGCGAGCATGAGGAAGTCACGCGCAACGGCAGCCATCGGCCTGTCCGTCGTCACCGGCCTCGCCCTGTCGGCCTGTGCCGGCGGCGCGAGCGACGGCACCGTCACCCTGCAGATGGTCGAGAGCCTGACCAACCCCGCCCGGACCGAGGTCTTGAAGTCGCTCATCGCGGACTTCGAGGCCGACAACCCGAAGATCAAGGTCGAGCTCATCTCGCCGCCGACCGACCAGGCGGACCAGAAGATCACCCAGATGCTGCAGTCCGGCTCCGGCGTCGACGTGCTCGAGGTCCGCGACATCACCGTCGGCCCCTTCTCCACCAACGGCTGGCTCGACGACATGAGTGGCGAGCTCGAGGACTGGAAGGGCTGGGACGACCTCACCGACAACGCGACGAAGTACGCGAAGGGCGAGGACGGCAAGGTCTACTACGTGCCCTACGGCTTCTACGGGCTGAGCCTGTTCTACCGCACCGACCTCATCAAGGAGGCCGGTTTCGACGGGCCCCCGAAGAGCTGGGACGACCTCCTCGAGCAGGCCTCCGCGATCCAGGACCCCGCGAAGAACCAGTTCGGCTACGCCTTCCGGGGCGGCACCAACGCGAACAGCAACGTCGTCGCGGCCATCGAGGCCTACGTCGCCGACGACCTCGACACCGAGAACGCGTTCAAGCTGACGAACGGCGACACGATCTTCTCCGCACCGGAGGCGCTCGACGCCGTCAACACCTACTTCGACCTCTTCAAGGAGGCCTCGCCGCCGTCGTCCGTCGCGTGGGGCTACCCCGAGATGGTCGAAGGCTTCTCGAACGGTTCGACCGCGTTCCTCCTGCAGGACCCGGAGGTCATCGCGACCGTCGAGCAGTCCGAGGCGATCACGGCCGAGCAGTGGAGCACCGCTCCGCTGTTGACCGGCCCGACCGGCAAGGCCGCGCAGCCCATGGCGACTGCGGGCTGGGGCACGGCGGCGTCGAGCGAGCACAAGGCCGAGGCCGCGAAGCTCATCGAGTTCCTCTCCGAGGACAAGCAGGCCACCACCTTCGCCCAGGAGAACAGCCTCGTCCCGATCGTCAAGAGTGCGGCGGACAGCGACTTCTACAAGACCGGCCCGTGGGCCAGCTACGTCACGATGAACGAGAACCCGGACACCTACCTGAGCGTTACGCAGCCGCGCGGCTCCTCCTGGTGGACCGAGTGGATCCAGAAGTCCGACTCGGAGATCCAGCAGGTCCTCATCGGCCAGCTCACGCCGGAGAAGCTCCTTGCGGGCTGGGACGAGTACTGGACCGAGAAGTGGAAGAGCGAGTAACCGTCCATGACGACCACCACTGACGAAGCGGGTCGCACGCAGCAGCGGGCGACCCCGACACCCCCGGCCGGTCCCTCGCGGACCGCCGGCGGGCGTCGGGGGGGGACCCTCCCGGGGCGCNTCTACTACCCGATGATCGCCGGCTCGCAGATGGCGTTCCGCAACTGGAACCTCGCCAACCTCACCGACACCTCGTGGGTGGGCTTCGCCAACTTCCTGGCCGTCTTCGCCGACCCCGCCTTCGGCAAGGTCGTCGCGAACACCGTGCTCTGGGTGGTGGCCTCGATCGTCCCGCAGTTCGTCATCGGCTTCGGCATCGCCCTGTGGCTGCGCCGGAAGTTCCGGTTCCGCGGCCTCTACCAGGCGATGATCTTCTTCCCGTGGGCCATCTCGGGCTTCCTCATCGGCATCCTGTTCCGCTGGATGTTCAACAGCGAGTTCGGCGTGATCAACGACCTGCTCCAGAAGGTGGGGCTGATCGACACCCCGATCCCGTGGCTGGCTGACCCGAACACCGCGATGTTCGCCGTCATCGTCGCGAACGTCTGGTACGGCGTCACGTTCTTCGCGATCATGATCCTCGCCGCCCTGCAGTCGGTGCCGGAGGACCTCTTCGAGGCCGCAGCGCTCGATGGCGCGGGCAAGGCGCGCATGCTCTTCCAGATCACGATCCCGTACATCCGCACGACGCTCGCCCTCACGGTGCTGCTCCGGGTCATCTGGATCTTCAACTTCCCCGACATCATCTACGGCATGACGGGCGGTGGTCCGGCGAACCAGACCCACATCCTGACGACCTGGATGATCGCGACCACCCAGCGCGGCGACTACGGCCGGGCCTCCGCGATCGGCCTCATCGTCGTCGCGATCCTGCTGGTGTTCACCGCGTTCTACCTGCTGTCCATGCGTGAGAAGAAGGTGAAGGCATGATCGACCAGGAGACCCGGACGGCGAAGGTCGTCAAGTTCCTCTTCCTCGGGCTCTGGCTCGTCATCACGGTGTTCCCGCTGTACTGGATCGTCGTCACCTCGTTCAAGAAGCCGGGCGCGATCTTCTCCTACCCGCTGACGTACTGGCCGGAGGTGTTCTCGGTCGAGAACTACCTCGGCCTGTTCAGCAAGGCGCAGTTCGGCACCTACGTCGTCAACAGCCTCATCGTGGCGACGATCGCAGCCGTCGTGGCGACCTTCATCTCGATGCTGTCGGCGTACGTGTTGGCGCGGTTCGAGTTCCGGAGCAAGGGGGCGATCCTGCTGGCGTTCCTCGCCACGCAGATGATCCCGTCGTTCATCGCGCTCGGCCCGCTCTACCTGCTAATGACGCAGCTCAAGCTCGTCGACAACCGGTTCGGGCTCATCCTCATCTACATCGCGGTGTGCATCCCGTTCTGCACCGTCATGCTCCGTGGATTCTTCGAGAACATCCCCGACGCCCTCGAGGAGGCGGCCATGATCGACGGCTGCTCGCGGTTCGGCGCGCTCTTCCGGGTGCTCGTCCCGGTGCTGAAGCCCGGGATCGTGGCGGCGTTCATCTTCAACTTCGTGAACTGTTGGAACGAGCTGTTCCTCTCGGTGACGCTCATCAACAGCGATGCGAACAAGACGATCCCGACGGCGCTCAACGGCTTCATCACGAGCTACAACATCGACTGGGGCTCCATGTCGGCGGCCGCCGTGCTGACGATCATCCCGACGATGGTGCTGTTCGCGTTCGCGAGCCGGTACATCGTGCAGGGCCTGACCGCGGGAGCGGTGAAGGGCTGAGCCCTCTCATTCGCCCAAAAATGGGCGAGCCGACGCCCGTTCGCCCATTCCTGGGCGAGCGGGCGTCGTCATGAGCAGCCGTCCGGTGAACCTGTAAGCCAGCTGATAGTTCGATCGGCTAGCGACCGACAGGTGGAAGATGAACCATGTTCGGTTCGAAGCAGACGACGAGGTCACTCCGCTACGCCCGCTACGGCGGGCCCGACGTACTCGAGTTCATCGAGTCCGAGATGCCGCATCCCAGATGGGGCGAGGTCGTGGTCGACGTCCTCGCGAGCGGCATCAACCACATCGAGGCGTTCGTCCGCGAGGGGCACCTCGCCGAGACGGTGCCGATCGAGCTGCCGACGGGGCAGGGGAGCGACTTCGCCGGATTGGTCCGCGAGGTCGGAACCGGGGTCGAGGGCTGGAAACGGGGCGACGAGGTGATCGGTCACGCCGTCCGCGGCGCGCACGCCACCCAGGTCGTCGTCCCGGCGTCATCCCTCGTCCGCAAGCCGAAGCGCGTGAGCTGGGAGGAGGCCGGCGGGCTCTACCTCGCTGGACTGACGGCGCTCGACACGCTCGACGGGCTGCACCTCAAGCAGGGCGACACCCTCGTCATCTCGGCGGCGGCCGGTGGCGTCGGGAACATCGAGGCGCAGTTGGCGAAGTTCGCGGGGGTCCGGGTCATCGGCACGTGTGGTGAGCGCAATCACGACTTCCTCCGTGAACAGGGCGTCAAGCCGGTCGTCTACGGCGAGGGCATGGCGGATCGGATCCGCAAGCTCGCGCCAGAGGGCGTGACGGCGTTCATCGACAACTTCGGTCAGAACGGCCAAGAGCTCGCCTTCGAACTCGGCGTCCCGCCGGAGAAGTACCGGCCGAGCGAGGATCGGAAGGCCATCGAGCTCGCCGCACTCGAGCCGGACGAGGAGTTCGCCGCGCACGCCACGAAGCAGCTGCAACGTCTCGCGGAGTACGCCGCCGACCACGCGTTGAAGGTCGTCGTCTCGGCGTTCTACCCGTTCGACCTGATCATCGACGCGTTCGAGGATCTTGAGCGGCTGCACGCGCGGGGCAAGATCATCGTCGGTATGCGTCCGGCGAACCCGGAGCGCATCGTCAAGCAGCGGGACCTGCACGACGCCCGACCCTGACGACGGTCAGCGCGGTGCGCTGGCCCGAGACGTCGGGTTCCGGCGCCAGCGCGGTGCGCTGACCCGAGATGCTCGGTCCCGGCGCGGGCGCGGGTCCAGGGCGTGAGCGCGACCCTCCGGAGACCCGCGCTCGCGCGTGTGGGGCGCGCTCGCGTCAGCGCACCGCGCTGGCGATCGGGCAGGGAGGGCGGGGCTAGTTGAAGATGAAGCCGAGGACGGTCGCGCCGCCTCCACCGAGGACGAGTGCGACGACGAGGACCCAGGCGATGAGTCGCTGACGACGCTTGCGCTGCTCGCCCCATTCGGCCAGCTCCCGGTCTTCGCTGCTGCTCATCACCCCAGCCTACCGGCGAGGTTCTCGCCGGGCATCAGGCGACGGCCGGGACGAGCGCCTTCACCGAGGTGGTCCTCGCACGGGCGATCGCGAACGTCGTCGCGGCGAGCGATCCGAAAAGCCAGAGGACGAGGCCGACGACGCCGGCCGCTGCTCCCGCGTCGCCGATCGCGATCGCCTGCAGGCCACCGAGCGCCGGTGCGATCGGCAGGAAGGTGAGGATCTGGTCGAGCACCTGGGGAACCGTCGCGATGATCCCGGTCGCCAGGCCGATGATGGCGACGATCATCGAGATGAACCGTCCCGCACCGCCGAAGAGGGCGTTCAGTGCTTGGTTGGCGGCGGCGAACACGAGGCCCGCGAGCACGGCGACCCCGGCGAAGGCGAGCCAGCCACCCGCGTCGAGATCGAGCAGCGGTGCGGTGATGACGGCGACGAGCAGGCCCTGCAGCATTCCGATCGCCCCCGCCGGCACGAAGGCACCGAGTGCGAGCCGCAACGAGGACCGCGTGGACCCGAACGCTCGCGAGGGGACCGGCCGCAGCACGAGGAAGCTCGCGAGCGCACCCAGCCAGAGGGCGAGGACGGCGTAGAAGGGAGCGCTGTTCGTGCCGAAGGACACCGTCGCCGAATCGCCGGCCGAGACCGGGTCGGCGACGACGTCCGCGAGCGTCTGCCGGTCGGAGCTCGTGTAGGTCGGCAGGCTGTCGACCGCGCTCTGCAGCCCGGACGCGAGCGAGGTGATCCCGCCGGACAGGGTCCCGGCCCCCGACGCGAGCTGGTTCGACGCGTCGGCGAGCTGGGTCGTGCCGGCGGGCGCCTGGCCTGCACCGTCGGGGAGGGCGGATGCACCCGTCTGCAACTGCGCCGTCCCGGAGGCGGCCTTGGAAGCGCCGTCGGCAAGGCCTGCTGCGCCCGCCGCGATCTGTGCCGCCGCGGTGTTGATCTTCGCGATGCCGTCGACGAGCGCGGGCATCTGGCCGGAGAACTGCTTGGTCTTCGTCGCCAGGGAGGTGGTGCCGGGGTATCCGGTCGAGATGTCGCCGTCGGTGAGGGCGGTGGCGGTGCCGAAGGTCGTGAGGATGTCCTTGCACAGCGTCGGGTCGATCGCCGTCAGCGCTGCCGCCTTCACCGGGTCCAGGCAGCGAGCCGCCACGGACGTGGCCGCAGCCTTCGTCGCGTCGGCGACGCGGGAGGTTCCGATCGCCGCCTCGGCGAGCCCGTTGGCTCCGCCGACCAGCCCCGGGTTCTCCGCGCTCCCGTCACCCTGCGTCCCGGCGTACAGCGTCGCGGCTCCGCTCGCGAGCGGGGCCGCCCCGTCGCTCAGCTGCGTCGCACCGGAGGATAGCTGCGTCGCGCCGTCGGCCAGCGCATCCACCCCGTCACTCAGCTGCGTCGCACCCGACGACAACTGCGTCGCGCCCGCGGCCAGCTGCGTGGTGCCGTTCGCGAGTTGCTGTGCACCCTGCGCGAGCGAGAGTCCGCCCGTCGAGAGCTGCTTCGCACCGTCGGCGGCCTCACCGAGCTGGTCGTGGAGGGTGTTGAACCCGACGTAGACGTTCTCGAGGTAGGTGGTGGTGAGCTGTCGACCGAGGAGCGAGGCCGCGGTCTGCGTGATCGTCTGGGAGATGGCGTCGTCGACGAGCTTGCTGCGGTCGCTCGTCGTGACGTCGAGGCGGGCGCGCTCGGCGTCGGCGGCGTCGCCGGAGAACGAGGTCGCCGCCTTCGAGAAGTTCTCGGGGATCGTCACGACGGCCGTGTACGAACCGTCGGCGAGGCCCGCCTTCGCGTCGGACGCGTCGGTGATCACCCAGGCGTAGTTGGTCTTCTGGTCGCCGTCGACGAGGCCCGCGGAGAGCTGGCGTCCGAGCGGCACGGTCTGGCCGTTGACGGTCACCGGCTTGTCGTCGTTCACGATGGCGGCGGTCACCTGACCGAGTCGTTCCGCCGGGTTCCACAGCGCCCAGACGAGTCCGCCGGCGATGACGAGCGGCACAAGGATGAGGCCGATGATCGAGACGACCGTGATGCCCTTGCCGGAGCGGGCCCGTTCGAGGCGGTTCAGGATGGTGCTCATGCGTCGACCTTCGATTCAGCGATGACGGTGGGAGTTGAGGAGGAGGCGGCGCGGTCGAGGTCGAGTACCTCCGGCGCCGTGGTCGGCAGGACGTCGGCGAGCGAGGACGCGTCCGCGGTGCCGACGACGATCGTGAGCGGCCGACGCGAGCGTTCCGCGGCTCTGGTCGCCGTCAGGAGGTGCTCGTACAGTCCGCGTCTCGTGTCGTCGTCCGGCACGGTGTCGACCCCGTCGAGGACGATGACGGCCGGGCGTTCGGCCAGCGCCGAAGCGAGCGTCCCGACGGGTTCGCCGTGGTCGAGACGGACGTACGCGACGCGGGACCGGACGGCCCCGGCGCGGACCGGCAGGACCAGACCGGCGACCTTGAGTCGACCGTGGTCGGGTTCGAGGCGACCGGCCAGCGTCAGCAGGAGGGCGGTGACCGAAACCGGGCGCGCGCCCTGCACCGCGAGCACGCCACCGACCGCGACCGTCGTGTCGACGTCCTCGTACAGCGGGCCGTCCGCACCGGCCAGGGTGACCCCGGCGGCGGCGATGGCGACCTCGTCACCGTTGCGCCACTCGCGCAGCTCGAGTTCGCGCTGCAGGCCCTCGCCCTCGACGTCGAAGGACGGCAGGATGCGGTCGAGCCACTTCGGCAGGTACCAGGCGTGGTCGCCGAGGAGCGCGAGCACCGCCGGCACGAGGGTCATGCGCACGATGAACGCGTCGACGAAGACGCCGACCGCGAGCCCGAGGGCGATGGGTTTGATGTTCGTGTCGCCCTCCGGCACGAAGGCGGCGAAGACCGCGAACATGATGACGGCGGCGGCGGTGACGACCTTCGCCGAGCCGAGGAAGCCGGTCTCGACGGATCGCCTCGCGAGTCCCGAATGGACGAAGTCCTCGCGCATCCGGGAGACGAGGAAGACCTCGTAGTCCATCGCGAGTCCGAACAGGACACCCATGAGGATGATCGGCATGAAGCTGATCACCGGACCGGTCCTCGCGACGTGGAGGGCCTCGGCGAACACGCCGTGCTCGAAGACGAGGGCCACGACGCCGAACGACGCGGCGACCGACAGCAGGTAGCCGAGGGTCGCCTTGATCGGTACCCAGATGGAGCGGAAGACCATCGTCAGGAGCACGAGCGACAGGCCGACGACGATCAGACCGAAGGGGAGGAGGGCGCCGCCGAGGCGGTCGGAGATGTCGATGCCGATGGCCGTGAACCCGGTGACCTGGAGGTCGACGTCGTACTCGTCCTGGAAGTACTGGTGCAGTCCTCGGATCTCGGCGACGAGGTCCTTCGTCGCCTGGGAGTCGGGACTGCCGCTCGGGATGACCTGGATGATCCCGGTGTCGGCCGTCGCGTTGGGGGTGGCGAGCGGGACGGCGGCGACGCCGTCGAGTCCCTCGATCTCCTGCTTGAGGTCGGCCATGAGTCCGAGCGGGTCGGTACTGCCGACGATGCCGCCGGTGACGATGAGTGGCCCGTTGAAGCCCTCACCGAAGTGCTCGGAGACGAGGTCGTACGTCGTGCGGGCTCCGTCGCCCTCCGGCAGGGAACCGGCGTCGGGGAGCGCGAGTCGGAGTGACAGGGCGGGGATGGCGAGGGCGCCCAGGACGGCGACGACGGCGACGATCGTGACGATGGGGAGTCGCGTCACGCCGCGCACCCAGCCGAGGAAGAAGCGGTTGGGGTGCCCTTCGACAGGCTCAGGGACCGCGTTGTGGGGCTCAGGGACCGCGTTGTGGGGCTCAGGGACCGCGTTGTGGTGCTTAGGGGCCGCGGTACGGGGCTCAGGGACCGGGCTGTGGTGCTCAGGGACCGCGTCCTGTGGGCCGTCGACCGGCTCGGCAGCGCCCCGGGTCGCCGCGCGCTTCCTGGCCCGCTTCGCCTTGGGCCGGAGGCGTTCGCCGGCGAAGCCGAGCATGGCCGGGATGAGGGTGAGCGAGATGACGACCGCGATCGCGACGCCGACCGCCGCGGCGACACCCATCGTCGTGAGGAACGGGATGTTCGCGACCGCGAGCCCGAGGAGGGCGATGATGACCGTGAGGCCCGCGAAGATGACGGCGGAACCGGCCGTCGCGGTCGCACGGGCGGCTGATTCGGCCGGGTCGAGCCCGCTGCGCAGGCCGTCCTGGTGTCTCGAGATGATGAACAGCGCGTAGTCGATGCCGACGGCCAGGCCGAGCATGAGCGCGAGCATCGGCGTCGTGGAGGAGATCGGCCCGAAGACCGTCGCCACGAAGATGAGCGCCATCGAGATGCCGACCCCGAGCAGTGCGGTGACGAGCGGCATGCCCGCGGCGAGGAAGGAGCCGAATGTGAGGATGAGGACGACGAGCGCGACGACCACGCCGACGAGCTCGATGATGCTCAGCGTCGGCAGGCTGTTGCTGAAGAGCTGCCCGCCGAGGGACGACTCGGCACCGGCCGGGAGGGCCTTCGCGAGGCTCGCCTCCGCGTCCTCGACGTCGCTGATCGTCGCGGCGGTGATGTCGGTCTGCGCGCTGTCGAACTGGATCGAGATGAGCGCCGCCCGCTGATCCTCCGAGACCGCCCCCGTCACGTTCTCGTCGAAGGGTGAGACCGCCTGCTCGACCTGCCCGATGTCGCCCAGGGCGGTGACGGCGTCGTCGATCGCCGACCGGACCCCGGCGTCCTCGACGGTGTCGCCCTTCGGCGCGACGACGATGATCTGCGCCGAGGCGCCGGCCACCTGCGGGAAGGTGTGGTCGAGCGAGTCGAGCGCCTCCTGCGACTCCGTGCCGGGGATGGAGAAGGCGTTGTCGGTTCCCTGGTTGAAGAGCAGCGCGCCTCCACCCGCGAGGGCGAGCACGGCGATCCAGAGGATCAGCACGAGCTTGCGGGCGCCGAACGCCCAGCGGCCGAGGGTGTAGAGCAGTGAGGACACGCGTCGCTCCTAGGGAGGTCGGCGCTGCTTGCAGGCGAGCCGACGGAGAAATTCGAACAGGATCGATACATCGGTGTATCCGATACACGACTGTATTGGATACAGTGGTGTATCGGCAAGAAGTCGGTCGAGCTGTCAGTAAGGTGTCAGGATGCGCGTGCACGAAGCGGTCGAGTCCCCGAGCGACGAGGCACCCGTCGAGTCCGCGCGTCGGCAGCGGACGCGCGAGCGGCTCGTCGACGCCGCCTACGAGGTCTTCGCCGAGTTCGGCGTCCACGCGGCGTCCGTCGAGCAGATCAGTGAGCGCGCGGGCTTCACCCGTGGCGCCTTCTACTCCAACTTCGATTCGAAGGAGGAGTTGTTCTTCGCTCTCGAGTCACGAGAGAACCAGCTCCGACTCGATCGCCTGGAGGCCGGACTGCAGGCGGTCAGTCCGTCGCTCCTCGACGCAGCGGGCCGCTACACCGAGGGTTCGCTCGAGGCCCTGATCCGTGCCTTCCTCGAACTCCAGCCCGATGACCGCCGCTGGTGCCTCGTGCAGTCGGAGTTCCGGATGCTGGCGATGCGCGACGCCGACGTCGCAGCCCGCTACCTGCAGCACCAGGAGAGCGCTGGCCGCCAGCTCGCCGCGTGGCTCGACCAAGCGGCCGGACTCGCACACGTCCGGTTCACGATCCCGACGCCCGACATCGCGAACATCGTCGTCGCCCTCTACGAGTCGGCCATCCAGACGGCCGTGCTCATGGACCCGGACGGCGATGAGGGCTCACCGCGCGAGCTCGCGATGCGCACGCTCCCGGCCATCGTCCGCGCCCTGACCGAGTCGGTCACCGACTGACGTCAGGCGGACTCGCCGGATCGATCCGGCTGCAGCGCCTGGGCCAGCATGACGATGATGCCGCTCGGCCCGCGCACGTAGCTGAGCTTGTAGACGCCCTGATAATCCGCGACCCCGCGGAGCGGGTGGCAGCCGTGTCTGGCGGCGATCGCGAGCGCCTCGTCGATGTCGTCGACGGCGAACGCGACGCGGTGCATGCCGATCTCGTTCGGCAGCGTGGGTTCGGTCTCGATCGCGTCCGGGTGGAGGTACTCGAAGAGTTCGAGGCGTCCGTGACCGTCCGGCGTCTGCAACATCGCGATCCTGGCGTGGTTACCGTCGAGGCCCACGGCCGTGTCGGCCCACTCGCCGCTCACCGTGTCGCGGCCGAGTACGGTGAGGCCGAGGTCGGTGAAGAAGGCGATCGTCGCCTCGAGGTCGCGGACCGCGATCCCGACGTTCTCGAGTCTGATGTCCATGGGCTGCACGCTACCCGGCGGCGCGGGCCCGATCCAGGGTCTCCTGGAGCGGGCCCGCGTCGGAGCAGTCCGGCGGCGGCTCCGACTCAGCCGCTGAGGGCCGAGGTCGGTGGTGTCCTGGCGGCTCGGATCGCCGGGTAGAGGCCGGCGATCGCCCCGATCACCAGGGTCGCGCCGACGCCCGCGAGCAGCACCTCCGCCGGTACGGCGGTCGGCCAGTCGTTCACCGCGGCGACGACGCTCGTGACGCCGGTACCGATCGCGGCGCCCGCGACCCCGCCGAGCGCGGAGAGGAGGAGTGCCTCGGTGAGGAACTGGGACCGGATGTGGCCCCGCGTGGCCCCGAGGGCGCGACGGAGGCCGATCTCGCGTCGGCGTTCCAGGACCGAGATGACCATCGTGTTCGCCACCCCGATGCCGCCGACGAGCAGCGCGACCGAGCCGAGGCCGAGGAGGAGACCGGTGAAGGCTTGATCGGCAGCCTGCTTGGCGGCGAGGGCGTCCGACGGCCTGGAGACCTCGACCTCCTCGGGTGCAGCAGGGTTCACGGTGCGGGGGAGGAGCTCGCGGACGGCCTCGACGCGTTCGTCGGAGGACCGTTCGTAGACCGTGGTCGGTTTGCCGTCGTACCCGAAGCGTTCGGCGGCGACGGTCTCACCGATCATCACCGTGGTGTCGAGTTCCGGGGCGAGGTCGAGCGGATCCAGGATGCCCACCACCGTGAAGTACTGGTCGCCGAGCTGGATCATCGAGCCGACCGTAGCGATACCCAGCCGTTCCGCGGCTTTCGACCCCAGGACGACCGTGGGGTAGCTCGCCGTCGCCCGGTTCAGCCACTCACCGGTGGCGAGGGTACCGCCCACGACGTCCAACAGGCTCTCCGTCACCGCCGCTGCGCCGAGGCCCCCACTCGACGCCCGGTCGATGAGGCTGCTGCGGTAGACGAGGACGCCGTTCAGCACTGCGGCGGAGCCGGCCCGTTCCACACCGTCGACCAGTCCCACCTTGCCGACGGTGTTCGTGGGCAGGGTCGCTGCCTCACCGAAGAGGTTCTGGCCCGGTTGGACGGTCAGCAGGTTCGTCCCGAGAGCGGAGAGCTGCGCCTGCAGTTTGGCCTGACTGGATGAGGAGATGCCGACGACCGCGATCATCGCCGCGATGCCGATCGCGATCCCGAGGGCGGACAGGACAGCGCGCGTCGGCCGTGCCCGCAGACCCGTCGTCCCGAGCCGGAGGACGTCGCGACCGAGGAGCCGCGACCGTCGATCGTGGTCGGGGTTCATGTGCTCCTCGTTCATGCGGCCAGCCCCGAATCGTTCACGATCCGGCCGTCGCGGATCGCCACCTGGCGGGGGAGTCGCGCAGCGAGTTCGGCGTCGTGCGTGATCACGACGATGGTCGTGCCGGCCTCGTGGAGTTCGTGCAGCAGCTCGACGATGCTCGCTCCGGACACGGAGTCCAGGTTGCCGGTGGGTTCGTCGGCGAGGAGCAACGGCGGGTCACCGACCACGGCGCGTGCGATCGCGACCCGCTGGCGCTCACCGCCGGAGAGCTGGGTCGGGCGGTGGCCGAGACGGTGGCCGAGGCCGACGCGTTCGAGGGCGACGACCGCGCGACGACGGCGCTCGGCCCGGGGGACCCCGGCGTAGATGAGGCCGTCGGCGACGTTGTCGACCGTGGTCGAGCCGTCGGCGAGGTGGAACTGCTGGAAGACGAAGCCGATGCGGTACGCGCGGAGGGCCGAGAGCTTCGCGTCGGAGAGGCGTCCGACGTCCGAACCCGCGATGCGGGCGGTCCCACCGGTCGGTCGGTCGAGGGTCCCGATGAGGTTGAGCATCGTCGACTTCCCGGAGCCGCTCGGTCCGACGATGGCGACGAACTCGCCCTCCTCGACCGTGAGGTCGACACCCGCGAGGGCGAGCGTGGGTGGCTCGCCGTACTCCCGGGTGACCCCGTCGAGGTGGATGATCGGTGGTCCGGCCGGCTGCGTGAGTGCGGCTGCCGATGCCGTCGTGGTGTCCGTCATGAGACCGGCACCACGACGTCGAGACCTTCGCGGATGCCGTCGCCTGAGACCTCGACCCGACCATCGGCGAACAGACCGGTCGTGACCGGGACCTGACGGCGCTTCCCGTTCCCCTCGACGACCTCGACGCCGAACGTCGTGTCATCGATCGCGATGAGCCCTTCCACCGGGACGGAGAGGACGTTCTCACGTCGTTCCGTCGGGAAGCCGACCGTCACGGTCGCGCGCTGCAGATCGGCTGCGGCCGCCGGATCGTCGAGCGTGATGCCGACCGGGATCGTGACCTTCTTCTGTCCGTCCGCATCCGACTCGGTGGGGACGCCGACATCGGTGACCGTGCCGGTCGTCCGCTGTCCGCCGGGGAGGTTGACGTCGACCTTCGTCCCGACGACGCCGAGCCGCTGATCGGCGAGCTTCAGCGGGACGTCGATGCGCTTCACGAGGGACGAGACGGTGACGATCTTGTCCGAGGCGGTGGTGCCGACCGCGGCGTCGACCGATGCGATCCGCACGTCGCCCGTCATGAAGACGACCGATCCGAGCTCCAGGCGTCCGGTCTCCTCGACGCCGAGGGCTTTCTGCCACCGCTCGATGGCACGCACGGTCGACGCGGCGAACTCGTCGTCCGGTTCACGGTCGAAGTAGCCGAGGGCCGCGAGGCTCATCTCGAGTTGCCGGACGTCCGGTCCGTCGGTCATACCGGACTCGAACGCCCGCCAGGTCGGGAGCGGTCCGTGGAGGAGCATGACCGGGACGTTGTCGAGGGCGTAGAGGGTGCCGCCGAGCGAGACCGTGCTGCCGGGAACGGGCACCGCCGTGACGATCCCGGCTCCACCGCCGATGGTGCGCTGGTCCGCGTAGTCGAGGGTGCCGCTCGCCTGCGTCGTGCCCGCGAGGTCGCCGGCGGTGATCGGTGCGGTGCCGGTGCGGATGCTGCTGACCGGCTCTTCCTGGTTCGGCCCCTGCGTCGGTGCCAGCGTGAC
Source organism: Plantibacter sp. CFBP 8798 (assembly GCF_014841195.1). Lineage (NCBI taxonomy): Bacteria > Bacillati > Actinomycetota > Actinomycetes > Micrococcales > Microbacteriaceae > Plantibacter > Plantibacter sp. CFBP 8798. The sequence continues at coordinate 1,046,249 of NZ_JACYTS010000001.1, forward strand.
CGCCGCGGCGGCGCCGCCTGCAAGCAGGACGGCGCCGACGCAGACGGCCACGACGACCCCTCGTCGTCGGTTGCTCATCGGTCGGTGGAGCCGAGCGGCGCGCTCGAGTCGGACGAGAGACCGCAGGCTTCCATCACCTCTTCCGTGACGTCGGAGGGGATCTGCATGGCCTGCCCTTCCACCGGGTCGGCCATCTCGTATCCCTGTTCGCGGAAGCACTCGGCCATCTCGAGCTGCTGCTCGAAGGCGTCGGCGACCGCGGGGTTTCCTCCGGCGGGTACCGGAGGCGTCCCGAGACGGTCGATGCAGGTCGCGGAGGCGTCCTGGAAGGCATCCTGGTCTCCGTCGCCGAGGGTCACGGACGCACCGCCAGAGCCGTTCTGCTCGGGGTCGGGCATGTCGACCCCCTCATCGCGCATGCAGGAGGCGAAGGCGACCTGCCAGTCGTCGAACGATTGCACCGCCTTCGGGGTCTGGCTGCTCGAGTCGGGCGAGCCCGAGCTGCAGGCCGCCAACGATCCGATGAGGAACGGGATCGCGATGAATGCGGCGAGTCTGCCGGCCGGACGGCGGACGGAACGGGTGATGGTGATGTCGGACATCTGCTCTCCTCAGTGGGTGGGGCTGACTGGTGACGACCAGTCCACTCGGCGGCGCGTTGTCGGGGCGTCAAGGAAAACGTTGACGTTCTCTGAACGTCTCGAACGGCACGGTAGATAACCGACACTCGGGGGTTGCTCGATCAGCGTCCGTACGATCCCGGAGTCCCCACACCCTTTCGAGAGGAACATCATGCGCGTCCTGGTTGCCGAGGACGAGGTCTACCTCGCCGAGGCGGTCCGAGCCGGTCTGCGGCAGGCGGCGATCGCCGCGGACGTCGTGCACGACGGCGACGCAGCGCTCGAGGCGCTCACGATCAACGACTACGACGTCCTGCTCCTCGACCGGGACCTGCCTGGCACCCACGGCGACGAGGTGTGCCGAACGGTGGTCGCCGAGCATCCCGGTGTCCGCGTCATGATGCTGACGGCGGCACGCCGACTCGACGACACCGTGTCCGGCCTCGGCCTCGGGGCCGACGACTACCTGGTGAAGCCGTTCGAGTTCCCGGAGCTCGTGGCCAGGCTCCGCGCGCTCGCCCGGCGCACGGCGGAGTCGCGCCCTCCGGTCCTCGAGCGTGCCGGAGTGCGAGTCGACCCGTTCCGGCGGGAGGTCTTCCGCGACGGCGTGTACGTGAAGCTGGCACGCAAGGAGTTCGCGGTCCTCGAGCAGCTGCTGCTCGCCGACGGAGGGGTCGTGAGCGCCGAGACCCTCCTCGAGAAGGCCTGGGACGAGAACGTCGACCCGTTCACGAACACCATCCGCGTGACCATCTCGAACCTCCGCCGACGCCTCGGCTCACCGTGGGTGATCACGACCGTCCCGGGGGCGGGCTACCGGATCGAGGGCGACTGATGCCGCGTTCCGGCGCAGCGGGGTTGCTCAGCCGCCACCGCTTGACGGTGCGTCTGCGCTTGACGCTGACGTACGCGCTGCTGTTCACCGTCGCCGGCTCGAGCATGCTCGCGCTCATCTACGCCTTCATGCGGTACGTCCCGACGTACGCGATCACCGCGGTGCGGGCCGACGAGGCCATGGACGGCGCGACCCGTTGGCGGTCGACCGCGCCGACCGAGGTCGCCGGGGCGGCCACCTATCAGCCGGCCGAGGGGCTGACCTCGGCGAACGGTACTGCGGCCCTCGTCGTCTCGGACCAGAGCGACATCCTGAACACGCTCCTCGTCTGGTCGCTCATCGTGCTCGTCGTCCTCGCGGCGGCGAGCGCGTGGGGTGGCTGGATCCTGTCGGGCCGGCTGCTGCGCCCGCTGCACGCGATCAACGTGGCCGCGCAGCGGGCGGCGACGGGATCCTTCGACCATCGGGTCGCCCTCGCCGGCCCGCGGGACGAGATCACCGACCTCTCCGACACCTTCGACCACATGCTCGAGCGGCTCGACCGGTCGTTCCGCGCCCACCAACGGTTCGCGGCGAACGCCTCGCACGAGCTGCGCACCCCGCTCGCGACGACCCAGGCGATGCTCGACGTCGCCGCGACCAGCGACGACCTCGACGACGACACCGTCAGGGGACTCATCGCCCGGCTCCGTGAGACGAACACGCGCAGCATCCAGACCGTCGAGGCCGTGCTCGACCTCGCCGACCTCGAGCACTCGGAGCTGCGGGGTGAGAACGTGGCACTCGGAGAGCTGGCTTCCGAGGCATGCGTCGCCGCAGCCTCCGCGGCTCGAGCGCGCGGGATCGACTGCACGGCCGAGGTGCAGGACCTCGCGGTCTGGGGCGACGAGGCCATGCTGCACCAGCTGTGCGGGAACCTCCTGCAGAACGCCGTCCGGCACAACGTCGACGGTGGTTTCGTGCGGGTCTCGCTGCGCCGGTCGGGCGGTCCGGCGGGCGGCGCGGTGGTCCTCCGGGTCGAGAACTCCGGGGAGTCGATCCCGGTGGACGTGGTCGCGAGGCTCACCGAACCGTTCTACCGCGCCGGCGGCCGGGTCGCGCGGGGTCCGGAGCGGTCACGCGGGCTCGGACTCGCCATCGTGGAGAGCATCGCTGAGGTGCACGGGGCTGCGCTCGAGCTCACCGCGCGGTCGGAGGGTGGGCTGGTGGTGACCGTCACGTTCCCGCCGAGCGGCCCGGACGCCGGCACCGAGGCGTCAGCTCAGCGCGACGTGGCGACGCGCTCGCCGCGAGCCCACACGAAGAAGCCGGCCAGGGTGAACGCCCCGTAGAACAGGTACATCGAGGCCGAGACCCAGTACCCGGCGCCGAACAGGAGCGGCACGCCGACGAGGTCGACCGCGACCCAGATGAGCCAGAACTCCACCCAGCGTTTCGCCATCCCCCAGGTCGCGAGCAGGGAGCCCATGAAGATCCACGCGTCGGCCCAGACCGGCTCGTAGGAGCCGAGTGCCCGGAACACGGGGATCAGGAGCAGCGTGCCGCCGAGCAGGAGGCCGACGAGGACGAGCCGCACCCGCCAGCCGGCCCAGCGGGGCCGGATCACGGCGACCGGACCGGTCGTCGCTTCGACCCGCTCGACCCGACGCCACTGCACCCAGCCGTAGATCGACACGACGATGAACATGAGCTGGCGGCCCGCCTGCCCCAGGAGGTTGGTCGGGTTCGGCGTGTGGAAGACCGCGCCGAGGAAGACGGTCAGGAGGAGCGCGTTCCCGATGATGCCGACGGGCCAGGCCCAGGCGCGGCGACGCATGCCGCCGAGGGCGCTCGCCAGGCCGAACAGGTTGCCGACGACCTCCCGCCAGAGGACCACCTGGTCGCCGACCCTGAACGTCGCGTCGAAGAGCCAGAGGAGGATCCCCACTGCAGTGCTCCGATCGGGTCCGTGGCCAGATGATGCGCGGTCACGCGACCGACGGTCCACCGTACAACGTGCAGAGCCGCCTCCCGATCGGGAGGCGGCTCTGTGACGATCTGCGGCTCGATGGCGCTGTTCGCCGGCTAGCTCGCGGCGGGCAGTCCTCCACCGGCGGCGATGACCTGCTCGAGGAAGGCGTCGGTGGCCTCGGCCTGCTTGCGCATGACGCGCTCGGCCTCCTCGGCGCTACGTGCCTCGGCGGCCGCGACCAGCCCGGTGACGTACGCGGCGAAGATGTCCCACTGGAAGAAGTCGATCGTCGGCAGCGAGGTGTAGGTCACCCGGGTGTTCATCTGACGGGCGACCTGCTGCAGCAGCGAGTTGCCCGAACGCTCGACCATGAAGTCGGCGAAGGCGGAGGACGACCGGAGGACGTGCTTGTCACGCGCTTCGATGTCCGCGAGCACGGCGTCGCCGAGTTCGCGGAACGCCGCGACGTCCTCGTCGGTGAACTGCGGGATGCTCCACCGCGCGCTGAGCTCGTGGAAGCCGTTCAGGAGGCGCAGTGCTTCGGCGTACTGCTCGGCGGTGGGCTTCGCGACGCGGGTGTACCGCTGCGGTGCGGTCTCGACCAGTCCGATGTCGGCGAGCTTGCTGATCGCTTCGCGGATCGGGGTCCTCGAGACGCCGAGCCACTTCTCGAGCTCTTCGTCGTTGAGGCGCTCGCCGGGCTCGAGGGTGCCGTCCTCGATGGCGGTCAGGAGCTGCTCGAAGACGATGTCGCGCAGGAGCTTCCGAGGGCTCGTCTCGACGGTTTTGGGAACAGGCATGGGACTCCGATCGTCGAGCTGGGATATGACCAGTTCAGAATACCGATATCCAAGGTGTGTTGGATAGTTTTGTGCCTCATGTGTTGGTGAACATGCCGGATGCACAGGTGCAGCCGGGTGCGCCGAGCCTTGCTATCCTGGCGCGCACGGCGTACCTCGGAGCGGCAGTAAGGTGAGACCCATGTCGACGGACTCGACGGCCAGCAGGCCCCGCCATCGGCGGATCCATCTCTTCCAGACGCTCGGGGCGCTGCTGGGCGGCGTGACGCGGGTGACCGTGCCCGTCCTCGAGGATGCCGACCGAGCGGCGCTCGTCGCCGAGCTGGGCGAGGTGTCGCGAGTGATCGGCTTGCAGGACCCGGTCGCCTACGCCGAGCTCTCGTGGCCGCTCATGGACCATCTCGTCGCCCTCTGTCCGAATCGCATCTTGGTCACGACCGCTCGCGACGCACTCGCGCTGCTCTCGCCGCAACTCGAGGTCACCGCCGACACCGACTGGCTCGATTGGCCGTCACTCGCGGTGGACTTCCCGATCCTCCGGGATGCGGTCGCGGAGGGGGACGCGATCGCTGCGGAACTGGCCGTGGAACGACTGTGGGGGATGGCCGCGACGCTTCCGTGAAGCATTCCAAATGCTGATATGCTGAAGTCGTCGCTTGCGACACCACTGCCGGAGACGCCGGTCAGGACATTCGGGTTCCTGGCTTGAGCGCCCGGTGGTGAGTCGGGTGGGTGGGTTTCGGGTATCCGCCCACCCGGCGATCTGATCCTCTGGCGACGGAGCGGCCACCTCGATGCAGCTCACGCGTCGGCGCCGCGCTGGCCGCTCCTGACACAGCACAGCCCCCACACCGTCGGGCGCAGGGGCTGTGTGCAGGCGGGTCGCTCAGCCGATGACCGGACCGAACCGCTCCGGGAGGACGCTTTTGGAGACGCGGCGCAGTTCGGAGACCGGGATGGTCAGGACGTCCTGGATCTCGAGGGCGGGCTCCGTCGCGTCGCCCACGGCGGAGGCGTCGGTCACGCCGATGCGCAGCACCGGGTAGCCGCGGCCCTCGCACAGGCCCTGGAACTTGACGTCGTCCTCGCGCGGCACGGACACGATGACGCGACCGGTCGACTCGGAGAAGAGCGCGGTCGTGAGGTCGACGCCGTCGCGGCTGAGCAGCTCACCGAGGAAGACCCGGGCACCGACACCGAAGCGCATGACGCTCTCCGCGAGCGCCTGAGCGAGACCACCGTCGGAGAGGTCGTGGGCGGAGGACACGAGGCCCTCCTTGGCAGCGGCGTGCAGCAGCTCGGCCAGCGTCTTCTCGCCGGCGAGGTCGACCTTCGGCGGCAGGCCACCGAGGTGGTCGTGGATCGTCCCGGCCCAGGCGGAGCCGTCGAGCTCGAGTGACGTGGTGCCGAGGAGGTAGAGGTTGTCGCCCTCGTCCTGCCATCCGCTCGGGATGCGGCGCGCGACGTCGTCGATCACGCCGAGGACGCCGACGACGGGCGTCGGGAAGATCGGGACGTCGCCCGTCTGGTTGTAGAACGACACGTTGCCGCCGGTGACCGGCACGCCGAGCTCGAGGCAGGCGTCCGACAGGCCGGCGACCGCCTCCGAGAACTGCCACATGACCTCGGGGTTCTCCGGCGAGCCGAAGTTCAGGCAGTCGGTGACGGCGGCCGGGACGGCACCGGTGACGGCGACGTTGCGGTAGGCCTCCGCGAGCGCGAGCTGCGCGCCCTGGCGCGGGTCGAGCTGGCAGTAGCGGCCGTTCGCGTCGGTCGCGATGGCGAAGCCGAGGCCGGACTCCTCGTCGACGCGGATCATGCCGCCGTCGTCAGGGAAGGACAGCGCCGTGTTGCCCATGACGTAGTAGTCGTACTGGTTGGTGATCCAGCTCTTGTCGGCGAGGTTCGCCGAGCCGAGGAGTGAGCGGAACTGCTGCTCCAGCTCGGCAGGGGCGTCGGTGCGGGGGAGGGCCGACGCGGAGTCGGCCTGCAGGGCGTCGATCCAGGTGGGGTAGGCGACCGGGCGCTCGTAGACCGGGCCGTCGACCGCGACGGTCGAGGGGTCGACGTTGACGATCTCCTCGCCGTGCCAGTTGATGACGAGGCGACCGGTGTCGGTGACCTCGCCGAGCACGGAGGTCTCGACGTCCCACTTGTCGGTGACCGCGAGGAATGCGTCGAGCTTGCCCGGCTCGACGACGGCCATCATGCGCTCCTGCGACTCCGACATGAGGATCTCCTCGGGCGTGAGCGAGGGATCGCGCAGCAGCACGTGCGAGAGCTCGACGAACATGCCGCCGTCGCCGTTCGCTGCGAGCTCGCTCGTGGCGCAGGAGATGCCGGCGGCACCGAGGTCCTGGATGCCCTCGACGAGACTGTCGCGGTAGAGCTCCAGGCAGCACTCGATGAGCACCTTCTCGGCGAACGGGTCGCCGACCTGGACGGCCGGACGCTTCGTCGGGCCGTTCGCGTCGAAGGAGTCGGACGCGAGGATGGAGGCGCCGCCGATGCCGTCGCCACCGGTGCGGGCACCGAAGAGGACGATCTTGTTGCCGACGCCCGAGGCGTTGGCGAGGCGGAGGTCCTCGTGACGCAGGACACCGACCGACAGGGCGTTGACCAGCGGGTTGCCCTGGTACACCTTGTCGAAGTAGGTCTCGCCGCCGATGTTCGGCAGGCCCAGGCAGTTGCCGTAGGAGGAGATGCCGGCGGTGACACCGTGCACGACGCGCGCGGTGTCGGGGTGGTCGATGTCGCCGAAGCGGAGCTGGTCCATGACGGCGACCGGTCGGGCGCCCATCGAGATGATGTCGCGGACGATGCCGCCGACGCCAGTGGCCGCACCCTGGAAGGGCTCGATGTAGGAGGGGTGGTTGTGGCTCTCGACCTTGAAGGTCACGGCCCAGCCCTCGCCGACGTCGATGACGCCGGCGTTCTCGCCCATGCCGACCATGAGGTTCTTCTTCATGTCGTCGGTGACCTTCTGGCCGAACTGGCGCAGGTAGATCTTGCTGGACTTGTAGGAGCAGTGCTCGCTCCACATGACCGAGTACATGGCGAGCTCGCCGCTCGTGGGACGACGGCCGAGGATCTCGCGGATCTTCGCGTACTCGTCGGCCTTCAGGCCGAGGGCGCCGTAGGGCTGCTCGCGGTCCGGTGTCGCGACGGCGTTCTCGACGGTGTCGGCGACGGCGGAGCTGGTGGGGGTGGTGGTCGTCACGAGGGCAGGACTCCAAAGGAAGTGGTGGGATGCCGGACCCACCAATCTTAGCGGCGCGCGGCGACGAACAGATCCTCGGATGGGCGTCGGAGGTCGACGCCGATTCGTCACGGTGCGGTGCCTGATTCGCGGTCTCTTCACGAGCTTCGAGATCGACCGTGACGATCGGTGCGATGGTTGCGTCCTATCACTAACGAAGCGATCAACCGCTCGCTCGAGACGAACCAGGAAGGGCAACACCATGTCGAACACCACCAACTCCCCGAAGCCCACCGTCACGAAGGGTGTCGTCGGCGAGAACAACGCCGCCACGCAGACGAACACCCACGGCAAGACGGTCATCGACAACGGCGTGGTCGCGAAGATCGCCGGCATCGCAGCCCGCGAGGTCCGCGGCGTGCACGCCCTCGGTGGTGGCGCAGCCCGTGCCTTCGGTGCCATCCGCGACGCCATCGGCTCCTCCGACCTGTCGCAGGGCATCCGCGTCGAGGTCGGCGAGACCCAGGTCGCCGTCGACGTCGTGATCGTCGCCGACTACCCGGTCGACCTGCAGGCCGTCGCGAGCGAGGTCCGCGCCTCCATCATCCGCGCGATCGAGCAGTTCGTCGGCATGGAGGTCACCGAGGTCAACGTGACCGTCAGCGACGTCTTCATCCCGTCCGACGACGAGGACCAGAACGCCGAGGCGCGAGTCCAGTGACCGCCACCAACACCGGCATCCTGATCGGTGCCGTCCTCGCACTCAGCTGGGTGGCCTTCGGGTTCTGGGCGTTCGTGTTCGTCGCGGTCGCGATGGGGATCGGCGCCCTCGTGGCCCGCATCGTCACCGGCCAGACCGACCTGAACGCGATCGTCGACGCCGTCCGCGGGAAGCGCGTCTCGTCATGACCACCGCCGTCCTCGACCGGGGTGTCCCCTCGGTCGCCGAAGCTCCCGGCGTGCACCCGCACGGCGGGCCGGGCCGGACGCGGATCACCGCGAAGGCCCTCGAGCACGTCGCCGTGAACATCGCGGCCGAATCGCTCGGGGTCCCGGCGGGACGCGTGAAGGTCGAGCTGGCCGACGACCGGGGCGCACTCGCGCTCATCGTCACCTCGCCGATGCGTGCGATCCCGCTGGCGCGCGTCTCGGCCACCCCCGACGCGCTCCAGCGCTCCGGGGGCTCCATCGTCGAGCGCGTCTCGGCCGCCACCGGTGCCATCGCCGCTCGCGTCGAGCAGTTGTCCGGTTCGAGCGTCTCGCGCGTCTCCATCCGCGTGAGCGGACTCGAGATCGACCAGGAAGGACGCGTCTCATGACCGCCACAGCAGCCACGACCCCGGTCACCGGCCCGACGCGGGTGCTCCGGCGCCTGGCTCGCCGCGAACTGCACTCGCCGCGCTCGACCGCCGCGATCCTCCTCGCGGTCCTGCTCGTGCTCGTCGCGCTCTGGATCGCCGTGGAGACGGTGCTCGCCCTCATCGGCGTCCGCCCGCTCCTCGTCGCCCCGGGTGAGATCCCGGGAGCCGCGGCCAGCCTGCCGACGACGCAGCCCGTCATCCTCGCCGTCGCGGGCGCACTCGTGCTCCTGCTCGGGGTGGTCCTCATCGGGATCGCGCTCGGACCGGGGCGTCGTCACCGCCATCTGTTGTCGACCGGGCGCGTACTCGCGGTCGTCGATGACGAGGTCATCGCGTCGGCCCTCGCACAGCGCGCTTCGACGACGGCTGCCACGCATCCTGACGGCACCTCCGTGGCCGTCGGCCGGCGGAGCGCCGCGATCCGGATCACCCCCGCCAGCGGCATGCCCGTCGACCGGTCCGAGGTCGACCGCGCCGTCGCCGCCGACCTCGACGCGTTCGGCCTGCAGCCGTCGCTCCGGGCGACCACCTCCATCTCGTCGAACGGGAAGGTCGGACAGTGAACTCCACCAACCGCGGATTGAACCGTCTGCTCATCCTCCTCATCGGACTCGTGTTCGTCGTGATCGGGGCGGCGGCGCTCGCCGTCGTCACCGTGCCCGTCGTCGCCGACTGGTGGCGCGACAACCGTGACGCGGTGCTCGACACGATCGACGGCTGGTTCGCCTGGAACCCGTTCGCCGCTGCGCCCGGCGCGGACGCCGGACAGACGGCCCCGGTCCTCGTCCCAATCGTCGGGATCGTGCTACTCGTGATCGTCGCCGCCCTGCTCATCCCGTTCGTCCTGCGTCAGGGTCGTGGCCGTTCCGGCGTCGTGCATCGCGCGACCGTCGAGCACGGCGACATCGTGCTCGAGACGGACGTCCCGGCCAACGCGCTCGGCGATGCGCTCGACGACACCGAAGCGTTCTCATCCGTCCGCGTCTCCGCCTGGGACGTGAACCGGGCGCAGGCGCTCAAGGTCGCCGTCACCTGCCGGCGCGGCGTCTCACCCCGCACGGCGGTGGAAACCGTCAGCACGGCGGTGGAGTCGCTCGACCGCCTGCTCGGCGTCGAGCTCCCCGTCCTCGTCGAGGTCGGCGGCGGCTTCCGCGCCGCCAAGCCGAAGCGCGTCCTCCAGTGACCGTCACTGATCCGGACGTGCCGGCGCAATTGCAAGCCCCCGTCCGAATCGGCTGATCCGCAGCCGCGCGTCGCAGAATGCCAGTGTCGCGGGAAGAACCATCGGGACACATCAACGCCCCACGGCGATCCGTGGGAGAGGGAGCAACATCATGGGTAAGAAGATCCTCCTCATCATCGTCGGCCTCATCGCCTTCGGTGCCTACACGCTCGGCGCGAAGGCCGGACGCACCCGGTACCGCGAGATCAAGCACGCCGCAGAAGAGTTCTGGAACGACCCTCGCGTCGAGAAGGCGCGCAAGAAGGCCGTGAAGAACGCGAAGAAGGCCACGGCGAAGGCCCAGAAGGAAGTCCAGAAGAAGCTCCACTGAGCCCCTTCGCCCGCCCGTCCTCGGGTGGAACGCCGCCCGCTCACCCAGGTCTGGGAGAGCGGGCGGCGTTCGTGCTCACAACACCTTCGACAGGAACGCGCGCGTCCTGGCGTGCTGCGGATTGGCGAGTACCTCGCGGGGCGCTCCCGTCTCCACGACGACGCCGCCGTCCATGAACACGAGCGAGTCGGCCACCTCCCGGGCGAACCCCATCTCGTGCGTGACGACGATCATCGTCATGCCGTCCTTCGCGAGTCCCTTCATGACGTCGAGGACCTCGCCGACCAGCTCCGGGTCGAGTGCCGAGGTCGGCTCGTCGAACAGCATGAGCTTCGGGTCCATCGCGAGGGCCCGCGCGATCGCGACCCGCTGCTGCTGACCGCCTGACAGGTGGCCGGGGTACGCCGCCGCCTTGTCGCTCAGACCGACCCGGTCCAGGAGTTCCCGGCCGCGCTGCTCGGCGACCGCGCGCCGTTGGCCTTTCACCTGCATGGGTGCCTCGATGATGTTCTCGAGCGCCGTCATGTGGGGGAACAGATTGAACCGCTGGAACACCATGCCGATGTCGCGCCGCTGCTTCGCCGCCTCCTTGGGCTTCAACTCGTAGAGCTTGTCGCCCCGCTCGCGGTAGCCGATGAGGTCACCCTCGACGAGCAACCGTCCGCCGTCGACCCGCTCCAGGTGGTTGATGCAGCGCAGGAAGGTCGACTTGCCGGAGCCCGACGGCCCGACCAGGCACATCACCTCGCCGCGTCGTACCGTGAGCGAGATGTCCTTGAGGACCGTGTTCGAGCCGAAGGACTTCACCACGCCCTCCGCGCGGACCATGTCGGTCGTGTCCGTGATCGTCATCGTCGTTCTCCGCTCTCGCCGTCGGCAGGACTCTGCTTGGCGCGCGCCTCGGCCTCCTGGACCTGGATGGCCTCGGTCGTGACCGGTGCCCCCGCGTCGATCCTGGTGAGCCCGCGCGCGAACCGCTTCTCCAGGAAGTACTGACCCACCATCAGGATCGAGGTGAACAGCAGGTACCAGAGCGACGCGACGATGAGCAGCGGGATCGGGTTGAACGTCTCGGACGAGATGTCCCGCGACCTCGTGTAGAGCTCCTGCGTGAACGGGACGGCCGTCACGAGCGAGGTGGTCTTGAGCATCGAGATCACCTCGTTGCCCGTCGGCGGGATGATGATCCGCATCGACTGCGGCAGGATGACCCGCCGCATCGTCTGCGCCCAACTCATCCCGAGCGCCGTCGACGCCTCCTCCTGTCCGCGGTCCACCGACAGCAGACCGGCGCGCACGATCTCCGACATGTAGGCGGCCTCGTTGAGCGCCAGCCCGATGACGGCGATCCAGAAGGTGTTCAGCGCGGCGTCCGTCGGCAGCTGCGCGATCGGCGGGAGGAACGGCAGGCCGATGTTGAGCGTCGGATAGATCGTCGCGAGCAGGCCCCAGAAGACCAGCTGCACGTAGACCGGCGTCCCGCGGAACAGCCAGACGAAGCCCCATGCGATGGCCTTGAGCACCGGGTTCGGCGACAGTCGCATGATCGCGAGCACGACGCCGAGGACGATGGCGCCGATCATCGAGTACACCGTCAGCTGCAGTGTGATGAGCGCTGCCATGGTGATCCGCCGGTCGAAGACGTACTTGCCGACGGCCGGCCAGTCGTACGCCGGCCGCGTCGCCGCGTCGACCACGAAGGCGACGAGCAACAGCACGATGATGACGGCGAACACGTTCCGCCAGGGATGGCGGAGCTTGACGACCTTCAACGGCACCGGGGGCGCGGACGCCGTTCCGGTGGTTCTGGAGTCGCTCATGGTCAGCTCGTCGCGCCGTTGATGTCGATCTTGTCGATGGCGCCGGACTCGACGCCCCACTTGCTCAGGATCGAGCCGTAGGTGCCGTCCTCCATGAGGGACTGCAGGGCGGCCTGGAGGGCCTTGCCGAGGTCGCCACGGTCCTTCGCGATCGGCATGCCGTAGAGGAACGTGGAGTAGACGTCACCGGAGAGTTCGAGCTTCCCGTCGCTCTGCTGGACGGCGTACTGCACGACCGGGGAGTCGGCGGTCATCGCATCGGCGCGGCCGAGCGTGACCGCTGCCGTCGCCTCGTCCTGCGTGTCGTAGCCGAGGGCCTCGATCGCGGGCTTGCCGGCGTCCGTGCAGGCCTGTGACTTGGCGGGGACGTCGTCGAGGGCCTCCGTCGTGCCGTTCTGGACGGCGACCTTCAGCCCACAGGCGTTGTCGGGGTCGACGGACTTGCCCGCGAGGGTCGCCCACTGGATCCCGGCCGTGAAGTAGTCGACCATGTCGACCTGCTGCTGACGCTCCTTGGTGTCGAAGAAGGACGACAGCCCGACGTCGTACTTGCCACCGGTGATGCTCGGGATGATGTTGTCGAACTTCGCCACCTGGTAGTCGGTGGTGAGGCCGAGCTTGCCGGCCATCGCGTCGGCGAGCTCGATCTCCCAACCGATCGGGTCGCCGTTCGCGTCCTTGAACTCGTTGGGCGCGTAGGTCGCGTCGGTGCCGAGGATGAGCTTGCCGGCCTGACGGATGTCGTCGGGGAGCAGGGCCTCGGCGGCCTTGTCGACGGTCACCGCGGCAGCTGAGCCGGTGGCGTCGGGTGTGGCGACCTCGTTGTTGACGCAGCCGGTGAGCAGCAGCGCGGCGGCGGCCGTGAGTGCGGCCGGGAGCAGGTATCGGTTCTTCATGTCAGGTTCCTTGCTCGGTTGATGTGGTGGTGGAGGTGAAGACGCGGCGTCCGGCGATCCAGGTCCCGACGGTCCTGGTGTGCGCGATCTCGGTGGTGGGGCCGGCGAACGGGTCGCGATCGACGAGGACGAGGTCTGCGACGGCGCCGACCTCGATCACTCCGGTGTCGTCGCGGTGGTCGATCCGGTTGGACCCGTGCGTGTACGCGGCGATCGCCGCCCCGAGCGTCAGCGACTGTCCCGGGTTGAGCGGTTCGGGGTGGTGGTCGGGATCGTCGGCCGGCAGCGTCCGGTTGACGGCCACATGCAGGGCCTGCCACGGGTCGGGAGTCGTGACGGGCCAGTCCGATCCGGCGCAGAGCAGGGTGCCGAGTCGTGCCGCATCGCCGAACGGATACTGCCAGGAGGCGCGTTCCTCGCCGAGCAGGGGCAGGTTCAGCTCGACCATCTGGGGCTCCCACGTGGCCCAGAGCGCCTGCATGTTCATCGTGACGCCGAGTCGGGCGAACCGCGGCAGGTCGTCGGGGTGGACGATCTGCACGTGCGCGATGTGGTGCCGGTTGTCGCTCTCGCCGTTGCGCTCCCGCGCGGCCTCGAGGGCGTCGAGGCACTCGCGGACCGCCCGGTCGCCGATCGCGTGGAAGTGGACCTGGAATCCGGCGGCGTCGAGCCTCGTGACCGCCTCGACGAGGGTCGCGGGCTCCAGGAAGGAGATGCCGCGCTCGGGCGCGGTGTCGCCACAGTGGCAGGTGCGGAGGTAGGGGTCGATCATCGCGGCGGTCCGGTTCTCGGGGATGCCGTCCTGCATGATCTTGACGGTGCCCGCCGTGAATCGCCCGGTCGTCGTCCCGAGGGCTGCGGCGCGGCGTGCGATCGCGTCGCGGCGTGCGATGAGTTCGTCGATCTGCTCGAGTCCACGATCCCGGTCCCACCAGAGCGCCCCCACGACGTCGCTGGTGAGTGACCCGTCCGCCATCGCCTGCAGGTAGGCGTCGCTCGTGTCGGTGTGACTGCCGTAGTCGCCGACGATCGCATCCTGCCAGCCGGTGACGCCGAAGCCGTGGAGGGTCTGCTGGGCTGCGACGAGGGCTGCCGCGACGTCCTCGTCGGTGTCGACGGGGACGAACCGGGACACGAGCGAGCGGGCACCCTCGTGGAGCATGCCGTTCGGGGTGCCGTCCGCGTCCCGCTCGATCCGGCCGTCAGCGGGGTCCGGTGTGGTGTGGTCGATGCCGGCGAGACGGAGTGCCGCGGTGTTCACCCAGGCGCCGTGGTGGTCGCGGTTCTGGAGGAAGACGGGGCGGTCCGGCACCACCCGGTCGAGGTCCGCGGCGAGCGGGGTGCCGCCGGGGAAGGCGGCCTGTTGCCAGCCGCCGCCGACGATCCACGGGCGCTCGGGGTGGGCCTCGGCGTAGGCGGCGATCGTGGCGAGATACTCCTCGGGGGTGCGCTCGGCCGACAGGTCGCACGCGAGCTGTTCGAGTCCGGCCTCGACGGGGTGGACGTGCGCATCGACGAAGCCGGGGAGCAGCAGACCGCCTCGGAGGTCCACGATCTCGGTGTCGGGACCGATCGCCGCGCGCGCGTCGGCGTCGAGGGCGACGATCCGGCCGTCGGAGACGGCGACGGCACCGGTCTGCGGCGTGAGCAGGGCGTTCCGGAAGACGGTGCCTCCGGTGAAGACCGTGTCCGCGTTGCTCGTCATATCACCTGCTCGAAGCGTCGGTGGTGCCGTCTGGCCGGCGCGTCATCCTCGGCGCGCTAGCGGTATCGAGAGCATAACCCGGATCGAGGTGACGGATTCGTGCGTCGGATCGCGTTTCTGCAACGGATTCCTCCAGCCGTGGCGTCAGCGCACGCGAACGGGCCCGGAGCATGTGCTCCGGGCCCGGCTGATTGCAGGAGGTGTGGACGCGGCTCAGGCGACGAGCGTGCGCAGTCCTTCGATCAGGGGCGTGGTCGGACGCCCGATCAGCCGACCGAGGTCGCCGCTCGTGTCGGCGAGGAGCCCGTCACGGGTGTTGCCGTCGAGGGCGACGACGAATCCCGCGGTGCCCTCATCGAGACCGGCGGCCAGCAGGGCCGTCAGGTGGTCCTCGGGAGAGAGGTCCTGGTACGCGACCTCGCGGCCGATGACCTCGCCGATCGCCTGCGCCAGCTCGTTGTGCGACCACGCGACGTCGCCGGCGAGCTCGTAGGCCTTGCCCTCGTGGCCGTCGGTCGTGAGGACGACGGCGGCCGCCTCCGCGTAGTCGGTACGCGACGCGCTCGACACGAGACCGTCGCCGACGCTCCCGACGAACGATCCGGTCGCCTTGGCCTGGTCGACGGACTGGCCGTAGTTCTCGGTGTACCAGCCGTTGCGGAGGATGGTGAAGGGGAGGCCGGACGCGTGGATGAGCTCCTCGGTCGCCTTGTGCTCGGGGGCGAGGATCAGTGGGGAGGTGTCGGCCCGGAGCGCGCTCGTGTAGACGAGGCGGGCGACGCCGGCGCGCTTGGCGGCGTCGATGACCGCGGCGTGCTGGGCGACGCGCTGGCCGACCTCGCTGCTGGAGACGAGCAGGACCGTGTCACCGGCCTCGAGGGCGGCGTCGAGGGTGGCCGGGTCGGCGAAGTCTACCTTCGCGGTACGGACGCCCTGCGCGGCGAGATCGGCGAGCGCCTCGGTCCGGCGGCCGGTGGCGACGATGGTGGCGGGGTCGGTGCCGCGGGCGAGCAGGTGCTCGACGACGAGGTGGCCGAGCTGGCCGGTGGCTCCGGTGACGACGAGAGACATGTGAGGTCCTTTCGATGGGGTTCGCTGAGGAGGAACCCGCTTCCGATCACATTACTTCCCGATCTGCAGTACCCACTTTGAGGTAAGCTACTGTCCGACAAGTAAGGAATGAGTCATGACGAGCGTAGACACGCAGCTGGGAAGACGCCCCGGATTCACCGACGGCATCCTGCCTGCCGCCTGCCCCTCGCGCACGGTGCTCGACCACGTGACCAGCAAGTGGGGCGTCCTCGTCCTCCTGGCGCTGTCCGACGGCACCCATCGCTGGGGTGAGCTGCGACGGGTGGTCCAGGGCATCAGCGAGAAGATGCTGGCCCAGACACTCCGCACGCTCGAGGAGGACGGCCTCGTCGTCCGCGTCGCACACCCCGAGATCCCGCCCCGTGTCGAGTACAGCCTGAGCGACCGCGGTCGCGACCTCAACGAGCACCTGATGCCCTTGATGGCGTGGATCGACCACAACGCGTCGGAGATCCTCGGACGCTAGGCGGTCCGGCCGAGTGCCGCAAGGACGTCCACGAGCGTCGATGGGTCGCCGACGTTCCCCGGGACGACCACGTAGAGCTTCTCCTCGTCCTCGGGTGTCACCACGCTCCACACCGAGACCCCGGGCAGTACCTGTCCGAGGACGCGCGCCCGCCTGGCGCCGAGGCCGACCCGGGCGACCTCGGCGGAGGTGATGCCGCCCTTCGACACGACGACCTCCACCGATCCTCGGAGCGCAGCGGTCGCCGACGTCAGTGCGGTCATCACCCGCTCGCCGTGGTCGAGCGTGTTGTGCGAGGCGTCCCGTTCCCGCTCGGACGAGATCGCGGCGAACCCCGTCGCGGCGAGTCTCGCTCGAGCGGCCTCCGCCACTGCCCGTCCGGTGGCGACGGCATCCTGGAGGGCGTCGCTCGTGGGGACGATCTCGGCGGGCCCGAACGCCGCCTCGACGGGCGCGAGCTGTCGCGTCGCACCGATGGTGTGGGAGCCGCAGACGAGGAGCGCGGCGACCGGCTCCGCGACGAGCGGCGAGGGGAGGAGGCCGTCGCTCTCGACACCCGCGATGGCTGCAGCGAGGGGGGACGCGGACCGGACGACCACGTCGGCTCCGTCGGCCCAGGCCGCCGTGATGGCCTGCGCGATGATCCGGACGTCGTCTCCCGTCTCCGCGTCCGGAAGGAGCACCGTTCCGGGAGCGGCGTCACGGAGAGCTGCACGGAACTCGGCGGCGCCGTCGCGAAGACCCGCCAGACCGAAGTGGGCGGTCTCCCGCCCGGACTGCTCGCGCACGTAGTCCGGCAGGTGTCCCGAGCGGAACGGGAACACGGGGTCCTGGGCGTACTCCGTCTCGTGGGCCGGCAGTGTCTCGTCACCGATCCGGACGTAGTGGGTGCCGTCGATGGTCGTGCGCCCGCCCTCCGGGAAGGCCGGGACGAACACGATGACGCTGCGGTCCCCGGTGAAGACGGCGGTCTCGGGGAACACATGCCCGCGCAGGGTCGAGTCGCCTCGGAGGACGATGTGGATGCGTTCTCCGAGACGACGGCCGGCCTCCGCCGCCTGCTCGCGGGTGCGTTCCAGGAGCGCGACGGCCTCGTCCTCCGGGACGGCGCGGGTGTTGGTGAGCAGGTAGACCGCGTCGGCTCCGCCGAGGGCCTGCTCGATGAGGTCGGCGTCCCACTCCAGCAGGACGTCGACGCCGGAGGCCGACTGCGTGCCGGTGGGGTCGTCGTCGAGGATGAGGGTCTTCATGCGTCGGGCTCCTGGTAGGTCTCGATCACTCGGGAGTCGTCGCGTGCGCCGAGGCCGGACGCCGCAGCGGCGAGGAAGCGTTCGCGCGCTGCGTCGAGGACGGGGGTCGCGGCTCCGGCGGCGCTCGCCGCATCGGCGACGAGGCCGGTGTCCTTGACGAAGATGTCGACGCGGCTCATCACCGGGGCATCGGTGTCCTGCAGCATGCGGGGTCCGCGGTCCGACAGCATCCAGGACGCGGCTGCACCGGACTCGACGAGGGGGAGGACGGCCGCCGGGTCGAGTCCGAGCGAGGATGCGAGGGCGAGGGCTTCGGCGGCAGCGGCGATGTGCACGGCGCAGAGGTGCTGGTTGACGACCTTGATCGCCTGGCCGTCGCCGATGGCTTCGCCGACGATCCTGGCGGTGCCGAGGGCGGCGAGCGGCTCCGCTGCGGCCGCGGTGGCGGCGGGGGATCCGGATACGAACATGGTGAGCTCGCCGGTGCTGGCGCGTGCCACGCCGCCGGTGACCGGTGCGTCGACGACCGCTGCGCCCGCGGCTTCGAGACGGGCGGCCTGCTCGACGACGGAGGCGGGGCCGACGGTGCTCATGATGATCCAGGTCTGGCCGGCGGGATCGGTGTCGGCGAGGGCGAGGGTGACGAGTTCGGCGAGCTGGTCGGGCGTCGCGACCATGACCACGACGGTGTCGGCTTGCGATGCCTCGGTGATGGATCCGACCGCGCTGATGCCGGCGCCGGCCGCGCGTTCCCGTGCGGCGGGGAAGGGGTCGACGCCCGTGACCCGGTGGCCGGCCGCGGCGAGCTGGGTGGCCATCGGCAGGCCGATCGCGCCGATGCCGACGAAGGTGATGGTGTGTGCGGGCTGTGGCGTCGATGCCATGGCGTCCTCCGGTGGATTGGTTGGACCAATCGTAGCTGCCGGTGTCGACGCGGGCAAGCGCCCGGTGGTGGGCGCCCGGCTGTCCGTCGACACGGGGTACGCGGCTCCTTCCGGTCATTGAGCTTGTCGAAATGCCCCCGAGGACCCTTCGACACGTCTATGGGCCCCGTGCGCGCAGCTCAGCGATCGAGCGTGATTTCGGGGGGGGGGGGGGGGTGACCGAGGTGGCGCGGCTCGACTGCCCTTCGACAGGCTCAGGGACCGAAAGCGTGCGAGCACAGGCCAGCCCGGTCGCTGAGCTTGTCGAAGTGCCCACGAGGACCCCGTCGACAGGCTCGGGTACCGAATCGGTTCTGGGTACACCTCTCCCGGTCACTGAGCCTGTCGAAGTGCCCACGGGGAACCCTTCGACGGGCTCAGGGACCGGCGGAGGTCAGAACGGGGCGGGGTCCGGTTCCGTTCGATGGTTTTTCCCGTCGGGTGTCGTCCAGTCGAGGACGCCACCGGGTCCGTGGTCGAGGTTCCATCCGGGGAGGTGCTTCATCCGGTGGTGATGTCGGCAGAGACAGGCGAGATTCCCGACATCTGTTGCGCCGCCGTCCTCCCATGCTATGGAGTGGTCGAGGTCGCAGGCTCTGGCTCGTCGCCCGCAGCCCGGTGCCCGACAGGTGCCGTCCCGCAGGCGGACCGCGCGTTGCAGGTCGGCCGGAACCCGGTACTGGTTCCGCCCGACCGACAAGACCGCGCCGGTTTCCGGTTGGACGAGGATCCTGGTGAAGCTTGGTGCGTTCACCGCGATACGTGCAGCGGTTTCCGGATCGATCGGACCGTACCCGTCGAGCGTGGCCGGGGCGTCGCTGGCACCTGCCATGCTGAGCGCCGGGACGGTGATCTGCACGGTGGGCTTGATATGCTCCTGGACCTCGATCGGGTGGGGTAGGACCGGGCTCGACATCACGTCGTCCGGGGTCACGCCGGTGAGCGCGAGCGCCGCAAGGGCATCGGCCTGAAGCTGAGCGCACGTGCGGGTGTCCCCGGCCTGGCGCGATTCGGCGGCGGCTGCTTCGACGCGCTCGACGATGCCCTGCGCGATGGGCGCCGTGGTGAACAAGTGCACCCACGCCATGCCGTCGGCCGCGGGCTCGAACTCGACCCGGCGGTCGGCTTCGGAGCGGACCGCTCGGGCGGTGATCGATTCGGGGTGGAGGCGCTCCCGCAGGACACGAGCGCGCCTGCGAAGATTCGCGTTGGTCGTCTCCTCCGCGACCTGTAGTACCTCAGCGAGGAACACCGCCCGTCCTGCGGTCGGCACGTCACTGAGTTGGTCGATGATCGTCTGCGCGTGCCGGGCCGAGATGCGACCGGCCTCGAGCGACGCCAGCACGGCCGGAGCATCATTCACGAGGCGCTCGGCGTCGTTCGTCGCCCGCTGCACCGTCTGCTCAGGCGTTCGGGTCGCCATCGCGAGGGCTGCGCACGTGGAGCGGCGCGACAGGGCCAGTCGCTCGGCCGGCGGGAACACGGCCGGAACGACCGAGTCGGCGAGCGCGTCGGCGTAGGCCGCGGAACGGGCCAGCAACCGAGCCTCCTCGGCGTCCAGACCAGCACGCCGACGCTGGATGTCCGCGTAGTGATCCGAGAACTCCGCAAGCTGCGCGGCGTGCTCGTCGCTCGCGCGGATCGCTGTGAGGGCGGTTTCGGTCATGAAACAAGTCCATCATGAACCACTGACATTCCAGATGCTGAGTCGGCCCGGTTGTGGAAGTGTCCTCGAGTGCCCTTCGACAGGCTCAGGGAGCGGAGGAGGCATGCCGGATTCGCGGGGTTCTCCCGTGTGCCCTTCGACAAGCTCAGGGACCGGAGGAGGCATGTCGGATTCGCGGGGTTCTCCCGTGTGCCCTTCGACAGGCTCAGGGACCGGAGGAGGCATGCCGGATTCGCGGGGTTCTCCCGTGGGCCCTTCGACAGGCTCAGGGAGCGGAGGAGGCATGCCGGATTCGCGGGGTTCTCCCGTGTGCCCTTCGACAAGCTCAGGGACCGGAGAGGGTTGCTCTGGGTCCGGAAGGAATCCGCGTGCACCTCTTCCGGTCACTGAGCGTGTCGAAGTGCCGACGAGTGCCCTTCGACAGGCTCAGGGACCGAAGGGGCGTTGCCGGGTTCGGCGGGTGTTCCGTGGGCCCGTTGACAGGCTCAGGGAGCGGAGGAGGTTGCCCGGACCGGGTCGGGGCCGCGACGCATCAGCTCGCGCTGTCGTCGGTTTCGAGCTGCAACCAGTCCTCGAAATGCTGGCGCATCGCGCGTCGGGCGGCCTCGGCATCTCGAGCGGCCAGGGCGTCGACGACGGCGTAGTGCACGCTGTCGGTCCGCCGGACGCCGCGCTCGTCCGGCTGCTCCACCTCGATCGCGCGGAGTCGACGCTGCCGGATCGTCTCGCGGAGCACGTGACTGAAGCCCTCGTGCATGAGTCGGAAGATCGGGTCGTCGACGATGGCGTTCAGTCGGCTGTGGAAGTCGACGTCGGCCTCGAGCGCCGCATCGTGATCCCCGGCGAGCGTCGCGGCGATCATGCGGTCGACGTCGGCGCGCAGCACCGCGACCGCCTCGTCGGTGACGAGCCCGGCCGCCGCCTCGGCGACGGTCTCCTCCAGCATCATGCGCGAGCGGGCGAACTGATCGTCGGACAGGTAGCCCAGCTGACGGGAGATGGTGAACCAACTGCGGACGAAGTCGTCGCCCGGAGCGTCGATGGAGGTGCCCCGACCCTGGGTGCGGTGGAGGAAGCCGAGCCGTTCGAGGACTGCGAGCTGTTCGCGAAGGGCGCCGCGGCTCATCTGCAGTGCCTCGCCGAGCTCGCGTTCCGGAGGCAGGCGCCGCGCGGTGGTGCCGGGCTCCGGCGTGGCCAGTTCGACGAGCCTCGCCACGAGCGCCTCGAGCGGCTCCGCCATGCTGCCCCCTCGATTGGTCCGACCAGTGTCGATGGTAGCCGGTGGTGCGGGCCGCCCTTCGACAAGCTCAGGGACCGGATTGGGGCTCGGGGACCGGATTGGGGCTCGGGGACCGGGGTGGTAGGGATCAGGGACCGGGGTGGGGCTCAGGGACCGGGGCGGCACTCAGGGACCTGGGCGGCGCTTCGGGATCCCTCCACCGACGCAACACGCCCGCCCCGACGGATCGGGACGGGCGTGGAGGCGACGTGTGTTTGCTAGACCGCCTGGAGGGCCTGCACGGCGCTCGTGAAGAAGGCGAGACCGTCGACACCGGAGCGCATGGCGAGCGGGGTGTCGGGACCGAAGCCCGGCTCGATCGCGTGCTCGGGGTGCGGCATGAGCCCGACGACGTTGCCGGCCGGGTTCGTGAGGCCGGCGATGTCGTCGAGGGAACCGTTCGGGTTCACGCCCGCGTAGCGGAACGCGACCAGGCCCTCGCCCTCGACGCGTGCCAGGGTCTCGGCGTCGGCGATGTAGCCGCCGTCGGCGTTCTTGAGCGGGATGGTGATCTCCTGCCCCTTCGAGAACTGGTGGGTCCAGGCGGTGTCGGCGTTCTCGACCGTGAGCAGCTGGTCGCGACGGATGAACTGCTGGTGGGCGTTCCGGATGAGGCCGCCGGGCAGCAGGTGCGCCTCGACGAGCATCTGGAAGCCGTTGCAGATCCCGAGGATCGGCATGCCCTTGCCGGCGGCGTCCTTCAGCTCGGTCATGATCGGCGAGACTGCGGCGATCGCGCCGGCGCGGAGGTAGTCGCCGTAGCTGAAGCCACCCGGAAGGATGACGGCGTCGACACCCTGGAGGTCGTGGTCGCCGTGCCAGAGCGCGACGGGCTCGGCACCCGCCATGCGGACCGCGCGCTGGGCGTCGCGGTCGTCGAGCGAACCGGGGAAGGTGATGACACCGATACGGGTTGTCATGCCTCGGAGCCCTCGGGGTAGTGGATGGCCACGACGTCCTCGATCACGGCGTTCGAGAGGATGTCGTCGGCGATCTGCTGCACCGTGGCGCGCGTGGCGTCGGTGATGGGGCCGTCGACCGTGAGCTCGAAGCGCTTGCCGATGCGGACATCGGTGAACTCGCTCTTGCCGAGACGCGCGAGGGCGCCGGCGACGGCCTTGCCCTGGGGGTCCAGCAGTTCGGCTTTCGGCATGACTTCTACGACGATGGTCGGCACGGAGGTCTCTTTCGTTGCGACGCGGCGGGGATGCGAACAGTCTAGCGCCGAGCGCACGACGCCCGTCCGACGAGGTGCGTCGGACGGGCGTCGTGGTCAGCGGGTCATTCCGGGAGGGCGGCGTCCGCTTCGTTCGCGTCGCCGGCGATGCCGCGGGCGAGCGTCTTGTTGCGGAAGAAGTCCGGTCGGAGCTTCGCCTGGATGAGCATGATGACGATGCCCGCCACGATGATGATCATGCCGAGGATGAACACGAGTCCGACACCGCCGATGTTCGACCCGCTGCCGTAGTCGGGGTCGGCGCTCTCGATGATCGTGGTGAAGAAGAGCACGCCCAGGATGAGACCGCCGACGAGCGGGGAGAAGAACTGGAAGAAGAAGTTCCGTGCGCTCGAGAACCACTGCTTCCGGAAGTACCAGACGCACGCGAACGCCGTCAGGCCGTAGTAGAAGCAGATCATCATGCCGAGGGTCGTGATCGTGTCCCAGAGCACGTCCTCGGAGATGAAGCGCATGACCGCGTAGAACACCGACGCGACGACACTCGAGACGATCGTCGCGTAGCCGGGCGTGAAGAACTTCGGGTGCACCTTCGAGAACTTCGGCGACAGCGCGCCGTAGTGCCCCATCGCGAGCAGGGTCCGCGCGGGGGAGACGAACGTCGACTGCAGCGAGGCGGCCGAGGACGACAGCACCGCGATCGACACGAGGATCGCGAGCGGACCGAGGATGGGCCCCGCGAGCGAGAAGAACACGTTGCCCTGGATGTCCTCGTTGCCGAGCCCGAACTCGCCGTCGCCGACGCCCGCGTAGTTGATGAGCGCGACCGACAGGAACAGGTAAAGGACGACGATGATGACGACCGTGGCCGTGGCGGCCTTGCCTGGCGTCGAGCTCGACCCCTTCGTCTCCTCGCTCATCGTCAGCGTGACGTCCCAACCCCAGAAGATGAAGATGGAGAGCGAGAGGCCGGCGGCGAATGCGCTGAACGACCCGACGGCGAACGGGTTGAACCAGTCGAGCGAGATCGGGAGGGCGTCGAACGCGTCCCCGCCCGCGACGTGCGCGAAGGCGACGATGCCGAACAGCACCATCACGAGCAACTGGAAGCCCACGAGCACGTACTGCAGCTTCTGCGTCGTCTGCATGTCGCGATAGGAGATGAGCGTCGCCCCGAGCATGAACGCCAGACAGGTGATGACGTTGATGAACGGGTTCGACGTGAGGCCGGCGATGTCGGGGTTCTGGAAGATCTGCGACAGCATCAGGTAGAAGAAGTCGACCGCGATGCCCGCGAGGTTCGAGAGCACGACGATGGTCGCGGCGATGAGGCCCCAACCGGCCATCCAACCGACCCACGGGCCGAACGCGCGCGTCGCCCAGGTGAACGAGGTGCCGGAGTCCGGCATGCGGCTGTTGAGCTCCCGGTAGCCGAAGGCGACGAGCAGCATCGGGATGAAGCCGACGAGGAAGATGGCCGGCACGTGGGTGCCGACCTCCGCGACGGTCGGACCGAGGGCACCGGTCAGCGTGTACGCCGGGGCGATGCACGAGATGCCGATGACGATCGCGCCGACGAGGCCGACGGTGCCGGCGCCGAGGCCCTTCTTGGAGAGGGCGCCCGTCGCGGTCGTCTCGGGGTGGGCGACGTCGCGCGGCGGGGTGGTTTCGGGAGGAGTCATGTCGGGTCTCCGAGGGTCAGCACGGAGTCGCGGGGCACGACCACCATGGGTACGGGGAGCTCACGCAGCATCTTCGCTGCCGTGGAGCCGAGGAAGAGGTGCTTGGGGGTGGCGAGTCGGCTGGAACCGACGAGCACGATCTCCGCGGGCTTCCACTCGAGGTGCGAGACGGCGTCCTCGATGCGGGTGCCCGAGGCGATCTCGGTGGTCACGTCGATGTCCTTCGGCAGGTGCTCGGTCGCGTAGGCGAGGACTTCCGCCGCGTGAGACTCGGCCCGGGCGGTCGCCTCGGGGTGCTCGGCGCCCTCCGGCTGGTCGAGTGCGACGAGCGAGACCAGGCGGAGCGGGATGACCGCGTTCTTGGCGACGACGATGGCCGCGTCGAGCAGCTGGTGCGCGCCGGCCCGGGTGCCGATCGCGCAGGTGATCCGGCTGACCGTGCCGCCGGTGGGCTGCGCGTCGAGGAGGTCGCGGCTGCCGACCGGAGCGAGGGCGACCGGGACGACCGCCGAGTGCAGGAGCGTGTTCGCGACGCTGCCGAGCGTGAACCGGCCGAGGAGTCCGCCGCGCGCCGCACCGATGATGATGAGCCCGCCCTCGAGGATGCGGGAGGCCTCCAAGAGGCCCTCCGCGAACGACTCGTCGTACACGAGGTGCGTCTTGGCCGTGATGTCGGCTGGGACCGCGTCGAGCGCCTCGGCGAGCCAGCGTTCGGCCGTCTCACGGAGGAACCGTTCGTAGCCGGGATCGGCCGGGGTGATCGTCGGGCGCTCCTCGTTCGCGAGCACGAGGACGATGTCGAGCCGGGCTCCGGTTGTCCGAGCGATCCGGATGCCGAGCGCGAGCGCGTCGCGTCCCGCCGGCGTATCGGTGTAGCCAACGATGTATCTCATCTGGTGTTCGCTTTCGATCGGGTGCGAGCGTGTGATGGCGGTTCCTGCCCTTCGACAAGCTCAGGAACCGCCGGTTAAGGAACCGGGACCAGGATGCACGGCGGTGTGCGGGTGTTTCGTTGGTGCAGGGTATCGACGGGGGTGGCCCTTCGACAAGCTCAGGGACCGGAAGTGATGCTCAGGGACCGGAAGTGGTGCTCAGGGACCGGAGGCGGTGGGCGGGGAGCGGAGCGCCCTTCGACACGCGGTTCCTGAGCTTGTCGAAGGGCAGGGACCGAGGCCCTTCGACAGGCTCAGGAACCGGGAGACGCTTACGCCTGGTGGCGGGCGATGATCGCCTCCGCGGTGTCGGCGCCCTTGCGGATCGCGCCGTCGACGTGCTGGTAGCCCTCGGCGGCGAGGTCGCTCGTCGACCAGTAGATCGGGCCCACCGGCGTCGACTGCATGGCGCCGTAGCGCGACAGCCCGCCGAGGTCGAAGCTCGCCGCGTACGCGCCTCGCGTCCACTCCTCGCTGCCCCAGTCGCTCTCGTAGTAGACGACGGGGGAGAGGGCCTGCTCGCCGTAGTAGTGGGACAGCGAGGTGAGGATCCGCTCGCGGCGCTCCTCGGCGCTCAGCTTGAAGACCTCGTCGGCGCGCTCATCCGAGACGAACCCGACGAGCGTGCCGCGCGGGTCCTCGTGGTTCGTGTTGTCGTAGGCCTCGTGGACGAGCTCGTACGGGCTGAACGCGGTCGCCGACAGGCCGTCTTCGCGCCAGAACGGCGTCTCGTACACGGCGTGGACCTTGATGACGAGCCCGAGCGACATGTGCTGGTGCATCTGGTGGCTGAGGCGCGGCAGCGGCGGCTGGAAGTCGATGCGGGAGTAGAGGTTCGGCGGGACGGCGACGATCGCGTACCGCGCGTTGACCGTCACGCTGTCCGCCTCGGCCGAGACGCCGGCGTCGGACCACTCGAGGCGACGCACGGGCGAGGACAGGTGGACATCGTCGCCGAGGGCCTCGGCGAGCTTGATCGGGACCTGCTGCAGGCCGCCGACGACGCGCTTGTCGAGGATGAAGTCGGCCTCGACGAGGTGGGTGAAGCTGCCGGCGGACGCCGCCATGAGCAGCGCCTGCAGGAGCGAGAAGGAGTGGGAGGGCTTCGTGAGCATCGCGGCGGCGATGAAGAGGGCGATGTTGTCGCGTGCCTCGACGTCGTCCGTCTGCTCGGCGAGCCAGGCGCTCCACGAGATGCGGTCGTACTCCTTCGCCCGGGCGTGCGCCCACGGCTCGGTGACGCCGACCTCCTCCACGAGCTCGTCGAGCAGGGTGATGAGTCGCTCCATCTCGGCCGCGGTCGACTCGGCGACGGGGAAGATGTCGCCAGTGAAGCGGGTGCGCACGCCCTCGGCATTGACGTAGACGCTGTCGCCCTCGCGGTAGCGGGAGTAGGTGTCGAGCCCGAGCTCCTCGAGCGTGGCGAGCAGCGCGGTCTGGTCGGGGGAGACCCACTGGCCGCCCAGCTCGAGCATGGCTCCGTCGATGTGGTTCGTCCAGAGGCGACCACCGACGCGGTCGCGCGCCTCGAGGACGGCGACGGACAGGCCCGCCGCGCGGAGCTTGGTGGCGGCCGTGAGCCCGGAGGCCCCGGCGCCGATGATGACGACGTCGCGTTCGATAGCGCTCATGAGGTGTCTTCCTGTTCGTGGCCCTTCGACAAGCTCAGGGACCGGGGTGGTGCTCGGGTGACCGGGTGGTGCTCGGGGCCGGGTGGTGCTCGGGACTGGGGTGATGCGCTGGTGTCGGGTGGTGCTCGGGACCGGCGCCGATAGTCGAGTATGGCGGATCCGGCGGTCGGATGGAACCGAGGATGGCGAGGTCGCCGGTCGGATCGGCGATCGGCGACGGTTTCCGTTGTGCCGACGGAGGCGGGTCAGCCGATGGGCGTCATGGTGTACTTCGTGTACAGGTACTCGTGGATGCCCTCGAGCCCGCCTTCGCGACCGATACCCGACTGCTTGATGCCACCGAACGGTGCAGCGGCGTTCGAGATGACGCCGACGTTGAGGCCCATCATGCCGGTCTGCAGGCGGCCGATCATGCGCTGTCCGCGGGCGAGGTCGGTGGTGAACACGTAGGAGACGAGCCCGTACTCGGTGTCGTTCGCGAGCCGCACGGCCTCGTCCTCGTCGTCGAACGGCACGATCGCGAGGACCGGGCCGAAGATCTCCTCGCGGAGGATGTCGGACCCCGGCACGACCCCGGTGACGACCGTCGGCTGGAAGAAGGTGCCCGGTCCGTCGACGGCCTCGCCGCCGGTGAGGACCTCGGCGCCGCGCTCGACGGCGTCGCCCACGAGGGTCTTCGCCTTCGTGACCGCGCGGTCGTCGATGAGCGGGCCGATCGTCACGCCGTCCTCGGTGCCACGACCGATGCGGAACGCGTTGACCTTGTCCGTGACGCGCTTCGCGAACTCGTCCGCGACGTCGCGGTGGACGATGAAGCGGTTCGCAGCGGTGCACGCCTGTCCGATGTTGCGGAACTTGGCGGCCATCGCGCCCTCCACGGCCTTGTCGAGGTCGGCATCCTCGAACACGACGAACGGGGCGTTGCCGCCGAGCTCCATCGAGGTGCGGAGGACGTTCTTCGCGGACTGCTCGATGAGCTTCTGACCGACGGCCGTCGAACCCGTGAAGCTCAGCTTGCGGAGCCGCGGGTCGGCGATGATCGGGCCGGACACCGCGGAGGAGCTGGAGGTGGTGATGACGTTCACGACGCCGGCGGGGAGCCCGGCGTCCTCGAGCAGCTTCACGAAGTACAGGGTCGTGAGCGGCGTGAGCTCGGCGGGCTTGACGACGACCGTGCAGCCGGCGGCGAGCGCCGGGGCGATCTTGCGGGTCGCCATCGCGAGGGGGAAGTTCCACGGGGTGATGAGGAAGCACGGGCCGACGGGGTGCTGCGAGACGGTCATCATGCCGGTGCCCTCGGGGTTCGACCCGTAGCGTCCGGAGATGCGGACGGCCTCCTCGGAGAACCAGCGGAGGAACTCACCACCGTAGGTGACCTCGCCGTTCGCCTCGGCGAGCGGCTTGCCCATCTCGAGCGTCATGAGGAGGGCGAACTCCTCGCGACGCTCCTGGAGGAGGTCGAAGGCCTTCCGGAGGATGTTGGAGCGGGTGCGGGGAGCGGTCGCCGCCCACTCGTCCTGTGCTGCGACCGCGGCGTCGAGGGCCGCCGTGCCGTCGGCGACCGAGGCGTCCGCGATCGTCTTGATGACGTCGCCTGTGGACGGGTCGCTCACGTCGAGCGTCCCGCCGTCCGTTGCGTCGCGCCAGACGCCTCCGATGAACAGGCCGTTCGGGACCTTGGCGAGCAGATCGGTTTCACGTGCGTCGGTCATGGGTGGAGCTCCTTGGTGGTGTCGGTGCCGTCGGTCACAGTGTTTCAGCGTGCATGCCCCTCGACAAGCTCGGGGACGACTACATCGGTCCCTGAGCTTGTCGAAGGGCGTGGCGTCAGTTCGCGGCGAGCGCCTCGAGGACGACGTCGAGTCCCTCGTCGAGCAGCTCGAGGGGGATGGTCAGCGGCGGGAGGAAGCGGACCACGTTGCCGTAGGTGCCGCAGGTGAGGACGATGACGCCGGCCTGGTGGGCGGCCTTGGCGACGCGTGCCGTGAGGGCGGCGTCGGGCTCGCCGGTCGCTGGGTCGACGAACTCGACCGCCATCATGGCGCCGCGCCCGCGGATGTCGCCGATGCGGGGGTCGGAGGCCTGCGCCGCGGTGAAGCGGTCGACGATGCGGGTTTCGATCGCCCGGGCCGAGGCTGCGAGGTCCTCCTCCTCGTACGCTTCGATCGCCGCAAGGGCAGCGACACAGGCGAGTGGGTTGCCGCCGTAGGTGCCGCCGAGGCCGCCGGCGTGCGGGGCGTCCATGATGTCCGCGCGTCCGGTGACGGCGGAGAGCGGCAGGCCGCCCGCGATGCCCTTGGCGGTGATGATGAGGTCGGGCACGATGTCGAAGTGCTCGGACGCGAACATCGCACCCGTACGGGCGAAGCCGGTCTGCACCTCGTCGGCGATGAAGACGACGTCGTTCGCGCGGGCCCAGTCGAGCAGTGTCGGCAGGAAGCCGTCCGCCGGGACGATGAAGCCGCCCTCGCCCTGGATGGGTTCGATGATGATCGCCGCGAGGTTGTCTGCGCCGATCTGCTTCTCGATCTGGGTGATCGCGCGTTGTGCCGCTTCGGGGCCGGTCAGTCCTCCGTCGCGGAAGGGATAGGACAACGGAGCGCGGTACACCTCGGAGGCGAAGGGGCCGAAACCGCTCTTGTAGGGCATGGACTTGGCGGTCAGGGCCATCGTCAGGTTCGTGCGGCCGTGGTACGCGTGGTCGAAGGCGACGACCGCCTGCTTCTTCGTGTGGCTGCGGGCGATCTTCACCGCGTTCTCGACCGCTTCGGCGCCCGAGTTGAACAGTGCCGTCCGCTTGGCGTTGTCGCCCGGGGTGAGGCGGTTGAGCGCCTCGGCGACCTCGACGTAGGAGTCGTAGGGGGTGATGGTGAAGCAGGTGTGGGTGAACTCCTGCAGCTGCCGGGTGACGGCCTCGACGACGCGCGGGTTGCTGTTGCCCACGCCGGTCACGGCGATGCCGGATCCGAGGTCGATCAGGGAGTTGCCGTCGACGTCGACGAGAACGCCACCGCCCGCGCCGGCCGCGAACACCGGCATCGTCGTGCCGACGCCGGACGCGACCGCGGCGTGCTTCCGGGCCATGAGTTCCTCGGAGATCGGTCCGGGGATGGCGGTGACCAGGCGACGTTCCTGAGGGAGCGAGGGTCCGCCGAGGATGGAGGGCGCGGGGGCTGCGGTGCTGCTCGTCATCGGTACTCCTTCGGCTGCCGCGTCCGGCGGGGGCGCCGAGGTCGTCCGCGAGCAGTGCACCCAGGCTAGGCAGCGGTCCGCGTCGAGGCAGTCGACAGTCTGTCCATTCGAAGTGCATTGGTTGGACGATCCGGCATCCGTGCGTAGACTCACGCCATGGCACCGACGCTGCAGGACCTCCTCGACCACCGTGCGCTCGGCCTGAAGCTCGTGGTGGCCGGGACCGAGGGCGCGCTCGACCGGCAGGTCGCCTGGGTCTCCGGATCCGACCTCCCGGACCCCACGCCGTTCCTCCTCGCCGACCAGGTGCTGCTCACGACGGGCACGCAGTTCGGGACCGCGGTGTCGACGACGCAGGTCGAGGCGTACGTCGCCCGCCTCGCCGACGCCGGTGTCGCCGGACTGGGGTTCGGCACCGAGGTGATCGCGGCAGGGACGCCGCCGGAACTCGCCGAGGCCTGCGCGGCGCACGGGATGCCGCTCATCGAGGTCCCGTACCGTACGCCGTTCATCGCCGTCATCCGGTACGCGGCCGACCTCCTCACCGAGGCGGCGCGGGCGAGGGACGCCTGGGCCCTCGGAGCCCAGCGCGCCATCGCGTTCGCCGCACTCCGACCCGACGCGACGGCCGCCGTCGTCACCGAACTCGCGCGGTCCCTCGGTGCCTGGGTCGTGCTCTTCGACGCGCATGCGACGCCGGTGGCGATCGCGGGCGACGGGCCCACCGCCGGTCCCGAGACCGAGCGCCTGCTGGAGCGGGTGGCCGGCGAGGCCACCATGCTCCTGAGCCGCGGACAGCGGTCGGGGGCGACGCTCGCGAACCGCAGCCGGACGGTGTCGCTGCAGACCCTCGGCCGGCGCGGGGACCTTCGGGGCGTGCTCGCCATCGCGGGGACCGACGGCCCGTTGGACGCCGCGGCCCAGAGCGTCGTGACCTCCGTCGTCGCCATCGCCGGGCTCACCCTCGAGCAGGGCGGCGCGCTCGGACGGGCGGGGCGCTCGCTGCGCACCGGTGTCTGGCAGCTGCTCCGCGCCGGACAGACCACTGCGGCGCGCGAGGTCGCCGAACAGCTCGGTACCCCGTTGCCGACCGGAGCGGTTCGTGTCGGCGTCTGCTCCGGGCCGACCGAAGGGCGCGAGGCGCTCCTCACCGAGCTGGAACGGGCCGAGACGCTCAGCCCGGGCTCGCTCTTCGTCGCCGAGCAGGACGGACGGCCCGTCCTCCTCCTCGCGGCGGCCGAGGGGGACTCCGAGACGGACGTCGATCGGGCGGTCGAGGCGGTGATCGCGGCGGCCCCCGCTCGGCGGCTCGGCCTCTCCCGAGCCGTCGCGCTCGCCGAACTGACGACGGGGATCGAGCAGGCGGCCTCCGCACACGAGCACGCCGTCTCCGCCGGCGAGGCCGTCGTGCGGTTCGGGGCGCTCGCCGCGGCGGGGATGGCCGGGTTGCTCGACCCCGTCCGCGCCGCTGCCGTGGCCGAGGAACTGCTCGAGCCCGTGCTCCGCGTCGACCGCGAGGAGGGCTCCGACCTCGTGCCGAGCCTCCGCGGCTGGCTCGAGGCGAACGGTCAGTGGGAGCCCGCCGCGCGGCGACTCGGGATCCATCGACACACGCTCCGCAACCGCATCACCCGGGTCGAACAGGTGCTCGGGCGACCCCTCGACACCTTCGCCGCTCGTGCCGAACTCTGGCTTGCGCTGGTCAGCCTGCCGGACGGTGATGCGTTGCGGTCCCGCGCGGCCGTTCTGTAGCCTCGACCGCACGGCGCGCGTGTGCTCCGTGGAACCATGAAGGGGGCAGCGCGCATGAGGATCCGAACGGTGATCGCTCGCGTGCCGGTCACGCTCGCCCTGGTGCTGGTCGTCCTCGTGGCGGGCGTCGTCGGGCGTGGCCTCTGGGAGTCGACCACGGCGCAACCGTGGTGGGAGGCGGTCGCCTACGGCTTACCCGCCTTCGAGGCGGGACGCTGGTGGACTCCTGTCACCGGGACGTTCCTCGTCGTGGAGCCCTGGGCTTACGTGTTCGCGGTGATCGGGTTCGCCTGGGTCGGCCTGCTCGAGTGGTGGCGGGGATCGAAGGTGGCGCTCATCACCTTCGCCGCCGGTCAGCTCGTCGCCGTCCTCGCCACCGCCGGGTTCCTCTGGGCCGCCAGTCAGCTGCCCTGGCCCTGGGCGACGAGCCTCGCCGGGATGCTCGACGTCGGTCCGTCCGGCGGGACGATGGCCTGCTTCGCCGCCTGTGTGTCGCTCTTCGCCTCGCCCTGGCGGCAGCGGGGCTGGATCATCGTCGCGTCCTACGCCGCGATCGGGGTCCTCTTCATCGGCTCGCTCGCGGACCTCGAGCATGCTTTCGCGGTGCTCTTCGTCCTCGCGGTGAACCGTTCCTTCCGCATCCAGCGGGCCAGCGTCCGCGAGCGCCGACTACTCGCGTTCACGACGAGCGTGGCCCTCGGTGTCGTCCAGATCGTCGCCCTGCTCGTGCCGACCAACGGTCCGTTCGGTCCGACCGCCCCGGCGGAGGGGCCGTGGCTGGACGTCGCGCTCGACACGGTCGTGATCATCCTGGTCGCCAACGGCCTGCGGCTCGGTCGCCGCTGGGCATGGGTGCTGAGCGTCGTCTGGGCGATCCTCAACGTCCTGGTCGCGGTCCTGTACCTGGCGCTGTCGCCACTGGATCCCGCCGACCTCCCGATCGACTGGGGCGACACCGACGTGTTCCTGGCGACGTCGGTGCTCTGGCTCGCCTTCCTCGTCTACCTCGTCGCGACCCGCAGCGCGTTCTCGTCCCACCGACGCCGGCAGCTCGGCGTCGGGCGGAAGCAGCAGCAGGACCTGCCCTCGGCGGACGACGCCCGCGCGCTCATCCGGACCGAGGGCGGCGGCTCGCTCTCCTGGATGGCCACATGGGACGGCATGGAGTACTTCCGCACCTCGGTGGGCCTCGTGCCCTACCAGAAGCACGCCGGCGTCGCGATCGTGCTCGCCGACCCGCTCGGCCCGCCGGAGCACCTCCAGGCCAGCGTCGAGGAGTTCGTCCAGGCGGCCGAGCGTGACTCCCTCATCCCGTGCTTCTTCAGTTCCAGCCAGGGGACGAAGGACGCGATGCCCGAGGGATGGCGCGACCTCATCATCGCCGACGACACGATCGTCGACCTCCCGGGTCTCGCGTTCACCGGCAAGGCCTGGTCGAACATCCGCACGGCGCTCAACAAGGCGGAGCGCGAGGGGATGGTCTTCCGGATGAGCACCTACGCCGCCGAGACCTGGGGCGTCCGACAGCAGATCCGCGCCATCTCCGAGGGCTGGGTCGGCGACAAGGGTCTGCCCGAGATGCGGTTCACGCTCGGGACCCTGCAGGAGGCCGACGACCCGGAGGTCCGTCTGGCACTCGCGATCTCACCGGACGGCGACGTCGACGGATTCCTCAGCTGGCTCCCGGTCTTCGGCCCCGACAGCGAGCACCGCGGGTGGACGCTCGACCTCATGCGGCGACGCGAGGAGGGCTTCGGTTCGGTCATGGAGTTCCTCATCGCCTCCTCGGCCAAGGTCTTCGCGGAGGAGGGTGCTCAGATCCTCTCGCTCTCGGGTGCGCCGCTCGCGCACCGGGTGGAGGACGACGAGGGCCGCATCGCGCACCTGCTGGGTCAGCTCAGCGGCATCCTGGAGCCCGTGTACGGCTTCTCGTCCCTCCACCGGTTCAAGCAGAAGTTCAACCCGCGATCGGAGCCGATCTACCTCCTGTATCGCGACGAGGGCGACCTCACGCGGATCGCCGCGGCGCTCACCCGCGCGTTCCTGCCGGACGCGACGCTCCGGCAGTTCGCCGGTGCCGGCATCGACATGCTCAAGCGCGACTGAGCGGAGGCCGACCCTCAGGCGGTGTCGCCGCCCGGGAGGCCGGCGGCGCCGAGGTGCGTCGCGCCGCGGGACCGCGCACGCTGCTCGGCGAGGGCGGCGGCGAACTCCGTCTCCCAGTCGGAAGCGACCTCGATGCCGAGGCGCTCGGCCTCCTCGATGGTCAGCTCCTTCGGGAAGCCGTTCGTGTCGGACAGCCGGAACACGTCGTGTCCCGTCATGACCCGCCCGGTGTACCCCTGGACCATCTGGAGCCCTGCGCCCAGCGTGCGTCGGAACGACTGCTCCTCCTTGACGAGGACGGCGACGACCTCGTCGCGGGCGGCGGCCACCTCCGGGTAGTCGTCGGCGTACAGTCCGGCGATGACGGGCACGATCTCGCCGAAGAAGTTCTCGTGGAGGTCGAGCGAGAGCGCCAGCCGGATCGCGCGTCGGAGCAGACGCCGCATGACGTAGCCCTGCTCCTTGTTCGACGGACGCACGCCGTCCACTGCCAGGAAGGTCGCACCCCGCAGGTGGTCGGCGATGATGCGCATCGCGGCGGTCTCGTCCTCGTAGCGTTTCCCGGTGAGCTCCTGGAGCCGCTCGACGATGGGCCACAGGAGCGAGATGCGGAAGACGTCGTCGGAGTCGATCGACGCGGCGGCGATGCGTTCGAGGCCGCCGCCGAAGTCCACGTTGCGCCGAGCGAGTTCCTCGAACGAGCCGTCCTCGCGTCGGCGGTATTGCATGAAGACCTGGTTGCCGATCTCCATGAACCGTCCGCCGTCGCTCGCGGGATGCGCGAGGCCGTAGGACGGATCCTGGTACTCGGGGCCGAAGTCGTAGAACACCTCGCTGTCGGGGCCGCACGGGTCGCCGATCGGGGTGCCCTCGAGTGACCCGCCGCGGGACCACCAGTTCTCGCCGCCGTCGTAGAAGAAGATCCGTTCTCCCGGCCGAACCCCGCGGGCGTCGCCGTCGGCCTGGGAGCCGATCTCCGCGATCCCGTTGGAGACCCCGCGCTCGGCGAACACGGACGCCCAGATCGCCGCGGCCTCGTCGTCGCGGGGGATGCCGTTCGCGGGATCGCCGATGAAGCAGGTGACGGAGATCCGCTCCGGATCCAGCCCGACGATGTCGACCAGGAAGGTGAAGAACTGCCGGATCTGCGTCTCCTTGAAGTAGTCGCCGAGCGACCAGTTGCCGAGCATCTCGAAGAAGGTGGTGTGCCGGTTGTCGCCGACGTCCTCGATGTCCTGTGCCCGGACGCACGGCTGGCTGTCGGTCAGCCGCCGTCCGTCGGGGTGATCCTCACCGAGGAGGTACGGCAGGAGCGCCTGCATGCCGCTGCCGTTGAACAGGGTGCTCGTGTCTCCCCGCGGGACGAGCGGTGCCCGCTTGATCAGCGCGTGGCCGTTTCGTTCGAGGAAGTCGAGGTAGGCGTTGCGGATCTCGTGGGCGTCCATGCCGACACGATTCCAGCTTTCCGGCCCGAGGGGAAGCCGGTGGGCGCGGCGACCCGACTCAGTCCGCGTCGTGGAGTGATCGCAGGGCGGTCACCACGTCGTCGTGCCAGCGGCGGGCCGCGGGGAGCACGCCGCCGAAGATGGGGGTGTCGTGCGTCGCGCCCAGGTACATCGTCCCGCTCGCGTCGACGCCGTCGGCCCGGAGCGCTGCAAGGTAGGCCGCGCCGTCGCCGCGGAGCGGGTCGTACTCGGCCGTGAGGATCACGGCGCGGGGGAGGTCCGCGTGCGACCGGGCGAGGAGGGGCGACGCGTGCGGCTCCTTCGCCTGACGTCGATCCAGGAGGTAGGTCTTCGCGACGGAACGCAGCTCCTTGATCGCGAAGATCCTCGGGATGCCCATCTCCCGCACGGGACGGAGGTCGATGTGGCCACCGGTCAGGTCCGTGACCGGCACCTCGAGCAGCTGGAGTCGGATGGGCAGCCGGCCGCGTTCGCGGTTCACGAGCGTGAGCGCCGCCGCGATGCTGCCGCCGGCGGACACCCCGGCGACGGCGATCCGCCGCGCGTCGATCCCGAGCGTCGCGGCCTCGGCGAACAACCATTCGAGCGCCGCGTGGGCCTGCTCCAGCTGCGTCGGGTACCGGTGTTCGGGAGCGAGCGCGTAGTCGACGGCGGCGATGACCACGCCGGCGTCGGCCGCCCGACGACGGAACCCCGCGTCGGTCGTCGGGTAGTCGATCCCGCCGATACGGAACGCCCCACCGAAGAAGGACAGGACCGCTGGCACCGCCTGGTCGCCGTCGGCCGTCGGCGGGTGGTAGAGCCGGATCCGGACGTCGGGGAAGCCGGCGACCGGGATCGTGTGCTCCTCGATGCGCAGCTCCGGGCCCGGGACGCCGACGGTCGCGAGCTCCTTCTTGTCCCAGTTCCGCGCCGCCTTGCGGTGCTGTGCGCGCGTCTTCTTGCGGCGGGGTGCGGCGGTGGTTGCCTTCGCCGTCGGGCTCGAGGGCTTCGCCTTCGGTCCGGCGGCCTTCGGGGAGGTCGCCGTCGGGTCTGCCGCGGGAGCGGGCTTCGGGCGCGCGACGGTGGTCGTCTTCGGCCGCAGGAAGAAGGCCTTCGCCTGCTCGAGTGCGGTCGAGATGAGGTAGGCGCGGTGCGTCCGCGCTCGTTCGACGAAGATCGGGTCGAGGGGCAAACGACTCACCTGCCTTGCTGCTCGGATGGGCGGATTCCAGCAGTCTAGGCGGGCTCGGCAGACGACGACCGTGGCTTGCCTGATCGATCCTTCCGCGCGGCTTCACCTCCTGTTCACCGGGAGGCCCGGCCCTGTTCGGGTGCCGCTCGTAGCGTGATCACACGTACGGCACACAGCAGTGCCCGCGTCGGTCACTCGCGGTTCCGCTCCACCGGAGCCACGCGCGGAGCGGGCGGGTGCATCGGTCCTTCTGAAAGGTACGTCCCAGCACATGAAGCTCTCCCTCACCCGCGTCGCTGCGCTCGGCGCCGCCGCCCTCCTCTCGATCGGCCTGGCCGCCTGCTCGAGCGCCAGCGCCAGCGACACCGGTTCCGCCGCGGCCGGGACCTTCGCGGTCGACGACCAGACCCTCGTCTTCGGCGTCGTCCCCGACTCGGTCGACACGCAGACCAACTACCAGCCGCTCATGGACTACATCGCCCAGGAGACCGGCAAGAAGGTCGAGTACCACGAGTCGACCGACTACGCGGCCCTCATCGAGGCGGCCGTGGCCGGCAAGATCGACGTCGCCTCCTTCTCCGGCTTCACCTACGTGACCGCGCTCAACAACGGGGCCAAGATCACGCCGATCTCCTCGATCATCACTGTCAAGGGGCAGGAGCCGGGTTACTACTCCGAGGCGATCGTCCCGAAGGACTCGTCGATCACGAAGATCGAGGAGTTCAAGGGCAAGAAGGTCTGCTTCGTCGACCCGTCCTCGACGTCCGGGTACCTCTTCCCGAGCTACAACCTGCTCGAGGCCGGCATCGACCCCGAGAAGGACATCACCCCGGTCTTCGCCGGCAAGCACGACGTCTCGGTGACGAAGACCGCCGAGGGCGTCGAGTGCGAGGCGGGCTTCGCCGAGGACTCCGAGGTCGAGAAGAACGACGGCGTGAAGGTCATCGACCGCACGATGGTCCCCGGTGCGCCGATCGTCGAGTCCGACTCGCTGCCCGCCGACGTGAAGGAGAAGCTCGAGAAGGCCCTGTCCGAGGTCACGATCGACCAGATCATCGACTCCGGCGTGAAGAGTGCCGACAGCGACGCCTTCCGCGCGACCTTCTACGGCACCTCGCCGGTCGACGACGCGTACTACGACACCATCCGCGACATCTGCAAGAAGACCAACGCCAAGCAGTGCCAGGCCTGATCTGAGTGCCAGTCCCGCCCTTCGACAAGCGTTTCCTGAGCTTGTCGAAGGGCGGGACCGGCCGTCGATGATCCGCAATCCACGAGAGGCAGCAGCCATGAGCGTCACCGAGCAGCAGGCGCATCGCACCGCACCCGACGGAGCGGAACCGCTCGTGCTTCTCCGCGGGGTCACGAAGCGCTTCGACCGGACGGTCGCCCTGCAGCGCGTCGACCTCGACATCCGTCGTGGTGAGATCGTCGTCCTGCTCGGTCTGTCGGGCTCCGGCAAGTCGACGCTCCTCCGTCACCTGGACGGTCTCGAGCGGCCCACCGCCGGGTCCGTCTCGGTCCTCGGCGACGAGGTGCCGGCCCTCGGGCAGCGCGCCCTGCGCCGGCTCCGCGCCCGCGTCGGGTTCGTCTTCCAGCAGTTCGAGCTGGTCCCGTCGCTCACCGTCCTCGAGAACGTCCTGACCGGTTCGCTGGCGGGCGTCCGCGGACCGCGTCTCGGCATCTTCGGCTACGGCCGCACCCTGAAACTCAAGGCCCTCGGCCACCTCGACCGCGTCGGACTCCTCGAGCGCGCCTACCAGCGCGCCGACACCCTCTCCGGCGGACAGCAGCAGCGTGTCGCCATCGCCAGAGCGCTCATGCAGGACCCCGAGATCCTCCTCGCCGACGAGCCCGTCGCCTCCCTCGACCCGGAGTCGAGCGAGCAGGTGATGGCCCTCATCCGCGAGATCGCGATCGACCGCGGGCTCACCGTCGTGTGCAGCCTGCACCAGGTCGACCTCGCGCTCTCCTGGGGCGACCGCATCGTCGGCCTCCGCCACGGCGAGGTGGTCCTCGACACCACGACCGACGGCCTGTCGAAGACCGAGGTGATGGAGATCTACGGCCGGGTCGCGACGAGCACCCGTGAGCTGCAGGCGATCGCGGTTGAGTTGGAGACCGATGAGCTGCTCGGCGACCCCGACGACGACCTCCGCGGCCTACTCGGCGTCGAGGAGCGCGTGGGCGAGGACGAACTGCCCGACGACCCGGAGTGGGAGTTCGACGCCGACGTCGACGGCCGCGAGCCCGACGAGCTCCGTCGACCCGGCAGGACCCGCTGATGGTCGTCACCGCGCCCGCGAAGACGGCACCGCCCGCCGGCCGCCCGCCAGGACTCTCCGGACCCGTCCCGGTCGGTCGGCTCCGCCCGCAGACGATCGCCGCCGTGCTCACGCTCGTCGCGCTGCTCGCGTTCTCGGTCTACTCGCTCCTCGAGGTCGGGATCTCGATCCCGAACATGGTGGCGAGCTGGGGCAACGCGGTCAACTTCTTCAACCGGGTGGGCACGATCACGTTCCCGCCGCCCGGGGAACTGCTGTCGCTCACCGCCCTGACCCTGGGGATCGTGATCTCCGGCACCGTCCTCGCTGCGGTGCTCTCGATCCCGGTCGCGTACCTCGCAGCCGCCAACACGACCCCGGGACCGGCCTGGCGCGCGGTCGGTCGGTTCGTCGGCGTGCTCAGCCGTGCCGTGCCGGACGTCGTCATCGCGATGATCCTCGTGCTCATGTTCTCGCTCGGCTCGCTGCCCGGCATCATCGCGATCGGGCTGCACTCCGTCGGCATGATCTCGAAGCTCTTCGCGGACGCGATCGAGCAGGTCGACGAAGGGCCGCGACTCGCGATCCGGGCGGCCGGCGGCTCGAAGCTGCAGGAGTTCACCTCGGGTGTCCTGCCGCAGGTCCTGCCGTCCTGGGTGGCAACGGTCCTCCACCGCGGCGACATCAACCTGCGCGGTTCGGTCCTGCTCGGCTACGTCGGCGTCCTCGGCCTCGGCCGTGAACTGTCGCTCGCGTTCAAATCGCTCGACTACTCGCTCGGCATCGGACTCGCGATCGTCATCTTCGCGCTGTGCGTCGTCATGGAGATCGTGTCGAGCACCGTGCGGACCGTGATGCTCGGGGTGCAGCCGACCGGACGCGGACTCGGTGACCGCGTCGTGCGTCGGGTGGCCGCGGGCCGGGAGGCACGTCGCGTGGCGAGCGGGAGCAGCCTGACGGTCGCCACTCCGAGCGCCGAATCCCGGATCGCCGCTGCAGCGAAGCGCCCCTGGACGCCGGCCCGCGTCCGCGACACCGTCGGTGCCTGGCTCGCCGTGGCGGTCGTGGTCTGGGGCGTCGTCGTGTCCGACATCCAATGGGGCGACCTCGTGACGTTCTGGGCGAAGGCCCCCGACGTCCTCGTCCGACTCTGGCCGCCGTCGTTCGGCATGCGCACGACGGAGCAGATGGTCGAGGCGATGTTCGAGACCGTCGCGATCGCCTTCGCGGCGACCCTCATCGCCCTCGTCTGCTCGATCGTCATCGGGTCCCTCGCCGCTCGGAACGTCGCCCCGAACCGCGGTGTCCGCACCGGCGCCCGGTTCGCGCTCGTCGGCATCCGCGGCATCCCGGAGCTCATCCTCGCGATCCTCCTCATCGTCGTCACCGGGCTCGGTGCCCAGGCGGGGACGCTCGCGCTCGGCATCTGCGGGATCGGCCTCCTCGGCAAGCTCATCGCGGACTCCTTCGAGGAGGTCGCGCCCGGACCGGAACGCGCGCTGACCGCCGTCGGTGCGACGCGACCGCAGGTCTACGCCGCCGCGACGCTCCCGCAGGGTGCCCGCGCACTGGTCGGGCACACCTTCTACACGCTCGACACGAACATCCGCGCCGCGACCATGCTCGGCATCGTCGGCGGAGGCGGCATCGGCTACTACCTGATCCAGGCGGACCAGGGCGGGAACTACGACCAGGTCACGGCCATCGTGCTGATGATCCTCGCGGTCGTCCTCGTCGTCGAGGGCATCGCCATGTGGATGCGGAGGGTGTTCTCGTGAACGGACGACGGATGAGCGGCGGGATGTCGGCAGCGCGGGTCGGCCTCGGTGTCGGCTCGCTCGGTGCCTCGGCCGATCGCGCGGACGTCGTGATCGTCGGAGCCGGCATCGTCGGACTGTCCGCGGCGCTCGCCGCCGTGGACGCCGGTGCCGAGGTCGTGGTCGTGGAACGCTCCGCCGAAGCCCAGGGTGCGTCGGTCCGCAACTTCGGCCATCTGGCCGCGACGCCGCAGGCCGGGCTCGCCGCTCGCCTCGCCGCGCGTTCGGCCGAGATCTGGCAGCGACTCGAGCAGGACGCGGGGCTGTGGGTCCGGCGCTCGGGCACGCACGTGGTCGCCCGGCACCTCGACGAGCTGCGCGTCCTCGAGGACTTCGCGGCGTCCCGTGCCCAGGCGGGAGCTGCGGCCGACGTCCGCCTGTACGACGCGGCCGAGTTCCTGCAGCAGGTGCCGGTCAGTGCCGACGACGTGGTGGGCGGCGCCTGGCTGCCGCGCGACCTCCAGGTGAACCCGCGCCAGGCGCTGGGCGCCGTCACGGCGTACCTGGAACGCCGCGGTGTCGAGTTCCGACGCCGGACGACCGTGACCGGACTGCGCTCCGGCTTCGTCGACACCAGCCGCGGCGTCATCGCCGCAGGCCTCACCGTGGTCGCGGTGAACCACGACATCGACACGCTCCTCCCCGAGCTGGCCGAACGGGCGGTCGTCCGTCGATGCGCGCTCGACATGGTCCGGGTGCGCGCCGAGCTCCCGATGCCGATGCCGGCGCCGCTCCTGACCGGGTGGTCGCTCCTGCGCTACGCGGGATTCGCCGACTCGCCCGCCATCCCGGCCCTCCGGGAGCGCCTGCAGCAGGACCACCCCGGGCTCGCCTCGCTCGACGTCAACCTCATGGCGACCCAGTTGCCGGACGGCTCGATCATCCTCGGCGACACCCACAGCCGCGGCGAGGCGGTCTCCCCGTTCCAGTCCGAGCACGCCTTCGACGAACTCCTGCGGGCCGGCAGCACGCTGTTCGGGACCAGGCTCGACGTCCTCGAACGCTGGCAGGGCGTCTACGCCACCGCTCCGGAGGAGTTGCTCATCGACGAACCGACCCCGGGCGTCCGCGTGGTCGCCGCGACCACGGGCATCGGGATGACCACCGGACCCGCGCTCGGCGAGCTGGCCGTCGCCGAGCACCTCGGCCCGACCTTCTCGCCGGCGCAGCCGACCAGCATCCGTGCCGCATCAGCCCACCTTCAGAAAGGCCTCTCGTGACCAGCATCGATCGACCCCAGCAGGACAGCACCGCGGCGCCCGACCTCGGCGACGACGTGGAGACCGACCTCGACGAGCTGGAGGACGGGCTCGACGACGCGCACGAGGACGACCTCCTGCTCGAACTGGTGGTCCTCGACCTCGCCGGGACGACGGTCTCGGATGACGGTGTCGTCGAGGACGCCTTCCGCGTCGCCGCCGAGACGATCGGCATCGACACCGAGGACGCGCTCGACGCGGCCATCGAGCTCGTCCGCGACACGATGGGTCAGTCGAAGCTCGACGTGTTCCTCATGCTGACCGACGGCGACGAGGCTCGAGCCGCTTCCGGCAACGCCGCCTTCGAAGAGGCCTACGAGCGCCTCGTCGGCGAGGGGCGCGTCGAGGCGATCCCCGGAGCCGAGGACACGGTTCGGCGGCTCCGCGAGCTCGGCGTGGGGGTCGTGTTCACCACCGGGTTCGCCCCGGCCACGCGCGACGCACTCCTCGCGAGCCTCGGGTGGTCCGAGCTCGCCGACGACGCCCTGTCACCCGCCGACGCCGGCCGAGGGCGTCCAGCACCGGATCTGCCGCTGACGGCGCTCCTCCGGTTCGGCGCGAGCGCCGTCGACACCGTCGTCGTCGTCGGCGACACGGCCAGCGACATGCTGTCCGGGGTGAACGCCGGCGCGGGGCTCGTCGTCGGGGTGCTCACCGGAGCACACGACGAGGAGACGCTGCTCGCGGCGGGCGCCGACGAGATCATCACGAGCATCGCCGAGCTGCCTGCGCTCCTCGGTCTCGACTGAACGACCGACCGGGGGAACCATGCACACGACGCTCACCGCGCACGCGGGCAACGACGTCTTCATCAGACCGTCGCCGATCGCGATGGTCTGGCAGGGGCCTGGGCACCCGCACCAGGCGATGGCGGTGCCCGGGGTGACGCTCGGGCCGGGGGACGTCCTC
This sequence comes from Plantibacter sp. CFBP 8798, assembly GCF_014841195.1. Taxonomy (NCBI): domain Bacteria; kingdom Bacillati; phylum Actinomycetota; class Actinomycetes; order Micrococcales; family Microbacteriaceae; genus Plantibacter; species Plantibacter sp. CFBP 8798. The sequence goes on from NZ_JACYTS010000001.1 coordinate 1,089,026, forward strand.
GTCGAGGTGGAACTGGCGACCGTGTGCGGCTCCGACGTGCACACCGTCCTCGGGCACCGTGACGCCGCCACACCGCTCGTCCTCGGGCACGAACAGGTGGGACGCGTCGTGGCGGTCGGGGGACCGGTCACGGCGGTGGACGGGACCGTCCTCGTCGCGGGGATGCGGGTCGTGTGGTCGGTCGTCGTGAGCTGCGGCGTCTGCGACCGCTGCTCCGCCGGCCTGGAGCAGAAGTGCCGCCGGCTCGCGAAGTACGGTCACGACCGGGTGCACCGCGGGTGGGAGTTGAGCGGTGGGTTCGCGACCCACGTCGAACTCCTCGAGGGCACGGCCATCGTCATCGTGGGGGAGACGCCGCCCGCCGCCGTCTTCGCGCCGGCGTCCTGCGCGACGGCCACCGCGATCGCCGCACTGGATGCGGCCGGGCACGACCTGCCCGGCACAGCGGTGCTCGTGACCGGCGCCGGGATGCTCGGGCTGACGGTCGCGGCCATCGCGACCGACGCCGGCGCGCGCGTCGTCGTGAGCGATCCGGACCCAGCCCGCCGGCTGCTCGCCGGTCGTTTCGGTGCCATCGCGACGGTCGACCCCACGATCGGCGACGCCGAGCACCTCGACGCCGCCCACCTCGCGGCGGGCGTCGAGGGCTTCCCGGTGGCCATCGAGATGTCCGGCGACGCCCGTGCCGTGGACGCCGCCATCGCGTCGCTGTCGATCGGTGGAACGGCTGTCCTCGTCGGCAGTGTGTCGCCCGGTGCGCCGCTCGGCATCGACGCCGAACGCATCGTCCGACGCCTCCTCACGGTGCGCGGAGCACACAACTACCGACCGCGGGATCTGTCGCGCGCGGTCGACTTCCTCACCGGTGCGTGGCGTCGATATCCGTTCGCCGAACTCGTCGGTCCGGAGTTCCCCCTGCAGGACGTCGACGACGCGCTCGTCGCAGCTGCATCGGGCGCGTTCCCGCGCGTCGGGGTCCGACCCTGAACGGACGACGGGGTGTGCTTCGTCCAGGCGCGGATCGTCCGACGAGCCCGGCGGGGTTCGGCCGACGGCTCGGCGACGGCACCCAGGACGGCGTGACCCCTTCGAGCGCCCCCATTCCGGGGGTCACGACGGCCGATCCACCGCGGATTTCCGCCGATCTCGACTCGTGAATCCTGCCGCATGACCCACCTTGTGGGGTATCCTCGGGCCATGACGGTCACGACTCGCCACCCCGGGGTGGTCCGTGTCGGTGGTCGCCTCATGGTCGTGGATCCCTTCGCGGAACGAGGCGGGCTCACCGAGGGTCAGCAGCGCGGCCACCAGCTGCGGCGGAGGATCACCCTCCTGCTCGGTGCCTTCCTCCTGCTCACGGGCTTCGTCATCGGTGCGACGGTGGGCGTGCTCGTCGAGTGGTCGATCGTCCACGACGAACGCTCGTCCGTGTCGCTCCCCGGCTTCGACCCGGAGTGGTCGCCCGGACTCGACGTCGTCGGCGCCCTGCTCGGTGCGATCCTCGTCGCCGTCTTCCTGCTCGTGTCGGCCGAACGACGCAACCGTCGTCGTCGCCTGGACGGCGGGCACCAGCCGTCGCGGTGGATCGACCCGCTCAATGATCACCTCATCGGGCTGAGCGACGACCTCCCGTGGACCTCGCTGTGGACGCTGACGCGCATGTACGCCACCGCGGAGCGCCTGCAGCGCGAGCTCGTAGAACGCAGCGGCACCCGCAGCGAGGTGGGCAGTGACGATTCCTGCGATCTCGTCGAGGCGCGGCTCGCGGCCGACGATGCACGCGACGCACTCGAGAAGACGGCCACGCTCATGGGCGTCATCGTGCCGGAAGGGCCGCTGCCCGATGCGCAGGCCATCCTGGCCGACAGCGCTCGGCTCCGCGCCCGTCGGAAGACGAGCTGACCGGCACCTCGGTCAGCGACCGGTGCCGGTGAGGCGCTCGAGGAGTTCGCGGTAGCGAGCGGCCGTCTGCGTGACGATCTCGGCAGGCAGCGTCGGTGGTGTGGGTGTCGAGGCGTCGTCCTGGTCCCAGTTGTGGGCCAGCCAGTTGCGGACGATCTGCTTGTCGAAGCTCGCCATCCGTGCGGTGGGGTCGTCGCTCGTCAGGTAGACGTCGCGGTCCCAGTACCGGCTGGAGTCGGAGGTGAGCACTTCGTCGCCGAGCGTGATGACACCGGTCGAGGGGTTGCGGCCGAACTCGAACTTCGTGTCGGCGAGGATGACCCCGTGGCGTTCCGCCGTCAGTGATGCCGTCTCGTAGATGCCGAGTGACAGGTCCTTCAGTGCGACCGCGTCGTCCTCGCCGATGAGTTCGATCATGCGGGAGAACGAGATGTTCTCGTCGTGCTCGCCGAGCGGCGCCTTGTACGCGGGGGTGAACAACGGCTCGGGCAGGCGATCGCCGTCGCGGAGGCCGTCGGGCAGCGGGATGCCGCAGACGGTGCGGTTCGCGACGTACTCCTTCCAGCCGGAGCCGGTGAGGTAGCCGCGGACGACGCACTCGACGGGGAACATGTCGAGCTTCCGGACGAGCATCGCCCGGCCGGCGAACTCGGCCGGGATGCTGGACACCGCGACACCCGCGGCGTCGAGCTCATGATCGGGCACGAGGTGGTTCGGCACGTCGCGGAGCTGGTCGAACCACCAGAGGCTCAGGCTGGTGAGCAGATCGCCCTTGCCGGGGATGCCCGGCTCGAGCACGTGGTCGAACGCGCTCACCCGGTCGCTCGCGACGACGAGCAAGAGGTCGTCGGGCCCGGCGGCCGGCTCGTACAGGTCGCGGACCTTGCCCGAGTAGACGTGGTTCCAGGCGTTGGTCTCCGAGGGTGCGCTCACTCGTTCATTATCGTGCATCGGCGGTGGCCGGGTCGGTCGCCGGGGCTTGCGACCTCGGGGCGGTACGCGTATATTCCACGTGGAATAGTTCGCGTGGAGTGATGGGAGGGTCATGGGCAAGATCAAGCCGCTCGGCCTGCTCGCCGTCGCCGCGCTCGGCTACCTGGCCGAGCGCCCCATGCACCCCTACGAGATGTACCAACTCGCGCTCCACCGCCAGGAGGACCGGGTCGTCAAGGTGAGCCCCGGCTCGCTCTACCGCGCCGTCTACGGACTCGAGGCCGACGGCCTCGTGCTCGCCTCCGGGACCGACCGCGAGGGGGCCCGGCCCGAGCGCACCACCTTCGAGATCACCGACCTCGGCCGGCACCTGCTGGGGGAGCGGTTGCGCGAGCTGCTCAGCACCCCCAGGAACGAGTACCCGGAGCTCGGGCTCGCGCTGTCCGAGGCGCACGAGCTGGGCGCCGAGGAGGTGCGGATGCTGCTCGAGACCCGTATCCTCCGGCAACAGGCCGAGCTCGCCGACCTCGATCGCCGCATGACGTGGGCGCACGAGCGCGGCATCCCGCGCGTGTACTGGATCAACGTCCCCTACTCGGCCGCCATGCTGCGCGCCGAGATCGCCCACCTCGAATCGCTCCTCGCCGAGATCGCCGACGGTGCACTCGCCTGGCACGTGCCGGGGACCCGTGCGCCACTCCACGAGCAGGCGGCGACCCCGCCCGTGTCCGCTCAGCCGACACCCTCCACCTGAACCTCCGGGACGACCGACCAGTCCGGCCGGCGGTCCCGCTCATCCTCGCGTCCCGAACGCGAACCCGTCCTCCGTGCAGAAAGGGACATCATGTCCACCACCCCCACCACGCCTCCTCAGGGTGTCTCCGGTCCGACACCCGGGGCCGTGCGCCCCTGGCCGGCGCTCTGGTCCCTGGTCATCGGCTTCTTTATGATCCTCATCGACACGACCATCGTGTCGGTGGCGAACCCCGCGATCATGCGCGGGCTCGACACCGACATCAACAACGTCATCTGGGTGACGAGCGCCTACCTGCTCGCCTATGCCGTGCCGCTGCTCATCACCGGCCGCCTCGGCGACCGCTTCGGCCCGAAGAACCTCTACCTCATCGGCCTCGTCGTCTTCACACTCGCGTCACTCTGGTGCGGCCTGTCGGGCTCCATCGAGATGCTCATCGTCGCCCGCGTCGTGCAGGGCCTCGGTGCGGCACTCATGACGCCGCAGACGATGGCCGTCATCACCCGCATCTTCCCGCCGGACCGCCGTGGTGCGGCCATGGGTCTCTGGGGAGCGACCGCTGGTGTCGCGACGCTCGTCGGCCCGATCCTGGGCGGCGTGCTCGTCGACGGCTTCGGTTGGGAGTGGATCTTCTTCATCAACGTGCCCGTCGGTGTCATCGGCTTCATCATGGTCTGGCGGAACGTCCCCGCGCTCGCCACGCATCCGCACAAGTTCGACGTGCTCGGGGTCGTCCTGAGCGGGCTCGGGATGTTCCTCCTCGTGTTCGGCATCCAGGAGGGCCAGAGCTACGACTGGGGCACGATCACCGGTCCGATCACCGTGTGGAGTCTCATCATCGCCGGTGTCGTCGTCCTCGGCCTGTTCGTCCTGTGGCAGGCCGTCATGAAGGGTGAGCCGCTGCTCCCGCTGGCGCTGTTCCGCGACCGCAACTTCTCGGTCGGCAACCTCGCGATCTCGACGATCGGGTTCACGATCACGAGCATGTCGCTGCCGCTCGTCTTCTTCTACCAGACCGTCCGCGGCTTGACCCCGACGCAGTCCGCGCTCATGCTCGTGCCGATGGCAGTGCTCTCCGCCGGGCTCGCGCCCGTGGTCGGGCGGGCGATCGACCGCGTGAACCCGAAGTGGTTCGCCCTCGCGGGGCTCCTCCTGCTGGCCCTCGCACTCGGCTGGTACTCGATCCTCCTCACGCCCGAGCAGCCGATCCTCATGCTGCTCCTCCCGAGTGCCGTCCTCGGCCTCGCCAACGGCTTCATGTGGGGCCCGGTCTCCAACCTCACCACCCGGGGCCTCCCGCAGCACCAGGCCGGCGCCGGCTCAGGCGTGTTCAACACGACGCGTCAGATCGGAGCCGTCCTCGGCAGCGCGGCCATCGCCGCGCTCATCCAGGGGCGCCTCGCGGCCGAGCTGCCCGCTGCACCCGGTGGGGCGGCCGGCGGCGTGAGCGAGGTGACGGGTGGCGAGCTGCCAGAGTTCCTGCACGCCGGGTTCACCACCGCCATGGCCCAGTCGTTGCTCCTTCCGGCAGGCCTCGCGCTCGTGGGCGCGGTCGTGGTCCTGTTCTTCCAGAAGCCGAAGGCGGCCGCCTGGTCGACCCCGGAGACCCAGCACGGACAGGCCGCCGCGGTCGCCACGGCTGCCGCCACCGCCCGGGCCGAAGCCGAGTAGCGGCTCAACCGACACGGCGGCACGGGACGGTCACGGGCCGAGGAGGTCCGTGACCGTCCTGGTGTCGCCGTTCCAGAACCGGAGCCCGGTGACGAGCCCGGACGGGAGGTCGCCGAGCGACCGGAGCCCGTCGAGTGCCGCCGCGGTCTGTTCGCCGGCGACGCGTCGGGAGAGTGTGACGTGGGGTGTCCAGGCGTCAGGCCGGGTGTGCTCGAACGAACCGGTGACGCCGCCGGCCACACGTCCGTGCAGCTCCAGCAGCTCGTGCGTGGGGATCACCGTGAGCGCGAGGACGGCGCCCGAGCGACGCGGGAACAACAGCGGAGCCCCGAGCCGGACGGCGAACGGCGCGAAGGCCGGCCGCCCGGTGAGCTCGAGGTCCTCGCCGGCCGACAGCGTGACGTGCGGACGGTTGCTCGCACCGCGATGCGTGGCGAGACTACTGATACCGAGGTCGAGGAGCGCTTGCCAGCGGTCGCGGACGGCGGCCTCGAGGGCCTCGTCGAACGTCAGATCGACGCTGCGCACCGGTCAGCCGATCGGGAAGAAGCCGTGGACGGCGGCGGCGAAGGATCGCGGCTGCTCCACCCAGGGGTAGTGTCCGCACCCGTCGAGCACGATGGCCTGGCCGAGCGGGAACCGCTTCGCGAGGTCGACGACGGGCGCGAGTCCCGTCAGGCCGTCCTCAGAGCCTGCGACCACGAGGACGGGAGCCGTCACGGTGCGCAGGGCGTCGCGGATGTCCTCGACCTCGTCGATCGTGGGCGTGTGCACGAACGCGTCCTGCGCGGCCGGGTGCCAGGCGCCCAGACGCTCGTGTTCGCGGGCGGTGTCGTCCCACTCGCCCCAGGCGATGGGCGCCACCGCCGGGAACAAGCGGTTCCCCGACGCGGAGTCCGGCGCCGCGAGCAGCGCGGGCAGCGCCTCGAGGAAGCCGGGGTACCAGTCCTCCGCCGCGTGCCGGGCGATGATCTCCGCGCTGTCGTCGTCCGTGTCGACGAGCCAGGTGGCGGGTGGCGTGATGAGGCACAGGCGGTCGAGCCGGTGCGGGTAGCGTGCGGCGTAGCTCACGGCGACGCGGGTACCGGCGGAGTGCCCGAGGAGTTCGAGACGGTCGACGTCCAACCAGCGACGCACGGCCTCGACGTCCTCGGCGAGTTCCGGCCAGCTCGCCGCAGCGGTCGACGATCCGCTCTCGGACCGTCCGACCCCGCGCTGGTGCAGCACGATGAGGCGACGCCTGGTGCTCAGGCCGCCGAGATCACCGAGGTAGACCGGGTGACGCGCCGGACCGCCGGCGAGGACGACGAGCGGCGGCAGGGCGTCGTCGCCGATCACGTCCACGTGCAGTCTGGTGCCGTCGTGACTCTCGACGACTGCCGACGACCCGGTTCCCGCTGCTGCGCTCATCCGGGCCGCGATCAGGAGACGCGTGCGGCGATGTCGGTGCGGTACTGACCGCCCTCGAGTTCGATGAGCGACAGCGCCTCGTACGCACGTCCGCGTGCCTCCGGGAAGGTGGATCCGAGCGCCACGACGTTGAGGACGCGGCCGCCGGTGGCGACCAGGCCACCGTCGACGTCCGCCGTCGCGGCGTGGACGAGGTGGACCCCCTCGACGGCGACGGCGGCGTCGAGGCCGGTGATGCTCCGGCCGGTGACGGGCGTCTCGGGGTAGTTCTGGCTCGCGAGCACCACGGTCACCGCGCTCGCATCGGCGAACGCGGGTCGCGGCTGCTCGCCGAGCGTTCCGGTGGCCGAGCCGAGCAGGAGCGCCGACAGCGGGGTGACGAGCCGGGGGAGGACGACCTGCGTCTCCGGGTCGCCGAAGCGCGCGTTGAACTCGATAACGCGGATCCCGCGTTCGGTGAGGATGAGTCCGGCGTAGAGGAGGCCCTGGAACGGGTTGCCCTCCGACGCCAGCTGTCGCACGACGGGGACGGCGACGGTCTCCAGGACCTCGTCGACGAAGGCCGTCTCGCTGCCGAAGCGGTTGTCGAGCCAGGGCAGCGGGGAGTAGGCGCCCATGCCGCCCGTGTTCGGGCCGGCGTCGCCGTCGAGCAGTCGCTTGTAGTCCTGTGCGGGGGAGAGCGGGAGCACCGTCTCGCCGTCGGTGATGAAGAAGAGGGAGACCTCCTGGCCGTCGAGGAACTCCTCGACGAGGACGCCGCCGTAGCCGAGCCAGTTGGTGGCGTGCTGGATGGCCGCATCGCGGTCGTGGGTGACGAGGACGCCCTTGCCCGCCGCGAGGCCGTCGGCCTTGACGACGTACGGGGCACCGAAGTCGTCGAGCGCGGCGATCGCTGCGTCGAGGTCCTCGGCGCGGACCGCGCGACCGGTGGGCACGCCGGCTTCGTCCATGATCCGCTTCGCGAAGGACTTCGAGCCCTCGAGCGCGGCCGCCGAGCGGTTGGGGCCGAAGACCGGGATGCCGGCGGCGCGCAGCTTGTCGGCCACGCCGGCGACGAGCGGGGCCTCAGGCCCGATGACGACGAGGTCGACCGCTTCGTCCCGGGCGAAGTCGCGCACGATCGAGGGGTTCTCCTGGTCGATGCCGACCACGGTCACGTCGCCCGCGATGCCCGCGTTGCCGGGGGCGGCGATGATGTGGTGCCCGGCCTCTTCGGAGAGGAGAGCCTTGATGATGGCGTGCTCGCGAGCACCGGAACCGAGGACGAGGATCTTCACCCGTCTAGCTTAAGGCGCAATGGCCTAGCCTCGAATGCATGGCCAGACCCAGGATCACGGACGCCGTCGGTCGCGCTGCCCTGGAGCAGGCACTCGGGGACGCACCGGCGTCGCGCACGGACACGGCGACCGCGGTCCGCTACCTGTTGGAGCTCCTCGTCGAGCGGGCACCCGGCAACACCGTCGAAGTGCGGGTGCCGCCGTTCGGTGCGGTTCAGTGCATCGAGGGCCCCCGCCACACCCGCGGCACGCCACCGAACGTGATCGAGATGGACGCGCCGACCTGGCTCGCCCTCGCTTCCGGCCGCATCGACTGGACCACGGCGTTGGCCGGCGGCACGGTGCACGCGTCCGGCCAGCGGGCGGACCTCACGGGCCTCGTGCCACTGCTGCTGCCGCGCTGACCGGCGCTCCACCACCTCCGCTCCGAGGCGGCTTCAGGCGCGGTCCGGGTACATTGGTGCGGTGACCTCCAACATCGATCCCTCGGCGAACGCCGGTCCCGACGACGCACAGCCGCTCGACGCTCCGGCGGAGACGACGCTCGATGCGACGATCGTCATCCCCACCTACAACGGTGAGATGTACCTCGAACAGATCCTCTCCGCGATCGAGGGGCAGGACTACGACGGCACGTACGAGACCCTCGTCATCGATTCCGGCTCCACCGACCGCACGCTCGACATCGTCGCCGCCCACCCGGACGTCCGGCTGCACGTCATCCCGAACAGCGAGTTCGGCCACGGCCGGACCCGCCAGCTCGCCGCCCGGCTCGCCCGCGGCAAGTACGTCGCGTACCTCACGCACGATGCGATCCCGGGCGACTCCCGCTGGTTGCACGAGCTGACCACGCCCTTGGACCCGGACGGCATGGACGTCGTCGCGGTCATGGGCAAGCAGATCGCGCGGCCGACCTGCTTCCCGTTGCTGAAGTACGAGATCCACGACGTCTTCCGCAACTTCGGACCGGACTTCGGGACGACGGTGTTCGCGAACGACGGCTTCGCCGACGGGAACGGCGGGCTGCTCGACGCCCTCGCGTTCTACTCCGACGTCAACTCGGCCACGCGCCGCGAGCTCCTGCTCGGCGACATCCCGTACCGCGACCTCCCGTACTCCGAGGACATGGCGTTCGGTGCCGACATCATCGCGGCCGGCCTGCGGAAGGCCTACGCACCGCGGGGCTGGGTCATCCACTCCAACGACCTCACCCTCGACGAGTACCGCAAACGCATCTTCGACGAGACGACGGCTCTCCGACGGATCGGCAAGCCCGTCGCGCGGCTCCGTCGGTCCCGGCAGATCGGCTACACCGTCGTCGGCGCGATCCGCGACGCGAAGCGGATCGTCCGCGACAAGGAGTACGGCTGGAAGCGCCGGGCGTACTGGTTCGTCATGAACCCCGTGTACCACGCGGCGAAGTGGAGCAGCTACTACGTGGCCTCCCGCGTCGACCTGAACGACGAGGCCGCCATGCGAGCCGGATCGCTGGAGCACAGCCGCAAGTAGTCGCCGGACAGCGTTCCGCTCAGACGCGCTGCTCGCTGCTCCCAGCGAACCGGGGTGGTGCATCACCACCTCGTGCGCTGTGATGGAGGCATGAGCACGAATCGACTGTTGGTCCTGGGCGGGACGGAGTTCGTCGGGCGAGCGGTCGTCGACGAGGCCATCGCCGCCGGCTGGGAGGTCACCGTCTTCCATCGCGGTACGAACCGGTCCTCGCCGTCGGACGCGGTCACCGTGCTGCACGGCGACCGGACTCTGCCCGGCGGACTCGACGCGCTCAGGGTCGGGTCGTGGGACGTCGCGGTGGACACCTGGTCGTGGGCTCCGGTCGCCGTCCGCGACGCGGCCGCGCTGCTGGCGGACCGGGTCGGGACCTATGTGTACGTCTCCAGTCGTTCGGTCTACGCCGATCCGCTTCCCGCCGGTGCCGACGAGGACGCGCCGGTCGTCGACGGGTCGGCTCACGACGAGGGCTTCGCGGACTACGCCCGTGCCAAACGCGGCGGTGAGCTGGCCGCCGCACAGGCGTTCGGCGACCGTGCGGTCCTGGCGCGAGCCGGCCTCATCCTCGGCCCGCACGAGAACATCGGCCGACTGCCCTGGTGGCTGGCGCGGATCGCCGCCGGCGGTGAGGTGCTCGCCCCTGGTGCCGCTTCCGACCCCATCCAGTACATCGACGCGCGGGATCTCGCGGCCTTCCTCCTCGCCGCCGGTTCGACGGGCGCGAGTGGTGCGTTCAACGTCGTCAGCGAGCCGCGGGCGACGACGCTGGGGGAGCTGCTCGACGCCTGCGTCGCCGCGACCGGGTCAGGCGCGACCCTCCGCTGGGTGGATCAGGAGCGGGTGCTCGCGGCCGGGATCCAGCCCTGGACCCAACTGCCCGTCTGGCTCCCCACCGGACCGGACGCCGACGCGATGCATCACGGTGACGTCTCGCGCGCGATGGCGGCCGGGCTCCGTCGTCGTCCGCTCGCCGAGACCGTCGCCGACACCTGGAGTTGGCTGCTGGCACTCGGCGGCGTCGCGCCGCAGCGTCCGGACCGGCCCGCCGTCGGACTGGACCGCGCCGTCGAGCGGGCCCTGCTCGCCGGGAGCTGAGCGGTCGTCAGCGGAGCTCGCGGAGGAGGGCGAGCCGACTGCGTGTCCTGACGGCGTCGCGGGCGAATCCCTCCGGTCCGAGGGCGGTATCGGTCATGAAGGTCTCCCGGTCGGTGGTGGCCACGACGTGGAGTTCGACGCCGAGATCGCACAGGGCGTCGACGAGGTGGACGAACCGGGCGCGTGCCTCCCGGGTGAGGGCATGGGACTCGGGCAGGCCGTCGAGGACCCACCGGTCGTAGTCCGCCGCCCAGGCGAGGTAGTCGCCGACCGAGGTCGGACGCTCGATGAGTTCGGCGCTGGCGAACCAGACGAGGCCGTCGCGCGCGGCGGCTGCCTGGAACGTGTGGCCACTGATCGTCAGCGCCGTCGCCTCGCCTGGCCCCGGACGGTGGAGGCCGAGTGTCGCGAGCCGGGCGTCCGCGGACTCGCCGGCGATGGACCAGCTGCCACGGGCGAAGCCGTCGCCGTGCCTGACCGGGGAGCTGCGACGGTGGTCGATCGAGCCGGCGAGTTCGAGCACCTGCATGTTCGCCTCGATCAGGGCGATGCCGGGCTCGAAGGTGTGGTGGTACCCCGGGTCCGGCAGCAGATCCTGCGGCGCGGAGTTCGAGCTCGTCAACAGGGTCACCGGTCGGGCGAAGAGCGCGTCGAGCAGCCGGATCATGAGCGCGCCGTCGCCGGGATCGTGCACCTGGAACTCGTCGAAGAGCACGACGTCCACCTCGTCGAGCAGTTCGTCGACGGCTTGCTCGACCGCGTTCGTCACCGCTCCGGCCGCCGCGCGGGACCCGGCGCCCGGCTCGCCCGTCGCCCGAGCGGCGTCGGCGGCCTCCGTGCGGACCCGGTGGATCGCGGCGTGCAGCGCGCGGAAGAAGGAGTGGAAGTGGACACGACGCCTCCGATGCGTCGGGAGCGCTTCGAAGAACGCGTCGAGGAGCCAGGTCTTGCCCCGCCCGGCCGCACCCCACAGGTACAGGTGCGCGGGTCGGTCCTCGCCGATCCGGAGTGACGCCAGACGCCTCGCCACCTCCAGCTGCTCCGGCTCGAGCGTGAACCCGGCGTCGTCGGCGGCGGATTCGACCGCCGCGAGCAGGGTGTCGTCGGGAGGGATCGGAGCGGGATCGGTCGTCTCGGTCCCCGTCGTGTCCACCGCTCGATCGTACCCGTCGGCACGTCGACCGCGGCCGTTCACCATCGGTTCACGATGCCCAGGATCGTGGGGGAGAATGGAGGCATGACAGACGCCACCGGGCAGCCAGCACCGGAAGCTCAGCACCCATCCGAACCGACCGGTCCGACGCCCTCGACCGAGCCCGACACCGAGGTCGCGACCGTGTACTCCTCCGGTTCGGTCTCGGTGCGCCGGTCGCCGCGCTACTGGCGGTTCCTCGTCATCGGCGCCGTCGTCGGTGTCATCGCCGCCCTCATCCTCACCTTCGCGTTCCCGGGGAGCGCCGACTACTCGCTCACCCAGGTGTTCGGCTTCCTCCTGCTCGTGTGCGTCGTCGTCTTCGGCGCGATCGCCCTCGTCGTCGGTCTCCTCATCGACCGCTCCATGGCGCGACGGACGCGGATCGTCGCAGCGGATAGAGTTGACGTGCATCCAGCCGGGACCCCCGCGGCCGACGCGGAACCGAACGGTTCCGTCAGTGCCGAGCCAGGTGAGTCCGGCCCCCCGAATCCACCCATCGCAGAAGGTTCAGGACGGTCATGACCTCATCCACCAGCTACCGGGAGGCCGGTGTCGACACGGCAGCCGGTGACCGCGCCGTCGAGCTCATGAAGGCCGCCGTCGCGAAGACGCACGGTCCGGAGGTCTTCGGCGGCTTCGGCGGGTTCGCCGGCCTGTTCGACGCCTCGGCGCTGACGGCCTTCCGTCGGCCCCTGCTGGCGACGTCGACCGACGGCGTCGGCACGAAGGTCGCGATCGCCCAGGCCATCGACAAGCACGACACCATCGGCCAGGACCTCGTCGGCATGGTCGTCGACGACATCGTCGTGGTCGGTGCGAAGCCGCTCTTCATGACCGACTACATCGCCTGCGGCAAGGTCCACCCGGAGCGCATCGCCTCCATCGTCGCGGGCATCGCCCGGGCCTGCTCCGACACCGGGACGGCGCTCATCGGCGGCGAGACCGCGGAGCACCCCGGACTCCTCGGGGTCGACGACTACGACGTCGCCGGGGCCTGCACCGGCGCGGTCGAGGCGGACGCCATCCTCGGCGAGCACCGTGTCGAGGACGGCGACGTCGTCCTCGCACTCGCGTCCTCGGGCCTGCACTCGAACGGCTTCTCCCTCGTGCGACACATCCTCGCCCAGGCGGGCGTCGGCTACGCCGACCACAGCGACGACCTCGGCACGACGTTCGGCGAGGCGCTCCTCGAGCCGACGCGGCTCTACACCCTGCCCCTCCTGCGGCTGCTCGACGCCCCGGCCTTCGCGGGTGGCGTCCACTCGCTCAGCCACGTCACCGGAGGTGGGATCGCCGCCAACCTCGCGCGCGTCCTGCCCAAGGGGTCCTGGGCCGAGGTCGACCGCTCCACCTGGAGCCCCTCGCCGGTGTTCCGGACGCTGAGCGCGCTGGCCGGATCCTCGCTCGAGTCGAGCGAGGGCACCTGGAACCTGGGCGTCGGGTTCTTCGCCGTGGTCTCGCCGGCGGTCGCCGCCGGTGTCACGGCCGCGCTCGAGGCCGACGGGATCGCGACCTGGCAGGTCGGCACCGTGCACCTCGGCGACGACGCCGCAGACCTCAGCGCGTTCGAACAGGGTGCCAAGGGGGTCGACGGCGGTGCCGTCCGCCTCGTGGGCGCCTACCGCGACTAGTCGCACCGCTCCGGCCCACCTTCCTCCGTTCCGCCACTCGCCCAGCACGAACCCCAAGGAGTCCCCACGCATGTGCGGCATCGTCGGCATCGTCTCAACCGAGCCTGCCAACCAGCAGGTCTACGACAGCCTCCTGCTCCTCCAGCACCGCGGTCAGGACTCCACCGGCATCGCCACCGCCGACGGCAGCACCTTCCACATGGTCAAGGCCAAGGGCCAGGTGCGCGAAGCCTTCCGCACCCGCGACATGCGCTCCCTCCTCGGCAACATGGGCCTCGGCCACGTGCGCTACGCGACGAAGGGCGACGCCGCCAACGAGAGCGAGGCGCAGCCGTTCTACGTGAACGCGCCCTACGGCATCACCCTCATCCACAACGGCAACCTGACGAACACCCGCGAGCTCAGCAAGGACCTGTTCCACGTCGACCGTCGCCACGTGAACTCCACGAGCGACACCGAGCTGCTGCTCAACGTCCTCGCGACGGAGCTGCAGGGACAGATCAGCGGTCTCGACCTCGATCCCGACCAGGTGTTCAACGCCGTCGAGAACGTGCACGAGCGGGTCGAAGGCTCCTACGCGACGATCGCCCTCATCGCCGGTCACGGCCTGCTCGCCTTCCGCGACCCGTTCGGTATCCGTCCGCTCATCCTCGGCAAGCGCCAGACGGGCCTGGTCGGCAACGACTGGGTGGTCGCCTCGGAGTCGCTCGTCCTCGAGGCCGGCGGCTACGAGATCGTCCGTGAGATCGCCCCGGGCGAGGCCGTCTTCATCACCGCGTCAGGTGAGCTGTACTCGCGGCAGTGCGCGAAGAACCCGCGGCTCGTTCCGTGCTCCTTCGAGTATGTGTATCTCGCTCGCCCCGACTCCGTCATGAACGGCATCTCGGTCTACGAGGCCCGACTGCGTCTCGGCAACCGGCTCGCCGACACCATCGCCGAGTACACGCCGATGGGTGACATCGACGTCGTCATGCCGATCCCGGACTCCTCCCGCCCAGCGGCCATGCAGGTCGCCCAGAAGCTCGGCATCGAGTACCGCGAGGGCTTCTACAAGAACCGGTACGTGGGGCGCACCTTCATCATGCCGGGCCAGGCGCAGCGCAAGAAGAGCGTCCGTCAGAAACTCAACGCGATGGGCTCGGAGTTCAAGGGCAAGAACATCCTCATCGTCGACGACTCGATCGTCCGCGGCACGACGTCGAAGGAGATCGTCGACATGGCGCGTCTCGCCGGAGCGAACAAGGTGACCTTCACCTCCGCCGCACCGCCGGTCCGCTACCCCCACGTGTACGGCATCAACATGCCGTCCCGCCAGGAGCTCGTCGCACACGGCAAGAAGATCCCCGACATCGCCCGCGAGCTGGGCGCCGACAACCTCATCTACCAGGAGGTCGCCGACATGAAGGCCGCCATCCTCGAGGGCTCCGGCATCAGCGACCTCGAGATGAGCTGCTTCACCGGCGAGTACATCACCGGGACCGTCTCCGAGGAGTACCTCGAGTGGGTGGAGCGCTCGCAGCTCTCCTGAGTCCCACCTGAACGAAGAAGCGCGCGAGCCCCGAGGGGATCGCGCGCTTCGTCGTTCAGGAACCGGCTGCTACTCCGGCGTACCGGGCTGCTCGAGTGGCGCCGGCGTGGCCGCGGGGGCCGCCTTCGGCTTCGTCGTGCGCGGCTTCGCCGGTGCCTTCGCGGTGGCCGGCTTCGCTGCGGCGCCCGTCGTCTTCGTCGTCGGTGCCTTCGTGGTGGCGGCCTTCGGCGTCGTGGTCTTGGCTGCTGCGGCCTTGGGCGTCGTCGAACCGGTGGTGGCGCGCGTCGAACTCGTCTTGCGGACGGTGCTGCCCGCGGCCGTCGCCGTCGTGGTCGTCTTGGCGGCGGGCTTGCGGGCCGTCGTCGAACGCGTCGTCGTCGACCGGCCGGTCGAGGTGCGCGGCGCGCTCACGGCCGCAGCCGGGGCCGTGGCCGACACGGTCTCGTCGCGTCGGGTCGTGTCGGCGGCTCCGGTCTCGTCGTTCGCGAGGCGCGCCTCGGTCTCGTCGGCGGCGGCTGCGACGGTCTCGGCGTCGCCGGTGGAGGTCGACTCGAGGACGATCGACTCGGCCGGTTCAGCGGAGGTGTTCCCCGGTGTGGCTGCGGCCTCGGGTGCGCGGTCGGTGCCGGAGAAGACCGCGGCGAACTGCTCGGTCGGGGTGGGCTCGGCGGCGCGCACCCAGTCCGAGGTGGGCTCCGCTGCAGGCGCCTCAGGGGTCGGAGCCTCGGTCGACGGTGCCCGGTAGGCGCCGTACTGCTGCGTCGCCTGGGAGCCCTGCTGGGTCTGCGGCGTGCCGTATCCGCCCGTCTGGCCACCCGCGTACTGCGAGGTGTCGTAGGCGGTGGTCTGTCCGTACTGTGCGGGGTCGTACACGGGCGCCTGGCCGGTCTGGCCCGCCTGGTACGGGTGCTGCTCGTAACCGCTCTGGCCGGCGTAGGGTGCCTGCGTGGCGTTCGGCTGCGAGGCGGCCTCACGAGCGGCGGCGCGCTGCCGCTGCCGCTCCACGAGGCGCGCGACCTCGGCGTCGATGGCGTCCTCGGTGATGTGCTTGGGCGGACCGTAGGCGTCGAGTCCGACGAAGACCAGGGCGATGCCCATCACGAAGATCGGCCAGATCGGCCAGAAGTATCCCCAGGCGCCGGTGAGGAGCCAGATGACGATCAGGAGGACGGAGACCGCACCCCAGACGGCGAGAAACTGCTTGAAATCGTGCTGCGCCTTCAGGCGCTTCTTGGCGGCAACGCGGAGCTCGTCGGTGTTCATCCGTCCAGGCTAGTCTCCGCCCAGCGAGAACTCCATTTGCCAACAGTCGTCTGAGAGATCACCCAGCCGCGAGGTGCTGGAGCGAGGGCGAACCGCCGATGCGGGGGCGCGCCGGAACGGTGCGAAGGGCGCGCCTACGCGCCCTTCGCCTCACCGTCGGCGTACTTCTCGGCGTATTCAGCCCACTTGGCGATCTCGTCGTCGTAGCTCTCGTCGACGCCCGTGCCCGGGTGGTCGACGGAGTGCCCCGTGAGCTCGCGCTCGAGCGCGTTGTAGTTCACGTCCGGGCTGAACGACTTGAGCTCACGAGCGATCTTCGTGTGCTTTGCCTTTTGACGGCCACGACCCATGCGAGACCCCCTCATGATTTTCTGACCGGCCGCGCTTGCGGGGCGTCCGGGGCTTTCGCCTACCAGGGAACGATAAAGACTAGCGTTGAGCTTACCATGCCGCCCGTGGACGGGGCGCTCGTACGGAGACGGTCTGCCGGGCACCGATGCCGACACCGCGACGGAACGGGGCTGGGCCAGGACGTCGAGTGGTGGGACGATGGACCCATGACCGGAACCCTGCACATCACCGGAGATGCGGACGCCGACCGCCTGTTGTCGACCGACCCGCTCGCCCTGCTCGTCGGCATGCTGCTCGATCAGCAGGTGCCGATGGAGACCGCGTTCGCCGGCCCGCTGAAGATCAGTGACCGACTCGGTTCCTTCGACGCGGCCACCATCGCGCGGGAAGAACCCGAGGCGTTCGCCTCCCTCTTCAAGACGAGTCCCGCCGTGCACCGGTTCCCGGGTTCCATGGCCGGCCGGGTGCAGGGGCTCTGCGCCGCGATCGTCGACGACTGGGACGGCGACGCTGAGGCGATCTGGACGCGCGACGCGCCCGACGGCCCGGAGATCCTGAAGCGCCTGCTCGCCCTCCCGGGGTTCGGTGAGCAGAAGGCGAAGATCTTCCTCGCGCTCCTCGGCAAGCAGTACGGGCTCGACGCGGCCGACTGGCGGGAAGCGTCGGCGCCCTACGGCGAGGACGGCAGCCTCCGGTCCGTCGCCGACATCGTCGACCCGGAGTCGCTCGCGCAGGTGCGGGCGGCGAAGCAGGCGGCCAAGGCTGCCGCGAAGCGTACGAAGGGGGAGTGACGACATGAGCGACGAGCAACGGTCCACCGCGATCGTGGTCGGTGTCACGCCGGGGCAGCCCGACTCCGTCCTCGTCGAGGCGGCGTCGTTCGCGCAGGCCTTCGCCTGCCGGCTCGTCCTCGCCCACGTCGATGCGAGCCGGTTCGTCGTGGTCGAGAACGTCGACGGCACCGTCACGTCGCTGCCGTTCGACGCCGATCTGCACGACTTCGAACCGGAGCCCGCCGATCCCGGCCTGGAGGCGACGGCGCATCGTCTCCTCGACGAGACCGGCGTCGCGTGGGAGCTGACCCAGCTCGCCGGGGACCCGGCGCGTGCCCTCGGCCGACTCGCCGATTCGGTGTCCGCGCGGGCGATCATCGTCGGGACCCGGGAGCGTGGCCTCCGGAAGGGCATCCTCGAGTTCTTCAACGGTTCCGTCGCCGCGACGCTGGCCCATCGGCAGGCGCGTCCGGTGATCGTGGTCCCACTCGCGCCGAGTGCCACCGACGAACCGCTCTGGGACGCCTCCGCCGGCGACCTGCGGTGACGGCCGCTCCGACGGGGACACGGGCTCCGCACCTCCAACCCGCCACGATCGCGATGGTCGCGCTCGGTGGTGCGATCGGGACGGCTGCCCGCGAGGCGATCTCCCTCGCGATCCCGCCCATCGGTGGTGTCCCCGTGGCCATCCTCGGCATCAACGTCGTCGGCGCCTTCCTGCTCGGTCTCCTCCTCGAGTCGCTCCTCCGACGCGGGCCCGACGCCGGCCGTCGACGCGATCTCCGCCTCTTCCTCGGCACCGGCGTCCTCGGCGGCTTCACGACGTACAGCGCGCTCGCGGCCGACAGCAGTGTCCTCCTCATCGAGGGGAGCGCCCTCGTGGGGGTGCTGTACGCGGTGGGGAGCGTCGTGCTGGGCGCCCTGGCGAGCTGGGGTGGCATCGTCCTCGCCCGACGGATCGGCGGTGGCCGCTCGTGACGCCCTGGCTCTTCCTCGCGATCGCGGCGGCCGGCGGTGTGGGCGCCGCGGCCCGCTTCGTCGTCGACGGCATCGTCCGTTCCCGTGTGGGCGGCGCCTACCCGTGGGGCACGATCGTGATCAACGTCAGCGGGTCGCTGCTGCTGGGCTTCGTCACTGCGCTGGCCCTCGGCGGGGTCGTCGACGAGGCGTGGCGGCTCGTCCTCGGAGGCGGGCTGCTCGGTGGGTACACGACGTTCAGCACCGCGAGTGTCGAGACCGTCCGGCTGCTCCACGACGGACGTTCGCGGGCCGGACTGGCGAACGCGTTGGGCATGCTCGTCGCGTCGGTCGTCGCGGCCCTGGTCGGCTACGGGCTCGGTTCGCTCCTCGCCTAGCCGCTCGTTCGCCCGAAGATGGGCGAACGAACGCGGCGGCTATGCCTCGAAGCGGCGGTTGTGCCGGAGGTTCAGCACGATCGGGATCCCGAGGGCGACAATGAGCACCAGGATGCTCCAGAAGCCGATCTCCGACCACAGCAGAAAGACCCCGAAGACCCCGAGTCCGCCCGACAGGCCGCGCAGGATGATCGTGAACTGCGGGAGTCGCTGCGGGCGGCCCTGCCACATCGGCAGCGGCGAGTCGGGGTTCGCGGCGATGAGGCGGACCATCGACAGCGTCCCGAAGACGGCCGCGAGGAACAGCAGCGAGAGACCCCAGGTGAACATGTCCCCAGTCTGTCAGTCTGCGACACGTCCCTCACGCCGTCGCCGGAGCGCGTGGCCGATCAGGAGCGGGGCTGCCCCGTGTTGCGGTCGATGTGCGGCTTCCGCTCGACCGGCTTCTTGACGCGGACGATCTCGCCACGTCGTTCCTGGCCGGGCAGCGGCCGTGACCGACGTCCGTAGATGAGCTCCGAGGAGTCGAGCAGCCACGGCACGAGGGCGACGGTCACGCCGTGGACGAGCATGATCTGGTTGCGGATCCGCGACGCCCGCCGGTTGTGGAGGAGGCTCTCCCACCAGTGCCCGACGATGTACTGCGGCATGTAGACGGTGACGACCTCGGCGCCGTGCTCAGCACGGTGCGCCTTGATGTACTTCGCGAGCGGCATCGCGAACTCGCGGTACGGCGACTCGAGGATGACGAGCGGCACGTGGATGTTCTGTTCGATCCACTGTTGCTCGAGCAGCTTCGTGGCCTCCGGATCGATCGACATGTGGACCGCTTCGAGGCTGTCGTGCTTGGCGGCGATCGCGTAGTCCAGCGCCTTGAGGATCGGCTTCTGCATCTTGCCGACGAGGACGATCGCGTGGTCGCCGGTCGCGCCGAAGGTCGTGGTCGGGTCGACCTCGACCTCCTTCTCGACGTCGCGGTAGTAGCGGTTCACGCCGAGCATGAGGACGAAGAGGATCGGCATGAGCACGAAGACGAGCCAGGCGCCATGGGTGAACTTGGTGATCGTCACGACGATGAGGACGCTCGCCGTGAGCAGGGCGCCGAACGCGTTGATCGCGAGTCCGCGGTAGACGGAGCCGCGGTTGTCGCAGCCCTCCCGCAGCATTCGCAGCCAGTGCTTCACCATGCCCGTCTGGCCGAGCGTGAACGACACGAACACCCCGATGATGTACAGCTGGATGAGCTGGGTGAGGTTCGCCTGGTACACCACGAGGATCGCGCATGCGGCGAGACCCAGGATGATCATGCCGTTCGAGAACACGAGGCGGTCGCCACGGGTGTTGAGCGACTTCGGCGCGTAGGAGTCGCGCGCGAGGACGGCGCCGAGCAGCGGGAAGCCGTTGAACGCCGTGTTGGCCGCGAGGAGCAGGACGCACGCGGTCGCCGCCTGGATGAGGAAGAACGGGATGCTGTTCGCACCGAACACCGCGGTCGCGACCTGTGCCATGAGGCTCGGCTGCGGGGTCGTCGCGCAGTCCGCGAACCCTTCGAGGTGACAGGCGTTCTCGGCGTAGTGCACGCGGGAGATGAGGGCGAGCGCGGTGAGCCCGACGAACAGCACGATCGCGGTGCCGCCCATGAGGACCAGCGTCTTCTGGGCGTTCTTGATCTGCGGGCGACGGAACGCCGGGACGCCGTTCGAGACGGCTTCGACACCGGTGAGCGCTGAACAACCGGAGGAGAAGGCGCGCAGGAGGAGCAGGATGAACGCTGCCTGGGTGAGGCTCTCGCCCTGCACGGTGAACGCGGCGCTCGACGCGACGGGGGCGTCGCCCATGAACGTGCGGGCGAGTCCCGCGACGATCATGACGAGCACGCTCGCGATGAAGAAGTAGGTGGGGATCGCGAAGGCCTTGCTCGACTCCCGGACGCCGCGGAGGTTCACGGCCATGAGGACGAGCACGAACCCGACGGCCAGCTCGACGCGCCAGGGGTTCAGCCCAGGGATCGCGGAGATGATGTTGTCGACGCCCGAGGCCACCGACACGGCGACCGTGAGGACGTAGTCGACGAGCAGCGCGGAGGCGACCACGAGGCCGGCCTTCTCGCCGAGGTTCCGGTGGGCGACCTCGTAGTCGCCACCACCCGACGGGTACGCCTTGATGAGCTGTCGGTAGCTCGCGACCACCACGACGAGGAGGATCACGACGCACGCGGCGACCCACGGCGCGAAGCTCAGGAAGGCGAGCCCGCCGAGCGTCAGGATCATGAGGAGTTCCTGCGGCGCGTACGCCACACTCGACAACGCGTCGCTCGCGAAGATCGGCAGTGCGAGGCGTTTGGGGAGGAGCTGGCCCTCCAGGTTGTCGGTCGGCAGCGGGTCCCCGATCAACCAGCGTTTTGCCGATCGTGGTTCTGTCCCGGGCTCTCGACCCTCAGTTGTCACGAGCGGCGATATTACTCCTTCGGGAACCGGAGTCAAGCGGGGATGAGCTGGATGGACAGGCATCGTCACCCGACCGTGACGCAGTGTTCATCGAGCGGGGGAGTGGCGGACCCGGATGGTCGACCAATATCCTGATCGACGGCTGTTGCCTGGCTGTGAGCCTGAACAGTCGCTCGTGATCGACACCCACCTCAAGGACCCTCATCGTGACCGCTCGCCGTCGTCTCCTCCCGCTCGCCCTCGCCGCTCTCGCCGCGGCCCTGACGCTCTCCGGTTGCAGTGTCGTGGAGGGCATCCTCCCGAAGCCCGCCGAGACCCGGGACGCGCAGTCCGGCGAGATCGTCGGTGGAGGCACCACGGACGTCTTCACCCTCTCGGTCGGCGACTGCCTGAACGACGAGTCGTCGTCCGACGAGGTCACGGAGGTGCCGACCGTACCCTGTTCCGAGCCGCACCAGTACGAGGTGTACGGCGAGGTCACGCTGACCGGCGACGAGTGGCCCGGCGAGGAGGCCGTCACACAGCAGGCCGACGACGGTTGCTACGCGCAGTTCCAGGCGTTCGTCGGGATCGTCTACGAGGACTCCAGCCTCGAGTTCAACTACTACACGCCGACCGAGGCCAGCTGGAACGGGGTGGACGACCGGCTCGTCACCTGCGTGATCTACGACTCCGCGGCGACCACCGGCTCGCTGGCCGGCGCGGCACGCTAGGCCGATCGCACACGCCGTACCGACGGAACCGCCCGACTCCCGTGAGGTGTCGGGCGGTTCCGTGTCTCGGCCTGCGTGTCGGGGCGCTCAGCCCTGCAGTCGGTCGCGCAGGCGGTCGCGGACGGCGACGAGGTCGGCACGCAGGGCCGACACGGTGTCGTCGTCGAGCGCGCCTCCACGGGCGACGTGCTCGCGGAGTTCGGCTCGGACCGCCTGCCGGAACTCGTTGATCGACACGTCGGTCTCGTGGAGGGCCAGGCGACCCTGCACCTTCTGGTCGGCGCTCTCCTCTGCGGTCGACGTCCAGCTCGGACCGGGCTTCGCGGACTGCTTCGCCTCGCGCGCGGCGGAGGCGAGATCGGCCCGGAGGCTCTTCATGGCCGCCGTGACCCCGCTACGGACCTCGTCGGCGATGCGACGGACGGAATCGGTGAGCTGATCCTCGATGCCGTCGAGCTCACCCGCCCGTGCCGCGAGCTCGGCCCGGCCCGCCTCGGTGATCTCGTAGACGGTCTTCCGGCCGTCACTCGTCTTCGTGACGAGTCCCTCCTCCTCGAGCTTCGCGAGGCGCGGGTAGATGGTGCCGGCGCTCGGGCTGTAGGTGCCGCCGCTGCGGTCGGTCAGCGCCTGGATGAGTTCGTAGCCGTGCTTCGGCGACTCGTCGAGCAGGCTCAGGAGGTACAGCCGCAGGCTGCCGTGGGCGAAGACGGGGCTCATGCGCCTGCCTCGCTCCCTGCGGTGGTGGCCGCGCCCGCCGGCTCGGCAGCCGGGCGGCGGAGGACGGTCACGGCACCGCCGACGGTGTTCACGCGCACCTCGGCGAACTGTCCGGACAGGGCGCCGGTGTGCGAGTTGTACCCGCCACCGCGCAGCCCCTTGAGGACGACGCCGTCGATCGCCAGGCGGCCGCCGACCGAGTTCGCCGTGTAGCGCGCGGCGAGCTCCTCGTCGAGGCGGACCGTGATCGCGCCGCTCACGGTGTTCAGGTCGAGCTGCTCGCACGCACCGTGGATGTCGAGGAGCAGGTCGGAGGAGACGCCGTCGATCGAGGCGCGCGTGATGTCGCCGGAGACGGTGACGTCGCCCGAGACCGTGTGCGCCTGGATGCGACCCGTGTGGTTCTGGACCGTGAGCTCGCCGCTCACGGAGTTGAGGTCGAGTCGCCCGGTCATCCGGTCGGCCACGAGGTCGCCGGACACCGTGTTGAGCTTGGCGTCTGCGGTGAGGCCTGCGACCAGTCCACTGGCGCTGACGACACCGAACGTCAGGGCGATGTCGCGGGGGACGAGGACACTGACCTGGGCCGTGGCGCGATTGGCGCCGAAGTTCGAGAACACTTCGAGGAAGTTGTCCCAGCGCAGCTGCGGGTGGTCGATCTCGGCGACGTCGCCGTCGATGGTGATCTTGAGGTCCTTGCCGGTGACGGCCCCCACCTCGATGCGGGCGCCGGGCTCGTCGTGTCCGATGATGTCGACCTGGCCGCCGATGAGGCCGACCTTGAGTCGTCTCACGAGTTCGAGGTCGATGATGCGGCTCTCGCCGGGAGCGATGATCCACTTCTCCTGTGCCATGGTGCGGTTCCTTCCGAGTGATCGCGATATATCGCGTTGAACTGGAATTCACGATATATCGCGTCTCGGTGCATGGCAACCCCGGGAACCTCCGGGATCACCCTGAGTCGACCCTGGGATCGGCGGCCGCTCAGTACCAGGGAGCGATGGCCAGGTCGTCCGGTACGGACCCCTCGTCGCTCGGCGGTCCGTCGCCGTCGAGGCAACTCGACCCGGCCGGGACCTCCGAGCGCGCCGACCACGGGTCGTCGGCCTCCGCGTGGAAGGGCACGTACCCGACGAGCTTCGAGGACGGAGGCCTCACCTCGGCCTCGAGCGCAGCGGTGAAGTCGTCGAACTCCTTCGTGGCGTACACCGTCGCGCCCTCCAGCCCGGACGACCGATCCAGCTCGCAGGAGACGGCCACCGGTCGCCAACCTGCCTCGCGCAGCTGGGCCAACATGGCCGTGGCGGCAGGCCAGGCGGGCCCGCTCACTCCTGGTTCCGCGGTGACGTCCGTCGGCCAGAGGTCGTCGACCGTGATCGCCCCGCGTTGCACACTGACGTTGGCCGAGGTGTCCGGAACCCGTGGCCCGGTGACGCTGCCGTCCGCGAAGAGCGGATCATCGGCCAACGCGGTGAGCCGGGCGTCGTCGGTCTCGTCCGCCACGACGGGGGTCGACGACAGGCCGCATCCCGTGCAACAGAGCGCCGCGACGAGGATGGTCAACGACACGGTCGCGAGGCGACGATGGATCTGCTGCATGACGGCCCCTTCCGCGGCGCCCGGGTGGACGCGTCACCCTCACCGTAACCGACGCCCCGTCGTGCGCCAGGTCCGACGCCCACCGGGCTATGGGGAGTGCTGCCCATCGTCTTGGGGAGCCGGCTGGGACAGGGTGGAGGCATCGGATCAGGCGCATCACCGGGATCGGCCGGGCAGCGCGAACAGCACCGGAGAGCGGGGAACCATGAGCGGCACGATGCAGGTGGACGATGCGGGCCTGGCGGCGGTCGTCCAAGCGGTCGCCGGGGCGGCGTCGAGCGCGACGGGGATCTTCTCCACGTGCCTCGACACGTCGTTCCTCGACGAGCAGGTGGCCACGAGCGCCGCCGCCTTCGAACTGACGTGGCGGACCGAGATGACGGAGGCGGGCAAGACGCTCGACGACTTCGCGCGGTGGATGCAGAACGTCGCGGACACGATGGCCGGTACGGATGCGGCGCTCGCCGAGGACGCCTCATGACCGCGCCGTCGCCGCCGGCCCGGACATGCACGGCTGCTCGGCCCGACCGCCGTGATGCGGCCGAGCGGGCCGAGACCGGCGCGCGGGTCGCGTCGCTGGCCGCGGAACTCCGAGGTGCCGGCGTCCCCGCCGGCGTCACCGAGCAGGTCGCGAGTGTGGTCCGCACGGCCGGTCTCGACGCCGTCATCGGCCTCGGCGCCGGCATGCTGACGGACGAGCAGGCGGGGGCGGTGTTGCTCGACGCCCTCCTCGACGCGCGTCGCCGAGGAGCCGACAGCGCGGAGACGGCCGCCGAACTGCGCGCGGTCGCCAAGCTGCAGACCGTCGTCCTGCGGCTCCTCTCCGGCCTCGCCGCGACCAGGAGCACCACCGGAAACAAGGACCGACCATGAACCTCTCCGAACTCCGCACCAAGAGCTCAGCCGAGATCGACGTGCTCGCCACCTTCATCGGCTCGTTGAGCGGCGACCCGTTGAGCTTCATCACGTCGATCGGTTCGTTCGTCGATCGCGCGGTCGGGCTCATCCCCAGATCCTCGACGTTCGCGGACACCCCGCCGCCGGGTGACCCGGCCACCATCGACGGGCTCGCGGAGCAGTACGAGAACGCGGCGCTCGCCGCGGAGGCGATCCAGACCACGCTCTCCACCGTCACCGGGTCGAGCCTGCCGGACGCCCTCGTCGGGGTGACGGGCGCGAGTGCGACGCAGGTCCTGGCGTCCGTCGACACCCTCGTCGGCACCGAGATCGAGGGGCTCCGATCCGGGGCCAGCGGCCTCCGAGACTACGCGGACGCCATCACCTCGGCGCGCACCGCCCACCAGCCGGGTGCCGACAGCATCCGCGACGGCCACCGGACCATCGGGAACATCTCCGTGAACCCGTGGGCGATGACGAACCCGATCACCGGAGCAGGAGAGGTCGCCGGGGTGATCTCGGACCTCATCCGCGGAGCTGGTCAGATCCTCGACGGCGTATCCGTCTGCCACGAAGCCTACGAGGACGCATGGGCGGCCGGTGAGGCGCTGCAGCGGGCCCTGTCGGACTCCGAGGGCTACGCCGTGCTCGCCGGCGTCGAGGTGCCCGTGGGCCAGACGAGGCTGGACGTCCTCGTCTCGCGGACGCAGTTCCCGAACGGCGACCCCGACGGTTCGGTCCTCTCCGAGACGGAGTGGGCCAACTACGTCCAGAACTGGAACGCGATGAGCGACGACGAACGGGAGCGCATCCTCGCGGCGATGGAGGAGTCCGGCGACCCCGCCGTCAGCGCCCTCCTCATGAGTGCGATCGCCACCGGCGCCGGCAGTTCCTCCGTGCTCGCCCTCGCCGACGCGATCAAGAACGCTCCCCCCGGCGAACGCCAGCGCATGATCGACGAGCTCACGAACCTCGGCGTCGGCGACAACGGGGACGCCACGGTGAACGGCGAGACCTTCGACCAGTACAACAACAAGACCTGCGGGTCGACGACGCTCATCACCCTCGCCGCCCAGTCGGACCCGTTCCTCGCCTACTGGCTGCAGACCGGCGAGTTCCTCGACGGCCATGTGCCCGACTACCTCCGGGGTCTCGACCTCGCCGATGCGGCCGGTCTGGACACGGAGGATCGGATGACGTTCCTGCAGCAGGCCGTCCAGGACCGCGCGAACGACCTGTTCCCCGGCCCCATCGACTACCCGAACGTCGCGGGCACGGCACCCGGCGGCGCGGTCGCCGAATCCGACCGCACCGGTACCGACTACCACATCGACTGGACCAACGCCCTGGGTGGTGACTCGGGCCGAGGGGCGGCGCTCACCGAGGCCGCGGCGGCAGCGAACGACGGGACGCCCGTCCCGCTCCTCGTCGGCCCGAGCGACAACACCATCCCGCAGCATTACGTGCTCATCATCGGCTTCCACGACGGCGACTACGAGATCTACGATCCGTCGACCGGCGAGACGAACTCCGTGGACGAGGACATCATGCTGAACGGCTCGGATGAGCCAGTCACCGGCTTCGCGAACTGGAACCAGATCTACGCGGTCGTGAACCCGAGCTGACCCTTCGACAAGCTCAGGGAGCACGTGGGGTTGCTCAGGGACCGGAGGCCCGGGGCGGCTCGGGGGCCGGAGGAGCGGCTCCGGGACCTCGTGGGGTTGCTCGGGCACTGCAGGCCGGGGCGGCTCGGGGGCCGGGGCGGTGGAGAGCGACGTCCGCTCACCGCCAGCGGTACTCGAGCTCCGGGCGCCCCGGGGTGCCGTAGCGCGGCGACCGCTCGACGGCGCCCGTCTCGGCGAGGTACTCGAGGTAACGCCTGGCCGTCACCCGTGACAGGGACCCGGCGGCTGCCGCTTCGCTCGCGGAGAGCGGCCCGGTGGCCTGCCGGAGGAGGTCCGAGACCAGACGCAGGGTGTCCTCCGAGAGTCCCTTCGCCAACTGTGGGCGGGAGGACGGCGCTCGCAGCGTGGCGAGGGTGAGGTCCACCTCGTGTTGGCTCGTGACCGAGCCCTCCGCCGACATCGTGTGCCGGAAGGAGCGATACGCCTCCAGCTTGTCGGCGAACGCGGGGAACGCGAACGGTTTGATGAGGTACTGGACGATGCCCGCCGAGACCGCCGCTCGGACGATCCGGAGATCACGGGCCGCGGTGATGGCGATGACGTCGACGTCGATACCCGCCGTCCGGATGCGTCGGCAGAGCTCGAGACCGTGCGCGTCCGGCAGGTTGAGGTCGAGCAGGACGAGGTCGATCCGGTCGTCGGGGGAGCGGTGGGCCGCAGCTGCCCGCAGCGCCTGCATCGCGGTGGCCGCATCGCCCGCCACGGCGGCGAGTTCGAAGCCCTCGACGCGGCGCAGGTAGGACGCGTGGGCCTGCTGGGTGATCGGTTCGTCCTCGACGACCAGGACCCGGATGCGCTCGCTCATGTGCCTGCCTCGTCCCGGACGCCGACCGCGGCCGGCAGCGTCACGACGAACGCCGAGGAGGGCTCGCGGACGACCTCGACCGTGCCGCCGAGCCGTGTCACCGCCTGCTGGACCAGCGCGAGACCGAACCCCCGGCCGTGTCGGCCGGGCTCCTTCGTCGACCAGCCGCGTACGAACGCGAGGTCGAGCGCCTCCGGGGGCAGGCCCGGTCCGCTGTCGGTCACCTGGATCACGAGCTCCGTCGTCTCGGCGTCGTCGGACCGCCCGGCGCCGAGGTCGTCCGGCAGCCCCTGCCCGAGGTAGACCTCCACCCAGGGGCGATCGCCGGACGCCGCGTCGATCGCGTTGTCGATGAGGTTGCCGAGGATGGTGACGATCACGGCCGGGTCGACGCGCACGCGTCCGAGCGCGGGGTCGCTCTCGAGGTGCAGCTCGACCCCCTGCTCGGCCGCCTGCGCCGTCTTGCCGAGCAGCAGCGCCGAGATCACCGGCTCCTGTTCCGCCGCGAGCACGCGGTCGGTCAACCGCTGACTCGCTCCGAGTCCCTGCGCCGCGAGGTCGAGCGCCTCCTCCCGCCGGTCGAGCTCGATGAGCGAGACGATCGTGTGCAGCCGGTTCGCGAACTCGTGGGTCTGCGAGCGCAGGGCGTCGCTCATCGTGCGCATCGACGCCAGCTCGCCGCTCAGGTGTTCGATCTCGGTGTGGTCGCGCAGCGTCATCACCCACCCACGCGGGTGCGGGCCTGCCGTCTCGCCCGGACCGACCGCCGACTCCTGGTTCACGACGAGCACGTGGTCGCGTGTGAGGTGGATCTCGTCCACGGCCTGGCGTCCGCTCGCGAGGAGCTCGCGCAGGCCGGCGTCGATCGGCAGCTCGTCGACCGGCGCCGCTCCCGGGGAACGCTCGCCGAGGGGCAGCCCGAGCAGTTCGGACGCCTGGTCGTTGACGAGCACGAGACGGCGGTGGCGGTCCACGAGGACGAGCCCCTCCCGCACCGAGTGGAGCACCGACTCGTAGTAGTCGAACATCCTGGCGAGGTCCTCCGGTCCGCGCGACCCGGTGACCCGTGCGAGGTAGCGGCGGAGCGTCCAGGAGCCGATCGCGCCGATGACGAGCACGAGCAGAGCCGTTCCGAGCAACCATGGCACCCGGGTCTCGAAGGTCTCGGACACGTTGCTGACCGTGACGCCTGCGGCGACGAGGGCGACGACCTCGCCGGCGTCGTCACGGATGGGTGCGACGGCGCGGACGGAGGGGCCGAGCGTGCCCGTGTACGTCTCGGTGAAGGTCCGTCCCTCGAGCGCCGGTCCGATCGTGCCGATGAACGGCTTGCCGATCTGGTCGCGCTCGCGGTGCGTGTACCGGGTGCGATCCGGAGCCATGATCGTCACGAAGTCGACACCGGTGTCGCGCATGAGCGCCTCGGCGTAGGGCTGGAGTGCGTCCGACGGGCGATCCGAGCCGAGCTGCGCGACGACGTAGGGGTTGTCCGCGACGCCGTTCGCGACGTCGAGGCACTTCGCGACCGCGCGGTCCTCGGTCTCGGTGCGGGCCTGGAACCACAGCAGGACTCCGGCGACGAGCGTCATCGCGACGACCGCGACGAGCTGTACGAGGAAGAGCCGCGAGGCGATGCTCCTGGACCGACCGGCCATCGCGTCACCTCCGTCTGCTCCGTCGCGTCGACCCCTCAAGTATCGGGGGTGACGACGGCCACAGGCGTCGCCGACCGCGACCAGTACGACCACAAGCGGTCACTACGACCACAACCCGGTCGATCCGCCGGCGTGGTCGCAGCATGGGTCGATCGACCACCCGCTGCCGCACTGACGCGGCCGACGAAACGGATCCGGAATGGCAATGACGCTCTCCTCCCTCAAACGGCTGGACAAGACCCACTACCTCTACCTCGCGGTGATCCTCGCGGTGCTCGCCGGCATCGTCGTCGGCCTCGCCGCCCCCGAGTTCGCGAAGGGGCTCAAACCCGTCGGTGACGCGTTCGTCGCCCTGATCAAGATGATGATCGCCCCGGTCATCTTCTGCACCATCGTGATCGGCGTCGGGTCGATCGCGAAGGCCGCGACCGTCGGCAAGGTCGGCGGGCTCGCGCTGCTGTACTTCATCGTGATGTCGACCTTCGCCCTCGCGATCGGCCTCGTCGTCGGCAACCTCATCCAGCCGGGCGCCGGCTTGAACCTCGCCGAGACGAGCTACCAGGTGGAGGGGGAGGCCAAGAGCACGACCGAGTTCATCCTCGGCATCATCCCCACGACGCTCGTGTCCTCGCTGACCGGCGGCAACATCCTGCAGGTCCTCTTCGTCGCCCTGCTCGTCGGCTTCGGCCTGCAGAAGATGGGGACGACGGGTGAACCGATCCTGCGCGGCATCAAGCTCATCCAGGCGCTCGTGTTCCGGGTGCTCGCGATGATCATGTGGATCGCGCCCATCGGTGCCTTCGGTGCGATCGCCGCCGTGACCGGGTCCGCCGGTGCGAGCGCGCTCGTCGGGCTCGCCACGCTCATGATCGCGTTCTACATCACCTGCGCGTTGTTCATCGTCGTCGTGCTCGGCGGGGTCTTGCGCCTCGCTACGGGCTTCAACATCTTCAAGCTCATGAAGTACCTCGGCCGCGAGTACCTCCTCATCGTCGGCACCTCCTCCTCCGAGGCCGCGCTGCCGCGACTCATCGCGAAGATGGAGCACCTCGGTGTCTCCAAGCCGGTCGTCGGCATCACCGTCCCGACGGGCTACTCCTTCAACCTCGACGGCACCGCGATCTACCTCACCATGGCGTCGATCTTCATCGCCGACGTCATGGGCGTCCCGATGAACCTCGGGGAGCAGATCTCGCTCCTCGTGTTCATGATCATCGCGTCGAAGGGCGCCGCGGGCGTCACCGGCGCCGGTCTCGCGACCCTGGCCGGCGGCCTGCAGGCCAACCGACCCGACCTCGTCGACGGGGTCGGCCTCATCGTCGGCATCGACCGCTTCATGTCGGAGGCGCGTGCGCTCACGAACTTCACCGGCAACGCGGTCGCAACGATCATCATCGGCACGTGGGTGAAGGAGGTCGACCGGGTGCAGGTCGGCGAGGTCCTCTCCGGTCGCTCGCGGTTCGACGAGGCGACGATGAGCGTCGACGACCACACGGGCGCGGTGGCGGTGGCGAAGCTCTGAGGGATCGGCCCTTCGACAGACTCAGGGACCGGACATCCGGTCCCTGAGTCTGTCGCTCCCGGACCCTGAGCCTGTCGAAGGGCGCTTCAGTTGGCCGGGGAGTCGACGATCGGCTTCGACGGCGGGGTGTCGCCCTCGAGCACAGCCTCGTCCACGGCGGTGGTCGAGTGCTCCGTCCGCGGAACGATCCGGAACAACGGGATCGTGTAGCCGCAGATCGGGCCGATGAGCACGGCGAAGACCACCGTTCCGATGCCGACGTTCCCGCCGAGCAGCCATCCGATGCCGAGGACCACGAGCTCCACGCCCGTGCGCCCGACCCAGATCGGCCACCCGGTGACGCGGTGGATGCCGGTCATGAGGCCGTCTCGCGGGCCGGGGCCGAAGTTGCCGCCGATGTAGAGGCCCGAGGCGACGCCGAGGAGGAGCAGTCCGCCGGCGAACAGCAGGATGCGCGCCCACAGGTCGAGGTCCGCGGGGATGAACGCCAGCCCGATGTCGGCCGAGGGCCCCACGAGGAGGACGTTCAGGACGGTGCCGACACCCGGCCGCTGCTTGAGCGGGATCCAGGCGAGGAGCACGAGCCCGCCGACGATGATCGTGATGAGTCCGAAGCTCAGGCCGGTCCGCAGGTTGAGTCCCTGGGTGAGGACGTCCCACGGGGCGACGCCGACCGCGCCGCGCACGATCATCGCGATGGCGATGCCGTACAGGAAGAGGCCGATGAGGAGTTGGAGCACACGACGGGTCATGGTGGACAATCCAATTGCACGATTGGCTTTGGCGCTAGAGGCCAATCTGGGTATCGTGGTTCAATGGCTTCCATCACCCTGAGTGCCCGATCGCTTGCCGCCCTGCTCGGGCAGTGGAAGACCGCTGCGCCCGCATACCGCGGTCTCGCCGACCGCATCCGACTCCTCGTCCTCGACGGACGCATCCCGGTCGGCACCCGTCTGCCGGCCGAGCGGGAACTGGCCGATCGGCTCGCACTGAGCCGCACCACGGTCACCGCGGCGTACCGCGAACTGCGCGAGGCCGGCTACCTCCGCAGCATCCGCGGTTCGGGCAGTGTCACCCTCCTACCGTCGGCGCCCACTGCGCTGGCTCCCGTGCCACAGGGCGGGTTCCTCGACTTCAGCAAGGCGGCCGT
Source organism: Plantibacter sp. CFBP 8798 (assembly GCF_014841195.1). NCBI lineage: Bacteria > Bacillati > Actinomycetota > Actinomycetes > Micrococcales > Microbacteriaceae > Plantibacter > Plantibacter sp. CFBP 8798. Next base: position 1,120,863 of record NZ_JACYTS010000001.1, read on the forward strand.
CCCGCCGTGCCCCGAGATCATCGACGCCGTGGCCACCGCCGCCGCAGAACTGCCGCGGTACATGCACGACTTCGACTACGACCTCGTCGGCATGCCCGAGCTGCGGCAGGCCATCGCCGACCGCTACACCGCGCGCGGGCTGCCCACCGACCCCGACGAGATCATGGTGACCGTGGGGGCCCAACACGCGATCGCCCTCATCGCGCGCACCCTGCTCAGCCGAGGTGACCGCGTCCTCGTCGAGATGCCGAGCTATCCCCACGCCTATGAGGCGCTCCGGGCGGCCGGGGCCAGGCTCGGCGCCGCGACCGTCTCCTCGGAGACCGGCTGGGACGTCCGCGAACTCGAGCAGTGGTTCGAGCGCACGAGCCCCGCGATGGCGTACCTCATGCCGGACTTCCACAACCCGACCGGGGCGTCGATGCCGCTCGAGACCCGCCGACGGGTCGCCGCAGCTGCCGAGCGGCACGGGACGGTGCTCGTGATCGACGAGACCACGGCCGAGCTCGACATCGACCGGCCGACGGACGAGGGCCTCGACGGCACCCCGTTCGCCGCACTCCAGGGCGCGCCGGCGTCGATCATCACGATCGGCTCGGTGGGCAAGACGATCTGGGGAGGCCTCCGCATCGGGTGGATCCGGGCCGAGCGCGGCACGATCAGGAAGCTCGTCTCGGCACGCTCGCTGGGCGACCTCGGCACGCCGATCCTCGACCAGCTGACCGTCCAGCAGTTGATGCCGGCGATGGACGGCATCGTCGCCCGGCGCGGTGTCGCGCTCGGCGAGACCCGCGACCGGCTCGTCGACCTCCTGGCCGACCGCCTTCCCGAGTGGACCGTGCCGCGGGTCGACGGTGGGATCGCCACCTGGGTGAACCTCGGCGAGGCCGCGTCATCGCAGCTCTCGCTCGCGGCTCGCAGCCACGGGCTCGTGATCGTCGCCGGACCACGGTTCGGGATCGACGGGGCGTTCGAGCGCTACCTGCGCATCCCGATCAGCTATCCGTGGGCCCAGACCGAGCAGGCGGTCGAGCTGCTGACGCAGACCTGGCACTCCGCGATGTTCGGGCACGTGCCGGCTCTGGACTACCTCGAAGACGTCGTCTGACCTCGTCGCCGACGAGCGTGACACCGCTCCACACGCAGCGCTCGTGCGTGCCGTGTCCAGCCTCCGCGCGAGACCGCCGTCGGACGGGTGTGCGGTGACATAATTACAGCGTCCGCACCTCTCGCAACAACCGAAAGCGGCTCCGTGCACCTGCTCTCCGTCCTCAGCATGAAGAACCGCGCGTTGATCGCGCTCGTCACCATCGTGGCCGCCGTGTTCGGCGTCCTGGCGGTGGGCGGCCTCAAGCAGGAGCTCATCCCGTCGGTCCAGTTCCCGCAGCTCGCGATCATCACGAGCTACCCGGGTGCGGCACCCGAGGTCGTCAACGACGACGTCTCGACCCCGATCGAGACCGCGATCCAGGGCGTGCCCGGTATCGAGTCCACCTCGGCGACGTCGAGCACGAACTCGAGCCTCATCAGCGCGACCTTCACCTACGGCACGGACCTCGCCACCGCCGAGCAGAAGATCACCCAGGCGATCAACCGCATCAAGTCGACCCTGCCCGACACCGTCGACCCGCAGGTGGTCAGCGGCAGCATCGACGACCTCCCGGTCATCCAGATCGCCGTATCCGGCGCGGCCGACCAGGACTCCCTGGCCGAGGTGCTCTCGAGCTCCGTGGTCCCCGACATCAAGGACGTCGACGGCGTCCGCGACGCGGCGATCGTCGGCGAGGTGGGCAAACGGGTCACGATCACCCCCGACGACGCCAAACTGGCCCTCGCGGGGCAGACCAGCCGGGTCATCGGGACGACGCTGCAGCAGAACGGCTCCCTGCAGCCCGCGGGCGACATCACCGAAGGCGACAAGACGTTCTCCGTGCAGACGGGCACCAAGCTCACCTCGGTCGACGACATCGCCGCCCTGCCGATCACGGGCGCCTTCGCCGCCGACGGCTCCGTCCTGACCATCGGCGACGTCGCGACGGTCGCCCTGAGCGACGACCCGATCACGTCGATCTCGCGCGTCGACGGCGAGCCGGCGCTCACCATCGCCGTCACGAAACTGCCCGCGGCGAACACCGTCGAGGTCTCGCAGGGCGTGCGCGACATCCTTCCCGAGCTCGAGCGGACCATCGGCTCCGACGCCAAGCTCACCGTCGTCTTCGATCAGGCGCCCTACATCGAGCAGTCCATCGAGGCCCTGACGACGGAAGGCCTGCTCGGCCTCGTCTTCGCGGTGCTGATCATCCTCGTGTTCCTCCTCGACGTCCGGGCCACGCTGGTGACGGCGATCTCCATCCCGACGTCCGTGCTCATCACCTTCATCGGTCTCCAGGTCGCCGAGTACTCGCTCAACATCCTCACGCTGGGCGCGCTGACGATCGCCATCGGGCGCGTGGTCGACGACTCGATCGTGGTCATCGAGAACATCAAGCGACACCTCTCGTTCGGCGACAACCGCACGGGTGCACAGCGCGCCGGGTCGATCCTGAGCGCCGTCCAGGAGGTCGCGGGCGCGATCACCGCCTCGACCATCACCACGGTGGCCGTGTTCCTGCCCATCGCGTTCGTCGGCGACGTCACCGGAGAACTCTTCCGACCCTTCGCCCTCACCGTCACGATCGCGCTGCTCGCGTCGCTCCTCGTCGCGCTCACCATCGTGCCCGTGCTCGCCTACTGGTTCCTCCGCGCCCCGAAGGCCCAGCGCCTCGCAGCCGCAGCCGCAGCGGAGGAAGCGCCCTCCGACGCGACGAGCGGACCGGTCCGGAGCCGACGCGAGCGCCGGGTCAGCGTGCAGGACGAAGACGACCTCGAGAAGCCGTCACGGCTCCAGAAGGCCTACCTCCCGATCATCCACTGGACCCTCAAGCACTCGGTCACCACCCTGCTGCTCTCGGTGCTCGTGCTCGTCGGCACCTTCGCGCTGACGCCGTTCATGAAGACCAACTTCCTCGGTGACTCCGGCCAGAACACCCTCACGGTCACGCAGACCCTGCCGGTCGGCACGAGCCTCGACGCCCAGGACGCGGCGGCGAAGCAGGTCGAGACGAAGCTGCGCGACATCGACGGCATCGACACCGTCCAGCTCTCGATCGGGTCGAGCGGAAGCTCGTTGCGCGACGCGTTCTCGGGCGGCGGTGGCGGAGCCATCACCTACTCGATCACGACGAGCGAAGACGCCGACCAGACGGCACTCCAGAAGACGGTCCGCAAGGACCTGTCCGGGCTCGACGACGTCGGCGAGATCGAGGTCGCCGCGTCCGCGGGCTTCGGCGGGTCGAGCGACATCGAGATCGACATCACCTCCGCACGGCAGAGCGATCTCGCGGAGGCCGCCGACGCTATCCAGCAGGCCGTCACCGGCCTCGACGGCATCGACCAGGTCACGAGCAACCTCAGCGAATCGCGGCCCTACGTCCAGGTGGCCGTCGACCGCGACGCCGCCGCCGCAGCAGGGTTCAGCGAGGTCGCGCTCGGTGCGTACGTCTCGCAGCTCATGCAGCCGACGACGGTGGGATCCATCGTCATCGACGACACCACGCTCACCATCTACGTCGACGCCCAGGACCCGCCGACCACCGTCGACGCCCTCGCGGCGACGGAGGTCCCGACCGCCACCGGCCCGAGACGCCTCGACACCCTCGCGACGGTCTCGCAGGTCGACGGACCCGCGACGATCTCGACCGTCAAGGGGCTGCGCTCAGCCACGATCAGCGCGACTCCGGGCAGCGACAACCTCGGTACCGCCAGCGCCGAGGTGCAGACGGCGATCGACGACGTCAAGCTGCCCGCCGGCACCACGGCGACCCTCGGGGGTGTCACGGCATCGCAGAGCGACGCGTTCGGACAGCTGGGCCTCGCGCTCCTCGCCGCGATCCTCATCGTCTACGTCATCATGGTCGCGACGTTCCGTTCGCTGCGGCAGCCGCTCCTGCTGCTCGTGTCGGTACCGTTCGCCGCGACCGGCGCGATCGGGCTCCAGATCATCACCGGCGTGCCGCTCGGCGTCCCGTCGCTCATCGGCGTGCTGATGCTCATCGGTATCGTCGTGACGAACGCGATCGTGCTGGTCGACCTCGTGAACCAGTACCGGCGACGCGGCATGACGGTGATCGAGGCCGTCGAGCACGGTGCCGCACGCAGGCTCCGCCCGATTCTCATGACGGCGCTCGCGACGATCTTCGCCCTCACCCCGATGGCACTCGGCATCACCGGACACGGTGGCTTCATCTCGCAGCCGCTCGCGATCGTCGTCATCGGCGGGCTCGTCTCCTCGACCATCCTGACGCTCGTCGTGCTCCCCACCCTCTACAACCTCGTCGAGGGGTTCCGGGAACGTCGCGAGCAGCGGCGGGCTGCAGCCGAGCCGAAGCCGACGCCACGCACGGTCGCCGCGATCGAGGGGCCGCGGGCAGTGACTGTCCCCGCCGAGGAGCCGGTCCTCGTCGGCGCCGGTGGCGGAAGCGCTGCAACCGCGCCGAGCGTGCCTGACGCATCCGTTCCGTCGGCCTCGGCGGACGTGGCTCCGGTGGACGCGGCTCCAGACGGCGCCGCTCCGGCTGACGCGGAACCGGCGGATGCCGCACCCGAGCCGCCGGTCGTTGCGCCGACTGAGCCGGCGGCGGATCGACCGATGACGCGCCCGGCTGCGCACGAAGCCCACGAAGCCCACGAGGTGCACGGGGCGCATGTGGCGACGGGTGACGAGCTGCCGCGCACCGAGGCGATCACCCTTCCCGACGCGGTCTCCGAAGGCCCTGCGGACGAGGTCGCTCATTCCGGCGAGCACGCAGCCCCTGCGGTGCAGCCTGAGCCGGAAGCGACGGCTGAGCCGGTCGCCGAGCCCGAGCCGATCCTGGAGACGGAGCCGGCCGGAGAGGCTGAGGCGGCGGAGAAGTCCGAGCTCCCTGCTGACTCCAGCCCGACGAGCGACACCCAGCCGACGCCTGACGCTGAGCCGAAGCCCGATGCCGACCCGGCGCCCGGGACTGAGCCGTCTTCGGGCACCGAACGGCCGAAGCGCCGCCGCGCGCAGTGGCCGTGATCGACCACCTCCCGCTCGGTCGATGAGCTGAGGTTCGAGCCCCTCGACACGAAGCCCTCGGGAACGCCGTCACCGGCGCCCGAGGGCTTCGTCGTGTGACGCCCGATTCAGCGGAGATCGCCGACCGCGCCGGTGACCGCCCGCACGACCTCGCCCGACTGCACCAGCGCGGCGACCGCCTCGATCTCGGGGGAGAGGAACCGGTCGGGTCCGGGACCCGTGACCTGCTCACGCACCCGGCGGAGCACCGCCCCGGTGCCGACGGCCGGCTCGAGCGGGCTGCGCAGGTCGAGGCCACGGGCCGCCGTCATGACCTCGATCGCCAGCACGCGGCCGAGACCGTCGATCGCCCGGCGGAGCTTCCGCGCCGCCGCCCAGCCCATCGAGACGTGGTCCTCCTGCATCGCGGAGGACGGGATCGAGTCGACGGACGCCGGGTGCGCCAGCCGTTTCAGTTCACTCACGATGCCGGCCGCCGTGTACTGGGCGATCATGAGGCCCGAGTCGACACCCACCTCGTGCGCGAGGAACGGTGGGAGGCCGTTGCTCCGGCTCCGATCCAGGAAGCGGTCGGTGCGGCGCTCCGACATGGACGCGACATCGGCGACGGCGATCGCGAGGAAGTCGAGCACGTAGGCGACCGGGGCGCCGTGGAAGTTCCCGTTCGACTCGACCCGCCCGTCCGGCGTGAGCACCGGGTTGTCGACGGCACTCGCGAGCTCCCGCTCGGCGACCATCGCGGCGTGGTCGACGGTGTCCCTGGCTGCACCGTGCACTTGCGGGGCGCAGCGCAGTGAGTAGGCGTCCTGCACCCGGGTGCACTCGGGACCCCGGTGGCTCGCGACGATCGGGGAGCCGTCGAGCAGCAACCGCAGGTTCGCGGCGCTCTCGGCCTGACCCGCCTGCGGGCGCAGGGCCTGCAGGTCTGCGGCGAACACCGCGCCCGTGCCGAGCAGGCCCTCGACGCTCATCGCCGCGGCGACGTCGGCGGTGCGCAAGAGCATCCGCAGGTCGTCCACGGCGAGCGCGAGCATCCCCAGCATGCCGTCGGTGCCGTTGATGAGCGCGAGCCCCTCCTTCTCGGCGAGCTGTACCGGCTGGAGGCCGGCGTCCGCGAGCGCCTCCGCAGCGGAGCGCGTGCGCCCGGACGCATCGGTCACCTCGCCCTCGCCCATCACCGCCAGCGCGCAGTGCGCGAGGGGTGCGAGGTCGCCGGAGCAGCCGAGCGACCCGTACTCGCGCACGACCGGGGTGATGTCGGCGTTCAGCATCGCCGCGTAGGCGCGGACCGTCTCCACCCGCACCCCGGTGCGGCCCGTCATGAGCGTCGAGAGGCGCAGCGTCATGAGGGAACGCACGACCTCCCGCTCGACGACCTCGCCGCTGCCTGCGGCGTGCGAGCGGACGAGGCTCGCCTGCAACTGCGCGCGGCGCGCCGGCTCGATGAACGTGGTCGCGAGCGCACCGAACCCGGTCGAGATCCCGTAGTGGGGCTCGGGGTCGGAGGCGAGCGCCTCGATGATCCGACGTGATGCGGCGACACCGTCGAGGGCCGCGCCGTCGAGGTCGATCCGTGCGCCGTGCCGGGCGACGGCGACGACCTCGTCGATCGACAGCGGCCCGGCGCCGAGGGAGACCGAGGTCGGGCCGGGGGGTTCGGAATACGAGCGACCGGAGGTCGTCGGGTCGCTGGTGGTCGGGGTCGCGCCGGGCTGGATGTCCATGTTCCGATGGAACACCCGGGCGCCCACCGCGGCGGTGCGCGTAGAGTCGTCCGTGTCTGGGATGACAGACATGGACGACCAGGCGGCCGCGTCCGAGCCGCGGAGACGAGGTCAACGGTGAGTCAGGTCCCGGCAGCCGACGCCACCCTGCGCGTGCTGAGCCATCTCGCCGGCGCCCGCGGCCCGCTTCCGGCCGCGGCCATCGCCTCGGCACTCGACCTGCCGAGATCGACGGTCTACCACCTCCTCAGCGTGCTGCAGGAGCACGGCTTCGTGGTCCACCTGCCCGAAGCCCGTCGCTACGGGCTCGGGGTCGCCGCCTTCGAACTCTCCGGTGGGTACGCGCGCCAGGAGCCGCTCAGCATGCTCGGGCGCCCGTTGCTCGCCGAGCTGGTCGACCGGGTGGGTGAGAGCGCGCATCTCGCCGTGCTGCACGGCCGGGACGTGCTCTACATCGTCGACGAGCGGGCACCGCGTCGGCCGCACCTCGTCACCGACGTCGGTGTGCGCCTCCCGGCTCACCTGACCGCCAGCGGCTGCGCGATCCTCGCCGCGCTGCCGGCCGGCCAGCTGCGCGCCCTGTTCCCCGACCAGGCGGCGTTCGTCGATCGCACCGGCCACGGGCCGAAGCGGTACCGCGAGCTGCGACAGCTGCTCGCCCAGACGACGCAGGACGGGTATGCGCGCGAGGCGGGCGGGGTGACGCTCGGCCTCGCGAGTGTCGGGGTGGTCGTCCGTGACCACACGGGCTGGCCGGCGGCGGCGATCGCGGTCACCTACGACGCCGATACCGGGCTCGACCCGGCGTGGTTGGCCCGCGAGATCCACCCGGCGGCGGCCGAGCTGTCGCGCCGGATCCGGGGTCGCTGAGCGCGCGGCGGAGCGGGCGGGCGGTGCGGCGGCTCCGGAACCGTGGTCAGGCGACCGAGCGCAGGATGAGCTCGAGTAGTGCGGTCGCATACGCGTCGGGCGCCGTCGCGGCGCTGAACCGTCGCAGTTCGCCGCCGAGCTCGACCACGACGGTGTACGCCTCGGCGTCGCCCAAGGACAGGAGGACGTCGAGTTCGTCGTCGAGGGTCGGCTCACCGTCGGTCGGTGCAGCGGGGGAGACCGCGCGTTCGAGCGACCGGAACGAGCCGCGCAGCAGAGCGCGCAGCTGGTGCTCCGACGGCAGCCAGAGCGTCTCCTCCTGGTCGACGGAGTCCAACGCCCATTCGGTCGTGCCGTTGAAGCCGAAGCTGCGGCCACCCGGGTGCTCGTGCACCTCGACGGTCATCTCGCTCACCGTGAACACGTCGCCGGCGAGCTCGCCGCCGTCGATGGTGAAGCGGTCGCCGGGTTCGGGGGTCCAGCGCAGGCCGGCGGTGCGGAGCGCTCGGGCGAGGTCAGCGGAGATCATCAGTCCAGTATCGCCGACCACCGTGCGATGCGGCTGGCAACCCCTCGATTCGGACGGAACCCTGTGCGAGGGTGGATGAACTCTTCGAAGGGTCCGATGATGCCCGCACCTGATGATGGCCTATCCGGTCGGTTCCCTGCGCGCGGCCGCGTGACCACACGACGGTTCGAGGGTGCGACTGGGATGCAGGAGGCGTCGGGCGCGCTGCGATTCGTGGACGTGGACCCCGACCGGTTCTCGATGACCGTCGACTCGGTCGTGCTCGGCGAGTACGTCCTCCATCGCAACACGGTCGGGCCCGGGACGTTCGACGTCCTCGCCGACGCCTATGGGCTCGATGAGCCGGTCGCGACGATCGTGATGCTCATCGAGGGTGCGGCCAGTCTGGTCCACGGCCGACAGCAACTCGACCTGCTCCCCGGGACCGGGACGCTCACGGAGGGCGCCGAGACCTACCGGACGACGATCCACGACCACGCGACCTATCTGTACGTGTTCGTGCCGATGCGTGCGCTCCGCCGCCTCGGCATCGCCCCGACGAGCGCCCTCGGACCGTTGGCACCGTCGCCGCTGCTGCGGGCCAGCGCCGCATTCCTCGTGGAGGTCATCTCCGCGTTCGAACCGATCGGCGGCGCCGCGCAGCTCAGACTCTGCCGGGTGATCGACACGATGCTCGCGACCCTCTACGCGGAGAACGACCTCTTCCGGGCCGAGGGTGAGGCCGGACGGGTTCCGCTCCGACTCCGGATCATCGAGCACATCGCCGCGTCCTTCGCCGAGCGGGAGCTGCGACCGGAGACGCTGGCGCGTCGCTTCAACATGTCGACCAGGTCCCTGCAACGGGTGTTCGAAGGCTCGGGCACGAGCGCCGCCGGCGAGATCGCCGAGCGGCGGGTGCAGCTCGCGCTCGCCCTCCTGTCGGACCCCGACCACCGGGGCCTGTCGATCGCTGAGGTCGCGGCCCGCTGCGGCTACCACTCGCAGGCGCACCTCCGTCGAGCGGTCGTCGCGCATACCGGTCTCAGCCCGAGCCAGTTCCGAGAGCAGACCAAGGCGGAGGACGCCTGAGGTCGCAGCGCCGTCCGAGTGCGCCGGATCAGCCTGCGGTGCGCCCGCTTCGTCGCGGAGCCGTCAACCAGGGCCGCAGCAGCCTCGTGACGAGTGGCAGGAGCCAGTAGGTCATGATCGGCGTCAGGATGAGCGTCGAGATGAGCACGTGGAGGAACACGCCGAGCGGTTCCCAACCGGGCACGAGGGCCGTGACGAGGAGGGTGAAGACGAGGTTGAGCGGGAAGAAGCCCAACCAGATGCTCACCGCCTGCTTCCAGCGCGGCGGTGCCGGCGGGATCGGGTCCGGGTCGCCGGAGAGCTCGGCCTCCTCGACGCGGAGGATCCCGTCGGGCGCGTCGAACCACCCCTCGATCCCGCTGCGCCGCTCGACGCGGGACTGCTCCATGAACTCGCGGCCGCTCGAGAGCCACCAGGCGCGTTCCTTCGACTCCTCCCAGTCGGTGAGCGTCTGTTCGTCCGCGAAGCGGTAGAGCATGTACCAGACGTCGCTCTCGGCGCCGGCGCGCACCCAGCCGGAGCCGAGGAAGCCGGGGTATCGGTTCGCCAGGTTGATGCCCGCCTGGACCCAGATGGTGGCCTCGGAGATCGACGCCGGGTTGACGCGTCGCTCGATCGAGACGGTGATGGGATCGTGTTCCATGCGCCCAGTAGACCGCACTCGTGTTTCGATCTCGTGTCCCGCTGCGGCCCCCGTAGAGTCGAGGCATGGCGACTCCTGACTTCGTACTGGCCCTCCGCGAGCGGATCGGGCACGCACCCCTCTGGTTGACGGGGGTGACCGCCGTCGTCCTGCGCGGTCTCGGGACGCCTGAGGCGGAGGTCCTGCTCGTCCGGCGACAGGACAACGGGGCGTGGACGCCGGTCACCGGCATCATCGACCCGGGCGAGGAGCCCGCGGTCGCGGCGGAGCGCGAGGTCCTCGAGGAGGCGGCCGTGGTCGCCGTCGCCGAGCGTCTCGCCCAGGTGCAGGTGCTCCCGCAGAACGTCTACGACAACGGCGACGTCACGCAGTACATCGACCTCGTATTCCGATGCCGCTACGAGTCGGGCGAGCCGTATCCGGCTGACGGCGAGAACTCCGAGGCGCGGTGGTTCCCGCTCGATGCCCTGCCCGAGCAGGTCTCGCAGAACTTCCGCACCCGGATAGCGCTCGCCGCCTCCGACGAGCGCGAGGCCCGCTTCACCCGCTGACGTCCCTCCACCTGCCCGCGAACTGTCACTTGAGGCTAGTTCCGGCGCCCGTGACTAGCGTTTGGTGACAGTTCGCGGGCTGGAGGGGGTGGCTGCGGCGATGGCGTCGGCGGCTCGGACGAGGGTGAGGTGCGAGAGCGCCTGCGGAGTGTTGCCGACCTGTCGAGCCTGCTGCACGTCGTACTCCTCGGACAGCAGGCCCAGGTCGTTGCGGAAGGACAGCAGCCGGTCCATCAGCTCGCGGGCGTCGTCGAGTCGGCCCGAGGCCGCGTACTGCTGCACGAGCCAGAACGAGCACGCGAGGAAGGGGTGCTCGTCGCCCGGCAGACCGTCGACCCCGCTCGTCGTGCGGTAGCGCAGGAGCAGACCGTCCTGGAGGAGGTCCTCCTCGATCGCGGCCACCGTCGCGAGCATGCGCGGGTCGTCGGGCGCCACGTAGCCGATCTGCGCGAGGACGAGCAGCGACGCGTCGACCTCGGTCGTCCCGGCATGCTGGACGTAGCACCCGCGTGCGTGGTCGACGTTCTCGCGCTCGATCGTCTCGCGGAGGGTCTCGCGCAGGGCCTCCCAACGTTCGACGGGCCCGTCCATGCCGTGCTCGCGAACCGCTCGGACGCCGCGGTCGAGCGCCGCCCAGATCATGGCGCGCGAGTGGGTGAAGTGCTGCTCGTCGCCCCGCACCTCCCAGATGCCGCGGTCGGGGCGGTTCCAGTGCTCCTCGAGGACGCCGAGCAGCGCGCGCTGGAGGCTCCACGAGAAGTCGTCGTCCGCGAGACCGACCGAGCGCGCCTCGTCGAGGGCGATCATCACAGACCCGAAGACGTCGCCCTGGTACTGCGTGTAGGCGCCGTTGCCGACGCGCACGGGGGCGGCACCGAGGTAGCCGGGGAGGCTGTCGAGCTCCTCCTCCACGAGGTGGCGTTCGCCGGCGAGGCCGTACATGATCTGCAGGTCGTTCGGGTCACCGGCTATCGCCCGGAGGAGCCACCTGCGCCAGTCGTGCGCCTCCTCGGTGAAGCCGTGCTGCATGAGGGCTTCGAGGGTCAGCGAGGCGTCGCGCAACCAGACGTAGCGGTAGTCCCAGTTCCGGACGCCCCCGAACGACTCCGGCAGGCTCGTGGTCGCGGCGGCGACGATGCCCCCGGTGTCCTCGTGCGTGAGGGCGCGGAGGACGAGTAGCGACCGCACGACCGCCTCCTCGTACTCGTCGGCGGGATCGCAGCGGGACGCCCAGTCGCGCCACCAGGCGATCGTGTGGTCGATGCGCGGGCCGACGTCGACCGGGTCCGGCACCTCGCGGTGCGAGGGGTACCAGGTGAGGGTGAGGTCGACGGTGTCGCCCGCGGAGACCTCGACGGTCGCCGAGTGGGCGTGATCGGACGCCGTCAGGTGCACGCCCCGGACCACGACGGCGTCGGGGCCGGCGACGGCGACGATCCCGGATCCGTCCGGGAGCTGCCGCACCCACGGGATCGCGTCGGCGTACCCGAAGCGGAGGCGAACCTCGACGTCGACCGCGACGGTGCCGCTGAGCCCCTCGATCCGGCGGACCACATCCGCCCGGCGGTCGCCGTGGGGCATGAGGTCGGTCACACGCACCTGGCCGTCGGGGGTCGTCCAGACGGTCTCGAGGACGAAGGTGTCGTCGAGGTAGGCGCGGCTCGCCGTCGCCCGAGCATCGGCAGGCCGGACCGTCCAGCATCCGTGGTCCTCGGTGCCGAGCAGCGCACCGAACATCGACGGCGAGTCGAACCGGGGGAGGCACAGCCAGTCGATGCTGCCCTCCGACGAGACGAGCGCGGCGGTGTGGCAATCACCGATGAGGGCGTAATCCTCGATGGGGCTGGGCATGCACCCATGCTGCCACGCCGCCGCGCGCCTGCCTGGGAGTGATGCTCCGTGACTTCTCAGGGTGGATCGGGTAACGTAGGTGAGTCGGCTCTAGACACCGCGTTTGTACCGCGGAGGGTTATGTCAGTCTGGTGGGCCGGTTTCGTCGGAGAGAACTCCGCGAACACACACATGATGTGGACGGCCCCGGCCAGTGATCGCCCGGGTATGAGCATGCCGCAGCGCAGCCGAGGTTTCGGATGGCGCTGTGTGAGTCATGCAGGTTGTTCATGCGAACGAGTTATAACCCGGAAAGCATTTCTCCATGCCCAAGAACAACACCCCCGCCGGCAAACGCCCGGCCAAGAACTTCGACCCCAAGTCCAAGTACGGCGAGAACAAGCGGCCCTTCGGTTCGCGTCCCGGCGCGAAGTCCGGCAGCAAGAGCGAAGGCCACCGCGGCTACCGTCCCGACGCCGGTGGAGCGCCGCAGAAGTCTCGCTGGAACGCAGACGAGCGTGCCGAGCGCGCCGCCCGCTTCGAGTCGGAGGAGCGCGGCGACCGCGCACCCCGCGGCGACCGCAACGAGCGTCCTGCCTACAACCGTGGTGGCGACCGCAATGAGCGTCCCGCGTACAACCGTGGTGGCGACCGCACCGAGCGCCCCGCGTACAACCGTGGTGGCGACCGCAACGAGCGCCCCGCCTACAACCGTGGTGAGCGGACTGAGCGTCCTTCGTACGGCGACCGCAACGAGCGTCCTGCGTACAACCGCGGTGGCGACCGGAACGAGCGTCCTGCGTACAACCGCGGTGGCGACCGGAACGAGCGTCCTGCGTACAACCGCGGTGAGCGGTCCGAGCGTCCGTCGTACGGTGACCGCAATGAGCGCCCGTCGTACAACCGCGGCGAGCGGACCGAGCGTCCCTCCTACGGTGACCGGAACGAGCGTCCTGCCTACAACCGTGGTGAGCGGTCCGAGCGTCCCTCGTACGGTGACCGCACCGAGCGTCCCGCGTACAACCGTGGTGGCGACCGCAACGAGCGTCCGGCCTACAACCGGGGTGAGCGCACGGAGCGTCCCTCGTACGGTGACCGCACCGAGCGTCCCGCGTACAACCGCGGTGAGCGCACGGAGCGTCCCTCGTACGGTGACCGCACCGAGCGTCCCGCGTACAACCGTGGCGAGCGGACCGAGCGTCCGTCCTACGGTGACCGCCCGGCCCGTCAGGGTGACCCGCGTCAGGCGAACCGCACCGACCGCCCCGCGCGTTCCTACGACGACCGTCCGAAGCGTCCCTTCGAGGAGCGTCCGGCGCGTTCGTACGACGACCGCCCGAAGCGGTCCTTCGACGACCGCCCGAAGCGGTCCTTCGACGACCGCGGCGCGTCCGACGCCGGCCGTGGCAGCGACTACTACCCGAAGCGCGACGCCGGCTCCTACACGCCCCAGGACGACGTGGTGCTCGAGCGCCTCGAGGCCGACGCGATCCAGGCCGGCGACGTCGAGGGTGTGACGTTCGAGAGCCTCGGCCTCGGCGGCAACATCGTCCGTGCGCTCGCCGAGCTCGGCGCCGACAGCCCGTTCCCGATCCAGGCGGCGACCATCCCGGACGTCATCGCGGGCCGCGACGTACTCGGCCGTGGCCGCACCGGCTCCGGGAAGACCATCGCCTTCGGTGCCCCGCTCGTCGAGAAGCTCATGGAGAACGGTGGCGGCAAGAACCGCAAGCCGGGTCGCAAGCCCCGCGCCCTCATCCTCGCCCCGACGCGTGAGCTCGCCCTGCAGATCGACCGCACCGTGCAGCCCATCGCGCGCGCCGTCGGCCTCTTCACCACGCAGATCTACGGCGGTGTCCCGCAGGGTCGCCAGGTCGGCGCACTGCAGCGCGGCGTCGACATCATCGTCGGTACGCCCGGTCGCATCGAGGACCTCATCGAGCAGGGTCGCCTCGACCTCTCGCAGGTCACGGTGACCGTCCTCGACGAGGCCGACCACATGTGCGACCTCGGCTTCCTCGAGCCCGTGCAGCGCATCCTGCGTCGCACCGCGCCCGACGGCCAGAAGCTCCTCTTCTCCGCCACCCTGGACAAGGGTGTCGCAGCCCTCGTCAACGAGTTCCTCCCGAACCCGTCGGTGCACGAGGTCGCCGGTGAGGACCAGGCGTCCTCCACGATCGACCACCGCGTGCTGGTGGTGGAGCACAAGGGCAAGGACCGCCTCATCGAGGAGCTCGTCAACCGCACCGAGAAGACCCTCGTGTTCGCCCGCACCCGGGCGTACGCCGAGCGTCTCGCGGAGCAGCTCGGCATGGCGGGTATCCCCGCCGTCTCGCTCCACGGCGACCTCAACCAGGCGCGCCGCACGCGCAACCTGGAGAAGCTCACCTCGGGTCGGGTCAACGTGCTCGTCGCCACCGACGTCGCCGCCCGCGGCATCCACGTCGACGACATCACGCTCGTCGTGCAGGCCGACGCCCCGGACGAGTACAAGACGTACCTGCACCGTGCCGGCCGCACCGGTCGTGCCGGCAAGATCGGTCGCGTCGTCACGATCATCCCCAAGGCCCGTCGCCGCCGGATGACCGAACTGCTCGACCGCGCTGAGATCGAGGCCGCGTTCGACGACGCCGCCCCCGGCGACCAGCTCGTCGAGGACATCGCCACCGCGTAGTCCGCACCGCATCAGGAACGCCCGCCGAGCTCACGCTCGGCGGGCGTTCTCGCGTGTCAGGGGGTGAGGGCCGCGCGTTCGTCGTCGCGCGGCGCGAGGACGACGGCGTCGTCGACTCCGTCGAAGGTCCGGACCGGGCGCGTGGCGTCCCAACGCTGCCAGCCCGGGTCGCCCGCCTTCGCGAACGCGACCCAGGCGTCGTGCATCGCGGTCGCGAGCGACTGCGGCGCCGAGGGGCCCGCCATCCGGACGGCCTCCGGCGAGTCGAGGTGGTCGAACACGAAGCCGATCTCCATCGCGTGGGCGGCTCCGAGGGCACCGTGCCCGTCCTCGCCGACGGGGCTCCGCCAAGCGAACTCGTACACCCACGTGTCCGCACCCGCGGCTGCACGCGCGTCGGCGACCCGGTTGAGTGGCGCGCGCAACAGGACGTCCGTCGCCATCGCACCGAGGATCTCCCCGGTCGAGGCCTTCGGACGGTTCCGTCGGAAGGTGCGGACCGTCGCCGCGGGGATCCCGAGCTTGAGGCGTGCCGCGAGCAGATGGACGCGTTTGATCGTCGGGAGGAGTCCCGTCGGAACGAACCACAGTCGGTACTCCTCCGTCGTGCTGCCGATGAGGACGGGGATGCCGGCCGCCCGTCCGGCGAGCAACGCGTCGAACGGACTGTCCGGTACGAGTGGTGCGGCTGTCGCGACCGCGAAGCCGGCGCCGCCGTTCAGCGGGTTGCCGCCCGCCATGGCCCGCTCCTGCGCGGCCACGAGCCCCTCCGGTGGAACACGTCGGAAGCCTGTTCGGGTGGTGGGGACCCCCAGATCCTTCGCCATGAGCTTCGAGATGCGGCCCGCCCGCTCGCGCGTCTGCGCCTCCAGTGGCCCGCTCTGGATGATCGCCCGGCGCATCACGGCTGGAGCGTCCGGGTGGGTGAGGAGCGTCGCCACCGAGGCGCCGCCCGCGGACTCGCCGAACACGGTGACGTTGTCGGGGTCGCCGCCGAACCGGGCGATCTCGTCCTGGACCCAGGTCAGGGCCGCCAGTTGGTCGGCGATGCCGAGGTTCAGCGGGACGTCGTCGAGCACCGAGAACCCCTCGGACCCGAGACGGTAGTTGACGGAGACGAGGACGACGCCGTCGCGAGCGAATGCGGTGCCGTCGTAGGCGTCCAGCGCGTTCGAGCCGTGGACGAACGAGCCTCCGTGGATCCAGACCATCACCGGGCGCAGGGCGGTCGACGGCTCAGTCGGTGTCCACACGTTGACGTTGAGGATCTCGTTCCCCGGCACGGTCACCGTGGAGAGGAGGTCGCCGACCGCGCCGGCATACGGGGCCTGCGGTGCGGTGGCGCCGGGCCGGGTCGCGTCCCGCGGCTCGTCCCAGGGCTCGACCGGCTGGGGGAGGCGGAACCGGTCGTCGCCGAACGGCGCCGCCGCATACGGGATGCCGAGGAAGCTGGAGACACCGCCCGCACTGCGTCCGGTGACCGGGCCGCTGCCGGTGTCGACGGTGATCGGCGTGGGCTGGTCGTCCGACCGGGTGTCGTCGTCGGCCGGTTCCAGCCCAGGGTCGATGCTCATACGCGTCCGTTCGTCGATGCTCGGGTGACCAACTGTATCGACGGTGGTCGTACGCGCGCCTGTGCATCGGACGGGAGACGGGTGCGGAAGACTGGAACGATGCAGATCCGTCCGTTCACCCCAGCCGACACCGACGCCGTCATCGCCCTCTGGCACACCGTGGGGCTCACACGACCGTGGAACGACCCGGCGAAGGACATCGAGCGCAAGTCGACGACGCAGCCCGAGCTGTTCCTCGTCGCGGTGGATGCCGTCGGTGCCGTCGTCGGCACCGCGATGGTGGGGTACGACGGCCACCGCGGATGGGTGCACTACCTGGCGGTGTCGCCGGCCCAGCAGGGTGGTGGACTCGGTCGGGGGCTCATGGCCGAGGCCGAGCGCCTGCTCATCGGACTCGGGTGCCCGAAGATCAACCTCATGGTCCGGACGGGCAACGACCGGGTGATCGGGTTCTACGAGGCGCTCGGGTACGGCACCGACGAGGTCGCGCTGCTCAGCAAGCGGCTCATCCCCGACGCCTGAGGCTCCGGGTCAGAAGAGGGTCGGCTGGACCTGTAGGCCGGTCGTGACGAACTCCGGGGCGCGCTTCCGCAGCTCGGCCCGCTCGCCGTACCCGTCGCGCAACATGCCGAGCGCCGACGAGCGGACACCCCCGGTGGCCGGGTCCTCGGTGCCGCGCTCGAGCCCGTGGTCGCGGATCATCGGGCGGATGCGCGCTGCCAGCCACTTCCGGTACTCCTTCGGGGCGTAGGCGCCGTCGGCGTACATCGAGGTATACCGCTCGACGAGCTCGGGGTGCTCCCGCGACAGCCACTGCATGAACCAGGGTTTGACGCCGGCCTTCAGGTACAGGGTCGAGAAGAGGACGGTGCTCGCGCCGGCCTCGCGGATGCGCGACAGGGCGAGGTCGAGGTGGTCGACGGTGTCGGTCAGGTAGGGGAGGATCGGCATCATGAAGACCCCGACGTCGAAGCCGAGGTCGGCAGCGGCGCGGACGGTCGCGAGTCTGGCCGCCGCCGTCGGGGTGCCGGGCTCGATCGACTGCTGCAGCTCGTCGTCGTAGATGGCGATCGACATGGCGAGGTCGACCGGCACGCGCTCAGCGACCTCGGCCAGGAGGGGCAGGTCGCGCCGGAGCAGCGTGCCCTTCGTCAGGATCGAGAACGGGGTTCCCGAGTCGGCGAGGGCCTTGATGATCCCCGGCATGAGGCGGTACTTGCCCTCGGCGCGCTGGTACGGGTCGGTGTTCGTGCCGAGTGCCACCGGGTGCCTGCCCCAGCTCGCCTTCGCGAGCTCCTTCTCGAGGACCTCGGCGACGTTCACCTTGACGATGAGCTGCGAGTCGAAGTCCTTCCCGGCATCGAGGTCCAGGTACGAATGCGTCGGTCGGGCGAAGCAGTACACGCAGGCATGGGAGCAGCCCCGATAGGGGTTGATGGTCCACCCGAACGGCATCACGGACTGGCCGGGCACGCGGTTGAGTGCGGACTTCGCGAGCACCTCGTGGAAGGTGATCCCGGCGAACTCGGGCGTCTGGACGCTGCGCACGAGGTTGTTCAGCTTCGCGAGGCCCGGCAGCGCCGACGTCGTCTCAACCCCGAGTTCCTGTCCGCTCCACCGCATGCCTCCATTAGAACATACGTTCGAGTGCTGCGGGTGACTCCGGACGATCAGTTCCGGATGACGGGACCCGGACCGGCGGTGAGGGTGCACCACAGGAGAGCGGCGCTCACGAGCCAGAAGGCGACCATGAAGCACCAGTCTCGGGTGCGGAACGGGATGCGGGTCCGCTCCGTCCGCTGCGGATGGGCGCCGAACGCGCGGGAGTCCATGGCGAGCGCGACCCGCTCCGCGTGACGGATGGCACCGGCCAGCAGCGGCACGACGGTGCCGGCGGCCCGGCGGACGGCGGCGATCGGTCCGCGACCCTCGGCCATGCCGCGGACCCGGTGGGCGGAACGGATGACCTCCAGCTCGTGCCCGAACCGCGGCACGAACCGGTAGGCGGCGAGCGCCGTGTACCCGATCCGGTAGGGCACGTGCAGCTGCTGGATCATCGCGCGCACGAACTCAGGACCGGTCGAGGTGAGGCCGCCGATGCAGGCGAGGAGGAGGAGGGCCGCGAGTCGCAGTGCCGTTGCGAGGCCGACGAGCAGCGCCCCGAGGAAGAACCGGTAGTCGCCGACCTGGAACAGCAGGACGGACTGGTCGACGCGGCTCGGGTCGGTCCACAGGCCGAAGCTGAACGACATGATCGAGACGAGCAGCGGCAGCGCCACGAAGAGCAGGAGGGCGACCGTCCGCGTGAGTCGGGCCCCGACGAGGATGACCACGACCGCGAGGGCGATGAAGAGCGCCGGCGTGACGGGGTCCCTCGTGAACGCGAGCAGGATCATCACCGGGAGCGGAGCGCCGAGCTTCGCGAGCGGGTTCAACCGGTACAGGAATCGACCGGCCGGTGCCGTGCCCGAGGCGTACGGGTCGATCGTCGAGGCGCTCATCGGGCGGCCGCCCCGGGCAGGTCGTCGAGTCTCGACAGGTGGCGCCAGTCGGGGTGGTTCTCCAGCGAGCGCATCGCCTGGGCGAGCGGTGGTGGGCGGAGCCCCGCGCGGCGCAGGAGCTCGTCGTCGCCGAGGACCGCGGCGGTCGTGTCGTGGGCGAGTAGGCGACCACCGGCCATCACCGCGACGTGACTCGCGTGATCGGCGACGAGCTGGAGGTCGTGGGTCACGACGACGACCGTGGTGCCCTGCGCGTTGAGTCCGGCGAGGAGGTCCAGGAGCTCGTTCGCCCGCGCCCGGTCCTGACCGAAGGTCGGCTCGTCGAGCGCGAGCACCGGAGCTCCGGCGATGAGGGCGCTCCCGACGGACAGCCGGCGCTTCTGGCCGCCGGACAGCAGGAACGGATGCACGTCGCGTGCGGATTCCAGGCCGAACCGCCGCAGCAGGTCGTCGACGCGCCGCTCGATCTCGGTGTCGTCGACGCCCCGGATCCGCAGGCCGTGCGCGAGTTCATCGTGGACGGTGTGGGTGATGAACTGGTGCTCGGGGTTCTGGAAGACGAAGCCGATGTGCGCCGCGATCGTCCGGACGTCGCTGCGCCCCGGGTCGATCCCGCCGACGTCGATGCGCCCTCGTGGAGGACGGACCACCCCGGCGATCGCCTGGAGCAGGGTCGTCTTGCCGGCACCGTTCGTCCCGATCACCGCGAGGAAGTCGCCCGTCCCGACCTCGAGGCTCACCTCGTGGAGGATCGGGGTGCGCCGGCGGCCGCGACCGCGTTCGACACTGAGCCGGTCGACGCGGACCGCCACCGACCGCTCGGCGGTGACCGGGGCGGCGGGTGCTGTCGGCAGCGCCGGCAGTGCGGTCGCGTCGAGTGCTGCGGTCAGCTCGGCAGGTGTCAGGGGGAGGGCCGGCAGCAGGACACCGCCCTCCCGCAGTCGCAGGGCCGCGAGCGTCGCGATCGGGAGCCAGACACCCATCGCGAGCAGTTCGTCGAGGTGGCCGAGCAGGATGTCGCGGGTCGGGCCGTCGAAGGCGAGCCGCCCGTCACGATCGAGGACGACGACCCGGTCGACGAGGTCGATGGCGGCGTCGAGGTTGTGCTCGACGAGCAGGATCGCATGCCGCTTCCCGGCGCCGTCGGGTCCGGAGGCGAGTGAGCGGAGGGCGGCGTAGACCTCCTCGATCCCGGCCGGATCGAGGTTCGCCGTCGGCTCGTCGAGGACGAGGAGGTCGCTCCCCATGGCCAGGGCGCAGGCGATCGCGAGTCGCTGTCGGCCTCCGCCTGAGAGCCGGTCGGGGTTCTCGGCCCGGCGCTCCCAGAGCGCGACCTGCCGGAGCGCGCGTTCGGCGCGGGACAGCACCTCCTCGACGGGGAGCAGGAGGTTCTCCGGGCCGAAGCACACCTCGTCGAGGACCGTTCCGGTGACGATCTGCGCGTCGGGGTCCTGGAACACCATCGCCACGTGCTCGCTCAGCTGCGCGACCGTCGAGGTGGCCGTGTCGAGCCCGCCGGTGACCACAGCACCCTCGAACTCGGCCGGGACGGCGTGGGGGACGAGGCCGTTGAGGGCAAGCGCGAGCGTCGACTTCCCCGAGCCGCTCGGCCCGAGCAGGAGGACAACCTCACCGGGTGCGACCTGGAACGACACGTCGTCCGGGGTCCACTCCTCACGCTCGTCGTGGCGGATGCGCACCCGCCGGACGACGGTGGCGGGGTGCGTCGGCGGTACGGGGTCCACTCAGGCCCGCGTGCCGGCCGAGCCGCGGTCGCGCTGCAGGGGTTTCGCGATGGACCGCCCCACACCGGCTCTCGCGAGGGCCGCAGCGACCGCCCGCCCGAGCGCGGTGAAGGCGATCGGGCTGAGGACGAAGAGCGCGATGTAGACCGTCTGGGCGAGGGGCGCGAAGTGCTCGATCCCGAGGACGACGAGCACGGAGCCGCCGAAGACGAGTCCGGCGATGCCCGCTGCCAGGTAGAAGACCCAGGCCCTCCAGACGCGGTAACGCGACACGGCGAAGGGTATCTCCTGCAGGAGCCCGATCGCGAGGCCGGTGCCGAAGTACCGGAAGAACCACTGCGGGCTGAACGCCGCTGAGACGAGGCCGGCGGTGAGCCCGGTCATGAGGGCCACGCCACCACGTCGGAGGAGCGCCTGCGAGACGACGCCCGGCAGGAAGTACACGCCGATGATGAGGCCGTAGAGCACGGGGGCGGTCGCGGAGATCGTGCCGCCGACATACCCGGAGACGACGAAGACGAGGCCGCCGCCGACGCCGATGGCGGCGCAGGTCAGCAGCAGTCGCGTACTCAGACGTTGCATGAGCCCACCTTCACGAGCAGCCGATCTCCTGAGGACAGCCTATCCTTTATCAGCCCGTCGAGACGCCGGTGGACATCGCTCGGAACGGGGTCCCGAGCGCCTCGTCCGGGCGATCAGATCGAGCGCCGGCGCGGGGTCAGACGGACGTTCGGCAAGGGCGGCGCCGGGATGCGGTCCGTGCCGTGGCCGGCGACCGACCCGAAGCGCGGCGACCCCGCCTCCCAGTCCTCCCGGGCGGACGCGATGTCCTCGTGGCTGCGACCGACGAAGTTCCACCACATGACCAGCTCCTCCGGGAACGGCGTCCCTCCGAGGAGCACGAAGCGGGCACCGGTCGCGCTCCGGAGCTCGAGGCGATCGCACCCGGGCGCCAGGTAGAGCAACGGGCCGGAGCCGAGTTCGACGCCGCCGACCTCGAGCGCCCCGTCGATCACCAGGACGCCGTGCTCGAAGGACGGATCCACCGGCACCTCGACGACGGTGTCGGCCTCGATCGTCACGTCGGCACCGAGCAGGGGCGAGTGGACGGTCGCGGTCGACGTCACGCCGCCCAGCGTGCCGATGAGGACGGTCGCCTCCAAGCCTGGAGCGCGGTGGACGGGCAGGTCCGTGTGCTGCTCGAACGCGGCCGGCACCTGGGCGGCGGCCTCCGGGAGCGCCACCCACAGCTGGAGGCCGTGCATGGCGGCCGCCTCCTCGCCCACCGAGAACTCGGAGTGCGACACGCCTCGACCGCTCGTCATGAGGTTGAGCTCGCCCGGGCGGACGACCACGTCGCTGCCCACGCTGTCGCGGTGGCGGATGTCGCCGACGAGCGGCCACGTCACGGTCTGCAGGCCGGTGTGCGGATGCGGCAGCACACGCATCAGCGAGCGGTCCTCGTCGAAGCGGTCGAGGAAGCACCAGGCGCCGATCATCGGCAGCTCGCGCTGCGGGAGGGTGCGATGGACGCTCAGGCCGCGGACGCCGCCGAGGGGGACCTCGCGGGCCTCGAGGAGTCTCGTCCCGGATCCGTCGGGTGCATGGCAGACGCTGGGCGCCGGGTCGGCGTCGAGTCTCGTCATGAGCGCCTCCTTATCACGGACAACGCTACTCCCGCTCGGCCTGACCTCGGCCCGCACCGACGTGGTTGACTGGGCGCGGGGCCCGTCCGGCTCCGCCGCTGCCGAGATTGGGGATCCCATGGGCCTGTTCGACAAGCATGAGGACGCACCGGAACCGCTTGCCCGCGGCCTCTGGCACGACCGCATCGGCACGTTCGCGACCCGGAGCATCCAGACGCTCGCCATCGTCGCGGTCGCCGCACTGATCGTCTTCGCGCTGACCCAGCTCTCCCTCGTGATGATCCCCGTCGTCATCGCACTCATCCTCGCCTCGGCGATCTACCCGCTCATGCGGTGGATGCGGTCGAAGGGGCTCCCGTCGATCCTCGCCACCTGGATCGCCCTCGTTTCGATCCTCGTCGTCCTCGGCGGCATCGGATGGCTCATCGTCTGGGCCGTTCGCAGCCAGTGGGACGACCTCGTCGACTCCGCCTCGAAGGGCTTCGGGCAGCTGCAGGACTGGCTCGGCACCCTGCCGTTCGACATCGACGAGAAGCAGATCGAGGACGCCAAGCAGACCGCGGTCGACTTCCTCACCTCGAGCCAGTTCGGCAGCGGGGCGCTCGCCGGCGTCTCCGCGACGGCGAGCTTCCTCACCGGCCTGGTGCTCATGGTCGTCGTCCTGTTCTTCTTCCTCAAGGACGGACCGCGGCTCTGGGAGTTCCTGCTCCGTCCCTTCACCGGAACCGCGTACGACCGCGCCAAGCGCATCGGCGGCAAGACGGTGGACACCCTCGGCGGGTACGTGCGCGGCACCGCCACGATCGCGGCCGTCGACGCGATCGGCATCGGCATCGGCCTCGCGATCATCGGGGTCCCGCTCGCGCTGCCGCTCAGCGTCATCGTGTTCCTGACCGCCTTCATCCCGATCGTCGGTGCGACCGCCGCCGGCATCCTCGCGGCCCTCGTCGCGCTCGTCGCCAACGGTCCGGTCGCCGCCCTCATCGTCGTCGGCATCGTCGTGCTCGTGAACCAGCTCGAGGGCAACTTCCTCCAGCCCGTCGTCATGGCACGCTCGCTCAAGCTGCACGCCCTCGTCGTCCTCCTCGCCCTGACCGCCGGCACCATCCTCGGCGGCATCGTCGGCGCGGTCCTCGCCGTCCCGATCGCCGCGGTCGCGTGGGGCATCATCGGCGTCTGGAACGGTCCGGACCAGCCGGCCGAGCCCATGCGGCAGAAGCGACCCGAGTCCGTCTGAGGGAGGCCGTCCGGGTCGTGGGTCCGCCCGCCGGATAGCATGTGATCGTGGACCCCCACGATCTCCTCGGCCTCGTCTTCGAGGTCTTCACCTGGATCGGCTTCGGCAGCGCCGTCGTCGTGCTGCTCGTCATGCTCATCGCGCGGGCCGCGGACGGCAGCTGGGTCGAGACGCACGGGGTCATCGTGGATCTGCCGGAAGACGCGGGCGGCGGGGACGTCGATCGAGGTCCGGGGCGCGAGGTCCGCTGGATGACCGAGGCGGCCGAGCTGTACTCACGACCCGTCACGGATGCGGAGTTCGACTCCCTCCGCGACCCCGAGGAGCCGAACGTCTTCTACGCCCGCCGGGAACCGTCGCGCGCACGCTTCCGCCGGACGGCCGATCACACGAGGGCGCTCCGGCTGCTCTTCGGAGTGACCTTCGGCATCGGCGTCGTCTGCTCCATCGCCTCGATCGTGCTGCTGTTCGTCGCCGACACCGGGGCCTGAGCGCCCGCTCCCTGGTGCCTGACCACCCCCTCCCCGGTCCCTGAGCCTGTCGAAGGGCGACGCTCGGGTAGGCTGTGTGCACGAGCGTGGACACCTGGTCCGCTCGCTCTCCCGGAGGCATCGCATGACGGAACGGTGGGCCCGTGTCGCCCGCGGCACCGCCGCAGCCGCGTTCGCCACCTTCGCCGCAGCCCTCTCGCACACGATCGGCGGGGCCGCCGCACCGTCTGCGTTCGTCCTCCTGGTCGGCGGCACCTTCGCCGTCCTGGTCTGCGTCCTCCTCGCCGGCCGCCGCATCACCGCACTCGGGGTCGTCGCCTCCGTGCTCGTGAGCCAGCTCGGCTACCACGCGCTCTTCACCCTCGTCCCGAGCACCGTCAGTGCCACGGTCGCATCCGGCGGTGCGACCGGCCCCGCGAACTGGCACCGGCACGGGGTCGTCGAACTCGCGTCCGGCGGCGTCACCGCGGCGCACACCCACGGCGACACCACGATGTGGGCGGCGCACCTCGTCGCGGCCGTCGCGACCATCGCAGCCATCCTGTTCGCCGAACGCGCGACGCTCGCCGCGCTCGCCGCGCTGACCGTCCGGATCCTCGCCCGCCGTGCCGCACAGACGCACCTCGTCCCCGCGCCCCGCCGGGTGCGCTGGGTCCGCGTCAACCGTCGTCCCCGCAACCTCGGGGTGGTCCTGCTCCACCTGCGACACCGCGGTCCGCCGGCGTTCGCCGCCGCCTGACCGACGCACCACCCTCCGACCGGGACGGGTGCCGTGCGTGGCCGGTCGGCCCCGACGCAGCAGCACCCTTCGGCGCGCCATCCGGCGTGACCATCCCCTTTCCGCACGCTCGACGCCGTGCGGAGCAGTCGACAGGACGATCATGAACGCAACCACCCCCCGCCCCACCTTCCGCAAGCCCGCCGTACTCGGTGCCATCGCCATCGGCGCCGGCGCGCTCCTCGCGGTCGGCGCACCGCTCGCCGCCAGCGCCCACGTCAGCGTCACGCCGACCTCCACGGCCGCCGGCTCCTACACGGTGCTGAGCTTCGCCGTCGGTCACGGCTGCGACGGCTCGCCCACGACGAGCCTCTCCTTCGAGATCCCCGAGGAGATCAACGCCGTGACGCCGACGGTCAACCCGAACTGGACCATCGACAAGCAGATGGCCCCGCTCGCGAAGCCCATCACCGACAGTCACGGTGAGCAGCTCGCCGAGCGCGTCGGCACGGTCGTCTACACGGCCAAGACGCCCCTCGCCGACGGCTACCGCGACACCGTCTCCTTCCAGGTCCAGCTGCCGGCCGACGCCGAGGGCAAGACGCTCGTCTTCCCCGTGACGCAGACGTGCGAGGTCGGCCAGACCGACTGGACCGACGTCGCGAAGGACGGTCAGACCGAGGACGACCTCGAGTCACCGGCGCCGGTCGTGGTCGTGACCGCTGCCGAGGCCGGCGACCACCACGGTGGTGCTGCCATGGACGACGACGGCGACGGCGACCACACTGAGGCCGCTGCCTCGACCGACGCCGGCACCACCGACGTGCTGGGCCGCGTGCTCGGCATCGCCGGTCTCGTCGTCGGCGCCGCCGGCATCGTCATCGCTGCCTCCGCACGCCGCGCAGCGTCCGACGCGAAGCGCCAGGCCTGATGACGGTCTCCCGTCGTCGCCGTCTCGTCGGCACCGCTGCGACCGCGTTCCTCGCGGTCGCGGCGGTGCTCGCCGTGGCTCAGCCGGCCTCAGCGCACAACAGCATCATCTCGACGACGCCGGCCGAGGGCTCGACGATCACCGAACAGCCGGAGCAACTCGTCATCACGACGAACGACAACCTGCTCGACCTCGGGGATGCCGGCCAGTCCAACCAGATCCAGGTGACCGGTCCCGGCGACGAGCGGCTCTACTACGGCACCGCGTGCGCAGCCGTGAACGGCCCTGCGCTCGTCATGCCGCTGCAGCTCGGGCAAGCCGGTGAGTACACCGTCGTCTGGCAGCTCGTCTCGACCGACGGCCACCCGCTGTCGGGCAGCTACACCTTCGAGTGGGCGCCGGCCGAGGGCCAGGAACTCGCCGCGGGGAGTGCGAAGCCCGCGTGCGCGACGAGCGGTGCCTCCACGGTCGAGCCCTCGTCGGAGGCGGGCGGTGTCGAGCCGGAGTCGTCCGCTGGCGGGCTCAGTGGCGATGTGTGGTGGATCGTCGGCGCGATCGGCGTCGTCCTGATCGCCGGCATCGGCGTGCTGCTCGTGACCCGGCGGAAGCCGGAGCCGACCTCGGACGACCAGGGCACGGACACCTCCGCGCCCTGAGCCGCGCCCGTTCCGGTCCCTGAGCCGCACCCCGTCCGGTCCTGGGCCGGCACCCCGTGCGTTCCCTGAGCGCCACCCCGTTCGGTCCCTGAGCTTGTCGAAGGGCAGTCCGGTCGATGGTGTCCTCGGACGGCGAGGTGCTTCGTGGGCACTTCGACAGGCTCAGTGACCGGTGGAGGTAACACGCTTCGGTCCCTGAGCTTGTCGAAGGGCGGTCCGGTCGATGGTGTCCTCGGATGGCGAGGTGCTTCGTGGGCACTTCGACAGGCTCAGTGACCGGTGGAGGTGACACGCTTCGGTCCCTGAGCTTGTCGAAGGGCGGTCCGGTCGATGGTGTCCTCGGATGGCGAGGTGCTTCGTGGGCACTTCGACAGGCTCAGTGACCGGGGGAGGTGACACGCTTCGGTCCCTGAGCTTGTCGAAGGGCGGTCCGGTCGATGGTGTCCTCGGCTGGCGAGGTGCTTCGGGGGCACTTCGACAGGCTCAGTGACCGGGGGTGGTCGGGCGAGCGGGTCCCGGTCCCGACACAACGGAACAGCCCCGCCATCCTGGAGAGGATGACGGGGCTGTTCGATTGTTACCGGTGTAGCGTGCGGGTGAACCCGCGGTCGGCTACTTTGCCGGCGGCATCAGCACCGAGTCGATGAGGTACACGGTCGCGTTGGCGGTCTTGACGCCACCGCAGATGACCTTGGCACCGTTGACGGTGATGTTGTCACCCGAGCCCTCGACCTTGACGGTTCCACCCTCGACGGTGGTCTGCTCACCGTCGATGTCGGACGGAGCGATCTGGCCGGGGACCACGTGGTACGTGAGGATCGAGGTCAGCATCGCGGCACCCTCGGGCGTCTTGAGGCTGTCGATCGTCGCGGCGTCGATCTTCTTGAACGCGTCGTCGACCGGGGCGAAGACGGTGAACTCGGAGCCGTTCAGCGTGTCGACGAGGTTGACGTCGGGGTTCAGCTGGCCGGAGACCGCAGCGGTGAGCGTGGTCAGCAGCGGGTTGTTGGACGCGGCGACGGCGACCGGGTCGGCCGACATGCCGGCGACGGAGCCAGCACCGTCCGGGACGGCGTCAGCGTAGGCGGCGCAGCCCGAGCCGACGAGGTCCGCTGCGGGGTCTGCAGCCATCGACTCGGTGGGAGCGGAGCTCGGCTCCATCGAGGAACCGCTGTCGGAGCTGGAGCCGCTGGAACAGGCTGCGAGGCCGAAGGTCGCGACGGCGGCGAGTGCGAGCACTGCCATGTGGTTTCGCTTGATGGTACGCATGTGATTCTCCTTTGATGAGGTTTGGACCGGTTGTCGAGTGCCTCTCAGAACCGGCCCTCGATGACACTTCGGAGCCCCCACGGGGGTGGTTTGGAAAAAGATCCGATCGCGTGTCGGATGGGGTCGCGCATTAAGAGGAGCGAAATTCTTCGGATCCGTTCCTGTGGAGGGGCACCGGGGTGTCAGCTGCTGCGGCTACGATCGACGGATGAGCTGGAGCACCGAACCCGACTGGATCCCGGACGACGCGGACGCTCCCGACGACTTCGACGCCCCACCGCCCGACGACGCGTACCTCGGCGGTGGTGTCGCGTGGGGGAGTGGAGTGGTCGGGTCCGCTCCGCCCGCAGCGGCTCCGGTGGCTGCCCGTGCGGCCGGCCAGAAGTTCGCCACGGCGCAGGAGGCACTCCACACCGTCTTCGGGTACGACGCGTTCCGCGGCGAGCAGCAGCAGATCATCGAGCAGGTCGCCGGCGGCGGCGACGCGGTCGTCCTCATGCCGACGGGTGGGGGCAAGAGCCTCTGCTACCAGATCCCCGCCCTACTCCGACCGGGCACCGGCATCGTCGTCTCCCCGCTCATCGCCCTCATGCAGGACCAGGTCGACGCGCTCCTCGCCGTCGGCGTCCGCGCCGCGTTCCTCAACTCGACGCAGGATCCCGCTGAGCGTTCGCGGGTCGAACAGGCCTACCTCGCCGGCGAGCTCGACCTCCTCTACGTCGCGCCCGAGCGCCTGAGCTCCGAGGCGACCCGGCGGTTCCTCGGCCAGGGCACCATCGCCCTGCTCGCGATCGACGAGGCGCACTGTGTGTCGCAGTGGGGGCACGACTTCCGCCCCGACTACCTCATGCTCGGCGAGCTCGCCGAACGCTGGCCCGACGTCCCGCGCATCGCGCTCACCGCGACCGCCACCGACGCGACGCACCAGGAGATCACGCAGCGGCTCCATCTCGGCGAGGCGAAGCACTTCGTCTCAAGCTTCGACCGCCCGAACATCCAGTACCGGATCGTCGGCAAGAACGAGGTCCGCAAGCAGCTCGTCGCGTTCGTGAAGGAACAGCCGGCCGGCACCGCCGGGATCGTCTACTGCCTCAGTCGCAAGACGGTGGAGCAGACGGCGCAGCTCCTGCGCGACAACGGGGTGGACGCCGTGGCGTACCACGCCGGACTCGACGCCTCCGTGCGAGCGGCTGCGCAGTCCCGCTTCCTCCGCGAGGACGGTGTCGTGGTCGTCGCGACCATCGCCTTCGGGATGGGCATCGACAAGCCCGACGTCCGGTTCGTCGCCCACGTCGACCTCCCGAAGAGCGTCGAGGGCTACTACCAGGAGACCGGCCGGGCGGGGCGCGACGGCGAGCCGTCCATCGCCTGGCTCGCCTACGGACTCCAGGACGTCGTCCAGCAGCGGCGCATGATCGCGGAATCACCGGGCGACCTCGCGCACCAGCGCAACCTCAGCGCCCACCTCGACGCGATGCTGGCCCTCTGCGAGACCGTCGACTGCCGCCGGGTCAACCTGCTGCGCTACTTCGGTCAGCCCTCCACGCCGTGCGGCAACTGCGACACCTGCCTCGAACCACCGGTCACCTGGGACGGCACCGTGCCGGCGCAGAAACTCCTCTCGACGATCGTGCGCCTGAAGCGCGAGCGCAACCAGTCCTTCGGCGCGGGGCAGATCATCGACATCCTCCGCGGCAAGCGGACCGACCGCGTCGCCCAGCAGCGGCACGACGAACTCGCGACCTTCGGCATCGGCGAGGACCTCAGCGACCAGGAGTGGCGCGGCGTGGTCCGTCAGTTGCTCGCACGCGACCTCCTGGCCACCGTCGGCGAGTACGGCACGCTCGGCCTCACCGACGGGAGCGCCGAGGTGCTCGCAGGGAACCGACCGGTGGCCATGCGTCGCGAGCCGGAACGTGCCGCCCGCTCCTCGTCGAGGTCGTCCTCGCGCTCGTCGAGCGCGAACGCCGAGCTCGAGCCGGCCGCGGCCGAGTTGTTCCAGGCCCTGCGTGCCTGGCGCGCCGGGGTGGCGAAGGAGCAGGGCGTCCCCGCCTACATCGTCTTCGGCGACGCGACGCTGCGCGAGGTCGCGACGGCGAAGCCCGACTCGCTCGGTGCGCTCGACGGCATCAGCGGCATCGGTGCGAAGAAGCTCGACGCCTACGGGCAGGCGCTCATCGAGGTCGTCGCCGCCAACGCCTGACGCCGCTCCTGGGAGCGAGCTGCGACAGCTGTGGGGGAGGACCAAGTCGATCGACGACGATGGGGCGGGCCCTTGTCCACATCCCACAGGCGCTTTCACCCATCGTTATGACAGTCCTACCATTGTGGGAGGTTTTCATGGGTGAAAGGCAGGACACAGCGATGGTCGACACAGCGATCCGGACGAGCGTCAGCGGTACCACGGCAGCGACGGTCGAGGTGGCGCCGTCCGACGCGCGGATCGACGTTCCGGCGCTCGCGCACCAGCTGCTCGGCACCTGGCCGGAGGCCCGTCTCGCATCGCGCGCACTCGCCGCCAAGCCCGAGATGCAGCGGATCGAGGGCCAGTCGATGGACGACCACCGCGACCGCGTCTTCCACCAGCTGAAGCTCCTCGTCGAGAACGGTCAGGTGCTCAAGGCCTTCCCGAAGCGCCTCGGCGGCGCCGACGACCACGGCGGCAACATCGCCGGGTTCGAGGAGCTCGTCCTCGCCGACCCGTCCCTTCAGATCAAGTCCGGTGTCCAGTGGGGCCTCTTCGGTGCGGCGATCCTGCACCTCGGCACCGAGCCGCACCACGACGCGTTCCTGCCCGGCGCGATGAACCTCGACGTCCCCGGCGCATTCGCGATGACGGAGTCCGGTCACGGCTCCGACGTCGCCTCGATCGCGACGACCGCGACGTACGACCCGGAGACCCAGGAGTTCGTCATCGACACCCCGTTCCGCGCGGCGTGGAAGGACTACCTCGGCAACGCGGCCGTGCACGGCAAGGCGGCGACCCTGTTCGCGCAGCTCATCACGAACGGCGTGAACCACGGCGTGCACTGCTTCTACGTGCCCATCCGCGACGACGAGGGCGCATTCCTTCCCGGGATCGGCGGCGAGGACGACGGCCTGAAGGGTGGGCTCAACGGCATCGACAACGGCCGGCTGCACTTCACCGGCGTCCGCGTGCCGCGCACCAACCTCCTCAACCGCTACGGCGACGTCGCCGAGGACGGCACCTACTCCTCGCCCATCACGAGCCCCGGGCGTCGCTT
The DNA here is from genome assembly GCF_014841195.1 of Plantibacter sp. CFBP 8798. Taxonomy (NCBI): domain Bacteria; kingdom Bacillati; phylum Actinomycetota; class Actinomycetes; order Micrococcales; family Microbacteriaceae; genus Plantibacter; species Plantibacter sp. CFBP 8798. Next base: position 1,151,863 of record NZ_JACYTS010000001.1, read on the forward strand.
CTTCACCATGCTCGGCACGCTCGTCCAGGGCCGGGTGTCCCTTGACGGAGCCGCGACGTCGGCCTCCGCCCTCGCCCTGCAGATCGCGATCACCTACGGCAGTGAGCGTCGGCAGTTCAACGCGGGCAGCGACACCCAGGAGGAGGTCATCTTCGACTACCAGCGCCACCAGCGCCGGCTCCTGCCGCGCCTCGCGACGACGTACGCGCAGATCTTCGCCCACGACCGACTGCTCGTGAAGTTCGACGAGGTGTTCAGCGGCAAGGCCGACTCGGACGACGACCGTCAGGACCTCGAGACGCTCGCGGCGGCCCTCAAGCCGCTGTCGACCTGGCACGCGCTCGACACGCTCCAGGAGGCGCGCGAGGCGTGCGGTGGCAACGGCTTCCTCGCGGAGAACCGCCTCACCGGCCTGCGCGCCGACCTCGACGTCTACGCGACCTTCGAGGGCGACAACAACGTGTTGCTGCAGCTCGTCGCGAAGCGCCTCCTCACCGACTACAGCCGGAAGTTCGCGAAGGTCGACGCCGGTGCGCTCGCCCGCTACGTCGTCGAGCAGGCGACCGACCGCGCCGTGCACAGCAGTGGACTCCGGAGCCTCGCGCAGACCGTGAAGGACTTCGGGTCCACCGCACGCTCGGTGAGCCAGCTGCGCGACACGAACGTCCAGCGCGAGCTGCTGACCGAGCGCGTCGAGTCGATGATCGCCGAGGTCGCGACGAAGCTGCGCGGAGCGAACAAGCTCTCCAAGCAGGCCGCGTCCGACCTGTTCAACGCGCACCAGAACGAGCTCATCGAGGCGGCGCGCGCTCATGGCGAGCTCCTCCAGTGGGAGGCGTTCACCGAGGGTGTCGAGCAGATCCAGGACCCCGGCACCAAGCAGGTGCTGACCTGGGTGCACGACCTCTTCGGGCTCTCGCTCATCGAGAAGCACCTTGCCTGGTACCTCATCCACGGGCGCCTCTCCCCGCAGCGCGGCCAGGCCGTCAGCGCCTACGTCGACCGCCTCATCGCCCGCTTGCGTCCGCACGCCCTCGACCTCGTCGAAGCGTTCGGCTTCGCCCCCGAGCATGTGCGCGCACCCATCGTGACCGGCCAGGAGGCGCAGCGCCAGCAGGAGGCCGCCGACTACTTCGCCGAGCTCCGTGCCTCGGGCGACGCACCCGTCGACGAGAAGACGCTCACGAAGAAGTCCCGCTGACCACGCGCGGTTGACGGGAGGCAGATCGTCGTCGGCGCAAGGGTCCGGCGACGATATGCCTCACCTCGCGCCGCGCGATAGGGTGCCGACATGACGTTCAACGACAACGCCGACATCAGCGGGAACAAGGTCAAGCGACGGGGCCGCACGACCGGCATCGCCGTCGGTGGCGGCGCGGTCGGCGTCATCGTGATCGCGCTCATCTCGCAGTTCCTCGGGGTCGACGTCTCGGGCATCCTCGGCGGCGGCGGCATCGGCGGGGGCCAGCAGGAGGAGAGCCAGCTCTCCGACGAATGCCAGACCGGTGCCGACGCGAACGCGAACGTCGACTGCCGCATGGGCGGTGCCTACTCGTCGCTCGACGCCTACTGGGCCGAGGAGCTGCCCGCGCTCGGCGCCGACTACACCTCGCCGGCGGACTTCATCATCTTCGACCAGCAGACGAACACGGGTTGCGGTGCCGCCACGAGCGCCACGGGCCCGTTCTACTGCCCGCCGGACCAGACCATCTACATCGACACCAGCTTCTACGCCGAACTGCGTGACCGCTTCGGCGCCTCGGGCGGACCGCTCGCCGAGATGTACGTCGTCGCCCACGAGTGGGGGCACCACATCCAGGCGCTCACCGGCATCATGGACCGCGCCGACCGCAGCGGTACGGGTCCGGCCTCCGACTCCGTCCGCATCGAGGTCCAGGCCGACTGCTTCGCCGGCGCGTGGGTCGCCGCGGCATCGGACACCGAGGACGCGAAGGGGGTCGCCTTCCTGAAGCCCGTGACCCAGCAGGAGATCGACGACGCCCTGAGCGCTGCGGCCGCCGTCGGTGACGACCGTATCCAGGAGGCCGCGACCGGCCAAGTGAACCCCGAGGCGTGGACCCACGGTTCGGCCGAGCAGCGGCAGCGCTGGTTCATGACCGGCTACCAGTCCGGTCCGTCCGCGTGCGACACCTTCTCGGTGTCGGCCGACCAGCTCTGACCGGCGTGCCGGGTGCGGCATGCTAGATGAGACACGTGTCGTGAACACAGGAGGAAGTGGACCGTATGGGTGAGCCGTATCCCGAGATCGAGCCGTACGAGACCGGCATGCTCGACGTCGGCGACGGGCAGTCGCTGTACTGGGAGACCTCCGGCAACCCCGACGGCAAGCCCGTCGTGTTCCTCCATGGTGGCCCGGGTGGCGCGACGAGCCCGATCCACCGTCGGCTCTTCGACCCGAAGCGCTACCGCATCGTCCTCGTCGACCAGCGCGGCTGCGGCAAGAGCACCCCGCATGCGAGCGATCCGGCGGCCGACCTGTCGACGAACACCACCTGGCACCTCGTCGCCGACCTCGAGGTCCTCCGGAAGGCGCTGAAGATCAAGCGCTGGATGGTGTTCGGCGGGTCCTGGGGCTCGACGCTCGCGCTCGCGTATGCGCAGAAGCACACGAAGCGTGTCACCGAGCTCGTGCTCCGGGGCATCTTCACGCTGCGCGACGCCGAGCTCGACTGGTTCTACGAGGGTGGTGCCTCCGCGGTCTTCCCCGACCTGTGGGAGGGCTACCTCGAGCCGATCCCGGTCGGTGAGCGCCGCCACCTCATCGAGGCCTACCACCGGCGTCTGTTCGACGAGGACCCGGCCGTCCACGGGCCGGCGGCGGTCGCCTGGTCGCGGTGGGAGTCCTCGACGATCACCCTGCTCCCGCAGGAGGAGACCGTCGCCCGGTTCACCGACCCGCACTTCGCGGTGGCGTTCGCGCGCATCGAGAACCACTTCTTCACGAACAAGGGCTGGTTCGAACCCGAGCAGCTCATCCGCGATGCCGGCAAACTCGCCGGGGTCCCCGGCGTGATCGTCCAGGGCCGCTACGACATGTGCACCCCGGTCTTCACCGCGTGGGACCTGCACCGGGCCTGGCCGGAAGCGGACTTCACGATCGTCCCCGACGCGGGGCACGCCTTCGACGAGCCGGGCATCCTGTCGGCACTCATCGATGCGACGGACCGCTTCGCGAAGGACTGAGGGGCTGCTCCGGTCCCTGACGACGCCCTTCGACAGGCTCAGGGACCGGGGTCGGTTCAGGGACCGGGGTCGGTTCAGGGACCGGAGTCGGTTCAGGGACCGGGGGCGATCACTCCGTGAAGTGTGCCCGGCGGACGGCCTTGCCCACGCGCAGGGCCTCGCCGAGCGACCGGCCGACGAGACCCTCGCGGGCGAAGCCGCTCAGCAGCTCGGCTGCGAGCGCGCCGCGGTCGACCTCGGGCTCCGGACCGTCGTCGACGCCGTCGGCCGGGCCCGCGAAGCCGTCGTGGGCGAGCAGGATCGAGCCCTGGTGGCAGTGCCGAACGGCGTGGGCGACGCGCTCGTGCTCGCCGACGTCCTTGACGTCCCAGGCGGTCGCCGTCCAGAGCACCGTCTGCAGACCGGCTCGTTTGACGGCCTGCCACGTCTCGATGCTCTGTGAGCCGTAGGGCGGCCGGAACCACTCGATCGACTGGCCGCTCAACTGCTCCAGCTCCTGTTTCGCCGCGAGGGTGCGCCGGTAGGCGACCTCCTCGGAGAAGTCGGTGAGGCGTACGTGGTCGTCGCCGTGCAGGGCGAGCTCATGCCCACCTGCGACGATGCGTTCGAGGAGTTCCGGGTACTTCCGCGCGCGGCCGACGAGGACGAAGAACGTGGCGGTCGCGCCGGCCTCGGCGAGGGCGTCGAGGACCCCTGGCGTGCCGTCGGGGCTCGGACCGTCGCCGTAGGTCATGACGACCGTGCGCTCCTCGGTGGCGACACCGACGATCGAACCGTGGACGGGGAGTGAACCGGTGAGGCGTGCGAGCAGCGCCTGCCGAGCCTTCGTCATGTGTCCACCGCCCTGTGAGTCGATCCGTCCAACAGTACCTCGCTGTCGTGGCGAACGGGAGCGCGGCCGCGGCGGCGGGGCGGACCGCGGGAGCTCGGGTGTCAGGCCTGGACGAGCGTCGTGTCGAGCTCGCGCTGCTCCTCGAGCTGGGCGAGTGCACGGCGGAGTGCCGTGCTCGAGGTGCTCATCGTGTACGGGAAGTAGACGACCTCGACGCCGACCTTGGCGAACTCCGCCTCGAGCCGGAGGCCCTCGGCGGTCCCGCGCCAGTCGTCGCCCTTGAAGAAGATGTCGAACCGGAGCGCTTCCCACGCCTGGAGCTTGTCCTCCCAAGTCTCCTCGACGGCCTCGTCGACGAAGCCGATGTGGCGGACGATCTCGAGACGCTCAGTCAGTGGGACGATGGGCTCGATGCGCTTGCGGGTGCGCAGCAGTTCGTCTGAGACGACCCCGGCGATGAGGTAGTCGCACGCGCTCTTGGCGTGACGGAGGATGTTCAGGTGCCCGACGTGGAAGAGGTCGAAGGCGCCTGCTGCGTAGCCGACGCGTCCGACTGCACTGCGATCCGTCATGGTCTGCCCCCTGGCATGCTCGTGGTGGTGTGCGCACGGGGCCGTCGGGATCGACTCCGGCATTCGGCACATCCATCGGGCCTCTTGCGAGCCTATGAGGGTCATCAGCGCTTGCCGAGTCCACTTTCGAGTGGCACCCGGACGGGGCGCAGGGGCGATCCCCGCGCAGCTCTGCCGAGTGTCAGGAGGAGAAGACGGCGCTCTTCACCGGGCGCCCCTGCACGAGCGCATCGGCGAGGGACCGACCGACCCAGCCGCGCGCCCGGAACTCGGTGAGCAGGGTCGCGATGAGCGCCCCACGGTCGACCTCGGGCTCGGCCCCGTCGTCGACACCGTCGGCCGGGCCGGCGAAGGCGTCGTGCGCCAGCAGGATCGTGCCGGGGCGGCAGTCGGACAGGGCGTGGGCGACGCGCTTCTCGGAGGCCACCGCACGTGCGTCCCAGGTGGTCGCCGACCAGAGGACGGATTCGAGACCGGCCCGACGGATGGCGCGCCAGGTCGCGAGATGTTGCGCGCCGTACGGCGGCCGGAACCATCGGATGGGCGTGCCGGCGAGGTCCTCGAGCTCGTGCTTCGCGTCGACGGTGCGACGGGTGACCTCCTCGGCGGTGAACGCCGTGAGACGACGGTGGTCGACACCGTGCAACGCGATCTCGTGCCCCTCCGCGGTGATCCGCGGGATGAGCTCCGGGTGACGGCGAGCGCTGCTCAGCAGGACGAAGAACGTGGCGGTCGCCCCGGCGTCGGCGAGGGATCGGAGGACGCCGTCCGTGCCGACCGGATGCGGACCGTCGTCGTAGGTCAACACGACGGTCGGGGTGGCCGTCTCGACCTCGATGATCGAGCCCAGGACCGGCAGTGACCGCTTCACGCGATCCTTGAGTCGTGCTCCGAGACTGCTCATGACCGCTCGTCCCGCGCATACTCCCGGAAGACCACGCCGAAGGCGCCGACGAACATGCCGCCGCCCTTCCGGATGGCTCGCGCGCCACGCGCCCGGTGATGGAGCGAGCCGGTGAGCGTTCCGAACACGGAACGTGCCACACCGACCGCGGCCCGAGCGGCACCGCCGACCGCCGCGACGACGCGGATCCGTGTCCGGTCACGACGTCCTGCCGCGAAGTACCGCTCCACCGTGATCCTGGTGTTGCCATGGCTCCACGCGCGCTGCAACGCCCAGCGCTTCGTCGCGCGGTCCCGTTCGACGAAGTCGTGGGTGACGGACTCGTTGCACCAGACGATCCGCCCACCCCGCCGGACGAGGTGTTTGCTGAAGAGCGTGTCCTCACCACCGCCCAGTTCGAGCTTCGACTCGAACCGCACGCCGAGTGCCCGCACCTGATCGAGGTCCAGGAGCAGGTTGCCCGCCGCGGCCTCGCCGATGACGGTGCCCGTCGTGCGCTGCACGCGGTCGAAGAACCCACCCGCGACGACCCACGGGTCGGTGCCCTCCGGCAGGTGCGACTGCACGCGGCCCATGACCGCCGCAGCGCCCGTCTCCCGCCACGTCTCGACGATCGGGAGCAGCCAGTGCTCGCCCGGTTCCTCGTCGTCGTCGATGAAGACGAGGAGCTCCGCCTGGTCCGCCTCCGAGAGCGCGCGGTTCCGTGCCGCCGCGATGCCCGGTGTGGGTTCCACCACGTAGCGGACGCCGGGCGTCGAACCGGCGACCTCCCGGGCGCTCGCCGCGGGGTCGTTGTCGATCACGAGGACCTCGGTGCTCACGACGGACTCGTCGGCGTCGCGGAGCCACCGGGTCTGCTCCAGCACCTTCGGCAGGCTCGCGGCGAGGGTCGCCGGGCGTCGGAAGGTGAGGATGCCGACGACGAGGCGGACCTCGGCCGTGCGGGCGTCGGGCCTGCCGGCGGACGACTCGGTCATCGCGCGGCCCTGACCGTGGGCGCCGGAGTTCCGCGTCGCGCGGCGATCGCTCGTCGGTAGGCCTCGACGTGTCGTGCGGCTCCGAGGTCCCAATCGCGGTCGATGAACGTCACCGGGCCGCGAGCCGAGGCGCGGACGTGCTCCATCGCCGAGAGCAGTGCCTCGGCGTCGAGCTCACCGGAGAACCGATGCACCCAGCCGGGCCCGACCTCGGCTTCGAGGAGTCGGTTCACGGCGTTGTCCGGCACGAGCACCGGGCGGTCCAGTGACAGGGCGGCGAGGGTGCTGCCGGAGTTGTGCATGAATCGGTACGGGAGGACCACGAGCTCCGACGAGGTCGCGATGTCCACGAGTTCGTCGTCACCGAGGAAGTGGAGGTCGAGGAGGACGTCGTCTCCCTCGCCCGCGAGCGCGGTCAGGGTGTCGGCGAGTTCGGTGGTCGACGGTTTGCCGCCGACGCGGAGCGAGAGTCCTCGGGTCGTGGCCGCCGCGGATCGGAACGCCTCGATGAGGGTCTCGACACCCTTGTAGCGGCGGATGAGGCCGAAGTAGCCGAACCGACCGTCCTGCTGTGCCGCGCGCGGGTGACGGGCGAACCATTCACGGTAGTGGCCGTGGGGGATCAGGAGGGACGGTTGGTTCTCGGGCAGGGTCGTCGTCTCGTTGAGCGTGATCCGGAAGTCCGTGCGTCGGTCGATGAAGCGGAGCAGCGCGACCTCGACCCGCGAGATGCCCTGCGGGAGTTCGACGTTGTGTACCGTCCTGACGATCGGGGTCCGGGTGATCGCGAGCCGGATGACGAGCAGCACGGTGAGGCACTGACGGAGAAACTGCTTCAGCGGGGTGTGTCCCGACACGAGGATCTCGGGCCAGTGGATGTGGAACGCGTCGTACCGCCCGAGGAGCGCGCCCCTCCAGCTGAAGTTCTGAACCGAGACCCCGGGGACCGCGCGGAGGTGGTCGGCAAGCATCACGAGATAGGGGTTCGTCGTCGGGCGTGGCACGGGGAACTGCTGCAGGACGGTCAGGTGTCCGCTCATGAACCCTCCAGGGGTCGGTGCTCGGGTGCATCGGTCGCGCTCGGCGTTCGTCGGAGCCTTCCGGCATCCGAGGGTCCGCTGCGAGATCGGGGAGGCGTCGGGTGGTGTGAGCCATTGTGACATGAGCGGCAGCCGAGGTCGCGAGCCGGACGAGGCTGCGCACGGAGCCGAGGCAGTACACTCGGGGCATCGAGCGCCGGGTGGCCGTCGTCGAGGAGAGGTACGGGCGTGAGCGAGCCGGCAGCAGAGCAGCAGATCCCCACGTCGAGCACGCCCGACCCGAGGCGCCGACGCCGGGCGGTCGTCATCTCGGTGCTCGCAGCGGTCGTCGTCGCGGTGGTGGCCGTGGTCGTGGTGTTCGCGGTGAACGCCAACCGTGTCGGCACCGGCGACGTCGTGAATCCGCCGGCCATCACGGGCACCCCTACGCCGAGTCCGATCATCACCGACCCGGCCGAAGCACTTCCCGAGCGCGACCCGGTCGCCGGCGACGCACCGGTCGAGATCGTCAGCGGCGTGACCGTCAGCCTGGGCGCGCTCGAGGCCGTCGACGGTGAGGCGAACGCACCCGGTGAGACCGCGGGACCGGCGGTCCGGTTCACGGTCACGATCGTGAACGACAGTGATGCGAGCATCGACCTCAGCACCGTCGTGGTCACCGCGTACTCCGGAGCCGACCGCGTGCCCGCGGAGCCCCTCACCGAACCCGGTGCTGTGCCCTTCGAGTCGGAGGTCGCGGCGGGGGACACCGCCACCGCGACGTTCGTGTACACGGTGCCCGTCGAGCAGCGGGACGACGTCACGATCATCGTCGACTACCAGGCCGGCGTCCCCGCCGCCGTGTTCCAGGTCACCGCTCCCCGCTGACCCGATCCGGATCCACGCTGACCCCCGCAGGATCCCCGGGAAATCGGACCTGTTTTGGGGGTGACGCCCCTGATGCCCCCCGCGTTATGGTTCACGAGCGAGGCACCCCTGCACCTGGCCGGCGATCGTGGATCCGAAACACGATCGCATCCCTCGGCCCGTCCGCGGAGCCCTGTCGCGCCCCGAGCCCGCCTCCAGCGAAACCCGAGAACCCGTGTCCAGATTTCTGCGATCCCAGGATCGACCGAGCGCGCACGCGCCGAGCCGCAACGACGCCCGCGGCGTCCCGTCCAAGCTGAAGAAGCCCCTGGCACTCGGCGTGATCGGTGCGGTGTTCGCCGCGCTCCTCACGTTCACCGCCACGGCGGCTCCGGCGGTGGCCGACACGGTCCCCCAGGGCGCAGGCGAGGCGTCGACCGTCTCGGCGGACGCGCTTCCCACGGTGCAGATCAACAAAACCGTGTGGTCGCAGGTCGTCGTCGGGAACACCGTCTACGCGGGTGGAACCTTCACCAAGGCCCGTCCGGCCGGCAACGCGGCCGGCGTCGGCGAGGTCGACCGCACCTACCTGCTCGCCTACGACCTCACCACCGGCGTGCTCATCAACTCCTTCGCTCCGGTCCTCAACGCCGAGGTCAAGGCCGTGACGGCCTCGCCGGACGGTAAGACCCTCTACGTCGTCGGTAGTTTCACGAAGGTCAACGGGCAGGACCGCTCGCGCATCGCCGCGTTCGACACGGCGACGGGCGCCCTCAAGTCCTTCGCTCCGATCCTCAACTACATCGGCTACAGCGTCGCGGCCACGAACAGCACCGTGTACGTGGGTGGAGGCTTCACCAACGCGGCCGGCCAGACCCGCAAGGGAGCGGCTGCGTTCACCAACGCCGGTGCTCTCCTGCCCTGGGCTCCCGTCACCGAGGGTGGCGTCGTCCGCGCCCTCGCGATCGCGCCCGACCAGTCCAAGGTGATCCTCGGTGGCGCCTTCACGACACTCAACGGCAGCAGCAATCCCGGTTACGGCCTCGGCGCCGTGGACGCGACCGCCGGCGCGCTCCTCCCGTGGAATGTCAACGGCCTCATCCGCAACGGTGGCGCGAACGCCGCGATCTACTCGCTCACGAGCGACGCGAACAACGTCTACGGGACCGGCTACGTCTTCGGTTCGGGCGGCAACCTCGAGGGTGCCTTCAACGCCGGCTGGGCGAACGGCGACATGAACTGGGTCGAGGACTGCCACGGCGACTCCTACTCGGTCGCCTCTCACGGCGACGCCGTCTACATCGCCGGCCACCCGCACTACTGCGGGAACATCGGCGGTTTCCCGCAGACGCAGCCGTGGACCTTCCAGAACGCACTGGCGTTCTCGAAGACCACCACCGGCACGGCCACGGCAGACCCGTACGGCTACTACAACTACGCCGGTCAGCCGACGCCGAGCATCCTGAGCTGGTTCCCGGACTTCACCCCGGGTACCGCGACCAACCAGAACCAGGGTCCGTGGAGCGTCGCCGCGAGCACGAACTACGTCGTCTACGGCGGAGAGTTCCTCGCCGTCAACAACAAGTCGCAGCAGGGACTGGTCCGGTTCGCGACGAAGGCGGTCGCACCGAACCTCGAGGGTCCGAAGCTCAAGGGGAGCGCCTTCCCCATCACCGCGATCTCCCTCGCCAGCGGCACCGTGCGCGTCTCCTGGAAGACGAACAACGACCGCGACAACGAACTCCTGAAGTACGAGCTGATCCGCAACAACCAGACGGCCACGCCGATCATGACGAAGTCCGTCCGCTCGACCTTCTGGAAGGTCAGCAACCTCATGTACACCGACAGCGGCCTCGCACCGGGGACGACCGTCAACTACCGCGTCAAGGTGACCGACCCGCTCGGCAACTCGACGATGAGCGACAACGTCCCGGTGACCGTGTCCGCCGACGGCTCGACGTCCGCGTACGCGCAGGCGGTCCTCGCGTCCGGTCCCACGTCGTTCTGGCCGCTCGGCGAAGCCAGCGGCACCGCCGGCTACGACTGGGCCACGGGCGACGACCTGACGCTCACGAACAACACGACGCGTGGGACGGCAGGCGCGATCATCGGCTCGAACACGACCGCGACGACGTTCGCCGGCACGAGCGACAGCGCCGCCTCGACGACGACGGCGCAGAAGGCGCCGAACACCTTCACCGCTGAGACGTGGATCAAGACCACCACCGACCGCGGCGGCAAGATCCTCGGGTTCGGTGGGAACTCCACCGGGACCTCCGGCAACTACGACCGCATGATCTTCATGAACAACGACGGGCGCCTGATGTTCGGCGTCTACCCGGGCTCCGTCCGGACCGTGCAGTCCTCGAAGGCCTACAACGACGGCGAGTGGCACCACGTCGTCGCAACGCTCGGTGCGAACGGCATGCAGCTGTTCGTGGACGGCAAGAAGCTCGACAGCCGCACGGACACGACGAGCGGCCAGGACTTCACCGGCTACTGGCGGGTCGGCGGCGACAACCTCGGTGGTTGGCCGGGCTCGCGCTCGAGCGACTACTTCGCCGGCGCCATCGACGACACCGCGATCTACCCGACGGTCCTCGACCGCGACACAATCGTGAACCACTACGTGGCCTCCGGCCGGACCTCGCCGGTCCCGGCCGCTCCCACCGACGCATACGGTGCCGCGGTGTTCAACCTCGACCCCACGTCCTACTGGCGCTTCGATGAGACGACCGGCACCACGGCGAAGGACTCCGGCCGGAACGACGGCCCGGCGACCTACTACGGTGCCGTCGCGAAGGACCAGAACGGTGCGCTCGCCGGCGTCGCCGGGAACCGCTCCGCACAGTTCGGTCCCGATGGTTCGGGTGTCGCCAGCGACACCGCTTACTCCAACCCGACGAGCTACGCGCTCGAGGCGTGGTTCAACACCACGACCACCAACGGCGGGAAGATCATCGGTTTCGGCGCCAACCAGCAGGGCGGATCGGGCGGCTACGACCGACACGTCTACATGGAGAACGGCGGTCAGTTGACCTTCGGGACCTGGACGGGCCAGACCAACACGATCACGACGCCCGCCGCGTTCAACGACGGCGCCTGGCACCACGTGGTGGCCGAGCAGTCCTCGGCGGGCATGAAGCTCTACGTCGACGGTGTCCTCCAGGGCACCAACCCGCAGACGAGCGCCCAGGACTACACCGGGTATTGGCGTGTGGGCTCCGACACGACGTGGGGCGGGACCGCCGGCACGTTCAGCGGACGCATCGACGAGGTGGCCGTCTACGCACAGCCGCTCACGTCGGCGCAGGTCACCCAGCACCACGACCTCGGCCTGGGCATCCTGCCGAACGTCGCTCCGACCGCCGGTTTCGCCGTCACGAACACCGACCTCACCGCGCACTTCGACGCTTCGAGCTCGGTCGACACCGATGGGACCATCGCGACCTACGCCTGGGACTTCGGCGACGGCACCACCGGCACCGGGGTGACGGCCGACCACGCCTACGCGGCAGCCGGAACCTACACGGTGACCCTCACCGTGACCGACAACCGCGGCGGCACGGGGACACTGCAGCACCCGGCGACCGTCGTCGCACCGAACGTCGCCCCCACGGCGTCGTTCACCGCAGCGGTCAACGCGCTGGGCGTCCAGTTCGACGCCAGCGCCTCCGTCGACACGGACGGCACGATCGCCTCGTACGCCTGGGACTTCGGCGACGGCACGACCGGGACCGGCGTCAACCCGGGCCACACGTACGCCGCCGCCGGCTCGTTCACCGTGCACCTGACGGTGACCGACGACAAGGGGCTCCTCGGAGAGACGAGCCAGGCGGTCGTCACGACCGTCCCCGTGAACCAGCCGCCGGTGGCCGCGTTCACGCCGACCGCGACGGGCCTCACGGTCACGGTCGACGGCTCGGCGTCGAGCGACCCGGACGGCACCATCGCCTCGTACGCCTGGAACTTCGGTGACGGCGCGACCGGCACCGGTGCGACGGCCGCTCACGCCTACGCCGCCGGCGGGACGTACACGCTCGCGCTGACGGTCACCGACAACGGTGGGGCCAGCACGACGACCTCGCAGTCCGTAACCGTCGTCGCTCCGCCCGCGGCGACCGTGCTGGCGAAGGACACCTTCGCCCGCTCGGTCACCGGCGGATGGGGTTCCGCCGATGTGGGAGGGGCCTGGACCCTCGATGCGGCGTCCAACTACTCCGTCGCAGGTGGCAGCGGTCTCATCTCGACCGCGGTCGGCCTGACCCGGACCGCCAAGCTGACCACGGTCGGCGCCACGGACACCGAGACGCAGGTCCGCCTGTCCTTCGACAAGAGCTCCACCGGTGGCGGAAACTACGCCTCGGTCATGGGCCGCGTCGTCGGAGCCGACAACTACGCCGCGCGGATCTGGATCCGGAACAACCAGGGCGTGCAGCTGCAGCTGATGAACGGCAACACGATCCTCAAGGCGGTGAACATCGACGGCTTGACCTACCTGCCCGGCACCCAGCTGCAGGTCCGCTTCCAGGCCGTCGGGACCTCGCCGACCGAGCTCAAGGCGAAGGTCTGGGCGATCGGATCCACGGAGCCCGCGGCCTGGCAGCTCACGGCCACGGACAGCACCGCATCGCTGCAGGCGGCCGGCTCGGTGAGCCTCCGCTCGTACATCTCGGGGACCGCCACCGGCGGCACCGTCGTGACGCGCTTCGGCAACCTGATCGCGCAGCCCTCCGGCTCGGTCACGGCCCCGCCGGCGAACGTGCCGCCCACCGCGGCGTTCACGCAGGCGGCGACGTTCCTGACCGCCTCCTTCGACGCTTCGACGTCGACCGACTCGGACGGCTCCATCGCGTCCTTCGTCTGGGACTTCGGAGACGGCGCCTCGGGGACGGGTGTCACCACGAGCCACGCCTACGCGGCCGCCGGTGCTTACCCGGTGAAGCTCACCGTGACCGACAACGCGGGAGCCTCCGCTACCAAGACCAGCACGGTCACGGTGCAGGCGCCGCCGCCGAACGTCGCACCGACCGCCGCCTTCACGACGAGCGTGACCGGCCTCGCCCTGACGACCGACGGGTCGGGATCCACCGACACCGACGGCACCGTCACCGCGTACGCCTGGGACTTCGGAGACGGGGCCACCGCCACCGGAGCGACCGCGAGCCACACGTACGCGGCCGACGGCACCTTCACGGTGACGCTGACCGTGACCGACAACGCCGGTGCCACCGCGGTGACCCAGAAGCAGGTCACCGTGGCCGGAACGGTCGTCGTGCCCCCGGTCACCCCGGCCACCGCGCAGGACGCCTTCGAGCGTCCGGCCGGTGCCGGGTGGGGGACGGCCGAGGCGGGTGGCGCCTGGACACCGGCGAACAACCCGTCCGCGTTCAGCCTCGCCGACGGCAAGGCCGTGATCACGACCCCGGCCGGCCAGACCCGGGCCACCACGCTCAACGGCGTGAGCCAGACGAGTTCCGACAGCAGCGTCAAGGTCTCGTTCGATCAGGGACCGACCGGCGGCGGCAACTACGTCTCCGTGATCGGCCGTCAGGTCGGTTCGGCGAACTACGCGGCGCGCGTCTGGATCCGCTCGAACAGCGGGGTGCAGCTGCAGCTCCTGCAGGGCGGGACCACGCTGTCCGCGGTCAACATCGCCGACCTCGTGTACGTCCCCGGCCAGCAGCTGCAGGTCCGCCTGCAGGTGTTCGGCACCTCGCCCACCACGGTGCGGGCGAAGGTCTGGGCGGCCGGCACGACCGAACCGACGAACTGGCAGCTGACGAGCGTCGACTCGACGGCCGCGCTGCAGGCGGCCGGCACGGTCGGACTGAACCAGTACATCTCGGGCACCGCGACCAACGGCCCGATCATCGCCCGGTTCGACGAGTACCTCGTCAAGCCGACGGTCTAGTCCACCGCGGATGAACGGCCGGTCGCCATTCGGGATGACCGGCCGTTCGTTCGTGCGGGGAGGCGTCCAGGTGTCGCGGACGATACCGAAGCGACGGTGTTCGTCAGCGACCGCGCGCGGCGGCCTTCGAGAGCCGGAGCCCGTCGACGACCCCGCGGACACCCGCACGGAGCGGGCTGCGGGTGCTGAGGAACTGCCGACGACCTCCCTGCAGGAGCACGGACCAGGCCACGGGGATGGTCGAGCGTCTCCAGGCCCGCACCTCGGCCGGTGGGAGGTGCTCGGCCGCGTAGAGGAGTCGGTTCCGGATGTTGAAGTAGTAGTAGGTCGTCGACTTGGCACGCGCCGAGGCGGCGTCCGAGCGGTCGTGGGTGCCGCCTTCGTCGTGGACCGCGGTGGCCTCCTCGACGACGGCCAGCGAACCGCCGACGGCGACCACTCGGTGCGACAGGTCGACGTCCTCCCAGTAGAGGAAGTAGGCGTCGTGGAAGCCGCCGGTGCGCGCCCAGAGTTCCACGCTCAGCATGAGACAGGCGCCGCTCAACCAGGGCGCCACGGCTGCCCCTGGGTGGTCCTCGCGTCGTCTCCGCGATCGGATCGTCCCGTCGTGCAGGTACAGATCCACCCCGTCGAACCAGAGGCTGCCGTCCGGTCGCTCGATCCGCGGAGCGAGCATCGTCATCGGCTGCTCAGCGCAACGATGCGAGAGCACGTCGAGCGCCTCGGGCGTGAGGGATGCGTCCGGGTTGAGGAGCAGCACCTGCTCGACGCCGAGTCCGATCGCCCGGGCGACGCCGAGGTTCATACCGGCACCGAACCCGAGGTTGTCGTCGGGCAGGAGGAGATCCCAGCGCTCCGCGTCGGCGAGCCGCGTGACGGCGTCGCGTGCGGCAGGGGAGGAGTAGTTGTCGACGACGACGGTCCGGAGGCCGGGTACGGCGCGGGTCAGGGTCGCGAGGTTCTGCTCGAGGAGTGCGGGGTCGCCGTAGTTCACGACGACGATGCCGATCCGCTCGGGTGAACGCACGGGTCCGGTCATGCTGTGCCTCCCCGGCGGTGCTCGGACGCGAGGACCGGGGGTCGTCCCGCCGTCGGGCCGTCGGTGCCGACCTTCAGGATGAGGGCGAGCCCCAGGAACAGGGTGAGCGTCGGGACGGAACTGTAGAGCGGACTGAAGAAGAGGTCCCAACAGGTCCGCACCCCCAGGAAGATGACGACAGCGCTCGCGTTGCGTCGTGCGATGCCGTGCCCGAGGCCGTAGATGGTCAGCCAGGCGATCAGCACGGCCAGGGCGAGCCCGATGAGGCCGAAGCGGACCCAGAGGTCGCCGATGGTGGAGTGGACCTCGAACCCGGTCCCGAACATGAAGCGTTCGACGTAGCCGTTGTTCGGGTCGTACCCGATGGAGGCCATGCCGGTCTTGGCGACCAGCACGTCGCTCAGGGAGGCGTAGGTGCCGCTCCCGTACCCAGTCGGCTGGTGGAGGAAGAGGGCGGCGGTCGCGGCGAGCTCCGGTCGTCCGCCGAGGAGGATGGATCCCGACTGGTCGAGTTGCGCGACCGTGCGGCTCTGGGTCTCCGCGCCGAACACCCCGTCGAGGAGGAGGGCCTGGCCGATGTTGAACACGAACGCCGCGGCGATGCCGATCCCGATGATGACCCGGGCGGTCGACGCCTTGCGGCTCTTGCCGGCGGAGCGCATCTGCCAGGCGACGAGGCAGAGGGTCAGGAGCAGGATCGCGAACAGCGACCGCGAGTCGTTGAGGATCGACACGGCTGCGAGCGCGGCCACGACGGCGACCTCGATCCAACGGCGGCGGGTGGCCAGGGCCAGTCCGAGCAGGATCACGGTCAACGGCACCGAGTACTGGAACTTCCACACGTTCGACATGTAGGCGGTACCGCCAGGGCCGGCGATGACGGCACGGACGAGCAGCCCGAGGCCGTAGAACACGATGATGTGCGACGGCGTCAGCACCGTCCGGGTCCAGACGATGCACGCGACCGACACGAGCGGGCCGAGGAGCACGATGGTCGCGCCGATGGCGACGCCCTGGCCGGTCTGGTGGTCGTCGGCCATGGCGGCCGTGAGCCAGAGCCCCGACACCGCTGCAGCGACCCCTCCGAGGAGCAGGACCACCCCGCCGCGGTACCTCCGGAGCTCGCCCACCCAGAGGGGGAGCAGGATCAGGGCCACACCGAAGCCCACGGTGAAGCCCTGGAAGACCTGGAGGCGAGCGCCGAGGAGCACGAGGAACACGATGGCGATGATGCGGTGGACCGTCGCCATGGTCGGATCGGTCGGTGGTCGGAGGACGGGGAGCGGTTCGAGCCGCTCGTCCGCGGGTGCTCCGACGACGCCGGGTGACGCGGGACGGGGCCGCGCCGCGCGCCACCGCGGGACGGCGGCGGCCTTCGGGCCCGCGTTCGTCTTCGGGGCCAGGTTCGTCTTCGGGTCACTGAGCGACATCGACGGGCTCCGCTTCCGCAGCGAGCCGGCGTCGCTTCGCGAGGTCGCGCTGGACGTACCAGAGGTTCGGGACGACCTGGCAGATCGCGACGGCGACCGCGGATCCGACGATGGGACCTGCGGCCCCGAGGACGGGGATGAGCACCCAGGAGAGGCCGAGGTTGAGCGGCACCATGAACAGGATGGGGAGGACCTGGAACTGGAGGCCCTTCGCGTCCGTCATGTACATCCCGACCGGGTACTTCGCGGCCTGGAGGGCGACGAACACGACGTAGGAGACGAGGATCGGCCAACCGAGGGTGATCTCGCCGTCGGAGACGAACCCGGCGATCCACGGGGAGATCGCCGCGAGGACGACCGCGAGGGCGAGCCCGCCGCCGAGGAACCACAGCGTCGGGACGAGTGGCGATTCGACGCGCTTCGCGGACCGCGCCTTCGCGTAGATCGGCCACAGCGCCAGCCCGGCCGCACCGATCGTCTGGATGACGAGGCCGAAGAGCTGGGTCGCGAGGTTGTACTGGGCGAGTTCCGGTCCGGTCGTCAGGTGGCTGAGCAGCAAGCGGTCGGTCTGCATGGCGATGGGCAACGCGATCATCTGGACGACCATCGGCCAGGCGAGGGCGAACGCGGGGACGCCCGGAGCGCTGCGGAGCCTCGGCACCTCCTTCATCGCCTGCCAGACCTGCGGGCTGATCGAGCGCGCGGCAAGTACCAGGCAGACGGCGGCGACGATCCCGCTCGCGGCGTAGGAGAGGACGGCGACGAAGGAGCCGCCGTCGAACCCGGTGACGACGAAGAGCCACACGCCGAGGAAGATCGCCGGAGCGGCGATCGCCTGCGTCGCGACCTGGGTGCTCGTCTTGCCGACCCCGATGAGGATGCGTTGACCGACGGTCATCGGCAGGACGAGTCCGAACGTCGCGAGGCAGAGGAACGCCGCGACGCTGCCGCCGTCGGGTGCGAGGCCGTTGCCGAGGATCGCCGGCCACAGGTCGAGGACGGTGATGAGGATGGCGACGAGCATGATGACCGCGCCCGACACGGTGAGGATCCGGAACGCCGTCACGATCGAACGCCGCACCTGCAGGTCGCGCTTCGGGTCGTCGGATCCGGCGATGGCGTTGATGACGACGGCGGCGATGCCGAGGTCGGCGAACGGCAGCAGGGCCGGCAGGCTCGTCAACAGCCCGTACTGGGCGTAGGCGCCGGAGCCGAAGTGTTCGATGATCATCCGGCTCGTGAAGATGCCGAGGACGCCGGAGAGCCCCATCACGAAGATCTTCGCGATGGCCGTCTGGCTGACGGAGGCCCAGATGCCGCCCCTGCCGCGCGCCATCAGCGATCACCGCCGGCGTCACGGAACAGCCAGGTGTCGGCGGCAAGACGGCCGTCACGGGCGGGAAGGTCCGCGAGCACGTCCTCCGGGGTCCGGGTGCTGGCGATCGTCGCGAGGATGGCCTCGGCGAGTGCCACCGCGTCGTCCCCCGGCTCGACGACCCGGTGGCCGTGCTCGTCCAGCCAGCCGGCGATGCCCGTCTCCGTCGTGGTCACCACGAGGCAGCCGGCGGCGAGGCCCTCGACGATCGGCAGGCCGACCTGCTCGCGCCAGTCGGGACGCGGCTGGGACGGCAGGACGAGCGTGCGGCTCGCGGCGAGGGTGTCGAAGATCACGGAGCGTGCCGGGTCGCGGTGGAAGGTGACCGACGGGTGGCGGTCGCTGAGTGCGGCCGCCGCGGGCTCGAGCTCGCCGGAGCCGAGGATGACGAGGGAGGCGCGCGGTTCGCGCTGCAGGACGGTCGACCACGCGTCGACGAGCAGGGGGAATCCCTTCCGCCCGACGAGGGCCCCGAGGAAGACGATCTGCAGAGGGTCCCGGACGACCTCGCTCCGCGCCGGCATGGGCGCGGGCAGGGCTTCGATGACCGTGGACTCGAGGTCGGGTCGCAGGGGCAGGACCCGGGCGTGCAGATCGCGGGCCCCCGTCGTCCCGTAGACGATCCGGTCGAGACGACGCCACACCCGACCGGCGGCCCATCGCTGCGCCCGGAGTTTGACGCGGGACCGCAGGCGGGCGGGACGGGCGGACATCGGGTCGAGGTTCTCGATGGCGTACGTCACCACGAGCGGCCGTGTTCCCCGGAGGCGTCCTCGCAGGTCGAGGGCGAGCAGGGTGCTGAGCGTGGCGATGGCGGAGGACAGTTGGAGCGGCTCGTTGACCTCGAGCGCGGTCACGCCGGAGCGGACGAGCAGCCGTGCTGCGGCCATCGGCTCGGCCTGGACGAGCTCGACGCCCGGAGCGACGCTCGGATCGAAGTCGTAGCGGCGACGACGGTAGACGATGCTCGCAGGCGCCAGTTCACGGGCGCGTTCGAGGTGCGCGGTGCGGACGACCTCGTACAGCCTGGCGCGGGGATGGCTCAGGCGAGCGGGTGTTGGCATCGTTCGTCGGTCCCTTCGGGCGCGTCGTCGGGCAGCGGCTCAGCGGCCGGCCATGGACGGCGTGCGCGCCGAGTCGTTCGCCGCGGGGGCGGCCGTTCCCGTCGCGGCGGGGCCGAGCGCACCGGCGTCGGGAGCCAACCGGTACGAGTTGTAGCGGTAGTAGGAACTCGTCTCGTCCTGCTTGAGGCCGTTGAGGACCAGCCCGATCGTGCGGGCGTTCGCGCCGTCGAGCGTCTCGAGCGCGCGGTGGAGCTGCTGGCGGCGGGTGGACTTGTACCGGGACACGACGATCGCACCGTCGGTCATGTGCGTGAGCCAGAGCGGGTCGGTGACCGGGATGATCGGCGCGGTGTCGATGATGACGAAGTCGTACGACTCCTTGGCGCGGTCCACCAGCTGGCGCATCGCGTCGGAGGCGAGGAGCTGGCTCGGGTTCGGCGGCACCCCACCGGAGGCGAGGACGTCGAGGTTGCCCCGACCCCAGGGCTGCACGGCCTCCTCGAGGGTGATGTCGCCGACGAGGACACTGGTCAGTCCGACCTCGCCTTCGATCTGCGTGTAGCCGGCGATCGAGGGGCGGCGGAGGTCGGCGTCGATGAGGAGGACGCGCGGTGCGCGTTCGGTCATCGCGAGGGCGAGGCCGAGCGCGACGGTGCTCTTGCCCTCACCGGGGAGTGCGGAGGTGACGATGACGGAGGTGATCCGTTCGTCGACGTCGGCGAAACTGAGGTTCGTCGCGAGACTCCGGAAGCCCTCGGCGATCATGCCGTTCGGGTTCCGCATCATCGCCTGCGTCGGCAGCTCACCCTTCCGCGTGCGGGCGACCGTCGTGAGGACGGGGGTGTCGGAGACCTGCTGCAGCTCGCGCAGCGACCGGATCCTCGTGTCGAGGAGCTCCCGGCCGAAGGCGTACAGCACGCCGATCAGCAGGCCGCCGAGTCCGCCGCCGGCGACGAGGAGTTTGGTGTTGGGCGCGAAGGCGAAGATGGGGAGCTTGGCCGGTGCGATGATCGTGAGCTGGACGGCGGGGCGGTCCTGATCGTCCCTCGGGGAGATGCCGTCCACCGCGGAGGACAGGGAGTTCGCTACGGCCGCCGCGATGCTCTGCGCCTGCTCGGCACTGGTCGACACCGCGGAGATCTCGACGATCACGGTGTTGAGGGGCGCATCGGCGCTGACCGACTCCGCGAGGTCCTGGACACTCATGTCGAGGCCGAGCTCGTTGATGACCGGCTCGAGCACGATCGGGGAGGACGCGAGGACGGCGTAGGACTGCACGAGGTTCTGCACGTACGTGGATCCCTGGACCAGTTCGGTCGTGGAGTTGCCGGCCTCGGTGGTCACGAACACGCTCGTCGTGGAACGGTACTGCGGTGCCATCGTCTGTGCGAACACGTAGGCTCCGGTCGCGCCGACGAGTGCGAGCACCACGATGACGATCCACTGCTTGCGCAGCGTTGCGATGTAGTCGCCGAGATCCATCTGACTCCCCCTGGTTTGTTGACACCCAACACCTCAGCGTACCGACGATTTTCGGGTTTATCAGGGGAAAGACGCCCCCACTCAGGGGGGTACGGGCTGTTTGATGACCCCCAGTCCGAGGGTGTCCACCCCCGCGGATGACCCCCGTTCGACGGGGTTCACGGAGGCCTCGGACCGCTTCGGTGAAGGGGGTGCAGTGCTCACGCTACGATTGTCGGAATTCTTCCCCCGAGCGAAAACCGAAGGACGTCATGGCGCGGATCCTCGTAGTGTGCAGTGCCAACGTCTGTCGCTCCCCGCTCGCGGAACAGCTCCTCCAAGCCCGACTCTCGACCATTCCCGGCTTCGACCGCCTCGTCTGCTCGAGCGCCGGCATCGAGGTCAGTCGCGGGCACGAGATGTGCGCTGACGCGGCCGCGGTCCTCGGCCTGCCGTCGGAGGGACCGAAGGCGGCAGCTCATCGTGCACGCCGCGTCACCAAGTCGATGATCGGTGGTGCGGGGCTCGTGCTGACCGCGAGCCGCGCCGAGCGCTCCGCCCTCGCCAAACTCTCTCCCGAGGCCCGTTCGAAGGTCTTCACCCTCCGCGAGGCGGCAGCGCTCGCCGAAGCGCCCGACCAGGCGATCGCCACCTGGCGCCCCGGTGCCGGCACGACGGCCGATCAGCGTCTGTCCGACCTGGCGGCCCTGCTCAACGCCCGTCGCGGTCTCGCTCCTGCTCCGAAGCCGGAGCGCACCGGGTTGTTCGCGCGATTCGGGAGCGACGTCGACCCGCTCGACATCGCCGACGGACACAACCTCGGCAAGCGGGCGCACCGGACGACCCTGCGGTCCGTCCAGCGCTCGGTCGAGCGGTTCGGCGCCGCCGTGGAAGCCCTCACGCGGTAGCGGTTCGAGGGTCATCACTACCCCTGTCTTTGGGGGTACGCAGGGCGCGATTTTCCCGTTTTCCGACGAATGTTGGGCGGTAGGCTCTTCAGCATTCCAGCCGAGACACGCTTCGTGTCCGCGCCGCCCGAACGGCGCCTGGAGCGATGAGGAGAAGCTCGATGGGGGACAACGCTGCACGGCGTCAGTGGCAGCCGACGGTTCGCATCCTCGGCACGCACGGGATCCCGGCGGCCTACGGCGGGTTCGAGACGGCAGCCGAGAACATCGCCGTCTTCCTCCGGGATCAGGGGTGGCGCGTCATCGTCTACTGCCAGTCCGACGGCGACGGACCGATAGTCGAGGACGAGTGGCGCGGCATCGAACGCGTGACGATCCCCGTCGGCCCCGACGGGTGGAAGGGCACCTCCCTGTTCGACCTGAAGTCGATCAGACACGCCTCGCGGTTCGACGACGTCTGCCTCACGTTCGGCTACAACACCGCCGTCTTCAACGTCCTGCAGCGCCTCAAGGGCATCCCGAACGTCATCAACATGGACGGCATCGAATGGTCACGGGCGCGCTGGGGTTTCATGAAGCAGGCGATCCTCTACGTGAACGAACGCATCGCGTGCTGGGTCGGGAACACGCTCATCGCCGACCACCCCGAGATCGAGACCTACCTCGCGAAGAAGGCGAAGCGGTCGAAGCTGACGACGATCACCTACGGCGCACACCGGGTCGACTCGGCACCCGTCGCTCCGCTGACGGCTCACGGGCTGACGCCGGGGGAGTACCTGACGCTGATCTGCCGCCCGATCCCGGAGAACACGATCCTGGAGCTCGTGCAGGCGTTCTCGGCCGAACGACGTGGCGTCACCCTCGCCGTCTTCGGCACCTACACCCCGGAGACGGACCCGTACCACCGCGCGGTCGTCGACGCCGCGAGTGACGAGGTCGCGTTCGTCGGGTCGGTCTACGACCCCGAGGAGCTCGCCGCCCTCCGATTCCACGCGCTGGGCTACCTCCACGGGCACACCGTGGGCGGCACGAACCCCTCGCTCGTCGAGGCGATGGCCGCCGGGAACGCCGTGATCGCCCACGACAACCCGTACAACCGATGGGTCGCCGGCGACGGCGCCCTCTACTTCACCACCGCCCGTGATGCCGCCGCACGGATCGGCGAGCTGCTCCAGAACCCCGCCCGCCGTGCCGCCCTGTCCTCCGCCGCGTCCGCGCGGCACGCCGAGGAGTTCACCTGGGAGCACGTCGCCGGCCAATACGAAACCGTCCTGCAGACCTACCTTGGAGGTGCACGTGTCGCACGTGTCTGAAACGAACGCCCCGGCCGCGGAAGTGCCCATCGAGACAGCCCGAGTGCGGGTCGGCGTGATCGGTCTCGGCAAGATGGGCCTCTCCCACCTCGCCATGATCAAGGCCCACCCGTGGGTGAGCGTCGATGCGGTCGTCGACTCGACCGGCTACATCCTCGACGTCCTCGGCAAGTACACCGGCCTCAAGACCTTCACCTCGGTGGACGAGATGCTGGCCGCGGTCGAGCTCGACGCGGTCATCATCGCGACGCCGACGAAGTTCCACGCACCCATGGTGAAGTCGGTGCTCGAGCGCGGTCTCCACATCTTCTGCGAGAAGCCGCTCAGCCTGAGCGCGGCCGACTCCGATGAACTCGCCGCACTCGCCGAGCGTCGCGGCGTCGTGACCCAGGTCGGGTACCACAACCGCTTCGTGGGTGCGTTCCGCGAGGTCAAGCGTCTGCTCGACCTCGGTGCCATCGGTCGCGTCACGCACATCCAGGCGGAGGCCTACGGTCCCGTCGTGTTGAAGTCGCGCGGCTCCACCTGGCGGAGCAACCGCAACGAGGGTGGTGGCTGCCTGTACGACTACGCCGCCCACCCGGTCGACCTCCTCACCTGGTACGCCGGCGAGCCGATCGGCGTCGGCGGCACGGTCCTCGGCAGCGTGTTCTCCGAGCACACCGAGGACGAGGTCTTCTCGACCCTGTTCTTCGACGCCGGCGTCAGCGCGCAGCTCTCCGTCAACTGGTCGGACGAGTCCTACCGCAAGATGACCACGCAGATCACCATCACCGGGACCGCCGGTCGTATCCACGCGGACCGGCAGGAATGCCAGGTCTACCTGCGCGACACCGCGCCCGAGATCGAGGGCTACGAGACCGGCTGGAACGTCAAGTACACCACCGAGCTCACCGACGAGGTCTGGTACTACCTGCGCGGCGAGGAGTACAGCGCACAGCTGGACCACTTCGTCACCCGGGTCGTCGAGGGCGCCGTGCTGGGGACGAACTCCTTCACCAGCGCGGCCGCCACCGACCACGTCCTCGAACTCCTCACCATCGACGCGGCGGCAGGCCCGTCCACCCGAGCCGCGACGGCCGCACCCGCTCCCGTCGCGAAGAAGAAAGGCCTCCTCCCATGGCGACGAGCGTAGAGACCCAGACCGGCGCGGCCGCGACCGCTGCCCCGAAGCTTCCCCGGCTCCTGTTCGGAGACAACCAGTTCTTCGGCGTCAACCACATGTCGGAGGAGAAGGCGCGCGCCCAGGCCATGCGCTTCCAGGACACCGGCGCGATCATGGACGTGCTCGACGTCGCGTACGACGAGGGCATCACCTCGTTCATGTGCACCACGCACGACCGGATCGCCGAGGTCGCGGAGCGGGTGCGGCTCGACCCGACGCGGTACGCCGACTTCACGTTCCAACCGTGCATGCCGTACGCGCACAAGTACGCGGACGCCGTCACGGAGAACGGCATGCTCGGCGCGCTCAAGCGCTTCCTGCCTGAGGAGGGCCTCATGAACGCCGCCCTGCGTGGCGGCAAGGCGTTCGCCACGAAGGACGTCGAGGGCATCATCACGCTGCTCATCGACGCCGAGATGGCGATGTTCCGAGGCGTCGACACGCCGGTGATCTGGCTGCAGAACGTCGTCGTGGACCTCCTGCTCGGCCTCGGCTTCAAGGACGCGTTCGCCATCTTCGACCACCACGTGCGCACGAAGTACCACGCGCAGCCCGGGTTCATCACGATGAACCTGCCCCTGCTGCTCGACGCCCTGGACGAGGCCGGCCTCGAGAACCCGATCGTGTGCTCGAACATCAACAAGATCGGCTTCCGCATGTCGGGAGGGATCGAGGGCTACCAGCGGGTGCTCGAGGAGCGTCGGTTCCGTGCCGTCGCGATGTCCGTCTACGCGTCCGGCGCGATCCCGCCGCGCGAGGCGATCGAATGGCTCTCCGAGCAGCCGAACATCGAGTCGATGGTGTTCGGCGCCTCCAGCCGGCAGAACATCCAGAGCACGCGCCGCCTGGTCGACGAGTTCTTCGGGGCCTGATCGGGCGCGAGTCCAGGTGACACGAGGAACGGCCCCTGGCATGCCAGGGGCCGTTCCTCGTGTTGTGGTCGTTGCGTCGGCCGGTCGGTGACCCCGCCGTCAGACGCGGACGCGCCGGACGGACTCGACCACCTGGATGATCTCGGATCGGTAGCGCTCCGGGGAGAAGTGCTCCTGCGCCGAGCGGCGGGCCCGGTCGGCGATCCGTGCGCTCCGGTCCGGATCGTCGAGGAGCTCGGCGACCGCTGCGGCCATGGCCTCGGCGTCACCCGCCGGCACGAGCAGGCCGGTCGCGCCGTCCTCGATGCTCTCCAGATGACCGAGCGCTGCTGATGCGACGACGGGTCGCAGCGCCAGCTGGGCCTCGACCACGGCGTTGCCGAAGGGTTCCCGGAGCGAGGGGGCGACGACGAGGTGCGCGCGCTCCAACGCCGGCCAGATCGGGGAGACGTAGCCGGAGAAGGTGACCGCGCCACGGAGGTCCGGTTGGTCGGCACGGTCCCGGAGCTGCTGCTCGAACCACTCGTACCCCTCGAACGGCGTGCCCGCGATCTCGATCCGCACATCGCGCCCGGCACGGCGCAGGATCCCGACCGCGTCGAGGGCGATGTCGGGCCCCTTGCGTGGGGAGAGCCTGGCCACGATCGCGAGTCGATGCGGTTCGGAGCCGATCGGCGCCGGCGTGGGATCGACGTCGGGGCCTGCGACGCCGTTGAAGACGAGGCGGACCTTCCGGGCAAGCCCGGGTGCGGCCGTGGTGGTCGCCTCGACCGCTGCGCGACTGATGACGATGAGCGCGTCTGCGAGGATCAGCGGCGAGTTCAGGGCGAACCGGACCAGCCTGCCGTCCGTGGTCTCCGCCTCGTGCACGTGGCAGACCACCGGTGTGCGCGTCAGACGTGCGGCGAGGATCCACCATGGGAGCGTCACCGTGTTGACGTAGACCGCGGTCGGCGCGATCTCCTCGATGACCCTCCGCAGGAAGCGGACGGAGCGCAGGCCTTCCATCGCGAGCGAGGCGACGCCGCCCAGCGAGGCGTTGGCCCGCCGCAAGACGGGGAAGGGGACGAACCGGACCTCCGCGCCGCGGGCGAGCAACCTCGGGACCAGCTTGCCGTCGGCGGGGAGGGCGACGATCACCCGGTACCCGCGCCCGACGAACGCGCTGATGCTCTCGAGCATCTGCAGGTCCGACCCGTAGACGTCGCCCGACGGATTCGCGATGAGGACCGTCTGACCGGCATCGGTGGCCGAGGTGCCGGCGAGCTCGTGAGCGTCCAGGGTGGTCTCCGATGCGTCGATGGCGGTCACCGGCCGAGCGCGACGGGCTGGCCGCCGGACGCGGTCCCGACCGAGCCGAGCCGCTCCATGTCACGGAACCACTTCACCGACGCGAGCAGCAGGTGGCCGGCGTTGGCGAGGAACATGAGGGTGTAGGCGGCGAAGAACACCTGCGGGGCACCCAGGAGCACGAAGATCAGGCAGAGGAAGCCGTAGTCGGTCGGGATGACGAGCAGCGAGCGCAGGATGGTGCTGTGGCCGTTCTCCGGAGCCGGGTCGGCACCGTAGACACGCTTGAGCTGCTCGTTGAGGATGATCGCGAAGAACGCGACGGCCGCCACGACGCAGTAGCCGATGGGGATGAGCAGTAGCGCAGGGGTCGGCAGCTCGAAGAACCGGAACGCGCTGATGAGGACGGCGAGGTGGAGGGACGAGATCTTCGTCGCATCGATGACGTGGTCGAGCCACTCACCGGACGGTGATCCGCCGCCGCGCAGTCGCGCGACCTGGCCGTCGGCCGAGTCGAAGGCGTACCCGATCGCGAGACAGAGCCACACGCCGACACCGAGACCGATGGTCGGGGGCAGGGTCGCGAGCATGATGATGCCGCTGAACGTGAAGACCGCGCTGATCACGGTGACCATGTTCGGCGTGAGACCGAGCTGGTACGCCGCCGCGGCGAGGTAGCGACCCGCCTTGCGGTTGACGTAGATCGAGTACGCCGGAGCGCCTCGCGTCCGCTTCTTCTGTGCACCGGCGAGACGGGCGACGATGTCGGAGTACCGCTCGGCGACGTCGGGGTCTTCCGTGGGCTGAGTCATGGGGGCAGTTCGGGTCATGCCGGTCCTTGTGTTCTCATGTGGGCGCTGCAGACGATCGCTGATTCGGGTGAGCGGTCGTGAGCGGTCGGGCGACGAAGGCGCGCCCGGGTTCGGGTGTTCCGCGACCGGACGGGTGCCGGAGTGCGGGAATCGTGGCGAGGCGCGCACGGTGCCGGACGTGATGCGCCGACGGCTCGGGTAAGTCGTCGCTGCAGTGCGTCGCGGGAGGGTTCGGGTGTGCGGGTCTCGCCGGTGAGCAGCTGTGCGATCGAGCCGTTTTCGGGTGACTCGCCGTGTGACTGCGGGCGGTGATGGTGACGACTGTATCGAAGTGTTGCCCCCTCTGGAAGGGGATTTGTCCTCTTTTCGCAGGACACCCCTCGCTTTGGGGGCATCACCGACAGAAGTCCTGACATCAGTACGCGCCGACCGGTTTGAGCACGACCTTGACGGTCTGCCACATGATCATCAGGTCGCCCGTGATGGACCAGTTCTCGACGTAGTAGAGGTCCAGGCGGACGCTCTCCTCCCACGTCAGGTCGGAACGTCCGGAGACCTGCCACATGC
This sequence comes from Plantibacter sp. CFBP 8798, assembly GCF_014841195.1. NCBI lineage: Bacteria > Bacillati > Actinomycetota > Actinomycetes > Micrococcales > Microbacteriaceae > Plantibacter > Plantibacter sp. CFBP 8798. Next base: position 1,179,448 of record NZ_JACYTS010000001.1, read on the forward strand.
CGGTGAGGCCTGGCTTGATGTGCAGACGCCGGTGGACGTCCTTCTCGTACTCGGCGACCTCGCTCGCCAGCGGCGGCCGGGGCCCGACGAGACTCATGTCGCCGGTGAGGATGTTCCACAGCTGAGGCAACTCGTCGAGGGAGTACTTGCGCAGGATGCGACCGACGCGCGTGATGCGCGGGTCGTTCTTCATCTTGAAGAGCACGCCGTTGCCCTCGCTCTGCGCCATGAGGGCGGGGAGGGCGGCTTCGGCGTCGGTGACCATGGACCGGAACTTGAACATCGTGAAGCGCTCACCGTTCCTGCCGACGCGTTCCTGCCGGAAGAGGACCGGGCCCGGGCTGTCGAGCCTGACGGCGAGGGCGACGAGGGCCAGCACTGGCGAGATGAGGAGGATCCCGAGGCTCGTGAGCCCGATGTCGAGTGCGCGCTTCATGATGTGGTGACCGCCCTCGAACTGCGGGATCTCCACGTGGATGAGCGGCAGCTCCTCCACCGGGCGGAAGTGGATGCGGGGCCCGGCCACGTCGGTGAGTCGGGCCGCGAGCACGAGCTCGGTCGCCGTTCCCTCGAGGTCCCACCCGAGTCGGCGGACGTAGTCGCTGCCGCCGTCGACGGGGCCGGCGATGATGACCGCATCGGCGGTGAGGTTCGCGGCGGCCTGGGCGACGCCGTCGATGTGCGCGATGACCGGCACCGAGGTTCCCCGGCTCGAGAACGGCTCGGCCGTCTCCTGGTCGACCACGGCCGCACCGACGACGGTGTAGCTCATGCTGTGCTGCTTGGCGACCTGTTCGAGGACGTACGCGACGTCGTCACGCCGGCCGACGACGACCGTCCGTGCGGTGTACTCACCGACGCGACGACGGCTGAGCAGCCATCTGCGCCACATCCAGCGGGAAGCGAGGAGCGCGAGTGTCCCCGCGGGGAGCGCGAGGATGAAGTAGCCCCGGGCGATGTCGATCTTCAGGATCAGGAAGACGATGGCGAGGATGCCGAAGGCGAACGCGCTGGCGTTGACGACGCGCTTGTACTCGGCGACACCGGAACCGATGATGCGGCTATCCCGGGTCCTGGTGAAGCCGAGGAAGGCGAGCCACACGAGCACGATGACGCCCGACAGCAGGATGTAGAGCTGCTGGGCCTCGGGGCCGACCGGGTCGTCGCCGAACCGCACGACGAACGCGGCCGAGACGGCGAAGAGTGCGATGACGCTGTCGGTGAGGATGAGCCAGCGACGGTAGCGCTTCGACCACTCGCGCTGGGTCATGGACTTGACCGCGACGGTGGAGGACTCCGCGCCGAGCGCAGCAGCTCGGCGTCGGACGAGCGCGATGGGTCCCGTGATGGGGAAGGCGTTGTCGTTCACGTCGGCGCTCATGCTCGGGTCGACCCCTCGGAGCGGAACTGGGCGAACGCCGCGCTTCGGGTGCGCGGACGGATCTGTCGGGAGGACCGACGGCGGTTCGGGTACGTCGTCATTGGGTTGCTATCCACTTGTGGGGTTCGGGTGCGGTTCGGGTGCGCGATGCGCAAGGGCGGTTCGGGCCGCCCGCGGAGAACGCGACGTCGCTCGTGTGCCCACGACCGACCGGTGAAACCGGTCGAGATGAGCGTCCCCCTTGGATATCCCTCAACTGTAGGAAGCGGGGGTCATCGGCGGATCCCCCACTCCAGGGGGGTCGCCGCCCCCAATGCTGGGGGTGTGGGGGTCCTTCGACGCGCGATTCCGTCGTCATCGGCCGAGATGACGACGGACCTCGTCGGTCGCTCTCGTCGCCGCCCGGTGGGGGACAGCACCCACTGCCGACGTCACACCGGTCGTGGGTGGCGGCTCGGCCGTAGGCTCAGCGACTACATTGGTGCCATGGATGGAGCGCGCGCGACCGATGGCGTGATCGCCGACGCCGCCCGCGATCCCATGGCCGATTGGCCCACCGGGCGCCTCCTGTCCACGGCGTCACGACTGATCGAGCACACCTGGCAACAGGCCCTGGACGGCATCGGGGTGACCCACGCCGGTCTCATCGTGCTGCACCTGCTCGACAGCGGCCCCGCCAGTCAGAAGGAGCTCGCCCGACGAGCCCGCGTGCAGAACCAGACGATGTCACGCACGCTCGACCGACTCGAGCGGGCCGGCCACATCGAGCGGATCGCGGCGGCCGACGACCGTCGTCGTCACGTGGTGAGCCGGACACCAGCGGGTGACGAGGCCTGGCTGGCGGCACACCGGCTCGAGGCCGACGTCTTCCCGGAGCTGCCCGATGAATCGGCGCTGCGGTCGCAGCTGCTCGCGATCATCCGTTCGGGCGAGTCCGCCCGTTGGTCGCCCGAGGACGTCGAACCCGCCTGACCTGCCGGGCCGATCTTCCCCGGTAACTGAGCGTGCCCAGCTGTCCTTCGACGGGCTCAGGGACCGTTCCAGGTCCGGGTGCACCTCTCCCGGTCGCTGAGCTTGTCGAAGCGCCCACGAGGAACCTTCATGATGCGATGGCGTCCGGCCGGGGCGGCACTTCGGGTGTCCGTTCAGGGGCACGCCCAGGCACACCCGTGCCCCGTCCGGGGGGATTCGAGCTGGTGCTCCGGGACGAGAGTGGCTAGTGTGATCAAAGTTTCTATTGTGACTGTTGTGACAGGATGACGGCCGCGACCCGCCGAGGTCGCCGTGATCGTGTCGTCGGACTGGAGAATGATGACCCCCGCACGAACGCCCGGTGCGCAGTACGGCCGCCGCCGTCCCTGGCTGGCGATGGCTCTCTCCGTCGGCGTCGTCACGGCGTCACTCACCGTCGGTGCCCTGCCCGCCCACGCGGACGACTATCCGAGCTGGGCCGATGTCGAAGCGGCCAAGTCGAGCGAGTCCGCGAAGGCCGCCGAGATCACGAACATCACTGCACTCATCACCTCGCTGCAGGAGCAGTCCGACGCCGCGTTCCGCACGGCGCAGATCGCCGCCGAGGCCTATCGTCAGGCGCAGGACGCCGTGACCGAGGCGACCGCCCGCGAGTCGGCGCTGCGCGAGCAGGCCGAGGCCGCTGCGGCCGCCGCCAAGGTCTCGAAGCAGCGCGCCGGTGCGCTCATCGCGCAGCTGTCGCGTGGCGGCGGTGGCGACGTCTCGCTCGACCTCGTCCTCGGCGCTGGGAAGTCCGACGACCTGCTCTCCCGGCTGTCCGTCATGGACAAGCTGGGCGAACGGAACGCCGCGAGCTACGCCGAGGCGGTGACCGACCGCAACGCGGCGAGCGGCCTGACCGACCAGGCGGAGGTGGCGAAGACGGAACGCGAACGCCTCGAGGGCGAAGCGCAGACGAAGTACGACGAGGCGGAGAGCGCCTCGGCGGCGGCATCCGCAGCGGTTGCGGCCCAGGAGCAGCAGGCCGACCAGCTCTACGCGCAGCTCGCCTCCCTGAAGAACACCACCGCCGAGACCGAGCGCGGGTACGCGGCCGGTGAGTCCGCTCGCCAGGCGGCGGAAGCGGCGGCAGCAGCGGCTGCTGCTGCCGCGGCCAACACCCCTCCTGCTTCGTCCGGCGGTTCGTCCGGCGGCGGTGGATCGAGCGGTGGCGGCGGCGCGTCCAGCGGTGGTGGCGGCGGCGCGGTCGCACCTCCGGACTCCGCCGGCGTCGAGTCGGCGATCGCCTTCGCGCTCGCCCAGGTCGGCAAGGGCTACCAGCTCGGCGGTTCCGGTCCGAACGTCTGGGACTGCTCGGGCCTCACCCGCGCGGCCTACGGGAGCGGCATCGGGACGCACTCCGCGACGAACCAGTACTACACGATGCAGTCGCAGGGACGCCTCGTGCCCTACAGCCAGAAGCAGCGTGGCGACCTCATCTTCTGGTCGAGCGGCTACGACTACTACCACGTCGCCATCTACCTCGGGAACGGCCAGATCGTCGAAGCGGCCAACGAGCGGGCCGGCACCCGGGTCGGCGGTATCTGGGGATCCGGCGACGTCGCACCCTACGTCGGTCGCCCGACGGGTTGACCCCATGAGCTCCGCCGAGGTCGACGCCTACCTCGCCTCCCTCACGCACCAGCTGAAGCCGGCGGTTGTGCGGCTGCGCGAGGCGATCATGGCCTCGGACGAGGGCATGTCGGAGCACCTCAAGTGGAAGGCGCCGAGCTTCGTCTACGACGGCGAGGACCGCGTCACCTTCGCTCTGCACCCGGCGAACCGCATCCGGATCATCCTGCACCGGGGCGCGCATCAGCGGGACGACAGCGACGCCTTCCGGTTCGACGACCCCTCCGGACTCGTGGTGTGGGCGGCACCCGACCGCGGTGTCGTCACCTTCTCCAGCATCGAAGCGGCGGCGGATGCCGAGCCCGCCCTGCTCGAACTCATCGGGCGCTGGGTGCGGGCCTGACACCCGTCGACGAGCGCGGGAGCACGCGGTCGGCGAGCCGTCGTATGATCGACTGCCGAGCGGGCGACAGCGCACCGACGGACCGGCGGTGAAGGAGGCCTCGTGCGCAGTGCCGTGCTCGGCCTCGTGCTGCTCGTCATCGGGACGATCGCGATCCTCACCGGTGTCCTCCCCGCCCCGGAGGCCCTCGGCATCGCCGACCGCGTCTGGCCGATCCTCCTGTTCGTCGTCGCGATCACCGTCGTCGCCGAACTCGCTGCGGACGCCGGCCTGTTCACCCTCGTCGCCTCGCGGCTCGTGCGCTGGGGCCGGGGGAGCACCTGGTTGCTCTGGTTGCTCGTCGTCGCGCTGGCCACGCTCAGCACCGTCTTCCTCTCGCTCGACACCACGGCCGTCCTCCTGACGCCGGTCGTCATCACGCTCGCGAGGCACGCCGGGCTGTCGCCGGTGCCGTTCGCCCTGACCACCGTCTGGCTGGCGTGCACGGCGTCGCTGCTGTTGCCGGTGTCGAACCTCACCAACCTCCTCGCGGAGCACGCGATCGACGAGGCCGCCACGGCGTCGGGTGGCGGCCCGCTCGGCCCGGGCGGATTCGCAGCGCTCATGGTCGTCCCGGCGATCATCGCGGTCGTGGTCCCGTGCGTGGTCCTCGCGATCGTGTACCGCCGTCAGCTCGCCGGTGCCTACACGGTGGACGTGGAGGCGCAGGACGACGACCGGGTGCTGCTGTGGACGTCCGGTCTCGTGGTGCTCGTGCTCCTGCCGCTGCTGGTGTCCGGCATCCCGGTGTGGATGTCGGCGGTCGGTGCGGCGGTGATCCTCGTCGTCGTGTTCCTCATCCGGCGTCCGGCGGCGCTGCGTCCGGCGCTCGTCCCGTGGCAGCTCGTCCTGCTCGCGTCAGGACTGTTCCTCGTGGTGGAGGCAGCTCACGCCCTCGGGCTCGCGCGGGCGCTCGCGTCCATCGCGGGGACCGGCGACTCCCTCCTGGCGCTCCTGCAGTTGGCGGGGGTCGGCATGGCGAGCGCCAACCTCGTCGACAACCTCCCGGCGTACCTGGCCCTCGAGCCGGTCGCCGGCGACCCCGTGCGCTTCGCGGCACTGCTCATCGGTGTGAACGCGGGCGCGCTCATCACCCCGTGGGCGGCGCTCGCGACGCTGCTCTGGCACGCGCGGCTCACCGCGGCGGACGTCGAGTTCGGTTGGGGCCGGTTCATCGCGCTCGGGTTCGTGGTCGCCCCGCTGACGGTGGCCCTCGCCACCGTCGGGCTCTGGCTGGCCCACGGTGCCGGCGCGATGCTCCCGTGACTTCCCACGCCGCCCTCAATGCTCGTGGCGTGCGTCCGCCGCCCGACGCCGCTCCAACAGCTCCGTGACGATCCGGTCGATGAGCTCGAAGGGGATCGGCCGGCTGAACGGGAACTGCAGCGTGTCCTTCGCGGCCCGGTAGTCGGCGACGGCGTTCTGGAGGGGGCCGTCGAACGGCGGGATCGAGTACAGGGCGATGTGGTGCTTCCAGGCGCCGAGGTAGAGCAGGTAGCGGTCGTCGAGCATGAACGTCGGCATGCCGTAGCGGATGGCCTCGGTGACTCCAGGCACGATGCGGTGGACGCGGAGTCGGATCTCCTCGATGGCGTCCGCGGCGTCGGTGGGTTGCGCGGCGAGGTAGTCGTCGATCGTTGTGGGTGCACCCGGCATGTCTCTCCTCGTCGGAACGGAGACGGCACGGGAGCCCCTGCCCCCGTGCCGTCATCGTCCCATGTCCGCGTCTCGCGCGACAGTGGTGGTTCTACCGCTTCGCGAGGGCGCGGCGCACGTCCTCCTGGACGAGGTCGGTGTTCATGATCGCACCTGCCATCGATCCGGCGGCCGCCGCCTGCAGGACCTGGGTACGCAGGTTGGTGACGTCTCCGGCCGCCCAGACACCCGGCACCGAGGTGGCGCCCAGTTCGTCGACGCCGATCGCGTCGCCGAACTCGGCCCCACGCGGGTGCGGTCGCGTGTGGAGCCCGAGACCGGTGAACGCGTCGGCGCGCACCCGGTTGACCGGGACCACGGCCAGCGCCTCGACGGGGACGGTGCGGCCGTCGTCCAGGCGCACGCCGACGAGCCGGTCGTCGGCGATCTCGAGCCGCTCCACGACGCCGTCGACCACCTCGATGCCCCGTGCCGCGAACGCCGCCTCCTGCTCCGCCGTGAAGGCGCCCGCGGTGTTGCGGAGCACGACGACCCGGTCGCTCAGCTGCCGGAACAGTTGCGCCTGGTGGGCTGCGGCCTCCGCGTTCGTGCCGAGGACACCGATCACGCGGTCCTGGACCTCCCAGCCGTGGCAGTAGGGGCAGTGGAGGGCGTCGCGGCCGAACCGCTCCCAGAGGCCGGGGATGGACGGGAGCTCGTCGGCGGTGCCGGTGGCGATGAGGAGGCGGCGACCTCGGACGATCGCGCCGTCCGCCGTCGTCAGGGTGAATCCGTCATCGTCACGCCTCGCATCGACGACCTGACCGTCGACGACGCGGACGCCGTACGACGCCACCTCCGCGCGGCCGAGGCGCAGGAGCTCGCGAGGCGGGGTGCCCTCGCGGGTCAGGAAACCGTGGACGCCGTCGGCGGGCGCGTTCCGGGGCTCGCCGCCGTCGACGACGATCACGGACCGTCGTGATCGTCCGAGCATGATGGCTGCACTGAGCCCGGCGGCGCCCCCGCCGACGATGACGGCGTCGACGAGGTCGGTGGTGGGTGCTGGGGTGACGGGAGTGCTCATGGATCGTTCCGTTCGGTCGACGTGCTGGGAGGTGTCCAGGGTGCGCCGAACGGTGCCGAAGTGGCAAGAAGACTTGCCGAAGCGGCAACGTGGGAGCGAGAATCGACCCATGGCGCATGCACACGACGAGCAACGGTCCATCGACGGCGTCCTGGATGCCGTCGGGCCGAGGCTGCGAGCCATCCGGCAGCATCGCGGCACCACCCTCGCCGCCCTGTCGGCTGAGACGGGCATCTCGGTCTCCACGCTCTCCCGGCTCGAGTCGGGCCAGCGCCGACCGAACCTCGAGCTGCTCCTGCCACTCGCCAAGGCGCACCAGGTGCCCCTGGACGACCTCGTCGGTGCTCCGCAGACGGGTGATCCCCGCGTCCACCTGAAGCCCGTCCAGCGGTACGGCCAGACGATCGTGCCGCTGACGCGTCGATCGGGCGGCCTCCACGCGTTCAAGAGCATCATCCACGGCGGCGACGGCCCGCAGACGCCCGAGACGCAGAAGGTCCACGAGGGATACGAATGGCTCTACGTCCTCAACGGCCGGTTGCGGCTTCTCCTCGGCGACCAGGACATCGTGCTCACCGCGGGAGAGGTCGCCGAGTTCGACACCCGCGTCCCGCACTGGTTCGGCCGGGCAGAGGCCGCAGCGGTGGAGTTCCTCAGCCTGTTCGGCAAGCAGGGTGAACGGATGCACGTCCGCGCGACGTCGACGAGGAGGAGCACGTGATCGGACACGATGACGAGGAGGGTGCCCGCCCGCCCGAGGACGACCGGCCGTTCGCGGAGCAGGTCCTCGAACGCCGCGGGTTCGCGATCACGGCGGCCCTGTTCGTGATGCTCGGAGGGCTCGTCGTGCCGTTCGTCGGCTGGGTGGCCGGCATGGTCATGCTGTGGCGGGGGCGCGCCTGGACGACCAGGCAGAAGGTCTGGGCCACCGGCGGACCGATCTTCGCGAGCGCCGCGGTGCTGCTCGTCCTGGCCCTCCTGACCGCGAACGGGAAGTCGACGGACGCCGGCGTCGGTGGCTCCCCGGTGCTCCCCGTCGTCTACGACCTCGGGTCGACGGCCGTCGTGCTGCTGCTGATCGGGTATGCGGCGGCCGGCACCTGGTTGCTCTGGCTGGCGCTCCGGCCCGTGGGCCTGCGCGCCTGATTCGCGGTCGTCGCTCAGGTGGACCGGGCAGCATGGGGAGATGCCCGACTCCTCGCGATTCCGCCGCCCCCTGCCCGTCCAGCCCGGACCCGGTGAGGAGTCCGTCTGGGAGTACCCGCGTCCACCGCGGGTCGAGGCGCGCGACGAGCGCGTCGTGATCCGGTTCGGCGGCACGGTCATCGCGGAGTCGACGGCCGCGGTCCGGGTCCTGGAGACGAGCCACCCGCCGGTCTACTACGTCCCGGCGGCGGACTTCTCGCCGGGGGTCCTGGTGCCGGTCGACGGGACGACCATGTGCGAGTTCAAGGGCGAGGCACACTACCTCGACGTACGGGTGGGCGACACGGTCGCCGGTGCCGCCGCGTGGACCTACCCCGATCCGCGTCCGGGATACGCGCCGCTGTTCGGCATGATCGCCGTCTATCCGGGACGCATGGACGCCTGCGAGGTCGACGGAGTGCCGGTGCAGGCGCAGGAGGGCGACTTCTACGGCGGATGGATCACGCCGGGCATCGTCGGGCCGTTCAAGGGCGCCCCGGGCACGCGCGGCTGGTAGCAGACGCCGGAGCCTTACACCCGCTCCTCCTCCGCGCGCAACGCCCTGGGGCACAACGCACCGGCATGCCACGCTGAGCGCCAAGCGCCGTCGACGACGAGGCGCGCAGGAGGCGGTCGAAGCCATGGACGTGTTCGATGAAGCAGCGGACCCGGGTTGGTCCCTCCTCCGTGTCGTCCCGCTGTTCGGCCTCGCCGTCAGCGTCGGAGCGGTCGCCGGAGCGGCCCTCGCGGCCGGTGCAGAGCTCTTCGGGACGGTCAGGACCGTCTCGGTGCATCCGGCCGATCTCGGCGGGATCGCCGTCCTCGTCGGTGGACTCGTCGGAGGGATGCTCGCCGCCGTCGGGGCGGTCGGTGCGCTGCTGGCGCTCGGCATCCTCGACCACTGGGGCGAGCGGGGCCCGGTCCACCGGGCCTGGATCGCCGGTGGTGGTGCGGCCTTCCTCGTCCTGATCGTCGGCGGCCTCATCGCCGCACCCATCGGACTCGCCTCGACGATCGGGGTCGTCGTGTTCGCGGTGCTCGCCGCCGGGGTGGCGGCCGGCGGTGGGCTCTACGCCTTCGAACGGGCGCTGGCGCGTCGTCGATCCGGGTGGGCCGGCCTCAGCCGGTAGCGCGGACGGTCAGCCGGCGAGCTGTTGAAGGCGCGCCCGGTGCCAGTCGGTCTGCGTGAGGGCCGAGACGCGGAGGAGACCGGTCAGCGCGTCCCATCCGGCCGACCAGCCGATGCGGGAGGCGATGGTCCACACGCTCGCGTCGGGGTCGTCCAGAAGGACGGCGCGCACCTCGTCGGCTCGCCGCAGATGGTGGGCGGCCAGCTCGTCGCAGCGGTCCGCGAGTCCCGTGAACCGGAAGCCGTGTCCGGGGACCACCTGATCGCCGTCGTATCCGCGGACGCGGTCGAGTGATGACAGATAGGCCGTCACCGGGTTCTCCGAGGTGTGCGCCCCGAGGCCGAGGCCGGAGAAGATCGTCGGCAGCACGTGGTCGCCCGTGAACAGGTAGCCGCGGTCCTCATCGCGCAGGGTGAGGTGGCCCGTCGTATGGCCGGGGGTGTGCAGGACCCTGATCGAGCGACCGGGGAGCGTCAGCAGGTCGCCGTCCTCGAGCGTCCGGTCCGCACGGGTGTCGCCGAGGTGCCCGGCGGGTGCCGTCGCACCAGTGGCCCAGGGGCACACGGTCGTGTCGTCCGCCGGGACACCCCACTCGTCCAGTGCCGCAGCGAGGTCGGCCGGGCCCGGCGGGGTCGAGCCCGCCGCCTCGTCCTCGAGGCGGTGCATGAGGACCGGTGCGGCGAGCTCGTCGCGGAGCATGCCGGCGAGCCCCAGGTGATCCGGGTGCAGGTGGGTCACGACGACGCCGGTGAGCGTCGTCACCCCGATGCCGCGGAGCTCCCGCAACAGGTGCTCGCGGCCCTCGGGGGTGTCGGTTCCGGGGTCGATGACGATCGCACGACCGTCGGTGCCGAAGAGCACCGAGCAGAGGGTGAAGGGATTGCCGGGGTCGCCGGTCGGGACGGCGATGACGACCGTGTCGGCGTCGAGGTGCTCCGTCGCAGGGATCCGGCCGTCGCGGAAGGCGGCAGCCTGGGATTCGCTCGATGAGGTGATCATGGTGCTGCTCCGGGTGGTGTCGGGGGACGGACCAACCCTAGTCGTGGGGCCCGTCGGGTTCAGTACGATGGGTGCATGACCGTCAACGACATCCTCATCGGCGTGATCGCCTTCATCACCGTCTTCGGCGGCATCGGCCTGGTCGGGGCGCTCGTCGCCATGGCCAAGTCGGGCTACCACGGCTGATCCTCCCCGCAGGAGGCTCGGCCGGTTCCGCGGCGGCTCAGCGGGCGACGGCCTCGTCCGTGGCCCGCTGCACCGCCGCGAGTGCTGCCGCGACGGCCGAACGCTGCAGTGAGCCCTTCCGCGCCGTCGCGACGATCTTCCGCTCGCTCATCCCGGCGATGGGCTTCCGCACGACGTCCGTCCGCGAGCCGATCGCGATGTCCGGGAGGACGGCGATCGACAGCCCGGCCGCCACGTGGTCGATGACGACCTCGTAGCTCGTGAACCGTCCGGCCACCCTCGGCTCGAACCCCGCGCGACGACAGATCAGCGGGACGAGTTCGCCGAGGTAGGTGCCCGGTGCGTCGAGGGCCCACGACTCCGTCTGCAGCTCACTGAAGGTGACCTGATCCTGCGCGGCCAGTCGGTGGTCGAGCGGCGCGATGAGCAGGAGCGGGTCGGTGGTGAGCGGCACGCTGTGCACTGAGGGGTCGAGGAGGAACCCGTCCTCCTGATCGACGGTGATCACGACGTCGCAGCTGCCCCGCTGGACGGCGGTGGTGCTCTCGTGCGGCTCGACCTCGATGAGTTCGACCTCGAGGCGCGGGTACTGCCGCGCGAGGGAGCGCGCGGCGGGGATGAGGATCGGGGCGATGACGCTCGCGAACCCGGCGATGCGGAACCGACCGGACGGCTCGGACTCGACCTCGGCCAGTTCGACCTCGATGGCGTCCATCTGAGCGAGCAGGGCCCGAGCGCGCTCGACGAGCAGCGCACCCGTCGGCGTCAGGGTGAGCGTCCGGCCGCGTCGTTCCAGGAGCGCGGCGCCGGTCTCGGCCTCGAGCACGGAGAGCTGCTGCGAGACGGTCGAGGGGCTGAGGTCGAGCTCACGGCCGACGGCGCGGATCGTACCGAGGCGGTCGAACGCCTCGAGCAGTCGCAGTCGCACGGGGTTCAGGGCCATGCTGCAACAGTATCGAGCGCGCCAGGGCACCCTCCACACGGGTGGCAGTCCGATCCGGGTCCCGTGGCTCCCGGCGGGTGCCGACCGTCGCCGTCCTGGTCACTCCCAGACGAGCTCTTCCGGCAGATGGCCGGGCTCGGCGAGTCGGGCGTTCCGGAGCACCGCACCGTCGGGGCCGAGCGAGAGCGCCGTCACCGAGAGCGAGGCGAGACGCAGGCCGTCGTGGTCGTCGATGCGGACGATCGCCTCGTCGGCATCGGCGCGCACGGTCGTCGTGGAGCGCAACGTGCGCAACCACGGCTCCCAGGACGCGGCCGTCGCACCGTCCAACGGCCCGATGGGCGACGGGACGTCGAGGAAGGCCGGCCGCCACCGGTGGACCCGTGGGACGTCGAGGTGGTCGGGGCCCTCGTGCGTCACGAGGTGGAGACCGGGTTCGACGTCGATGGACCGGGGTGAGGTGCCGTCCCAGCTCGTGACGGTGACGCGGTCAGGACGCAGCTCCACGAGGTTCCAGGACCTGGCGCTGCGGGCGTCGTCCGGGTCGACGCCGGTCGTGACGGCTTCCAGCGGCAGCACGCCCCGCGAGGTCCACCCGGCGGCGGGCATGTCGAGGTCCTCGCGTCGGTTGAGGACCACCGCCGCCCGGGGGCCGCCCGGGGCGCCGTCGTTCGTCGCCAGCCACGCGCCGCCCGCTTCGCGGTCGTGGATGCCGCGGACGCTGTCACCGAGTCCGGGCCACCACGCGCCTGGTGGGTCCCAGGCACGCCCCGGCTGTTCGTCTCGCAGCCCGAGCACGGCGATCGGCCACGCGCGTCCCGGCTCGAAGTCGATGATCACGGTGCACACGCTGGTTCCTCCTCGGCCGGCCGGACTAGGACAGACTAGACGAGGACCCGGCGCGGGAGCGCCGGAAGCGAGGAGGCGGCATGGGCGTGCAGGACGCATCGCGGGAGGCGGCGGGGCGCACGGTCGTCGTCGGGATCACGGGCGGGATCGCCGCGTACAAGGCGGTCGGCGTCGTCCGCGGGTTCGTGCTCGCGGGATTCGACGTCCACGTGGTGCCGACTGAGAGCGCACTCCGGTTCGTCGGCCTGCCGACCCTCGAGGCGATCAGCCGGAACCCCGTCACGACCTCGCTGTACGACGGCGTCGCCGAAGTCCGGCACGTCGCCCTCGGGCAGCGCGCGGAGCTCATCGTCGTCGCGCCGACGACGGCCAACACCCTCGCGAAACTCGCGGCGGGACTCTCCGACGACCTCCTCGGCACCACCATCCTGGCCAGCCGGGCGCCGGTCCTGCTGGCACCGGCGATGCACACCGAGATGTGGCAGCACCCGGCGACGACCGCGAACGTCGCCCTCCTCCGATCGCGCGGGGTGGCCGTCATCGGGCCGGCGCACGGCGCGCTGACCGGCGGCGACACGGGGGCGGGACGCATGAGCGAACCCGACGACATCGTGGCCGCCGGCTTGGCGCTGCTCGCCGGACGCGCCGGTGGAGCGGACGCGCACCCGGACGACCTGCGGGCCGAGCGCGTCGTCGTCTCGGCCGGCGGCACCCGCGAGCCGCTCGACCCGGTGCGGTTCCTCGGAAACCGGTCGAGCGGCCGGCAGGGGCTGGCCATCGCGCAGGCCGCCGCCGAGCGCGGAGCCGAGGTGGTGCTCGTCGCGGCGCACCTGGACTCCAATGTCGCGGCCGACGCGGATGCGGTCGACGGTCTGCGGGTCGTCCCGGTCGGCACCGCAGCGGAACTCGCAGCGGCCATGGAAGACGCGGCGGCCCACGCGACGCTCGTGGTCATGGCGGCCGCCGTGGCGGACTACCGCGCCGCCGAGATCGCCGAACGGAAGATCAAGAAGGACGACACCGGCGACGAGCTCACCCTGCGACTCGTCCGCAACCCCGACGTGCTCGCCGGACTCTCCGCGGCCCGGGTGCCGGGACGGATGGTCGTCGGGTTCGCCGCGGAGACCGCCACCGACCGCGAGGAGTTGCTGGCCCTCGGCCGGGCCAAGGCGGTACGCAAGGGCGCCGACCTCCTCGTGCTCAATCGCGTGGGGTGGACGAACGGCTTCGGCACGCCCGACAACGAGGTCGTCGTGATCGACGGTGCCGGCGAGGTGGTCGGTGAGGCGACCGGATCGAAGCGCAGCATCGCCGACCGGCTGCTCGACCTCGTGCTCGCCCACCGGGCGGAGCCGGTTCGTTCCCAGGCGGGCGAGCCTCCCCCCGAACAGGGCTGACCACTGCCACGATGGCACCATGCCACGCCTCCGTCCCGCGCGCCGTCGCGCCTCCATCGCCGCGGCCCTCGCCGGAGTCATCGTCCTCTCGATGGGTCTCGCACAGCCGGCCGCAGCTGCGGAGTACCCCAGCTGGGAGGACGTCGAGGCGGCCCGCTCGAGCGAATCCTCGAAGCAGTCGACCATCGGTCAGATCGAAGGGCTCGTCCAGCAGCTGAAGACCGCTGCGGCGCTCGCCGAAGCTGAGGCCGTCCTCCGTGCCGACGAGTACGAGGCTGCTCAGCTGGCCGTCGACGAGGCGAGCTACCGTGCCGTCTCGCTCCGCGAGCAGGCCGTCGCCGCGACGACCGCGGCGCAGGCCTCCAAGCGCCAGGCCGGCGCGCTCGTCGCCGCGTGGTTGCGGTCGGGGAACGTCGACCTCAGTACCGCCGCATTCCTCGACGGCCAGGAGCCGGAGTCGCTCCTCGGGCGCTTGAGCACGATCACGAAGCTCAGCGAGTCCACGGACGGCACCTACGACCGGGCGAGGACCGATGCGAACACGGCGTCGCTCCTCACCGAGCAGGCGACCATCGCCGAGGCCGCCCTCGGCGAGCTCGCCGCGGCAGCCGAGACCGCGCTCGGAGATGCGGTCGCAGCCCGTGCCGACGCCGAGACCGCCGTGTCCGAGCAGCAGGAGTACCTCGCGACGCTTGAGGCCCAGCTCGTGGTCCTCAAGGAGAACCGCGCAGCCACCGAGGCCGACTACCGCAAGGGTGAGGAAGTGAAGGCGGCTGCGGCCGCCGCTGCTGCAGCCGCGGCGGCTGCGGCTGAGGCTGCACGCGCGGCTGCCGAGGCCGCTGCGAACGCGGGCGGTGGCGGAGGTGGCGGAGGTGGCGGCGGAGGCGGCGGTGCTTCGGGTGCCGTCGGGAGCCAGGGGTGGGCCCTGCCGATCTCCGGCCGGATCACCGACAACTACGGACCGCGACCCGGTCGCCCCGTGCCCGGCGTCAACCCGTTCCACTCGGGCACCGACATCGGAGCGGGTTGCGGGCGAGCGGTCTACGCCGCGAACGCCGGCACCGTGGTCTACGCCGGCTGGCTCGGCACCTACGGCAACTGGGTCCTCGTCGACCACGGTGGCGGCGTCATGACCGGGTACGCGCACAACAGCAGCATCCTCGTCGGCGAGGGGCAGTGGGTGTCCGCCGGTCAGAACATCTCGCTCGTCGGGACGACGGGTGCCTCGACCGGATGCCACGTGCACTTCGAGGTCAGGATCGGCGGCTCGCGCGTCGATGCCGTCCCGTTCATGGCGGACCGGGGCATCCGCCTGGGCTGAGCGGCGACGGACACCGGGGCGTCAGAGTCCGAGGCGCTCGAGCTCGGCATCCATCCGGCGAGCCATCTCCGCGTATCCCTCGTTGTTCGGGTGGAGGCCGTCCGCGGCCATCCACTCCGGGTGCCCCTCGATCCAGTGCGACGCCC
Source organism: Plantibacter sp. CFBP 8798 (assembly GCF_014841195.1). Taxonomy (NCBI): domain Bacteria; kingdom Bacillati; phylum Actinomycetota; class Actinomycetes; order Micrococcales; family Microbacteriaceae; genus Plantibacter; species Plantibacter sp. CFBP 8798. Next base: position 1,194,729 of record NZ_JACYTS010000001.1, read on the forward strand.
CGGGGATGGTGTCGGCGTCGATCTCCTGCGCGGCGTCGGCCACCCAGCCGATGATCGTCTCGATCGACTGCGGCCGCTCGTCGGTGTACCAGAACGGTTCGACGACGATGAAGCGGGCCTCCGGGAGGGCGTCGCGGAGGCGCTGCAGGTCCGTCGTGATCTGCTCGTGGATCCGGTCGGCGGCATCGTCGAAGCTGAACGCGTCGTTGAGCCCCATCGTGACGAAGACGATGTCGGGCTGCTCGGCGATGATGAGGGAGGGCAGGTCGCCGCTGCCGTCGCCGAAGCGGTCGCGGTGGTTCACGAACCCGAGGCCGTTGACGCTGGGGTTGAACTCCCGCCAGCGGCGTTCCTCGCTGACGACGGTGGACCAGCGGTTGGCCGGGTCGCTCGCTCCGGTGCCGAGGGTGTACGAGTCGCCGTAGAACGCGACGAGCGGTCCGTCGCCCGTGGCGCCGCCGGTCCCCGAGCCGGGGGACGCGCAGGCGGTGAGGCCGGTGGCGAGGGCGAGCAGGGTGACGGCGGCGAGCAGTCGTGATCTCATAGGGATGCTTCGGAGCGGTGGGCGTCGCGGAGGGTCGAAGCGTCGATGGGCCGCCGACAACTCGAAACGCGAAAGCGGTTGCAGCTAGGGCATGTCCACGCGAATGCGTGCACTAGCCTGTCTCCATGCCGCAGATCCGTATCCGAGACGCAGCCCTGTTCCTCGGGGTCAGTGACGACACCGTCCGTCGCTGGATCGACCAGGGCGCGCTCGTCAGCGCGAAGGACGACGCAGGCCGTGGCGTCGTCGACGGCCTGTCGCTCGCTCAACTGGCCAGGCAGAACGCCGTCCTCCCCGTCGACCCCTCGGAGATCGGACGCTCGGCACGCAACCGCTTCGTCGGCATCGTCACCGACATCACGATGGACACGGTGATGGCGCAGGTGGAACTGCAGTGCGGCCCGCATCGCGTGGTGTCGCTCATGAGCAGTGAGGCCGTGCGTGAACTCGGCCTCGAACTCGGCTCCACGGCCATCGCCGTCGTGAAGGCCACGACGGTCCTCATCGAGACCCCGAAGGCGAGCTCATGAACCGCACCGCACCCCGTCGATCCTTCCGACTGTTCAGCGCGCTGGCCCTCGGCACCGGCGTCCTGCTCGCAGCGTCCGCGTGCGCCGCCCCCGCCGCGACGCCGACACCCACCGCCTCGGCCACGACGGATGAGCTCAGCGGCTCCATCACGGTCTACGCGGCGGCTTCGCTCAAGACGACCTTCACCGCGCTCGCGGAGGACTTCGAGGAGGCGCACCCCGGTACGACCGTCGAGCTGACCTTCGCCGGCTCCTCCGACCTCGTCACGCAGCTCACGAACGGTGCTCCCGGAGACGTGTTCGCGTCCGCAGACGAGAAGAACATGGCGAAGCTGACCGATGCCGACCTCGTCGAGGGCGACCCGGTCGACTTCGCGACCAACGTCCTGCAGATCGCCGTGCCCCCGTCGAACCCCGCCGGCGTGGAGACCTTCGCCGATCTCGCCCGTCCGGGCGTCAAGACGGTCGTGTGCGCGCCGCAGGTCCCTTGTGGAGCGGCCACCGTCGCCGTCGAGGACGCCTCGGGTGTCGCGCTGAGCCCGGTCAGCGAGGAGTCGTCGGTCACCGACGTCCTCGGCAAGGTGACCTCGGGCGAGGCCGATGCCGGGCTCGTCTACGTGACCGACGTCATCGCGGCCGGCGACGCCGTGCAGGGCATCACCTTCCCGGAGTCGTCGAAGGCCGTCAACACCTACCCGATCGCGCCGCTCGCAGGGAGCGCGAACCCCGCCGTCGCGGCGGCCTTCGCGGCCTACGTCGTGAGCGCCGGGGGACAGCGGGTGCTCGCCGACGCCGGCTTCGGCGCACCGTGACTGACCCCGTGAGAGGACTCGGCTCGGGGGTGCCCCGCTGGATCGTCGTCGTCGCCATGGTCGGCGCGGCGTTCGTCCTGCTGCCGCTCGTCGCGATCGTCCTGCGCGTGGACTGGGCGGACTTCGGTGCACTCGTCACCTCCGAGTCGTCGGTCGCGGCGCTCGGGCTGAGTCTGCGGACGTCGTCACTCGCGACGGCCCTCTGCATCGTGTTCGGCGTGCCGCTCGCCCTCGTCCTCGCGCGCACCCGGTTCCCGGGGCAGCGTCTGCTGCGGTCGCTCGTCCTCCTCCCGCTCGTGCTCCCGCCCGTCGTCGGCGGGATCGCCCTGCTCTACACCTTCGGCCGGCTCGGCCTGCTCGGACCGGCACTCGCGGACGCCGGGATCGACATCGCGTTCTCCACGACCGCCGTCGTCCTCGCCCAGACCTTCGTCGCCCTGCCGTTCCTCGTGCTGAGCCTGGAGGGGGCGATCCGCACGACCGGCTCGCGGTACGAAGCCGTCGCCGCGACACTCGGTGCTCGTCCCACCACCGTCTTCCGCACCGTCACGCTGCCGCTCCTCGCGCCCGCCGTCGTGTCGGGCGCGATCCTCTCGTTCGCGCGGGCCCTCGGCGAGTTCGGGGCGACCCTGACCTTCGCGGGCAGCCTCCAGGGGGTCACCCGGACGCTGCCGCTCGAGATCTACCTGCAGCGCGAGACGGATCCCGACGCCGCTGTCGCACTGTCGCTCGTCCTCGTCGTCGTGGCCGTGCTCGTCGTCGGCGTCGCTGGGGCGCAGGGGTCGATCCGCCGTGGACGGACCGTCGCCGGAGTGGTTCGATGACCGGGGTGGCCCTGGCGTTCCAAGCGACGCTGCGTGAACGCGACTGGGAGCTCGCCGTGGACCTCGCCGCGGGGGAGACCGTCGCCGTGCTCGGACCGAACGGCGCCGGCAAGTCGACGATGCTCGCCGTCCTCGCCGGGCTCCTGCGTCCGGACACGGGTCACGCGACCCTCGCCGGTCGCGAGCTCTTCGCGGTCGGTGGACCGGGTCGGGACCAGTGGTCGCCGCCGCACCGGCGGGGGATCTCGCTCCTGGCCCAGGAAGCACTGCTCTTCCCCCACCGCTCCGTGCTCGACAACGTCGCCTACGGCCCGCTGGTCGCCGGTGCGTCACGCGGCGAGGCTCGGGACATCGCCCGACGACGGCTCGCGGAGGTCGAGGCGTCCGAGCTCGAAGGGCGCCGTCCTGCCGAGTTGTCCGGCGGCCAGGCGCAGCGGGTGGCACTCGCGCGCGCGCTGGCCCCGGACCCGGCCCTCCTCCTCCTCGACGAACCGATGGCCGCACTCGACGCGACGGTCGCGCCCCACCTGCGCCGTATGCTCCGCGAGCAGTTGCGTGGGCGGACGACCGTCCTCGTCACGCACGAGGTGCTCGACGCGTACACGCTCGCGGACCGGGTGATCGTCCTGGACGCCGGGCGCATCGTCGAGCAGGGGCCGACGGCGGAGGTGCTCGAACGGCCGCGGACGGCGTTCACCGCGGACCTCGCGGGACTCGAACTGCTGACGGGCGTCCGCACGGCACGCGGGCTCCGTCTGCCGGACGGAACGGAGGTCGAGGTCGACCCCTCCGCGGAGGCCGACCCGATCCCGGCCGGGGTCGCCGTCGCCTGCGCGTTCCGACCGTCCCGCGTCGAGGTCCGCGAGGCTGGCGGGTCTGGCGGCCCGACTGCGTCAGGCGCCGTCCGCGCGACGATCACCGACCTCGAGCCGCGGGGCGACGTCGTCCGGGTCCGCTCGGCGGTCATCACCGCCGACGTCGCCGTGCAGCAGCTCGCGGCCGCGGGCTGGTCGACGGGCGACGTCGTCGACTTCGTGGTCGACCCGCGGGCAGCCGTCCTCTACCCGCGCTGAGGCGTCCTGCATCGGGACACGGCCGGGACGTGACAGAGTGAGCCGATGAACCGATTCTGGAGACGCTGGTGGCCGATCGTCGTCGGGGCGGCCGGCACCCTCGCGATCGGCGGGATCTGCGCGGCGCTCGTCGCCATGGGGCTGGTGCGGCCGAACGCCATCCTGGCCGCCTCGTACGCGGTGCGCGGTGTCGATGTCTCCTCGTACCAGGGCGAGATCGACTGGGACGTCCTCGCGGCTCAGCCCATCGACTTCGCGATCATGAAGGCGACCGAGGGATCCGGCGATCAGGACGAACGGTTCGCCGCGAACTGGGCGGGTGCGCAACGAGCGGCCGACGAGACCGGCTTGCTGATCGGGGCGTACCACTTCCTGAGTTTCGACAGCCCTGCCGAGACGCAGGCGCAGAACATCTTCGACACCGTGCCGGTCACGGCGGGCGCTCTCCCGATCACCATCGATCTCGAGTGCTATGCCGACTACTGCCGGACGCCACCGAGTGCGGAGCGGGTCGCCGCCGTGCTCGATCCGCTCCTCGCGGCACTCGAGGAGCACTACGGTCGGCCGCCGATCATCTACGCCACCATGCGGTACTACGACGCGTTCCTCGCGGGCTCGTACGAGCGGAACCCGATGTGGATCCGCTCGGTCGTCACGCCGCCGGTCCTGTCGGACGGGCGGGCGTGGGACCTCTGGCAGTACACCAGCCGGGAACGGCTGCCCGGGTACGTCGGCAAGGAGGAGTTCATCGACGTGAACGTCTTCGACGGCTCCCTGCGCGACCTCCAGGCCTTCGTCGGCCCCTGATCCGCGGCCCCGGAGGCGAGTCGGGGTTACGGGGCGGGAGCGGGTCCGGTGGTCGGCTCGGCGACGGGGAGGAACGTGTCCTCGCCGTCGACCTCCTGCTCGATGGAGTCCTCGGTGGTCTCGTGGTCCTCGGGGAGGTTGTCGTCGTTCGCTGCGTGCTTGCTCATACGACCACGATACGACGGGTGTCGCGCTGGGCAATGGGGTTGCGCGCCGATGCCGGGCGCTGGCCGACCACCATCGCTCTCAGGAGGCGAAGGCGAGTGAGCGGGCTGTGAGTTCTTCGGTCAGAATGTCGACGGCCTTCGGTCCGACGCCGTGGATGCGGAGCAGGGCGGCGGGGGAGACCCGCGTGAGCTGCTCGAAGCGGGTGAACCCGTGCGCGCCGAGCGCTTCGTGGGCGACCGAGCCGATGGTGGCCGGGAACTCGGACGCCTCGGCGGGCACGAGTTCGACGAAGAGCGCGGCGATCCGCTCCTCGATGTCGTCGCGGATGCGGCGGACGGCCTCGATGCCTTGGCCGGCCGGGTCCTCGAGTTCCCAGTCCTCGTAGCGCTTGCCGGGGAAGATCGGGCAGGCGTCGCCGCAGCCCATCGTGATGACCGCGTCGGACGCCCGGACGGCGTCGGTCGTGAGGATGCGGGGCACGGCTGCGGTGATGTCGATGCCGTGTTCGGCCATCGCCTCCACCGCCACGGTGTTGATCCGGTCCTTCGGTTCGCTCCCGGCCGACAGCACCTCGACCCGGTCGCCGGCGAGGGCGTCGAGGAAGCCGGCTGCGATCTGGGATCGACCGGCATTGTGCACGCAGACGAAGAGGACGGTCGGGGCGGTGGTGGTCGTGCTGGTCATGGCGTCTCCTGGAGGTGGCGTGAGCCGAGCGCGGACGAATGGTCGAGCAGGTCCACGAGGGCAGCGTAGCTGGTGGCGGGGTCGGCGCCGCGGGTGAAGCCGCCGACGAGCTCGAAGGACACGAAGCCGTGGAGGGCCGCCCGGACGATGCGTCCGGCGTCCGTCATCGCCACACTGTCGAGACCGCGCCCCGCGAGTGCCCGTTCGACGAGCATCACGAGCTCGCGGTCGGCCGGCTCGCCGGTGTCGGCGCGGACGTCCTCGATCGAGAACGCGAGGGCGTACCGGCCGGGATAGGCGAGGGCGAAGCGGCGGTACCCCTCGGCCAGCGCGGTGAGTGCAGGGGACCCGCTCAGACTGGTCGTCGCGATGTCGAGTCCGCTGGCCAGGTGGGCGAGGGCGAGCTGGGCGACGGCGGCGCGGAGGTCCTCGGTGCTGCGGACGTGCTTGAGGAGGGCCGGTGCCGAGGTGTCGAGCTCGCGGGCCAGGGCGGCGAGCGTGAGGGCGTCGGCGCCATACGTGTCGGCGAACTCGGCGGCTCCGACGATCACCCGTTGGCGGGAGAACTTCGTCCGGGAAACGGGTGCATCGGTCATCGGATCGAGCTTAACGCCACGCGGCCCTCATGCCGTGCGGCTTCAGACCGTCGGCGGTGTGGCTTCGTGGTGGGGCGCGCCGTGCGTGCGGCGGTCCTCCTTCATGGCGGCTTCCGCGAGGTGGCGTCGGCCGCCCGCCAGTTCGTTGCGGACCTCCGCCTCGAGCGTGCGGAACGGTTCCCAGTAGTTGCCGTCGTAGTCTTCGACGATCTGGAACGTCCAGCGTCCGTCGATGACGTTGCGTCCGACCAGCTCGGTGTCGATCCGGTCGGCGAGGGCGTCGTGTCCGGCTTCGCGCAGGGCGTCCGCGGCTTCGCCGAGCGCGAGGTCCGCTTTGCCGGTCAGGCGATGGAAGCCGTAGAGCATGCCGCGCGCCTGCTCGACCACTTCGAGCGCCTCGGTCACTTTGCCGACCGCTTCCACGGTGGCGTCGTCGACCCCTGCGGGGACTCGGTGGGCGTCGTCGGGGCCGTCGGTCGTGCGGTCGTCTGCAGAACTCATACGACCAGTCTGTCCGGATCGGCCCCGGATGTCTGGGGCTTGCGGACGGAGGTGCACGATGTGCGCCGGCGGATGTCCTCCCGCGCACCGAGCGAGAGCACCCCGCCTGCCCTTCGACAGGCTCAGGGACCGAAACGTTCTGGGCACACCGCTGCCGGTCACTGAGCTTGTCGAAGTGCCCACGAGGACGCCTCATCGTTCCGGGCACACTTTTCTCGGTCACTGAGCTTGTCGAAGTGCCCTCGAGGACGCCTCATCGTTCCGGGCACACTTTTCTCGGTCGCTGAGCTTGTCGAAGTGCCCACGGGGAACCCTTCGACACTTCGACAAGCTCAGTGCGGCGCAGCCCAGGGACCGGAAACGGTCAGAACGGTGCGGGGTCCGGTCCGGTCCGGTGGTGTTTGCCGTCGGGTGTCGTCCAATCGAGGACCCCGCCGGGTCCGTGTTCGAGGTTCCACCCGGGCAGGTGCTTCATCCGGTGATGATGTCGACAGAGACACGCGAGGTTCCCGACATCTGTGGTGCCGCCGTCTTCCCACGCGACCGAATGATCGAGGTCGCAGGCTCTGGCTCGCCTGCCGCAGCCCGGTGCCCGACAGGTGCCGTCCCGGAGGCGGACCGCGCGTTGCAGGTCGGCGGGAACGCGGTACTGATTCCGTCCCACTGAGAGGACGGCGCCGGTTTCCGGCTGGACGAGGATCCGGGTGAAGCTGGGCGCGTTCACCGCGATGCGTGCTGCGGTCTCCGGGTCGATCGGGCCGAAGCCGTCGAGGGTAGCCGGGGCGTCGCTGACACCGGCCATGCTCAATGCCGGCACGGTGATCTGCACGGTGGGCTTGATGTGCTCCTGGACCTCGATCGGATGCGGGAGCACCGGGCTCGACATCACGTCGTCCGGTGTCACGCCGGTGAGGGCGAGTGCCGCCAGGGCGTCCGCTTGCAGCTGCGCGCACGTGCGGGTGTCGCCGGCAGCGCGCGACTCCGCCGCGGCTGCTTCGACCCGCTCGACGAGCCCCTGGGCGATCGGCGCCGTGGTGAACAGGTGCACCCACGCCATGCCGTCGGCTGCGGGTTCGAACTCGACCCGGCGGTCAGCCTCGGAGCGGACCGCTCGGGCGGTGATGGACTCGGGGTGGAGGCGCTCGCGGATGATGCGAGCGCGTTGCCGGAGGTACGAGACGGTCGCACCTTCGGCGACCGGCAGCACCTGCTCGAGGAACACCGCCCGCCCAGCAGCAGGGACGTCACCGAGCTGGTCGGTGATCACCTGCGCATGCCGCGCCGAGATCCGCCCCGCCTCCAGCGACGCCAGCGCGACGGGTGCGTCGTTGACGAGACGTTCGGCATCGTTCGTCGCACGCTGGACGGTCCGCTCCGGCATCCGGGTCGCCATCGCGAGGGCCGCGCACGTCGACCGACGGGACAGCGCCTGACGCTCGGCCGGCGGGAAGATGGCCGGGACCGTGGCGTCCGCGAAGGCGTCCGCATAGGCGGCGGAACGGGCGAGGAGGCGCGCCTTCCGTGTGTCCAGGACAGCCTGCTGCCGGTGGATCTCAGCCCACTCGTCCGAGAACTCCGCGAGTTGCGCGGCGTATTCGTCGCTCGCGCGGGTCGCGGTGGCGGTGGTCTCGGTCATGGGACAAGTCGATCATGGACCACTGACATTCCAGATGGCGAGTCGTCTCGGATGTGGGAGTCTCCTCGTGTGCCCTTCGACAGGCTCAGGGACCGGAGGAGGCATGCCGGATTCGCGGGGTTCTCCCGGGCGCCCTTCGACAAGCTCAGGGGCCTGAGGGGGTTGCTTCGGGGGCCGGAGGGTTCGCTCGGGGACCGGTGGTGCGTGCTCAGGGACCAGAGCGGCATCGCTGGTGGGGGAGGGGTCGTGCGCCCTTCGACAGGCTCAGGGAGCGGAGGGAGTTCAGGGATCGGACGGGTGAGACTCGTCTGCCCGGGCGGGCTAGTAGTTCAGGCAGCGATCCGGATCCTCGGTCTCCGGAGGATCACCCTGATACAGGGTGAAGAAGTTCTCGGCCGGGCCGGACAATGATCCGCGGGCGTGGACACACAGGCGCGCGAGACCGTCGTCGCTCCGCACGTCGGAGGTGATCCGGGACGTCTCGCATGCGCCGTCGCCGGGATGGAGGACGAGGTCTCGATTGGTCCCCTCGTTGTCCACCATCCAGGTCCCGGAGAAGTCGATCGGGTCGTCAGCGTGGGGGTCGTCGTCAAGACTGCACTGGACATCCGAGGGCCATGCGGTGGCCTCGAAGGTCCCGTCGTCGGCGAGCTCGAGCCGGGTGTCCCCACTGCGCCAGGTGCCGACGGCCTCACCACGTGGCAGTCCGTACCGCGTGTCCGAGCAGGCGACGAGCGACGTGCCGAGCATGACTGCGAGTACGGAGGCGGTCACCCAGCGTGACGGTTTCGATTCCACAGTGCGAGTCTGTCCGCCGTGGGCCAGGAGTGGCAACTCGGGTGGTGGCGTGGGTGTTCGCGGGCATCCGGGCAAAAAAAGAACCCCCACCATGTAGAAGCTAGGTGGGGGTTCCGTGGCTCCGACGGGCGTCGATCCCGTGACCTCACGATTTTCAGTCGTGCGCTCTACCAACTGAGCTACAGAGCCGAGTACATCAGCTGCACGAACGGCGACGATGTCTCAAAAGCAGAAGCCCTCCCTTGCGAGAGGGCTTCCGACCTTTTGCGACCCTGACGGGACTTGAACCCGCGACCTCCGCCGTGACAGGGCGGCACGCTAACCAACTGCGCTACAGGGCCATACATGTTGAATTGCTGGTGATGCGAACTACGGTGATGCTGGTGTTACTCGGTGCTTCTCGCAGTCGCGCAGACTCACTATACCTGAATCCGAGCGGCTGTTTTTCCAGTAGTCATTGGTGACCCCAACGGGATTCGAACCCGTGCTGCCGCCGTGAAAGGGCGGTGTCCTAGGCCGCTAAACGATAGGGCCGCGAAGCCCTGAAGCTTCATGACTACCGAGCGACAAGCATACGGATGAAACGGTCGAATCCAAAATCGGGTTCGCGGAGCAGGGTTCGGCGCTCCATGCCGGATCTGACGACAGGCACCGAATGACCGCTCCACGGCCCCCGGCCGGGGTTAGCCTCTGGCGTGGACCACTCCCGGATGCCGCGGCCGACGGGAGTGTCCGCAGCTGGTCCCGACCCCCATCGGGCTAGCGTGGACAGTGGTACCGATGTGACCGATGTGACTGCAGCGAACCGAGATGGGCCCCTACTTCATGAGCAAGAAGCTTGCCGGCGCTTGGCGCCGAAGCCGGACGACCAACGCCGGATCGGCGTCCTCCGTGCGGTGGCGAGGACGCCTCACCGCCGCAATCGTCATGTCGCTCGCGATCGTCGGCTCGTTCGGCGTCGCCGGTCCGGCGTCGGCAGCCGACTACCCCTCGTGGGACGACGTCCAGGCCGCGAAGGGCAACGAGGCCGCCAAGGCCGCCGAGGTCACGAACATCAAGAACTTCATCGTCCAGCTGCAGGACGAGCTGCAGGTCGCCCAGGACGAGGCCGAGAAGCGCGGTACGGAGTTCCAGGCCGCTGAGGAGGCCTTCTTCGAGGCCGACGCCAGAGCCACCGCGATCCAGTCGCAGGCCGACGCCAAGACGGCCGAGGCCGACACCGCGACGAAGCAGGCCGGCCGGGTCGCCTCGCAGCTCTACCGCTCCGGCGGCGCCGACCTCAGCCTGAGCCTCTTCCTCGACGGCGAGAGCAAGGGCGCGACCGACCTCCTGTCGAAGCTCGGCAACATGAACCAGGTCGCCGAGCACAGCAACGGCGTCTACGAGCAGGCGGTCGCCGCGCGCAACACCGCGGCTGCGCTCGGTGAACAGGCCGGTGTCGCCCGCGACGAGCGCGAGTCGCTCCGGCAGGCGGCGCAGGCGGCCATGGAGGCCGCCCAGGCGGCGGCGTCCGCGGCGGCGGCGAAGCTCGAGAAGAACCAGGAGCTGATCGTCACGCTCAACGCCCAGCTGACGGCGCTGCAGGACACGACCGCGAAGACGGTCAAGGACTTCGAAGCCGGCGAGGCCGCGCGGAAGGCCGCCGAAGCTGCGGCAGCGGCCGCGCGTGGCGAGAGCGCCGACGGCGGTCAGCTCAGCAGCCAGGGCTGGGCGATCCCGGCCTCCGGCAGCATCTCGGGCACCTACGGCTACCGCGATCCGATCTCCACGGGCGGCGGCAGCTCAGGCAGCTTCCACCGCGGCACCGACATCGCGGGCGGCTGCGGCATCCCGATCTACGCGGCGACCTCCGGCACCGTGACCTACGCCGGTTGGTACGGCACGTACGGCAACTTCATCCTCATCGACCACGGCTCCGGCGTCTCGACCGGCTACGCGCACATCGTGAACGGTGGCATCCAGGTCGGCGTCGGCTACCAGGTCTCCGCCGGACAGGTCATCGCCTACGTCGGCACGACCGGTGCCTCCACCGGCTGCCACCTGCACTTCGAGGTCCGCATCAACGGCAGTGCGATCGACGCGCAGCCGTTCATGGCCGACCGCGGGGCGCCGCTCGGCTGACCGAGNTCCGCAGTGGGTCAGTGACCCTCCGCCTTGAGCTTGTCGAAGCCCGCGAGGATGATCTTCTCGGCCGCTGCGGCGTCGCCCCATCCGTCGATCCGCGCCCACTTGCCGGGCTCGGTGTCCTTGTAGTGGACGAAGAAGTGCTCGATCTCGTCGCGCGTCGCCTGCGGGATGTCGGTCAGGTCCTGGATGTGCGACCAGCGCGGGTCCTTGTACTGCACGGCGATGACCTTGTCGTCGCCGCCGCCGTCGTCCGTCATGTGCAGCACGCCGACGGGGCGGACCTTGATGCCGACGCCCGGGAAGGTCGGGAAGTCGAGCAGGACCAGGACGTCGACCGGGTCGCCGTCCTCGCCGAGGGTGTTCTCGAAGAAGCCGTAGTCGGCGGGGTAGACGAAGCTCGTGAACAGGACGCGGTCCAGGAAGACCCGACCGGTCTCGTGGTCGATCTCGTACTTGTTGCGGCTGCCCCGCGGGATCTCGATGACGGCGTCGTACTCGGCCATAAGCCTGCTCCTTGCGCGGTTGGATGACGTTGAGTCGGCGCGGTCGCCGACGAGGACCAACCATAACCGATGCGTCCCGGGGCGAACGGTGTGGGGAGGCGCTCGGCGCGGTGCAATAGCGTGGTCCGCGTGAACGACGTCCGACCCCCGCTCCACCCGTCCGTCGCCGCCCTCCGGAAGGCGGTGCGCGACGCGATCGCGGGCACGGCGCCCACGGCGTCGCGTGACGTCGCCGGTGCCGACCTGCTCGTCGCACTGAGCGGTGGCGCCGACTCGCTCGCGCTCGCCGCCGCGACCGCGTTCGAAGCCGGAAAGCTCGGCCTGCGGGCCGGCGCCGTGATCGTCGACCACGGACTGCAACCGGGCTCGGCGGACGTCGCGGCGCGTGCCGCGGACCAGGCGCGCGCCCTCGGGCTCGACCCCGTCCTCGTCCGGGTCGTCGAGGTGGGCTCCGAGGGTGGACCGGAGGCCGCGGCACGGGCGGCCCGGTACACCGCACTCGACGCCGCGCGAGTCGAGGTCGGCGCGTCCCTGGTGCTGCTCGCGCACACCCTCGACGACCAGGCGGAGACCGTCCTCCTCGGCCTCGCTCGCGGGTCCGGAACCGGCAGCCTCCAGGGGATGGCGCCCGTCTCCGGTGCGCTCCTCCGACCCCTGCTCGGGATCCGGCGCTCCCAGACCCGCGAGGCGTGCGCTGCCGAAGGACTCGAACCGTGGCACGACCCGCACAACACCGACGACGCCTACGCGCGGGTCCGGGTCCGGGAACGGGTCCTGCCGGTGCTCGAGGCGGAGCTCGGGCCGGGGATCGCCGAGGCCCTCGCCCGCACCGCCGACGCCGCCCGGGAGGACGCGGAAGCGTTCGAGGAGATGATCGACGAGACCATCGAGGAGCTCGTCGAGCACGCCGAGGCCGGGATCTCTGTCAGTGCCGGCGCACTCGCGGCCAACCCTGCAGCGCTCCGCCAGCGGATCATCCGGCACATCGTGCAGAGCGAGTTCGGCGTCTCGCTCACGCGGTCGCAGACGATCGAGGTCGCGCGGCTCGTCACCGATTGGGCGGGCCAGGGTCCGATCGATCTGCCCGGCCTGACGGCGTCCCGACACGCGGGACGCATCGTCTTCGCGGCCCGCTGACCGCCGGGCTCTCCGAGCAGGAGGCGCACGGGCTTCCGGGTCATCTCGCATACACTCGACGCATGGAGCAGAGCGACATTTCCGACGACCTCACGACCATCCTCGTCACCGAGCAGGAGATCCGCGACAAGCTCGCCGAACTCGCCCGGCAGATCGAGACCGACTACGCCGGGAAGGACGTCCTGCTCGTCGGCGTGCTGAAGGGTGCGGTCATGGTCATGGCCGACCTCGCGCGCGAACTCCGCATCCCGCTCTCGATGGACTGGATGGCCGTCAGCTCGTACGGTGCCGGCACGAAGTCGAGCGGTGTCGTCCAGATCCGCAAGGACCTCGACGCCGACCTCACGGGCCGCCACGTCCTGATCGTCGAGGACATCATCGACTCCGGCCTCACCCTCTCCTGGCTGCTCGAGAACTTCGCCTCGCGCGGAGCCGCGTCCATCGAGGTCTGCGCGCTCCTCCGCAAGCCCGAGGCCGCCAAGGTGCACGTCGAGTGCAAGTACGTCGGTTTCGACATCCCGAACGACTTCGTCGTCGGGTACGGTCTCGACTTCGACGAGAAGTACCGTAACCTCCGCGACGTCGGCGTCCTCGCCCCGCACGTCTACGCCTGAACCACTCCACCGACCTCACACCGCACCCCCGTTAAGCCCACGGCAAACACAGGGGAGGCATCCAGCGGCGAGGGGGTAGCCTGATTTCCGACGCGGCTCCGCCCGTCGACCCCTCCTGCAGAAAGGGAACGGGCCAGCCCCGGCCTCTCAACTTATGAACGTCAAGCGTCTCTTCAAGGGTCCCATCCCGTACCTCATCATCGCCGCCCTGGTCTTCTGGATCGGCATCAGCCTGATGAGCATGAACGGCTTCCGTGAGGTCTCCACGCAAGAGGGTCTCGCCTTCCTCGAGAAGGGTCAGGTCAAGGAGGCCGTCATCACCGACGGCGACCAGCGAGTCGACCTCACGCTGACGAAGGCGGACGACGAGTTCGGCAAGCAGGTGCAGTTCTACTACGTCGGCGCCCGTGCGGCCGACGTGGTCGAGGCCGTCGACGCCGCAGACCCGTCCGGTGGCTACAACGACAAGGTGCCCCAGCCGAGCTGGCTCCTGTCGATGCTCGGACTCCTCCTCCCGCTGCTCCTCATCGGTGTCTTCTTCTGGCTGATGCTCTCCGGCATGCAGGGCGGCGGCAACAAGGTCATGCAGTTCGGCAAGTCGAAGGCGAAGCTCGTCTCGAAGGAGTCGCCGAAGGTGACCTTCGACGACGTCGCCGGTGCCGACGAGGCGATCGAGGAGCTCGAGGAGATCAAGGACTTCCTCAAGGAGCCCGCGAAGTTCCAGGCCGTCGGTGCGCGCATCCCGAAGGGCGTCCTGCTGTACGGCCCTCCCGGAACGGGCAAGACGCTCCTCGCCCGCGCCGTCGCCGGTGAAGCCGGCGTGCCGTTCTACTCGATCTCCGGTTCCGACTTCGTCGAGATGTTCGTCGGTGTCGGTGCGAGCCGCGTCCGCGACCTCTTCCAGCAGGCCAAGGAGAACTCGCCCGCGATCATCTTCGTCGACGAGATCGACGCCGTCGGTCGCCACCGCGGTGCAGGCATGGGCGGCGGACACGACGAGCGCGAGCAGACCCTCAACCAGCTGCTCGTCGAGATGGACGGCTTCGACGTCAAGACGAACGTCATCCTGATCGCCGCGACCAACCGCCCCGACATCCTCGACCCCGCGCTCCTGCGCCCGGGTCGCTTCGACCGCCAGATCGGCGTCGACGCCCCCGACCTCGCAGGCCGAAAGAAGATCCTCGAGGTGCACGGCAAGGGCAAGCCGCTCGCCGCGAGCGTCGACCTCGAGGTCGTCGCCCGCAAGTCGCCCGGGTTCACCGGTGCCGACCTCGCCAACGTCCTCAACGAGGCCGCGCTGCTCACGGCACGCTCCAACGCCCAGCTGATCGACAACCGCGCTCTCGACGAGGCCATCGACCGCGTCATCGCCGGCCCGCAGCGCCGCACGCGCGTCATGCGCGAGCAGGAGAAGCTCATCACCGCCTACCACGAGGGCGGGCACGCGCTCGCTGCGGCGGCGATGAACAACACCGACCCGGTCACGAAGGTCACGATCCTCCCGCGCGGCCGTGCCCTCGGCTACACGATGGTCCTGCCCCTCGAAGACAAGTACTCCGTCACGCGCAACGAGCTGCTCGACCAGCTCGCCTACGCGATGGGCGGCCGCGTCGCCGAGGAGCTCGTGTTCCACGACCCGACCACGGGTGCGTCGAACGACATCGAGAAGGCCACGGGCATCGCTCGCAAGATGGTCACCGAGTACGGCATGACCACCGATGTCGGTGCCGTCAAGCTCGGGCAGTCCTCGGGCGAGATGTTCCTCGGCCGCGACATGGGCCACCAGCGCGACTACTCGGAGGAGATCGCGCAGCGGGTCGACGCCCAGGTCCGCGAGCTCATCGAGGCCGCACACGACGAAGCCTGGCAGGTCATCACGACCAACCGGGCCGTGCTCGACCGCCTCGCCGCCGAGCTGATGGAGAAGGAGACCCTCGACCACAACCAGCTGGCCGAGATCTTCAAGGACGTCAAGAAGCTCCCGCCGCGCCCCGTCTGGCTGTCCAGCAAGAAGCGTCCCGTCGGGTCGGGTTCGGCCGTCGGTTCCGCGTCCTTCACAGCACCCATCGACTCCGGTGCGGCAGACGGCGGTGTGAGCTCGGAGCCCGAGCCCGAGGCTCCCGTGAAGCCCAAGCGCACCCGCGCGACGAAGCCGCGACCGGCGACCGCCTAGCCCGCATGACCCACGGCGAGCACACCGCGGACGACGCGGTCGCAGCCGCGCAGGCCGAGCCCGATCAGGGCTCGGCCTCGCGGTCGTCCGTGGACCGCGAGCGGATCGCCGCAGCGGTCCTCGAGATCCTCGAGGCGATCGGCGAGGACCCCTCCCGCGACGGCCTCGCCGACACCCCGACGCGTGTCGCCGATGCGTACGCCGAGTTCTTCGGTGGCGTCGGTCAGGACGCCGGTGTGCACCTGGCGCGCCCCATCCCGATCGAGGAGGGCGCGACCAGCGACGCCGTGCTCGTCCGCGACATCGCCTTCCGTTCCGTCTGCGAGCACCACCTGCTCCCTTTCCTCGGCACGGCGCACATCGCCTACCTGCCCGACGAACTCGTCATCGGACTCGGTGCCCTGCCGAAGCTCGTCGACACACTCGCCTCGCGCCCGCAGGTCCAGGAGCGCCTCAGCGAGCAGATCGCCGACACCCTCGTCGAACGGCTCGCGCCCCGTGGCGTCCTCGTCGTGCTCCAGGCCGCACACGGCTGCGTCTCGATGCGCGGGTCACGCCAGCTGACGAGCACCACCGTCACCATCGCCAGCCGTGGAGCCCTGGCCGATCCGGCTGCACGGGCCGAGCTGATGGTCCTGATCGGCGCGTCCGCCGACCAGGCGGGGTGATCGCATGTTCCAGATCATGGGCGTCGTCAACGTCACCCCCGACTCGTTCAGCGACGGCGGCCGGTACCTGGACGTCGACGACGCCGTCGCCCACGGGCTCGAGCTCATCGCGGCCGGCGCGACCATCATCGACGTCGGCGGCGAATCGACCCGGCCCGGTGCCGCCCGGGTCGACACCCGCGAGGAGCAGCACCGGGTCGCACCCGTCATCGCCGCGCTGGCCGCCGCTGGTGCGCGAGTGAGTATCGACACGATGAACGCTGAGACCGCCCGTGCCGCGGCCGACGCCGGTGCCTCGATCATCAACGACGTCTCCGGTGGCCTCGCCGACGATCGCATGCCGGGCGTCATGGCGGCGTCGGGTCTCGATTGCGTCATCAGCCACTGGCGCGGGCACTCGGCCGACATGGCGAGCCGCGCCACCTACACCGACGCGGCGGTCGACGTCGCTCGGGAACTCGACGACCGGGTGACGACCCTCCGCGGTCAGGGCGTCGACCCCGGCCGGATCGTCGTCGATCCCGGCCTGGGGTTCTCCAAGCACGCCGAGCACAACTGGCGCATCCTCGCCCGACTCGACCTGCTGCGCGAGCTCGGATACCCGGTGCTGGTGGGCGCGTCCCGCAAGCGGTTCATCGGAGCGCTCCTCCCCGAGGACGCCCCGATGGAGGCGCGCGACCTGCCGAGCGCCGTGGTGAGCGTGCTGGCCGCGCAGGCCGGAGCCTGGGGTGTGCGCGTCCACGACGTCGCCGCAACCAGACTCGCTCTCGATACCCTCGATGCATGGCAAGGTGGAGCCGATGACTGATTCGATCACCCTCACGGGCCTGCGTGCGTTCGCGCACCACGGCGTCTTCGACTTCGAGCGCGAGGCCGGACAGGAGTTCGTCATCGACGTCACCGTGTCGCTGGACCTCCGCCCGGCCGCCGGCGGCGACGAGCTCGGCGCGACCATGCACTACGGCGAGCTCGCCGAGGCGGTCGTCGCGGCCGTGGAGCGCGACCCGGTCGACCTCATTGAAACGGTGGCCGAGCGCATCGCCGACGTGGTGCTCGCGAACGAGCGCGCGGAGGCGGTCCGGGTCACCGTGCACAAGCCGAGCGCCCCCATCACGGTGCCCTTCGCGGACGTGGCGGTGACGATCGAGCGCACCCAGGCCGACCGCACGCAGGCCGGGCGGGCCGTCTGATGGTCTCGCGCACACCGATCCACGACCCCGCCCGTCGGCCCGGACCACCGAAGCCGCGCGCCGTGTGGGCCGTCGTGGCCATCGGGGCCAACCTGGGGGACCGCCGCGCGACGATCGCACAGGCGGTGGACGACCTCGCCGCCGTCGACGGGGTGCTCGAGGTGCGGCCGTCGCCGCTCGTGTCGAGCGCGGCCGTCAAGTCGTCCGGCGTCGACGAGTCGGCTCCGGCCTACCTCAACGGTGTCGCTGCCGTCCGCACCCGCCTCCAGCCGCACGCGCTCCTCGACGAACTCCAGCGGATCGAACTCGCGCACGGCCGCGTCCGCGAGGAACGCTGGGGCGATCGGACGCTCGACCTCGACCTCGTCGCCTACGACGACGAGACGATCGACGACGAACGCCTGACGGTCCCGCACCCGCGAGCCGCCGAGCGCGGCTTCGTCGTCGTGCCCTGGCTGCTCCTCGACCCCGACGCGACGCTGCCCGGTGTCGGCCGCCTCGACACCCTCGCGGCCGCCAAGGACGGTTCCGTGGTCCCCGACGACGGCACGCACCCATGACCCGCACCACCGCGACACCGCTCATCGTCCTCGCCGGGGTGGGCGTCGTCTTCGGCTTCCTCGTCGAGGTCGCGATGGTCTCCGGCGGACGCGCGTCGATCATCCCGCCCGTCACCCTCGCGGTCTCGCTCGTGGCGGTCGCGATCATCCTCATCGCCCTGTCCTGGCCGATCCGCCGCAGCACGACCGGTCGCGCCACCCGTCGGATCGATCCGTTCCGCGCCATGCGGGTCGCCGCGCTCGCGAAGGCCTCGAGCCATGCGGGCTCCCTGGTGGCCGGGGCGACCGTCGGGATCCTGCTCTTCGTCCTGACCCGCCCGATCCTGCCCGCGATAGGCTCGTTGTGGCTGGTGATCGCGTCCATCGTGGGATCCGTCGCACTCGTCGTCGCCGCCTTGGTGGCCGAGTGGTTCTGCACCGTTCCGAAGGATGATGATGACGACGCCGCACCCGGGGGAGCCCCGTCCCACACCTGATCAGCCCGCCGAACGGCCGCTGATCGAGACGCCGCTGGAGGAGCTGTCGTCGCCGGAGGGGGTCCACGCCGGCCCCGCGGAGCAGAGCGGCAAGCGGCTCGAACTGCCTGATGCCGAGTGGCGCCGCGTGAGTCGCAAGCTCATCGCCGTCGAGTTCATCTCCGAGGGCGCCGGCCTCGTGCTCGTCACGGCGGCCGTGGTCTTCGTCGCGCTCGTCTGGGACTGGACCTGGATCTGGTGGCCGTTCGCCGCCTTCGCCGTGATCTCCCTGATCGCCGCGGCGTTCATCCCGCGCCGCATCCGATCGATCGGGTATCAACTGCGCGCGGACGACCTGTTGTTCCGCCGAGGGATCATGTGGCAGCGCTTCGTCGCCGTGCCGTACGGGCGCATGCAGCTCGTCGACATCAACCGCGGGCCCCTCTCGCGGGCGTTCGGCCTCGCCGACCTCAAGTTCGTGACCGCCTCCGCCTCGACCGGAGTGGTGATCAACGGGTTGCCGGAAGCCGAGGCCGAAGGGCTGCGCGACCACCTGGTCGCCGTGGCGGAGAGCCGGCGGACCGGACTGTGAGCGAGCACCAGGCGGCAGGACCGCCGGAGCGGTTCGAAGCTCCGGCCGCGGGTCCTCGGGTGAAGCCGACGGCCGAGGCGATCGTCCCACGGGTGGCCGGACAGAGTCTCGTCGACGGGCAATGGCACCGGCTGCACCCGGCGACGCCGTTGCTCCGAGGTGGCATCGCATTCGTCGCCATCCTCGGCATCGTGATCGCGAACCTCCGCGAGCGGCTCATCGAGTTCTTCATCCCCGCCCCGGGGATGGAGCAGCCGACCGACCCGATCGACTACATCCTCAACCACGGCTTCGTCGGGTGGGTGCTCCTCGCGATCGCCGTCGGGCTCATCGTGGTGATCGCCGTGTTCTGGTTCTCATGGCGCATGCACACCTTCCGGGTCACCGACGAAGCGGTGGAGGTGCGCAGCGGCATCCTGTTCCGCACGAACCGCAAAGCCAAGCTCGACCGCATCCAGGGTGTCTCCATCGAGAAGCCGCTCCTCGCCAGACTCATCGGGGCCTCGCGCATCAACGTGAGCGTCGCTGGCCAGGACGCGAACGTCAAACTGGAGTACCTGTACGGTGCCGACGCCGACGGCCTCCGCCGGGACGTCCTCACGCTCGCGAGCGGGGTGAAGCTCGCCGAACGCCGGCAGACCGCCGCAGCCGGCGACCCGGCCGACCCGACCCTGCCGCCGCAATCGGTACCCGACGGCGCCGGCGGGGTGTCCCGGTTCGTCACCGAGCGCGTCGACGACTTCATCTCGCCCGAACTCGACCCGGAGGAGGCGGTGCCGGACTCCGTCGTGCGATTGACGCTCGGACGCCTGGTCGGATCCACGCTGCTCAGCCCGTTCACCGTGATCGTCCTGATCTCGGTCGTGGCCGGCGTCGTGCTCCTCGTCAACGGGCTGGACTGGGCCTGGTTCTGGCTCGTCCCGATGGTGCTGAGTCTCGGGGCCTTCGTCTGGTCGAGCGTGACGAAGTCGCTGCGCTACAGCATCGCCGCGACGGCCTCGGGCGTCCGCATCGGCTTCGGGCTCTTCTCGACGACGAACGACACCGTCCCGCCCGGACGGATCCACGCGATCGAGGTGTCACAGCCCATCATCTGGCGCCCGTTCGGCTGGTGGCGGGTCCGGATCAACAAGGCCGGCCTGTCACTGGAGCAGGCTGCCCGGGGTGCGACGAGCAACACGGTGTTGCCGGTCGGGTCGCTCGTGGACGCCGCCCAGGTCGTGGAGCTGATGCTCGCGGGCCGCATCGACGGCAGTGCCTGGGCACCCCTGCAGTCGGCTCTCGCCACGCGTGACGGCGTCGGTTTCGTGGGTTCGCCCCGCCGCTCGCGATGGATCAACTGGTTCTCCTGGCGTCGTACCGGCTACGCCCTGCGCGACGGGATGCTGCTGTTCCGGCAGGGGGTGGTCTGGCGCAAGCTCCACATCCTCCCGCTCGCACGCCTGCAGAGCATCCGGATCGACCAGGGGCCGCTCCTGCGCGCGCTCGACCTCGCCTCCGCGACCGCGCACACGGTCCCTGGCCCGGTGATCGCCAAGCTCCCGGCCATGGCCCGCGACGAGGCGGTGCGGATGTTCGACGCGGCGTCGGCGGCGATCGTGGTCGCGCAGTCGACCGACCGCAGCCACCGGTGGGCGAGCTTCGACCCCGAGCACCAGCCCGACGAGGCGCAGGCGACGGCGCCCTACCTCGATGAGCCGGTGGCGCAGTCCGGCACCGAACCGACGACGCGGGCGCACGCCGAGCCGTGGCAGGAGCACAGCCCGGCACCGTCCGTGCCGTTCCCGGCGACCGACCAGGACCGGAGGACCACGTGAGCGCGGAACGACGGAGCGCCAGGCTCGGCGTCGGGATCATCGGGAGTGGTCGCGTCGGCCCGGTCATCGGAGCGGCGCTCGGGGGAGCCGGACACGCGATCGTCGGCATCACCGCGGTGTCGGAGGAGAGCCTCGAACGGGCGAACGCCCTGTTGCCGGATGTGCCGGTGCTCGATCCGACCGAGGTGGTCGAGCGGAGCGAACTCGTCGTCATCGCCGTACCCGATGCGCAACTCGCGTCGTTGGTCGAAGGGCTCGCGGCGGTCGGTGCGTGGCAGCCGGGTCAGCTCGTCGCGCACACCTCGGCTCGGTTCGGGACGGCGGTGCTCGCTCCGGCAGCGCGCGCCGGTGCCATCCCGTTGGCGTTGCACCCGGCCATGGTGTTCACCGGCACGAGCCTGGATCTCGCGCGCCTGCACGAGACCTCGTTCGCCGTGACCGCACCGGCCCCCGTCCAACCGATCGGGCAGGCGCTCGTGGTCGAGATGGGCGCGGAGCCCGTGATCATCGCCGAGGCCGATCGTGCGGCCTACGCCGAAGCGGTGGAGACGGCCGCGAGCTTCTCCCGCGCGGTCGTGCAGCAGTCGACGGCTCTGCTCCAGGAGATCGGCGTGGAGAACGCCGGCGGCTTCCTGTCGTCGCTCGTGCGGTCGTCGGTCGACGAGGCGCTGCGCGGTGCGACCACGCCCGACGTCGACGAGCTGCTCTAGCCGGGTGGACGAACCGCGCCGCCCGCCCCACCCGAGTCCGGGCAGGCGGGCGGGCCCGTGTCAGCGGCTGCGGCGGCGACGGATCAGCGGCTGCGGCGGCGACGGATCAGCGCGTCGATCGCGAATCGGCCCGGGCCGGCGAGGGTGAGCGCGAGCGACGCGAGCGCGAGCAGCATGACGTACTCGAAGCCACCGTCTGCGGCGTAGAACCCCGCCGGCAGGTGCACGAGCACCATCGCCACGGCCATCGTCACCGCCAGCAGGGCGCCCACGATGCGCGTGCCGAGGCCGACGATGAGCAGCAGGCCACCGACCACCTCGAGCCCGGCGACGACGACCGCCGCGATCTCCGGTGCCGGGATGCCCATGCCTCCGAACCCGGAGGCGACGCCTGGAATGGAGTCGACGAGGAACTTCTGGAGGCCGTGGGCGATGAAGACCACACCGAGGGCCAGGCGCAGGAGGAGGAGACCGGCGTCGATCCCCGCCTGTCGGCGCGGCGCGGCGGGGGAGGCCGGTACCGGTGGGACGGTGGTGGCTTCACGGTGGTCGGTGTGCTGGTGGTCGGAGAGCGTCGTCATGACGAGCCTTTCGAGTTCGTTTCCGGCGTCGGTGCCCCCGATCGGGACTCCTGTCCTTCGAGCCAAGCACGGCCCGGGTACCCGGCGATGTCCTCCGAATGGTTGTTCGCAGACCCTTGTCAGGGCGTCGATAGCCGGTTCATAGGAAACCGGCCGTGCGCGCGGCCCGCACGGTCCCCGGTAAACTCCAGTGACCGCACGAGGAGAATCCCACCGCATGACTGACACGACGCCAGAGCCGATCGACGACGCAGCAGAGCAGGCAGAGCTCTCCGAGCAGAAGGCCGTCCGGCTCGCGAAGCGCCAGCGCCTCATCGACGAGGCGACGTCGGGTGCCGGTGGCGCCTACCCCGTCACCCTCCCCATCACCGACACGATCCCGGCGGTGCGCGCCCGCTTCGGTGAGCTCCAGCCCGACGAGGCGACCGGCGTCACGGTCGGCGTCGCAGGCCGCGTCGTGCACCTGCGCAACACCGGCAAGCTCTGCTTCGCCAGCCTCCAGTCGGGCGACGGCAGCCGCATCCAGGCGATGGTGAGCCTCGCCAGCGTCGGCGACGACCAGCTCGCCGCTTGGAAGGAACTCGTCGACCTCGGCGACCACGTCTTCGTCTCCGGCGAGGTCATCTCCAGCCGCCGCGGCGAACTGTCGATCATGGTGGCCGAGTGGACCATCGCGGCGAAGGCGATCCTGCCCCTGCCGAACCTCCACAACGAGCTGAACGAGGAGACGCGGGTCCGGAGCCGGTACCTCGACCTCATCGCCCGCGACCAGGCGCGCAAGAACGTGCTCGACCGGGCCAAGACGGTGGCCAGCCTCCGCCAGACCTTCACCGAGCGCGACTTCGTCGAGGTCGAGACGCCGATGCTCCAGGTCATGCACGGTGGAGCCTCGGCCCGCCCCTTCGTCACCCACTCGAACGCGTTCGACACCGAGCTCTACCTGCGCATCGCGCCCGAGCTGTACCTGAAGCGCGCCGTCGTCGGCGGCATCGACCACGTCTACGAGATCAACCGCAACTTCCGCAACGAGGGCGCCGACTCCACGCACAGCCCCGAGTTCGCCATGCTCGAGGCGTACGAGGCGTACGGCGACTACGGCACCATGGCCGACCTCACGCAGACCCTCATCCAGAACGCCGCGCTCGCGACGAGCGGGAGTCACATCGTCACCTGGGCCGACGGCACGGAGTTCGACCTCGGTGGCGAGTGGGACCGCATCTCGATGTTCGAGAGCCTGTCGGCCGCAGCGGGTGTCGAGATCACGCCGCAGACGCCGATCGAGGAACTCAAGGCGCTCGCCGAGCGTGAGGGCGTCGAGGTCCCGCACCCCATCCACGGCAAGTACGTCGAGGAGCTGTGGGAGCACTTCGTCAAGGGTGGCCTCGAGCGCCCGACCTTCGTCATGGACTTCCCGGTCGACACGAGCCCGCTCGTGCGCGCCCATCGCTCCATCGATGGCGCGGTCGAGAAGTGGGACCTCTACGTCCGCGGCTTCGAGCTCGCCACCGGCTACTCCGAGCTCGTCGACCCGGTCGTGCAGCGCGAACGCTTCATCGAGCAGGCGAAGCTCGCCGCACAGGGCGACGTCGAGGCCATGCGTCTCGACGAGGAGTTCCTGCGGGCGCTCGAGTTCGGGATGCCGCCGTCCGGAGGCATGGGGATGGGCATCGACCGACTCCTCATGGCGCTGACCGGTCTCGGCATCCGCGAGACGATCCTCTTCCCCCTGGTCAAGTAGCGGCCACCCGGCAGCACGACCACCGACAGTCAGGCGCGACGATGAGCATGATGGACCCCGGCGACCACCAGGACCCGAAGAAACAGGGGCCGACGACGGCGCGCATCACCATCTGGATCGTGGTCGGCGGGATCGGCCTGTACCTCGTCGTCAGCGGCTTGTGGGGCGCCCTCGCCGGAGGCTCCTGAGGCCGCTGCGCGCTCGTTCGGCATGGCGCGACCACGTCGTTCCGGTCCCTGAGCGAACCCTCCGGTCCCTGAGCCTGTCGAAGGGCGGTACGATTGAGGAGTGATCGAAGACTACTGGCTCAACGCGCTCTGGTCGCTGCTGCCCACCGTGGTCGTCGGCATCATCTTCTGGGTCGTGATGCGCGCCATCCTGCGGTCCGACCGCAACGAGCGCAAGGCGTACGCGCAGGTCGAGGCGGAGCAGCGCGCGAAGCTCGGTCTCCCGCCGGTCGAGCCCTCCGCCCCTCGCGAGGTCTGACCCGCCCGTATCACGTGGCGATGTCGCCCCACAGCTGTCCGGCATGGTCAGTAGGCTGGAGCCTCGGCAGCTGAGCGGATGGGCGACATGACGATCGAGTTCTCCTGGAACTGGCTGGGCATCACGGCCCTCGTCCTGGACTTCATCATCCGTGTCATCGCGGTGATCGTCGTCCCGCGCAACCGGCGCCCGACCGCGGGGATGGCCTGGCTGCTCGCGATCTTCCTCATCCCGTACGTCGGTGTCATCGCCTTCCTCCTCATCGGCAATCCGAAACTCCCACGGGTGCGCCGGCGGAAGCAGTACGACATCAACGTCTACATCCGCCAGACGACCCGCGACCTCGTCAAGGCGAACCTGACGTCGAACGCCCCGGCCTGGTTCCGGTCGGTCGTGACGCTCAACCGCAACCTCGGGTCGATGCCGCTGCAGGGCGGGAACACCGCGAGTCTCATCGGTGACTACGAGGCCTCGCTCCATGCCATGGCCGACGAGGTCGACCGTGCCGAGCAGTTCGTGCACGTCGAGTTCTACATCCTCACCTGCGACCGCACCACGAAGCCGTTCTTCGACGCGCTCGAGCGCGCAGTGGCCCGCGGCGTCACGGTCCGGGTGCTGCTCGACCATTTCGCGAGCTGGCGGACCCCCGACTACAAGCACACGCTGAAACGCCTCACCGCGATGGGTGCCCAGTGGGCGCTCATGCTCCCGCTCCAACCGTTCAAGGGCAAGTTCCAACGTCCCGACCTCCGGAACCACCGCAAGATGGTGATCGTCGACGGCGCGGTCGCGTTCATGGGCTCGCAGAACATGATCGACCGGAGTTACAACAAGCCGGGCAACATCAAGCGGGGTCTCCAGTGGCAGGAGCTCATGACGCGGGTGGAGGGCCCCGGGGTCGCGGGGATCAACACGATCTTCCTGAGCGACTGGTACAGCGAGACGGGCGACGTGCTCTCCCACGAGGTCGGCCTGCTCGAGGCCCGACCGGTGGGCGACCTCGAGCTGCAGGTCGTGCCGAGCGGGCCGGGGTTCGACGGCGACAACAACCTCAAGCTGTTCCTCACGCTCATCTACGCGGCGCAGCGGCGCATCGTCATCACGAGTCCGTACTTCGTGCCTGACGAGTCGTTGCTCGCAGCGGTCACGACGGCGGTCCAGCGTGGTGTGCCGGTCGACCTGTTCGTCTCGGAGATCGGCGACCAGGCGATGGTCTGGCACGCGCAGCGCTCCTACTACGAGGCGCTCCTGCGAGCCGGCGTGCGGATCTTCCAGTACCCGGCGCCGTACATCCTCCACGCGAAGCACTTCACGATCGACGACGACGTCGCCGTCATCGGGTCGAGCAACATGGACATGCGTTCCTTCGGTCTCAACCTGGAGGTCTCGCTCATGGTCCGCGGGCGCGAGTTCGTCCAGGAGATGCGCGGCGTCGAGGACGGGTACCGGGAGATCAGCAAGGAACTGACGCTCGCGGAATGGTTGAAGCAGCCCCTCCGGTCGACGGTGCTCGACAACCTCGCCAGATTGACGTCCGCGCTGCAGTAACTGATATGTGTCGTTTTCAACAGATATATCTGTCTGATATTCTCGCAGGGTTCACCCCCTCGAGAAAGCGACTCCATGTCACTTCTGTTCTCCCCGCCACGCGCACTCGCGGCCTGCACTGTCGTTGCGGCAGCAGCGGTGATCGGCTTCGGCGCGATCGTGCCTGCGTCGGCCGCGACCGATCCGCCGACGACCGACGACACCTCGTCGGCGTCTCCCGAGGCGCCGACGGCGCCCGACGAGGCGCCCGCAGCTCCGACGGCGGTGACGCCTGACGCCGGTCCACTGACGCTGTTGACCAAGCTGCAGCGCACGGTCACGGGTACGGCTCCCTTCGACGACGATGCAGGGCCCGGTCGCGACATCAGCGGCGAGGATCTCATCGTCCGCTCGCACGACACGGTGTCCTATCGCATCGAGGTCCAGGTGAACGGCACGGCCCAGGACGGTGTCGTGACGATCCGTCAGGAGCTCCCCGGCGGCATGACGTGGCCTGCCGTCGGGTCCCTACCCGGCTACTGCGGCGACGGTTCGGTCGTGAGCGATGATGCGCGCACCGTCGACTGCGTCGTGCACGACGTCGCGCCGAACTCCGTGTCGACCTACGACCTGATCGCCTCCGCCAGCACGGCACTGCCCGACGGAACCGTCCTGCCGGCTCCGGCGGACGCCATCCAGGTGTCGGCCGCCGACGCGACGAGTGGGCAGGCCGCGTCTTCGACGGTGACGCCGGACGACCTCGTCATGAGTACGGGTCCCCGCCTCAATCTCGGCGTCAAGCGGCACACCACCGACCAGGTCGCGGTCAACGCGGAGGGGGTCAGGGGGTACCGCGTGTACTTCGACACGTTCCTCGACCTCGCCGACTACAACGCAGCGGGCGGACTCGGCGCACGGGGCCAGTCGGCCATCGTCGGCGACGTGACGTTCGACATCGACCTGTCCGACTTCAGCGACCATGCCGAAGCCGTCGATCTGGCCGGGCAGCGGTGCGCGCTGAACCCCTACGACGGCAGTGCGTTCCCCTGGAGCGCCGGCGGTGCGGAGAACAGCGTCACCGACTCGGGCACCTGGACGTGCACGCCCGATGCGGCGAATCCCCAGCTGATCCACGTGGTCGTCTCGGGTGCCGACCTCAGCGCGGATCACATCCCGACGAAGACCGCGGCCGGTGCCAACATCACCACTCGGGGCTACGTCGCGATCGGCAAGTTCGCGGTCTTCGTGCCGCACACCGACGTCCCGTCCGACGGGAGTATCGACTCGCTCGTCACCCTGCGCGACCTCGTGGCGTTCGGTGAGAACGCAGCCGGTGAGCCCATCGCGAACCGTGCGGAGCCGCTGACCGACAACACCGTGACGACGCGCCTCACCCGACGCGTGGGTGCGGGCCACAGCACGCGGTATCTCGACAGTGCGTCCAACCTCACCAAGGTCCCCGGCCAGAGCACGGTCGGTTCCGGAGACGGCCCGGTGACCAGCGGGCAGACCTTCGTCGCACACACGGCCGTCATCAACTCCTCGGTCGAGGCGCCGATGACGGGCGCGATCGTGTGCCAGGTCTTCGACCCCAAGACCCAGTTCGTCGCGACCGCGGGTGCCAGCGCTCCTCCGGTCACCGTCCGGGCGAGCGGGGCTGCCGACGGGTTCAACCCGAGTCAGGTCATCGTCGAGTACGGCACGACGCCGGTCGTCGACGCCACCGCCGACGACGAGACCCGCTGGAGCGGCCTCGACGCCGCGACCTGCGACGATTCAGACGACACCTGGACCGCGAACTGGCAGTCGCTCGATCTCGAGGACGTCACGCGGGTGCGCTACCGTCCCGTCGGCGGCGAGTTGTCTGCGGGAGCGCAGTTCAACGGGTCGCTCACGCTGCAGCTCCGCGATGGTCTGCCGGTCGGCGAGACCATCATGGAGACCTACTCCGTGAAGTCGACCTCGATGTACAGCGACGACGCCGATGCGCCGACCCACTGGATCGAGGACGCCTGGTACCACGGGAAGTACAATCCGGTGCAGTCGACGAACAAGGACTTCCCCCGTGGAGACCGCCTCCTCGTCTCGGAGGGGTCCGTCGCCATCGCCAAGCGCGCGATCGCGCCCGCCGTCGATGCGGGATCGCCGGCGCACGTCGCCTCAGGAGAGCGCGTGCAGTTCGAACTGACCCCGCAGATCGCCAGCAAGTCCGGTCTCGCCGACGCCGCGCGCGACGTCGTCGTGGTCGACCGACTCCCGAAGGGGCTCGCCTTCGACCCTGCAGACGTCTCGTCCGCTCCGGACTCGGTGGTGACCGCGGAGGACGGCACGACCGAGCTCACCTGGTCGTTCGAGCGGATCGACCGCGGGAGCGAGCCCGTCATCACCTACTGGGCCAAGACCGACTCGACGATCGTCGGCGACCTCGTCAACCAGGTCATCGTCTCGAGCTCCGACGATCCGTCGTCCCTCGAGGAGATCCCGGCCTCCCCGACGATCTCCGACGCGCACTACTCTCGTCAGACGGTCTCGCTCAGTGCTCCCGGCGGGCTGCGCATCGAGAAGTCGGTGGCACAGCAGGTGGTCGAGTCCGGCGACGACCTCGATTACACGGTCGCGTTCGCGAACATGAACGCCGACACCCCGCAGCAGGGCGCCTCGTCGATCGACGTGCTGCCCTACGCCGGTGATGCACGCTCGTCGTCCGTCGAGGGCGTGCTGGCAGCAGCGGTCGAGGCACCGTCCGGTGTCACGGTCCGGTACGCGGACGCCGATCCGGCGGCCGTCGCCGCGGCATCCGTCGTCGACGGCAGTGCCGGATACGGTGAGCTCCCGGCCGGTTCGGCCTGGTGCACCGCGTCCGAGCTCGGCGCCGAGGGTTGTGCCACGTCCTTCGCCGACGTCACCGCGATCCGGATGGACGTCGATTCGCTCGCGGCCCTGGAGCGCGTCGAGGTCCGGTACACCCTCGTCTCACAGGGTGCGCCGAGCGGTGCCACCTTCTCGAACGACGCGACCGTCCGCTCGGCGACCCAGACCCTGGGGGCCCGGTCGCCGCTCGTGAGCACCCGCGTGGTGTCCTCGTCGATCGGTCAGCGTCTGTGGTGGGACACGAACGAGGACGGTCTCGACAACGACGGCCCGGAGGGGGCGCCCGGTGAGGGCGTCGCCGACGTGCCCATGCACCTGTCCGGAGTCGACAAGTTCGGTGAAGTCGTCGAGGCCGAGACGGTGACCGACTCGACCGGCTCCTACCGGTTCTCGGGTCTCGTGTCCGGTGAATACGCGATCGTCGTGGACATCCCGGCGAACGCGGGTGTGACCACCTTCCGCGTCGGCGACGACGACCTGCTGAACTCCGCCGTGGACACCGCTGCGGGCGTGATGGAGGACATCACGATCGTCGATCCCTCACTCACTGGTGCCGACGGTGAGGACCTGACCTGGAACGGTGGGCTGGTCGTCGGAGCCGAGCCCCCGGTTGCGCCCGTGGATCCGCCCGGCATCCCGAAGGTGGACGACGCTGCCGCGAAGACCGCCCGCGGCGACCTGGCCGACACCGGTACGGCGTGGGTGTTCGCGGGGGCCGTGACGGCCGCGCTACTCCTTGCGATCGGAGCCGGTCTCGTCCTCGCCCGCCGTCGGCGGATGGAGCCGGAGGCGACAACGGCCGAGTGATCGCATCGAAGGGGGTCGACCGCATCGCGGTCGGCCCCCTTCGTCATGCTTCGAACGGATGGCCCGTTCCCGACAGGCGTCCTATATCGCATCGACATTCGGATATCCCACATATCAGTCGACCAACTTGTGTATCGTGTGACCGCCCCCTCTTCTCCAGAAGGTCGGACCCACGTGAACACCATCCTCTTCCGCAGGGCGCTCGGCGCCCTGTCCATCGTCGCCGTCACCGGCGGCGCCATGCTGCCGGTCACGGCACCGGACACCACCTCGACTCCCGCTGCCGCCTCGACCCAGGCGCTCGGCCTCAACACCTCGCTGCAGCGCACCGCCACCGGGAGCGTTCCCTTCGATCCGGCGCCCGGTCCGGGGCTCGACGTCTCACCCGACGACGCGGTGCTGCGGTCCCACGACGCCGTGACGTACACGATCGAGGCGCAGCTGCGCGGTGCCGCCCGCGACAACCGGGTGGTCGTCCGACAGCGGTTGCCCGAAGGGTTGCAGTGGCCCACCGTCGATCAGTTGCCGGGGTACTGCGTCGCCGGATCCACGGTCAGTCCCGACCGCGCCGTCCTCGACTGCGTCCGCTCCGACGTCCTCCCGAACTCCGTGAGCGCCATCGAGCTCACTGCGATGCTCACCACCGCGCCGGCGAACGGCACCGTCATCAGCGCGCCGCAGGACGGTATCGAGATCATCGCCGCCGACGCCGCCGACGGGTCCGAGATCCGGGCCAGCACGACCGCACCGGATCTGGTGGTGAGCAGCGGCCCGCGCGTCAACGTCGGCGTCCGACGGGGGCCGGTCGTCGACGGCGTGCAGGAGCAGGACGGCACCGTGGGTTGGTACATCGCACACGACACCTACCTCTCGATCACCGATTTCGGCACCGATGAGGGACGCGGCGCTCGCGGATCCGGGAACGTCGTGGGCGACGTCACCTTCGTCATCGATCTCAACGGGTATCCAGCCGGCGCGCGGCTCGCGACCGTCAACCCTGAGGGGAGGCCAGTGCCGCAGAGCTGTCTCACCGGGGCCTTCGACTCCGCGGTCTTCCCGAAGGCGGCGGGCGGAGGCGACGACGCGGTCTCGGATTCCGGGACCTGGACCTGCGAGCCGGCAGCCGACGGCCGTTCCGTCCTCGTCACGGTCAGTGGGGCCGACCTGAGCGGCGACCACATCCCCTCGCGGTCCGCTTCCGGCTCCGCGATCACGGCGCAGGGCTACCTCGCCATTGGACGATTCGGCGTGTTCGTGCCCGAGGACGACGTCCCGGCGAACGGCGCCCTGCCCGTGCGGCTGGACCTCGCCGATCTCCGCGTGACGGGTGTCGCCGCGGACGGGACGCCTCTGCCGAACGCTCCGGAGCCGCTGGCGGACAACGGCGCCACGGCGACCATCGCGCAGCGCACCGGCGGCGGAGACCACGCGAGCCGGTACTCGGACCGCCGGACCGACAACCGCATGGTGCCCGGACAGAGCACGGCGGGCTCCGGCGACGGGCCTGTCGCCGGCGGCCAGCGGTTCGAGCAGACCGTCGCCTGGAACAACACCACGACGAGCCCCCTGACCGGCGCCGTGCTCTGCGCGGTGTTCGACCCGGCCACCCAGCAGGTCGGTGAGCGTCCCGGCGGTGGAGACCCTGCGGAGTTCCGCTCAACCGCCGGAGCCGTGATCGTCGAGTACGGGACGACGCCCAGCGTCGACGCCGCGGCCGACACCGAGACCCGCCAGGCGCAGATGAATGCGACCACCTGCGACGACGCCGACGACACGTGGATCTCCGACCCGTCACTCGTCGACACCGACGACATCACGAAGGTCCGTCTTCGTCCCGTCGACGGCGAGCTCCCTCCTCGCACGAGCGTGACCCTGTGGGTGCAACTGCAGGCCAAACAGGGCCTCGACGTGGGCACCATGATCACCGAGACCTACAGCATCAAGTCCTCCGGCAACGGTCCGGACCGGGAGTCGGCGACCGCCTGGGTGGAGGACGGATGGTGGCACGGCCGGTACCGCGCGTCCGAGGGCAACGCACAGTACCCCCGTGGCGATCAGCTAGTCGCCGCGAACGCGGCGGTCACGCTCAACAAGCGGGCCACCTCGCCGGAGGTCGCGCCTGGCGCGCCGGCACCGATCGCGGCTGGCTCACCCATCACCTTCGAGGTGCGTCCGCAGATCATCACCCCCGACGGGGTGGCCGATCGAGCCGACGCCGTGACGGTCACGGACTCCCTGCCGGCCGGATTCCTCTTCGACGAGGGTTCGGCGACCCCGGCGGCCACGACCGTGGTCCCGCAGGCGGACGGCAGCACGCTCCTCACCTGGGACCTCGGGCGGATCCGACAGGGAGCCGAGCCGGTGATCGCCTACACCGCGGTCTCGGACCGGTTCTCCGTCGGACAGTTCCTCAATCGTGCGATCGTCGCGAGTCCGGACGACCCGGGGTCCCTGACGGACTTCCCCGCGGAGCCAGGACGACTCGACTCCCACTACTCCTGGCAGTCGATGGTGGTCACCACCCCATCCGGACTGCAGATCGACAAGCACGTGGCCCGGTCCGTCGTCGAGTTCGGCGACGCGGTCGAGGTCGACGTCGTCTTCGGGAACATGAGCGCCGGGGCCGTGCAGCGCGAGGTACGGATGATCGACGTCCTCCCGTACCCGGGCGACGAACGTGGCTCGACCGGGCAGGGCGTCCTGGCGGGTCCGGCCTCGTCGGACGGAGCGGACCTCCGCTACACGGCGGCCCCCGGTGATGCGGTCGCGAGCAACGTCGACCCCGTCGTCGACGACGGCTTCGGCACCCTGCCGGACGGAGCGCGGTGGTGCGCGGCGGACGAATTCGGCATGACCGGCTGCCCGGCGTCCATCGCAGAGGCGACCGCGATCGAGGCCACCGTCGCCGAGCTCGCGCCGTTCGCGCCAGTGGTCGTGGACTACGAGCTGACGACCACCGGTGCCGCGGTCGACGCCCGGTTCGTGAACGACGCCGTCGTGCATTCCGCGACGCAATCGCTCGGCGCACAATCGCCCCAGGTCGCGGCTCAGCTGGTGAGCTCGGCGCTCGGCGAACGCATCTGGTGGGATCTCGACGCGAACGGGCTCGACGACGACGGGCTCGACGGGACGCCCGGGCCCGGTGTCGCAGACGTCGAGCTCGAACTGACCGGCACCGACAAGCGCGGGGAGCCGGTCACCCGGACCGCCACGACCGACGCCGACGGCCGGTACCGGTTCGATGCGCTCCGCTCCGGTGCCTACCGGATCGACGTGCGACTC
Organism: Plantibacter sp. CFBP 8798; assembly: GCF_014841195.1. Lineage (NCBI taxonomy): Bacteria > Bacillati > Actinomycetota > Actinomycetes > Micrococcales > Microbacteriaceae > Plantibacter > Plantibacter sp. CFBP 8798. Next base: position 1,227,540 of record NZ_JACYTS010000001.1, read on the forward strand.
CCGGACGACCTGATGGCCGACGCCACGTCGCCTCGGGTCGGCGACGACGATCTCCGGAACTCCGCGATCGACCCTGCGGAGTGGGTCATGCCGGACATCGTGATCGCCGACCCGTCGCCGAGCGGAGCGGACGGCGAGGACCTCCGTTGGAACGGCGGTCTCATCGCGACCAACCCCGGGACCGGCCCGGAGCCGGAACAGCCGGGCGCGACGCCGGGTGCGCCGGAGGGCACGTCCAGCCGGGACACCGCGAGTCCGCTCGCCGTCACCGGCGCCGGGCTCACGACCGGCGCCCTCCTCGCGGCCGGCCTGCTCGTCGTCGCCGGTCTGCTCGTCCTCGCGCTGCGGCGGACGCGACGCCTCGTCGCATCGGAGCAGCCGACGGACAGCTCGGTCACGACCGAGTGACGAGGCCGTGAGTCGGGCCGCGGGATCGAGGTCCCGCGGCCCGACCCGGCTCCGAATGTCCGCAGAATCGACCCCGGATCGAGGGGTGGGCGCTCCCTATACTGGGGTCAAGTCAGGCCCACGACGGCGTCGCCTGCTCCCGGTCGACCCTTCGCCTGACGCGATCGAAGGAGGCATCAGTGCACCACACCGATATTCCGACCCGCTCCGACATCGTCGAGCTCGCCACCGCTCGCGAGCCGGGCAGCGTGTCGATCATCCTCGCGACGAGCACCAACCCCTCGGATACGAGCCATATCCGCCTGGACCTCAAGAACCAGGTGAAGGTGGCGGTCGAGCAGCTGACGGCCGCGGGAGCAGACCGGGCGGCGATCGCGACGTTCACGCAGCAGGTCGACGACCTCCAGGAGGATCCGGACTTCCTCCGCTACCTGTCGTCGAGTCTCGCGCTGTACATCAGCCCGAGCCTCACGCGCTACTTCCGCGTCCCGAACATCCTCCAGTCCTGCACGGAGGTCTCGGACCGCTTCTTCATCAAGCCGTTGATGCGTGCGCTCACCTTCCCGCAATCGGCCTATGTCCTGGCGCTCGCGCAGAGCGGTGTGCGACTCGTCGCCGTCTCGCGCGATCTGCCGGCCACGAGCATCGAGCTCGAGGGTGTCCCCGCCGACGTGGCCGCGGCCGCTGGTGTCGACTCGATCCGGGGTCGCGGTTCCGACGGACGCAGCCCCCAGGGGCGCATCCAGGGTTCCGAGGGACAGAAGGTCCGGATGCAGGAGTACGCGCAGGCGATCAACAAGGCGTTGTCGCCGGTGCTCGCCGGCTCGAAGGAGCCCCTCATCCTCGCGGGTGCCGAACCGATGACGGGGATCTTCCGGTCCGTCTCGAGTTACAAGCACCTCGTGAAGCCCGAGATCGAGGGCAATCAGCAGGAGCGCTCGGACGAGCAGCTCGCCGCGGCGGCCCGCCCGATCCTCGACGAGCTGTACGCCGCCGAACTGCACGCACTGTGCGAGGAGTTCGGCACCCGCGCGTCGAACGGCCGTGCCGTGACCGACCTCGGCGACGTGGCACGCGCCGCGACGGCGAACGCGGTCGACACCCTGTTCGTCGACATCGACAGCAACCTGCCGGGCACGGTCGACGAGACCACCGGTGTCGTCACCCTCGCCGACGACGCCGACGCGACGAACTACGGCGTGATCGACGAGATCCTCCGCCGGGCGCTGCTCTCCGACGCCCGGATTCTCGCCGTCCGCGCCGACGACGTCCCCGGTGGGGGCGCCCTCGCGGCGACCGTCCGGTTCCCGGTCTGACCGAGCCGCGATCCTCCGACACCCGCAGCGCACGTGCCCGGTGCACGTGCGCTGCGGCGTTCCCGGTGGCCGCGCATCACGCCCACGGCGAACAGGGGCGAAGAGAGCTGCGGCGGTCGTTACGCTCCTACTAACGGCATCACCACCCTGCCCGGTGCCGGAGGAGAGTGATCATGTTCGAGAGATTCACCGACCGTGCGCGTCGTGTCGTCGTCCTGGCCCAGGAAGAGGCCAAGATGCTCAACCACAACTACATCGGGACCGAGCACATCCTGCTCGGCCTCATCCACGAGGGAGAAGGAGTCGCCGCCAAGGCGCTCGAGTCCCTCGGGATCTCCCTCGATGCCGTGCGCGAGCAGGTCACCGACATCATCGGCACCGGCCAGCAGCAGCCGACGGGACACATCCCGTTCACGCCGCGCGCCAAGAAGGTGCTGGAGCTGAGCCTGCGCGAAGCGCTGCAGCTCGGCCACAACTACATCGGCACGGAGCACATCCTGCTCGGCCTCATCCGCGAGGGCGAGGGCGTCGCAGCCCAGGTCCTCGTGAAGCTGGGTGCCGATCTCAACCGCGTGCGCCAGCAGGTCATCCAGCTGCTGTCCGGCTACCAGGGCAAGGAAGCAGCCCCGGTCGGCGGCAACCAGAGTGAGCAGCAGGCACAGGGCGGGTCGCAGATCCTCGACCAGTTCGGCCGTAACCTCACGCAGGCCGCGCGCGACAACAAGCTCGACCCGGTCATCGGTCGCGACAAGGAGATGGAGCGGGTCATGCAGATCCTCTCCCGTCGCTCGAAGAACAACCCGGTCCTCATCGGTGAGCCCGGCGTCGGCAAGACCGCCGTCGTCGAGGGTCTCGCCCAGGCGATCGTCAAGGGCGATGTCCCGGAGACGCTGAAGGACAAGCAGCTGTACTCGCTCGACCTCGGCTCGCTCATCGCCGGCAGCCGCTACCGCGGTGACTTCGAGGAGCGCCTGAAGAAGGTCACCAAGGAGATCCGCACCCGCGGCGACATCATCGTCTTCATCGACGAGATCCACACCCTCGTGGGTGCCGGTGCCGCCGAGGGCGCGATCGACGCGGCCTCCATCCTCAAGCCGCTGCTTGCTCGCGGTGAGCTCCAGACCATCGGTGCCACCACGCTCGACGAGTACCGCAAGCACTTCGAGAAGGACGCCGCACTCGAGCGTCGCTTCCAGCCGATCCAGGTCATGGAGCCGTCGCTGCCCCACACGATCAACATCCTCAAGGGGCTGCGCGATCGGTACGAGGCACACCACAAGGTGTCCATCACCGACGGCGCGCTCGTCTCGGCGGCGAACCTCGCCGACCGGTACATCTCCGACCGCTTCCTGCCCGACAAGGCCATCGACCTGATCGACGAGGCCGGTGCACGCCTGCGTCTGTCGATCCTCTCGAGCCCCCCGGAGCTGCGCGAGTTCGACGACAAGATCGCCGGCGTCCGCGAGGCCAAGGAGACGGCCATCGAGGAGCAGGACTTCGAGAAGGCGGCGTCGCTCCGCGACGAGGAGAAGAACCTCCTCGGCGAGCGTCTTCGCCTCGAGAAGCAGTGGCGCTCGGGCGACGTCAAGACGACCGCCGAGGTCGACGAGGGTCTGATCGCCGAGGTCCTCGCCCAGGCGACCGGCATCCCCGTCTTCAAGCTCACGGAAGAGGAGTCCTCGCGACTCGTCTTCATGGAGAAGGCGCTGCACCAGCGGGTCATCGGTCAGGAGGAGGCCATCTCGGCGCTCTCCAAGACCATCCGCCGCACGCGTGCCGGCCTCAAGGACCCGAAGCGTCCCTCGGGCTCGTTCATCTTCGCCGGCCCCACGGGCGTCGGTAAGACCGAGCTCGCGAAGGCGCTCGCCGAGTTCCTGTTCGACGACGAAGGCGCGCTGATCTCCCTCGACATGTCGGAGTACGGCGAGAAGCACACGGTCTCGCGACTGTTCGGTGCTCCTCCCGGGTTCGTCGGCTTCGAAGAGGGCGGCCAGCTCACCGAGAAGGTGCGTCGCAAGCCGTTCAGCGTCGTGCTCTTCGACGAGATCGAGAAGGCCCACCCCGACATCTTCAACTCGCTCCTCCAGATCCTGGAAGAGGGCCGGTTGACGGATGGTCAGGGCCGCGTCGTCGACTTCAAGAACACCGTCATCATCATGACCACCAACCTCGGTGCTCGCGACATCGCCGGTGGTCCCGTCGGTTTCCAGATCGAGGGCAACGCCTCGACCGGGTACGACATCATGCGCGGCAAGGTGAACGAGGAGCTGAAGAAGCACTTCAAGCCCGAGTTCCTGAACCGTGTCGACGACATCATCGTGTTCCCGCAGTTGTCGAAGCCGGAGCTCCTGCAGATCGTGGACCTGTTCACGAAGCGTCTCTCGGAGCGTCTGCTCGACCGCGACATGACGATCGAGCTCACGCTGCCGGCGAAGGAGCGCCTCATCGAGGTCGGCTTCGACCCGACCCTCGGTGCTCGTCCGCTGCGTCGTGCGATGCAGCGCGAGGTCGAGGACCAGCTCAGCGAGCAGATCCTCCACGGCGAGCTCAACGCCGGCGACCACGTGCACGTCGACTTCGTGAACGGCGCGTTCGCCTTCACGACCTCGGCTCGTGGTGAGTCGGTCGGTGCCGGCGTCAACGCGCAGGCGTCGCTCGGTACGGGTTCGGCCACGCCGGACCTCGCCATCACGGGCGAGTAGTCCCGAGTCATCGAAGGCCCCCACTCCGCGGAGTGGGGGCCTTCATCGTGTCTGGTCGTGTTCGTTCGCCCATCTTCGGGCGCGCGAGCACTGGAGCGCCCGAACCTGGGCGAGCGAACGGTGGCGGTCAGCCGAGGCGGTCGAGGTAGCGGAGGATGATGCCCTCGCGGAGTGCCCAGGGGGAGACGTCGAGCTCGCGGACGCGGAAGGCGGCCATCGCCTCGGACAGGACGATGCCGCCGGCGACGATCTGGAAGGTCCGGTCGGCAGTGATCCCGGGGAGCGCGGGGCGGGCCTCAGCCGGAATGCGGGCGAGCCGGGGGATCCAGTCGTCGAGCTGGCTGCGCCGGAGCAGCGACCGTTCGGTGCCACCGATGCCGTCGGCCACCGATCCTGCGAGGCGTGCGAGGGAGCGGATGGTCTTGGACGACCCGACGACGTGATGGGCGTCGGGCTCCTCGGCGAACGCGGGGAGTGCTGCGGTGAGCACCTCGCGGGCGTGTAGGCGGAGCGCCTCCTGCTGTGCGGCGGTCGGCGGGTCGTCGTGGAGGAAGCCGACGGTGGAGCGTCCGGCGCCGAGCGGGAGGGAGATCGCGACATCGGGGTACTCGTCGCCGCCGGCCGCGATCTCGAGTGAGCCGCCGCCGATGTCGAGGAGGAGCATCTCGCCGGCCGACCAGCCGTACCAGCGGCGGACGGCGAGGAAGGTGAGCTTCGCCTCGTCGTCACCGGAGAGGACCTGCAGGGCGATGCCGGTCCGTTCCTCGACGAGGGCGAGGACCTCCGGCCCGTTCGTCGCCTCACGGATGGCCGAGGTCGCCATGGAAAGGAGCTCGTCGAGGCCGCTCTCGCGGGCGATCGCTGCGGCCGCACCGATCGACTCGAGGATGACCGCGACGCCCTCATCGCTGATCGATCCATCCGGCGTGAGGTATCGCATGAGTCGCAGCACCGACTTGTGCGACGACTGGGGGATCGGCCGTGCTCCCGGGTGGGCGTCGACGATGAGCAGGTGGACGGTGTTCGATCCCACGTCGAGGACTCCGAGTCGCATGCGCTCACAGTACTGCCTGCCCGCCCGGGTGAGGGGGCCCTCGGAGAGCGCAAGGCCGCGCGACCTCGTCGGCCCACCGCGTAGGATCGCCGCATGACCGCCGCCACCTCGGAATCCTCCGCCCCTCGAACCCTTGTGATCCTCGGTGCCGGGGGCGATCTCACGGCCAGGCTCCTGCTGCCCGGACTCGCGTCGCTCCTCGCCTCTCCGCGTGGCGAGGCGGTGCGCCTCATCGGGGTCGACCGCTCCGAGTCGAGCGACGAGGCCTGGCGGAAGCGCGTCGAGACCGCGTTCGCGGACGCCCCGTCGGAACTCGCCGAGAAGATCGTCGCCGAGACCGCCTACGTGCAGGCCGACGTCTCCGATCCGGCGTCGCTCGAACGCGTCCTCGCGGCAGCCGGACCGAACGTCGCCCTCTACTTCGCCCTGCCGCCCGCCATCACCCTGCTCGCCTGTAAGGCGCTGCGGAAGCTGGAGCTCCCCAAGGGCATCATGCTCGCCCTCGAAAAGCCGTTCGGGACCGACTACGCCTCCGCCCGCTCGCTCAACCGCCTGCTCCAGCACCTGGTGCCGGAGGAGCAGGTGTTCCGCGTCGACCACTTCCTCGGCAAGTCGACGGTCCTCAACCTGCTGGGCCTCCGCTTCGCGAACCGCATCTTCGAGCCGCTCCTCTCCGCCGACAACGTCGAACGCGTCGACATCGTCTTCGACGAGCAGCTGGCGCTCGAGGGTCGCGCCGGGTACTACGACCGTGCGGGCGCCCTGATCGACATGATCCAGAGTCACCTGCTCCTCGTCCTCGCGTTCGCGGCCATGGAGCCACCGGCGAGCGTCGACGCCGAGGATCTGCGCGGCGGCATGGCCCAGGTGCTGCGGGCGACCCGTCCGTGGAAGGCGAACGGCACGGAGAGTCGTCGTGCACGCTACGGCGCCGGGACGATCGGCGACCGCAAGCTGCCCGCCTACATCGACGAGCAGGGCGTGGACCCGTCGCACCACACGGAGACGCTCGCCGAGATGACGCTCGCGATCGACAACTGGCGTTGGGCCGGTGTCCCGTTCGTGCTGCGGTCCGGGAAGGCGCTGGCGGACACCCGTCAGGAGATCGTCTTCACCTTCAAGCCGGTGCCGCACCTCCCGTCCGGCCTGCACGGCATGAAGACCCCGGCGCGGCTCCGCATCGGCCTGAAGCCGGCGTCGCTCGACCTCGACCTGATGATCAACGGCGAGGACGACCCCTTCGAACTTGACCCGGTCGCCCTCCATGCCGAACTCCAGGCCGGGCAGCTCAGTGCCTACGGCGAGGTCCTGTCGAGCATCCTCGAGGGAGACCCGACCCTGTCGGTGCGCGGTGACGTGGCCGAGCAGTGCTGGCGGATCGTCGCGCCCGTCCTCAAGGCGTGGCGCAAGGACGAGGTGTCGATCGACACCTACCCGGCCGGCACCGCGGGCCCGAGGTCCTGGCACTGATCCGCCCCTTGTGATCCGGTGCCGTCACTCCGGTGTCCGGCGCCAGCGCGGTGCGCTGACGTGAGCGCGCCCCTCCGGACCGAGCGCGCCCCTCCGGAGGCCCGCGCTCGCGCGGCTGGGTAGCGCTGACGCCGCTTCGGCAGCGCTCGCTCGAGCGCACCGCGCTGACGCCCACCAACCCGCGCTCGGTCGGGCGCACCGCGCTGGCGTCAGTAGACTTCTCGGAGGTTCTGACAGGAGGAGGCGGGATGGTCGAGCAGGCTCAGCAGGGGTATGTGGTCCGTCGCGCCCGCACGAGCGACGTCCGCCGCATCCAGGCGCTCGTCGAACCGCTCGTGCAGCAGCGCATCCTCCTCGGCAAGGACGACGTCGTGTTCTACGAAGCGGTCCAGGAGTTCCGCGTCGCCGAGACACCCGACGGCGAACTCATCGGCTGCGGCGCGCTGCACGTCATCTGGGAGGACCTCGGTGAGGTCCGCACGCTCGCCGTCTCCGCAGACCACCTCGGCACCGGGGTCGGCCACGCGCTCGTCGAGCGCCTCGAGCACGACGCGATCGAGCTCGGCCTGCGTCGCCTGTTCTGCCTGACCTTCGAAACCGGCTTCTTCACGAGGCACGGCTATCAGGAGATCGGCGAGGAGATCGTCCCACCCGAGGTCTACGCACAGCTCGTGCGCTCGTCGGACGAAGGTGTCGCGGAGTTCCTCGACCTCGCGCGGGTCAAGCCGAATACGCTCGGTAACACCCGCATGCTCAAGCTGCTCTGAACCACAGCTTGAAGGTTGGCGCTCGTCGGAGTGACCGATGAGACCGTTCACAATACCTCGCTGATCAGCGATTTCGCACGTTTCCAACGCGAAGCCCGTGCTCAGATGAGCAGGCCCGGATTTACGTGCCGTTCACATTCGCGGTGGTCTTCCGTCACGCATGTCGGTTAGCTTGTGAGGCACTACCCATCGTCTGTGCCTCGAATGGGGGGTGCGTTGTCGCGCGCTCCGAACGAGGACGGCCCTCGATTCGGAGCCACATGTCGTTCAAACACCCGTGGAGGCTGTCCGCCTTCGCCGCCCTTGCCGGGCTCGTCGCCGCGCCCCTCGTGGCGACACCAGCCGTCGCCTCGACCGACGGCCTCGGTGTCGTCATCAACGAGGCCTACCTCTCGGGCGGGAGCGCGAACGCGCCCTACCTGAACAAGTTCGTCGAGCTCTACAACCCGAGCGACGCGGTGGTCGACGTCAGCGGCTGGTCGATCCAGTACCGCAAGCTCGACGGCGTCGGCGCCTCGTCCACCGTCGTGCCACTCACCGGCTCCATCGCGGCCGGCGGCTACTACCTCGTCTCCGGCTCCTCGAACGGCGCCAACGGCGTCGCCCTGCCGACCCCCGACGTCACGAGCACCCTCAGCCCCCAGGGCCAGAACGGCACGCTCGCGCTCGTCGCCTCGACCGCCGCGGTCACGCTCACCCCCGGCTCCGTCGTCGGCGACCCGGCTGTCGTCGACCTCCTCGGCTACGGCACGTCGAACACCTTCGAGACGGCCGCGTCGCCGTCCCCGTCGGGCAACACCGTTCCGCAGTCGATCGTGCGCACCACCTTCGCCGACACCGACAGCAACGCCGCCGACTTCACGCTCAGCGACACGGTCACGCCGCAGAACAGCGCCGGCGATACCCCGGTCGACCCCGAGCCCACGCCGGAGCCGACCCCCGAGCCCACCGACCCGACCACCCCGGTCGAGCCAGGTACGGCGACGATCGCGGAGATCCAGGGCAGCGGTGCCGCGAGCACGATGGTCGGCCAGACGGTCACCACCACGGGCTTCGTCACCGCGAGCTTCCCGACCGGCGGCTTCAACGGCTACTACCTGCAGACCGCGGGCACCGGTGGAGCGATCGACCCCGCGACGCACCTCGCGTCCGACGGCGTCTTCGTCTACTCGCCGGCCACCGTCGGCTCCGTCGCCGTCGGCCAGTACCTGCAGGTCACCGGCGTCGTGGACGAGTACTACGGCCTCACGCAGCTGAAGGTCACCGACCCGGCCGCCGTCTCCGTGCTCGACGCCACCGGTGTCAGCGCTCCGACCGCCGCCAGTGTCGCCTTCCCGGCCACCGACGAAGAACGCGAGCGTCTCGAGGGCATGCTGCTCGACCCGGCCGGCGACTACACGGTCACCGACACCTACAGCACGAACCGCTACGGCGAGGTCGCGCTCGCGGCATCGACGACGCCGTTCGTCACGCCGACGGTCCTCGGCAAGCCCGGTTCTGCTGAGGCGCTCGCGGCCGCGGCCCGTGTGCCGGCGGAGAAGGTCGTCCTCGACGACGGCTCTACCGTGGACTTCTCGAAGGCTGAGAACACGGGCATCCCGCTCCCGTACGTCTCGACCACCGCGCCCGTCCGGGTCGGTGCCGCCGTCGACTTCACCGCACCGGTCGTCTTCGACTTCCGCAACAGCAACTGGAAGTTCCAGCCCACGCAGCACCTCACCGGCGCCAACGCCGCGGATGTGCAGCCAGCGTCCTTCGAGAACACACGCTCCACCTCGCCTCGCGGGGTCGGCGGCGACGTGTCCCTCGCGACCTTCAACGTGCTCAACTACTTCGCCACCACCGGCGACTCGCGCACCGGCTGCACCTTCTTCACCGACCGTGAGGGCGGCAAGACGACCGTCGACGACTCCGATGCCGCCGGTTGCGGCGTCCGAGGAGCGGCGACGGCCGAGAGCCTGGCGCGTCAGCAGGCGAAGATCGTCTCGGCGATCAACGCCCTCGACGCCGACGTCGTCTCGCTCGAGGAGATCCAGAACTCCGCCTCGATCGGCCTCGACCGCGACGACGCGCTGAAGACCCTGACCGCGGCGCTCAACGCCGATGCCGGTGCGGGCACCTGGACGTTCGTCCCGTCGCCCGCGAAGGTTCCCGCGGACGAGGACGTCATCCGGACGGCGTTCATCTACAAGTCGGCCGCCGTCGAGACCGTCGGTGAGTCGCGCATCCTGCTCGACGAGCCGGCCTTCGACAACGCCCGTGAGCCAGACGCGCAGGCGTTCAAGCCCAAGGGTGCGGACGACGCGGCGACGTTCCTCGTGATCGCGAACCACTTCAAGTCGAAGAGCACTTCCAAGGCCGCGACGGGCGACAACGCCAACACCGGCCAGGGCGCCTTCACCGGCGACCGCACGCGTCAGGCCAAGGCCCTCGTGACCTTCGCCGACACGGTCTCGAAGGACATCGGCACGAAGAAGGTCTTCCTCGTCGGCGACTTCAACTCCTACGACGCCGAGGACCCGCTGGACGTGCTCCGCGACGCCGGCTACATCAGCCAGGAGGCCAAGACCGGGGAGTACACCTACGCGTTCGACGGTGCGGTCGGGTCCCTCGACCACATCTTCGCGTCGCCGGAAGCCGACCAGAGCGTCACCGGTGCCGACGTGTGGAACATCAACTCCGTCGAGTCGATCGCCCTCGAGTACTCCCGCTACAACGCGAACGTGACCGACTTCAACGTGCCGGACATGTTCCGCTCGAGCGACCACGACCCCGTGATCGTCGGCATCAGCGCCGACGCGAGCGAGTCTGCGACCGTCAACCTGCTCAACATCAACGACTTCCACGGTCGGATCGACGCCAACACGACGAAGTTCGCGGGCACGATCGAGCAGCTCAAGGCGATGTTCGCACCCGACCAGACGGCGTTCATCTCCGCTGGTGACAACATCGGTGCCTCGCTCTTCGCTTCGTCGTCGCAGCAGGACCAGCCGACGATCGACGTGCTCAACGCACTCGGCCTGAAGGCCTCCGCGGTGGGCAACCACGAGTTCGACCAGGGCTACGGCGACCTCGTCGACCGTGTCATGGCCGACGGGAAGAACGCCGCCTGGCCGTACCTCGGGGCCAACGTGTACGAGAAGGGCACGAAGAAGCCCGCGCTCGAGGAGTACACGATCCTCGACATCGACGGAGTGAAGGTCGCCGTCGTCGGCGCCATCACGCAGGAGACGCCGACGCTCGTGTCGCCCGCCGGCATCGCCGACCTCGACTTCGGGGACCCGGTCGAGGCCGTGAACCGCGTCGCGGCGCAGCTGACCGATGGCGACGAGTCCAACGGTGAGGCCGACGTCATCGTCGCCGAGTACCACGAGGGTGCCGGAGCCGGCACGCCGGACGGCGCGACCCTCGAGCAGGAGCTCGCCGAACAGAGCGCCTTCACCGAGATCGTCACCACGACGAGCGCGGACGTCGACGCCATCTTCACCGGCCACACGCACAAGCAGTACGCGTGGGACGCTCCGATCCCCGGCGTGACCGGCAAGACCCGTCCGGTGCTCCAGACCGGCAGCTACGGCGAGTTCATCGGTCAGATCACGCTGACCGTCGACCGCGCGTCGGGTGACGTCACCGCCTACACGGCGAAGAACGTCGCACGCACCACCGTTGCCGAGGCCGACCTGGTCAAGCAGTTCCCCGCGGTCGCGACGGTCAAGACGATCACCGACAAGGCCCTCGCGGTCGCGGCGGAGATCGGCAACCAGAAGATCGGTGAGGCGAAGGCCGACATCACCCGCGCGTTCAACAACGGGGTGAAGGACGACCGCGGCGCCGAGTCGACGCTCGGTGCGCTCGTCGCCGACTCGCTCCGTGCCTCGCTCTCGAGTGCCGACCGGGGCGGAGCCGACATCGGCATCGTCAACCCGGGTGGCATGCGTGAGGAGATCCTCGCGGGCGACATCACGTACGCCGAGGCGAACGCGGTGCTGCCGTTCCTCAACAACCTGTGGACGACCTCGCTCACGGGTGCACAGTTCAAGACCGTGCTCGAGCAGCAGTGGCAGCTCGACGCGGCCGGGAACGTCCCGTCCCGTCCGTACCTGCAGCTCGGACTGTCGTCGAACGTGCAGTACACGTTCGACCCCACGAAGGCCCAGGGACAGCGGATCACGAGCATCACGGTGAACGGTGCGCCGATCGACCCGAGCAAGAGCTACCGGATCGGCTCCTTCAGCTTCCTGCTGCAGGGTGGCGACAACTTCCGTGAGTTCGCGAACGGCACGGACACGCGCGACTCCGGTCTCGTCGACCGCGACGCGTGGATCGCCTACCTGACGGCGAACAGCCCGGTGTCCCCGGACTTCGCCCGCCAGAGCGTGCAGGTCACGAACGCGCCGACCGCAGCGGTCGCCGCTGGGAAGACGGTCTCGTTCGACGTCGCGAAGCTCGACCTCACCTCGACCGGCAGCCCGGTGAACACCTCGCTGGCGATCGAACTCAACGGCTCGCCGATCGGGACGGTCCCGGTCACCGCGGGGGCCGCGACGGTCTCGTTCACCGTCCCGGCGGGTACCGCTGACGGCGCGGCGACGGTGCGCCTCACGGCACTCGAGTCGGGGACGACGCTCACGGTGCCGCTCACGGTCGCGACGCCGCCGGTTGTCATGCCGCCGACGCCCGCACCGGAGTCCGCGCTCATCCAGGCGCTCAAGGACCTGATCAAGGCGATCACCGACTTCATCATCGGCAAGCTCGCCACGATCCACGTCGGCAAGGAGTACGCCGGCACCTGGGTCAGCGTCTGGCTGCACTCCGACCCGATCCTCGTCAGCGACGGCCTCGTGCAGGTCGACGCGGACGGCAACGTGCAGGTCACGGTTCCTGAGGACGCGCCGGTCGGTGCCCACCGCCTCGTCGTCCAGGACGCCGACGGCAACGTCATCGGCTGGCAGGACATCGTCGTGCAGGCTGCGGCGGTCGACCCCGGCACCGACCCGGGCACCCAGCCCGGTGCGGGCGGCGGGACCGGTTCGGGAACGGCCGGCGGCAGCCAGGACGGCAGCCTGAGCAAGACCGGTGCCGAGCCGTGGGGGAACGCGGCGCTCGCCGCACTGCTCCTCGTCGGCGGCCTCGCGCTCGTGATCGCCCGTCGTCGCTCGGCGCAGCAGCTCTAGGCGCTCGCATCACCGAGCACCACCCGGCACCATCAGCACCACCAGCACCATCCCGATGCCTCGTCATCGGTCGGACCACGGTCCGCACCGACGGCGGGGCATCGGGTGTTTCCGCGCCACTGCACTTAATCTGTGAGCATGTCGAGCCTCACGAATCCCCGCGGACCGGAGCGGCCCGCCGTCTACTGGCGACGCAGGTTGATCGTGTTCGGCGTCCTGCTTGCCGTCATCGTCCTGGTCATCGTGCTCATCGTCCGGCTCGCGTCGGGTCCGGGCACCCAGAACACCGCCGCGACGCCCACCCCGACGCCCACAGCGACCCCTGCGCCGACCCCGGCTCCCGAGGCGTCGACCACCGCACCGATCGATGAGTCCGCGACCACCGACCCCGGTTCGGCGGCCGCGTGCACGGCCGACCAGATCCGCGTCGAGGCCGTCGTGAACGGGACGAGCTTCGCGGCGGACGAACTCCCGCAGCTGTCGCTGAGCGTGACGAACACCGGCTCGGCCGCGTGCACGATGAACGCCGGTACGAGCCAGCAGGTGTTCACCGTTTCGAGCGGTGAGGAGCCGTACTGGACGTCGACCGACTGCCAGACCGGACCGAGTGACCAGCAGGTGCTCCTCGAGCCGGGGAAGACGGTCTCGTCGAACCCGCCGATCACCTGGGACCGCACGCGGTCGGCGCCCGACACCTGCGACCAGCCGCGCGACCCGGTGCCCGCCGGTGGCGCCTCGTACCACCTGAACACCTCGATCGGCGGCTTCGCCTCCGCTGACAGCGCGCAGTTCCTGCTCAACTGACGGAACCTGCTCGCCGAGCCACTCCGGTCACTGAGCCCCCCCCGGTCACTGAGCCGCTCCCGCCCCGGTCACTGAGCCGCTCCCGCCCCGGTCACTGAGCCTGTCGAAGTGCTCGACCCGCAGCCCCGCACCAGCCTGCGACAATGGACGCATGGCGAAGCAGAAGCGACCCGAGTTCCGTTCCGAGCCTTTGGCCGCGGCCCTCGCCGCCGGCGACATGGTTGCCGTGGCACTCGCCTTGCGGAACGGCCGCTTCGTCGTCCCGCTCATGAAGCCGGGTAACCCCGACAAGCCGACGGAGACCGGCGAGGTCTGGATGTTCCGCCAGCCTGAGACCGCGAGGCTCGCGCTGCTCCTCTTCTCCGACGCGAAGAACAAGCCGGCCGCCCTGCCGCCCTACGTCGGCCTGCACGACGGTGCCTGGCTCGCGAGCTTCCTCCGCACCTACGGCGACGACATCGAGACGGTGCTCTTCGACGTCGCCGGTCCGCACTCGCTGCAGGCCTCGCCGGAGGAACTGCTGCGGGTCCTCGAGCTCGAGGCGCCGGCCGCCGAATAGCCCGACCCCGACCGCAAGTCCCGCTCTCGGCGTCGTCCGCGGTTCACAACTCCTGCACGTCGTCCTCCGAACCCCGGCAGGTCCCGTTCTGGGCCCCTGCGGGACCAGTCCGCAGGAGTTGTGAGCAGCACGCCCCCGGGCCTGGTTCGTGGAGCAGGTGCGCGGGCGCGCTCAGAAGGCCGCGTCGAGCTCGCGTTCGCGTCGGGCGGGCCGTGCGGCCTCGGCTGCGGTCTTCGCGATGCCCAGCACCGACTTGAGGTCGTTGCTGACGTCGGAATTGAGCAGCAGCTTGTAGCCGAGTCGGTTGCCCTCCGAGCCGCGCTGCTTCGCGACGCTCACCGGACGCACTTCGCCGCTGAGGCTGATCTCGCCGTAGGCCGCGAGGTCGCGGGGGAGGGCGAGGTCGCGGATGACGGAGACGAGGGCGAGGGCGATCGCGAGGTCGGCTGCCGGTTCGCTGATCTTCACGCCGCCGACGGTGGAGATGTAGACGTCGTGGTCGGTGAGGTCGTAGGAGTAACGGCCGTGCAGCACCGCGAGGATCATCGCGACACGTGACGGGTCGACGCCGTTGGTGACCCGGCGGGGGTTCGGTGCCTGCGTCTTGTTGATGAGGGCCTGGACCTCGACGGGCAGTGCGCGACGGCCTTCCATGACGATGGTGACGCAGGTACCGGCCACGGGTTCGTTCTGGCTGAGGAAGAGGGCGCTCGGGTCGGGGACCTCGGCGATGCCGTCGCCGGCCATCTCGAAGCAGCCGACCTCGTCGGTGGCGCCGAAGCGGTTCTTCTGCGCGCGGAGGAAGCGGAGCGCGGTGTGGCGGTCGCCTTCGAACTGACACACGACATCGACGAGGTGCTCGAGGAGCCGGGGGCCGGCGATCGAGCCGTCTTTCGTGACGTGGCCGACGAGGAGGATCGGGAGGTCGCGTTCCTTGGCGATACGGGTGAGCACGGCGGAGACTTCGCGGACCTGGCCGGGTTGTCCGGCGAGGCCGTCGGACTGCGAGGAGGACACGGTCTGGACGGAGTCGACGATGAGGAGCTTGGGCTGCACCTGGTCGATGTGGCCGAGGATGGTGGCGAGGTCGGTCTCGGAGGCGAGGTAGAGGTCGTCGTGGAGGGCCCCCGTGCGTTCCGCGCGGAGGCGGACCTGGCCGACCGATTCCTCGGCGCTGACGTAGAGGACGCGGGCGCCGGTCTTCGCCGCTCGGGACGCGACCTCGAGGAGCAGGGTCGACTTGCCGACGCCCGGCTCGCCGGAGAGGAGGATCGCGGCGCCGGGGACGATGCCGCCGCCGAGCACCCGGTCGAACTCGGCGATACCGCTCGACCAGCGCGGTGCCTCGTCGGCGCTTGCCTGCGTGATGGGGCGTGCGGCGCGTTCGTCCGTGGCGCGGATCGGGGTCAGCTTGCCGAGGACGCCGGTGGGAGCCGACGCTTCGACGACCGTGCCCCACTGCTGGCATTCACCGCATCGGCCGGCCCACTTGGCGGTGGTCCAGCCGCATTCGGTGCAGCGGAATGCGGGGGAGGGTGCCTTGGCCATGCGGCCAGCCTAAGCGCGGCCGCCGACACCGCCGGCCCTCCGCGCCGCCTGTGGATGACCGGCATCGCTCAATTCGCGTCGGCGCTCGTCTTCTATTACACTCGACCCCGGTACCGTGTCCGAGCGGCCGAAGGTGCAACTCTCGAAAAGTTGTGTGCTTGAAAGAGCACCGTGGGTTCAAATCCCACCGGTACCGCCATAGAAAACCCCTGGTTGTCCAGGGGTTTTCTGTATTTCTGGCTGTGGCGTGGTGCGAGCGTCATGCAGGTCTTCGGACAAGTGTGCCGATCAAGGTTCATTCGGCGGGGTTCGAACGGGGTCAGATCCGACCTCGCATGACGGCTCAGGTGTCGAGGATGTACGAAGCTTGAGAAGCGCACTCGGGTGAGTCATCGACTCGCCTCCGCAGCAGCCTTCGTGAGCGCGTGCCCCGCGAGGAGCATGATGACGAGAGCGATCGCTGTCAGCGTCGATGCGATCCAGATCGGAGCGAGTAAGCCCGGCCCGGTCGCGAGCCCGAACGCGCCAAGCACGGGCCCCGCGGCAGCTCCGATGTTCAATGCTGCGGTTGCGTACGAACCGCCCATCGTTGGCGCACCCGACGCCGCATACAGCACACGAGTGATCACGGTGCTACCCACGCCGAACGACAGGAAGCCCTGAACGAAGACGAGGATGATAAGCGCGACGGGATGCGACGCGACCAATGCCAATGCGATCCAGCCTGTCAGCAGCAGCGGACTGCCGACCGCAAGCACGACGCCGGGGCGTCGATCCGACAGTCGCCCTGCAATCGTGACGCCAAGGAACGATCCCATGCCGAACATCACCAGCGCGACGGACACCCACCCACCAGCCATCCCCGCGGTCTCGGTCACGACGGGTGCGAGGAAAGTGAATGCCGCGAAGGTCCCTCCGTTGATCACCGCTCCAAGTGCCATGGCCAGGATGAGCCGCGGCTGTGCCAACTGGCTGAGCTCGGCATGAAGCCGTGGCGAGGAAGCGCTTGAATCGGTCTGACCGGCGTTATTCGTGATCCCTCGGATGACTCCGCAGACCGCCGGAATACAGAGGATTGCGATCGCCCAGAACGTCGTTCGCCAGCCCAGCGCTGTGCCGAGCAAAGACCCCGCGGGGACACCCGCGACGGTTGCGATCGTCGTGCCGGAGAGCAGGATCGACAGTGCCCGCCCCTTCTGGTTCGCTGGCACGAGGGTAGTTGCCGCGCTCAGTGCTACGGCGAGGAATCCTGCGTTTGCAAGAGCGCTGAGCACCCGGGTGATGAGGAGGAGCGAGAACACGGGTGTCATCGCTCCGACCACGTGACTTCCCGCGAACACGAGAAGGCAGACGATCAACGTGAGCCGCGGTGGCCAGCGGCGAGCGAACGCCGCCATTACTGGCGCGCCGATGACCATACCGACCGCGAAGGCCGAGGTCAGCAGGCCGGCCGTGCCGACCGAGACATCAAGCTCGGTCGCGATCGCGGGGAGCAATCCCGCGAGCATGAATTCTGAGGTGCCCATGACGAAAACCGCCAGAGCAAGCATGTAGAGAGCAAAAGGCATCGAGTACTCCGAGGTGAGAGATCAAGAAATGGTTCTTCTTGTCACCACGGCCAGTACCCCGGGCACGCCAGAAATACGCGCACACCGATCGTGGGCGTCGCAACTACTGGTTCACGGGGCTGGCGGTGTGACCGACAACCCCTGGCCTGTCTGACTCGGGACTCGACATGTCCCAAACTCTACAGCGCTCAACTGCGCGTGGCGTGGAGCGATCGGTCCCCCTCGGTCCGGCGTCATCCGACCGCGCGTGAGCTGATCTTGAGACGGCGACGCGTCAGCAAAGTCCGATCGGACCCGGGTCCTCACGGTAGCGGATCGCATGCGCCGTGGTGCGTTTCTGGTGCAGATCTCCCCGTGGACGGGTGGGTGTACCTGTGAGGCGACGCGGGCATTTGCGCTGATCTGGCGGGGCTTTTCGCAAGGGCGCGATGGTTTCGTGACGGCGCAAATGGAACTGAATCCCATCGGTACCGCCACGACGAGGCCCCGTGCATCCCCGAGCATCACCGGGACGGAGGGGGCTTGTCGGTGCAGGCCCGGCGTCATCCGCTAGGGCGCGTCCCGCCAATAGTCGCCGCGCACGACCCAGACGTCGTCACCGAACTCCTTTGCCGAGACGCTGATCGGCTGCGGGTCCCAGAAGGTCCCGGGCACTCGTCCGAACTCGACGAGGTAGGTGTCCTCGAACGCGGCACGCGCTTCACCGATCGGTGGTCGCACGGTGAAGAGAGACCAGCAACCGCCGTTGCCGGCGTTCGTGCATTCGTTCCGCACGCGAAGCAGTTCGGTGCCCTCCGGGAATCGCATAGCCTCACTCGACGGCACCGCGGTGCCGCCGAACCGTTCGAAGTCGAGCGCCAGGAGGCGTAGCGGATAGACGTGCATGGCGACGTCCAGAACAAGAGCCATGGTGATGATGAGCGCCGTCGACCAGGCACGACGACGTGCCCTACCCTGCATAGTTCCCCCGCCCCCGGGTCCAGCCGAAGCTTCGACCGTACCAGGGGCCGGACCGGTGCTCGGTAGAGTCGAATATGGCTACCTTCGATGAGGAACGTGACCGAAGCGCGCATCTGCCGACGGGAGAAGCGGCGCCTCCGAGCCCACCAGGAGAGCCCGAGCCGCCGTTTCAGGCGATCTTCCCGAATCTGGACCGCGTGTCCCGAGACTCGTTGCGGAAGGGCACGTTCAGTCGCCGCCGAATCATCCGCGCAGCGATCGGGTTTCTGATCGTCGTCATCACGATCGTCGTCATCGTCTGGCTGACCCGGCCGAGCGGCTAGCCCAGTCTGAGGGTTCTCAGGCCTGCAGCCGGAACGGTTTCGTTGTTGTGGGCAAGGAATGCCTGCGTCCTCGCTACACCCTCCCAATCGTGTTCACGGCTATCCAGATGATCAAGGCGATGAGGATCAGGCCAGCGACACTGCCGATGATCTTCGTCGACAATGGACGCTTGTTTGAAGGGGCATTCATGAGCGGAGCTTAGCCACCGCCTCGCGAGCAGCGGCCTACCGTGCTCGGCGCGGACGGTTGTCGTGGGAAGCCGCGCAGATCCGATGAAACACCCGGAATGAAAGACCTCGCGGGGCGGTAACCGCCGCAGAACTGAAAGACACGGATTCCCAGCGAAGCCCAGTGACACCTCACCTGAGGTTCAGAACGCCGTCGCACAGTGATTCCATGACCAGATCACGTGCCCTCGTCGTCCCCCTCGTCCGCACCGCCGCCGTCCTCGCCGGCGTCTCACTGCTCGCGGGGTGCCAGGCCACCTCGGCAGCCGTGCCCGATCCGTCGTCCTCGGTCTCGACGGCGCGGAAGGGAAGCGCCGACGGCGGCTCGACGGGCGACCGCAGCGACTCGAAGACCGAACAGAGGAACCTCGCCGCCGTGCTCAAGCTCTACACGGACGCCTTCCCCGACCCCGCCTCCTCGAAGGCGGTGGCCACGACCGACAAGCTCGTCGCGGCCGACGCCGTCGCGCACGGTTCCGGGCAGAAGTCCGGTCCGAGCGGGCTCCTGGCGGAGTTCACCGCCGACCGGACGCGGGTCCCCGGGGCGCAGGCTGTCGTCAAGCACACCGCGGCCGACGGCGACCTCGTCGCCGTGCACTACCAGGTCGCCTCCGACCCGGCCGACGAACGGACGGGCGAAGCCGCTGTCGACCTGTTCCGGGTGCGGGACGGCGCCGTCGTCGAGCGCTGGGCGTTCGATCAGCCGATCGCGACCGGGACGCCGGCGAGCGGGAACACCAACACAATGTTCAGCGACCTCTACAACCCGGCGAAGCCCGCGGTCGCGCCGTCGGAGTCGCAGGAGGAGCAGAACCGGACGTTCGCGGTGAGCGCGTACAACACGCTGTTCCGCGACCAGGACATCTCGATCCTCGACAAAGCGTTCGACCCCGCCTACCTCCAGCACAACCCGGTCGCACCGAACGGCACGGCAGCGCTCAAGTCCTTCTTCTCGGGTTCCGCGACCTTCCCGCCGCAGGAGTCGGTCATCTCGCTGAGCGACGGCGACCTCGTGTGGACGTTCTCGCAGAGCGTCGGAGCGAAGGCCGACGACCCCGTTCTGGCGGCGGACATCTTCCGGGTCGACGACAAGCTCATCCGCGAGCACTGGGACGTGGTACCGACCGCCGGGTGATTGTCGGGCCTCCAAGCTGCGCGCTCATTAGGCTCTGGGGATGACTCAGGACTTCGCGACGCTGAACGCCCACGCCATGGAGGTCGCCGCCGCCTACGACGATCTCAGCACGAAGCGGATCGGACGCCCGTGGACGAACCAGGAGGTCGCCCTCGGCTTCGTCGGCGACGTCGGTGACCTCGCCAAGATCGTGATGACGCTCGACGGGACGCGTCGCATCGACGGCATCGGACTCGAACAGCTCGAGCACGAACTGTGTGATGCCATCTGGTCCTGTCTCGTGCTCGCCGACCGGTTCGGCATCGACATCGGCGAGGCGTTCCCCCGCCAGATGCAGGATCTGGTGCGGCACGTGTCCGAGCTCCGGGCCGACGAAGCGAGCACTGACTCCGCGACGCCCGCTGGCTAGAATCGCGACATGAGCGACGACAGCACGGCCAGCGCCGACGACGGCGAATCCTTCGGCGTCGAGCCTGGCACCTACCGGCACTTCAAGGGTGCGCGCTACGAGGTCATCGGCGTCGGACGCCACAGCGAGACCGAGGAGCCGTACGTCTTCTACCGGACGACCACGACCCCGCCGACGTCGTGGGTGCGACCGCTCGCGATGTTCGTCGAGCCCGTCTCGCGCGACGGCTACGAGGGACCGCGTTTCGCCCGCGTCGAGGACGACGCCGACTGACCACGGAGGAGCATCGCATGACCGACACCGATCACACCCAACCCGAACCGGCCGACGAGCGCGACCTGTTGGTCGAGCGCATCATCCACGCGCCGCGATCGGCCGTCTGGGCGGCGTGGACCGACCCCGCGACGCTCGGGCAGTGGTGGGTGCCGTCGCCGGCGGTGTGTCGGGTCGTCGAGTTCGAGTTGCGACCCGGCGGGTCCTTCCGCACCGAGTTCAGTGAGGACGGCGTCGACTTCGTGCCGCAGATCACCGGATGCGTGCTGGAGGTCGTTCCGGAGCAGCGTCTCGTCTGGACGACGGCGCTGACCGCAGGCTGGCGGCCAGCCGAGCAGCCGTTCATCACCGCCGTGATCGACCTCGCTGACCACCCCGACGGCACCCGCTACCGAGCGACCGCGCTCCACAGCGGGGTCGCGCAGCGCGACGAACACCTCGAACTCGGCTTCCACGCCGGCTGGGGGATCGTCACGGAGCAACTCGCCGCGCTGGTGGAGCAGCGCTGAGCAAGCCCTCCACTCACGCCGTCTCCGGATCGGTCGCAGTGCTGGGTTCTGGCGTCAGCATCATGCCGCCCGGCGTGTAGGAGGAGTCGAGCAGGGCGCGCACCCACGCCTGGTTGACCGACGGCTCCGGCTGCGCGAACCGGAACTGCAACGGGACGTCGCTCGTGATCCAGAGACTCACCCGCCCGCCGCCGTCCACAGCCCCCTTGGTCCATTCGACGAAGAAGGACTCCCGACGACGCAGCTTGTTGCCGATCGCCGCCCTGAGGTGGGCGAGCACGCGGTCGTCGAAGTCGTAGTGACTTCCGGCACCGTAGATGAGAACCCCCATGCAGCGATTGTGCCGCATCGGCCCCGCCGCACCGCTCGGCGACGCCCCGCCGCTCCACGTAAACTCGTGGGATGCCGAGTCCGACCCCCGCACCCGCACCCTTCGCCCTTCGCCCCGCGCTCATCCCGGGCATCATGGGTGCGGTCGCGCTCATGCTCGGGCTCGCACTGCTCGAACTCGACGCCTTCACGATCGTGTTGTTCGTGGTGAGCATCCTCGCGCTCATCATGGCCGTGTTCGCCTGGCAGGCCAAGCAGCCGCTGTGGTTGATCCCGACGCTGCTCGTCGCGATCGTGTGGAACCCGGTCCTCCCGCTCCCGTTCAGCGGCATCCCTTGGATCATCGCGCAGTTCCTCGGCGCGGTCGTGCTCGTCTCCGTCGGCATCCTGCTCGAGAACAAGCACGCCGCCCCGCCCGCCTGACCGGAAATGTTTCGGGAACGCCTGCGGGTCGTCCCGGCTCTGGCAAGCTTGCGCTCATGACGCTTGAACGCAACTGGGCCGGCACGCACACCTTCGCAGCGCCGCGGATCGTGAACGCCACGTCGATCGACGAGGTCCGCGCACTCGTCGCGGTGGCCGCCAGGACGGGCACGCGCGTCCGCGCCCTCGGCACCCGACACTCGTTCACCGACCTCGCCGACTCCGACGGCACGCTCATCACGGTGCTCGACATCCCCGCCGACCCGGTGTTCGACGAGGCCGCCGGCTCGGTGACGATCGGAGCCGGGACCCGCTACGGGATCGCCGCCGCCTGGCTCGCCGAACAGGGCCTCGCCTTCCACAACATGGGCTCGCTCCCGCACATCTCCATCGGCGGCGCGATCGCGACCGGCACCCACGGTTCCGGCAACGACAACGGCATCCTGTCCTCGGCCGTCAGCGGTCTCGAGTACGTCGACGCCACGGGCGAGCTCGTCCACGTCCGTCGTGGGGACCCCGGTTTCGACGGACTCGTCGTCGGGCTCGGCGCGTACGGCATCGTGGTGCGCGTGACGGTCGACGTGCAGCCCGCCTACCGCGTGCGTCAGGACGTCTACCGCGACGTCCCGTGGGACGCCGTCCTCGCCGACTTCGAGGGCGTCACCGGCGGCGCCTACAGCGTCAGCATCTTCACGAACTGGCTCGGCGACACCGTCGAGCAGATCTGGTGGAAGACCCGCCTGGCCGCTGGTGACGACGAGCTGCCCGTCGTCCCGGAGTCGTGGCTCGGCGTGCAGCGGGACTCCCTGACCGCCGGCAACCTCGTCGAGACGGACCCCGACAACCTCACGCTGCAGGGTGGTGTCCCCGGCGACTGGTGGGAGCGACTGCCGCACTTCCGGCTCGAGTCGACGCCGAGCAACGGCGACGAGATCCAGACCGAGTACTTCATCGACCGCGCCGACGGACCCGCCGCGATCACGGCCCTGCGTGCGCTCGGCGACCGCATCGCTCCGCTGCTGCTCGTGACCGAACTGCGCACGGCGGCGCCCGACAAGCTCTGGCTGAGCGGTGCGTACCACCGGGAGATGCTCGCCGTGCACTTCACCTGGCGCAACCTGCCCGAGGAGGTCCGGGCGGTGCTGCCCGCGATCGAGGAGGCGCTCGCGCCCTTCGGTGCCCGCCCGCACTGGGGCAAGCTCAACCTGCTGACGGCCGAGCGCATCGCCGAGGTCGTGCCGCGGCTCGCCGACGCGCGGGACCTCTTCGAGGAGTTGGACCCGGCAGGGACCTTCTCGAACGCGCACCTGGAGCGCATCGGGGTCCGTCTGCCCCGGTAGCGGGTAACGGTGGCTCGGGTGCCAGCGCGGTGCGCTGGCGCGAGCGCGGGTCATCGGGTGCCAGCGCGGGGCGCTGACGCGAGCGCTGGGGAACCGGCGTGGGCGCGGGTCACACGCGTGAGCGCGAGTCTCCGGAGACCCGCGCTCACGCGTCAGACCCGCGGTGACGTCAGCGCACCGCGCTGGCGCAACCCCAGAGGTCAGTCCTCGACTCGGATGCCGAACTGCTCGGCGAACATCGCCGCGAGCTCGCCGACCTGGAACGGGGTCATCGTCGCGCCCCGCAGATGCTCGATGCCCGCGATGCGACGCAGCTCGAGCGTCCGGAGGTCGACGTCGGTGAGCCTCGCCCGCGTGACGTCGAGACTGTTGAGGGTGCAGTCGACGAAGCGCACCCGGGTGGCCGTCGCATCGGCGAGGTCGAGTTCGTCGATCGTGCAGTCGTCGAACAGGACGTCCTGCAGCACGGCCCCGCGCAGGTTGACGAACCCGAGCTTGCACCCGGTGACCCGCACCGACTGCCAGTTCGCGTCGTAGCAGTCGGCGGAACCGACCCGGGAGCCCTCCAGCTCGACGTCGCGCAGCCGAATCCGAGGGGCGAGGAGGATGGGCGCGTCCCATCGTTCGAGCCGGGTGTCGAGGAACGACGCCGCCCGGAAGTCGGTCTGGTCGGCTCGAATGCCCGCGAGCAAGGATTCGGAGATCGTGATGCCCGAGAGGTCGCGGTGCGACAGGTCGAGGTCGGCGAACCGCAGACCTTCGACACTGTCGTGTGCGTCGAGGGCGCCCTCGTCGCCGTCGGTCAATCCGATGAGCCGGACGGGGTCGAGCCGTGGTGCCGTCGTTCCGGTGCGTTTCGCCATGCCGTGTTCTCCCGATGCCCGTGCGTGATGGGGTGATCCGGCCAGCCTAGGGGCGGCCGCCGACGGGCTTCCGAGCCAGTGCTCAGCTCGCTGTGAACCGACCGGGGAGGAACGGCAGGAGTGGAGCGCGGTACACGAGCGACGTGTCGACACCGGCGGTCAAGGTGGTCCTGGCCGCGCCGTACCGCCAGACCCGGTTGAAGAGGAAGACCTCGAAGGAGACGTCCGTCCCGCCGACCTGCCAGCTCCCCGTACCCCACTGCGCTGGCTGGCCGCGCCCGTCGAACACCACCGTCGGACGCTGGAAAGCGCCGTACCAGGGACGTCGGAGTGTCACTTCGACGCGATGCTGCGTCGGCGACGGGTCCTGGACGACTTCGCTGCTCATCGGCCCAGCCTAGGGCGAGCGGCGACGTTCCCGTGGTGCCGGTGCCGGCGGGACGGGCTTCGCCGCGATGACGTCGGCATCGGCGATCACGACCGGTCCGCGCATGGTCTCGACCGTGCAGCCCGTCGCCGACCGCTCGACGAGCTCGCCGAGGGCGTCGGTCGCACCCGCCTCAGCGCCCTCGGGCAGTGCGAAGCGCACGACGACCCGCGAACCGAGCGGTGCCTCCCGGAGGAAGCGGACGGCGTCCGGACCGATCATGGCCGGGTCCTCGACCACGACCGCGCGTCGAAGCTCACCAGGAGCTCGGGCGGTAGTCCTTGAGGAAGACGCCGAAGAGGTTCTCGCCGGCCTCGCCGCGGACGATCGGGTCGTACACCCGCGCCGCGCCGTCGACGAGGTCGAGCGGGGCGTGGAAGCCCTCCTCCGCCAGTCGCACCTTGGTCGGGTGCGGGCGCTCGTCGGTGATCCAGCCGGTGTCGACGCTCGTCATCAGGATGCCGTCGGTCTCGAACATCTCCCGCGCGCTCGTCCGGGTGAGCATGTTCAGCGCGGCCTTCGCCATGTTCGTGTGCGGGTGGCCCGGGCCCTTGTACCCGCGACCGAAGACGCCCTCCATCGCGGAGACGTTGACCACGTAGGTGCGCGGGAAGTCGGATGCGGCCATCGAGGCACGCAGGCGACTGATGAGGATGAACGGGGCGGTGGCGTTCGCCAGCTGGACCTCGAGCATCTCGATGGGCTCGACCTGGTCGACGTTCTGCACCCAGCTGTTGCTGTGGTCGACGTCGGGCACGAGTCCACCGGCGTCGATCGCGGTGCCGGCGGCGAGGCGTTCGAGCGAGGACGACCCGGCCGTCATGGCCGCCTCGGTGAGGGCGTCGGCCTTGGCGGCCGCAGCGGCGAGGATCGGGTGCGCGGACACCGACGCCGCGAGCGACAGCGGGTGCGCGTCGTTGGTGTGGCCGAAGGTGACGAGCTCGGGCAGTGGGCCGTCGGGCAGCGGGGCGAGCTCCGCGTCGACGAGCGGCTGGTACGCGCCCTTCGTGCGGCGGACCGTCTGCGCGGCGTTGTTGATGAGGATGTCGAGCGGACCCTGCTCAGCCACGGAGTCCGCGAGGGCGATGACCTGGGCCGGGTCGCGGAGGTCGATGCCGACGACGCGCAGGCGGTGCAGCCAGTCGGCGCTGTCGGGGAGCGCGCTGAAGCGTCGGACGGCGTCGCGTGGGAACCGCGTCGTGATGGTGGTGTGTGCGCCGTCGCGCAGGAGTCGCAGCGCGATGTACATGCCGATCTTCGCGCGGCCGCCGGTGAGGAGGGCGCGCTTGCCGGTGAGGTCGGTGCGGGCGTCGCGCTTCGCGTGGCTCATCGCCGCGCACTGCGGGCAGAGCTGGTGGTAGAAGGCGTCGACCGTCGTGTACGGCTGCTTGCAGATGTAGCAGTTGCGCGGCACCAGCAGTTCGCCGGCGGTCGGGGCCGTCGTGGTGGTGGCGAGCGGGATGCCCCGCGTCTCGTCGTCGATGCGGTCGGGGGCGCCCGTCGCGGTGGCGGCGATCACGGCGCGGTCGGCGTCGGCGATCCGGGCCCGACGGTCGAGTCGGCGCTCCTTCTTGACCGCCTTGAACATCTTGGCGGTGGCGCGGCGCACCTGGAGGTAGTCGGGGTGCTCCTCGTCCATCGTCGCCATGGTCTGGAGGACGCGCAGCGTGACCTCGAGATCGGTGGGATCGATGCCCGCGTCGTCGCCGGGAGCGTGGTTCGCAGGCTCGTCGTGGGGGAGAGAGGTCATTGCTTCATTCTACGAGCCGCCGGACGTGCCCCGGTCGGTGCTGTGGTCAGCGCGGGGCGCTGGACGGACCGCGACCCACAGACGAGAGCGCGCCCCTCCGGAGGGGCGCGTTCACGTCGGAGACCCGCGCTCGCGTCAGCGCACCGCGCCGGCCCGAGGGAAGGGTGTCCGTCGTGCGTGAGACCATGGGGCGATGACTCCCGAGCCCGCACCACTGGTCGACGTGGCCGACCTCGTCCGGCTCGTCGGGCGGGTGGCGTTCGACCGCGGCCGGGTCTACGCGAGGGACGGTCGGGTCACCGCTGCCGACTGGGACCCCGACAAGCGTCGGCTCCACGGGATCGTCGAAGGCTCCACCGACGTCCCGTACGCCTGCATCATCGACCTCGGCGACGACACCGGCGGGTTCGCACGGATCGAAGGAAGCGCCTGCTCGTGCCCCCTGCGCGGCGACTGCAAGCACATCGTCGCCACCCTGCTGCACAGCAACGCGGCCCACCTCCGGGCCGAAGGTCGCTCCGACCGGTGGGTGGCCCCACAGCGGCCGCCGTCGGTGAAGGAGGCGTCGTGGCGTTCCGACCGGCGTTGGACCGCACCCATCAACGACCCCGCGCTCGACGAACCGGCCGAGCACCAGCCGATGTACGCCCTCGACGAGCTCGACGACCTCCCCGCCTCCTGGCGTCCGGAAGCGGAACGGCGAGCAGCGCGATGGACCCCGAGTCCGCAGACACCGCCGGCGCCGCCCAGCTGGCGGAACCGGCTCGACTCCCTCGCCGGTGACGCCGGTCGCGCCACGGCGCCGACGGCCATGGGCCTGCAGTTCGAGGTCCGCGAGAGCATCCCGCGCACCGCCGAACGCTGGCGCGGACCGACCTCCCGCACGGCCGACGGCCCGCCCGAGCCCCGGCACCCCAGCCGGATCGCCGTCCGACCCGTGGTCAAGAAGGCCGGCGGCGGCTTCGTGAAGTCGACGATCTCGTGGACCTCGTTCACGCACCAGGGCCACCGGCTGTCGCTCGATCCGGCGCACCAGCAGTGGTTCACGCAGTTCCAGGCGCTCCTGCGTGCCACCCGTCCGCCGGCCGGTGCCTACGCCGGCGCCGGTGACTCGGACTGGCTCGTCCTCGACGACTTCGGCAGCCCCGTCCTCTGGCATCTGTTCGAGGAGGCGGCCCAACTCGGGATCGAACTCGTCGGCACGCGCAAGGGCACGGTCACCCTCGGCACCACAGCCGCCATCCGGCTGGACGCCGCGCACGACGACGAGGGCGTGGTCCTCCGATCGGTCGTGACGATCGACGGCACCGACGTCGATGCCGCCACGAGCGGAGCCCTCGGCGACCACGGGCTCTACCACTACACGCTCGAACCCAAGCAGGCGCTCGTGCTCGCACCCCTCGCCGAACCGCTGACGGACGAGGCCCGCGGACTCCTCGGGCCAGGCGAGCCCGTCGTGGTCCCCGAAGCCGAGGTGGCGGAGTTCCTCGAGCACTACGTCCCACGACTCCGCCGCAGCATCTCGCTGAGTTCGACGGACGGCACCGTCGCCCTCCCCGAGATCGTGCCACCGGTGCTCGTGCTCGCGGCCTCGTTCGAACCGAAGCAGACCCTGCGCCTCGCCTGGTTCTGGCAGTACGCCCCGGCGCAGCGCGTCCCGATCGGTGGCGGCACCCCGGCGCTCGCCGCAGGGCGACCACTCGTGTCCACGGTGCCGAACGGCGCGCCGACCGACGCCGCCACCGGCACTGCCGCAGCGGAGGTCCTCCGCGACGAACGCGCGGAACGGGCCATCCTCGACCGGGTCGGTGCCGCCATCGCCGCCGCAGCGGAACCGGAACGCCGCGCGCTTGCCGCCGGCTCGTTCGACGAGCTCACGACCCCGGGCGTCTGGCCGCCCAGGCCGCAGGTCCTGACGGAGTTCGACGCGGCACTCGTCACCGAGCGCACCCTGCCCGTCCTCGAATCGCTCGACGACGTCCTCGTCGAGGTGTCCGGCGACCGCCCTGAGTACCGGGAGCTCACCGGCACACCTCACATCTCGGTCACCACGGTGGAGACGGAGCAGCGCGACTGGTTCGACCTCGGGATCGTCATCCACATCGGCGAGTACAGCGTCCCCTTCGAGCCCCTCTTCAAGGCCCTCTCGAAGGGGCGCACGAAGCTGCTCATGGTCGACCACACCTACCTCTCGCTCGAGCACCCCGCCTTCGACCGCCTGCGCGAACTGCTCACCGAGGCGGCCACGCTCAAGGAGTGGGACACGAAGCCGAGCATCAGCCGCTACCAGGCGAGCCTCTGGGCCGACTTCGAAGACCTCGCCGACGAGACCGAGCAAGCCGTCTCCTGGCGCGAGGCCGCAGCCGGACTCAACGCGATCGAAGCGGTCCCCGACACCCCCTTGCCGTCGGGACTCCGCGCCGACCTCCGGCCCTACCAGGTCGAGGGCTTCCGCTGGCTCGCGTTCCTCTGGCAGCACGGACTCGGCGGCATCCTGGCCGACGACATGGGCCTCGGCAAGACGCTCCAGACGCTCGCCCTCGTCGCCCACGCGCGCGAGACCACCGGGACCACGGCACCACCGTTCCTCGTGGTCGCCCCGACGTCGGTCGTCTCCAACTGGGTCGCCGAGGCCACGCGCTTCGTGCCCGGCCTCGTCGTCCGCAGCATCACGGCCACGCAGGCGAAGGGCAGCGCGTCGATCGCGGACCTCGCTGCGGGCGCCGACATCGTGGTCACGAGCTATGCGCTGTTCCGGCTCGATGCAGCGGCGTACCAGGCGGTCGAGTGGTCGGGGCTCATCCTCGACGAGGCGCAGTTCGTGAAGAACCACCGTGCCAAGCTGCACGAGTGCGCGGTCGACCTCAGAGCACCGTTCAAGCTCGCGATCACCGGCACGCCCATCGAGAACACCCTCATGGAGCTGTGGTCGCTGCTGTCGATCGTCGCGCCGGGCCTGTTCGCCTCGGCGCCGCGCTTCACCGAGCACTACGTCAAGCCGATCGGCAAGGGGCTCGACTCGAGTCGGCTGCAGACCCTGCGCCGACGTATCCGACCGCTGCTCATGCGCCGGACGAAGGAGATGGTCGCGCCCGAACTGCCGCCGAAGCAGGAACAGGTGCTGCGCATCGAGCTCGCACCGGCCCACCGCAAGCTCTACGACCTCGTCCTCCAACGCGAACGGCAGAAGCTCCTCGGACTCGTCGACGACCTCGACCGCAACCGGTTCATCGTGTTCCGCTCGCTCACCCTCCTCCGCATGCTCAGCCTCGACGCGAGCCTCATCGACGCCGAGGAGCACGCGGGCATCCCCTCGAGCAAGCTCGACGCACTCCTCGAGCAGCTCGACGACGTCGTCGCCGAGGGGCACCGGGCGCTCATCTTCAGCCAGTTCACGAGCTTCCTCGGCACCGCCGCTCGTCGGCTCGAGGAGCAGGGCATCGCGTACGAGTACCTCGACGGGTCCACCCGTCGTCGGGGAGAGGTCATCGACCGCTTCCGCACCGGTGACGCCCCCGTGTTCCTCATCAGCCTGAAGGCCGGCGGGTTCGGCCTCAACCTGACCGAAGCGGACTACGTCTTCCTGCTCGACCCGTGGTGGAACCCGGCCGCAGAGGCGCAGGCCATCGACCGCACGCACCGCATCGGCCAGACGGAGAACGTCATGGTCTACCGACTGGTCGCCGCCGACACGATCGAGGAGAAGGTGATGGCGCTCCAGGCGAAGAAGTCGGAGCTCTTCGCCGCGGTCCTCGACGACGACG
Organism: Plantibacter sp. CFBP 8798; assembly: GCF_014841195.1. Lineage (NCBI taxonomy): Bacteria > Bacillati > Actinomycetota > Actinomycetes > Micrococcales > Microbacteriaceae > Plantibacter > Plantibacter sp. CFBP 8798. Next base: position 1,257,644 of record NZ_JACYTS010000001.1, read on the forward strand.
CGGTGTTCAGTCAGGCGCTCACCGCGGAGGACATCCGGGGCCTGCTCGAGTAGGCTCCGGCACCCACGACGCCCGTCGGGATGGGGTCGGTCGAGCGACCGATAGCCTGATCGCTATGGAACTCGGGGTGTATGCGGTCGTCGGCATCGCGGTGATCGTCGCCGTCGCGGCCTTCTCCCGCAAGCTCGGCGTCGCCGCGCCGATCATCCTCGTGATCGTCGGTGTCGGGCTCTCGTACCTCCCGGGCGTCCCGGAGATCGAGGTCGAGCCGGAACTCGTGCTCGACGTCGTCCTGCCACCCATCCTCTACGCCGCGGCGATCAGCGTCCCGATCATGGACTTCCGCCGCAACCTCGCCACCATCACGAGCCTGTCCGTCGTGCTCGTCATCGTCACCGCGTTCGGTGCCGGCTTCCTCCTCTTCAGCCTCCTGCCCGACCTCAACCTCGCCGCCGCCATCGCCCTCGGCGCGATCATCAGCCCGCCCGACGCGGTCGCGGCGACCTCCATCGGGCGCCGTCTCGGCCTCCCGCCCCGCCTCCTGACGGTGCTCGAGGGCGAGGGGCTCGTGAACGACGCGACTGCACTCGTGCTCCTCCGATCGGCGAGCGCTGCGGCGGCCGGCGGCATGCTCACGCCGTGGGCGACGGTCGGCGACTTCGTCTACGCGGTCGTCCTGGCGATCATCGTCGGCTTCATCGCCGGATACGTCACCGTCTGGCTGCGGTCGAAGCTCAACGACTCCGTCCTCGACACCGCGATCTCCATCGCCGTCCCGTTCGTGGCGTTCATGCCGACCGAGGCGCTCGGTGGGTCCGGTGTGCTGGCCGTCGTCATCGCCGGCCTGTACACGGGCCACGCGAGTTCGGCCGCGTTCTCGGCGCAGGCGCGGATCAGCGACCGCATCAACTGGCGGACCATCCAGTTCCTGCTCGAGAACGCCGTGTTCCTCCTCATCGGACTCGAGATCCGGACGCTCATCGGCGCCGTCGACGCCGAGATCCTGTCCGTCGAGGAGTCCATCGGGATCGGTCTCGTCGCGACGGCCGCGCTCATCGCGCTGCGGTTCCTGTGGGTGGGCCCGCTGGTGCTCGGGCTCCGTGCACGAGAACGCTGGGCTGAGCGGCAGACCCTGCAACGGTGGCTGTCGATGGGGTACTCGGAACGGTTCCCGAGACAGAACCGCCGATGGCATCGACGGCGGCGTCGGGAGCGCGCCTACGAGCGGCAGCGCGCCGACCTCGAGCAGCTGCGGCTGGAGCAGATCGACTGGCGGGGTGGCGTCATCCTCAGCTGGTCGGGCATGCGCGGCGTCGTGACGCTCGCCGCCGCACAGTCACTGCCGCAGAGCACCCCGTACCGCGAGCAGCTCGTCCTCATCGCCTTCACGGTCGCCGTCGTGACGCTCGTCGTCCAGGGTGGCACGCTGCCGTGGCTCATCCGGCTGCTCAAGGTGCAGGGGATCGACGAGTCCGAGGACCGTCGACAGCTCGCGACCCTGCTCGACGAGATCAGCTACGCGGGCATCAGTGTGCTGGAGGATCCGGCGTCGGCGGTCGGCATCGAGGAGGAGATCGACCCCGATCTGCTCGAACGCGTCCGGCAGTCGACGTTCCTGCGGGCCGAAGCCGCCTGGGAACGCTCGCGCGAGTCGGTCTCGCCGAGTGAGACGCACGCTGAGACACCGCACCGGCTCTACCGCCAGCTGCGCCTCGCCGTCGTCCAGGCCGAGCGTGAGCGGCTCCTCGACGCCCGGGCGCGCGGTGCGTACCCGTCGCGCATCCTCGCCGAGGCGCAGACGATGCTCGACATCGAGGAGACGCGCCTGCGGCCGCCTCGTGCCGACCACTAGAGCTGGGTGACCTTTCTCAGGAGTCCTCCGGTGCGCCGCCCGGTGGGCGGATCGACGCGCCAGCGAACTCCTGAGAAAGGGTCGTTGCGGTCAGGAACTTGGGCCGGGGTTGGTGATGTCGGCGACGCACTCCGCCTCGCGCCGACCGCTGAAGCTGCTTGACCGTTCTCAGGAGTCCTCCGGCGCGCCGCCCGGCGGGCGGGTCGACGCGCCGGCGAACTCCTGAGAAAGGGTCGTTGCGGTCAGGAACTTGGGCCGGGGTTGGTGATGTTCGCGACGCGCTCCGCCTCGCGCTCGCCCGCAGCGTCGCGTTCGGTCTCCGAACCGGGGTTCGTGATGTCGGCCTCGCCGCTCGCCGCGGGGTCGTCGGCGGCGACGTGCGGGCCGGGGTTCGTCGTGGAGGCCACGCGCTCGGCCGCCGCGTCGTCGACGGCCTCGTCGTGTGGACCCGGGTTGTTGATGTCGGCGTTCTGGTCACTCATGGGGTGCTCCTTCCGAGATCCGCCTGGGCGGTCTCCGTCTCGCGCATCGTCGCGCTGATCCGCTCTCACGGTAGGTCCGTGGGCGGGTGGCTGCAAGGGGTGGCGCCGGCCGATCAGTCGCGGGCGGCGAAGGCGTCGACCCCGGTGAGTTCGGCGGAGAGCGCCCAGAGTCGGGCCGCCTCCTCCGGATCGGTCGCGTGGTCGGCGACACCGGAGGCCGGGGAGACCGCGGTCTCGGCCGGGCCGGCGATGTCGCAGTCCTCGCAGAACACCCCGCCGAGGCCGTCGAGCGACGGCGAGGTCGCGGCCCAGACCTCGGTTGCGGCACCCTGCTCGGGCGACTTGAACCCCGAGACGAGGAGGTTGCCGTCGGCGTCGACCCAGCCGAGCGCCATCATCTCCTCGCGGGGCAGGTGCCGCTGCAGCGGCGTGAGGATGCCACCGGGGTGGACGGAGAACGCGCGGACGCCCTCCTCGGCGCCGAGCGTATCGAGCTGGAGGGCGAAGAGCGCGTTGGCGGTCTTCGCCTGCCCGTACGCCTCCCACTTGTCGTAGCCGTGCTCGAACTGGACGTCGTCCCAGCGGATCCCCGAGCGCTTGTGGCCGCTGGAGGACAACGCGACGACCCGCGAGGAGCCGCCCTTCACGATGGCGGGCCAGAGGCGGTTGACGAGGGCGAAGTGGCCGAGGTGGTTCGTCGCGAACTGGAGTTCCCAGCCGGGGCCGACGCGCGTCTCGGGAGCCGCCATGACGCCGGCGTTCGTGATGACGAGGTCGATGCCCCGGCCCGTGGCGAGGAAGCGGTCGGCGAACGCCTCGACGCTCGCGAGGTCGGCCAGGTCGAGTTCGTCGACCTCCACGCCGTCGATGCCGGCGAGCTCCTCGCGAGCGGTCTCCGGGCGCCGCGCGGGGACGATGACGTGGGCGCCCGCGCCGACCAGGGCACGGACGGCCTCACGGCCGATACCCGAGTAGCCGCCGGTGACGATGGCGAGCTTGCCGGTGAGGTCGATGCCCTCGAGCACCTCCGCCGCGGTGCTCGAGTGGCCGAAGCCGGAACCGATGGGGTGCTGCGGGGTGCGCGTGCGATTGGTCATGCCCTCACGCTACGACTCCGGGGAGGGCGGCGGAACCGGAAGGACCTGGGAAGATGTGCAGCCCTCGTCAGCCCGTGGTCGTCGCAGCCCGCACCACCTGGACTCAGCGGGTGGACAGCACGCGCACGGATGGGAGCGGGTGGCCGTGCAGCAGCGCACGGACCTCCTGCAGGCGGCGACGCACGCCCCACATCGTGACCTTCTTGAGCGACTCGGAGACGATGCCGCCGCTCATCTTCGACTCGCCAGACACCCGCTCGGTGAAGACGATGGGCGTCTCCACGACCCGGAGCCCGCGCTGCAGCGCCCGCCAGAGGAGGTCGACCTGGAAGCAGTACCCCTGCGACGCGACGTCGGCGAGGTCGATGCGGCGCAGTGCCTCGCTGCGGAACGCGCGGAACCCGCCGGTCGCGTCGGCGACACCGATCCCGAGGGCGAGTCGCGTGTAGAGGTTGCCGCCGCGACTCAGCGCGAGCCGATGCGCGGGCCAGTTCTCGACGACGCCACCCGGGACCCAGCGCGAGCCGAGCGCGAGGTCGTGGTCGTCGAGGAGTCCGATCAGGCGGGGCAGGTCCTCGGGGTGGTGGGAGCCGTCCGCGTCCATCTCGACGATGACCTCGTAGCCGCGCGCGAGCGCCCAGGCGAAGCCCGCGAGGTACGCCCCGCCGAGCCCGTCCTTCACGGCCCGGTGGAACACGTGCACCTGCGGGTGCTGCGCGGCGAGCTGCTCGGCGAGGAACCCGGTGCCGTCGGGGGAGGAGTCGTCCACGACGAGGATGTCGACCCCGGCGACGGCGAGCGTGCGGTTCACGATCGGCTGCAGGTTGTCGAGTTCGTTGTAGGTGGGGATGACGACGAGGGAGCGGTTCACGTCGGTTCCTTTCGGGTCGTTGGGAGTGGTTCGGAGCGGGGCGGCCCCTCGACAGGAGCGAGGGGTGGGGAGCGGTGCTACGGGGTCGTACTGACGAGCGAGGCGAAGACGACGTAGTTGTTCGCGTAGGTGTTCGCGGCGTCGTCGAAGGGCCCGTTGCAGGTGATGAGCCGGAGCTGCGCGTCGGGCGTCGGTCCGTAGACCTCCTCGGTGGGGAAGGTCTTCTTCTCGACGTCGATGGCGCGGTCCACGGCGTAGGTGGCGGTCGAGCCGTCGGACATCGTGACCGTCACCTGGTCGCCCGCCACGAGCTGCTTGAGGTGGACGAACACCGCCTCGCGGAGGGTCGTGTCGAGGTGACCGGCGATGACCGCGGGCCCCACCTGACCGGGCAGGACGCCGGCGCGGTACCACCCGGCGTCCTCCCACTCGACGGGCGGCAGGAGGACACCGGACGCATCGCGCTCGAGCGGTTCGACCGCCGCGTCGACACCGATCGACGGGATCTGCACCCGGCTCACGCTCAGTGCGCTGACATCGGCGGCCGGCGCCTGGGCGACCGGGTCCTGCTTCGCACCGGCGGCGCCACGGTCGGTCGCCTCCGAGGAGGTGATGGGCCCGTCGGCGGCGTTCGGCGAGGTCGGCGTCTGCCCGGTGTGCGTCGTGGCGCAGCCCGAGAGGGCGAGCGCCGTGAGGAGTGCTCCGGCCGCGGCGAGCGTGCCGATCGTCCGGCGGTGTGCGCGGATCATGAGGTGGCTCCTTCGGTGAGCGGCGGGCACCCGTCCAGCTCACCGGTCGTGAGCATCATGGGCGCGAGGGCTGCCCAGGCGGCGCCGAAGTAACTCGGCACCTCCTGCGCGAGTTCGTCGGCGGCTCGGAGGTCGTCAGCCGACTCCGGCAGGTTGCCGACGGCTGCGCGCGCGGCTGCTCGGGCCTGGAGGGCGAGCGGGTGCACGTCCGAGGTCAGTGGTGATCCGCCGAGATCGGTCTCCGCCCGCAGCTCCTTCGACCGCGCGAGGGTCGAGGCGAGGCGGGCGGCCGTCGCCTGGTCGGCGGTGTCGCAGGACTCGGCGTAGCGGATCGGGAGTCGGGCCGCGTCGTAGCCGTAGCGGACGCTCTGCCCGGTCCCTGCCGCGCCGGGCATGGCATCGACGGAGCCGTCGGCGTGCACCTGGGCCCAGTCCGGCGGCAGCGGGCTCTCGTCGAGCAGGGTGGTGGTGACCGCTGCGGAACCCGCCTGCAGTTCGGCCCACCGCGGGTCACCCGTCGCCGCACCCAGCACCGAGAAGGCGACGGGGGAGGCGTAGGACGGGTTGTACGCGTAGGGCTCGGTCGATGCGGCCCAGACACCGGGCAGGAGGATCCGGCCCGCGGCGGTCTCGGCGGTCATGCGGTCCGCGATCACACCGGCAAGCGTGACGCCGGCCTCGGTGAACCGCGGCTCGTCGAACCGGGTGCCGGCGATGACGAGGGCGCGGGCGGCGTCGAGGTCCGCATCGCTTGCGGGTTCGTCGTCGACGACCTCGCCGTCGCTCCACCGCCAGGCGAGCAGTCCGTCGGGGCGCTGCAGGTGCTGCTCGGTCCAGTCCCAGATCTCGGTGAAGGACTGCTCGTCCCCGACCCCGGCCGCGACGAGTAGTCCGTAGGCCTGCCCTTCGCTGACCGTGTCGTCACCCTGGTCCCGGCGCACGACGCGGCCGTCGTCGACCCAGTCGGCGAGGAACGCGTCTGCGGCCTCGGTGGTGGTCCGGTCCGTGACCGTCGAGGTCGGGCCAGGCTGTCCGTCGGCGTCGGTCGCGCCGGGTGACGCAGCCGTCTGACCCTGGAGGAGGTTCGCCGGGAACCCGGTCGCCAGGGAGGCGATCACGGCGGTCGCGGTGACCGCGGCGACCGCGGTCGCGGCGATGCCGATCGTCTTCTTGGCGCTCATGGTCAGCTCGCCGCCGTCCCGAGCTCGCGCACGAGCCGGGCGAGCTTCGCGTCGAGGTCGTCGAGGACGGACCCGAGCGTCGACGACTCCTTGGCGAGTCCGCCGCCACCGGTCTCCACCGGACCCTCGGGAGCGTCACCGGCCGCTGAGCTGTCGAGGACGGGCATGAGGGTGACGCCACCTGCGGCGTTGTCGAGCACGAAGAGCGTGCTCACGGTGCCCGGCGCGAGGTTCACGGAGGCTTCGGCCGCCTGCTTGCCGCCGGTCAGCTCGAGATCCCATGGGCCGGCGGGGACGCTCGCGTAGTCGGTCGCCGTTCCGGTGGTGGCGCCCTTCGCGATCGGCATGCCGGTCGAGGTGCTGACGTCGACGCTCTTCACATCGGTCGACGCCTGGATCAGCCGGATGCGTGCCGCACCCTCGGCCGGACCGGTGAGGTCGTCCTCGAACACCTTCGTCTGCAGGTCCTTGTTGGGACCGTAGGCGGCGACGGTGGCCGCTTCCCCGGCCGTGATGGTCACGTTGGTGCTGATGACCGGCTTCGTGCTGTCGGGAGCCCCGGCGGGCACCATCGACACCACGTAGGTGCCGGCGGCGAGGTCGGTGTAGGGGGAGACCTGGCCGTAGGCGACGTCGTCGAGTTCGAACACGGTCGCGCCGCCGGAGAGCGCCGACAGCTTCACGTCGACGGTCTTGGTGTCGGCCGAGAGGTGCCCGACGCGGATCCAGCCGGTGCCGGCGGCATCGGTGGTGGCGGCGCTCGCGGCGGTGGTGCCGAAGCCGATGAGTGCTGCCGTCGCGACGGCGGCGAGGCCGCTGAGGGCGAGTCGCCTCGTGGTGGTGGTTCGCATGGTGGAACTCCTGTTCTTCGGGTGGTTCGGGGGTTCGGGTGGTTCTGGCGTCCGGCTCGAGCCGGTGCTCGGGACGGTGGTCAGCGGACGACGTCGGGTTCGACGACCGAGTAGGTGACCCGCACGCCGGCCGCCGTCTGCTCGACACGGTCGGCCGCGTAGTCGCCCTGGATCGAGCGGATGGAGTCGGCCAGACGGCTGTCGCCCGCCGCGGTGCCGGTGCGGAGCACCATCGTCCGTCGCACGTCGCCTGTCTCACCGTCGAGCACCGGGGTGCTCTCGAGCCGGACCGGCGTGGTGGCGAGCACCTGTCCGAGGGCGAGCAGGGCGCGGGAGTCGAGCTGGCCGTCGCTCACGGTCTGCGAGGCCTCCGCCGAGACGCTGAGCGAGGGATTCAGTAGGAGCTGCGCGCCGAGCGCCGCCCGAGCCGCCGTTCGTCCGGCAGCCTGCTCGGCTGCCGCGTCGAGTCCGTCGGCGTCGATGCGGCGGACCTCGACGGCCTGCGTCCCGGAGCCGAAGGTCGCGACGAGCTCGGAGTTGTCGATCGCACCCTTCACCTCGGGGAAGGTGGTCGGGAAGGTCCGCATCGAGTCGGTCGTGACGATGTAGTCGGCGTCGCGCCAGCCGTTGGGCGACTGAGCCTGGACGGCGGAGTCCGTGTCCATCTTGTAGTACCAGATGACGTTGTCGCGATCGAAGCCGCTCTCGACGAGGTCGACCCACATCGCGTCGTCGACGATCACGCGGGACTCCTTCGGCACATTGGTCTGGACCCACTGCTGGGCTTGCCGGACCGGCTTGTCGAGGTCGGCGAGGAGGAAGCCGCGGAGCTGGGTCGCCGTGTTCGGGACGGCGACGACAGCTGCCGCGAGCACGGCGGCGACCCAGACGGCTCCGGCTGCGCGTCCGCCGAGAAGACGACGGCGCGGTGCACCGGCCTCGACGGTCGAGCGGCGACGGAACTGTCGGATGGCCGCGCCGGTCACACCCATGATGAGGATCGTCATGAACGGCAGCAGCATGATGACGTACGGCACCGGCAGGTAGCCGCCTGGGCGCAGCATGAAGAGGCCGAGGAAGACGGTCATCGCGGCGATGACACGCAGTCGCGAGATGAAGAGCCCGGCGACGGCGGCCACCGCTCCGGCGACGAGGAGTGCCGCGTCCAACTGCCACCACATGCCGAGGGTCTTCGCCGACAGGCTCTCCGGGTCGAACAGCGACCCGCTCGCGACGCGGGATCCGAGCTGGAAGAAGACGCCGCCGAGGAGGCTCACCCGGTCAGGGCCGGGGATGAGCTCGCCCTTGATGGCGGCGAAGAGCACGTACGTGAAGCCGATGACGACGACGATCGTCGCGGCGACCGGCAGCGTGTACCGGCGGGTCTCCTTCCGAGCCGCGCGCCACATGGTCCAGGCGAGGAAGGGCAGGGCGAGCAGGAAGGTCTCCTTGCTCAGCACGGCGATGCCGAACGCGGCGGCGGAACCCGCGAAGCCGACGAGCTGGTGCTTGCGGCTCGTCGCGAGGATGAAGGCACCGAGGAGCCAGGGCACCGCGACGTTGTCGAGGTAGACGGTGCGGTGGAACTGCACCGCGAGCGGCGAGATCGCGAACACGAGTGCGGCGACGGCGGCCATGGCCCGGCTGAGGTGCAGGCGGCGGGCGAGGACCCACACGAGCACGACGGCGATGAGCGTCGCGACCAGCATGGCCTCACGTGCCGCGACCACGGCGATGTCGTAACGGTCGAACGCGCCGGTCAGCCCCGTGTAGGCCGCGATCTGCAGCCAGCCGAGCGGCGGGTGGTCGTACCAATAGGTGTAGTGGGCGAGTTCGCCGAGCTTCAGCACGCTCCACGCCTGGGCGGTGTAGGTGCCCTCGTCGTCGATGCGCTGCGGGGATCCGCCCATGTTCATGGCCTGCGCGACGGCGGCGATGGCGAGCACGGGCAGGAGGAAGGCCAGGGTGCGACCGTGGCGCGAGAGCCAGCGGCGCACGACGCCGGGGCCTCGCTGTGCCGGTGGCCCTGAGGTGAGCCAGCCGAGGCGGTCGCTCTCCAGGTGGAGCTCTGGTCGGCCGGGGGCGGCCGGTCGTTCGAGGATGCCGGTCATCGGGTTGCTCCGTTCTGGAGGACGAGCTCGGGTGCGCGGTCGGGCAGGTCGACGGAGACGGGAGCGGCCTCGGTGGCCTCGGCGACCTCCTCGCTGCGGTGGGCGCCGGTGTGCTCCGTCTTCTCCCAGGAGTGGTCGCCCTTCCACTCGCGGAAGACGGAACGGACGGCGGCCAGGCCGAGGAAGATCTGGTACGGGAAGGTGCCGAGGATCAGCCGGGCGTAGTCGCGGAGGCGGACCTTCTGGCCGTAGAGGCGGCCGAACTCGCCGAGCCCGGAGGCCTCCACCGCGAGGGTGACGATCGTCGGCGCGAGCGGGATGAAGGTGAGGAGCGCGATCGGCGCGGGCACCTTCGCGAACAGCACCAGCAGGACCGAGACAGGGATGAGGAGGCCGGTCGCCGCCTGGAGGAACGGCATCGACAGCAGGTAGCGGGCGAACATGCGCTGACGGAACGTCGGCAGCTTGCGCCACTCGCCCTTCTTCAGGACCTGCAGGAACCCCTGGTTCCAGCGCGTGCGCTGCTTGTAGAGCGACTGCAGGGTGCCTGGCGTCTCCTCGCGGGTGACGACCTCCGGGCTGTAGGCCACGACGACCGTCGCGCCGGCGCTCGAGAGTCGGACGCCGAGCTCGCAGTCCTCAGCGAGGCAGCCGTCGTCCCAGCCTTCCGACCAGTCGAGCCAGGTCTTCTTCACGAACACCGTGTTGCCGCCGAGCGGGATGAAGCGGGAGTTCGCGTGGAAGTGCAGGCGCGACCGGAACCAGAAGTAGTACTCGAGCACGTTCCGGAGTGACCACCAGCTCGACTGGAAGTTCATGAGCTGCACGCCGCCCTGGACGACGTCGGCGCCGCTCTCGGTGAAGCGGGAGTCCACGAGCGTGAGCAGGCGCGGATGCACCTCGTCCTCGGCGTCGAACACGCCCACGACGTCGCCACGGGCGATCTGCAGCGCCCGGTTGAGGGCCTTGGGCTTGTTCTTCGGCACGCTGTCGTCGACGACCACTTTGATGAGGTCGGGGTGCCGGGCGGCGGCCTCGCGGACGACGCGCTCGGTCCCCGGGTCGTCGTGGCCCACGATCGCGATGATCTCGAAGTCGGGGTGGTCCTGTTCGGCGAGGCGGTCGAGGGTCTGACCCATGACCTCCTCCTCATGCCGACCGGGGACGAGCAGGGTGAAGGAGTGCTTGGCGGGCAGCGGGACCGCGGCGAACCCCGTGTTCTTCAGATGGCCGGTCGACCGCCAGGCGTGGAGCATCCAGTAGAGCGTGGTGACGGCGATGATCGTCAGCGCGGCGGCGAACAGCAGCATGGTGCCGTAGCCGAGCCACTCACCGATGCTCCAGGAGCCGGGGTCGGCCGCCGACGCCGGGTCCACCAGGGTGCCGCGGTTCGGCAGCGGTTCCGTGGGTGCAGCGGGCTGCGGGGTCAGCAGGGGAGCGGGCTCGTCCGCGGCGGCGAACGGGCGGGAGGGGATGAGCGCGAGCGCTCCGAGCAGCGGTGCGAGTGCGGGTGCCATCAGGACAGGCCTCCAGAGGTCGGCAGTGCGTGGGTCGGTGCGGATCGACGAGGGGTCGTGGTGCGCGGTGCGGCGGCGGGTGCCGATGCGGCCGGGCTCGAAACGGTCGTCTCCTGCGTCGTCGTGCTGCGACGGCGATCGGTCGCCGACTCGGCGGGTCGGAAGACGACGAAGCGGTAGGCGAGGAAGCGGAACACCATGCCGAGGACGAGTCCGACGCCGTTGCCCGCGATGTTGTCTGCGAGCGGCGTGGTGTAGCCGAGGACGTAGTGCGAGACGAAGAGACACCCCGCGGCGATCCCGAGGCCCAGGACGTTCATGAGCGCGAAGAGGGCGCCCTCCTTCCACACCGCGCGGCGGTGCTCGGTCCGGAACGTCAGCGCCCGGTTGCCGAGCCACGCGACGATCGTGGCGACGGCGACGGAGATCACCTTCGCGCCGATCGGCTTGTCGTCGAGCACGGTGAACCGGAGGAGGTTGTACACACCGACGTCCACGACGAACGCGGTGCCACCGACGAGGCCGAAGGTGACCAGCTGGGAGACGAGCTTGGGGAGACGCAACGGCTGGCGTGCACGGCGGGGACGCGTTCTCGGAGCGACGGATCGTTCGGGGACGGACGGCTGGCTCGGGTGCACGACGGAAGATTCGGGCTTCACGGTCATGCACGCCGTTCGGGGGCAGCGCGAACCGCGGTTTGGTCGATTCCGCCGCCGCCCAGGGCTTTGCCAGGTTCAGGAAACAGGGCTGAAATCCCTTGATTTTCCGCGGAAGTTGACGTATTCGCGAGGGCACGGGGGACAACACCGCGGCCCCCTGAACTGGGCCGCCGCCCGCCCGTCAACCGGCACGACGGCGATCCTTCGGTCGCCTACGATGGGGGCAACGCCCGGTGTGCTCGGGCGTCGTGATGCCCTGATTCGAGGGCGCGCGAGACGACCGGCACAGAGGGAGACATCTGGTGGGAAAGCTGATCTACGGGAGTTCATCGCGAGAACTCGAACTCGACGACCGGATGCTCGCGCACGTGAAGTCGATCGCGGTCATGAAGCTGCGGCGCAACGAGTCCTTCACGATCTCCTGGCCGCGCTCGCTCGAGACCGGTGGCGGACGCGTGACGATCTGGGTGCACCCCTCGATCTCGTTGCAGTTCGAGTTCGACCAGGAGGAGCGTCCGGAGCTCAACCGCAGCTGGCTCGAGTCGATGATGCAGGACGCCAACAAGACCGGCGACCTCGCCATCGGACGTGAGGTCCCCGACATCGACCAGCGGGCGCGCCCGACCAACGTCAGCGAGCCCCGCCCCCGGAAGTCCTCCGCGTGAGCGACCGGGTGATCGTCCTCACCGGCGCCAGCGACGGCATCGGTGCTGCGGCCGCGAAGGCGTTGACGGACGCGGGCGAGCAGGTCGTGGTGGTCGGGCGGTCACCGGAGAAGACCGCGGCCGTCGCGCAGCGGATCGGGGCTGCCTCGTTCATCTCCGACTTCGCCGAACTGGCGCAGGTGCGGCTCCTCGCCGAACAGCTCCTCGAGCGGTACCCGCGGATCGACGTCCTCGCCAACAACGCCGGCGGGATCTTCGGCGCCGACCGCCGGGTCACGGCCGACGGCCACGAGCAGACGTTCCAGATCAACTACCTGGCACCCGCGCTCCTCACCCACCTCCTGCTGGACCGCCTCCTCGAGTCCGAGGCGACGGTGATCAACACCTCGAGCGTCGCCAACCGCCTGTTCGGGAAGCTCGACCTCGACGACCTGGACGCCGAACGCTCCTACTCGCCCACGCGTGCCTATGGCAACGCGAAGCTGGCGCAGATCCTCTTCACGAAGGAGCTCGACCGCCGGTACGGCCCGCGCGGACTGTCCGCCGCGGCGTTCCACCCGGGGGTCATCTCGACGAACTTCTCCAGCGCGCCCGACGGCGCGATGCGGTTCCTGTATGCGAACCCGCTCGGTCGTCGCCTGCTGAACACCCCCGAGGAGGGCGCCGACACCCTCTTCTGGCTCGCCGAGAGTCAGCCGGGCCTCGACTGGACCTCGGGCGGCTACTTCGTGAAGCGGAAGCCCGCACGCACCAACAAGCTCGCCGACGACGTCGCCCTCGCCCGCGGGCTCTGGGAACGGACCGCGGAGCTGCTCGCCGAGCACCGCTGAGCGGTCCCCTCGGTCCGTCTCAGTGGCTCCCGCGTCGCCGTTTCGTGGTGACGGGAGCCTAGGCTGGTGGAATGCGATGGAACGAGTGGACGACGGCGCTCGTCGTCGCCGGGGTCCTCGCGCTCGCCGCGCTGCTGATGCTCCTGGTCCTCGGACCCGAGGCACCGGTCGTGTGGGGACTCGTCTCCGGGGTGCTGCTCGCCCTCGTCGTCGGTGCCATGGCGTTCGTCAAGCGCGAGCGCTGACCGCGGCCATCCTGGGAAGGCCTGGGCGAGTCGGGCGGCGGTGCGCGAGGATGGAGCAATGACGACGAAGCGCATCCTGTTCATCGGCGGCAGCGGCATCATCTCCTCGGCGTCGGTCGCCAGAGCGGTGTCGCTCGGCCATGACGTCACCGTCCTGAACCGCGGCCTGTCCCACGTCCGCCCCCTCCCCGAGGAGGTCGAGCTCCTCCGCGCGGACGTGCGCGACACCGACGCGGTGACCGAGACGCTCGGCTCGCGCGAGTTCGACGTCGTGGCGCAGTTCACCGCGTTCACGCCACCGCAGGTGCAGGCGGACATCGACCGCTTCGCCGGTCGGATCGGCCAGTACGTGTTCATCAGCTCCGCATCGGCCTACCAGAAGCCGCCACAGCGCCTGCCCGTCGTGGAGTCGACGCCGCTCCGGAACCCGTTCTCCCAGTACGCGCGCGACAAGATCTCCTGCGAGGACGTCCTCGTCCACGCTTACCGCGAGCAGGGTTTCCCGGCGACGATCGTGCGCCCGTCACACACCTACGACCGGACGCTCATCCCCACGATGGGACGGCGCACCGACCTCGACCGCATGCGCGCGGGCAAGCCGGTGATCGTCCACGGCGACGGGACGACCCTCTGGACCATCACCCACACCGAGGACTTCGCGGTCGGGTTCGTCGGCCTGCTGGGTCGCCGCGACGTGCTCGGGGAGGCCTTCCACATCACGGGCGATCACGCACCGAGCTGGAACGACATCACCCGGTGGATTGCGGAGGCGGCCGGCGTGGAGGCCGACATCGTGCACGTGCCGTCCGACGTCATCGCGGAGGTCCACCCGCCGCTCGGGCCGACGCTCCTCGGCGACAAGGCGTTCCCGATGGTCTTCGACAACACGCGCATCCGCAGTCTCGTGCCGGAGTTCCGGCCCACCATTCCGTTCTGGGACGGCGCGGCGGAGATGGTCGCGTTCCACGACGCGAACCCGCACTGGCAGCCGGCCGAGCCGGAGCTCGACGCCGCCTTCGACCGGATGGTCGCCGCCGTCGGTCACTGACCTGCCCTCGATCCTGATCGTCCTTCGGCCCCGAGCGGCCTTCGGTCCCTGAGCGGCCTTCGGTCCCTGAGCTTGTCGAAGGGCGCCCTTCGACACTTCGACAGGCTCAGTGCGGCGCAGCTCAGGAACCGGCGGGGGCGGCCTCCGCGGCCCGGAGGTCCTTGCGGAGGATCTTGCCTGACGCCGACTTCGGGATGGCGTCGACGAACGCCACGCGCCGGATCTTCTTGTGCGGCGCGACGCGCTCCGTGACCCACGCCATGAGCGCCTCGGCGGTGACGTCCTGGCCCGGTTGCAGGACCACGAACGCTTTCGGCACCTCTTGGCCCTCGTCGTCGAGCACCCCGATGACGGCCGCGTCGGCGATCGCCGGGTGGCCGAGCAGCAGCGCCTCGAGCTCCGCCGGCGCCACCTGATAGCCGTGGTACTTGATGAGCTCCTTCAACCGCTCGATGATGCGCACGGTGCCGTCGCCGCGGACGGTCGCGATGTCGCCGGTGTGGAGGAAGCCGTCGTCCTCGAGGGTCTCGCGAGTGGCCTCCTCGTTGCCGAGGTACCCGAGCATGACGTTCGGGCCGGCGCAGAGCAGCTCGCCCGCCGCGCTCTCCTCGTCCGAGCCCTCGGCCGGGTAGTCCACCTCGGCGCCGGTCTCCGGATCGACGATCCGGCACTGCATGTTCGGGAGGGTCGTGCCGACGCTGTCGAGGGACGCCCCCTCGGCCTGGAATGCGATCGCGTGGCTGACCGGGCTGAGTTCGGTCATGCCGTAGCCCTGTCGCATCCGACAGCCGAGACGCTCCTCGACCGCCCGCCCGAGCGTCGCGTCCAACGGTGCGGCACCGGAGAAGATCGTGTGGACGCTCGAGAGGTCGAACTCGTCGACGAGCGGGTGCTTCGCGAGCGCCACCGCGATCGGCGGGGCGATGAACACGTAGCTGCAGCGGAAGTCCTGGATGATCCGGAGGAACTCAGCCAGGTCGAACCGCGGCATGGTCACGAGCGAGGCGCGCCGCGACAGGGCGAGGTTGAGGAGCACCGTCATGCCGTAGATGTGGAAGAACGGCAGGACCGCGAGGATCCGGTCGTCGGCGACCATGCCGAGCTGCGGGATGGACTGCTGCACGTTCGCGACGAGGTTCCGATGCGAGAGCATCACGCCCTTCGGTCGACCCGTCGTGCCCGAGGAGTAGGGCAGCACCGCCACATGCGTGCCCGGGTCGAACGAGACGTCCGGCGCGGGGAGGCGGCGCAGGAGGAGGTCGCTCAGCGACGCGTGCCCCTCCGCGCCGTCGAGGACGACGACGCGGTCGGAGGGGATCGCGCAGGCGCTCGCCGCAGCCCAGGCCTGGGGGAGCAGTGGGGAGACGGTGAACAGCATCGTCGCGCCGGCGTCGCGCAGTTGCGCCTCGATCTCCTCGGCGTTGTAGAGGCCGTTCACCGTCGTCGCCGTCGCACCCGCGCGCAGGATGCCGTGGAACACGGTGGCGAAGGCGGGGACGTTCGGCGCGTGGAGGGCCACGACGTCGCCGACCCCGATGCCGGCCGCCGCGAGGGCGCCGGCCAGGGCGTTGATCTGGCCGATGAGCTGTCGATAGCTCGTCTCGGCGCCGGTCGTGCCGTCGCGGAGGGCGATGCGGTCGAGGTCGCTCGGGGCGATGCCGCCGAACAGGGTGTCGTAGACGCTCAGGTCGGGGATCTCGACGTCGGGATGCGGGCTGGTGAACACGAGTGATCTCCTTCGAACACCGGTGATGGTGGAGTGAGTCTATCCACGCCGGGTGCTCGTTAGGCTGAACCCGTGAACGCGTCCCGCCCCATCCTCGGTCTCCTGCTCGACGTCGACGGCCCCATCGCCAGTCCGATCACCCGGACGATCAACGTCCCGAGCATCGCGCAGGACCTCGCGACGCTCGCGAACGCCGGGGTGCCGATCGCCTTCAACACCGGGCGGAGCGACGCGTTCCTCCGCGAGGTGGTGGTCCCACCGCTCCTGGCCGCCGGGCTCGCGGACGACGTCCGGCTCTACGGCATCTGCGAGAAGGGCGCCGTGTGGTTCGGGTTCTCGGCGGCGGGGGTCGACGAGCTGAGCCTCGATCACGACGTCGCCATGCCGGAGGGGTACGGCGACGTCATCGAGCGCCTCGTCGACGAGCGGTACGCCGAGACGGTGTTCTTCGACCACACCAAGCGCGCGATGGTCTCGGTCGAGCAGCACGTCGAGGTGCCGGCAGCGGACTACGCGGTCGTGCGGAAGCACTTCGACGACGACGCCCGGGCCGAGCTCGCCCGACGCGGGTTCGGGGTCGAGCACGCGCCCGGCCGCTACCCGGACGACGCCGGCCTCGTGCAGTACCGCATCGATCCCACGATCATCTCCACCGACATCGAGTCGGTCCGGCTCGGCAAGGACCTCGGCGCCGAGCGCGCGCTCGAACTCCTCGAGGCCGACGGCGGTGCGCTCCCGGTCGCCTGGCGCACGGTCGGCGACTCCCGGAGCGACTACGCGATGGCCGACTGGTTGTTCGAGCACGGGTTCGAGGTCGCGCACGTTGACGTCCGCCCCGCCGACGGCGTGCCCGAGAAGCCGTACCCGGTGTTGACCCACCCGACGCTCATCCACGACGAGGCGGGCGCGGCCTTCCTGGCCCGCTGGGTCGCCATGGTGCAGGGGACCGCGACCGACGACGCCGACGTGAGCTGACCATGGCGGGAGACGGGGAGGGTCGGACGGCGGGCCGCGGACGCGGCGTCACGACGGAACGCGGCCTGGACCGCGTCGTCAACTTCAGCGACGCGGTCGTTGCCATCGCGATCACCCTCATCATCCTGCCGCTCGTCGACGTGGCCCAGGAGTCGGGCGGCGGCCCGGTCTCCGAGTTCCTGGGCGAGAACGCCTCCGGGCTCGCGGCGGCGGCCCTGAGCTTTGTCGTCATCGCCAGCTTCTGGCGCGACCACCACCGACTGTTCGAACGCACCGAGAGCTACTCACGGCGGCTCGTGTCGTTGAACTTCGTCTGGCTGGCGGGCATCGTGTTCCTGCCGCTCCCGACGGTCCTCATCGTCGACGCGGCCGGATCGGACCGCGGTGCCGCGATGCTCTACATCGCGACCATGCTCGTCTCGATGGTGGCCGTCCGGCTGCAGCAGATGGTGATCGTGCGCGACGGTCTGCTCAGCGAGGAGGCGGCGGCGATGCCGCAGCGCCCGTGGTGGCTCGTGTGGGCGCCGACGGCACTCATGCTCCTCGCCTTCGTGCTCGCGGCCCTGGTGCCGGGCGTGGGCACTCAGGCCCTCTTCCTCCTGCTGCTGTCGATCCCGCTGTCGTGGGTCGGCGGGAGGCGGCACCGGGTCGACCCCTCGACAGGCTCAGGGACCAAGGAACCTTCCGGTCCCTGAGCCTGTCGAAGGGTGGGGTGAGTCGGGTGGGGCTGCACTTCGACAAGCTCAGTGACCGGTCGTGGTGGCTCTCGGGGATCGGTGGTGGTGGCTTTCGGCGACCGGTGACCTTCTGGTTCGTGGACATATTCCGGTCCCTGAGCTTGTCGAAGGGTGGGGTGAGTCGGGTGGGGCTGCACTTCGACAAGCTCAGTGACCGGTGGTGGCTCAGTGACCGGTGGTGGCTCAGTGACCGGTGGTGGCTCAGTGGCCGCCGGTGGTCGGGTCAGGTCTGGCAGTGGGGACACCAGTAGGTGTCGCGGAGCGCGGTGGGGTCGGCACCGAGTTTGCCTCGCTGGATCCGGGTGCCGCAGCGGAGGCAGCGCTGACCGTCGCGTGAGTACACCCACGTCTTCCGGCCGGGCCTCGTGTCGCCCGTCGTGACGCGGTTGCGACGGTCGCGATTGGCGTTGATGAGCCGGTAGCCGAGGCGTACGGCGCCCGGCAGGTCGACCTCGGCGGTGGGCCTCGTCGGGAGGACCCCACGGATGAAGCACAGCTCGTTGACGTACTCGTTGCCGAGCCCCGCGAGGTTGCGCTGGTCGAGCAGGGCGACGTGGATCTCTCGGCCGTCGGCCTCGAGGTTGTGGATGGCACGCTCCTCGTCCCAGTCCGGTCCGAGGAGGTCGGGACCGAGCCAGCCGAAGCGCTCTTCGTCCTCGCGCGAGGGGAAGACCTCGACGAGGCCGAGTTCGAACCCGACCGTCACCCAGTGCTGCGTCGACACGATCGCGCGGGCCTTCCACGCCGGCCGCCGCCAGTGCTCGCCCGGCTGGTAGACGTGCCACAACCCCTCCATCTTGAGGTGCGTGTGGAGCGTGTGGTCGCCGATGTGGTGCAGGAGGTGCTTGCCACGCGGGATGACGTCGTGGACGACGTCGCCCCGCAGGTCGACGGTCGCGAAGGCGGGCACCCGCAGGTCGAAGCCGGTGACGACCTCGCCGGCGAGCGCCTGCCGCAACCGGTGCGCGGCTTGGAAGACCGTGTCACCCTCTGGCATGAACCGCTCCGTCCGTTCCGGCTACGGTGCCACCGGCAGGGTGTCCGGCGCAACCCGTGGCGGGACGGCCGCGAGCCGGTTCACCCACGCCGGAGCCGCAATCCACGCGGCGTCTCGACGAATCCGGCGTCGCGGAGGGCGTGGCCCGTCGGGGTGCCGAGCACGAAGGCGCCGTTGACCTGCTCGATGCCGAGCTTCTCGATGCGACCAGCGCGCACCGTGGACGCCAGGGAACGCGCCCCGGCGCGGAGCTGGTCGTCGTCCTCCGAGAAGACGAGGGCCGTCTTGCCACCGCGTTCCAGGTAGTAGACCGGCGCTCCGTCGACGAGGACGACGAGCGCACCCGCCTTCCGCCCCGGCCGGTGCTTCACCCCGGTGACCTCCTGGCCCGGCCAACCGAGGGCGGCGCCGTAGGGGTTCGCCGGGTCGGTCGCGGCGAGGGTGACGGCGTCGAGCGGTGGCTCGTCGTCGGTCCGGATGAACCCGCGCAGGCGGTCGACGGTGCCGGAGGAGGCGAACTGCGCCCCGCCGAGGCGTTCCACGAAGTATCCGCGACGGCAGCGACCGTTCTCCTCGAACTGCTTCAGCACGCGGTAGGCGAGGGCGAAGCCGCCAGTCACGCCCTCCGCGACGACGGACCCGCGCGTCACGACGCCGTACCGCTCGAGCAGGGTCTCGCCCGTGGCGACGGCACGGATGGTGGCGTCCTGCTCGGCCAGCGGCAGGATCGACCACCGGCCGCCGAGGGTCTGGCTCGCCCGCGTCGACATCGAGGGGCGCTGCAGGTTGCGGCCACGGTACAGCTTCGATCGCGGGGTCTGCCGTTGCACCCGGTGCGCCGAGTTCCCCGAGCCGGAACCCACCAGGGTGCGGAGCGGTGAGAAGGTGTCGTTGGTGACGAGCCCGGCCCACACGAGCTCCCAGAGGGCGTCGACGAGGAGCTTGTCGTCCGTCGAGCCGACCGACTCCGCGAGCTGCCGGAAGAAGTACGCGCCGCCCCCGCCGAGCGTCGCGAGCAGTTCGGTCTGCAGGGCGTCCGGGGTGTGCGGCGTCGGAGCGAGGGGCAGCGTGAGGGGCGCCGTGTCGGCGAGGTGGAGCGCGACCCAGCCGTCGTTGCCGGGGATCGAACCGCTACCCGACCACACGACCTCGCCCGTCGCGGTGAGTTCGTCGAGCATGGCGGGACTGTAGTCGGCGACGCGCGAGGGCAGGATGAGCGACTCCCAGGCCGACGCCGGGATGGGCGCGCCGGCGAGCTGGTCGATGACCGTCGCGACGCCGTCGACGCCGCGGAGCGTCCCGCCGAGGTGCTGCCACACCGGCAGGAACCGGGCGAACGCCTGCTGCTCGACCGGCTCGACCTCGTGCCGCAGGGCCGCGAGCGAACGGATGCGGAGCTTGCGGAGGACGCCGGCGTCGCACCACTCCGTCGCATCGGTGGGGCTGCGGTCGGCGTCGTCGTCCTCGCCCACCTGCTGCCGGCCGGCGGGGAGGAACTCCCCCTTGACCACGCGGCCGGCGTCGGCCAGCCGGGCGAGCGTGTGCTGGACCACCGCGGTCCCGAGACCGAAGCGCCTGGCCGTCTGCCCGGTGGTGAACGGCCCGTGCGTGCGCGCATGGCGGGCGAGGAGGTCGCCCAGCGGATCGGCGACCGGCTCGGTGAACGCGACCGGCACGCCGATGGGCAGCGGGGTGCCGAGGGCGTCGCGGAGTCGACCGGCGTCCTCGATCGCGGCGAAGCGCTCCTCGCCGGCGATCGGGACGCGGATGACGCGCTTCGAGCGTTCGAGTTCGGCGACGGCGGCCGCCGAGCGAGCCGGATCGGGGGCCCAGGCTTGCGGCTCGTCGCCACGACTCGCCTCGCCGTCGGCGGAGACGCCGTCGAAGGTCGTCCGGGCTGCGATCTCGTCGATCGTGAGCGGGCCGAGCATTCGCAGCGCGTCGGCGACGCCCTCGACCCCCTTGAGTCGACGCTCGGGGTCGAGACGCTGCAGCTCGAGCGCGGTCTGCTCGATGACGCCGGGGTCGAGGAGCTCGCGGAGTTCCACCCGACCGAGGAGTTCGCCGAGCATGGTGCTGTCGACCGCGAGCGCCGCGGCCCGACGCTCGGCCAACGGGCTGTCGCCCTCGTACATGAACGCGCCGACGTAGCCGAACAGGAGCGAACGGGCGTAGGGCGAGGGCTGATCGGTCGTGGTCTCGACGATGCGGATCGCGCGCGACTGCAGCTCACGCGCGAGGTGGTCGAGGGCCGGGAGGTCGTACACGTCCTGGAGACACTCGCGGAGCGTCTCGAGGATGATCGGGAACGTCGGGTACTGCTTCGCGACCTCGAGGAGCTGCGCCGACCGCTGGCGCTGCTGCCAGAGCGGCGAGCGTTTCTGCGGCGAGTAGTTCGGGAGCAGGAGGGCACGGGCGGCGCACTCGCGGAACCGCGAGGCGAACAATGCCGACCCGCCGACCTCCTGCGTGACGAGGGCGTCGAGCTCCTCCGGTTCGAAGACGAAGAGTTCGGCTCCCGGCGGCTCGCTCTCGGTGTCGGGTAGGCGGACGATGATGCCGTCGTCGCTCGCCACCGCCGAGCCGTCGACCCCGAGGCGCTCCTGCACCCGAGCGCCGACCGCGAGCGCCCAGGGAGCGTGCACACGGAGTCCGTAGGGGGAGTGGAGGATGACCCGCCAGTCGCCGAGTTCATCGCGCGAGCGTTCGACGACGAGGGTCGTGTCGTTGGGGACGACACCCGTCGCCTCGCGCTGCTCGCGGACGTAGGCGACGAGGTTGCTGATGGCCCGCTCGTCGAGGCCGGCTGCTTCGAGACGTGGGGTGGAGCCCGTGCCGGTGGTGTCGAGCTCGCGCACGAAGGCGCCGATGGCGCGACCGAGCTCGGCCGGGCGACCGATGCCGTCGCCCTTCCAGAACGGCAGCCGGCCCGGCTGGCCGAACGCCGGGGTCACGAGCACGCGGTCGTGGGTGATCTCCTGGATGCGCCAGCTGGTGGCGCCGAGGGCGAAGACGTCGCCGACGCGGGACTCGTAGACCATCTCCTCGTCGAGCTCGCCGACGCGCGCGCCGGCACCCGACTCGCCGACCATGAAGACGCCGAAGAGCCCGCGGTCGGGGATGGTGCCGCCGCTCGTGACGGCGAGGCGCTGGGCCCCCGGCCGCCCGGTCAGGACCCCGGCGTCGCGATCCCAGACGATGCGCGGGCGCAGCTCGGCGAAGGCGTCGGAGGGGTAGCGTCCGGCCAGGAGGTCGAGCGTCGCCTCGAAGGCCGAGCGGGGCAGGGAGGCGAACGGGGCACTGCGCTTGACCGTCTCGAACCAGTCCTCCACGCCGAGTTCGTCGAGCGCGACCGCCGCGACCGTCTGCTGCGCGAGGATGTCGAGCGGATTGGAGGGGACCTCGATCGCCTCGATGAGCCCGGCCTCCATCCGCTCGGTCGCGACCGTGGTGCTGATGAGGTCGGCGCGGTGCTTCGGGAACAGGACGCCTCGGGAGACCTCGCCCACCTGGTGGCCGGCGCGGCCGACCCGCTGCAGGCCGCTCGCGACGCTCGGCGGGGACTCCACCTGGATGACGAGGTCGACCTCGCCCATGTCGATGCCGAGCTCGAGGCTCGAGGTCGCGACCACGCAGCGCAGGCGTCCGGACTTGAGGTCCTCCTCGATGCCCGCCCGCTGCTCCTTGGAGACGGATCCGTGGTGGGCGCGTGCGAGGAGGGGGACGTCGTCGTCGCTCTCCTCGGTGGCCGGCCGGGCGGCTGCGGCCGCGACGCTCGTCGATCCGCGGGTCTGGCCGCTCTGGGCCATGAGCTGCGCCGGTGGACGCCCGGCACCGGGGGTCGTGAGAGTGGCGTCGCTGAGTCGGGCCTCGTTGATCTCGTTGAGCCGGGCCGTGAGCCGCTCCGCCAGACGACGGGAGTTGGCGAACACGATGGTGGAGCGGTGCGCGAGCACGCGGTCGACGATCGCCTCCTCGACGTGGGGCCAGATGCTGCCGACGCGGTCTTCGCCGCCGCCGTCGCTGTTCGGGGTGTAGCCGGTGAACCCGCCACCGCTGCCGTCGTCGTCGGCCTCGCCGGGCGTCCGCATGCCGGCGTCGGGGTCGGTCATGTCGTCGACCGGGACGACCACGTGCAGGTCGAAGGTCTTCGCGGCCGGCGGGGCCACGATCTCGACCGGTGCGCGGCCGCCGAGGAACCGCGCGACCTCCTCGGCGGGGCGCACCGTCGCGGAGAGCCCGATGCGCTGCACCGGCTTCTCGAGCATGGCGTCGAGCCGCTCGAGCGACACCGCGAGGTGGGCGCCGCGCTTCGTCGAGGCGACGGCGTGGATCTCGTCGATGATGACGGTGTCGACCGTGCGGAGGGTCTCGCGTGCCGCACTCGTGAGCATGAGGAAGAGCGACTCGGGCGTGGTGATGAGGATGTCCGGTGGCTCTTTGGCCATCGCCCGGCGGTCGGCGGACGGGGTGTCGCCCGAGCGGACGCCGACACTGATGGTGGGTGGTTCGGTGCCGAGGCGGCGCGCCGCCTGGGCGATGCCGACGAGCGGGGTGCGGAGGTTGCGCTCGACGTCGACGCCGAGGGCCTTCAGCGGCGAGATGTAGAGGACGCGGGTGCCGCGGGAGCGCTCGCGCTGGGCGGCGGCGGCCTCCGCCTCGTCGGCCTCGAGGCCGGTGAGCGGGACGCCGGTGCGCGGCCGCACGGCGTGCTCGGCGATGGCCTCGGAGAGCAGGCGGTCGATCGACCAGAGGAACGCGGACAGGGTCTTGCCCGAACCGGTCGGCGCGACGACGAGGGCGTTGGCGCCGCGGGAGATCGCATCCCAGGCACCCGCCTGCGCCGGCGTGGGCGCGACGAACGCCCCCTCGAACCAGTCGCGCGTCGCGGGGGAGAAGCGCTCGAGCACCTCGGTCATGGGTTCCATCATCCTGCACCCCACCGACACCGCGACCGGCGTCGCGCGCGGTCGTGTGGCCCCGTATGATCCCGCCGCGCGTCTGGCGCGGTGTCCGGTCGAACCGCCGCCCGCCTGGATCGCCGCTCGGCTCCATACGGTATGAAGGAGCTATGAGCGTTCGCACCCCTGATCCCAACCCGGAACCCGATCTCCCCGGCAATTCCAATCCGGGCTGGCTGTCGGACGTCGAACTCGAGGAGATCCGCCGCCGGCTCCCGTTGCTGTACGTCGAGGCCGTGCCGGTCCGCGTCGACGGCTTCGGTGTCGTCACCGAGGTGGGCGTCCTGCTCCGGGCCACGGCGCTCGGCGAGATGACGCGCACGCTCGTCTCCGGTCGCGTCATGTACGGCGAGACGATCCGCGACGCGCTCTTCCGCCACCTGGAGAAGGACCTCGGTCCGATGGCGTTCCCGCTGCTCCCTGCGTCGCCCGTGCCGTTCCAGGTGGCCGAGTACTTCCCGTTGCCGGGCTTGTCGCCGTACTCCGACGACCGGCAGCACGCCGTCGCACTGGCGTACGTCGTCCCCGTGACCGGCACCTGCGAACCCCGCCAGGACGCGCTCGAACTCACGTGGATGACACCTGAGGCGGCGTCCTCCGACGCGATCGCCGCCGAGATGGAGGGCGGCCGCGGCACGCTCCTCCGCGCGGCCCTCGCCTCCGTCGGACGGCTGCGCTAGCCCTTCGACAAGCTCAGGGACCGGGTACGGGCTCAGGGACCGATGCGTCAGCGGGTGTAGCGGACCTCGTCGATCATCTCGCCGAGGAACGGCTCGGTCTTGGCTCCACCGTCGAGGACGAACCCGTTGCGCTGGTAGAAGCGGTGCGCACGCGGATTGTCCGCGGCGACCCACAGGAATGACGGCTGACCGTCGGGGATGGCGGCGTCGAACAGCTGCTGACCGATGCCGGTCCCGTGGAACGCGTCCAACAGGTAGATGAAGTACAGCTCGCGCTCACGGGGTGCGTCCTCGTCGCGGGCTGGGCCCGAACCCGAGAAGCCGACGATCTCGCCGTCGACAAGCGCTGCGAAGTGCGTGTACTCGGGACCCTGCGCGGCCCAGTGGGTCCACAGCTCGGCCATGCGGCGTGGTGACAGCTTCGCGAGGGTGGCCGAGCTGATGAGGTGGTCGTAGGTCTCGTGCCAGCACGTGGCGTGCACACGCCCCAGCGACTCGGCGTCGACGTCTCGGATGGGGCGGACGACTGCGGTGGCGTTCATGGTGGAACCGTATCCCGAGCGCCCCCGTCTCGCGAAATCGAGTGGGTCCGCGAACGGCGAAGCGCCGCCCACCCTGCGGTGGACGGCGCTTCGTTCGAGCGGTTCGCTGCTAGTTGCCGCTGGACGCGCGACGGTTGGTCCGGGGGCGCGAGGACTCGGCGGGAGCGCCCGAGTTCGCGGCGTAGCCGGTGCTGTAGTGCGTGCGGCTGCCACCGGTGGCGGCACCGGCGCCTGCACGCGCGCCGCCCGAGCGACCGGCGCCGGAGCGCTGTCCGCCCTGACCACCGTTACCGCCGGCGGGACGACCGCCACGACGACCGCCGCCGCCCTGGCCGCCCTCGCGAGGAGCGCTGTCGCGGCTCGCGCCGGCGCGAGCACCGTCGCGGTCGCGGTGACCGTTGCCGAGGCCGTTGCCGTCGCGGGCTGCACGCTTACGCTGCGCGTTCGCACCCTGCGAGCGACCACCACCGCCACCACCCTGCTGCTGCACGGCCGCACGCGGCGCGGGCTTCACGTAGGCGGCGACGTCGCCGATGAGCTCGAGGACCGCCGGGGAGGTCGCGGTGACCGCCTGCGGGGTGACGTTGATCTCGGCCTTGCGGAGGAGCTTCTTGAGGTCCTCCATCTGGCCGGGGATCGCGAGGGTGACGACGTCACCGGCGCTGCCCGCACGAGCCGTGCGGCCCGAGCGGTGCAGGTACGCCTTGTGCTCGGTCGGCGGGTCGACGTGGATGACGAGTTCGACGTCGTCGACGTGCACACCGCGGGCGGCGACGTCGGTGGCGACGAGGACCTTGGCGGTCCCGGCGCTGAAGGCCGCGAGGTTGCGGTCGCGGGCCACCTGCGAGAGGTTGCCGTGCAGGTCGACCGCGGGGATGCCGGAGTCGGTGAGCTGCTTCGCGAGCTTCTTGGCGTGGTGCTTCGTGCGCATGAAGAGGATGCGTCGGCCACTACCCGAGGCGAGGGCCTGGATGAGGTCCTTCTTCGACTCGACCGAGGGGGTCGTGAAGACGTGGTGCGTCATCGCGGCGACGGGCGAGTTCGCCTCGTCGACGGAGTGGAGCACCTCGTTCTGCAGGAACTTGCGGACGAGCTTGTCCACGCCGTTGTCGAGCGTCGCGGAGAACAGCAGACGCTGCCCGCCGCGAGGCGTCTTGTCGAGGATGCGCGTGACGACCGGCAGGAAGCCGAGGTCGGCCATGTGGTCGGCCTCGTCGAGGACGGTGATCTCCACGGCGTCGAGGTTCACGAAGCCCTGCTTCATGAGGTCCTCGAGGCGGCCGGGGCAGGCGATGACGATGTCGACGCCGGCGCGGAGCGCCTCTTCCTGACGCTTCTGCGAGACGCCGCCGAAGATCGTGGTGGTCTTCAGCGAGTAGGCGTCGGCCAGCGGCTGCATGACCGCGGCGATCTGGGTGGCGAGCTCGCGCGTCGGTGCGAGGACGAGTCCGAGCGGGCGACCCGGGCGGCGCTTGCCACCGGCGAGGGCGCCGCCGAGACGGGCGACCATCGGGATGCTGAAGGCCAGGGTCTTGCCGGAGCCGGTCTTGCCGCGGCCGAGGACGTCGCGTCCGCCGAGGGTGTCGGGGAGCGTGTCGATCTGGATGGGGAACGCGCTCGTCTTGCCGTCCTTCGCGAGGGAGGCGACGAGCGGTGCCGGGACGCCGAGGGCGTCGAAGGTGATGGTTGCTTCGGTCATGGGTGTGTGTCTCTTTCAGGCACGGCCACGAGCTTCGATGACGGCTGCCGGCGCACTCGTGTGCGGTAGCGGGCACTGCCGGGATGACCACGCACGTGATGACTCACGTGGATGGTACGGCGTGCTTCCGTCGGCGTCGTCGCTGGTGGGAGGTGGCGAAGGCGCAGGTCGCGCATCCGTTCGCCGTATGAAGTGTCATCGACCCTGGCATGCACCGCTGGGTGCCGTGCAGGGGAGAGAGGGAGCGTTCTACGACGCAAGCGAGTACCGCACCGGATGGCGCGATCGCACGCAAGTTCCTCCAGCGTAGCGCATCCGGCGAGGAGTCTGCTGGGAGAGGCGCGTTACGGCTGTGTTTCCATCTCCTGGAATCGGTCGTCGGCGCTTGACAGTCCGCTGGAGCAGGTGAGTAATGTGTCACCCACCACAAACCCGGATCCGTGTACTGTGTCACACGGTACAGAAAGGCCTGTCGCCCAAGAGCTTCGACGAAGACGCCCGAGCAGCGAGCACCGCGGTGCACGCGGGAGGCCGTTACGCCGCCGTCGCACCGATCGCGGGAGTCCGCATCCCGCTGGGCGCCCGACAGGTCGCGCTGGGAGATGGCGAGCTCGGTGCGTGGCAGCGTCGGAACCGCGACGCCACCGTCCCGCGCTCGATCGAGCAGCTCCGCCTCGCCGGCAACCTCGACAACCTCGCCCGGATCTCCGACCCGGGGGACGGCACGTCACGCTTCCGCGGGCGCTACCCGTTCCTCGACACCGACGTCTTCAAGACCCTCGAAGGCCTCGCCTACCTGCTCGCCGAGGACGAGGTCGTCGGGGCGGCACCCGGCGACGTCCGCGACTTCTACGAGGAGGCCGTCGGCGTCATCGAAGCCGCGCAGCGCGAGGACGGGTACCTCAACTCCTACTTCCAGGCTCCGGAGATCGAGAAGGAACCCTGGGAGGACCTCGCCTGGGGCCATGAGCTGTACAACCTCGGGCACCTCATCCAGGCGGCGATCGCCGCGAAGCGTCGTCTCGGCGACGACCGTCTGCTGATCGTCGCCCGGGCGTTCGCCGACCTCGCCGTCGAACGGTTCGGACCGGACGGCGACCCGCAGGTGTGCGGGCACCCCGAGGTCGAGATGGCCCTGGTCGAGCTGTTCCGTGAGACCGGCGTGCCGTCCTACCTCGAGCTCGCGACCGCGTTCGTCGACCGACGTGGTCACGGCACGGTCGAGCTCCGGGTCTTCCCCGCCGAGTACTTCCAGGACTCGGCCCCACTGCGCGAGCTCGACTCCGTGACCGGACACGCCGTCCGCATGGCGTACCTGGCCGCCGGAGCGACCGACGTCGCCCTCGAACGCGGCGACCAGGAGCTGCTCGCGTCGCTGCAGCGGCTCTGGGACGACATGGTGGAGACGAAGCTCTACCTCACGGGCGGCCTCGGGAGTCGACACTCCGACGAGGCGATCGGCGACCGCTACGAGCTGCCGTCCGAACGCTCCTACAGCGAGACGTGCGCGGCGATCGCCGTGATGCAGTGGGGCTGGCGCCTGTACCTCGCGACCGGGTCGGCCGCCGTCCTCGACACCGTCGAGACCGTCCTCTACAACGCGTACGCCGCAGGCCTCTCCGCGGACGGCATGGCCTTCTTCTACGACAACCCGCTGCAGCGTCGTCCCGACCACCTCCAGCGGTCGGGGGCGGAGGCGGACGGCGAACTCCTCCGGCGGAGCTGGTTCGGCTGCCCGTGCTGCCCGCCGAACATCGTGCGCTGGACCGCGGAGCTGCAGGATCACCTCGCGACGTCGACCCCCGCCGGTGTCGAAGTCGCCCACCTCACCGCGGCGTCGATCGCGACCGAGCGGCTCTCCTTCATCGTCGACACCGCGTATCCGTGGGACGGAGCGGTCACCGTGACGGTGGACACCGCCGCCGACGACGAGGTCGAGCTCGCGATCCGCATCCCCGCGTGGGTCGTGGGCGGCTCCATCCGCATGGGCGGATCGAGCGCGCCGCTCGAACCCGTCGACGGATGGGTCCGTGTCCGGCGCTGGTGGCGTGCGGGCGACACCGTGGAGCTCGACCTCCCGATGCCCGTCCGGGCGCACGGCGCGCACCCCTCCGTGGACGCCCTCCGCGGCTCGATCGCCTTCGCCCGCGGACCGATCGTCTCCTGCGCCGAGCAGCAGGACACGACGGCGGACCTCGACCTCCTGCGGTTCTCCGGAGCCGACGCGGATCGCGCGGTCGTCGAGCACCGTCGGATCCTGGACCGGGAGGGGATCGACGCCGTCGCGCTCCTCGTCCCGGCGACCGTCGACGCCCCCGCTCCGGCCGTGCTCTACCCGATCCTGTCCGGGGCGCCCGACACCGAGCCCGCCACGGCACCGCTCGCCGCGGTCGCGACGACGGCCTCGGTGACACAGACCACCGCGACCCTCATCCCCTACGCCCTCTGGGGCAACCGCGAACCGGGTGCCATGCGCGTCTGGTTCCGCTCCCACTGACCTCCTCCCGTCCCCCGACCCCGCTCCACCCTCTCCACCCGCGGGCGACCCGCCCGATCGACACGAAAGCAGAGCGTCATGAAGCAACGATTCTCCATCCCCGCCCTCGCGGCGGCGGCCGTCCTCCTCCTCGCGGGGTGTACCTCCGCGGGTTCCGGCTCAGGAGGTGACGGACCGTCCAGCACCCCGGTGAAGGGCGGCACCGTCGACGTCCTCCTGAACGCGGACTTCTCGCATCTCGACCCGGTCCAGGGCTTCGACGGCGGCGTGAACAACTTCTACCGCCTCATCTACCGCACGTTGACGACGCAGTCCACGGGCGAGGGCGCCAAGGGCACCGAGATGGTCCCCGACCTCGCGACCGACCTCGGCACGGTGAGCGACGACGGCCTCCAGTGGACGTTCACGCTCAAGGACGACCTCAAGTTCGAGGACGGCACGCCGATCACGAGCAAGGACGTGAAGTTCGGCGTCGAGCGCTCCTTCGACCCGGCCATCGCCGTCGGATCGCCCTACGCCCGCCTCACGATCGCCGGCACGGACTCGTACGAGGGCCCGTACATCACGGGTGACCTGCCGTCCATCCAGACGCCGGACGACCAGACCATCGTCTTCACGCTCAAGGAGCCGTTCGCCGACTTCGCGAGCGTCGTCGGGCAGAACAGCTTCACGCCCTTCCCCGCCGACACCGAGCGGGTGACGACGACGAGCCTCGACAAGATGCCGATCGCCTCCGGCCCCTACAAGGTCGACAGCTACGAGCGCGGCTCGCAGCTGAAGCTCGTCCGCAACGACTCGTGGGACCCGAAGACGGACGACGTCCGCAAGGCCTACCCGGACGGCTTCGACTTCACCTTCGGTCTCGACGCCTCGACCATCGATGAGCGCATGATCGCCGGCCAGGGTGACGACGCGAACGCGATCGCCGGGTCCGTCCAGGCGGCCTCCATCTCCCGGATCCAGACGCCGGCCCTCAAGGCACGCACCATCGCCGGCCTCCAGGGCTGCACCACGTACATGGGTCTGAACACGACCAAGCCGAACATGGACAACCCGCTGGTCCGCCAGGCCATCGCCTACGCCATCGACCGCGAGTCGGTGAAGGACGCCTCGGGCGGATCGCAGCTCGCGGACATCGCGACCACCATGCTGCCGCCCACCGTCGCCGGCCACACCGAGTTCGACCTTTACCCGAGCAAGGACAACGCAGGCGACCCGGAGAAGGCCAAGGAACTCCTCACCGAGGCGGGCCTCCCCGACGGCTTCTCGTTCACGCTCGACATCCGCAGCCAGCCCAAGATGCAGGCGCAGGCCGAGGCGGTGCAGCAGGCGCTCGCGAAGGCCGGCATCACGGTGAACTTCAACCTCATCGACACCTCGACCTACTACGAGGTCATCGGCACGACGTCGCAGCAGAACGACGCCGCCATCACCGGCTGGTGCCCGGACTGGGCCTCCGGCTCGACCTTCCTGCCGCCGCTCTTCGACGGCTCGCAGATCTTCCCGAAGGGCAACTCGAACATCGCGCAGCTGAACGACCCCGCCGTCAACGAGCGCATCGCCGAGATCCGCGCGATGACCGACACCGACGAGGCCAACGCCGCCTGGGGTGCGCTCGACGAGCAGATCCAGAAGCTCGTGCCGACGGTGCCGCTGCTGTTCGAGAAGACGGTCATGGTGGTCGGAGCAAACGTCGCCGGTGCGTACTCGCACGCCGGGTACTCCGGTGGCATCGACTACGTGTCCGTCGGCCTGTCCTCGGCCGGCAAGTAGTCGGAAAGCCGGTAACCGCAGATGTCGTCGTCCGTTCCCAGTGAGCTGACCACCGTCGCCGAGGAGGTGGGTGCGCCGGTCGGTGCGCCCACCCCCGCGCGGCGGGTGATCGCCACCCTCCGCTCCAGCCCGCCGGTGCTGCTCAGCGTCGCGTTCATCGTGCTCGTCGTGCTGCTCGCGATCCTCGCCCCGCTGATCACCGCGATCAGCGGCTGGGGTCCGTACACCTTCGACAAGTCGGCGGTGGACTCCGACCTCGGCGGCGTGCCGATCGGCAACCTCGGCGGGATCTCCGCCGAGCACTGGTTCGGGGTCGAACCCGGGAACGGACGCGACATCTTCGCGCGCATCGCCTTCGGTGCGCAGGTGTCGCTGTCGATCGCCGTCTCGGCGACGATCGTCACGACCGTGCTCGGCGTCGTGCTCGGCATGCTCGCCGGCTTCTACGGCGGGTGGGTCGACCAGGTCGTCTCCCGCGTCATGGACTTCCTCATGGCGTTCCCGTCGCTCATCTTCATGATCGCGCTCCTGTCGGCTCTGCCCGCCGGCAACCGACCGGTCCTGCTCGTCGTGGTGCTGAGCCTCTTCGGCTGGCCGTACACCGCCCGGGTGGTGCGCGGTCAGGCGATGTCGCTGCGGACGAGCGAGTTCGTCGAATCGGCGCGTGCTTCGGGCGCCGGGGGCATCCGCATCGTCTTCCGCGAGATCCTGCCGAACCTCCGCGGCACCATCATCGTCCTGGCCACCCTCGCCGTTCCCGGTTACATCGGCACGGAGGCGGGCCTCTCCTTCCTCGGTGTCGGCGTCACCCCGCCCACGCCGAGCTGGGGCCAGATGATCGCGACCGCGGTCGGCTGGTACGCGGTCGACCCGATGTACTTCCTGATCCCCGGCACCTTCCTGTTCCTCACGGTGCTGTCCTTCACCGTGCTCGGCGACCGCCTGCGCAAGGCCCTCGACTCCGGAGACGCCGCCTCATGACCCTGTACCTCCTGCGCCGGATCGCGTCGGCGATCGGCATCCTGCTGCTCATCAGCCTCTTCACCTACGTCATCTTCTTCCTGCTGTCGCCCGACCCGGCGGTGCAGATCTGCGGCAAGACCTGCACCCCCGACCGCATCGACCAGATCCGGGCGCAGCTCGGGCTCGACCAGCCGTTCTGGCAGCAGTACCTCGAGTTCATCCGGGGGATCGTCATGGGCCGGAGCTACGGGGAGGGCGCCTCGGCGGTCTCCTGCGCGGCGCCGTGCCTCGGCTTCAGCTTCCAGACCAACGAGTCCGTCATGGACATGATCACCGCGCGCTTCCCCGTGACCGCGACGGTCGCGATCGGTGCGGCGGTCCTCTGGCTGCTCGTCGGCGTCAGCGGTGGCCTGCTCAGCGCCGTCAAGCAGGGGACCGGCTGGGACCGTGGGGCGATGATGGTCGCCCTCGCCGGTATCAGCCTGCCGAACTACTTCCTCGCGCTCCTCCTGCAGTACGTCCTCGTGGTGCAACTGCAGATCCTGCCGTTCCCGCAGGCCGTACCCTTCGCCGAAGACCCGGTCCGCTGGTTCCAGAACTACCTCATGCCGTGGATCGTGCTCGCCCTCGGCTACGCGTCGATGTACGCGAGGCTCGTCCGGGCGAACGTCATCGACACCCTCGGTGAGAACTTCATGCGGACCGCCCGGGCAAAGGGCCTGCCCGCGCCGCTCATCCTGCGCCGCCATGCGCTGCGGCCCGCGCTCACCCCCGTCGTCACGCTCTTCGGCATGGACTTCGCGGGCCTCCTCGGGGGCGCCCTCATCACCGAGACGGTGTTCGGACTGAACGGCGTCGGCAAGCTCGCCGCCGACTCGATCGCGAAGAACGACCAGCCCGTCATCATGGGCGTCACCCTGCTGGCCGCGTTCTTCGTGGTCATCGGCAACGTCGTGGTCGACGTCGTGTACACGTTCCTCGACCCGAGAGTGAGAGTGAAGAGCGCATGAGCCCCACCGTCACCAGGACCATCTCCCTGCCCGTCCCCGGGGCGGCGCTGCTCGAGGTCGACGACCTCACGGTCACCTTCCCGACCACCTCCGGCGACATCGACGTGGTGCGGAAGGCGTCGTTCGCGGTCCAGCACGGCCAGACCCTCGGCATCGTGGGCGAGTCCGGCTCCGGCAAGTCCATGACCTCGCTCGCGATCATGGGACTGCTCCCGAACGGCGGGCGCACGACCGGCAGCGTCCGGCTGAGCGGACACGAGCTCGTCGGTCGCAGCGACCGCGAGATGCGTCGCGTGCGCGGCGATCGGATCGCGATGGTCTTCCAGGACCCGCTCTCCTCGCTCAACCCGTACTACACCGTCGGACTGCAGATCGAGGAGGCGTACCGCGCCCATCGCGGCGGCTCCCGGAAGGCCGCCAGGGCCGTCACGATCGAGGCCCTCGAACGGGTCCGCATCGCGGACGCCTCCCGGCGGGTCGACCACTACCCGCACCAGTTCTCTGGCGGCATGCGGCAGCGCATCATGATCGCCATGGCGCTCTGTCTGGAACCCGACCTGCTCATCGCGGACGAACCGACGACGGCGCTCGACGTCACCGTCCAGGCGCAGATCCTCGACCTCCTCTCCGAACTGCAACGGGAGACCGGTGCCGGCATGATCTTCATCACCCACGACCTCGCCGTCGTCAGTCAGGTCGCCGACGACGTGCTCGTCATGCGCGGCGGCGACCCCGTCGAGATGGGCACGGCCGAACAGATCTTCTCCCGACCACAGGCGGCGTACACCCGGGCGCTCCTCGACGCCCTCCCGCGGATCGACGACCCGTTCACCGAGCGGCCGACGGCACCCGCCACGACCGGAGAGGGACAGGCATGAACGACGCGCCAGTGCTCCTGCAGGCCACCGGGCTGACGAAGGACTTCACCACGAAGGGTGACGGGGCGTTCCGCGCACGCACCACCCAGTTCCGCGCCGTCGACGACGTCGGGTTCGCCGTCCGCGCCGGCGAGACGCTCGGCATCGTCGGGGAGTCGGGCAGCGGCAAGTCGACGACCGCGCGGATGATCGCGAAGCTCATCGAACCGACCGCCGGCACGATCACCTTCGACGGCGAGGACGTCACCACTGCGCGTGGGCCGGCGCTCGCCGCGTTCCGGGCGAAGGTGCAGGTCGTCTTCCAGGACCCGTTCTCCTCCCTCAACCCGAGGCACACCGTCGAGCGGATCGTGTCGGCACCGCTCGACTACCAGGGCATCACCCCGAAGCAGGGCAAGCGTGCCCTCGTGCGCGACCTGCTCGACCGCGTCGGCCTGAACCCCGACCACCTCCAGCGCTACCCGCGGCAGTTCTCCGGCGGCCAGGCCCAGCGCATCGGGATCGCCCGGGCGCTCGCCGTCTCCCCGAAGCTCGTGATCTGCGACGAGGCGGTGTCGGCGCTCGACGTGTCGGTGCAGGCACGCATCATCGACCTGCTGCGCGACCTGCAGGCCGAGCGCGGTCTGAGCTACCTGTTCATCGCGCACGACCTCGCCGTCGTGCGGCAGATCGCGCACGACGTCGCCGTCATGCACCGGGGCAAGGTGGTCGAGCAGGGTGACCGCGAGGCGATCTTCGACCACCCGCAGGACGAGTACACGAAGACCCTGCTCGCCGCCGTGCCCACGATCGACCCGAGCTGGGAGGCCGCGCGTGCCACCATGCTCGAACAGGAGCGGCCGCACGGACCGGCCGCCGGAAGGACACAGGCATGACCCACCGCACCACCACCTCCCTGCTGCCGGGGATCCACGTGACCGACCACACGGTCGACGTCCCGCTCGACTGGCGACGGCCCGACGACGGCCGCACGATCAGCGTGTTCGCCCGCGAACTCGTCGACCCCCTGCGTCGCGACGAGCAGCTCCCGATCCTCGTGTTCCTCCAGGGCGGACCGGGCGGCAAAGGCCCGCGTCCGGTGTCCAGGGACGGCTGGATCGCCGAGGCCCTCCGCACCTTCCGGCTCGTGCTGCTCGACCAGCGCGGCACCGGCCGGAGCACCAGGATCGACGGCCGGTCCATCGCGGCCGTCGGTGACGCTGCTGCACAGGCCGAGTACCTGGAACGCTTCCGGGCAGACTCGATCGTCGACGATGCCGAGTACCTGCGCCGCACCGTCTTCGGTGGCCGTCGCTGGTCGACGCTCGGTCAGAGCTACGGCGGGTTCCTCACCCTCACCTACCTCTCGCGAGCCCCGGAGGGACTGGCCGCCTGCTACGTCACCGGCGGTCTGGCGGGCATCCACCCGTCGGCGGCGGAGGTCTACCGACGCACCTATCCGCGCACCGAGCGCAAGAACCTGGCCTTCGCCGAACGGTACCCCCAGGACGTCGACACCGTCGCGCGGATCGCCGACCGACTCGCCGCCGAGGAGGTGCTCCTGCCGGACGGCGATCGACTCACCGTGCGGCGCTTCCAGAACCTCGGGATCGACTTCGGGATGAAGCCCGGCTACGAGCGCCTCCACTGGCTGCTCGACGAGGCGTTCGACAGCGGCGACCGCTTGAGCGACACCTTCCTGGCGCAGGTCTGGGGGAGGACGTCCTACGTCGACAACCCCCTCTTCATCGCCTTGCAGGAGAGCATCTACGGTGCCGCCGGCTCGGGGGCGACCGCGTGGGCGGCGCAGGCCGAGCGCGACGCACGGCCGGCGTTCGCCGAGACGGCCAGGCCGCTGCTGTTCACGGGGGAGATGGTCTACCCCTGGATGTTCGAGGAGATCCGCTCGCTCCGACCCTTCCAGGGCGCGGTGGAGCGACTGGCGGCCAAGACCGACTGGGACCCGCTGTACGACCCCGCGGTCCTGGAGGCGAGCACGGTGCCGCTCGCCGCGGCCGTGTACTTCGACGACATGTACGTGGACGCGCAGCTGCAGTTGGAGACGGTCGACGTGGTCGGCGGGGCGACCGCCTGGGTCACGAACGAGTACGAGCACGACGGGATCCAGGACGCCGCCGTGGTGCGCCGCCTGTTCTCGATGGTGGACGAGCGCGGCGGCCGTCGCGCGGATGAGGAGCAGGCATGACCGACACACAGCAGCAGGCACCCGAGCAGACGGCGGGCCTCGCGCCGGCCACCACGGAGGCACCCGCCACGTCCATGCCGCGCCCGGCGAACCCGGACCCGAAGCTGCCCCGCCTGGCCGAGGTGCCGGCGTTCCGCGAGTTCCTCGGCACCGGCTGGGGCACCCCCGACCGCACGCCGCCGGTCGAGCCCGGGATCGCCGCGGCCGCGGCCGAGCACCGTCGTCGGCTGAGCGAGGCCTTCGTCGGGCGGACGCTCGTCGTCGCCGCCGGTCGCGCGCCCGTCCGTGCCAACGACTCGAACTACGACTTCCGCCCCGACAGCGACTTCTTCTGGCTCACCGGCTGCTCCGCCGAGGACGCGGTCCTCGTGCTGCGTCCGAGCGGCGCCGGTCACGACGCGACGTTGTACATCCCGGCACCGGCACACCCGGGCGAGACCGGCTTCTTCGCCGACGCCAACCACGGTGAGCTCTGGGTCGGCTCCGCGCCGGGGCCGGCCGACTGGTCGGCGGTCCTCGACCTCCGCGTCGAGGTGCTCGCCGCGCTGCCCGACGCGCTCCGAGGCGTCGACCGACCGCTCCTCGCGGGGACCTTGACCTCGCGGCATCGCGCGCTCGAGCCGCTGACGGTCGCGCCGGAACTCGGCCGCGTGCTCTCGGAACTGCGCATGATCAAGGACGAGTGGGAGATCGCGGAGCTGCGGCGAGCGGTCGACGCGACCGTCGGCGGGTTCTCCGCCGTGATCCGGGAGCTGCCGACGGCCGTCGCCGGCGGGGGTGAGCGCTGGCTGCAGGGGACCTTCGACCGGCACGCCCGCACCACGGGGAACGGCCCCGGCTACTCGACCATCGTCGGCAGCGGCGCGCACGCACCCACGCTCCACTGGGTGCGCTGCGACGGCCCGGTCCGCCCCGAGGACGCGATCCTGCTCGACATGGGCGTGGAGACGCGTGCGTTCTACACGGCGGACGTCACCCGCACCTTCCCCGTCTCGGGCACCTTCAGCCCGGAGCAGCGGCGCGTCCACGACCTCGTCGAGGCGTCCCACCGCGCCGGGATGGCCGCCGTACGCCCGGGCCGCGACTTCACCGACTTCCACCACGCGGCCATGGAGGTCATCGCGCAGGGGCTCCACGACTGGGACCTCCTGCCGGTGTCCGTAGACGAGGCTCTGAGCCCGGTCGGGCAACAGCACCGGCGGTACCTCGTGTGTGGCATCGGTCACCACCTCGGCCTCGACGTCCACGATTGCGCGAAGTCCTCCTACGAGGCCTACCAGGGTGGCTCGATGGCCCCCGGCATGGTGCTCACGGTCGAGCCGGGGCTGTACTTCCACGCCTTCGACGAGACGGTTCCACCGGAACTGCGCGGCATCGGCGTCCGGCTCGAGGACGACCTGCTCGTGACGGCCGACGGCACCGAGGTGCTGTCGGATGCGCTGCCCATCGACGCGTCGGGCATCGAAGCGTGGATGCGCGCCCAGTAACCTGAGCGGACCGTGGTGGGAGATGAAGGATGGGAGTCGCGATGAGCATGTCGGCGATCCGACCGGCCGAGGAACGGCTGAGCCTGCGGGCGCAGGTGGAGCGGGCGGTGTCCGCGGCGATCATCTCGGGCGAGCTCGCGCCGGGGACGATGATCTCGGTACCGACGCTGGCGGTGCAGTTCAACGTCTCGGCGACGCCCGTCCGCGAAGCGATGCTGGACCTCGAGAAGCGCGATTTCGTGGAGGCGGTCCGGAACAAGGGGTTCCGCGTCACGGTCGTCAGCGAGGCCTCGCTCCGCAACACGGCGCAGATCCGCCAGCTCCTCGAGCCGCCCGCGATGGCGGACCTGGCGGAGGTCTTCGACCACGGGTCGCTGCCCGAGCTCCGGCAGCAGGCTGACGACATCGTGGCCGGTGCCCGCGACGGCGACCTGACCCGGTACCTCGAAGCCGACCAGGCGTTCCACCTCGCGCTCACCGCGAAACTCGGCAACCCGCTGCTCGTCGAGCTCGTCGCGGACCTCCGCGGACGTACCCGGCTCGTCGGACTGGCCGCCATGCTCGATTCGCAGCAGCTCGACCGCTCGGCCGTGGAGCACCACGAACTCCTCGACGCCCTCGAGCGGGGTGACGGGGTCGCCGCTCGCGAGCTCATGCACCGACACATCGGGCACACCACCGGCTGGTGGGCCGGCAAGCCCGAATCCGACGCCGAGTAGCCCCTGGCGTGCGTGCGCGGACCTCGACCAGGATCCGCGATCATGCACGCTTGCCTGTTCAGTGAATGTGTGACACATTACTGAAAGCCCTTCCCCGCATCGACCGAGAGGACCGCACGTGACCCGCATCGTCATCGTCGGCGCCGGCATCGTCGGTGCGGCCTGCGCGCGGATCCTCGCCCGACGCGGTGCCGAGGTCGTCGTGCTCGACCGTTCGGCGGCCGCCGGCGGCACGAGCGGCTCGGGGGAGGGGAACCTCCTCGTCTCCGACAAGGGGCCCGGCCCCGAACTCGACCTCGCGCGGTATGCCTCACGCCTCTGGCCCGTCGTCACCGCCGAACTCAGCGCCGAACTGGGACCGACCTTCCCGAGCATCGAGTTCGAGCGCAAGGGCGGCATCGTGGTCGCCACCACCGAGGCCGGCGCGCAGCCGCTGCTCGACTTCGCCGCCGCCCAGCGCGCGGCCGGTGTCGACGCCAGACCCCTCACCGAGGACGAGCTGCTCGCGGCGGAGCCGTCGATCACCCGCTCGTCCACGGCGGCCGTCCATTATCCCGAGGACGCACAGGTCCAGCCCGTCATCGCCACGGAGGCCCTGCTCGCCTCGGCCCGGCGTGCGGGCGCTGTCGTGCGCACCGGCGTCACCGTGACGGGCGGCGTCCGGAGCGCGACCGGTCGCCTCACGGGTGTCCAGACCTCCGTGGGCGATGTCTCGGGCGACGCGGTCCTCGTCTGCGCCGGACCGTGGTCGGCCGAGCTCGGCGACCTGCTCGGCGCACCCGTCCCGGTCCGTCCCCGTCGCGGCATGGTGCTCGTCACCACCCGCATGCCGCACCGCGTGCACCACAAGGTCTACGACGGCGACTACTTCGGTGCCACGCAGTCGAGCGACGCCTCGCTCCAGACCTCGAGCGTCGTCGAGTCCACCGCCGCGGGCACGGTCCTCATCGGCTCGAGCCGACAGCAGATCGGATTCGACGCGCGTCTCGACGTCGACGTGCTCCGCGAGGTCGCGGCGAAGTCCCTGCGCCTCTTCCCGTTCCTCCGCGACGCCTCGGTCATGCGCAGCTACGGCGGCTTCCGGCCGTACATGCCCGACCACCTCCCGGTCATCGGCCCCGACCACCGTGTCGACGGCCTGTGGCACGCGACGGGCCACGAGGGCGCTGGCATCGGACTGGCCCTCGCGACCGCTGAACTCATCTCCGCCCGCCTGCTCGGTGGATCCACCGACCTCGACGACGCCCCGTTCCAACTCGACCGCCCGGGGCTCGCCCCGCACCTGCGCGTCGACCGGCCGGCGGAGGTGGCCTGATGGTCTCGAGACGACTGCCCGCGACGAACGACCGGATCCTGCCTGGCACGGAGGACGCGCTGCGCATCGACCTCGACGGGACGCCCGTCGACGGACTCCGTGGACAGACGATCGCCGGGGTCCTGCTGGGCTCCGGCGTCCTCGCCTGGCGCCGCACCAGTGGGTCAGGGAAGCCACGCGGCGTCTTCTGCGGTATCGGGGTCTGCTTCGACTGCATCGTCACGGTGAACGGCCAGCGGGACGTCCGTGCCTGCCAGCGTCGCGCCGCGGACGGCGACCGCATCGAGACACAGCACGACGCCCTCCCGGAACCCACGACGGAGAACGACCCGTTCGGGGACCGGACATGAGCGCCCGGCAGCGCGAGGTCGTCGTCGTCGGCGCAGGGCCAGCCGGCCTCCAGGCCGCGCTCGCCGCCCGGGCGCTCGGCGCCGCCGTCACGCTGCTCGACGCCTCGGACGAGCTCGGCGGTCAGTACTGGCGGCACCTGCCGGCCAGCCGGCCGTCGGAAGCCGAGGCCTCGCTGCATCACGGGTTCGAGCGCTTCGTCGCCATGCGCGCGGCGCTCGACGCCGACGACGGCTGCACGGTGATCACCGAGGCGCAGGTGTGGGCGATCGACGTCGACCGCGCCGCCGCCGACCACGGCTCCGACGACACCTCCGGGGCGACCGGCCTGCGCCTGCACGTCCTCGTCGGACCGCCGGACGGCGCCGACCGCACGCCGCTCACCCTCCGGCCGGACGCGCTCGTCCTCGCGACCGGCGCGCACGACCGGACGCTGCCGTTCCCCGGCTGGGACCTCCCCGGCGTCTTCTCGGCCGGTGCCGCCCAGGCCCTCGCGAAGGGCGAGCGGGTCACCGTCGGTCAGCGGGTGGTCGTGGCCGGTGCCGGACCGTTCCTGTTGCCGGTGGCCGCGTCCCTGACCGCGACCGGATCACGCGTGCTCGGGGTCTACGAGGCCACGACCGTCGGCGGCCTCGCGAGGGGCTGGCTCCCCAAGCCCTGGCAGCTGCTCGGCGTGACCGGGAAGGCCGGTGAACTGCTCGGTTACGTCGGTGGCCACCTCCGCCACCGGATCCCGTACCGCGTCGGTCACGCGGTGGTCGCCGCGCACGGCGCGGACCGGGTCGAGCGCGTGACCATCGCCGCCGTCGACGCTGACTGGTCGCCGATCCCCGGCACCGAGCGCACGGTCGAAGCGGACGCCGTGTGCGTCAGTCACGGGTTCACCCCGCGGCTCGAACTGCCCGTCGCGGTCGGCTGCGCGCTCACCGAAGCCCGGTTCGTCCAGGTCGACGCCGAGCAGCGCACGAGCGTCCCGACCGTCTTCGCGGCGGGGGAGATCACCGGGATCGGGGGCGTCGACGCCGCGCTCGCCGAGGGCGCGATCGCGGGACACGCTGCGGCCGGCGGCCTCCCCGGTGCCTCCGGGATCCGTGCCGCCGTGAGCCGACGCGACACGTTCCTCGCCTTCGCCGACCGGCTCGAACGTGCCCACGGCATCCGCGCCGGCTGGAGCGACTGGCTCGACGACGACACCAACATCTGCCGCTGCGAGGAGGTCGACTACGGCTCATTGCGCACGACGGCGACCGCCACCTGCGCGACCGGCCTGCGCTCCCTCAAACTCAGCACGCGAGCCGGGCTCGGGATCTGCCAGGGCCGCATGTGCGGGCGCACCGTCGAGGAGCTCCTCCACCGCGTCGCCTCCGAATCCGGCGGCAGCGGCCTCATCGACGGCGTCTCGAGCGACCGCCGGCCCATCGCCTCCCCGCTGCGCATCGGCGAACTCGCCGCGCAGGCACCGGGACACCCTCCCCACGAACCGCCGTCGACCCCGACGGCCGAACACCCAGGATGACCGACCGGTCTCCGCACCACTCCCTCGGAAAGGAACCACCCATGGCCAAGCAGTTCGACCTCGGCGGCGTCATCGTCGCGACCACCCTCGCGTTCAAGGAGGATGCCTCGGCGCCCGCAGGCCTCGCCGTCGACTACGACCGCTTCGCCGAGCACTGCAACTGGCTCATCGAGAACGGTTGCCGCGGCGTCGGCCCGAACGGCTCGCTCGGTGAGTACTCGTCGCTGACGGACGCCGAGCGTCGCAAGGTCATCCAGGTCGCGGTCGACACGGTCGGCGACCGCGGCCTCGTCGTCGCCGGGGTACACGGGGTCGGCTGGCACCAGGCCCAGCAGTGGGCCGAGTACGCGAAGGAGGACGGCGCGGACGGCGTCCTGCTCCTGCCGCCCACCATCTACCGGGCGAACGACGACGAGGTCATCGAGCACTACAGCCGCGTGGACGAGGTCGGCCTGCCGATCATGGCCTACAACAACCCCATCGACACCAAGGTCGACCTCACGCCCGACCTGCTCGTCGAGCTCGCCAAGCTCGAGCACGTCGTCGCCGTGAAGGAGTTCTCGGCCGACATCCGTCGGGTGCTCGAGATCCAGGACAAGACCGACCTCGACGTCATCGCGGGGGCGGACGACCTCCTCTTCGAGTCCCTCGTCGCCGGCGCGGTCGGCTGGTTCGCCGGCTACCCGAACGCCTTCCCGCGCGAGGCCGTCGAGCTGTACACGCTCGTCACCTCCGGTCGCGTCGACGAGGCCCGCACCCTCTACCGCGAGCTCGTGCCCGTCTTCGGGTGGGACTCGAAGACGGAGTTCGTCCAGGCCATCAAGCTGTCGATCGACATCGCCGGCGAGAGCTACGGTGGTCCGACGCGTCCGCCGCGCGGTCCGCTGAACGCGCTCCAGACGGAGCAGGTCACGACGCAGACGCGTCGCGCGCTCGACTACCTCGCGGCACGCTGAGCCCGACGGCCGACGCGACACCCCGACCACGACCACCAGTCCTGAGAGGCACACCATGAAGTCCTCCCGCATGATCAGTGCGGTCGACTCGCACACCGAGGGCATGCCGACCCGCGTCGTCACGGGCGGGGTCGGCGTGATCCCCGGCGCGACCATGAACGAGAAGCGCCTGCACTTCATGGAGCACCTCGACGACCTGCGGCTCTTCCTCATGAACGAGCCTCGCGGTCACGCGGCGATGAGCGGGGCGATCCTGCAGCCGTCCACGCGCGCGGACTGCGACTGGGGCGTCGTGTACATCGAGGTGTCCGGCTGCCTGCCGATGTGCGGGCACGGCACCATCGGGGTCGCGACGGTCCTCGTGGAGACCGGCATGGTGGAGGTGGTCGAGCCGGTCACGACGATCCGGCTCGACACCCCCGCCGGA
The DNA here is from genome assembly GCF_014841195.1 of Plantibacter sp. CFBP 8798. NCBI lineage: Bacteria > Bacillati > Actinomycetota > Actinomycetes > Micrococcales > Microbacteriaceae > Plantibacter > Plantibacter sp. CFBP 8798. The sequence goes on from NZ_JACYTS010000001.1 coordinate 1,300,193, forward strand.
CTGGTGATCGCGCGGGTCGACGTCAGTGACGGGCACGCCGACCGCGTGACCATCGAGAACGTCCCGAGCTACGTCGACCGCCTCGACGCCACGATCGAGGTGCCCGGCCTCGGCACCGTGCCCTACAGTCTCGCGTTCGGCGGCAACTTCTACGCGATGGTCGACCTCGACGACGTCGGCCTGCCCTTCGACCGCGACCGTCAGCAGGACATCCTCGACGCGGGCCTGCGGATCATGGCGACGATCAACGAGCAGGCGCCGCCCGTGCACCCCGAGATCGCCGGGCTCGACCACTGCCACCACGTCGAGTTCATCGCGCCGGGATCCGACGCCGTGCTGTCCCGGCATGCGATGGCCATCTTCCCGGGGTGGTTCGACCGGTCGCCATGTGGCACCGGCACCTCGGCGCGCATGGCCGAGCTCTGGGCCCGCGGTGAGCTGCCGCTCGACCAGGACTTCGTCAACGAGTCCTTCATCGGCAGCCGGTTCACCGGCCGGCTGATCGCCGAGACGACGGTGGCGGGCCGGCCGGCTGTCATCCCGACCATCTCCGGTCGGGCCTGGGTCACCGGCATCGGCTCCTACCTCCTCGACCCCGCCGATCCGTTCCCGACCGGCTTCCAGTTCTGAACCGCACCACGATCCCGGAGGATCACATGTCGACCACCCCAGCCCCCGACGCCACCATCGCTGAGACCACCCCCGAGCAGCTCGAGGAGGTCCTCCGGGGAGCCGCCGCCGCGGCACCTGCGTGGGCCGCGACGCCGGCGGACGCCCGTGCGCGTGCGCTCGTCGCCGTCGCCGACGCCCTGCAGGCCCACGCGGACGAGCTCGTCCCGGTCGGCATGGTCGAGACGGGGCTCGCCGAGGCGCGGCTCCGAGGCGAGCTCCGTCGCACCGCCGTGCAACTGCGGCTCTTCGCGGAGACGATCGTCGACGGCTCCTACCTCGACGTCCGGATCGACGAGGCCGACCCGGACTTCGCACTCGGCGTGCGCCCGGAACTCCGCCGCGTCCTCGTGCCGCTCGGCCCGGTCGTGAACTTCGCAGCGAGCAACTTCCCGTTCGCCTTCTCCGTCGCCGGTGGCGACGCCGCGTCGATCCTCGCGGCCGGATGCCCGGTGATCCTCAAGGTGCACGACGGGCACCCGCGGCTCTCGCTCGAGACGGCGGCCGTCGTCGAGGCCGCGCTGCGGGCGTCCGGGGCTCCTGACGGCGTCTTCCAGACGATCATCGGCCAGGAGGCCGGCGTCGTCGCCCTGCAGGACGAGCGTGTCCGGGCCGGTTCCTTCACGGGCTCCCTCCGGGCCGGCCGGATCCTCGCGGACCTCGCGGCGGCGCGCCCCGTCCCGATCCCGTTCTTCGGCGAGCTCGGCAGCGTCAACCCCGTGTTCGTGACGCAGACCGCCCTCGACGAGTCCGCTACGGCCATCGCGACGGGATTCGTCACGAGTGTCGCGGGCTCGGCGGGTCAGCTGTGCACGAAGCCCGGCTTCGTCTACCTGCCGGACGGCGCGGGGCTCGACGAGTCGATCCGTGAGGCCGCTGCCGCGGTTCCCGAGCACCGACTCCTGAACGACCGCATCACGGCCGGGTACGAGGCGAGGCGCGACACCATCCTCGGCACCGACGGCGTGCGGGTCATCGCCGAGGGTTCGCTGCGGGTCGACGAGGACGGCGACGGCTGGGCGACCCCCACGATCGTCGCGGTCTCACTCGACGCGCTGCGGGCCGGTCGGGACGCCCTGCTCGACGAGGCCTTCGGTCCGTTGTCGATCCTCGTCGAGGTCCCGGCCGGTACGGCGTTCGCGCCGCTTGTGCCGGAGTTCTGCGAGGGCAACCTGACGGCCACCCTGCACGCCGGTGCCGACGAGACGAGCGACGACCTCGTGGAACTCGTCCAGCAGCTCTCGGCGCACGCCGGCCGGGTGCTGTTCGGCGGTTGGCCCACCGGCGTCGCCGTCACGCCCGCCATGCAGCACGGCGGACCGTGGCCGGCGACGACGAACGACTCGAGCACCTCGGTGGGGACGGCTGCGATCACCCGTTTCCTGCGGCCGGTCGCGTTCCAGAACATGCCGGACCGGTTCCTGCCGGAGGTGCTGCGATCGTCGGCCACCGGTGTCCCACGCACGGTCTCGCCCGCGGGCGAGTCGACGCACTGGGGCGAGGCGGCTCAGCGCTGACGGACGGCTGGTCGGGCCTCCGGACGGCGAGGCGTCAGATGGCGCCCTGGACCGTCGCGCCGACCTCGTCGTCCTCCTCGTCGCCGGGGAGCGGCGGGTCGTACGCCCAGCTCGGCGCGAGCGCCTTGATGCGGGCACCGCGCCACTGCCACGTCGCCCACAGCGGGTACCAGTAGAGCGGGGCGATCGCGCCGGTGATCACGAGTCGGTCGCGGTACAGGGTCTTCGTCGGGTCGTGCTTGTCGCGGGCGACCGCCATCTGGTGGTCCCACCCGGCGAGCTTGCTGAGCGGCCCGCTGACCGGGTCGCCCTGGTCGTGGAGGATGCGGGTGCCGTCGCGACGTTCGATGAACTCGAGGTCGATGATCTGGTCGCCGACCGGGATCGCGCCGGCGGCCTTCACTCGGACGCGGTGCGCTCCCGGCTCCCAGATGGTGGGGAACCCGTCGGCGTCGAGCGCCTCGAGTCCCATGACGGGGCTGTAGAGCTCCCGCAGGACGGCCGGGGAGCGGAGTGCCCGCCAGGCGACGTCGACATCACAGTCCAGGACGAGTTTCAGCATCACGCGCATGCCTCAGTGTCGCATGTGCGGCTCGGCGGCTGCAGGGGGTGCGCCGGTAGGGAAGACTGTGCCTATGGCGATCCGGTACTGGCTGGGCGTGATCCAGCGGGACCACGTCGTCCTCGGCGTCCGTCACGGCTTCGTGCAGATCAACCACGGGCAGCGCGGCGGTCTCGACCAGATGCGCGAGTCCGACGGCTTCGTGTACTACTCGCCGCGGGTCAGCACCCCGGACGGCGAGCCGCTCAAGGCGTTCACCGCGATCGGGCGGGTCTCCGACGACACCGTCTACCAAGCGGCCGTGCCGCGACCGGACGGTGCCGATTGGCGGCCCTGGCGGCGGAGTGTCGACTGGTACGCGGACGCGGTCGAGGCGCCCATCCGTCCGATGCTCGCGATGCTCGACTTCACGAGCTTCACCCGGAACTGGGGTGTCCAGCTCCGCCGGGGGTTCCTCGAGCTCAGTCGTCACGACTTCGAGCTCATCCGCAACGAGATGCGCCCGCCCCACCCCGACGACCGTCGTTTCCCCACCGCCTCCCGCTGAACCCCTGCCCGAGCGCCAGCGCGGTGCGCTGACGTCACCGCGGGTCTGGCGCGTGAGCGCGCCCCTCCGGAGGCCCGCGCTCACGTCCGATGACCCGCGCTCGCGTCAGCGCACCGCGCTGGCGACCACCCCCACGGAGGTCTTCGGACGCAACAGTCGTGGGGTGGGTGGGTGCGCCTGGATACGATGAACGGGTGAGTACCGCAGCCACCACACCGCCGCCCGTCCACCCGCCGTTCGCCCAGACCAAGTACCAGGTCAGGTTCGACTGGGGCGTCGCAGGAGCCGGGCGGGTCGAGGCGGCGGACGTCGCGGTCGTCGTGGACGTGCTCCACGCGACGACCTCCGTCGAGCAGCGCGTGAGCGACGGCCGGGTGGTCGCGATCGCCGACCTGGACGAGCGCGGCGAGACGGCGCAGATCGCGAACCTCCTGGCCGATACGGGCGCGACGGTCGTCGCCGCGTGCCTCCGTAACCGATCGGCGGTCGCGGACTGGATCATCGCGAAGCAGGCCGAACTCGGCCGGCGCACGAGCATCGTCGTCATCGCGGTCGGCGAACTCGACGACACGGCCGAGACCCGGTTCACCGTGGAGGACCTCTTCGGTGCCGGCGCCGTGATCGAGGCGCTGGGGCTCCGCGGCATCGACTTCACCTCGCCCGAGGCGGCCGCCGCAGCAGCCGCCTACGAGGGCCTGCGCAACGGCGTCGGACACCTGCTGTCCGCGTCGGCGACCGCTCAACAGCTCGCTCAGGCGGGCGCGGCGCACCACGTGCAGGCCGCGCGTGAGGTCGACGTGTCAAGCGTCGTCCCAGTCCTGGACGGAGCCGTGTTCCGGGCGTAGTCTCGGCGCATGCGCGCACTCCTCGGAACCACCGTCCTCGCCGAAGCCCCTGAATCGGAACTCATCAAGATCGAGGGCAACTGGTACTTCCCGCCGTCGAGCCTCAACCGCGAGCGCTTCGTCGAGACCGACACCCAGTACCACTGCCCGTGGAAGGGCGACGCCCAGTACTGGGGCATCACCGACGGCGGCGAGGTCAAGCCCGATGTGGCCTGGTCGTACCCGACCCCGTACCCGACCGCGTTCGACCGCGTCGGCAAGGACTTCTCCGGCTACGTCGCCTTCGGGAACGAGGTCGAGGTCGTCGACTGATGGCCGACTGGGGCGACCGCCCGCAGCCGCCTGAGCGCGGTGAGGAGCGCGAGACGATCGAGGCTTTCCTCGATCTGCAGCGCGCCAGCATCGTCTGGAAGGCACGCGGACTCACCGACGACCTCGCGGCCAAGCGACTGTTGCCGAGCATCACGACCGTCTCGGGCGTAATGCGACACCTCGCCGATGTCGAGCGCAGCTGGTTCCGCGAGGACATGGACGGGCAGTCGGATGTCCCGGCACGGTGGACCGACGACGACCCCGACGGCGAATGGCGCGTCACGGCCGACGACAGCCTGGCCGAGATCATCGCCGACTACGTTGCGGCCTGTGCGGAGTCCCGCGAGGTGGCGTCGCGGTATCAGCTCGACGATGTCTGCCTCGGCAACGACCAGCGGTTCACGCTGCGGTGGATCGAGCTCCACATGATCGAGGAGACGGCCCGGCACCTCGGGCACATCGACGTCCTCCGCGAACAGCTCGACGGCCGCACCGGCGAGTAGCGCCGAGGCCGTCGAGCGTGCGGAGCGTCAGGCGCGCACGATCGCTGCGCGGTCGCGTCCCCGCGAGACGCGGACGGCCACGGTGACGATGGCCACCACGACCGCGACGATCAGCGCCGTGACCCCGGCTTCGGTCGACAGCAGTTCGCCGGTGAAGCGGCCCACGGCCACCCACGCGAGCCCCCAGCAGAGCGACAGCGTGGGGGCGATCCGTCCACGGCCGACGACCGCGAGCAGGATCCCGACCGCGCCGGCGACCGCGAGGACGATGATCGCCCAGACACCGGCGGCCGGACCGTCCGCGCTCCCGATCCCGGATCCGACGAGCGCAGCGGTGATGTTCGCCGCCGTCGCGACGCACACCCACCCGAGGTAGAGGCCCATCGTGCCGTCCGTGATGATCGCGTCGACCATGCTGGACGGCTTGGTCCGGAGCACGATCACGAAGATGCGGGCCAGGACACCGAGGAGGGCGATGATCACGAACACGCTCAGGATCAGGAAGCCCGCCTGCACCACGAGGATCCACGCCGCGTTCAGCAGCAGGCTCGCCACGACCCAGTAGCCGAGACGACGGTGGCGCTCACGGGTCGTCTGCGAGGGCAGGAACTGCCAGACCGCGTAGGCGACGAGCCCGAGGTAGATGACGCTCCAGATGGAGAACGCGGGCCCGTCCGGTGCGATCGGCGTCGACGAGGCGCTCAACGCGCCGTTCGCCGCGTTCTGGACCTGCGTGCCCCCGGCGGCTCCCGACCCGATGTAGGAGCCGATGATCGCGAGGACCGCGCTGACGGCGACGGCGATCTGCCGGACGCGGTCCGCGGTGGTGGGTGAATCGGTGCCGGTCATGACGCGTGCCTCCAGAATTGTGCAGCTAGCTGATCAATTCAGCGTACGCCACCGTGGAGCGCCTCGCAGGGGCTTGCGCCGGCGCCGCGGAACAGCCTGCTCAGAGGAGCTTGCGCAGCGTCCGCAGGTTGCGCGTGGTGAGGTGCGGCTTGAACCGGGCCTTCGAGGACTCCTTCGCGAAGGCGGTGTCGGTGCTCGACCCCTTCGGAACCTCCCAGTAGAGGACGCCGTCGCCGGATGCGACGCGGTCGGGCTGCTCCCCGGTCTCCGTCGAGAACGCGAGCAGGGCGTCGAGTGAGCCCTGCTCGGAGGAGAACATGACGTACGGCTGGACCTGCTCGGCCTCCGGCCAAGGGTAGGCCTCGATGACGTCGGTGAGTGCGCGCTGATGCGTGAGCACGATCCACGCCTCGTAGCCGAAGGCCTCCGCGAGCGACCGCTCGATGCGCCGTTTCAGCGCACCACGTGCATCGTCCGCGGTCTCGCCAGGCTCGTGCTCGGGGTCGTCGAAGACGACGTTGCCGCTCGCGAGGACGGTGCGGACTCCCGAGAAACCGGCCGATCGGAACACCTCGGCGAGGTCGGCGGAGCGGATCGTGACGCCGCCGACGTTGACCCCGCGCAGGAGTGCGATCCAGCTGGCGGGAACCGCGCCGCCGGTCATGACCCGATGCCTGGCTCAGGCGAGGTGGAGCCGTCGAACGCGGCCGCCCGACGCCGCATGGCCGGCGTGACCTCCCGGTGCACCCAGCTGAGGAGGAAGCGTTCGTCCCACGAGCGCGAGCACTTGCCGCAGGAGGTCGCCCGGCTCGGGCGCCGGTGCCGGTAGAGGACATGGCCCGAGGGGCAGGTGCCGACCCACGGGGCGAGTTCGTCGGCCGTCTGGCCCTCGTGGAGCCGCGAGCCCTCGTAGCCGATCTCCTCGGCGACCTTGCGCCACTTGGGTCCGTGCCCGGCGCGCGCCCCGGCGAGGGCGTGCGCGACCTCGTGGAGCAGGATCTGGTGGATCTCGTCGTCGTCGTAGCGTGCCGCGAGATAGCGCGAGACGGTGATCCGCTTCGTCGTGAAGTTGCACAGGCCGGCGCGTCGCTTGGCGTTGTCGAAGCCGAAGGTCCAGACCGTCGGGTCGAGGTGCAGCACGATGAGCGCCTGTGCCCACGCCGTGACCCGACTGAGTTCTGCCATGCCTGGATGGTACTCCCGGCGACCGACACCGGACCGCAGGTGCGGGATGACCCACCGGTGTGGCGGTGAATCCTCAGCGGGACGCGAGCGGGGCGAGGGGGAGTTCGACGATCCGGTCGTCCTCGGTTCCGGGCGAACCGCGGCCGTCGGTGTTGTTCGTGAGGATCCAGGCGGTCCCCGGCGGGCCAGCCACGACGTCGCGGATCCGTCCGAACTCGCCGACGAGGTAGGGCACCGCGTCGATCACGCCCACGAGCGCGCTGCTCCCCGCCGGGACGTGCACGCCGTCGGTGATGCCGTACAAGCGCTCGCCGCGGAGCGAGGCCATGAAGATCGTGTCGTCGACGATCGCCAGACCGCTCGGGCTCGCGTCCTCCGTGGCCCACTGCGCGACCGGGTCGATCATGCCCTGGGCTCCGGCGATGCCCTCGGCGACCGGCCAGCCGTAGTTGCCACCGGGGGTGATCCGGTTGAGCTCGTCCCAGGTGTTCTGCCCGAACTCGCTCGCCCACAGGCCGCCGTCGCGATCCCACGCGATGCCCTGCGGGTTGCGATGGCCGAGGGAGAAGACGGGCGACCCCGGGAAGGGGTTGTCGCCCGGCACCGCGCCGTCGGGTGTGAGCCGCAGGATCTTCCCGCCGAGGCTGTCCACGTCCTGAGCCAGGCTGCGGTCGCCGGCGTCGCCCGCGGTGGCGTAGAGCATGCCGTCCGGTCCGAACGCGATGCGTCCGCCGTTGTGGTTCCCGGCCCGGGGGATGCCGACGAGGATCTCCTCGACGCCGCCGAGCGCGTACGACCCGGCCGCTCCCGTGAGCGGGAACCGCACGATGCGGTTGTCGGACGACGTCGTCAGGTAGGCGTAGAGCCAGGTTCCCGCGGGCTCCGATCCCGCCGGCGTGAGGACGGCGAGGCCGAGCAGCCCGCCCTCGCCTCCCGCGGCCACCCCGGGGACCACGCCGACCTGCCGCACCGCGCCGCCGCTGACGACCTCGAGGACGTCGCCCGCGTCGCGCTGGCTCACCAGCGTGCTGCCCGAGGCGAGTCGGACCATCGACCAGGGCGCGTCGAGGCCGCCGACGACCGTGGTGGCCTCACCGGTCGGGGCGACCGGTCCGGCGGGGACCGCGGATGTAGGCGTCGACGCGGACGCGCTCGGCGCGGGGGAAGGTGAAAGGGAGGCCGTACCCGGTGATCGTGGCTCCCCGTCGGTGCAGGCCACGAGCGCCAGGGCGGTGGCGGCGAGCAGGGTGGTGAGCGAGGCGGGCGCACGCAGGCCCCGTCGTCGCGGCGTCTGCGTGGTGGCCATGGTCAGCCCTTCGTCTGGAAGATGCCCTGGGCGGGGTTCGGGGAGGGGACGGCGGTCGTGTCCGTGACGACCTGTGCCCCCGCGATGAAGGCGCGCAGCTCGGCGCCCGCCACCGCCTTGGCGGGGTGGGGTCCGGCCGCGAGGAGCCTCGGCAGGAAGTCGAGTGGGAGGGCGGTGTTCGACCCGACGAGGACGACGTTGCCGAAGCGGCGGCCCTTGAGGATCTGCGTCTCCGCGAGGGCGGCGACGTGCGACACGGAGTCGGCGAGCGTCGCGGCCTGTCCGCGGGCGAACGCGAGCCCGCGGCCGTCGGCGACGTTCACGACGATGACGCCGGTCGGCGACAGCAGCTCGACCGCCGAGGCGTAGAACTCCGTGCTCGTGACATGGGCCGGCGTGTTGGCGCCGCTGAAGATGTCGACGACGACGAGGTCGACGGTGCCGCGGAGGCCGGGCGGTAGCTTCGCCACGATCTCGCGGGCGTCGCCGTAGCGGACGCGGATCTGGGCGCGCTTCGACCAGGGGAGGTGCTCGCGCACGAGATCGATGAGTTCGCGCTCGAGTTCGACGACCTGCTGCCGCGAGCCCGGCCTCGTCGCCTCCACGTAGCGGGGGAGGGTGAGCGCGCCGGCACCGAGGTGCACCGCCGTGATCGGCTGACCGGGGTCGGCGATCTCGTCGATGATGTGACCGATCCGCTGGATGTACTCGAAGAAGAGCTCCTCGGGCTGACCGAGGTTGACGTGCGACTGCGGCGTGCCGTCGACCACCAGCTGATAGGTGCCCGGCACGAAGCGGTCGGCCTCGATCCTGGCCAGGTATCCGCTGACGCCGAGTCGTACCTGTGCCTCGTCCATACCCCCACCCTAGACTTTCCCGCAGTGGCGGGAGGCGGAGCGGAAGGAGTGCGGCCGTGGCGCAGGTGGACCTCAACAGCGACCTCGGCGAGGTCTGGCGCGGTGTGCCGACCGCCGACGACGACGCCATGTTCACCCTGATCACGAGCGCGAACGTCGCTTGCGGCTTCCACGCCGGGGACGCCGCATCCATGCGCGATGCCGTCCGCCGCTCGACGGCCCACGGGGTGTCGCTCGGCGCCCACCCGTCCTACCGGGACGAGGCGGGCTTCGGTCGACGCGACCAGGACGTACCGGCCGAGGTGCTCGAGGCCGAGGTCTTGGAGCAGCTCCGCGCCCTGCAGCGCGCGGTCGACGAGGTCGGCGAAGCCGACGGGACCGGCGTGGGGCTCGCCTACGTGAAGCCGCACGGCGCCCTCTACAACCGGATCGCGCACGACCGGGTGCAGGCGCGGGCGGTCGTCCGAGCGGTGGTTGCGGCCGCCGAGGAGCTCGGGCGACCACTTCCCGTGCTCGGGATGCCCGGCTCCGTGATCGAACAGGAGACCCTCGCCGCCGGACTCCGCTTCGTCGCGGAGGCCTTCGTCGACCGCGGCTACCGCTCCGACGGTTCGCTCGTCCCGCGCGACGCGCCCGGGGCATTGGTCACCGATGAGACGGTGGCCGTCCGCCGGGCCGTCTCCCTCGCTCTCGACCAACGCATCACCAGCGTCGACGGTGCCGACGTGGAACTCGACGCGGTCTCGCTCTGCGTGCACGGCGACACCCCGGGGGCCGTGTCGCTCGCCACGGCGGTCAGAGCCGCCCTGCTGGACGCCAGCGTCGAACTGGTCGCGCCGTGGTGACCGCGGACACCTCCACCGGACCCGTGCTCCGAGCGATGGGGGAGGAGGCCGTACTCCTCGAACTCGCATCGCTCGAGGACGTCCTGCTCGTGCACCGGGCGCTCGCCGCTTCACGCCCGGCGGGGTTGGTCGACCTCGTCCCGGCAGCCCGGACCGTGCTCGCCGTGACGGACGCGCGGGGCCCGGCGCTCGCCGCGGTGGGGGCCTGGTTGCTCGCGACCGGGGAACGGGTGCTCGCGCCCGGCGTGGGAGGCTCGACCGGCGCTGTCGACGAGGCGGGGAGACGGTCGGACACCGTCATCCAGGTCCGCTACGACGGCCAGGACCTCGCTGAGACCGCGGCGCTGCTCGGCATGGACGCCGACGGTCTCATCGCCTGGCACACCGGTCGAGCGTGGACCGTCGCCTTCAACGGCTTCGCGCCGGGGTTCGCCTACCTCGTGCCGGAGCGGGAGGACGAGACGATCGGCCCGCCGCTCGAGATCCCGCGTCTGAGCGTGCCGCGGACGACCGTCCCCGCCGGTTCGGTGGCGCTCGCCGGGACGTTCAGCGGCGTCTACCCGCGAGCCTCCCCGGGTGGGTGGCGCATCATCGGGACGACCGACGCCGTGCTGTGGGACGACGCAGTGGATCCACCAGCCCTCCTCGTCCCCGGCGGTCGGGTTCGGTTCGCACAGGTCCCCGCGTGATGGGCGGGACGCTGCTCGTGGAGGCTGCTGGACCGGCGACCACCGTGCAGGACCTGGGTCGACCGGGTGCTGCGGCCCTCGGGGTCAGCCCGTCCGGCGCGCTCGACCGCGGTGCCCTGCGCCTCGCCAACCGTCTCGTCGGCAACCCGGAGGGCCGTGCGGCGCTCGAGGTCGTCCTGGGCCCGTTCGTCGCCGTCCCCGACGTCGACCTCTGGATCGCCGTGACCGGCGCGTGGGGTGCGATCACCGTCGACGGCCGAGCGGTCGACGGACACCACGCCGTCCGCGTGGCGGCCGGTTCCCGGCTCGAACTCGGTGCGGCGACGCACGGGCTGCGGTACGTCCTCGCGGTCCGTGGCGGCTTCGACGGTCCGGAACTGCTCGGCTCGCGGTCGACCGACACCCTGGCCGGCCTCGGCCCGGCACCGGTCGTCGGCGGCGATCGACTCGTCGTCCTCCCCACCCCGCGCCGCCGCATCCCTCCGCTCGACATCGCCCCCTGGACGCGGCCCGACCCCGGGGAGCGGCTCATACGGGTCTCGCCGGGACCCCGCCGGGACTGGTTCGACGCCGCCTCCCTGCAGCGTCTCGTCGAGCAGTCGTGGAGCGTGACGGCCGACGCCGACCGCATCGGGATCCGCCTCGACGGGACGCCGCTCGAGCGACTCGATCCCGGTCGTGAACTGCCGAGTGAGGGCATGGTCGCCGGGGCGGTCCAGGTGCCGCCGAGCGGTCTGCCGACGATCCTGTCGGCCGACCACCCCGTCACCGGCGGGTATCCGGTCATCGCGGTCGTGCGCGCCGCGGACCGAGACCTCCTGGCGCAACTCCGGCCCGGTCAGCGCCTGCGGTTCGGCGCGGGTTGACGGGAACACCGGGGGCGACGCGGCGGTTATACCGGAAAGTGGAAAACTCGTCAAGGAAAGAGTAGACACGCCGCAGATTCCGGCATATAGTTGTTCTTTGCGCTCCCAGAATCTCTATGCCTTCATATTGCGGTCGGCTGGTGTGCGGGTCCAACCCGCCACATGTTCCTTTCTGGTGAGTAACTCCACTGACGACCAGTAACTCGGCCCCCAACAGGCCTCCGGAGGTTATCCCCTTGGCTGCTGCGCGCAACGCAACCACCAACTCACCCAAGAACGGCCGCGGAGCATCCCGCCTCTCGTTCGCGAAGATCACCGACACGCTCACGGTTCCAGACCTCCTGGCTCTGCAGACCGAGAGCTTCGACTGGCTGGTCGGCAACGACGTGTGGAAGGCACGCGTCGAAGAAGCCACCCAGGCCGGCCGACAGGACCTGCCCACGAAGAGCGGCCTCGACGAGATCTTCGAGGAGATCTCGCCCATCGAGGACCTCGGCGAGACGATGCAGCTCTCCTTCGCCAACCCGTACCTCGAGCCCGAGAAGTACTCCATCGACGAGTGCAAGGAACGCGGCAAGACCTACGCGGCCCCGCTCTACGTCGAGGCCGAGTTCATGAACCACCTCACCGGTGAGATCAAGACCCAGACGGTCTTCATGGGCGACTTCCCGCTCATGACCGAGCGCGGTACCTTCATCATCAACGGCACCGAGCGTGTCGTCGTCTCGCAGCTCGTCCGCAGCCCGGGCGTGTACTTCGAGTCGGCTCAGGAGAAGACCTCCGACAAGGACATCTTCTCCGCTCGCGTCATCCCGAGCCGCGGTGCCTGGCTCGAGTTCGAGATCGACAAGCGCGACCAGGTCGGCGTCCGCATCGACCGCAAGCGCAAGCAGTCCGTCACCGTGTTCCTCAAGGCGCTCGGCATGACGAGCGAGGAGATCCTCGAGGAGTTCAAGGGCTACGAGTCGATCGAGCTCACCCTCGAGAAGGACACGATCCTCACCAAGGAGGACGCGCTCCGCGACATCTACCGCAAGCTCCGTCCGGGCGAGCAGGTCGCAGCCGAGGCCGCGCGTGCGCTCCTCGACAACTTCTACTTCAACTCGAAGCGCTACGACCTCGCGAAGGTCGGCCGGTACAAGATCAACAACAAGCTCGGTCTCGACAAGCCGCTCAGCGACTCCGTCCTGACGACCGACGACATCGTCGCCACGATCAAGTACCTCGTCGCCCTGCACCGCGGCACGGCCACCCTCCCGGGTGTCCGCAACGGCAAGCCCGTCGACCTCCGTCTCGACACGGACGACATCGACAACTTCGGCAACCGTCGCATCCGCGCCGTCGGCGAGCTCATCCAGAACCAGGTCCGCACCGGTCTGTCCCGCATGGAGCGCGTCGTCCGCGAGCGCATGACCACGCAGGACATCGAGGCCATCACGCCGCAGACCCTGATCAACGTGCGCCCCGTCGTCGCCGCGATCAAGGAGTTCTTCGGGACCTCGCAGCTGTCGCAGTTCATGGACCAGAACAACCCGCTCGCGGGCCTGACCCACAAGCGTCGCCTCTCGGCGCTCGGCCCCGGTGGTCTGTCGCGTGAGCGTGCAGGCGTCGAGGTGCGAGACGTCCACCCGTCGCACTACGGCCGCATGTGCCCGATCGAGACTCCGGAAGGCCCGAACATCGGCCTGATCGGTTCGCTCGCATCGTTCGCGCGGATCAACTCGTTCGGGTTCATCGAGACCCCGTACCGTCGCGTCGTCGACGGCCGGGTCACCGAGGACATCGACTACCTGACCGCGATGGAAGAGGACAACTACATCGTCGCGCAGGCCAACGCTCCGCTGAAGAGCGACGGCCACTTCCAGGAGGACCGCGTCCTCGCCCGGAAGAAGGGCGGCGAGGTCGACCTCATCCCGTCCGAGGAGATCGGCTACATGGACGTCTCCCCGCGCCAGATGGTGTCGGTCGCGACCTCCCTCATCCCGTTCCTCGAGCACGACGACGCGAACCGCGCACTCATGGGTGCCAACATGCAGCGTCAGGCCGTCCCGCTCCTCATGTCGGACTCGCCGCTCGTCGGTACCGGTATGGAGGGCTACGCAGCCATCGACGCGGGTGACGTCGTCACCGCCGACAAGGCCGGCGTCGTCCAGGAGGTGTCGGCAGAGTCCGTCACCATCCAGCTCGACGAGGGTGGCACGCAGACCTACTACCTGCGCAAGTTCGACCGCTCCAACCAGGGCACGAGCTACAACAACCGCGTCATCGTCTCCGAGGGTGCACGCATCGAGGCCGGCGAGGTCATCGCCGACGGCCCCGCCACGGAGAACGGCGAGCTCGCGCTCGGCAAGAACCTCCTCGTCGCCTTCATGACGTGGGAGGGTCACAACTTCGAGGACGCGATCATCCTCAGCCAGAACCTGGTGAAGGACGACGTCCTCTCCTCGATCCACATCGAGGAGTACGAGGTCGACGCCCGCGACACCAAGCTCGGCAAGGAGGAGATCACCCGTGATCTCCCGAACGTCAGCCCGGAGCTGCTCAAGGACCTCGACGAGCGCGGCATCATCCGCATCGGTGCCGAGGTCCGCCCCGGCGACATCCTCGTCGGCAAGGTCACGCCGAAGGGTGAGACCGAGCTCTCCGCCGAGGAGCGCCTGCTCCGCGCCATCTTCAACGAGAAGAGCCGCGAAGTCCGCGACACCTCGCTGAAGGTTCCCCACGGTGAAGCCGGCACGATCATCGCCGTCAAGGTGTTCGACGCACAGGACGGCGACGACGAGCTCGGCTCGGGCGTCAACCAGCGTGTGGTCGTCTACATCGCCCAGAAGCGCAAGATCACCGAGGGCGACAAGCTCGCCGGCCGTCACGGCAACAAGGGTGTCATCGCGAAGATCCTGCCCGTCGAGGACATGCCGTTCCTCGAGGACGGCACGCCGGTCGACGTCATCCTCAACCCGCTCGGTATCCCCGGTCGAATGAACTTCGGTCAGGTCCTCGAGATCCACCTGGGGTGGATCGCGAAGCAGGGCTGGAACGTCGAGGGCAAGCCCAGCTGGGCCAAGAAGCTCCCGGCTGCCGCGCACTCGGCCGAGCCGAACACCAAGGTCGCGACCCCCGTGTTCGACGGCGCCTCCGAGGAGGAAATCGCCGGTCTGCTCGACTCGACCAACGTCACCCGCGACGGCGACCGCCTCATCGGTTCCTCCGGAAAGGCCCGTCTGTTCGACGGCCGCTCCGGCGAGCCGTTCCCGGCACCGGTCTCGGTCGGCTACATGTACATCCTCAAGCTGCACCACCTCGTGGACGACAAGATCCACGCGCGTTCGACGGGTCCGTACTCGATGATCACGCAGCAGCCGCTCGGTGGTAAGGCTCAGTTCGGTGGACAGCGCTTCGGTGAGATGGAGGTCTGGGCCCTCGAGGCCTATGGAGCCGCGTACGCGCTCCAGGAGCTCCTGACCATCAAGTCCGACGACATCCTCGGCCGCGTCAAGGTGTACGAGGCCATCGTCAAGGGCGAGAACATCCAGGAGCCGGGTATCCCCGAGAGCTTCAAGGTGCTCATCAAGGAGATGCAGTCGCTGTGCTTGAACGTCGAGGTCCTCTCGGCCGACGGCACCGCGGTGAGCCTGCGCGACACCGACGACGACGCGTTCCGCGCCGCCGAGGAGCTCGGGATCAACATTTCCTCCAGGTTCGAGTCGTCGTCCATCGACGAGATCTAAGCCTGACCACTGTAGAGACTGACGAAACCTTTCATAGGAGATACATTGCTCGACGTCACAACTTTTGACGAGCTTCGCATTGGTCTGGCCACCGCAGACGACATCCGTGCCTGGTCGCACGGAGAGGTCAAGAAGCCCGAGACCATCAACTACCGCACCCTCAAGCCCGAGAAGGACGGTCTGTTCGGTGAACAGATCTTCGGTCCTTCCCGCGACTGGGAGTGCGCCTGCGGCAAGTACAAGCGGGTCCGCTTCAAGGGCATCGTGTGCGAGCGCTGCGGTGTCGAGGTCACGAAGTCGTCGGTGCGCCGTGAGCGCATGGGCCACATCGAACTCGCCGCCCCGGTCACGCACATCTGGTACTTCAAGGGTGTCCCGTCGCGCCTCGGCTACCTGCTGGACATGGCGCCCAAGGACCTCGAGAAGGTCATCTACTTCGCGGCCTACATGGTCATCGATGTGGACGAGGACGCACGTCACCAGGACATGCCCGGCCTTGAGAACGAGCTCCGTCTCGAGATCAAGACGCTCGGCGACCAGCGCGACTCGCGCATCGCAGACCGCCTGAAGAAGCTCGAGGACGACCTCGTCGCCCTCGAGGAGGAAGGCGCCAAGAGCGAGCAGAAGCGTCGCACCAAGGACGCCGCTGAGAAGGAGATGAGCCAGACCCGCAAGTCCTACGACGAGCAGATCGCTCACCTCGAGCGCGTCTGGGAGGACTTCCGCAACCTCAAGGTCGGCGACCTCAAGCCCGAGGACTCCGTGTTCCACGAGCTGCAGGACCGCTTCGGCCTGTACTTCGAGGCCTACATGGGTGCCGAGGCGGTCAAGAAGCGCCTGCTGTCCTTCGACCTCGCGGCCGAGTCCGAGCTGCTCCACCACCAGATCGCGGAGGGCAAGGGTCAGAAGAAGATCCGCGCCATCAAGCGTCTGCGCGTGGTCAACTCGTTCCTCATCACCGGCAACTCGCCGGCCGCGATGGTCCTCGACGTGGTCCCGGTCATCCCGCCGGAGCTCCGCCCGATGGTGCAGCTCGACGGTGGCCGCTTCGCGACCTCCGACCTCAACGACCTCTACCGTCGTGTGATCAACCGCAACAACCGTCTGCGTCGTCTGCTCGACCTCGGGGCTCCCGAGATCATCGTCAACAACGAGAAGCGGATGCTGCAGGAGGCCGTCGACGCACTGTTCGACAACGGTCGTCGTGGTCGCCCCGTCACCGGTACCGGCAACCGTGCCCTGAAGTCCCTCAGCGACATGCTGAAGGGGAAGCAGGGTCGATTCCGCCAGAACCTGCTCGGCAAGCGCGTCGACTACTCGGGCCGTTCGGTCATCATCGTCGGCCCGCAGCTGAAGCTGCACCAGTGTGGTCTGCCCAAGCAGATGGCGCTGGAGCTCTTCAAGCCGTTCGTCATCAAGCGCCTGATCGACCTGAGCCACGCTCAGAACATCAAGGCCGCGAAGCGCATGGTCGAGCGCAGCCGTCCCGAGGTCTGGGACGTGCTGGAGGAGATCATCCGCGAGCGTCCCGTGCTGCTGAACCGTGCGCCGACGCTGCACCGTCTCGGCATCCAGGCGTTCGAGCCTCAGCTCGTCGAGGGCAAGGCCATCCAGCTGCACCCGCTCGTCTGCGCCGCGTTCAACGCGGACTTCGACGGTGACCAGATGGCTGTCCACCTCCCGCTCTCCGTCGAGGCCCAGGCCGAGGCGCGCATCCTGATGCTCGCGTCGAACAACATCCTGAAGCCGTCCGACGGCCGCCCGGTCACCCTGCCCACGCAGGACATGATCATCGGCCTCCACCACCTGACCACCCTCAACGAGGGTGTCGAGGGTGAGGGCCGTGCCTTCTCGTCCGTCGCCGAGGCCATCCTCGCGAAGGACCAGGGCTCGCTCGACCTCAACGCCAAGGTGCGCATCCGTCTGACCGACGTGACGTTCGCCGAGGGCACGGGTCCCGAGGGCTACGAGGGCTCGGGTGTCGCACTCGTCGAGACGACCCTCGGTCGCGCACTCTTCAACGAGGCGCTGCCGGCGGACTACCCCTACGTGGAAGACGTGGCGGACAAGGGCAAGCTGTCCTCGATCGTCAACGACCTCGCGGAGCGGTACCCGAAGACGGTCGTCGCCGCCACGCTCGACAACATCAAGGACGCCGGTTTCCACTGGGCGACGCGTTCCGGTGTGACCGTTGCGCTCAGCGACGTCCTGACCCCGCCGAACAAGCGCGAGATCGTGCAGGGCTACGAGAAGCAGGCCGCCAAGGTCCAGAGCCAGTTCGACAAGGGTCTGACCACGGATGCCGAGCGTCGTCAGGAGCTCATCAAGATCTGGACGGAGGCCACCGAGAAGGTCGCCGAGGCCATGCGCGCGAACTTCCCGGCGGACAACACCATCAACCGCATGGTGTCGTCGGGTGCTCGTGGTAACTGGCTGCAGATCCGCAACATCGCGGGTATGCGAGGCCTGGTGAACAACCCGAAGGGTGAGATCATCCCTCGCCCGATCATCTCCTCCTACCGTGAGGGCCTGTCGGTCGCGGAGTACTTCATCGCGACCCACGGTGCTCGTAAGGGTCTGGCCGACACGGCGCTCCGTACCGCCGACTCGGGATACCTCACGCGTCGTCTCGTCGACGTCTCGCAGGATGTCATCATCCGCGAAGACGACTGCGGCACGACCAAGGGTCTCGAGCTCGCGATCGCGAACGCCGACAGCTCGGGTGAGCTCGTGCGCGACCCGAACGTGGAGAACTCCGTGTTCGCCCGTTCGCTGGCCGCTGCCGCGGTCAACCCGAAGGGTGAGGTCGTCGCCGAGGCCGGCGAGGACGTCGGTGACGTGCTCATCGACAAG
Source organism: Plantibacter sp. CFBP 8798 (assembly GCF_014841195.1). NCBI lineage: Bacteria > Bacillati > Actinomycetota > Actinomycetes > Micrococcales > Microbacteriaceae > Plantibacter > Plantibacter sp. CFBP 8798. The sequence continues at coordinate 1,318,326 of NZ_JACYTS010000001.1, forward strand.
CTCGTCTCCGCGGGTGTCGAGAACATCAAGGTGCGCTCGGTCCTGACCTGCGAGTCGACCGTCGGTGTGTGTGCAGCCTGCTACGGCCGCTCGCTCGCCACGGGCAAGCTCGTCGACATCGGCGAGGCCGTCGGCATCATCGCGGCCCAGTCGATCGGTGAGCCCGGCACCCAGCTGACGATGCGTACCTTCCACACGGGTGGTTCGGCATCGGCGGACGACATCACGCAGGGTCTGCCCCGCGTGCAGGAGCTGTTCGAGGCTCGTACCCCCAAGGGTGCGACCCCGATCGCCGAGGCCGCCGGTCGCATCACGATCGACGAGAACGACAAGGCTCGTAAGGTCATCCTGACGCCCGACAACGGCGACGAGCCGGTCGTCTACCCGGTGCTGAAGCGTGCGGTCCTCCTCGTCGAGGACGGACAGCACGTCGAGCTCGGTCAGAAGATCCACGTCGGTGCGGTCGACCCCAAGGAGGTCCTGCGCGTGCAGGGCGTCCGCGAGGTCCAGAAGCACCTCGTCGGTGGCGTCCAGGGCGTGTACCGCTCGCAGGGTGTCCCGATCCACGACAAGCACATCGAGGTCATCGTGCGCCAGATGCTGCGGAAGGTGACCGTCGTCGACCACGGCGACACCGACCTGCTGCCCGGTGAGCTCGTCGACCGCCTGCGCTACGCCGAGCTCAACCGCTCGGCCGTGTCGGAGGGTCGTCGCACCGCATCGGCTCGCCAGGAGGTCATGGGTATCACCAAGGCGTCCCTCGCGACCGAGTCGTGGCTGTCGGCCGCTTCCTTCCAGGAGACCACGCGTGTCCTCACGCAGGCCGCCATGGAAGGCAAGAGCGACCCGCTGGTCGGCCTCAAGGAGAACGTCATCATCGGTAAGCTCATCCCGGCCGGTACCGGCCTGGCGCGCTACCGCAACGTGACGGTCGAGGCGACCGAGGAGGCGAAGGCGGAGCGTTACCCGAACCGCATCTTCGGTGAGGACGGCGCGTTCAACGAGTCCGACCTGAGCTTCGTCGACTTCGACAGCTTCAGCTCCGACGACTTCACCCCCGGTAACTACAACTAGGGCTGAACGACTCACCCGGAGGGCCCGTCCCGATCGTTTCTCGATCGGGACGGGCCCTCCGTCGTTCGTTCGCCCATTCCTGGGCGAGTGAATGCCCGTTCGCCTCGGAATGGGCGAACGAATCGGGCATTGGTGAGTTGTGTGGCGGGTCTCTGCACGACATGCTGGTCCGATGAGTGATCAGCCCGAGCAGCCCACCGGCCAGTTCCAGCCGCTGGAGCCGGACGCGACCCCGGTGCAGCCAGACGTCCGCTACGGCGCTCCGGCACCCAAGCGGAAGCGCAATCCGGTCGTGATCGGCTTGAGCGTGCTCGCCGGCGTGCTGGCGATCGCGCTCGTCGTGGTCATCGGGCTCCTGGTCGTCGGCCCAGGCGGGACTCCCGCAGCCGATTCGACCCGCACACCGAGCGGTACGGCGACCCCCGGCTCCACGCCTGATCCGACCATGACGGACGCCGCTGAGTCGCCCGCTGCACCGGCGCGTCCGACCGAATGCACGCAGCTCTTCCCCGCCGGCTACATCGAGTCACTGACCGCTGACGGTTTCCTCGAGTTGAATCCCGCCTGGTCGCAGCCGCTGTTGTCCGAGAGTTTCGGGTCGAACGACGAGGCCCTGGTGGCCTTGCTCACCCCGACGGACCGACTCACGTGTGACCTCACGAAGGCGAGTGGTGCCGGTGAGGTCTTCATTCTCACGAACGTGGCCCAGGTGGAGGGGGACGTCCAAGCGGCGGCGGTGGCCAGGATGTCCGAAGCCGGGTTCACCTGTTCCGAGGAGACCGGCGGGACGATGTGTTTCACGGAACGTGCCGACCCCTCAGGGAACACCGTCGGTGAGCGCCATTTCCTGCGTGACGGCACCTGGGTGGCCACCCGCTGGGCGAATGTCGCCATCACCGGTTGGACGCAGACCATCGTCTCGACGCTGTTCCCCGCCTGACACCGAACAGCGGGCTAGGCGATGCTCCAGTAGTACACGGAGGCGCCGGGGTGGATGACGGTGATCGCCTCGTCGACGGTTCGGTAGTCGGTGTCGTCGGTGTGCCCCGCGTAGTACACCTGGGTGCCGGCGTCCGTGGTCTCGACCTTGGACACGATGCCCGTGTGGTCGCGGTCGCCGCTGTTGTCCCAGTCGAACTGCACGATGTCGCCGACCTTCACCTGGTCGCGCTGGGTGTCGTCGAGGGCGGTGGCGAGCTCGGGGTGCTCCTCGACGTAGTTCATGAAGAACGTCGAGCTGACCCAGGCCTTCGAGAAGTCGAAGTCGTCGCCGGTCCCCTCGGCCCACCAGTCCTCGTCCATCGTCCACCCGCGTTCCAGCAGACTCTGGCTGGCGAAGTTCGCGCAGTCGGTGTCGACCAGTGAGCCGTATTCAGCGAGGTTGTAGTCGTTCCAGTGCGTGAACACGTAGGCCATCTGCGCGTCGACGGGGCTCGTGATGTCGTAGCTGTAGCTCAGCGCATCACCGTCGACCCGGAGATCGTCCGCGTAGACGGCGATGCCGACGTCGGCGGGGGAGAAGCCGGTGGCTGCCGGCACGGCGACGGTCACCTCGGTGCTCGTCGCCGACAGGATCCGGGCTTCCTCCTCGCCGAACACGACGCGGGTCACGCCGTCCACATCGACACCGCTCACGGTCAGGGTGCTCCCGCCTGCGACGGATCCGGTCGTGGCGGAGATCGCGGTGACCGCCGTGGCGTTGACCGTGGAGGCCGGGACCGTGGACGTCGTCCCGTCCAGAGCCTGCGCGGCCGGCTCGGATCCGGTCGCGTCGGAGTGCTGCAGCGCGATCGGGGTGATCACCGCGGTGGCGAGGAGCAGGACGGCTCCGGCAGCGGTACCGGCGACCACGCGTCGCCCGCGCAGGGGGAGGGCGCGGTAGCGAGCGGAGAGCCGACCGAACGGGGAACGGTCGTCGGCGTGACGGGCGTGGGGGAGTTGCTCGGGCATGGGGCCTTTCCGGGGGATGCGCCGTGGGGGCTCGGCGTCGCGGGATCGGCAGTGATCCGACAGATCTGTTAGAACTCCCACTCAACCGCGCGGAGCTGAGGAGACCGTTTCCTCCGGATATGAATCAGACCTGAATCGGGTCGACGGGAGTGAGCGAGTCCCGGCGAGGTTGCCGAGCATCCGTGCCCCGGCTTGCTACCGTGGCGAGCGGAGTGCCGTGAGGGCGCTCCTGAACTGGCTTCCGCCGAAGGAGTACGCGATGAGCACCCAGAACCCCGAGCCCGGATCGCCGACCGACCCGAGCACTCCGGCGGCTGCCCAGACCGCGTCTGGCTCCGCGCGTCCCACGACCGCATCCGAGCAGCCCGCGGCCGAGCGGCCCGTGGCTGAGCGGGACATCCTCTCCGAGGACACCGTGCAGCAGGACACCATCACCACGGCGGACGGCGTCGGCGCGGACCCGGTCGTCGACGACCGTCGGGTCGCAGACCGCGCCGACACGGCCTCGGACGCCGGGGTGCGCGAGACGCGTCCGTACCAGCCGCACACGCCGCAGCGCGCGTACTCGAACATCGACTTCGACGACGACGACACCGCCGGCACCCCGACGTCGACGGCGGCCACCCGGCAGGCCGACACCGGTGCCCACCCGTACCCCGCCGCGGCCTACGAGCCGGTCGCCCGCTCCGGCGCGACCGAGACCGCCACCGCCGCCGAGACCGAACAGCAGCAGGCCTTCCCGCTGTACGTCCAGGCACCCTCCGAGCCGGAGGTCCGCGGCAACCGCGGCTTCGGCATCCTCATCGGTCTCCTCGGCACCATCATCTTCGCCGGCCTCTACGCGGCGGCCGTCGCGGGCCTCCAGCTGGTGCTGGAAGGCGACGGTACGTTCGTCGAGAACCTCATCCAGATCGCCACCAGCTGGCCGTTCCTCATGGCCGCCGCAGGCTTCTTCCTGGCCTGGGTCGTGACCGCGACCATCGTGAACCGTTCCGGCTGGGTGCACTGGGTGCTCGGCGGTTTCATCATCGGCCTGGTCGTCTTCCTCGCGTGGGTCGGCGGGTTCCTGATCCAGGAGCGCGCTTGGACGCTCAGCATCGACGAGATCCTCGCCGAGGTCACCGGAGTCGCCTTCACGTTCGGGCCGGTCCTCGCCTTCGTCGTCGCCCGCGAGATCCCCGTCTGGTTCGGTGGCTGGATCGCCGCCCGCGGCCGCAAGGTGCGCGAGGCGAACCTCGAGGCGCGTGCCGAGTACGAGCGCGTCCTCGAAGCCGGACCGACGACCGCCCGCTGAGCATGACCGGTGACGCGGACGGAGAACGCGGTCCCTGGTGGATCGCCCCGTTCGCAGCGGTCACCTACGTGGCACTCGTCGTCTGCGCCTTCGGGTTCATCAGCCTGCTGGCAGACCTCGACGTCGTGACCGACCCGGACGCCGGCCCACTGACCGGTCCGCTCATGGTCGTGGTCGCAACGATCGTGGTCCTCTGGGGGATCATCCGTGAGACGCGCCGCACCCCGCTGCGCGTCTCGGTCGGCTCCGCGGTCCTCGCAGGGCTCCTCGCCTGGCTCGCGTACGGCGTGAGCGGCGGCGTGTTCGACGCGATCGCCAGCCGGGACGGAGCGGACGCCGCCGCCTTCGCCGTGACGACACTGACCGGGCCGTTCTCGGTCACCGTCGGTGTGCTGGCGCTCGTCATCGTCCTCGCGGCCGCCGCCGTCGCCACGTCGTCGACCGGGCGGCGTCCGACCCCGCGCTGGCCGTGGGAGCACGACGCGCGGTGAGCCGATGCGACGTCCACCCCGGGCCCGCCCGCGCGGTGCGCTGCTCGACCCTCCCCACGAGGGCGACGGCGTAGGCGATAATCGATCCGTTGCCGTCGTCGGCCGACGGCGCTTGGGGAGGAACCACCGATGAGATCACCCGACCTGACCGACACCGGTCTGGATCTCGACCTCGCGGGGACCGCTGACGACGTCGTCGCGCTCGTCCAACGTGCGGTCGCCGCCTCCGGTGAGGATGCGCAGCAGACCAGGCATTACGTCGCGATCGACGGTGGGACGAGCGCGGACATCCGCCTGCGGGTCGTCTCGGTCGACGATCCGGCTCCGCTGCTCGCGTTCGCGATCACGACCGCCCCGTCCGCACGGGGAACGGCCGCCGCGACGTTCATCATGCAGCACGGCGTCCAGAAGCGTCGGCGTCAGCGCTCGTTGCTCGGGCAGGAGCCGTTCCTCGGCTTCCTGCAGGCCCTCGCCGGGCTCGTCTCCGATGCCGATCCCGGCGCGTCCGCAACCTTGCGCGTGCAGGGTGCCCGCACGGTCCTGGCTCCGCGCGCAGCGGTGTCGACCGGAAGCGAGCCGGCCGTCCCCGAGACGGCACCGGCGAGTGCGCCGGTCACAGGGGCACCGGCCATCCAGAGCTGGGTGCCAGCGGCCGTCGAGGAGCAGGCCCCGGTACAGGCGCACCCTGCGGAGATCCCCGCCCAGAACTCCGCCGCGTCGACTCCGGTGTCAGAACCCCCGGTCACGGGAGCATCTTCCGAGCCGTGGACCGAGGCTCAGGCTTCCGAGGTTCCGGCGGCCGAGGTTCCGGCGGCCGAGCCGCATGCCGGCCCGTCTGAACCGGCTCCCGTGGTCGCGTCGGTTGTCGCTGCACCTCCAGCGTCCGCAACTCCCGCATCCCCGCCACAGTTCCGTGAGCCTCCGACGGCCCTCGCCCACACGCACGCTCCCGCGGCGTCGACGTCCTCGGTGCCGCCGGAGCTGCAGATCACCGTCCCGCCCGGCTTGATCGCCGGTGCTCCGGCGGCTCCCCGACCGGCCACGCCCGAACCGGTCCGGCCGACCGACGGCGTCGCGGTCCAGGCGGAGGATGTGGGAGCCACGGTCGTCTCGTCGTCGCTGCGTGCGGGGGACTTCGCCCTCGAGCTCCCCGGCGGCGAGCGGATCCCGCTCAGCGGGCCGGTCCTACTCGGGCGAAACCCCTCGGCGCGGCCGGAACAGCCCGACGCCGAGCTGCGTGCACTCGTCGACCCGCGCATGTCCGTCTCGAAGACGCACACCGCGGTCGTACCCGGTCGGCGATCGCTCCGCGTGACGGATCTGCACTCCACGAACGGCACGACGATCACGGACGCGTCCGGCGCCGTCACCGTGTGCCAACCGGGCGAGGCCTACGTCGTGGAGGCCGGTTCGACGATCGGGATCGGCGAGTTCCCGATCCGGGTGGTCGCGGGCTGACCCACTTCGCGCATGGGGAGTGCTCCCCATCGTCGCGTCGTCCTCGCTCGGTTACGCTGAACGACGTACACGCCGGACCACTGTCCGGTACTGCGGTGCAGACCACCGGTGCCGAGGCTACGAAGGGGAATGATGAGCGAGCAACCACTCGTCGTCGACGGGGACCAGATCCTGGCCGTCGCCGCGCCACTGACACCCAGCGGATCCGGGCTTCCACAGAACGTCCCCCTCGACTTCTCCGGCAGCTGCAGCAGCGCGGTGACGACGGCCGCGGAGAGCTTCGCGATGTGGGTGTCCGTGCACGTCTCCCTCGCCGGCGGAGCGATGGTGGAGGCCGGTCGGGTCGCAAGTGAGACGGTGAGCGTCTGGCAGCAGACGGAAGCGGCGATCGCGGAGGAGGCACAGGGCTGATGGCGAACTGGACTGCAGATGATCCCGGGCGGATCGATTCGGGTGCGCTCGGCACCACCGCGACCACCATCCAGACGACGGAGACGGCCCTGACCGATGCACGCGCCGTTGCGCTCGCCGCGCAGGGCGGGATCACGGACGCGATCTGGACGGGCGACGCCGCGGCCACGTGGGTGTCCTCCCTGTCGACGCCGATGGGGAAGATCGACGCCGTCGTGCCGGAGCTGGCGGCGGTTCGTGCGGCGATCTCGACGTACACGACGACCGTGGACGGCATCAAGTCGCGTGCGGCGACCTACACGGAGATGATCTTCCAGGCCAACATCACCGCGAACCAGCAGTACCTGGACCCCCAGGGCGGCCCCAGCCCACTCGAGCAGGCCCAGCGCGATCAGGTGCACCAGACGGCCGTCTCCGACCGCGCGAGCGCGCAGCGGCTCCTCGACGCGCTGTCCGAGGAACGCGAAGCCGCCGACGCCGCGCTCGTCTCCGCGCTGTCCTCGCCCGGTGGCGACAACTGGGATCGGCAGCAGGCCGCACTCGCCGCGATCGGCATCACCTCGGCCGGCGACCTCACGCCGACCGCGATCGCGCAGGGCATGGCCGAGATGGCCTCCGAGCTCGGCAACGGCACGTTCGAATCCGAACTGGCGACGCAGCTCCAGTCGCTGTGCGCCCTCTACGGCAACGACCCGTCGGTGATGGCGCAGATGAACCTCGCTCTCGGCGGCGAGGACCTCATCTCGCTCATCAGCCGGATCGACGACGCTGGAGCAAACGGCTGGATGGAGGCCGGTGCAGCCCTCCTCCTCGCGCAGTCCGTGCGGAGTGGTCTGTCCGTCGGGTCGCAGCGGTGGACAGACGGGGTGGGGCAGGGGTTCGCCCAGGAGCTGTACAACGGCTCCGCCTCCGTCCACGGTACCGACAGCTGGACGAGCCTTGCGTTCCTCTTCGGCGATGAGCAAGACAGCCCGATCGGCGAGTCGACGACGGTCGGCCTGGCGAACATCGCCGACGAGATGGAACGAGGGTTCCCGGGCGCCAGCGAGGGCCTGTACGGTCCGGGCCAGGGCGTCATGGGCCCGGGCGGGTTCCTGAGTCTCGCCGAGGCCGAGCAGGCCGGGTACGACGTCAACCGGCTCGGTGACTGGACTTCGCGCGTCTTCAGCACCCTCGGGGAGTATCCCGAGGCGGCGATGGACTGGCTGACCTCCACCGAGGATGACCCGTACCGTGACGCCCCCATGTATCCGGACGAGCCGTACGCCTCGGACGACCTGGGTGCGAACCGGATCGAGTACTGGTACGGACGCCGGGACTCGGGCCTCGACGGGTTCGAGGGCGTCCTCGCCCTCTGGGACGGTGCCCAGTCCATCCCGGGCGGGCCGACCGACGGCACCGCGTACAGCCCCGAAGCCTGGGACCGTGCGTCGACCCTCAGCCACGACGTCATCTCGCGGCTCATCGGCGAGCCGCGTGCCACCGAGGACGCCGAGGGCTACGTCGCTGGCAACCCGCACTTCACGAGTGAGAACATCAGCGACTTGGGGAGCGTCAAGCTGGTCGACGCCCTGGCGCCGCAGATCCCGGGGCTCGTCGAGCACCCGATGGTGGGCCAGAACCCGGATGGGGCCTCCGACCCCACGACGTCGATCGATCCGTACGGCGTCGAGGGCGATCCGCGCGTCTACGCCAACCTCTCACCCGAGGCGCTCGCTCGGATCCTCGGGATCGCAGGGAGCAACGCCGGCGGTGCCGAAGCGTTGCAGGCCGTCGTCACCGACTACCAGAACACGGTCCTCGGCGCAGCGGAGCTCGGCCTGTACAGCCCTGTGGACGCGGCCACCCGTGTCTCCATGCTGCAGTCCGTGCTCGACGGCAGCACGGCCGGTGTCGACCTCGGCGAGGCCACGCGTCACGACGAGGCCGTCCAGTCGGCCATCGGTGTCGTCGAGACCGGCGTCGGGATGCTCCCGATCCCGGGGCTCGACAAGCTGGTCGGGACGCTCGGTGACGCGGTCGCCGAGAAAATCGCGAGCGAGGGGATCGGCTACGTGCGCGGGCAGTTGACGGACGCGGCGACCGGCGCGGCCGGCGACGCCTGGGCCGGCTCGCACGACGATCTGCTCACCCAGCTCGAGGACGGCGGTGACGCCCGTCTGCGTGCGACGCAGATCGGTGTCGCCCAGACGCTCATGGAGCTCTCGCCGCCGGAGGGTCTCGTCCCGCCGACCACGAACGACGCCGAGGTCTGGTGGGACTGGGTGCAGGACAACCGGGATGCGCTCGACGACATCATCGACCCGGCTTCCGGGAGCACCCGCACCCTCGCCTCCATCGCCACGAACGCCTCGAACGCCTTCGACGCGTATCAGGCGGATGCGGAGGGTTGATGTGCGGGTGATCGGTCCGGTCGCCCTCGCAACCCTGGTCCTCGGCTCGCTGGTGGCCTGCACGCCGACGGACGACGGACCGGCGCCCATGCCGACGACCGTCTGGACGTCCGCGGCACCGGAGGGTCCCCTCGAAGGCGACCCGTGGGTGGAGACCGTCCGCGCATCCCTGGAGGCGCAGGCGATCGCCGTGAACCGCAACGACTTCTCGCTGGCGTCGCTCACGGAGACGACCTCCTACGACCTGCGGTCGAGGCTCTACAGCGCCGCCCGTGACCAGGTGACCAGCAGTGGGAGCACCGAGATCCTGCCCGGACCACTCCCGTTCGCCCCTGTCGAGGTGACCGGCGTCCCGGAGGACGCGACCGCGTCCGTCCGCGGGTGCGTCGCCGAGCAATGGGCGAGCGAGGGCGGCACCCCGCCGGCCGTGCCCGGTGCGCGCGGAATCGAGTACCGGCTCGCCCAGGAGGACGGGTCCAGGACCGTCACGTCGACGGTCAACGTCCCGGACCTCGACTGCTCGACCGTCGACCCGCCCGTCGCCCTGTTCGACCCCGCACCGGAACCGTCAACCGTCGACGACGTCGAGCGGATCATCCGGCCGACCCGAGACTGATCCGGCCGGTCCGAGATCGAGGCCGGTACCGCTTCCGTCGCTAGGCTGATCGAGGTCGCGTCGAGCGGCCCGCACTTCCAAGGGGATCCTGCATGCGCATCAAGCTGACGTTGACCAGGCCGTCCGGGTCGTCCGCCGACATCGTCGTGACGACGGACGCGGCGGCGAGCATCGCGGAGGTCGCGTCGACCATCGCGCGCGTCGACCCGCAGGGGCCGGACTCCGCGAACGCCGACTTCACGCTGCACGCGCGCTTGCCGGGATCCACCGAGACCTTGCCGCTCCCGCCCGAGGCCCCCATCGGCGAGGCGTGGGTCGGTTCGGGTGCCGTCATCGAGCTCGCCGACGCGGGGGTGTACTACTCCGCGGCGCGCACCGGCCAGGCGCCCGCCGTCGCCGTCGTGCGGGTCCTCTCCGGCGACGACGCCGGCCGTGAGTTCACCCTGCCGGCCGGCAGCTGGACCATCGGACGTGAGGCGAGCTGCGACATCGTCCTCGACGACCCGCTCGTCTCGAAGCGTCACGCACGCCTCGAAGTCGGCGGCGAGATCGAACTCGTCGACCTCGGCGCGGCCAACGGCATCGTCGTCGACGGCGGCATCGTGCCTCGACTCAAGGTCATCGAGCCGGAGCGCGTGCTCATCGGCGACACCGAGGTCGAGATCGGCTTCGCCGGGACCGTCGGTCGCGCGGGTGTCGTCCCGAAGGCCGGGCCGGTGTACTTCAACCGCTCGCCGCGCGTCGAACAGCGCTACGCGGGGGAGACCTTCCCCGCTCCCGAGCCGCCGACCGAGCGCGAGAACCAGCCGTTCCCGCTCCTCGGCATGCTCACGCCCATGCTCCTCGGTGGCGCGATGTACTTCTTCACGAAGAACCCGCTGTCACTGATCTTCATCGCCATGACGCCGCTCATGCTCATCGGCAACTACTTCACCGGTCGCGGGCGCAACAAGCGCAAGCTCAAGCAGCAGATCAAGATCTTCGACGAGCGGCTCGAGTCCCTCGGCAAGCAGCTCGCGGCCGAGCGGGAGATCGAGCACGACGTCCGCATGCGTGAGGCACCGTCCACCTCCGAGGCGCTCAAGCACGCGCTCACACGGGGGCCGCTGCTGTGGACCAGGCGCCCCGAGCACTGGTCCTTCCTGAACCTCCGGCTCGGCGTCGGCACGATGCCGTCGCGCAACGAGGTCTCGGCGAAGGCCCGCGACAGCTTCCTGCCGGAGTTCCAGGAACGACTCGAGAAGCTCAAGGACCAGTACGCGACCGTCGCCGACGTGCCGATCATCGACAACCTCTACGACGCCGGCGCGCTCGGCATCGCCGGTTCACCGCAGACGGCCGGGGGCGCGGTGAACGGCATCCTCGTCCAGCTCACCGCCCTCCACTCGCCGGCCGAGGTCGTCGTCTCGGCGATCGTCTCGCCCGCGTGGTCGAACGCCCTCTCGTGGGTCAAGTGGCTCCCGCACGCGTCCTCGCCGAACAGCCCGCTCGACGTCGGCCACCTCGCCGACAGCGTGTCGAGCGGCAACCTGCTGCTGGCCGCGATCGAGGAGCTCGTCCAGACCCGCCTGCAGGCGGCCCGGGCCGGCGACGCCCGACGCGGAGCCATCTCCGAGAAGCAGGCAGCCCAGGAGCGCGGCGCGGAGATCGGGACGAAGAGTTCCAACGACACCGGCACGAAGTCCCCGATCCCCGCGATCGTCCTGCTCATCTCCGACGACGTCGGCGTCGACCGCGCACGCCTCGTCCAGCTCGCCGAGATCGCGGCGGACGCGGGGGTCTTCCCGATCTGGATCGCCGACGATGTCGTCTCGCTCCCCGCCGCCTGCCGCACCTTCCTGCAGGTCCCGGAGGCCGGGGCCGGCCTCGACGCACCGGCGACGGTCGGCATGGTCCGCCTCGGGTACTCCGTCGACGACGCCCGCCCGGAGTTCGTCGACCCGGTGACTGCCCTCGACTACGCGCGACGTATGGCATCCGTGATCGACGCCGGCGCCCTCGTCGAGGACTCGAGCGACCTCCCGCGGTCGGTGTCGATGGTGACGCTGCTCGGGCCGGAGCTCACGACCTCGAGCGACGCCGTGGTCGACCGCTGGCGGCAGAACTCCTCGATCCACGACCGCACGCCCGGGCTCCCGCCGAAGCCCCGCCGGGCCGGCCAGCTGCGCGCGACCGTCGGATCGGGCGGTGTCGACGCCATGCATCTCGACCTCCGCGCCCAGGGCCCCCACGCCCTCGTGGGCGGGACGACGGGTGCCGGTAAGAGCGAGTTCCTGCAGGCCTGGGTGCTCGGGATGGCGGCCGAGTACAGCCCCGACCGCGTCTCGTTCCTCTTCGTCGACTACAAGGGCGGTTCGGCCTTCGCGGACTGTGTGACGCTCCCGCACTGCGTCGGACTCGTCACCGACCTCAGCCCGCACCTCGTCCGGCGGGCGCTCACGAGCCTCCGCGCCGAGCTGCACTTCCGCGAGCACCTGCTCAACCGGAAGAAGGCCAAGGACCTCCTCGAGCTCGAGAAGCGCGGCGACCCGGACTCGCCGCCCGCCCTCGTCCTCGTCATCGACGAGTTCGCGGCGCTCGTCGGCGAGGTCCCGGAGTTCGTCGACGGCGTCGTCGACATCGCCCAGCGCGGTCGTTCCCTCGGGATCCACCTCATCATGGCGACCCAGCGACCCGCCGGTGTCATCAAGGACAACCTGCGCGCGAACACCAACCTCCGCGTCGCGCTGCGCATGGCCGACGAGTCCGACAGCCAGGACGTGGTCGGCGTCAAGGACGCGGCGCACTTCGACCCGGGTGTCCCCGGCCGCGGCATCGCGAAGACGGGTCCAGGGCGCCTGAGCATCTTCCAGTCCGGCTATGCGGGTGGCTGGACGAGCGACGAGCCGAAGCGCTCAGACATCGAGGTCCGCGAGCTGCGGTTCGGCGGCGAGACGCGCTGGGAGGAGCCCCGCGCGGCCGACGCCGAGGAGGAGCGCGACCTCGGCCCCACCGACCAGCAGCGGCTCGTCGCGAGCATCATCGCCGCAGCCGACCGGGCGTCGATCCCGGCGCCGCGACGGCCCTGGCTCGACGAGCTGGCGCCCGTCTACGACCTCAGCAAGCTCCGTCAGCGGTCCGACGCCGAACTGCTCATCGGTGTCGCCGACCTCCCGGACTCGCAGGAGCAGCGCCCGGTCTACTTCCGGCCGGACGTCGACGGCCACATCGCCGTGTTCGGCACCGGCGGCTCGGGCAAGAGCACCGTCCTGCGGACCCTCGCCACCGCGGCGGGCATCACGCCGCGGGGCGGTCCGGTCGAGGTGTACGGCCTCGACTTCGGCGCGGGCAGCCTCCGCATGCTGGAGGCCTTGCCGCACGTCGGCTCGATCATCCCCGGCGACGACCAGGAGCGCGTCATCCGACTGCTCCGCCGGATCAAGGAGATCGTCGACGAGCGCAGCGTCCGGTACGCCGAGGCGAACGCGTCCTCCATCACCGACTACCGCCGCGTCTCGGGTCGCAACGACGAGCGCCGCATCCTGTTGCTCGTCGACGGCTTCCAGTCCTTCCGGCAGGAGTACGAGACGACGCTCGGCCTGTCCTCGTGGTACACGCTGTTCCAGCAGCTCATCACCGATGGCCGCCAGCTCGGCGTGAACATCGCGTTCTCGGCCGATCGCCCGGGCTCCGTCCCGACGAACATCAGCTCCGGTGTGCAGCGACGCGTGGTGCTGCGCCTCGCGGACGAGACCGGCTACCAGCTCCTCGGCGTGCCGAAGGACATCCTCGGCCCCGAGTCGCCCGCCGGCCGGGCGATCGTCGACGGTCTCGAGGTCCAGGTCGCGATCCTCGGTGGTTCGCCGGTGCTCTCGGACCAGTCGGTCGCGACGGTCCGGCTCGCGGAGGCGATGTCGCGCGCGGGAGCCACGATCACGGCCCCGCCGATCGGCGCGCTGCCGAAGGAGATCGAGGCGCGTGAGCTGCCCGAGCGCGTCGGCGACCGCCCCGTGCTCGGCATCGGCGACGCCGACCTCGCACCGATCGGGTTCGACCCGTCCGGCGCGTTCCTCGTCGGCGGCCCTCCCGGCAGCGGTCGGACGAACGCCGTCGCATCCCTGGTCGGCGCCATGCGACGCTTCGATCCGACGACGCGCTTCGTCTACTTCGGCTCCAAACGCTCGGAGCTGCTGCGGGAGCTGCGTTTCGACGAGTCGGCCGTCACCCCCGAGACGATCGCCGAGCAGGCGAAGGCGCTGTCCGCGGCGATCGCGGCCGAGACGGTGACCGGCCGGACGGTCGTCGTCATCGAGACGCTGTCGGACTACCTCAACGGCATCGCCGACCCGCCGCTCGTGGAGCTCATCAAGGCCATCAAACGCAGCGACCATCTCGTGATCGCCGAGAACGAGGTGTCGGGCTGGTCGTCGTCCTGGCCGCTCATGGGCGAGATCAAGAGCGCCAGGCGGGGCATCCTGCTGCAGCCGGAGCAGATGGAGGGCGACCTCGTCCTCCGGACGACCTTCCCCAGGCTCGCGCGCAAGGACTTCCCGCAGGGGCGCGGAATCTACGCGAACCGCGGTGCGCTGTCGCGCGTGCAGCTGCCGATCGCGCCCGAGTTCCCCGTCTCCTGAGCGGCGTCGTCCCTGGGTGGGGACTGCATGGGGAGTGCTCCCCATGTGCTCCCGCGAGGCGTTGTGGTTACATGATGAAGGCACCGACGGTGCCGGTGACCACAACGAAGGAGCAAGACTCATGGCCAACATCAACGTCAACTACAGCGAGATCAAGCAGGCCGCCGTCAACCTGACGACGGGTAAGGGCGAGGTCGAGACCACGCTCAACCGCCTGCAGACCCTCATCAACAACCTCGTGTCCTCCGGGTTCCAGACCGACACCGCGTCCGGCACCTTCAACGAGACCTACACGGCCTTCACGCAGAGCGCGACGGTCACGATCCAGCACCTCGACAAGCTGTCGGGCTACCTCAACAACGCTGTGACCACGCTCGAGCAGACCGACGCAGCGCTCGCTGCCGGCGCCGGCCAGTAGTCACCACCGTCGGCTTCGCTCTGCGCGCCCTCCCGACCACGTGTCGGTGAGGGCGCGCGGGTTTTCCGGTGAAGTCGACCCACGGCGACAGCGACGCAGCATCACCCGACGAGGAGCGAGCAGTGTACGGCGACACCCAACAGATCCGCCTCCGCGCGACGGAGCTACGAACCCTCGCGACGGAGGTCCGTAGCCGCGCCGGAGACCTCCGCTCGGCGGCCGAGCTCGCGTGGACCTCCACCGCGGCGGAGACCTTCATCGAGCAGCTCGGCACCCGGGCGGTCTCGCTCGAGAACTCGGCGACGCAGCTCGACGACGCGGCCGACAAGCTCGACGCGCACGCGACCGCCGTCGAACACGTGAAGCAGCTCATCGAAGATGCCGCGCGTTGGGTGGGCGACCGCTGGAACGACGCGGTGAACCTCGTCTCCGGCGCGGTCGAGACCGTCAAGGACGGTGCCGCGAAGGTGTTCGAGTTCTTCGGCCAGGAGGTCCCGGACTTCCTCGTGCACCAGGCCAAGGACATCGTCGCCTCCACGCCATCGCTTCCGACACCCGGTGACCGCAGCTGGCTGGACCTGGCAGACCTCTACCGCAGCCGAGGATGGACCCCCTGATGCCCATGACCCGTACCCGCCCGGCTCCGGCAGCGGCAGCCTTCCTGCTGACCGCTGACGAACTCCACGTCCTGGAGCACCGCACCCCGCACATCGTGCTGCCACCCGCCTTCCACACCGAATGGGGTTCGGACGTGCAGCCCGCCGAAGTCCGTGAGCGCGAGCAGCGAGCCGTCGCGCGGCTCCGGGAGCGGCGACTCCTCGCCGGCGGCGACGACAGCCTCCCGGACGACCTCACCGCTGATGTCGATCCCGATTTCGCCGCCTTCCTGTCGATGCCGCAGTTCGCGACGGCGGCCGTCGACGCCTCCTGCTGGACCCTCGACCGGACGGCGATCCAGTCCGTCTCCGTGATCGGCGCGCACGCTCTGGCGCTGTTGCGGACGCAGCGGGTCGACCACTCGGACGCGTCCGTCGCCGAGCACGGCACGGCCGCGCGCGACGAGGACGCCGTCGAGATCCGCGCCTTCGACACCGCCGGCCTCGCGCAGCAACTCCTGCGACCCCTCTCCGCGCTCCACGACGTCCCCGACACGCGGGGTCGTTCGACCGAGGTGGTCGTCCTCCCGCTCGCGGACGCCGAGGCGCTCGTCCTCGCGCTCCGACAGGACCGACCGGACGTCGTCGGCGCGGTCGTCGAACAGCTCCACAGCCCGCAGGCCGCAGTGCTCCTCGGCGGCGCCGCCCAGCGGATCGACGGCGGGTTCCGGCTCGACGCACTCTCCCGGAGCGGGGAGCCCATGAGACGATGGACGGACACGTGGCTCCGTGGTGCCGACGGCTGGGTCGCCGTGTCGGTCGACACTCCGGACGTCGAAGCGGCGGGTATGGACCCGTCCACCGTCGCCGAGGGGACCCGGGTCTCGCTCCGGGCCGTCCGTCGCGCGGACATCGTCGCCGAGGTGTTGGCGATCGCCGCGACCATCCAGGGAGCACGGGCATGAGCGGCATCACGGTCTCCGGTGGAGCCGGAGGCGTCGGCGCGAAGCTCGACGACATGCGACTGCAGGCGCAGCAACTCGCCACGTTGTCGACCGAGCTGATCGGGCGTTCGGGCGCGGCCGCTGCGAAAGCGGTCGACGGCGACCTGCTCGAATCCATGATCCTGTCGCCGGTGACGGGGGCGGCTGCGGAAGGCGCCATCGTCCTCGCCTCCGGTTCCCTGCTCCTCGTGGCGACCGAGACCGGCGTCTCCGCCGTCTTCCTCGAGGGCGCCGTGGTCGCCTACGAGACCGCCGACCAGCTGATCGCCGCAGCGACCGTCGCCCTCCACAACGGGGTCGCCTTCGTGATCGGCGTCCTCGCGGTGCCGGTCGGCTTCGTCGCAGCGGCGGGCGTGGCGGTGGTGGGCGGGGCGTGGATGCTCACCGTGGCAGGCGTCAACGTCGTCGTGGAGGGCGTCGACTCGCTGGTCGAGGGCGCCCAGCAGACGCTGGATCAGATCGGCGACAACCCCTGGCTGCTGCTCTCGCCGGCCGGCGTCGCGGGACTGTTCACCGCCAACTCGATCGCCGCCTACTCACCGCAGGAGGTCATCGACCGGACCGCCGCGACGTATGCGGACGCACTCGCGAGACTGCAGGAACTCGCTCCGATCGCAGGTCAGGCGGCCAACGAATGGTTGGGCGACAACGCGTGGATCGAGGACATCCTCACGGACGGCGCTCCAGGCCTGCTGGCCGGCCTCACCTTCCTCCCCGGGTTGTTGCCCGGCTTCAACGGACTCATGTCGGTCGTCACCGGCCAGGGCTGGCCGCCGCTCACCTATGAGCAGGCGATCGACGCCATCGCCACCGGTGGCGGCCGGTTCGGCCTCTTCGACGACGGACAGGGCGGCCTCGCCATGGATCCCGACGACCCCTCACAGCCGCTCGCCGTGCCTCGGGACCGAACCGTCACCGACCTCGGCGACCTCCTGCAGGGTTCGGCCGACATCGACAAGGGTGAGGACGAGCTCAGCAATATCCGCGTGATCCAGTCGGCCGGACCGCCGCCGAGCTGGATCGTGCAGATCCCGAGCACGCAGGTCTGGGATCCGCACGGTGGCGCGATCTCGAACGACCTCACATCGGACATCGCTGCCATGCAGGGTGAACAGACGGCGCTCGGCCAGGCGGTGAAGGACGCAATGGCCGCCGCCGGCATCTCGCCGACGGACCCGGTGATGCTCGAGGGCTTCAGCCTCGGCGGGATCACCGCCGGGTCGCTGGCCTCGGACCCGGACTTCGGCTACAACGTCACGCACGTCGTCACGGCGGGCTCGCCGATCGCACGGTTCGACATCCCCGACGACGTGCAGGTCCTCTCGATGGAGTTCAACGAGGATCCGGTCGCCCGGCTCGACGGACAGGGGAACCCGGACTCGGCCAACTGGACGACGGTCCAGGGTGACGCCCCGCGACTGGGCGGCGTCAACCCGGAACAGCAGGATCCGGGGATCGCGAGTGCCCACAACGCGCAGCGGTACGAGATGATGGCGGACGAGACGTCGTCGTCGGCAGACCCGAGCGTCGACGCCTACCTGGACTCGGCGAGCGGCTTCTTCAGTGGTGATCAACAGGTGACCGACTACAGTCCTACGCGGAGATGATCGATCGCGGCCCGGGACCGGGTCGCCCGTCCACAGCCCGTTCCCGACCGTGAGGCCTTCCATGCGCATCAGCACCATCGTCCGATCCGGCGCCGTGTCGGTCGTCCTGTTGGGGCTTCTCACCGCCTGCGGGACCGGAGCACCGACGGCGCAACGCACCCCGGCCCGCATGCCGGACCGGACACTGGCCGCCGTCGAGGAAGCGGTCGCCGAGATCCCCGGGGCCGACTTCAGGGCCGCCCGCGCCTGGGACGGCACGACGGCGTACGTCACCGCGACACTCTCGGCGACCGACGCCTTCACCGGCGACCCCGGTGCCCTCGTGGACTACTCCCTCGCGCAGCTCGCTTCCCAGGACGAGGTCGACCGCGGGCGCTTCGTGCGATTCGCCTTCGACGCGCCCGGACAGACCGTCGAGTCGACGATCGCCATCCTCGCGACGCTGGACATCGCCTCCGAGCAGTACGCCGGTGGCGATTCCGTGGAGCTCTCGAGCTCCGACCTCGACGCGAGGTACGGAAGCTGGCCGGGCGAGGTACCGACCCTTCCCGCCGCGTTGGGCGGTGCGGGATGACGACGATCGAGACCGCGCGGTCCACGCACACCCTGCGCAGCGAGGGCCGGACCGACACCGGGCTGGTACGACGCCTGAACGAGGACGCGTTCTACGCCGGCGCGCCCGCCTTCGTGGTCGCCGACGGCATGGGCGGGCACGAACGCGGCGAGGTCGCGAGCCGTGAGGTCGCGGCGGCGCTCGAACGCGGCATCCCGATCGGCATGCCGACGACGACCGAGGCGGTCGTGACCACGATCGTCGCCGCCAACGCGGTCATCCGGAGCATCCCCACGCCGAACGGGGTCATCGGCACGACCGTCGCGGGTCTCGCGCTCGTGGCGCTGTCGCCGCAGACCGATCTGCACTGGATGGTGTTCAATGTCGGCGACTCTCGCGTGTACACCTGGGCCGATGGCGCACTCCGTCGGATCACCGTCGACCACTCGGCCGTGCAGGAACTCGTCGACGCCGGTTCCATCACGGAGGAGGAGGCGCGCGAACACCCCGACCGCAACATCGTGACGAAGGCGATCGGCGTCGAGGCCGGCATCGACCCGGACGTCTGGCTCCTCCCCGTCGCCGGGCGGCAACGGTTCCTCCTCTGCTCCGACGGTCTCACGGGCGAGCTGTCCGACGAGCTGATCGCCGAGGTCCTGTCGCAGGGCTTCGAGGGAGCCGCAGACCGCCTCGTGGAGCTCGCGCTGGCCGCCGGCGGACGGGACAACGTGACCGCGCTCGTCGTCGATGTCGTGTCGACCTCGCTGATGTCCAGCGGCCCCGGCTACGATGACGCGGGTGGTCTCGGGTATCTTGAAGAGACGATGCCGCGAGGCTAGAGGAGTGGCCGTGTACTCGTACGAAATGGAACCGGCCGAGGTCCGCCGTTGGCTCGCTGTGGCGGGGCCCGGCAGACTGGTGCTGGTCGACGCCCAGGGCGACGACACCGCCGCTGCCGCATTCGCCGCGGACCTCCCGGGCGACGCGTCGCTGTCGCTGATCGTCGACCGCCTCGCGGCCGGCGGTCTCTCGAACACGCCCGCGTTCGCCGCGGCCGTCTGGGACGAATCGGGCGCGACGGTCATCGCGCGCGGGCTCGCGGCCGCCGTCGTGACGAGCGCCGCCGGGACCGAGACGGTCCTGGGCGCCCGCGCGACCACCTGGGTCGAGGAACACCACGCCGACGCGGTGAGCGTCACGCTCCGGAGCGACCAGCCGAACCCGTCCGGCGTGCGCCTCCCGCTCGGGTCGGGAGCCGTCTGGACGACCTCCATCACGGCGACCCTCGACGAGGATGCCACGGCTTCCCTCGCCACTCCGACCACCGATGAGCGCCGGCCGACCGAGTCGTCCACGAGCAGGCCGACCGCGGCGGAGCAGCTCGCGGCCCCGCCCGTCCCGGCCCCCGCCGAGCCCGCTGCATCCGCGGCGACCTCGGACGAGGCGGACGACGGGACGGACGGCGATGAGGCGGCCCCAGCGGCCCACGTCGAGCCCGTTCAGCCGCTCCACGTCGTGCCGTCCGTCTCCGACACCCAGTTCTTCCACGACGAGGACGACCCGGACGAGACCCCGGCGTCCCCGGAGGAGCCCGTCGACGAGGGCTACGACTTCCTGTTCGGCCAGACCGTGCTCCGTCCGGTCGGTGCAGCGGCGGTCGACGAGGCCGGCGACGCCGAACGCGCGGCGGCCGAGGCGTCGGCGCACCAGCAGGCGGCCCCCACCGCAGCCGCCGCGCCGGAACCCGCAGCAGCCGGACCTTCGGACCTCGGCGACCACGACGGCCACACGATCCTCGCCGAGGATCTCGCCGCATTGCGTGCGCGTCGCGCGGCCGAGACCCCGCCTGCTCGATCGACCACCCCGTCAGCCACGCCGCTCACCTACCTCGAGCTCCCCGGCGGCACTCGCCAGTCGCTCGCCTCACCCGTCGTGCTCGGCCGGGCGCCGAGCGTCTCGCAGGTCCCGGCGTCGGTCGTCCCGACGCTCGTCACGCTCACGGGAGACGACATCTCGCGGAGCCACGTGCGCGTCGCGGTCGAGGGCGGCACGGTCGTCGTCACCGACCTCCACTCGCGGAACGGCACGCAGGTCGTCCTGCCCGGTCAGGCGCCGCAGTCCCTGCGACCGGGGGAGCCGACACCGGTGATCGTCGGGACCGTCATCGACCTCGGCGGCGGCGTCGCGCTGCGCGTCCGAGAGGGCTGACGTGCGCCGCTCACCCTCGCAACCGCCGGCCATCCCCGGGCTGCGGTTCGAACGACAGCTCGGAGCCGGTGGGTTCTCCGACGTCTTCCTGTACGAGCAGCAGTTGCCGCGGCGTCAGGTCGCCGTCAAGGTGCTCCTCGCCGAGCACCTCAGTGAGCAGACCCGCGAGGCCTTCGTCGCCGAGGCGAACCTCATGGCGCAGCTCTCCGCGCACCCGTACATCGTCACGATCTACACGGCGGACGTCGCCCCGGACGGCCGACCGTACCTCGCGATGGAGTACTGCGCGGGGCCGAGCCTCGCCGAGCAGGCGAAGCTGCGGCGGTTCGCCGTCGCCGACGCGCTGCGGACCGGCGTCCGCCTGGCCAGTGCGGTGGCGACCGCACACGCCGCCGGCATCCTCCACCGCGACATCAAGCCGGCCAACGTGCTCACGAACGCGTACGGTTGGCCGGCGCTGACCGACTTCGGCATCTCGCAGGCCGTCGAACTCGAGGTGCCGTCGACGGCCGGCCCCGGGCGGCCGGGCGACGTCGGCTCGACGGGCGCCTCGGGTACCCAGACGGTCGGTCTCTCCATCCCCTGGTCACCGCCCGAGATGTTCGAGGACGAGCCGCATCCCGACGTCCGATCCGACATCTTCTCCCTGGCCGCGACGGTCTACACGCTGCTCGCCGGACGCACGCCGTTCGAGATCCCCGGGCAGTCGAACGGTGCGGCCGACCTCATCAGCCGGATCGAGCGCGGGACCGTCACCCCGCTCGGGCGCGACGACGCGCCGGCGTCCCTCGTCGCGACGCTGCAGAAGGGCCTCGCGAAGGACCGCGCCAACCGTTTCGAGAGCGCCGTCGACTTCGCGCGGGCGCTGCAGCGTGTCGAGATGGAGCTGGCCTACGCGCCGACGCCCATCGACATCCCGAACCTCGTACAGCCGCAGTCGCAGGCCCCCCGACCGGACACGTCCAGCAGTGCGTCGGACGAGACGCGGGTCCGGCAGGTCCCGACGGTCGAGGCCCAGCCCCGACCCGGCGTGCCGAGTGTGCAGCCGTCCATCGGAGACGAGACGGTCGTGCGCTCGGCCGGACCGCTCGTCCAACCGATCCAGCCGTCGGCGCCGATCACCGTCGGAGCGGCCTCGGTGCCCTCCGAGACGATCCGGCGCGACCGTCTCGAGTCCGCGGCTGCGGTTCCCACGGAGGACCCCGGTGCAGATGAGGCCGGACGAGCCAGACGTCGCCGACTGACCCGCCTCCTCGTCGCGGGTGGGGTCGCGGTGCTCGCGGTCGGTGGGATCGCAGCCGGGATCATCTGGCAGGGAGCGGCCGCCGACCCGAAGCCGACCGCCGCCGCGACCGGGGCACCGATCCAACTGAGCGACGTCCCCTCGCCGAAGCCGTTCGGGGTGAACATCAGCGAGGACGGCAGCGTCGTCACGTTCATCTGGGACAACCCGGACCCGCAGGACGGCGACTCGTACATCTACCAGGTGACGAGCAGCGGCAAGAACTCGCCGAAGGTACCGACCTCGACCTACGCGGTCGACCTGAAGCCGAGCGCTCCGGGCGCGCAGCTGTGCATCGAAGTGGTGATCGTCCGAGGCGGCGTCACCTCACCCGATCCACTCGAGATGTGCTCGCAGCAGTAGCTGGAGCGAGACGATGACCGACCACAGGGGGACCAGACGATGACCACGGACGAGGCGACCGACACCGCGACGACGAAGACGGCGGTGCGCGTCGAGTTCTGCGGCGAGGAGTACGCCGTGGACGCACGCAAGCCGTTCCTGATCGGTCGCGAGGGCGACCTCGTCGTCGACGAGAACCCCTTCCTGCACCGCACCTTCCTCAGCGTGACCTTCGATGCCGGACTCTGGTGGCTCACGAACATCGGGAACACCCTCTCCGCGACGGTGACGGACACGACCGGCAACGTGCAGGCGTGGCTCGCGCCCGGTGCGCGGCTCCCGATCGTGTTCCCCGAGCTGCAGGTGCTGTTCAGTGCCGGGACGACGACCTACGACTTCACGATCACCTCGGACCTCGAGTACTTCAGTCCGTCGCAGCTCTCGACGACCACCGCCGGAACCACGACGGTCGGGCCGATCCACCTGACGAGCAGCCAGCGCCTCCTCATCGTCGCCCTGGCGGAGGACGTCCTGCGCCAGGCGTCGCCCGGTCGCGGCGAGATCCCGGCGTCGGCCGCCGCTGCCGCCCGCCTCGGCTGGAGCCAGACCACCTTCAACCGCAAGCTCGACAACGTCTGCGACAAGCTCGACAAGTTCGGGGTGCAGGGGCTCCGCGGTGGGCCGGGGAAGCTCGCGACCGGCCGTCGTGCACGGCTGGTCGAGTACGCGGTCTCGACCCGACTCGTGGACGCCAGTGACCTCCCGCTCCTCGACCACGCCGAACAGGCGGATCCCAGTGGGTCCGACTCCGGCCGTTAACGAGCGCGACATCTGATGTATGTCATTCTTGTCGATGAGACTGACTCGCAACTTTGCTAGACTCAGCGGCGACCGTGGCATGATGGCGGCCGCCTGACCGAACACTTCACCTGGGGGATCGTGAGCAACTGGAGTGCCTGGCTGCGCAAACGCAAGACCGCGGCCTCGATCACGGCCCTGTCGGTCCTCGTCGCCGTACCGGTGACCGCCGCGCTCATCCACCAGGGCTTCCCGGTCACGGAGGTCGACCTCGAGTCCCGCGACGTCTGGGTCACCAACGGTGAATCGCTCCTCGCGGGCCGTCTCAACGATCAGATCTCCGAACTCGACGGAGCGGTGTCGACGGCCTCCAACAACGCCGACGTGCTGCAGGACGGCGACGACGTCTTCCTCCAAGACAAGGCGCTCTCCTCGCTCGAACGGATCGACCCGGCCTTCACGAGCCTCATCCAGCGTGTCTCGCTGCCGACCGGCGCGACGGTGCACTACGGCGGCGACCGACTCTCGGTCGTCGCTGGGGAGACCGGCAAGCTCTGGTCCGTCGACGCCGCGGGGGAACTCCGCTTCGACCCCACGGAGACGAAGCCGATCGTCTCCATCGGCAAGGCCGGTCAAGCGGTCGTCACCTCGACGGGCACCATCCTCGCGGTCGCACCCGCGAAGGGGCGGCTCTACCGCATCCTGCCCGATGGCACGAAGACCGAGTCGAAGCTCCCGAAGCTCGACGACTACCAGTTGAGTGCTGCCGGTGAGCAGGCGGTCATCCTCGACCTGAAGTCCGGCGACCTCGTGAAGCAGGACGGCTCCGTCGTCGAGCTGCCGGGCAAGCCGTTGAAGATCCAGGAACCGTCGGCGTCGGACGACGCCGCCGTCATCGCCACCGGTGACTCGCTCGTCCGCGTCCCGCTCGGCGGCGGCGACCCGGAGGTGCTCGACGCGGACGTCACGACGGCGGCGACGACCGCGGCCGAGGTCACGGCACCGGTCAACCTCGACGGCTGCATGCACGGAGCCTGGGCCTCCTCCAGTCGGTACGCCGCCGAGTGCGCCGACAAGAAGCCCGTCATCGAGGACATCAACCCGGAGACCATCGGCCAGCAGCTCGTCTTCCGGGTCAACCGCTCGGTCATCGCCCTGAACAACGTCCAGACCGGCAACTCCTGGCTCGTGCAGGCGAACATGCGCCTCGTCGACAACTGGGACGAGGTGACGCCCCCACAGGAGGAGGACGGCGAGGACGGCGACGAGAAGGCCTCCGAGCAGTCCTTCGAGGACACGCTCGCCGAGCGCACCGACGAGAACCGCCCGCCCATCGCCCGCGACGACGCGTTCGGCGTCCGCCAGGGTCGCGCGACGGTCCTGCCGCTGCTCGACAACGACTCGGATGCGGACGGCGACGTCCTGACGATCCAGAACCCGCCGGAGCTCGCCGCGGAGACGGGCAAGCTCGAATCCATCGACGGCGGGCGCGCGCTCCAGTTCACCCCGGCCGAGGGCTTCGTGGCCGGGACGACGTCGTTCCGCTACTCCGTCAACGACGGCCGCCCAGGCGGCGTGGCCGAAGCGAACGTGAGCATCGCCATCAAACCGCCCGAGGTCAACGAGCCGCCGACGTCCCATCGCGAGGCCGCCGTCTCGGTCGAGGCCGGGCAGACGGTCACCTACAACGTGCTCGCCGACTGGCGTGATCCCGACGGCGACGACATCTTCCTCCAGTCGGCCTCACCGGCGTCCAGCGACCTCGTCCGGTTCACCCCGGACGGTTTCGTCACGTTCACGCACGCCTCGCCCGAAATGGGCCCGCGCGACGTCAAGTTCGTCGTGTCCGACGGAGTCAACTCGGCGGAGGGCACCCTCAAGGTCGACGTGCAACCCGCCGGAGCCTTGAGTCCGATCGGCACACCCGACTTCGTCTCGACCTTCGTCGGCGAGTCGGCCCTCGTCCAGCCGCTGGCGAACGATCAGTCACCGAGTGGGGCCCCGCTCGGGCTCATCGGCGTCGACGCGTTGCAGGGCGGTCTCGTGTCCTCACCGAGCCTCGAGAAGCAGTCCGTCACCGTGTCCTCGAACGAGCCCGGCACCTACTACCTGAAGTACACGCTCGGCGCCGGTATCGCCTCGAGCATCGGGCTCATCCGCGTCGACGTCCTCGAGAAGCCCACCGATGTGCGGCCGCCGGTCGCCGTCAAGGACGAAGGCTATCTGCGTCCGAACGAGACGATCACGATCCCGGTCCTCGCGAACGACGAGTCGCCGGGTGGGCAGGTGCTCGCCGTGCAGTCCGTCTCCGTTCCCGACGAGTCGACCTCGTTGTCCGTCGAGGTCCTCGACAGCGCGGTCATCCGCGTGTCCTCCTCCGCGCCGATCGAGCAGCAGCTGCAGTTCACCTACGTCGTCTCCGACGGCACCTCGTCGGCTCAGGCGGCCGTGACGGTCGTCCCGGTGCCACCGCTGCCGAAGCATCAGGCACCGGTCGCGACCGACGATGCGGTCGTCGTCCGCGCGGGCGACATCGCCAACGTCGCGGTGCTCGACAACGACTACCACCCGGACGCGGCGGTCATGCTCGTCGACCGCCAGCTCGTCGACGAACCGACCGCCGGCCTCGCCTTCGTCGACGACGACGAGGTCCGCTTCCAGGCGCCGAGCGAACCGGGCACCTACACGACGACGTACCGCGTGTACGACACGTTCGGCGAGGCCGACACGGCCACGGTCACCTTCAACGTGGTCGGCGAGGACAAGAAGAACAACCAGCCGCCCGTGCCGCAGCTGCTGACCTCGCGCGTGTTCGCGGGTGCGACGGTCCGCGTGGACGTCCCGCTCGACGGCCTGGACCCGAACGGCGACTCCGTCGTCGTCGACGACATCGCCTCGGCACCGTTGCTCGGTCGCGTCATCGAGCAGGGGAGCACCTGGTTCGTCTACGAGGCGGCTCCGGACTCCTCCGGCACCGACACGTTCCAGTACCGGGTCAAGGACACCTACGGTGCGGTCGCCGTCGGCACGATCAAGATCGGGGTCATCGGACGCCCGGAGGTCGACGGCCAGCCGAACGCGGTCGACGACTACATCGAGGTCCTCCCGGGCAAGGTCGCGTCCGTACCGGTGCTCTCGAACGACTCCGATCCGAACGGGTACAAGCTCAAACTCGAACCGAAGCTGCTCTCGGTGGACGACGGCCTCACCGCCGAGGTCAGCAAGAGCCGTGTCGTCATCGAAGTGCCGGAGGAGGAGGCGTTCTTCACGGTCCGGTACCAGATCACCAACGGCAAGGGTGGCATCGACAGCGCCTACATCCAGGTCAAGGTCACGAAGGACGCGAAGCCGCAGTTCCCCGAGGCGGATGATCACGTCCTCGAGGACGCCGACATCGTCGGCAAGAAGACCATCGACATCGACGTGCTCGACGGCGCGCAGAACCCCGGTGGGCTGATCGACGACCTGCAGCCGAGCCTCGAAGGTGTGAACGCCGCCTCCGGCGAGGTCCGCGACGGTGGCACCATCCGGGTGACCCTCACCGACCGACGCCAGGCGATCGCCTACCGCCTGACGGACCCGGTCACGCAGCTGAGCGGCGCCGCGTTCATCATCGTGCCGGCGGCGACCGACGGCGAGCCGCCGCGGATGAAGAGTCCGTTGCCGGAGCAGATCGTCAAGGTCAATGAGACGCGCACCTGGAAGCTCTCCGACATCACCGAGGCGCCGTCCGGCAAGCCCGTCACGATCGCCTCCGAGGGCAGCGTCGTCAACTTCCGGAGCAACGGCACGTCGAGCTACGTCGACGACGCCACGATCACCTTCACCCCGGCGAAGGACTACCGCGGACCCGCCTCGGTGAGCTTCGAGGCCACGGACGGCCGAGAGAGCAAGCTGCTCACGCTGCCGATCACGGTCGGCGACCCGAACCTTGAGGACGTCCCGCCGACGTTCACCCCGCCGACGGTGACGATCGAGGCCGGCGAGGCGCCGGTGACCGTCGACCTGCGGGCGTCGAGCGACCACCCGAACCCGAAGATCCTCGCCGCGCTCACCTACCAGGGCTTCGGCGGCACGACCGCGGGCGTCCAGGGCAGCCTCTCCGGTTCTCAGGTCTCGATCTCCGCTCCGCAGGGGACGCAACCCGGCACCTCGGCCACGCTGACGTTCACCGTGAACTACAAGGAGTACTCCGTCCCGGGGTCGATCAACGTCCGCGTCGTCTCCTCGACCAGGCCGCTCCCACGTGCCATCGACGACCGTGTCGAAGAGGGCCGCAAGAACAAGGCCGAGTCGATCAGCGTGCTCGCGAACGACTACAACCCGTTCCCTGACACCCCGCTCAAGATCGTCGACGCCACCGTGGAGAGCGCGCCGGCCGGTGGGGCGACGGCCACGTTCTCCGGTGGCACGGTCACGGTCACCCCCGGTTCGTCGAAGAGCGGGACCGTGAGCGTCATCTACACGGTCCAGGACGCGACGAACGACCCGAACCGGAAGGTCCAGGGTCGCATCACGGTCGTCGTGAAGGACGTTCCCGATCCACCGTCGCTCAGTCTGAAGAGTGCGAAGAGCGGCAAGATCACCGTCGTCGTCGGCGGTTCGCCGGCGAGCAACGGCGCACCCATCGAGTACCACGCGGTGAAGTGGAGCGGCGGCGCGGAGAAGCAGTGCGCCCCCGGCAACGACTGCACCTTCGACGTGACGAACGGGCAGAACTACACCTTCACCGCCTATGCGCAGAACTCCGTCGGTCCGAGTGCCGGTTCGAATGAGATCGCTGCGACCGCCTACGGCGTGCCGAGTGCGCCACAGAACGTCTCACTGAAGTCGTCAGGCGATGCGCCGGCAACGTTGACCATGCGGTGGAACGCTCCCGCCGACACCGGCGGACAGGTCGACAAGTACCACTGGCGGATCATGAGCGGCTCCAGCACGGTGCAGACCGGGACGACGGGTGGCACCAGCGACTCGGTGGGCGGCATCGGCGCCGGCACCTACCAGGTCTACGTCTCCGCGGAGGGTCCCGGAGGTACCGGACCCGAAGGCGGGCCGGCCGAGGTGACGGTGAACAACCCACCACCGCCGAAGCCGAGCGGATCGCTGTACAAGTCCGGTCAACCGCACGCGTGTCAGAGCGGCGGTACCGGTTGCTACGACGTCGGAGTCCGCTACGCCGACGTTCCGAACGGCAACTACGACGTGCAGATCCAGCGCAATGGCTCGGCGGTGGGTTCGACCTCGAACATCAACGCCAGTGGGACGGGCAGTTTCGTCCACAACAACCACCTCGGCGTCATCCCCGCCGGTGAGACGATCACCGCGTTCTTCCGGAACACGGCGACGGGCGAGACGTTCAGCATCGGGGCCACCTCAGCAGCCGCATGGAACGCGATGTAGCGGCTCGACCTTCCACCTCTCCCTCCTACACGAAAGCAACCAACACCTCCATGACTGTCACGCAGGAACAGGCCACCTGGTTCGCCGACGCGTTCGGCAAGCTCGTCGGCAACGTCGAGCAGGCCATCCTCGGCAAGGAGCACGTCATCAAGCTCGTCGTCACGGCCATGCTCTCGGAGGGCCACGTGCTCCTCGAGGACTACCCGGGCACCGGCAAGACCGTGCTCGCGAAGGCCCTCGCGAACACGCTCGACGGCACGAGCTCGCGGATCCAGTTCACGCCCGACCTCCTGCCGTCCGACGTCACCGGTGTGACGATCTACGACCAGGGCAAGGGGATCTTCGAGTTCCACAAGGGACCGATCTTCGCCTCCATCGTGCTCGCGGACGAGATCAACCGTGCCTCGCCGAAGACGCAGTCGGCACTTCTCGAGGTCATGGAGGAGGGCATCGTCACGATCGACGGCACGAGCTACGAGGCCGGCCAGCCCTTCATGGTCATCGCGACGCAGAATCCGATCGAGCAGGCCGGCACGTACAAGCTGCCCGAGGCGCAGCTCGACCGCTTCCTCATCAAGACGACGCTCGGCTACCCCGATCGCCAGACCTCCGTGAACCTGTTGCTCGACGCCTCCAACCGGGCACGTGCGACGAAGGTGCAGCCGATCATCGCCTCCAGCGCGGTCATCACCATGGCGCAGCTCGCCACCGAGGTGCACGTCGACGGCAGCATCCTCGAGTACGTCGCCGACGTCGTCGCGGCGACGCGGGACGACCAGGACGTCGCGCTCGGCGTGAGCATGCGTGGTGCGCTCGCCCTCGTACGCGCGGTGAAGACCTGGGCGATCTCGCAGGGACGCACCTATGTCACCCCCGACGACGTCAACGACCTCGCGCAGGCCGTCCTCGCGCACCGCATCATCATCGATCCCGAGTCCGACTTCGCCGGCGTGACCGCGCAGGACGTCGTCGCCCGGGTCCTCGTCAGCATCGCGCCGCCGGCGTACCGCGCAGCATGAGCGAGACCCTCGAGCAGCGCGCCGCCGCCGCGCCGGACGGATCCGATCCGGTCCGCACGGCGTCGGCCGGCGCGCCTGCCGAGGCGGGCCCAGACGGCCCCGATGCGCACGTCGACGGTGCGCCGGCTCCCGCCCGACGGCTGAACCCGTTCCGCAGCGCGCTCGACGGCGTCGGTGCTGTCGTCGTGCCCTGGGCCAGGGTCGTCTGGACGGCAGCGCAGCCCGTGCTCGCTGTCGTCAGCGGCCTCGGCTGGGTCGTGCTCGCGATCGGCGTCATCGCGACCGTCGCCGGCTTCATCCTGGGGTGGGCGGAGCTCGTCTTCCTCGGCTTCTTGCCGCTGGCCGCGTTGCTGGCCTCCGTCGCGTACCTCTTCGGGCGGTCGACCTTCCGCATCTCCATCCACTTGAACCCCAGCCGCGTCACCGTCGGGGAGCGCGCGATCGGGCAGGTCCTCATCGCCAACCCCGGCAACCGCGCCACGACGCCCACGCGCCTCGAGGTCCCCGTGGGCTACGGCCTCGCGGAGTTCGCGATCCCGGCGATCCCGAAGGACGGCGAGCACGAGGAGCTGTTCGCCGTCCCGACGAACCGGCGAGCCGTCATCCCGGCCGGGCCTGCCGTGTCGGTCCGTGGTGATCAGCTCGGTCTGCTGCGCCGCGAGGTGCGCTGGACGGAACCGGTCGAGCTCTTCGTGCACCCTGAGACCACGCGGCTCCACCCGACGGCCGCCGGTCTCATCCGCGACCTCGAGGGCCTCGTCACGAAGACCATCACGAACAACGACATCTCCTTCCACGCGCTCCGCGGGTACGTCCCCGGCGACGACCGCCGCTACATCCACTGGAAGTCCTCCGCGAAGACGGGCCAGCTCATGGTGCGGCAGTTCGAGGAGACGCGGCGGTCGCAGCTCACCATGGTGATGACGACCGACTCCCGCTACTACGCGGCCGACGAGGACGAGTTCGAGTTGGCCGTGTCGCTCACCGCGTCGATCGCGACCCAGGTGATCCTCGACCAGGTGCCGATCAGCGTCGTGACCGACCGGCTCGCGTTGCGGACCCACACCGTGACCTCCTTCCTCGACGACAGCTGCAGGCTGCAGCTCGCCGAGGGCACCTTCGACACCCCACGGACCTTCGCCCGGGAGACCACGAAGCGCCTGCCAGCACCGAGCGTCGTCATCATCGTCGCGGGATCACGGCTCGAGGCGCAGGAGTACCGGGGGATCCAACGCCTCTTCGGTCCCGACGTCAACGTGTTCGGCATCCGCGTCGAACGCGGTGCACGGGCCGGCATCAAGGACGTCGCCGGGATGAACGTCATGACGGTCGGGGCACTGAGCGACCTCGCCAAGGTCATGTCGAGGGCCCTGTGAGCGGGGTCGACGAGCGCACTACCGTGCGCCCCGGACGCGTTCCCGCCGGCTCGGCCGCGGACGTCGACGTCCAAGGCATCGTCCCGACCTTCGTCGCGCCGTGGCCGTTGCCCGGCCGTTCCTGGATCGATATCGCGGTCGTCTTCGTCCTCGCGGCCCTCGGTCTGCTCGGCTTCGGTGCGGCGCTCAGCGGCACCGGGTTCCTCCTCGCCGGCCTCGGCGGTCTCGCGCTCGGCATGGCGGTCGGTGTCGCCTCCCACGCGCTCCGGCTGAACGCCCTCCTGACCGGTCTCTCGACCGTCCTCGTCTTCTACGTCTTCGGCAGTGCCCTGGCGATGCCGTCGGTCGCGACGTTCGCGGTCCTCCCGAACCTGCGGACCCTCGGTGGGATCAGCATCGGGGCGGTGTTCGGGTGGAAGGACTTCGTCACCCTGCAGACCCCGCTGAGCGCGCCCGCCTACATCATGACCCTGCCCTACGTCGCGGGGATGCTCGTCGGGGTCGTCTCCGCCGTGCTCGCCGTCCGCTGGCTCCCGCGCCGTCCGCAGGTCGCCGTGCGCTGCGCCATCCTGCTCGTCGGCCCGACCGTGCTGTACGCGCTCGGCGTGCTCCTCGGCACGCAGACGCCGTTCCTGGCGGCCGTCCGCGGGATCGCGTTCGCGCTGATCGCCCTCCTCTGGCTGGGGTGGCGGCCGGGCGCCGGTCGTGGCGAGAACGCTGCGGCGTCGACCACCGCCGTCCTCCGTCGCAAGAAGATCATCGGCACGGCCGTCCTCGCCGCCGTCGCGGTCGTCGTCGGCGGCGGCGCGGCCGTGGTAGCCTCACCGCCCACGGACTCCCGGTTCGTCCTCCGCGAGGTCGTCACCCCACCGTTCGACCCCCTGGAGTACCCGAGCCCGCTCGCCGGGTTCCGCGAGTACACGAAGGACCTCGCCGAGACGAAGCTCTTCACCGCCACCGGCCTCGAGCCGGGGGATCGGATCCGTCTGGCGGCCATGGACAGCTACGACGGACGCCTGTGGACCGTCTCGGGACCATCCACGGCGACCGACGGCTCCGGTGCCTTCGAACTCGTCGGCGACCAGCTGCCCGGACCGGAGCTCATCACGGCCGGTGGCGACCGCCGGGTGTCGATCGACATCACCGGCTACGACGACATCTGGGTGCCCAGCGTCGGATATCCGAGTGCGCTCACCCTCGACGGCAAGGCGGCGGAGCGATCCGAGGACATCCGCTACAACGCCGAGAGCGGCGCGGCCGTCGTCACCTCGGGGATCGGCGCCGGCGACGACTACGAGGAGCGGACCACGACGCAGGCCGTCCCGAGCGACACGGCCCTCGCGACGACACCGACCGCAGCGGTCGAGCTGCCGCCCGTCACGAACATCCCCGACATCGTCGTCGCGAAGGCCTCGGAGTTCGTCGGCACCGAGACGACGCCCATGGCCCAGCTGCGGAGGATCGAGCAGACGCTCCGCACCACCGGGTTCCTCAGCCACGGGCTCGCCTCGGACAGCTCCCCGTCACGCGCCGGCCACGGCGCCGACCGGATGTCGGAGCTGTTCACCCGCACACCGATGGTCGGCGACGAGGAGCAGTACGCGTCGGCGTTCGCCCTCATGGCCCGATCGCTCGGCTACCCCGCGCGGGTCGTCATGGGCTTCGCGCCCGAGGTGACCGAGGGCCAGGGTTCCGTGCAGGTCGTCGGGGACGACGTGACGGCGTGGGTCGAGGTGCCCTTCGAAGGTTACGGCTGGGTCGCGTTCTCGCCGACCCCCGATGAGACCGAGATCCCGCAGGACCAGGACCCGAAGCCCAAGACCGAGCCGCAGCCGCAGGTGCGTCAGCCGCCGCGCAGCGACAACCTCGACGACAGCCTCCTCACCGAGGCCTCGATCGACGATGGCGACGACAAGGACAAGAACGACGGACTCGTGATCCCGGAGTGGGTCTGGTGGCTCGCGCTGATCGTGGGTGTCCCGGTGTCGCTGTACTTCATCCCGCTCCTCGCCATCTCCGGCGCGAAGCGTCGGCGGACGAAGCGTCGCCGCGCGGGCAGTGGTGACCGCAGCGCCGCCGGTGCGTGGGACGAGCTGATCGACCGCTACGCCGAGCTCGGGTACACGGTGCCCCCGGCCGCCACGCGGTCGACCACGGCGTCCATGCTCGGTGCTCAGGAACCGGAGGGCGCGACCACGCTCACCGCGCTCGCGGGGACGACCGACGATGTCGTCTTCTCCGGTCGTGACGTGGACGACACGACGGCCGACGAGCTGTGGCAGCGGTCGGAGGCCGAGGCCTCCCGGGCGCAGGGAGCGCTCGGCTGGTTCGCCCGCCAGCGGAGCCGCTTCCGTTACCGCGCGACGCGTAGTCTCGTGAGTCGGCTGCAGCCGTCCGGTGCGCTCGCCCGTCGAGCAGCACGGGACCAGCGCGCCGCCGGGCGGCGCTGAGGCCGATGCGGCCGCCGAGGCGCTACCCTCGGTGAGTATGGAGCGCTCGCTCGAGACCAGCGTGAGCCAGGCCGTCGACGCCTGGCTCCGGTGGCTGCCGCGCTGGCACCCCGCCGCCCACCGTGGACGCACCCGGATCTGCCGCCGGTGCATCGGGTCGCCGATCCTGCGGGCGGCCGGCCTCGTGGACGACGTCCCGCACCAGGTGCAGCACGGCCTCGCCACCCGGATGAAGGCAATCGTCGACCACGCGGTGGCGGAGTACACCGAGCGGAACCTCCCTGTCCTCCGCGCCGAACTGCGCGCGGCGGACCTGCGCGAGGCGCAGCGCTCCTACCGCCCGGGGGAGGGGCTCGACCCGGAGTTCGACGGGTTGCAGCTCGACCCCGACCCGGATCCCGAGCAGCCCTACCTCTTCACCCTCGCGGAGCTCGGCGAATCCCAGGCGAGGACGGTCCCGCCACCTCCGCCGTTGTCGGACGACGCGAAGGAGGCGCTGCGCACCGAGATCGCCCTCGCCGACCAGTGCGCGAACGAGACCGGGCGCCGCATCTGCGAACTCCTCGTCGGGCACCGCCTCGCCATCCACGACGCCGTGGAGCGCTACGTCGAACCGCAGGTCACCGCGCTCCTCGACGACCTCGCGCTGGAGCTGGATTCCCCCACCTCGCCCTGGTAGCCGTCGGGGTTCACCCGGAGGCAGGAGGGGAGATCTCCCCATCGTGCTGTCCGACACCCGTCACTATACTTTCGAGCACTTGTCATCAGCACGATCCATGCTCATTGGGGGCGCAACACCATGACCGATCCCGGAGATCAGAACCCGCAGCAGCCCCAGTGGCAGCGACCACCCGCTCAGCCCGACCCGCAGCAGGGGTGGCAGGGCAACGGCCCGCAGCAGTCGGGCTCAGGCCAGCAGCAGACGGGGCAGTACGGACAGCAGTCGCCGTACGGGCAGTCGCCGACGCAGCCGTCTGGGCAGTACGGGCAGCAGTCCGGCCAGTACGGTGAGCAGTCGTCCGGCCAGCAGGACCAGCAGACGGGCCAGTACGGGCAGCAGTCCGGTCAGTACAGCCAACAGACCGGTCAGTACGGTCAGACGGCGCAGTACGGCCAGCAGCCGACCGAGCAGTTCGGTCAGCAGGGAACCGGTCAGTACGGCCAGCAGCCCACGGGGCAGTACGGCCAGCAGCCCACCGAGCAGTACGGCCAGGCGCCCTACGCGCAGGGCGCCGGCGGGTACGGCGGCGGCCAGCAGCCGCCCAAGAAGAAGCTCTCGAAGAAGGGGCTCACCGGCATCATCGCCGGCGGGAGCGCCCTCCTCCTCATCATCGTCGGTGGCATCGTCGGCGTCAGCGTCGGCAACGCCCTCCACGCCCCGGAGGTGACGGTCAAGAGCTACCTCGACGCCCTCAAGTCGGGCGACGCCGAACAAGCGCTCAAGCTCTCCGGTACCGAGGTGTCGGCGGCCGACGTGCTGCTGACCGACGACGCGTACAAGGCGGCGTCCGGCAAGGTCTCCGGCTACACGATCGGGAAGACGACGACCAGCGGGAACACCGCGACCGTCGAGGCCCGTCTCACCCAGGGCGGCGAGAGCGTCGACCAGGAGTTCACGCTCACCAAGGTCGGCAAGGACGCCGTGCTCTTCGACAAGTGGAAGCTCGAGGCTCCCGAACTCAGCACGGTCCAGGTCGACGTGGTCGCCCCTGAGGACGCGGTCGCGACGGTCGGCGGCGTCGACCTCACCGACGTCGAACCGATCGCCGAGGGTTCGTACCAGCTGCGCGCCCTCCCGGGCACCTACGACGTCGCCCTCAGCGAGAGCGACTGGTACACCGCCGAGGCGACGACCACGACGGCCGTGGGCTTCGGTCAGGCCGCGGAACCCGCGACGCTCGCCGTCGCCCTCACCGACGCCGGGACGACCGCCGTCGAGGAGGCCGTCAACGCGTACATCGACGGCTGCGGTGCGGCGACGGAGCTCGCCCCGGAGGGGTGCCCCTTCGAGATCCGCAACGACACCGGCTTCACCCCCTCCGGTGTGACCTGGAAGTTCGACACGCGCCCGACCTTCACGATCGGTGACTTCGCGGGCGGCGGCTGGACCGTCGACTCCGAGACCGTCGGACGCATGTCGATGACCTGCACGCTGACCGACCCGGCCACCGGCCAGACCGGTCCGGGCTACAGCATCAACCCCGTCGACTTCGTCGTCGGCGGCACGATCGAGGGCTTCACCGACGAGGGCGCGACCTTCGTCCCGTCCCCGTAGACGCCGAGCTGTACGGCCCCTGGGAGCGATGCTCCCAGGGGCCGTCGTCGTTTGACCACAGCCTGTCGGCGGGCTAGTCTTGTTTGGGTGTGCGCGCTGTCGTGCGCTCTCGTGCTGTCCACGTTCTCCGGAGCCTGGCTCGGGGGAGTGGACAGCAGTCTTGCACCATCGGGTTGATCCCCGCCGGGCTGGTCCCGGTTGCCGATCGCCCCCACGGCATACCCACCACGAAAGCGACGCGCACTCGCGCGGCGCCGGTGGGTCCATACGACCTCGTGATCCGGGAGACCGGTCCACGAATGCTGCAGTACCACTGTCACCGTGCAGTCATCATCAAGGAGCAAGTAGTGCCAACCATTCAGCAGTTGGTTCGGAAGGGCCGCAGCCCCAAGGTCGTCAAGACCAAGGCGCCCGCCCTGAAGAGCAACCCCCAGCAGGCCGGCGTGTGCACCCGCGTGTACACCACCACCCCGAAGAAGCCGAACTCGGCGATGCGCAAGGTCGCCCGCGTGAAGCTGCGCAACGGCACCGAGGTCACCGCGTACATCCCCGGTGAGGGCCACAACCTCCAGGAGCACTCGCTGGTCCTGGTCCGTGGTGGTCGTGTGAAGGATCTCCCGGGTGTCCGTTACAAGATCGTCCGTGGCGCCCTCGACACGCAGGCCGTCAAGAACCGCAAGCAGGCTCGCAGCCGCTACGGCGCGAAGATGGAGAAGAAGTAATGCCTCGCAAGGGTCCAGCTCCGAAGCGTCCCGTCGTCGCCGATCCCGTCTACGGCGCCCCCATCGTCAGCCAGCTCGTCAACAAGATCCTGCTGGACGGCAAGAAGGGCCTCGCTGAGCGCATCGTCTACGACGCACTCGAAGGCGTCACCGCCAAGAACCAGGGCGACGCCGTCGTCACACTCAAGAAGGCGCTCGACAACGTCCGCCCGACCCTCGAGGTGCGTTCGCGCCGCGTCGGTGGTTCCACCTACCAGGTGCCGGTCGAGGTCAAGCCTCACCGCGCCAACACCCTCGCCCTGCGCTGGCTCGTGAGCTACGCGAAGGGCCGCCGCGAGAAGACGATGACCGAGCGTCTCCAGAACGAGATCCTCGACGCATCGAACGGTCTCGGTGCAGCTGTCAAGCGTCGTGAAGACACGCACAAGATGGCCGAGTCGAACAAGGCGTTCGCGCACTACCGCTGGTAGTCGCCGCCCGATGCGAGGGCGGGCGATCCGCCCGCCCTCGCACACCTGAGTGAATCAGCTCACCCCTACCTATCCCCGGAGGACCCCGTGGCACAAGACGTGCTCACCGACCTGAACAAGGTCCGCAACATCGGCATCATGGCCCACATCGATGCCGGCAAGACCACCACCACCGAGCGCATCCTGTTCTACACGGGCGTCAACCACAAGATCGGCGAGACCCACGACGGTGCGTCGACGATGGACTGGATGGCGCAGGAGCAGGAGCGCGGCATCACCATCACGTCCGCCGCGACGACCTGTTTCTGGAACAAGAACCAGATCAACATCATCGACACCCCCGGCCACGTCGACTTCACGGTCGAGGTCGAGCGTTCGCTCCGCGTCCTCGACGGCGCGGTCGCGGTGTTCGACGGCAAGGAGGGCGTCGAGCCCCAGTCCGAGACCGTCTGGCGTCAGGCCGACAAGTACGACGTCCCGCGCATCTGCTTCGTCAACAAGATGGACAAGCTCGGCGCCGACTTCTACTTCACCGTCGACACGATCATCAGCCGCCTCGGCGCGAAGCCGCTGGTCATCCAGCTGCCGATCGGTGCCGAGTCCAACTTCGAGGGCGTCGTCGACCTCGTCGAGATGCGTGCGCTCACCTGGCGCGGAGACGCCAAGGGTGACGTCGAGATGGGCGCCAAGTACGCCATCGAGGAGATCCCGGAAGACCTCAAGGAGAAGGCGGCCGAGTACCGCACCGCGCTCCTCGAGGCCGTCGCCGAGACCGACGACGCGCTCATGGAGAAGTACTTCGGTGGCGAAGAGCTGACCGTCGCGGAGATCAAGGCCGCGATCCGTCACCTCACCATCACGAGCACCATGTACCCGGTCCTCTGTGGCTCCGCGTTCAAGAACCGCGGCGTCCAGCCGATGCTCGACGCCGTCATCGACTACCTCCCCTCCCCGCTCGACGTCCCGGCCATCGAGGCCCACGACGCGCGCGACGAGGAGAAGGTCGTGGAGCGTCACCCCGACTCGACCGAGCCCTTCACCGCGCTCGCGTTCAAGGTCGCGGTGCACCCGTTCTTCGGTCGCCTGACCTACGTCCGCGTCTACTCGGGTCGTCTCGACTCGGGTGCGCAGATCATCAACTCGACCAAGGGCAAGAAGGAGCGCATCGGGAAGATCTTCCAGATGCACGCCAACAAGGAGAACCCGGTCGACTTCGTCACCGCCGGTCACATCTACGCGGTCATCGGCCTGAAGGACACCACCACCGGTGACACCCTGTCCGACCCGCAGAACCAGGTCGTCCTCGAGTCGATGAGCTTCCCGGAGCCCGTCATCGAGGTCGCGATCGAGCCGAAGACCAAGGCCGACCAGGAGAAGCTGGGCACCGCGATCCAGAAGCTGGCCGAAGAGGACCCGACGTTCCGCACCGAGCAGAACACCGAGACCGGCCAGACGGTCATCAAGGGCATGGGCGAGCTCCACCTCGACATCCTCGTCGACCGCATGAAGCGCGAGTTCAACGTCGAGGCCAACGTCGGCAAGCCGCAGGTCGCGTACCGCGAGACCATCAAGCGCAAGGTCGAGAAGTACGGCTACACGCACAAGAAGCAGACCGGTGGTTCGGGTCAGTTCGCGAAGATCCAGTTCGATCTGGAGCCGATGGACGTCACTCCGGAGACGACCTACGAGTTCGTGAACGCCGTGACCGGTGGTCGCATCCCGCGCGAGTACATCCCGTCGATCGACGCCGGTTTCCAGGACGCCCTGCAGGTCGGTGGCCTCGCGGGCTACCCGGTCGTGGGTGTCAAGGCGATCATCACCGATGGTGCGGCGCACGACGTCGACTCCTCGGAGATGGCGTTCAAGATCGCCGGCTCGATGGGTCTCAAGGAGGCCTACTCGCGTGCCAACCCCGTCCTCCTCGAGCCGCTCATGGCGGTCGAGGTGCGTACTCCTGAGGAGTACATGGGCGACGTCATCGGAGACCTCAACTCGCGCCGTGGACAGATCCAGTCCATGGACGACGCCACCGGCGTCAAGGTCATCCGTGCCAACGTGCCGCTCTCCGAGATGTTCGGCTACATCGGCGACCTCCGGTCGAAGACCTCTGGTCGTGCCGTGTACTCGATGACGTTCGAGAGCTACGCGGAGGTCCCGAAGGCTGTCGCCGACGAGATCATCCAGAAGAACAAGGGCGAGTAGTCACTCACTCTCTCTTCACCGCGGTCCGGCCGGGTGTGCGAACACCCGGGCGGATCGCGTAACATGAATACACATCCCTGCAGTGCGTCGGGCATCGAATGGTGCCCGGCGTCCCGCACAACGTCCTGAGGAGGACTCACAGTGGCAAAGGCCAAGTTCGAGCGGACCAAGCCGCACGTCAACATCGGTACGATCGGTCACGTCGACCACGGCAAGACCACGCTCACCGCGGCGATCTCGAAGGTCCTGGCGGACAAGTTCCCGTCCGCGACCAACGTGCAGCGCGACTTCGCGTCGATCGACTCCGCGCCGGAAGAGCGTCAGCGTGGTATCACGATCAACATCTCGCACGTCGAGTACGAGACCCCGAAGCGCCACTACGCGCACGTCGACGCCCCCGGTCACGCTGACTACATCAAGAACATGATCACCGGTGCTGCGCAGATGGACGGCGCGATCCTGGTCGTCGCCGCCACTGACGGCCCGATGGCTCAGACGCGTGAGCACGTGCTGCTCGCCAAGCAGGTCGGCGTCCCCTACCTGCTCGTCGCGCTGAACAAGTCCGACATGGTCGACGACGAGGAGATCCTGGAGCTCGTCGAGCTCGAGGTCTCCGAGCTCCTCGCCTCGCAGGGCTTCGCTGAGGACGCACCGGTCGTCCGCGTCTCGGGCCTCAAGGCGCTCGAGGGCGACGAGAAGTGGGTGCAGAGCATCCTCGACCTCATGGACGCCGTGGACGCCAACGTCCCCGACCCCGTGCGCGACAAGGACAAGCCCTTCCTCATGCCGATCGAGGACGTCTTCACGATCACCGGTCGTGGAACCGTCGTCACGGGCCGCGCCGAGCGTGGCACGCTCGCGATCAACTCCGAGGTCGAGATCGTCGGCATCCGCCCGACGCAGAAGACGATCGTCACGGGTATCGAGATGTTCCACAAGCAGCTCGACGAGGCATGGGCCGGCGAGAACTGTGGTCTCCTGCTCCGTGGCACGAAGCGTGAAGACGTCGAGCGCGGCCAGGTCGTCGTGAAGCCGGGTTCGGTCACGCCGCACACGAACTTCGAGGGCACCGCGTACATCCTGTCCAAGGATGAGGGTGGGCGTCACAACCCGTTCTACGCGAACTACCGTCCGCAGTTCTACTTCCGCACCACCGACGTCACCGGCGTCATCACGCTGCCCGAGGGCACCGAGATGGTCATGCCCGGCGACACCACCGACATGACCGTTGAGCTGATCCAGCCCATCGCCATGGAGGTCGGCCTCGGCTACGCCATCCGCGAGGGTGGCCGCACCGTCGGCGCCGGCACCGTCACCAAGGTGCTCGCGTAAGCATCCGCTGACGCGAATCCCTGATCGACCTCAGGGTCGGCACGGTTCCACACGAAGGGCCCGGAGCATTTCGCTCCGGGCCCTTCGTCGTGCGCGCTGTCGGCCGATCGGCAATCCAGCGACTCATATGTAAGATATCGGTTGACCCATTCTGCATCGAGCCGCCCGAGGTGACCGTGTCCCGTTCGTCCATCCGCCCGCGTGGTCTGTCGCGCCCACGTGTCCTGATCCCGAGCGCCGTCGCCCTGTCCGTCCTGCTCGGCATCGCTGGAGCCTCCGTGTCGGCGGCGGTGGAGGCCGTGTCCGTCCGGGAGGAGCTCGAGTCGGTCCTGCCGGAGCTCGAGACGATCCGGGCGGGTGGCGATGGCGGCGGAACCGACGCGATCGATCCTGCCGCCGTGGAGCGTGCAGGAGATGCGGTCGAGCGGGCACTGGCGTCGACGCAGCGGCCTGACTGGTGGCTTGCGGAACGCGTGCCCGTCTCCGGGGCGAACTTCGAGGCGGTGCGCACGGCCGTCGAGGCGGCGCACGTGGTCGTCCACGAGGTCGTCGAGCCGGTCCTCGCCCTGTCCCTCGACGGACTGGCGGTCGACGGGCGACTGGACACGGAGCGAGTGGGGAGACTCGCCCGGAGCTCGGCGCGTGCGCTCGAGCGACTCGAGGAGCAGGTGGCGCGCCTCGACCGTTTCGACCGTTCGGTGCTCCTGCCGCAGGTGGTGTCGGCGCTGGGTGGACTCGACGGACCGCTGCGCGAGGCCTCATCGCTCGCCGCGCGGCTCGCACCGGTGCTTCGGGCGCTGCCCGGGTTCCTGGGGGAGGAGGGTCCGCGAGACGTTGTCGTGCTGTTCCAGAACTCGGCGGAGAGCCGGGCCCTCGGCGGCATCGCAGGAGCTTCGGTGCTCGTGCACATCGAGGAGGGGGTGCTCAGCGTGACCAGGACCCTCGGCGGCGCGGACTTCGTGTCGCACGCCGATCCGGTGGTGCCCCTGCCGGCCGATGCCGACGCGCTCTACCGGACCGAGGGCTACGCTGCAGCAGGCGCCTCCATCCATGAGGTGACGGCGCGGCCGGACTTCCCGTACGGTGCGCAGGTGGCCTCGCGGCTGTGGGAGGAGAGCCAGGGCGTCGTGCCGGACCTCGTGCTGGCCGTGGATCCGGTCGCGTTGTCCCACCTGCTGCGAGCGACCGGCCCCGTGGAGCTGGCCGACGGCACGGAGGTGTCGAGCGAGACGGTGGTCGACGAGCTCCTGAACAGCGTGTACCGAGACCACCCCGGTCTCAGCGACGAGGCGAACCGGGCCCAGGACGCGACCTTCACCGCCGTCGTGCAGGCGCTCGCGTCGCAGCTGCAGGCGGGGTCCATGGAGGTGCCCCGGGCGATCGACGGCTGGGTCCAGGCGGTCGACGAGCGGCGTCTGCTCGCCTGGAGTCCCGACCGCGTCGAGGAGCGGGCGCTGGTGCTCGCCGGGCTCGGCGGCGCCCTGCCCGAGCGTTCGTCTCGTTCGGTGCCGTTCGGGCTGTACCTCTCGGACGCGGTCGGGTCCAAGCTCGAGTACTACCTCCGACAGCAGGTCCGTGTCCGTGCGGGGTCGTGCGACGTCGACGGAGCCCGCACGGTGATGGTCACGTCGGAGCTCTCCAACACGGTCGACACGGAGCCGGACCTCGACACGGGGGCGTTCGACTACATCGCGGGGTTCCACGAGCGTGAGGGACTCCCACGTGGTTGGATGCGCCTGCGGGTCATGGCCTACTCGCCCGACGGCGCCGACATCCGTTCGGTCCGGGTTGACGGCGTCGAGGTCCCGTACACGGCCGGATCGGACGACGGACGCCCGGTGGCCTACGTGGTGGTGGCGATCGCGCCGGGCGCGACGGTGACGCTCGACGTCGATGCGGACGTGTCCGGCGCGACGGTCGACGCGGTGCGGTTCGAGGGCACCCCGGGGGTGCGTCCGGTCGAGGTCGACAACGTCGTCGAGCCCTGCTGAGCAGCAGCTCCTCGGTGCTCTCGACGCCCGAGACTGGGCGGATCCTGACCATCCGCCGCGCGCGACACGCCCGGGTTGCACGCATGGTGGATCCGTGGCAAACTAGTCCAGTTCAGTATTTCGGACGAGCGTGCCCGTGCGCGCTCCGGCGGATCACTGCCAGGTAGTGCATAGGAGCTCCCAGACGCGGCAACGCGACAGGGATCGAGCCTAGGCCGCGGGTAGCAGAACACCAATCACTTCATCGCAATCCAGGTCGTAGCAGTGCTACGCCCAGCGCCGACCACGAGTCGGGGTGGATGCCGGTGGATGACCACGAGGGTCGCAAGACACGAGTGGTCGTTGACAGCAGAACAGTGGTGCGACACCAGTAGTGCCAATGGCGCGGAGCAACCGAACGTTGCAAAGCGCACGATATGCGTCCAATACGGAGCGATCCGCACGACGCGAGACAGAGAGTGAGTCACACATGGCGGGACAGAAGATCCGCATCCGACTGAAGTCGTATGACCATGAGGTCATCGATACTTCGGCGCGCAAGATCGTCGACACGGTCACCCGTGCAGGCGCAACCGTCGTCGGCCCCGTGCCGCTTCCGACGGAGAAGAACGTGGTCTGCGTGATCCGTTCGCCGCACAAGTACAAGGACAGCCGGGAGCACTTCGAAATGCGCACCCACAAGCGTCTGATCGACATCATCGACCCGACCCCGAAGGCCGTCGACTCGCTCATGCGTCTCGACCTGCCGGCGGACGTCAACATCGAGATCAAGCTCTGAGCTCGGTAGAGACGGAAGGAAGACATGTCTAACACGAAGACCAGCAAGGGTCTGCTCGGCACCAAGCTCGGCATGACCCAGGTGTGGGACGAGAACAACAAGCTCGTTCCCGTCACCGTCATCGAGATCACGCCCAACGTGGTCACGCAGGTTCGCACCCCCGAGGTCGACGGCTACGACGCCGTGCAGATCGCGTACGGCCAGATCGATCCCCGCAAGGTCAGCAAGCCTGACGCGGGTCACTTCGACAAGGCCGGCGTGACGCCGCGTCGTCACCTCACCGAGGTCCGCACCGCCGACGCATCCGAGTACTCGCTCGGCCAGGAGCTCACCGTCGACGGTGTCTTCGAGGCCGGCCAGAAGGTCGACGTCGTCGGCACTTCGAAGGGTAAGGGTTTCGCCGGTGTCATGAAGCGTCACAACTTCAAGGGAACGGGCGCATCTCACGGTGCTCACCGCAACCACCGCAAGCCGGGCTCCATCGGCGCCTCCTCGACCCCGAGCCGTGTCTTCAAGGGCATGCGCATGGCCGGTCGTATGGGTGGCGAGCGCGTCACCGTGCTGAACCTCCGCGTTCACGCCATCGACGCCGAGAAGGGCCTGCTGCTCGTCAAGGGTGCCGTTCCCGGCGCTCGTGGCCGCATCGTATTCGTCCGCACCGCAGTGAAGGGAGCGTAGTTCCATGGCTATCGCTACTCTCGACGTGCTCGACACCAAGCTCAAGAAGGCCGGCACCGTCGACCTTCCTGCCGAGGTGTTCGACGTTCAGACCAACATCCCGCTCATCCACCAGGTGGTCGTCGCGCAGCTCGCTGCCGCCCGCCAGGGGACGCACAAGACCAAGCGCCGCGGCGAAGTGTCCGGTGCCGGCCGCAAGCCGTTCAAGCAGAAGGGTACGGGTAACGCTCGTCAGGGCTCCATCCGTGCACCTCAGATGACCGGCGGTGGCATCGTCCACGGTCCAGTGCCCCGCAACTACGCACAGCGCACCCCCAAGAAGATGATCGCCGCGGCTCTCCTCGGCGCCATCTCCGACCGCGCACGCGGCAGCCGCCTGCACGTCGTCGACTCCCTCTCGATCGGTGAGAAGCCGTCGACGAAGGCCGTGTCCGAGTACCTGACGAACGTCGCTTCCTCGAAGCACGTCCTGATCGTCCTCCAGCGCGACGACGAGGTCAGCCTCCGCAGCGTCCGCAACCTGCAGAACGTGCACGTGCTGTCGTACGACCAGCTGAACGCATACGACGTGCTCGTCTCCGACGACATCGTCTTCACCAAGGCCGCCTT
This sequence comes from Plantibacter sp. CFBP 8798, assembly GCF_014841195.1. NCBI lineage: Bacteria > Bacillati > Actinomycetota > Actinomycetes > Micrococcales > Microbacteriaceae > Plantibacter > Plantibacter sp. CFBP 8798. The sequence continues at coordinate 1,362,736 of NZ_JACYTS010000001.1, forward strand.
CGAGGCATTCGTCGCCAGCAAGACCGGCAACACGGCCGCAACCGAGGAGGTCTCGGCATGACCGCGATCAACAAGGACCCCCGCGACGTCATCTTCGCGCCGGTCGTCTCCGAGAAGAGCTACAGCCTGATCGACGAGGGCAAGTACACCTTCCTCGTCGACCCGCGCTCGAACAAGACCGAGATCAAGCTCGCCATCGAGAAGATCTTCGGTGTCGAGGTCGCTTCGATCAACACCCTCACCCGTCAGGGCAAGACCCGTCGCACCAAGTTCGGCACCGGCAAGCGCAAGGACACCAAGCGCGCCATCGTGTCGCTCAAGTCGGGTTCCATCGACATCTTCACGGCTGTTGGCTAAGACGGCCGGGAACGAAGAGGAATAAGAAATGGCTATTCGTAAGTACAAGCCCACGACTCCTGGTCGTCGCGGTTCGTCTGTCGCGGACTTCGCGGAGATCACCCGCACCACGCCGGAGAAGTCGCTGCTTCGTCCGTTGTCGAAGACCGGTGGTCGCAACAACCAGGGCCGCATCACGACGCGTCACATCGGTGGTGGCCACAAGCGCCAGTACCGTCTGATCGACTTCCGTCGCAACGACAAGGACGGCGTCAACGCCAAGGTCGCTCACATCGAGTACGACCCCAACCGCACCGCGCGTATCGCGCTGCTCCACTTCGTGGACGGCACCAAGCGGTACATCCTCGCTCCGAACAAGCTCAGCCAGGGCGACGTGGTCGAGTCGGGTGCCGGCGCGGACATCAAGCCCGGGAACAACCTGCCGCTGAAGAACATCCCCACCGGTACGGTCATCCACGCGATCGAGCTCCGTCCCGGCGGCGGCGCGAAGATGGCCCGCTCCGCGGGTGCATCGGTGCGTCTCGTCGCGAAGGACGGCCCGTACGCGCAGCTCCGTCTGCCGTCCGGCGAGATCCGCAACGTCGACCTGCGCTGCCGCGCCACCATCGGTGAAGTCGGCAACGCCGAGCAGTCGAACATCAACTGGGGTAAGGCCGGCCGTAAGCGCTGGCTGGGCGTCCGCCCGACCGTCCGTGGTGTCGCGATGAACCCGATCGACCACCCGCACGGTGGTGGTGAGGGCAAGACCTCCGGTGGACGTCACCCGGTCAGCCCGTGGGGCCAGAAGGAAGGCCGCACGCGCCACCCCAACAAGGAAAGCGACAAGCTCATCGTTCGTCGTCGTACCGCCGGCAAGAAGCGTAAGTAGGAGTAAGAGAAGATGCCACGCAGTCTCAAGAAGGGCCCCTTCGTCGACGACCACCTGCTCCGCAAGGTCGTCACGGCGAACGAGGCCAACAACAAGAACGTGATCAAGACCTGGTCGCGTCGATCGATGATCATCCCGGCGATGCTGGGTCACACCATCGCCGTCCACGACGGTCGCAAGCACATCCCGGTGTTCGTCACCGAGACGATGGTCGGGCACAAGCTCGGCGAGTTCGCGCCCACCCGCACCTTCCGTGGACACGTGAAGGACGACAAGAAGGGCCGTCGCCGCTAACGCGGTGACGTGAAGGAGGAAGAGAAATGGTGGAGTCGATCGCCCGCGTGCGACACATCCGCGTCACCCCCCAGAAGGCCCGTCGTGTCGTCGCGCTCATCCGTGGCAAGCAGGCTCAGGAGGCCTTGGCCATCCTGAAGTTCGCACCACAGAGCGCCAGCGAGCCCATCTACAAGCTCGTTGCCTCGGCCATCGCGAACGCTCGCGTCACGGCCGACAAGGACAACGTGTTCCTTGACGAGCAGGACCTGTACATCGCGAAGGCGTACGTCGATGAGGGTGCAACCCTCAAGCGTTTCCGTCCCCGCGCACAGGGCCGCGCGTTCCGCATCCTCAAGCGCACCAGCCACATCACCGTCGAGCTCTCGACGCCTGATGAGACTGCCGGCGCTGCCAAGGCCAAGAAGGTGAGCAAGTAATGGGTCAGAAAGTCAATCCATACGGCTTCCGTCTGGGAATCACGACCGACCACGTGTCGCGTTGGTTCTCCGACAGCACGAAGAAGGGTCAGCGTTACAGCGACTTCGTCGCGGAAGACGTCAAGATCCGCCGTCTGCTGGCGACCTCGCTCGACCGCGCTGGTGTCAGCCGCATCGAGATCGAGCGCACCCGTGACCGCGTCCGCGTCGACATCCACACCGCCCGTCCGGGCATCGTGATCGGTCGCCGTGGCGCCGAGGCCGAGCGCATCCGCGCCGACCTCGAGAAGCTCACGAAGAAGCAGATCCAGCTGAACATCCTCGAGGTCAAGAACCCCGAGGCCGACGCTCAGCTCGTCGCGCAGGGCATCGCCGAGCAGCTCTCCGCACGTGTGGCCTTCCGCCGCGCGATGCGTAAGGGCCTGCAGGGCGCTCAGCGCACGTCCACCGTCAAGGGTGTCCGCATCCAGGTGTCCGGCCGCCTCGGCGGCGCCGAGATGAGCCGTTCCGAGTTCTACCGCGAAGGCCGTGTGCCGCTGCACACGCTCCGCGCGAACATCGACTACGGCTTCTACGAGGCGAAGACCACGTTCGGCCGCATCGGCGTGAAGGTCTGGATCTACAAGGGCGACATCACCAACAAGGAGCTTGCTCGCGAGCAGGCCAACCAGAAGTCGACGCGTCCGGAACGTCGCGACGGTGGCGACCGCCCCCGTCGGAACGCCGGTCCGAGCAGCGCCCCCAAGGCAGCTGCTGAGGCGCCCGCCGCCGCAGGAGTTGAGGCATAACCATGTTGATCCCACGCAAAGTCAAGCACCGGAAGCAGCACCACCCCGGCCGTTCCGGCCAGGCGACCGGTGGCACCAAGGTGTCGTTCGGTGAGTACGGTATCCAGGCCCTGACGCCCGCTTACGTGACCAACCGTCAGATCGAGTCCGCTCGTATCGCCATGACGCGTCACATCAAGCGTGGCGGAAAGGTGTGGATCAACATCTACCCCGACCGTCCGCTGACCAAGAAGCCCGCCGAAACCCGCATGGGTTCCGGTAAGGGTTCGCCCGAGTGGTGGGTCGCGAACGTCAAGCCGGGTCGTGTGCTGTTCGAGGTCGCCGGAGTCGATGAGACCCTGGCCCGCGAAGCGCTCACCCGTGCAATCCACAAGCTGCCCCTCAAGGCACGCATCATCAAGCGCGAGGAGGGCGACGCATAATGGCGATCGGATCCAAGGAGCTCACCCCCGTCGAGCTCGACACCTTTGAAGACCAGCGCCTCCTCGAGGAGCTCCGCAAGGCCAAGGAAGAGCTGTTCAACCTGCGCTTCCAGTCGGCCACGGGGCAGCTCGAGAACCACGGCCGCCTGCGCGCCGTGAAGCGCGACATCGCTCGCATCTACACGGTCATCCGTGAGCGCGAGCTCGGCATCCGTGCCACGCCGACCGTCGAGGTCGTCGAGGCCAAGGCTGAGAAGAAGACCAAGAAGGCCAAGGCCGCACCGAAGTCCGAGGACACCGCTGCAGCCGACGCCGAGACCACGAAGGAGGCCTAGACATGGCTACCGCTACTGACAAGGCCCCCGAGGGTCACGAGTCGGCCGAGCACGACGTCAAGGACGCCGCTGCTCGTGGCTACCGCAAGACCCGCCGTGGTCTGGTGACCAGCGACAAGATGGAGAAGACCATCGTCGTCGAGGTCGAGGACCGCGTGAAGCACCCGCTCTACGGCAAGGTCATCCGCCGCACCTCCAAGGTCAAGGCTCACGACGAGGCGAACTCCGCCGGCATCGGCGACCTCGTCCTGATCAGCGAGACCCGCCCCACCAGCGCCACCAAGCGCTGGCGTCTGGTCGAGATTCTCGAGAAGGCCAAGTAGGCCTCGCGGCTTACTGAGAGGAAAGCGAACAATGCTTCAGCAAGAATCACGAGTCAAGGTCGCCGACAACACCGGCGCCAAGGAGCTCCTGACCATTCGCGTGCTCGGTGGCTCCGGCCGCCGCTACGCGGGCCTCGGTGACACCATCGTCGCGACCGTCAAGGACGCGATCCCCGGTGGCAACGTCAAGAAGGGCGACGTCGTCAAGGCGGTCATCGTCCGCACCCGCAAGCAGACCCGTCGTTCCGACGGTTCGTACATCAAGTTCGACGAGAACGCCGCTGTCATCCTGAAGGCTGACGGGGACCCCCGTGGTACCCGCATCTTCGGACCGGTCGGTCGCGAGCTTCGTGACAAGAAGTTCATGAAGATCGTCTCGTTGGCGCCGGAGGTTATCTAAGTCATGGCAAAGATCAAGAAGGGCGACCTGGTTCAGATCGTCTCCGGCCCGAAGCAGGACCGCGGTGGTTACCGCGGCAAGCAGGGTCGCGTCATCGAGGTCCTGGCGGACAAGAACCGGGTGATCGTGGAGGGCGTCAACTACGTCACGAAGCACTCCCGTGTCGGCCAGACCCAGCGTGGAACCAAGACCGGCGGCATCGAGACCGTCGAGGCTTCGATCCACATCTCCAACGTCGCGCTCGTCGACCCGGAGACCAAGGGCCCGACCAAGGTCGGCCACCGCAACGAGGAAGTCACGAAGGACGGCGTCACCAAGACGGTCCGCGTTCGTTACGCCAAGAAGTCAGGTAAGGACCTGTAATGACCGACACAGAAGTGGCGACTGGCAAAATCCAGCCCCGTCTCAAGCAGAAGTACCGCGCTGAGATCCTTCCGCAGCTGCAGAAGGACTTCGGCTTCACGAACGTGCACCAGGTGCCCGGACTCGTGAAGGTCGTCGTCAACACCGGTGTGGGCGAGGCCGCTCGCGACAGCAAGGTCATCGACGGCGCTGTTTCGGACCTCACCAAGATCACCGGCCAGAAGCCGCAGGTCACCAAGGCACGCAAGTCCATCGCGCAGTTCAAGCTGCGCGAGGGTCAGCCCATCGGCGCCCACGTCACGCTTCGTGGCGACCGCGCTTGGGAGTTCCTCGACCGCCTGCTGAGCCTCGCTCTTCCGCGTATCCGCGACTTCCGCGGTCTCTCGGACAAGCAGTTCGACGGCAACGGCAACTACACCTTCGGTCTCCAGGAGCAGTCCATGTTCCACGAGATCGACCAGGACAAGATCGATCGTGTCCGCGGCTTCGACATCACTGTCGTGACCACGGCCAAGAACGACGACGAGGGTCGCGCGCTGCTCAAGGCGCTCGGCTTCCCGTTCAAGGCGGCTGAGTCCAAGTAGGCTGAGCTTCTGCCCGGTCCTCGGTGTATGTCGAGGACCGGGCTTCCGCCCGTTCGGGGCACTCCTGCCCAGAACGGTTCAACCACCACAGGTCGGCACCCTTGCACAGGATGTCGAAACCTGGTGAACAAAGGAAACACTCGATATGACCATGACAGATCCGGTCGCAGACATGCTGACCAGACTGCGCAATGCGAACTCGGCGCACCACGACACCGTGTCGATGCCGCACTCCAAGCTCAAGGTGAACATCGCCGAGATCCTCAAGTCCGAGGGCTACATCTCCGGCTGGGAGGTCGCTGACGCGGCCGTCGGACAGACGCTCTCGCTGAGCCTCAAGTTCGGCCCGAACCGCGAGCGCTCCATCGCCGGCATCAAGCGCGTCTCGAAGCCCGGCCTCCGCGTCTACGCGAAGTCGAACGAGATCCCCAAGGTCCTCGGCGGCCTCGGCGTCGTCATCCTGTCCACCTCCAGCGGCCTCCTCACGGACCGCCAGGCCGAGAAGAAGGGCGTGGGTGGGGAAGTCCTCGCCTACGTGTGGTAGCCAGTCATGTCTCGTATTGGAAGACTCCCCATCGACATCCCGGCAGGCGTCACCATCGACGTCGCCGGTCAGAACGTCACCGTCAAGGGCCCGAAGGGTGAGCTTCAGCTCACCGTCGCGAGCCCCATCGAGGTCAAGCTCGAAGACGCACAGCTGCTCGTCACGCGTCCCGACGACGAGCGCAACTCGCGCTCGCTCCACGGCCTGACCCGCACGCTCATCGCGAACCAGATCATCGGCGTCACCCAGGGCTACACCAAGGGCCTCGAGGTCGTCGGTACCGGTTACCGCGTCGCTCAGAAGGGCAGCGCCGTCGAGTTCGCGCTCGGCTTCTCGCACCCCGTCACCGTCGAGCCGCCGGTCGGCATCACGCTGACCGTCGAGGGCAACAACAAGCTCACGGTCGCCGGTATCGACAAGCAGGCCGTCGGCGAGGTCGCCGCCAACATCCGTAAGATCCGCAAGCCCGAGCCGTACAAGGGCAAGGGTGTGCGCTACGCCGGCGAGATCGTGCGTCGCAAGGCCGGAAAGGCTGGTAAGTAACCATGGCTCGTCCAACGAAGACTGCCGCACGTGGCCGTCGCCACACGCGTCTGCGCAAGAAGGTCGAGGGCACCGCGGTCCGTCCGCGCCTCGTCGTCAACCGTTCAGCCCGTCACGTGTTCGTGCAGGTTGTCGATGACACGAAGGGTCACACCCTCGTCTCCGCCTCGACCATGGAGGACACCCTCCGGACGTTCGACGGCGACAAGACCGCCAAGTCGCGCAAGGTCGGCGAACTCATCGCCGAGCGTGCCAAGGCAGCCGGCATCGACGATGTCGTATTTGACCGTGGAGGCAACCGCTACGCAGGTCGCGTGGCAGCAATTGCCGATGGTGCTCGAGAGGGCGGATTGAACCTGTGAGCGAAGACAACAAGCAGCAGCAAGAGCCTGTGGCGACCGTGGCCGAGGCCCCGGTCGAGACCGCGGCATCGACGGCGCCCACCGGCGACCGCGAGCCGCGCGAGGCGCGCCGCGGAGGCCGCGAGCGCAACCCCAACCGCGACCGCGGTAGCCGCGACAGCGACAAGAGCCAGTTCCTGGAGCGCGTCGTGACCATCAACCGTGTCTCGAAGGTCGTGAAGGGTGGTCGTCGCTTCAGCTTCACCGCCCTCGTGGTCGTCGGTGACGGCAACGGCATGGTCGGCGTCGGCTACGGCAAGGCTCGCGAAGTCCCGCTCGCGATCGCGAAGGGCGTCGAAGAGGCGAAGAAGAACTTCTTCCGCGTCCCGCGCGTCGGCTCGACCATCCCGCACCCCACCCAGGGTGAGGCAGCAGCCGGTGTGGTGCTCCTGCGCCCCGCCGCCGCTGGTACCGGTGTCATCGCCGGTGGTCCCGTCCGCGCCGTCCTCGAGTGCGCCGGCATCCACGACGTGCTGAGCAAGTCGCTCGGTTCGTCCAACACGATCAACATCGTCCACGCGACCGTCACGGCGCTGAAGCAGCTCGAGGAACCTCGTGCCGTTGCAGCCCGTCGTGGTCTCGAGTTCGACCAGGTCGCTCCGGCCCGCCTGCTCCGTGCAGAGGCAGAGGCCGTTCAGGCGGCCGCTGCTGCGAAGGTAGGTGCCTGATGGCCCAGCTGAGGATCACCCAGATCAAGGGCAGAATTAGTGAGAAGCAGAACCAGCGCGACACGCTTCGCAGCCTGGGTCTCCGTCGCATCGGTGCTGTCGTCGTCCGCCCGGACAACGCGCAGAACCGCGGCTACGTGAACACTGTTGCTCACCTCGTACAGGTTGAGGAGATCGACTAATGGCTGAGAAGAACGAAACCACTGAGGAGAAGGCCCCCAAGGCCGCTGCGAAGGCAGCTCCGAAGACGGCTGCCGCGAAGGCCGAGCCCAAGGCGAAGGCTGCCCCCAAGGCTGCTGCCGCCAAGAAGCCCGCGAAGGACGAGCCCGCTGAGAAGCGCGAGCAGGTCCTGAAGGTGCACCACCTGCGTCCGGCCGCCGGAGCCAAGAAGTCCCGGATGCGCGTCGGCCGTGGTGAGGCGTCCAAGGGTAAGACCGCTGGTCGCGGTACCAAGGGTACGAAGGCGCGTTACAACGTCAAGGTCGGCTTCGAGGGTGGGCAGATGCCGCTGCACATGCGCACCCCGAAGCTCCGTGGCTTCAAGAACCCCTTCCGCGTCGAGTACCAGGTCGTGAACCTGGAGAAGCTCGCCGAGCTGTACCCGAAGGGTGGCGACGTCACCACGGTGGACCTCGTCGCCAAGGGTGCCGTCCGGAAGAACGAGAAGGTCAAGGTTCTCGGAAACGGTGACATCTCGGTTAAGCTGAATGTCGCGGTTGACAAGGTCTCCGGCTCAGCTGAGCAGAAGATCGTGGCAGCCGGGGGCAGCGTCAAGTAGCCCTCGGCCGGCTCCGCACAGGAGCTCACTCGGGTGGCCGGCATCATGCCGGTCACCCGGGCCGACCCCGCAACATCTCACAGGAGGCCCCTTTTGTTCAGCGCCATCGGCCGGATCTTCCGGACCCCGGATCTTCGTCGCAAGATCGGGTTCACGCTCGGGATCATCGCCATCTACCGGCTGGGGTCCTTCATCCCCGCTCCGTTCGTGAACTTCCCGAACGTGCAGCAGTGCCTCGCGAACCAGCAGGCCGCCGGCGCATCAGGCCTCTACGAGCTCGTCAACCTCTTCAGTGGTGGCGCGCTCCTTCAACTTTCCATCTTCGCGCTGGGCATCATGCCCTACATCACCGCGTCGATCATCGTCCAGCTCCTCCGCGTGGTCATCCCGCACTTCGAGACGCTGCACAAAGAAGGTCAGGCCGGCCAGGGCAAGCTGACGCAGTACACGCGGTACCTCACGATCTTCCTCGGCATCCTCCAGTCGACGACGCTCATCACGGTCGCCAAGAGCGGTGCACTGTTCGGCAACCAGGGCGGCGTCTGCGCCGACCTCATCACCGCCCAGGGCGGCACCTGGTACGGCATGCTCCTCATGGTCGTCACCATGACCGCGGGCACCGGCCTCGTCATGTGGATGGCCGAGCTCGTCACCGAGCGCGGCGTCGGCAACGGCATGTCGCTCCTCATCTTCACCTCGATCGCAGCCACCTTCCCGGGCTCGCTGGCCGCCATCTGGACCGCGAAGGGCCCGGAGGTCTTCCTCCTCGTACTCGCCGTCGGCCTCGTGATCGTCGGACTCGTCGTCTTCGTCGAGCAGTCGCAACGTCGCATCCCGGTGCAGTACGCGAAGCGCATGGTCGGACGCCGGACGTACGGCGGCAACAACACCTACATCCCCATCAAGGTCAACATGGCCGGTGTGGTGCCCGTCATCTTCGCGTCGTCGATCCTGTACCTGCCGGCCCTCATCGCGCAGTTCAACCAGCCGACGACCGGCACCCCGGCACCCTGGGTCCTGTGGATCCAGCAGTACCTCACCAAGGGCGACCACCCGCTGTACATGCTCATGTACTTCCTGCTCATCGTCGGCTTCACCTACTTCTACGTCGCGATCACCTTCAACCCCGAAGAGGTCGCCGACAACATGAAGAAGTACGGCGGGTTCATCCCCGGCATCCGTGCCGGACGCCCGACGGCCGAATACCTCGACTACGTGCTGACCCGCGTGACCCTGCCCGGATCGATCTACCTGGGGTTGATCGCGCTCCTGCCGCTCATCGCCCTGGCGTTGGTGGGCGCGAACGCCAACTTCCCGTTCGGCGGCGCATCGATCCTCATCATCGTCGGTGTCGGGCTCGAGACGGTCAAGCAGATCGACTCGCAGCTCCAGCAGCGTCACTACGAAGGGCTCCTGCGTTGAGCGCGGCAGCCGGCAAGCCCCGTCTGCTCATCGTCGGTCCTCCGGGATCCGGCAAGGGCACCCAGGCGGCCTTCCTCGCGGAGCGCTTCGACATCCCCGCGATCTCGACGGGCGACATCTTCCGCGCGAACATCAAGGAGGGTACGGCGCTCGGGAAGCAGGTCCAGGCGATCGTGAGCGAGGGCGGGTACGTTCCCGACTCGTTGACGAACGAGATCGTCCGCGACCGGCTCCACCAGCCCGACGCCGTCGAGGGGTTCTTGCTCGACGGGTATCCGCGGACCACCGACCAGGTGGTCGCGCTGGACGCGCTGCTCGCGGAGAACGACGCGAGCCTCAATGCTGTCGTGCAGCTGCAGGCCGACACAGAAGAAGTCGTCGCTCGACTCCTCAAGCGTGCCGCCGAGCAGGGTCGCACCGACGACACGGAAGAGGTCATCCGCCACCGGCTCGACCTCTACGCACACGAGACCGCGCCGCTGATCGAGGTCTTCACCGCTCGCGGGCTCGTCGTGGCGGTCGACGGCCTCGGTGAGGTCGACGAGGTCACCGCGCGGATCGATGCCGCCCTCGCCGCCCGCGGCATCATCGTCCCGGCCGTCTGACGCACGGACACGTCCACCACGGTGTTCCGGAAGTCGATCTACAAGACCCCTGACCAGATCCGCGCGATGCTCGCGCCGGGGCTGGCCACAGCGGCCTCGCTCGATGCAGTGCGCGCGCTCGTCGCCCCCGGGGTGACGACGCTGCAACTCGATGCGGCTGCCGAGGCGGCCATCGTCGCGGCCGGCGGGCACTCCAACTTCAAGCTCGTCCCCGGCTATCGGCACACGGTCTGCACCTCGGTCAACGAGGACGTGGTCCACGGCATCCCCGGGTCACGCGTGCTGCAGGCGGGCGACATCGTGTCGATCGACAGCGGCGCCGAGATCGACGGCTGGAACGGCGACTCCGCGATGACCATCGTGCTGCCGGATCCCACGCGCCCGGAGCTCGTCACCGAGCGCGAGCGGCTCTCGGCGGTGACGGAGGGTTCGCTGTGGGCCGGGATCGCCGAGCTCGCGACCGCCCGACACCTCAACCAGGTCGGTGCCGCGATCGAGGAGTACGTCGAGGACCACTCGCCCGAGGGGAAGCCCTACGGGATCCTCACCGACTACGTGGGGCACGGCATCGGACGCACGATGCACGAGGCGCCGCCGGTGTTCAACTACCGTGTCCGCCAGCGTGGCCCCGAAGTGAAGCCCGGACTCGTGGTGGCCATCGAACCGATGGTGGTCGCCGGGAGCCCCGACACCTTCGTCCGTGACGACGAATGGACCGTCGCCACGCTCGACGGTGGTTCGGCTGCGCACTGGGAGCACAGCGTCGCCGTGCACCGCGACGGCATCTGGGTCCTGACCGCTCACGACGGCGGCGCCGAGGCTCTCGCCGCGTTCGGCGTCACCCCGGTCCGTCCCGCCTGACCGAGCGTCAGCCCGGTCGCCGTCCCGACCTCGTCCGTCCCGGTAGAGTTGCTCGGCATGAGCGTGCCGATCGTGTTCCTTCTCGACGTCCTCCCAGCGGACACCGTCATCGACGACGCCGACCTCGCGGCCACGATCACGCCGGCCGGCGACGGGTCCGGCGTCTTGAGCGTCTTCGATCTGGGCCCCGCGCGGGGGGACGGGATCTTCGAGACGATCGGTGTCGTCGGCCGGCACCCGCAGTCGGTCGACGCGCATCTCGATCGGCTGACCGAGTCGGCGACCATCCTCGATCTGCCCGCGCCGAACCACGCACAGTGGCGGCTCGCGATCTCGCGCGCGATCGCGGAACTCCCCGACGTCGATCAGAGCGCCGTCCGACTCGTCGTGACGCGGGGGAGTGGCGGGCGCCCGACCGCGTGGATCTCGGCGACGCCGGCTGACGGCTTCCCCGAGCGTGAGAACGGCATCGAGGTCGTCCTGCTCGACCGCGGTCTCGCGAGCGATGTGCAGGAGCGTTCGCCGTGGCTGCTCGCCGGCGCCAAGACGCTGTCGTACGCGGTCAACATGGCCGCGCTCCGGGAGGCGCACCGACGTGGAGCGGACGACGTGCTCTTCGTCAGCAGCGACGGCTTCGTCCTCGAGGGCCCGACCTCCACCGTGGTCGTGCGGATCGGCGGCAGTTTCGTGACACCGCCTCCGTCGAGTGGGATCCTGCCCGGCACCACGCAGCTCGCGCTCTGGGCCCATCTCGAGGAGCAGGGGTTCCCGCACGAGTACCGGATGCTGACACCGGAGGACGTGCTCGACGCGGAGGCGGCATGGCTGCTCTCCAGCGTCCGACTGGCCGCGCCGGTGCGTGCCGTGGACGGACGCCCGCTGCCGATGGACGCCGGTCTCACGGCGCAGATCAACGACGCGCTGCGCTCCCGCACCGACTGACGGGCCCTGGCCGACGTCGAGTTGGCGAAACCCGGAAACATAGCATAGAATCGATCTTTGGTGCTTTCTGCATGCCTTCGGCGAGCCGACATCCGCACCGCAATCCATCCGCACGACCAGTGCGACTCAACCTGAGCGACAGTGAGGCTATGGCCAAAAAAGACGGCGTCATCGAGATCGAGGGCCAAGTGGTCGAGGCTCTGCCCAACGCGATGTTCCGCGTTGAGCTGACCAACGGACACAAGGTACTTGCCCACATTTCGGGCAAAATGCGTCAGCACTACATCCGCATCCTCCCAGAGGACCGCGTGATCGTGGAACTGACCCCCTACGACCTGACCCGTGGTCGGATCGTCTACCGCTACAAGTAGGTCGCGCTGTAAGTAACGGCCGGACGCGCCGCCACCATCCGGTGGTGGGCCCGGCACGATGACAGCGAAAAGAGAGAACTATGAAGGTCAAGCCCAGCGTCAAGAAGATCTGCGACAAGTGCAAGGTCATCCGTCGCAACGGCCGCGTCATGGTCATCTGCGAGAACCCGCGCCACAAGCAGCGCCAGGGTTGATCTCAGAGGATCTGCAGCACGCAGCCCTGAGCACCACAGCACCACCCCTCTAACGGCAGTTCCAGATCCCGCAGCACATCGTGCGCCGCGGGTGACACCTCGGGTCGGAGGCCCGAGCACCGGAACTGCTCCACACCTCCACAACTCCTAGGAGAAGCCACCATGGCACGTCTCGCCGGCGTAGACATCCCACGCGACAAGCGCGTGGAAGTTGCACTGACGTACATCTACGGTGTTGGCCGCACGCGGTCACTCAAGACCCTCGCCGACACCGGCATCAGCGGAGACATCCGCGTGAAGGATCTCACCGATGACCAGTTGATCGCCCTGCGCGATTACATCGAGGGCACCTTCAAGGTCGAGGGTGACCTCCGCCGTGAGGTCGCCGCCGACATCCGCCGCAAGGTGGAGATCGGGTCCTACCAGGGCATCCGTCACCGTCGTGGACTTCCGGTCCGCGGCCAGCGCACCAAGACCAACGCGCGCACCCGCAAGGGCCCGAAGCGCACCGTCGCCGGCAAGAAGAAGGCTCGCTAGGCCCCGCCTAGTCGCCTCGTCATAGGACTCAGGAGATATTCATGGCAGCACCAAAGTCGGCCGTTCGGAAGCCGCGTAAGAAGGAAAAGAAGAACATCGCCGTGGGCCAGGCCCACATCAAGTCGACGTTCAACAACACGATCGTCTCGATCACCGACCCCTCGGGCGCGGTCATCAGCTGGGCTTCGTCCGGTGGCGTCGGCTTCAAGGGTTCGCGCAAGTCGACCCCGTTCGCCGCACAGCTCGCCGCCGAGTCGGCTGCTCGTCAGGCGCAGGAGCACGGCATGAAGAAGGTCGACGTCTTCGTCAAGGGACCCGGCTCCGGCCGCGAGACCGCGATCCGTTCCCTCCAGGCCGCAGGCCTCGAGGTCGGCTCGATCAACGACGTCACGCCTCAGGCACACAACGGCTGCCGCCCCCCGAAGCGTCGCCGCGTCTAATTCCTTCGGTTCACCGGCCGTGATCCGTCCGTAGCGATCGTCTGATCGCCGCGGACGGATCACGGCATGGTCCTGGTGACCAGGGCCAGCGAACACCATTCACTACCTCGCCAACGCAAGTGTCATATAGCGGACACTTAGCCGAAAGGAATCCATAGTGCTCATCGCACAGCGCCCTACGCTCACCGAAGAATCCATCTCGGAGTTCCGCAGCCGGTTCATCATCGAGCCGCTCGAGCCAGGCTTCGGGTACACCCTCGGGAACTCGCTCCGTCGCACCCTGCTGTCGTCCATTCCGGGAGCAGCCGTCACCAGCATCCGCATCGACGGCGTGCTGCACGAGTTCAGCACGATCCCCGGTGTCAAGGAAGACGTCACCGAGATCATCCTGAACATCAAGGGCCTCGTCGTCTCCAGTGAGCACGACGAGCCGATCACGGCGTATCTCCGCAAGACCGGCGCAGGCCAGGTCACCGCAGCCGACATCTCGGCTCCGGCCGGCGTCGAGGTCCACAACCCGGACCTCGTCATCGCGACCCTCAACGACAAGGCGAAGTTCGAGCTCGAGCTCACGATCGAGCGTGGCCGCGGCTACGTGTCGGCCACGCAGAACCGCAACGAGTTCAGCGAAGCCGGTCAGATCCCCGTCGACTCGATCTACTCGCCCGTCCTCAAGGTGACCTACCGCGTCGAGGCGACTCGTGCCGGTGAGCGCACCGACTTCGACCGCCTGGTCGTCGACGTCGAGTCGAAGCCGGCCATCACGCCGCGCGACGCCATCGCGTCGGCCGGTCGTACGCTGACCGAGCTGTTCGGCCTGGCTCGCGAGCTCAACACCGCCGCAGAGGGCATCGAGATCGGCCCCGCGCCGGTCGACGCCGTGCTGCCGGGCGAGCTCTCGATCCCGATCGAGGACCTCGACCTCTCCGTGCGCTCGTACAACTGCCTCAAGCGCGAGGGCATCAACAACGTCAGCGAGCTCGTCGCGCTGTCGGAGACGCAGCTCATGAACATCCGCAACTTCGGACAGAAGTCGGTGGATGAAGTTCGCGACAAGCTCACCGAAATGGGCCTCTCCCTGAAGGACTCGGTTCCCGGGTTCGACGGCGCCCACTTCTACAGCGGCTACGACGACGAGACCGTCTCCTAGCACGCGATCCACCTGACGACTTTCCAACCTGAAGAGAGACAAGAATGCCTACTCCCACCAAGGGACCCCGCCTCGGAGGCGGACCTGCCCACGAGCGTCTCCTGCTCGCCAACCTCGCTGCTGCGCTGTTCACCCACAAGCGCATCCAGACCACCGAGACCAAGGCGAAGCGCCTGCGTCCGCTCGCTGAGCGCCTGATCACCTTCGCGAAGCGCGGCGACCTGCACGCCCGCCGTCGGGTGCTCGCGACCATCACCGACAAGAGCGTCGTCCACGAGCTCTTCACGGAGATCGCGCCCCTCGTCGCCGACCGTCAGGGTGGCTACACGCGCATCATCAAGACCGGTTACCGCAAGGGCGACAACGCTCCGATGGCCGTGATCGAGCTCGTCCTCGAGCCCGTCACGCCGAAGGCGAAGCCGGCCAAGCAGTCCGCGAAGCACGCCGCAGCGCCGGTCGACGAGGCTCCGGCCGAGGAGACCCCCGCCGAGGTCGAAGCCGACGCAGAGGCGACGGAAGCCGTCGAGGCGACCGAGACCGACGGCGAGTCCGTCGACGCCGGCGAGACCACCGACGAGGCTCCCGCGAAGGACGCCAAGTAGGTTCAGCGACACACGAACGGAACCCCGCTCTCCACGTGGAGGGCGGGGTTCCGTCGTTCCTGGCGGCGCTTCCACGGTGTCCTAGGCTGGAGACATGAGTACCACTCCCGCCGTTCCGGCCGGCCGGCCGGCCCTGCCACAGCACCCCGACGTCGATCACTGGCGTCCGGCGGTCCGCGCGGACATCGACGACATCGTGGCGCTGTGCCGTGCCATGGACCCGTTCGACAACCCCCACCGGGTGACGAGCCGCGACGAGATCGCGGACCAGTTCGACCACGCGTGGATCGACATGGCTGCGGACAGCCTGCTGGCGATCGCCGCCGACGGCACGCTGGTCGCCTACGCGATGGTGATCCTGTCGCCCTCGCGAGACGTGTCCGTGTATTCGTACGTCTTCGGCGGCGTGCATCCCGCGCGGCGTGAGCGGGGGATCGGCCGAGCGCTGCTCGCGTGGTCACTGGAACGGTCCGAGCAGCAGCTGGCCTCCGTCGAGACGGGTGCTCCAGCTTCGTCCCGTGCCTACGTCGACGAACGGAACCCGGGGGCGGCGCGCCTGTTGGAGCGGTTCGGCTTCGCCGTGGCGCGGTACTTCACGATCATGGAACGCGATCTCTCCGCGCCCGTCGACGAGATCGACGTGCCCGACGGTGTCCGACTCGAGGCGTACCACCCGGACGTGGCCGAACGCACGAGGGAGGCTCGGAACGACTCGTTCCGGGACCACTGGGGCAGCCTGGAGACGGTCCCGACGATGTGGGCGCAGTTCGTCGGCGGATCCCACTTCCGCGACGACCTCTCGGTGGTCGCGATCGACGACGACGGACGGGTCGTCGGCTTCACGCTGGCCGAGGTGGACGAGGACAGCTGGTCCGCGCAGGGGTTCACCAGCGCGTACATCGCCCTCGTCGGGACCGTGCGCGACTGGCGTGGCCGACGACTCGCACCGGCTCTGCTGGCCACCGCGCTTCGCCGGATCCAGGCAGCCGGCCTCGAGCGGGCGACCCTGGAGGTCGACACGGCCAGCCCTACGGGTGCACTCGGGTTGTACGAACGACAGGGCTTCGTCGCGACGACGCGTGATCTGGCGTACGTCCGTGAGCGCTGAGCAGGTCGCGGCAGCGGAGGTCCTCCCGACCCAGCGGTTCCGGCTCGCCATCGCGTACGACGGCACGGACTTCGCCGGATGGGCGAAGCAGCCGGGGCTCCGGACGGTCGAGGGGGTCCTGGAGGAGGCGCTGTATCGCGTGCTCGGCAAGACCGTCCCGCCGATGCCGCGGTTCGTGGTGGCCGGACGGACGGATGCCGGGGTGCACGCGGCCGGTCAGGTGGCGCACCTCGACCTCACCGAGCCGCAGCTCGCGAAGATCACGCGATTGCAGGGGCGCCACGCCGAGTTCCACGACGGTACGCCGCGGAACGAGACCGCGAGCTCCCTCCTCGTGCGTCGACTGAACGGCGTGCTCGGGATGGACCGCGACGTCGTGATCCACACGGCGGAACCGGCGTCGGAGGGCTTCGACGCGCGCTTCTCGGCGGTCTGGCGTCACTATCGCTACCGCCTCGCGGACGCCGACGTCCGCAAAGACCCGATCCTCCGGCGGACGACGAGCTGGACGACGGCGTCGCTCGACGTGGAGCTGCTCCACCGGGCGGCCACCTCGCTCGTCGGGCTCCACGACTTCCAGGCGTACTGCAAACCGAGACCACGCGCGACGACCATCCGAACCCTGCAGTCCTTCAGCTGGGAGCGGGACGAGGCGGGCGTGCTCGTGGCTAGCCTCACCGCCGACGCGTTCTGCCACAGCATGGTGCGGGCGCTCGTCGGCGCTTGCGTCGCCGTGGGGGAGGGGCGCATGTCGCTCGAGGAGGTCGTCCGGCTCCGCGACGGCGGGCGGCGGGAGATCGATTTCCGGGTGATGCCGGCGCGCGGACTCACCCTCGTCGAGATCGGTTACCCCGAGCCGGGGCTGCTGCACGCGCGGGCCGCCGAGACCCGTCAGCGGCGGAGCCACGAGCAGGTGGAGGCGAGCGCCGAGTGAGGTTCCCGGTGGGAATTGACCGCCGGGACGTCGTCGCGTAGACTCTCCCGTTGGTGCCTGCGCCTTCTGCGGCGCGGTACCCGAAGTTGAGCCCTCCACCTCGGGCGTTCCGTTCGGAACACCCAACAGGAGCGGGATTCACGAACGACCAACTCCGACCAGAAAGCAGCACTATTGTGACGCGCACGTATTCCCCGAAGGCCAGTGAGATCACGCACGACTGGGTCGTCATCGACGCCACCGACGTGGTCCTCGGCCGCCTGGCCAGCCACGCTGCAGCGCTCCTGCGCGGCAAGCACAAGGCGACCTTCTCCCCTCACATGGACGGTGGCGACTTCGTCATCATCATCAACGCGGACAAGGTGGCCCTCACCGGCGCCAAGCTCCTGCAGAAGAAGGCCTACCGCCACTCCGGTTACCCGGGCGGGCTCTCGGCCGTCACCTACGCCGAGCTCCTCGAGAAGAACCCGATCCGCGCCGTCGAGAAGGCGATCCGCGGCATGCTGCCGAAGAACACGCTCGGCCGCGACCAGCTCAAGAAGCTCAAGGTCTACACGGGCAGCGAGCACCCGCACGCCGCTCAGCAGCCCAAGCCGTTCACGCTCGACCAGGTCGCCCAGTAAGCACCGGACAAGAAAAAAGGATTACACAGTGGCGAACATCGCAGATTCCATCGAAGAGACCCCGCAGAGCTACTCCACCGAGTCGGCTCCCGAAGCAGCAGTCACCGCGCCTCGCGCCGTGCTGAGCGTCCCCGGCGCAGCCGTCGGCCGTCGCAAGCAGGCCATCGCCCGCGTGCGCCTCGTCCCCGGCAGCGGCACCATCACGGTCAACGGCCGCACGCTCGAGGACTACTTCCCGAACAAGCTGCACCAGCAGCTCATCAACGACCCGTTCACCGTCCTCGACCTGGCCGGCGGCTACGACGTCATCGCACGCATCTCCGGTGGTGGCCCCTCGGGCCAGGCCGGCGCGCTGCGCCTCGGCATCGCTCGCTCGCTGAACCAGATCGACGAGGAGAACAACCGCGCCACCCTGAAGAAGGCCGGCTTCCTCTCCCGTGACGCTCGCGTCAAGGAGCGCAAGAAGGCCGGACTCAAGAAGGCCCGTAAGGCTCCGCAGTTCTCGAAGCGCTAAGCGCTCTCAAGACAAGCGAAGCTCGATGCCTCAGCTGTTTGGTACCGACGGCGTACGCGGACTCGCGAACGCCGACCTGACGGCAGACCTCGCTCTCGGCCTTGCCCAAGCCACCGCAGTGGTGCTTGGGCAAGGCCGTAGTGCTGAGGCCCGCCGTGCCGCCGGGAAGCGTCCGGTCGCCGTGCTCGCACGCGACCCACGTATCTCCGGCGAGTTCCTGTCCGCCGCCGTCGCGGCGGGCCTGGCGTCCTCGGGTGTCGACGTGCTCGAGGCAGGCGTGCTGCCCACGCCCGCGACGGCGTTCCTCATCGCCGACATCGACGCCGACTTCGGTGTGATGATCTCCGCCTCGCACAACCCCGCGCCCGACAACGGGATCAAGATCTTCGCCCGCGGCGGCACGAAGCTGCCCGACGCCGTGGAACGCCGGATCGAGGAGTACCTCGACCGCCCCAAGCTCAGCCCGACCGGCGCAGACGTCGGCCGGATCATCCGCTTCGCCGACGCCGAGGACCGCTACGTCCTCCACCTGCTCGGCAGCCTCCCGAACGGCCTGGACGGCATCCATGTCGTCCTCGACTGCGCGCACGGCGCGGCCGCGGGAGTGTCGCCGGAGACCTTCCGCGACGCCGGGGCCAAGGTCACGATCATCGGCAACGACCCCGACGGCATGAACATCAACGACGGCGTCGGCTCCACGCACCTCGACCTCCTGTCCAAGGCGGTCCTCGAGCACGGTGCCGACCTCGGCATCGCACACGACGGCGACGCCGACCGTTGCCTCGCGGTCGACGCTGCGGGCAAGGTCGTCGACGGCGACCAGATCATGGCCATCCTCGCCGTCTCGATGCAGGAGCGCGGCAAGCTCAAGGACGACACGCTCGTCGCCACGGTGATGAGCAACCTCGGCCTGCACGTCGCGATGCGCGAGCACGGCATCAACGTCGTCCAGACCGGGGTCGGCGACCGCTACGTCCTCGAGGCGATGAACGCGAACGCCTATTCGCTCGGCGGTGAGCAGTCGGGCCACGTGATCATGGCCGACTACGCGACCACCGGCGACGGCATCCTCACCGGCCTGCACATCGTGGCCGAGATGGCGCGCACCGGGAAGACGCTCGCGGAGCTCGCCGCGGTGATGCAGGTGTACCCGCAGATCCTCGTCAACGTCACGGGTGTCGACCGCACGCGCCTCGTCGGCGACGAGGTCGTCGACGCTGCCGTACAGGCTGCCGAAGCCGAGCTCGGAGACGACGGACGCGTGCTGTTGCGGCCGTCCGGCACCGAGCAGCTCGTCCGGGTCATGGTCGAGGCGGCCGACCAGCCGACCGCCGATCGCCTGGCGCACCGCCTCGCCGACGTCGTCCGCGAGCGACTCGCCATCTGAGTCGTCCGGCGGCGGGTCGGCACCTCAGCTGTGGAAGAGTGATCGCATGACTTCGACGACGACGGGCGGTGCCTCCGGGCAGCCGACGCCCTACGTGGAGATCGACCGTGCCGAATGGGCGCGACTCGCTCCGGAGACGGCCACACCGCTCAGCGAGACCGAGGTCGTGCAGATCCGTGGCCTCGGCGACCGTCTCGACATGCGGGAGGTCGAGGAGGTCTACGTGCCGCTCAGCCGGCTGCTGAGCCTGTACGCGAAGGGCACCCAGGACCTCGGGCGAGCGACGAGCCGGTTCCTCGGCGACCAGGCGCTCCGGACGCCGTTCGTGATCGGTGTGGCGGGTTCCGTGGCCGTCGGCAAGTCGACGATCGCGCGGCTGCTGCGCGAACTGCTGTCGCGCTGGCCGGACACCCCGCACGTCGAACTCGTGACGACCGACGGCTTCCTCTACCCGAACGAGGAGCTCCAGCGGCGCGGCATCATGGATCGCAAGGGCTTCCCCGAGTCCTACGACCGGCGCGCGCTGCTGCGGTTCATCACCGCGGTGAAGAGCGGTGCCGCCGAGGTGCGGGCACCGTTCTACTCGCACCTGCGTTACGACATCATCCCGACGGCGCAGGTCGTCGTCCGGCGCCCCGACGTCCTGATCGTCGAGGGTTTGAACGTGCTGCAGCCGGCTGCGACGGCGAGCGGACTCGCGATCAGCGACCTGTTCGACTTCAGCATCTACGTCGACGCACGGACGCGCGACATCGAGTCCTGGTACGTCGACCGCTTCATGGCGCTCAAGCGGGGCGCGTTCTCGAACCCGAACTCCTTCTTCAACGTGTTCGCCGAGCTCTCCGATGAGGAGGCGGCCGATCAGGCGCGGGGGTTCTGGCGCTCGATCAACGAGCCGAACCTCATCGACAACATCCGCCCGACCCGCTCACGCGCCAAGCTCGTGCTGCGGAAGGACTCCGATCACACGGTGTCCTCGGTGCTGCTCCGCAAGCTCTGAGCAGCGGCAGGGGAAGGGCCCGGGAACCGGTGGATCTCGGCAAGACCGTCCTGCTCCGAGGCTGAGCGCCGGCACCTCGAGGTTGGTGCAGGATCCTCGCAAAATCGCCCGATTATGCTGCTCTACATGTGTGGAATCGTAGGGTACGTCGGGAACGACAAGACGGTGGACGTCCTCATGGGCGGACTCAAGCGGCTCGAGTACCGGGGGTACGACTCGGCCGGGATCGCCGTGCTCGACGCGACGGGTTCGCTGAACACCCGGAAGCGCGCCGGGAAGCTGGCCGTCCTCACCGAGGACCTGGCCGCGAACCCCATCGCGCCGGGCTCGACCGGTATCGGTCACACCCGTTGGGCGACCCATGGTGGACCGACGGACCGCAACGCGCACCCGCACCTCGGTGACGAAGGACGCCTCGCGCTCATCCACAACGGCATCATCGAGAACTTCGCCGAGCTGCGCGCAGAGCTCCTCGCAGACGGCTTCACCTTCGAGAGCGACACCGACACCGAGATCGCCGCCGTGCTCATCGGCCGCGAGTACCGTTCCACCGGCGACCTCACCGAGGCCTTCCGTCGTGTCGTCGCTCGCCTGGACGGCGCCTTCACGCTGCTCGCCATGCACCAGGACCTGCCCGGCGTCGTCATCGGTGCGCGTCGGAACTCGCCGCTCGTCATCGGGCTCGGCGACGGCGAGAACTTCCTCGGGTCGGACGTCGCCGCGTTCGTGCAGTACACCCAGCGCGCGGTCGCGATCGGTCAGGACCAGATGGTCGTCATCACGCCTGACGACGTGACGGTCACCGACTTCTCCGGCAACCACGTCGTGACCGAGCCGTTCGAGATCCAGTGGGACGCTTCGGCGGCCGACAAGGGCGGCTGGTCGAGCTTCATGGCGAAGGAGATCAGCGAGGAGCCCGACGCGGTCGCGAACACGATCCGCGGACGGGTCGAGGGCGGCCAGGTCGTCATCCCCGAACTCGCCGGTCTCGACGAGCTCTTCCTCGACATCAACCGCATCGTGATCATCGCGTGTGGCACCGCCGCCTACGCGGGCACGGTCGGCACCTACGCGATCGAGCGCTGGGCCGGGATCCCGGTCACCGTCGAGCTGAGCCACGAGTTCCGCTACCGCGACCCGGTCATCGACGCGCGCACGCTCGTCATCTCGGTGAGCCAGTCGGGCGAGACCATGGACACGCTCATGGCGGTGCGTTTCGCGAGCGAGTCCGGCGCGAAGACGCTGTCGATCTGCAACACCCAGGGCGCCACGATCGCGCGCGAGTCGGACGCCGTGGTGTACACCCACGCGGGGCCCGAGGTCGCGGTCGCGTCCACGAAGGCGTTCACCGCTCAGATCACGGCGCTGTACCTGTTCGGGCTGCACCTCGCGCGGGTCCGCGGCACCCAGACTCCGCAGTTCCTGGCGTCGCAGGTCGAGGAGCTGCAGGCCGTGCCCGACAAGATCGCCAGCATCCTCGGCGCCTCCGAGAAGATCGCGCAGCTCGCCCACTGGATGGCCGACTCCCGCGCGGTGCTCTTCCTCGGCCGCCACGTGGGGTACCCGATCGCGCTCGAGGGTGCGCTGAAGCTCAAGGAGCTCGCGTACATCCACGCTGAAGGCTTCGCCGGTGGCGAGCTCAAGCACGGCCCGATCGCCCTGATCGAACCGGGCCAGCCCGTCTTCGTCGTCGTCCCGAGCCCACGTGGCTCGGCGATCCTGCACCCGAAGGTCATCTCGACCATCGAGGAGATCCGCGCACGTGGTGCCCGGGTCATCGCGATCGCGGAGCAGGGCGACGCCGCCGTCCTGCCCTCGGCCGACGAGGTCATCCCGATCCCGCTCGCCGGTCCGCTGTTCGAGCCCCTGCTCGCCGTCATCCCGCTGCACATCTTCGCGATGGAGCTCGCGACGGCGAAGGGCCTCGACGTCGACCAGCCGCGCAACCTCGCGAAGTCCGTCACGGTCGAGTAGGGGCGGTCCGCGGGGTCCGAGGTGGCCCGTCGAGCGGGCCACCGGGCCGCGCAGGACGGCCGTAGAGTAGAGGGATGATCATCGGCATCGGGGTGGACCTGGTCGACCTCGCACGGTTCGAACGGGCGATCACGCGCACCCCGAACCTGCTGGCCAGGCTCTTCGTCCCGTCGGAACGCGACCTGCCGCTGCGGTCCCTCGCCGGACGGTTCGCCGCCAAGGAGGCGCTCATCAAAGCACTGGGTTCCTCGGACGGTATCCGGTGGCAGGAGATGGCGATCGTGAACGGCCCGGAGGGGAAGCCCGACTTCGCGCTGTCCGGCGTCACGGCTGGTGTCGTGGCCGAGCGGGGGATCACGAGCATGCACCTGACCATGACCCACGACGCCGGGGTCGCCGTCGCGTTCGTCGTCGCGGAGCGGGAGGGATGACGCCCGTGTCCGAGCACGACGAGCGACCGACCCGCGAGGCGATCATCGACCTGGACGCCCTGCGCCACAACGTCCGTCGTCTGCGCGAGCTGACCGGCGTCGGTGAACTCATCGTCGTCGTCAAGGCCGACGCCTACGGGCACGGTGCCGAGGCGATCGCCCGCGCGGCGGTCGAGGCCGGGGCCGATCGCTTGGGCGTCGCCGACATCACGGAGGGCGTCGCGCTGCGTGCCGCCGGGATCACGGCACCGATCCTCGCCTGGCTGCACGGCCCGCAGGCCGCCTTCGGCGCCGCACTCGACGCCGGGATCGACCTCGGTCTGTCGTCAGTCGCGCAGCTCGACCGCGTGATCGAGGCCGCTCGGGATCGGCCGTCCGTCGTGCCGGTCGTCCAGTTCAAACTCGAGACCGGGCTCAGCCGGAACGGCGCGGCCGAAGCCGACTGGCCGGAGCTCTTCCAAGCCGCCGCAGCCGCCGAGGCCGCCGGGCTCGTCCGGGTCGACGGGCTGTTCTCGCACGTCTCCAACACCTCCACCGACGACGACCGAGCCGCCGCCGTCCGCTTCGAGCGCGGTGTGGCCCTCGCCACGGAGGCCGGTCTCGCTCCGCGGAGTCTGCACCTCGCCGCGTCGGCGGCAGCGCTCGGCGAGCCGTCCCTCCGCTACGACGCCGTCCGCCTCGGACTCGCCGTGTACGGTCTCTCGCCCTTCGAACCCACCGACGACGCCGGCCGCTCGGCCGACGCCTTCGGCCTCCGGCCCGTCATGACCCTCCGGGCGACGGTCGCCGCCGTGCGTCGGGTCGAACCGGGCGCCGGGGTGTCCTACGACTACAGCTACCGGAGCAGCACGGCGACGACGCTCGCCCTCATCCCGCTCGGATACGCCGACGGTGTGCCGCGGAGCGCCTCGAACGCCGGTCCGGTCATGATCAACGGACGCCGCTACCAGGTGTCCGGGCGGATCGCGATGGACCAGTTCGTCGTCGACGTCGGCGACGACGCGGTCGCGGTGGGTGACGACGCCGTGCTCTTCGGCGATCCGGCGTCCGGCGCGCCGCGCGTCGAGGAGTGGGCGGAGGCCGCCGGCACCATCAACTACGAACTCGTCACCCGCATCGGGCCGCGCGTGGTCCGGACGACCGGGGAGCGGTCATGACCGATCACGTCCTCACCCCGGGCACCGTCGAGGCGGCGACGCCCGAAGAGATGCACGCGTACGGCGTCCGGCTCGGCGCCGAACTGCGTGCAGGGCAGCTCCTGGTCCTGACCGGGCCGCTCGGAGCGGGCAAGACGACCCTCACGCGAGGGATCGGCGAGGGACTCGGCGTCCGCGGCCCCGTCACCAGCCCCACCTTCGTGCTCGCCAGGACGCACCCGAGCCTCGTCGGCGGTCCGCCGCTCGTCCACGTGGACGCCTACCGGCTCGGCTCGGCGCTCGAACTCGACGACCTCGACATCGACTTCGCCCGGTCCGTCGTCGTCGTGGAGTGGGGAGCCGGGTTACTCGACGGCGTGGTCCCCACGTGGTTCGAGCTCGTCATCGAGCGTCCGACCGGAGCCGGCGACGAGCCCGCGACGGACGACGCCGGTGAGGAGCCGATCGAGCGCCGGACCCTCACGCTCTCGCGGCACCCCGCCATCGACGCCGGGTAGGCTGGACGACGTGCTGTTGGCGATCGATACATCCGCGGGTTCGAGCGTCGCCGTCGTCACCCTGGGTGGCGAGGTGCTGGCCGAACGGTCCTCCGACGACCCGATGCGGCACGCCGAGGTCATCGGGACGCTCATCGCCGGATGCCTCGACGACGCCGGGATCGAGGTCGCCACGCTCACCGGGCTGGTCGCGGGTATGGGACCAGGGCCGTTCACCGGACTCCGGATCGGGATCGCCGCGGCCCGCAGCTTCGGGATCGGCGCAGGCCTCCCGGTGCACCCCGTGGTGAGCCACGACGCGATCGCGCTCGACGCCTACCGTTCCGGTTCCGCCGCAGCCGACGCCACGCTCCTCGTGGTCACGGATGCCCGCCGTCGCGAACGCTACTGGACCAGCTACGCCGGACTCGACGCAGCCGGCCTCCCGGTCCGCGTGCAAGGGCCGGCCCTGGCGAAACCCGACGAGCTGCCGACCTCCGAATCCGCGCGCCTCGACGCGCTGGTCGTCCCCGCCGGGGCACTGGGACAGGTCGCCGCCGCACTCCTCGCCACCGATGGTGGATTCGCGGGGGAGGAGCCGTTGTACCTCCGCTCGCCCGACGTCACGATGTCAGCGGGCGCCAAGCGGGTGACGGCGTGAGCTGGTCGCTGCGCCGCGCCGGTGTCGCCGACCTCGACGCGATCATGGAGCTCGAGCACACCGTTTTCGTGAACGACGCGTGGTCGGCGGACATGATGCGCGCCGAACTGTCGTCGCCGCACGGCTACTACCTCGTCGCGACGGAGGTCGACGGCGACGACGCGACACTCGCCGGCTACGGCGGTCTCTTCGCACCGTCCCGGTCCGACGACGCCGACATCCAGACCATCGCCGTCGCCGGGCACGCCAGAGGACGAGGGCTCGGACGACTCCTCATGCAGGCGCTCATCGAGCAGGCCCGGCAGCAGGACGTCACCCAGGTGTTCCTCGAGGTCAGGGCCGACAACCCCGTGGCGATCGCACTGTACCGGAGTCTCGGCTTCGAGGAACTCGGCGTCCGCCCCGGCTACTACCAGCCGGACGACGTCGACGCCATCGTCATGCGACTCACGGTCCAGCCGAGGCCACCCATGCCCGCCCACGGGCAGTCCCCGCTCGACCCGACCGACCAGCACCCCGG
Source organism: Plantibacter sp. CFBP 8798 (assembly GCF_014841195.1). Lineage (NCBI taxonomy): Bacteria > Bacillati > Actinomycetota > Actinomycetes > Micrococcales > Microbacteriaceae > Plantibacter > Plantibacter sp. CFBP 8798. The sequence goes on from NZ_JACYTS010000001.1 coordinate 1,388,732, forward strand.
GAGCATCGCGTGAACCGTGCAGAACCGCTCGTCCTCGGCATCGAGACGAGCTGCGACGAGACCGGGATCGGCATCGTCCGCGGACACCACCTGCTGGCGAACACTATCGCCTCGAGCATGGACGAGCACGCACGGTACGGCGGCGTCGTCCCGGAGGTCGCCGCACGAGCCCACCTCGAGGCGCTCGAGCCCACGCTCACGGCGGCGCTCGCCGAGGCCGGCATCGCGTTGGCCGACCTCGACGCCGTCGCGGTGACGAGTGGCCCCGGCCTGTCCGGCGCACTCATGGTCGGCGTCGGCGCAGCGAAGGCGCTCGCCGTGTCCCTCGGTAAACCGCTGTACGCCGTGAACCACCTCGTCGGTCACGTCGGCGCGGACGTCCTCGACTCCGAAGACGGGACGATCGAGTACCCGACGATCGCCCTGCTCGTGTCCGGCGGGCACACCTCGCTGCTCCTCGTGCGGGACCTCGTGTCGGATGTCGAACTGCTCGGCGAGACCATCGACGACGCGGCGGGCGAGGCCTTCGACAAGGTCGCGCGCATCCTGGGTCTGCCGTACCCGGGCGGGCCGCAGATCGACCGGGCGGCCGTCGGCGGCGACCCGAAGGCGATCCGCTTCCCCCGCGGACTCAGCCTGCCGAAGGACATGGAGCGGCATCGCTACGACTTCTCCTTCTCCGGCCTGAAGACGGCCGTGGCGCGCTGGGTCGAGGCGAAGCAGGACGCGGGGGAGCCGGTCCCCGTCGCGGACGTCGCCGCCAGCTTCCGCGAGGCCGTCGTCGACGTGCTCGTCTCGAAGGCGGTCAAGGCGTGCACCGAGCTCGGTGTGCCCCGCCTGCTGCTGGGGGGCGGTGTCATCGCGAACGCACGGCTCCGCGAGGTGGCAGCCGAACGCACCGCCTCGGCCGGGATCGAACTCCGCATCCCGCCGTTGCAGCTGTGCACCGACAACGGCGCGATGATCGCCGCGCTCGCCGCGCAGCTCATCTCCGCCGGACACGAGCCGTCCTCGCTCGACTTCGGCGCCGACTCGACCCTGCCGGTCACCGAGATCCAGGTGCACTGACCGCTCGACGAGCCGTCTCGCGGCCGTCGACCGGGTGCGCAGACGTCGGCGCATAGGATGGGCCGGTACCCGGTCACGGATCGAAGGAGCGGCGATGGATCAGCACGAGCACCCCGACGGACGACCTCAGCACCAGGACGGTGCGGTGGACGGGCAGTCGCGCCCGCCGCAGGCCGAGCAGCCGAACGGGCAGCCGCAGCAGCCGTGGGGGCAGCAGCCCCAGCCCCAGCAGCCGCAGCAGCCCTGGTCGCCGTACCAGCCGCCACAGCCCTCCCAGCAGGCCGGCGTCGCGCCGCAGGGCCAGCAGCAGCCGTATCAGCCTCAGCCCCAGGCCCAGCAGCAGCCGTACCAGCCTCAGGCCCAGGCCCAACAGCCGTACCAGCCTCTGGGTCAGGCCTCCCCGCCGCCCACGGATTGGCAGCGCGGCGCCGGCGCGCCCGTCACGCCACCGACGCGCCCTGCCCAGCAGGGCTCATCCCCCTCGGCCCCTCCGGCGGGTTGGCAGGGCGATCACGCGACCTATCTCCAGACGGTGCCGACGGCGGTCTACCAGGCGCCGAGCCAGGGTGGCTACGCCGCGTACCAGCAGTCGCAGACGCAGACCCCTGCCGCGTCGACCGGGACCTCGCGGAGCACCTGGTCGCTCATCACCGGTGTCGTCGGGCTCGTCGTGTCGGTCTTCGTCGGTTGGGGCTTTCCCCTGTCGATCGCCGCGATCGTGCTCGGGTTCGGAGCCAGGCGTCGCGAGCCGCAGGGCCGAGGTCGCGCCCTCACCGGCCTCGTGACCGGGTTCGTCGGCCTCGCCTGCTCGGTCGGCTGGCTCGTCTACAGCGTCGTCGTGATCATCGGGTACGTCTCGACCTGATCCTCCTCGGGGCGCTGCGGCCCGGCGGAGGCCGTCGGGTCAGGCGTCGGTGGCCGGCGTCACCCGTTCGACGAGCAGCGCACTGTGTTTGCCGGCGATCCTCGTGAGGATGATTGTCGCCGAGCCGTCGCCCTTGAGCGAGAGGCGCTTCCGGAACGCCGCGGGGTCGACGTCGACGCCCCGTTTCTTGATCTCGAGGACGCCGATCCCGCGATCACGCATCGTGCGCTTGAGGACCTTCTCGTCCATCGGCAGCCGTTCGAGCACCCGGAAGGTCGTGGCGAACGGCGAGCTCGTCGCGGTGTCGGAGGTCAGGTAGGCGATGCCCTGGCCGAGCATGCCGGCCTCCAACCGGATGGCGAGGTCGCCGATGAGTCGGGCCCGGATCACGGATCCGTCGGGTTCGTGCACGTAGTCGCCGAGCTCCCGCACCGGGGCGTCGTCGGCGTCGGCCTCGGCGCGCAACTCGTGGTGGACGCCGTCCGCGAGGAGGAGCGCGGACCGTCGGACATCCGGACGGGCCAGCGGGCCGAACCAGAGCGCCATCTCGACGAGCTGTCCGTCGACCGACACCCACTGCGCCTCGGCGTCGTCGGGGATGAGGGAGCGGTCGAATCCGGGCCCGAGCTTGACGCCTGTGGGAAGGCGGGTCGCCGCACCGAAGACCAGGTCGAGGGACGGGGTGTAGTCGGCGGCACTCGACAGCCGCGCGGTGTCGGCGTGTCCTGCGGTGCGCCGCGCGGGATCGAACCAGACCGCGTCGAAGTCGTCGAGGGAGACGTCTTCGGCGGCGGCGTTCCGCACGGTCGCCGTGGGGAACGGAGCGAGGTTGTAGCTGGCGATGGCCGCGGTGACCTCGTCGATGTCGACCGCCGTGACCTCCAGGTCGAGCGAGGCCATGGCCATCGAGTCGGCGCCGATGCCGCTGCCGAGGTCGGCGATGCGCGTGAGGCCGGCCCGGGCGAACCGCCCGGCGTGCAGCGCGGCGACGGGAAGGCGTGTGGCCTGTTCGAGCCCGGCCTCGGTGAACAGCATGCGGCCGGCGAACGGTCCGAACTTGCCGACAGCCTTCTGCCTCAATCGCGACTGCGTGAGGACCGCCGCGACCAGCTCGGGGGAGTGGCCCTCCTTGCGCAGGCGCCCGACCAGGCGGACGGCCTCGTCCTTCGTCGGGTAAGGGGGGAGGGAGTCGAGGAGCCTGAGGCCGTCGGCCGTGAGGAGTTCGACGAGTTCCGAACGGTCCATGGTCAGCGGGCCTCGGGCGGAGCTGGATGCATCCGGCAACGGTAGCAGTCGCTGATTGGCACTCGCATTGCATGAGTGCCAGAACATGCCTACACTGGAATCAGCACTCTCGCAGTGTGAGTGCTAACCACGTCTTCGTTTCAAGAAAGAGGTCAACCGTGTCGGTCTCCATCAAGCCGCTCGAGGATCGCATCGTCATCAAGCAGGTCGAGGCAGAGCAGACCACCGCTTCCGGTCTGGTCATCCCCGACACCGCCAAGGAGAAGCCCCAGGAGGGCGAGGTCGTGGCGGTCGGACCCGGTCGCATCGACGACAACGGCAACCGCGTGCCGCTCGACGTCGCCGTCGGCGACAAGGTGATCTACTCCAAGTACGGTGGCACCGAGGTCAAGTACGCCGGTGAGGACTACCTCGTCCTGTCCGCGCGCGACGTCCTCGCAGTCGTCGTCCGCTAGTCACCAGCGCACGGATCCGGCGGCTCAAGCCGCTCAACAGCCCGAATGGCATTCGCCGTTCGGGCTGTGTCCGTTTCCGGAGGGTGTCGCGGGGAGTCGCGGGTCTAGCCTGGACCAGTGCAGAACCCCAGCGATCCAGCCGACGTCGACATCCACCCCGTCACCGTCGACGGGGGAGGGGATCGACGTGCGAGCGTCGCCGTGCCCCAGCAGGGGAGCCGGTCCGGACTGCTCTCGGCGGTCGCCGCCTACTGCCTCTGGGGAGCGCTCCCGCTCTACTTCATCGCCCTCGCACCGGCCGGCGCCTTCGAGGTCGTGGCGTGGCGGATCCTGTTCTCCCTCGTCTTCTGCGCCGTCCTCATCCTGGCGACCCGTTCCTGGCGTCGACTGTTCGGCATCCTCCGCCAGCGCCGCATCGTCCTGACGATGGGCCTCGCCGGAGCGCTCATCTACGTCAACTGGCAGACGTACGTCTACGGTGCGCTCAACGGCCAAGTGGTCGAGGCGTCGCTCGGGTACTTCATCAACCCGATCGTGACCGTCTTCCTCGGCGTCTTCTTCCTCCGCGAGCGGCTGCGTCCAGCCCAATGGGCTGCGGTGGTCGTGAGCGTGATCGCGGTCCTCGTCCTCGCGATCGGGCACGGCAGCGTCCCCTGGATCGCCCTCATCCTGGCCTTCTCATTCGGCCTCTACGGCTACATCAAGAAATTGGTGGGCGGCTCGGTCGACGCCGTGTCCGGGTTGACGCTCGAGACCGTGTGGCTGATGCCGGTCGCGATCGCCCAGCTCATCGCTGTCGGCGTGACCGGTGGGCTGACCATCGGCACCGCGGGCGTCGGGCACGCCCTGCTGCTCGTCGGCGCCGGCGTCATCACCGCCGTCCCGCTCCTGCTGTTCGCGGCGGCTGCCCGCCGCCTCCCGCTCACCTGGATGGGTTTCATCCAGTACTTCGCACCGATCATCCAGTTCGTCGTCGGTGTCGCCGTCCTGCACGAGGCGATGCCGCCGGAGCGCTGGTTGGGCTTCGGTCTCGTGTGGCTGGCGCTCGCGATCCTCACCGTCGACATGCTCGTCGCCTCAACGCGGGGTCGTCGGGCCGCCGGGGCCGAACGGCGCCGCTCCACGCGGGTCTGAACAGCGGATTCCAGCGCTGATCGCGCGACCACTGCAGGAAAAGCGCGAAACAGGCCCTCCTGAGGTAACGATTTGGTCGTGTTACACGCTTGTAACGTCAACGACATTGTCCAGCGCACGTGCAGCGGATAACTTGACTCAACGGCAGCCCCTGGAGCTGCCACTCTTCTGACAAGCAAGGAGTACCATGAGCGTCTTTTCGAAGGCCACGGCCGCTCGCTCCCGCCCACGTTCCATCGTTCTCGGTGGCATCGCACTGATCGGAGCCAGCGCGCTGGTCCTGAGCGGTTGCGCCTCAAGTGGTAGCGGCGACAGCGGCAGCAGCAGCAAGCCTGCTGGCGACCTGACCCTGAAGCTCGGCACGGCGTTGCCGCAGACCGGTAACCTCGCGTTCCTCGGCCCGCCCGAGGAGGCCGGTGTCGGTCTCGCGGTCAAGGAGGTCAACGACGCCGACCTCGGCATCAAGATCGACCTGACGCTCGGCGACTCGGGTGACTCCGACAACAAGGCGTACGCGACCGAGGTCCCCCGTCTGCTCTCCGAGGGCGTCACGGCCATCATCGGTGCAGCGTCCTCGGGTGTGTCGAAGCTCTTCATCGACGAAGTCACCGGCGCAGGCGTCATCCAGTTCTCCCCGGCGAACACCTCCGCGGACTTCACGACGTGGGACGACAACGGTCTCTACTGGCGGACGGCGCCGTCCGACGTGCTGCAGGGCGAGGTCCTCGGGAACCTGATCGCGGAGGACGGCAACGCCACCCTCGGCATCATCTACCTGAACGACTCGTACGGCACCGGCCTCGCGAAGTTCACCAAGGAGGCCTTCGAGAGCGCCGGCGGTGAAGTGGTCGCCGAGCAGTCGTACAACACCGGTGACACCTCGTTCGACGCGCAGATCAGCGCGGTCAAGGCGGAGAACCCCGACGCGATCGCGATCATCGCGTTCGAGGAGACCAAGACGATCGTCCCCGGTCTCGCCGGCTTCCCGTCGGACAAGCTCTACTTCGTCGACGGCAACCTCGCCGACTACAGCGCGGACTTCGCTCCGGGCACCCTGACGGGCGCCAAGGGCACGCTGCCCGGTCTCGACACCGCGAAGCTCGGTGACTTCACCGACCGCCTCCAGGCGTTCGTGAAGGACGAGGGCGGCGAGCCGCTGAAGGACTACAGCTACGCGGCTGAATCCTACGACGCCGTCATCCTGCTCGCCCTCGCGGCGCTGCAGGCCGGTTCGACCGAGGGTGCCGACATGGCGGCCCAGCTCCAGTCCGTGTCCGGTGGCAAGGACAAGGGCGAGAAGGTGACCACCTTCGAAGAGGGTGCGAAGGCCATCGCCGACGGCAAGAAGATCGACTACGACGGCAACTCCGGTCCGATCACGTTCGACGAGAACGGTGACCCGACCGAGGCGACGATCGGTATCTACCAGTACGGTGACGACAACAAGTACACCCGCACCAACTAGTCGCCCACGCGACTGACGAGGCCCCGGAGCGATCCGGGGCCTTCGTCGTGCCCGGCCCCCGATGCACCCCGCGTGTGGTGTGCCGTGTGTGGTGGCGCCAGCGCGGTGCGCTGACGCGAGCGCGGGTCCAGCGCGTGGGCGCGGGTCTCCAGAGACCCGCGCCCACGCGCCTGGGTCGCGCTCACGCCGATTCCGAGCCCATGCGGCACAGCGGGGCGCGCTCACGCCGACGCACCGCGCTGGCGACGGGTCGCCTGCCAGCGCACCGCGCTGACGGAGGGTGCGGCGCGGTCACGTCGGCGCACCGCGCTGACAGCGATCAGTTGGGCGCCCGAGTCAACGGAACGCGCGTTGCAGTCCCGCGCGTTCGAGCTTCGCGGCGAGCCGGCTCGGATGGACGAGGTCCTCCCATGTGGCGCGGACGACCGTGTAGCCGAGCGCGCGCAGCCGATCCTCCCGATGCTTCTCCGCCAGGACGATGTCGGCCACGTCCCGTCCTTGCGTGAACTCCTCCCGCACATACTTCTGCCGGCCGTCGAGTTCGAGGATGATGCGCTCGTCCGGCCAGACCGCATCGACCACACCGACTGGTCCGTCCGCGTCGGAGAACGCCTGCTGGAGCACCGGCAGGGCGAAACCGAGCTGCGCGATCACGACCCGCATCTTCGATTCGCCACCGTTCGCGGCGAGGGGGTCCGCGAATTCGATCGCAAAGCGCACCTGCCGTCCTCCCCGACGGCCCGGCAGGTCTCGTGCGAGCGAGCGGAGCACCGTCTCGTCGGTGAGCTTGAGCCGGAGGGCAGCGTCGGCGACGGCGACGGCGTCCTCGAGGCGGGCGATCCGAGCGAGATCGACGACGGTCCGTGCCGGGTCCGTGACCGCGAGCCCGTACCGCATCCGTCGGGCGACGGAGCCCTGCGTCGTGTGACGGATGATGCCGGGGGCCGAACGCCCTCCGCGGTCACCGCTCGTCAGCGTGTGCACCTCGGGAGGCCATGGACCCACGATCGGAAGCCCCCACAACCGCGCCGCCGAGTAGTGGCTGAACAGAGCGTCCTTGCGGAGCGCGACGGCCGCCGCATCGATCCGGACCCGGTAGCGGTCATCGGGGGACAGGGAACTCCATATCGGTTCAGGGACGTAGATGCCCTTCCGCAGACGCACCAGGTCGCCGTCGCGGTGGGCGGCGCTCACCAGGCGCTCGGCACCGACCCGACGTGCGTCGCGGACGAGGAGGAGTCCGTTCGGGCGGAGGAGCAGGTTGAGATCGAAGGATTCCATCGCCTCACCGTGCCCGTTCGCCTCCGCCGTCACCTCGTGTCGTGGAAGCGATGTGGAGAACTACTCCCATCCGGCCTCCGGTGGAGCGAGGGTGGAGCGGCGCCCAGCGCGGTGCGCTGACGCCAGCGCGGGTCGTAGGTCTCAGCGCGGGTCGCTGTGCCGCGGGGGCGGGGATTCGGCGTGAGCGCGGGTCCAGCGCGTGAGCGCGCGCCTCCGGAGACCCGCGCTCACGCGCCAGGACCGCGCTCGCGTCAGCGCACCGCGCTGGCGAAAGGAGGAGGGGGAATGCACAACTCCTCCGTCCCCGTCTCAGGAGGCCGTCTTGGTACGACGGTGCCCCTCGGGGGAGGGAGGAGTTGTGGTTCGTTCACCGGTCGGGATCCGGTGGCTTCTGGCCCGTCGCTCGGCACGCGGCCGGGACGAGCATGTTCGAGGGTACCGAAGTACCCGCCGACCCGCGAGTGGGGATCGCCCTGATCAGTCCTCGTCCTGGCCGAGCGTACCCAGGTAGAGGCCGATCACCTTGTCATCCGAGAGGAGCTCGCGGCCCGTCCCGGTGTAGGCGTCACGACCCTGGTCGAGCACGTACCCGCGGTCGCAGATCTGCAGACAGCGACGTGCGTTCTGCTCGACCATGATCGTGGTGACGCCGGCCTTGTTGATGTCCGAGACCCGGATGAACGCGTCGTCCTGGCGCACCGGCGACAATCCCGCGGACGGCTCGTCGAGGAGCAGCACATGCGGATCCATCATGAGGGCCCGCGACATCGCGACCATCTGGCGCTCACCACCCGACAGCGAACCAGCGCGCTGCTTGAGCCGCTTGCCGAGTTCGCTGAAGATCCCGGTGACGAACTCGAGGCGTTCGTTGTACTGCTTCGGCTTCTGGAACAGCCCCATCTTGAGGTTGTCCTCGATGGTGAGGCTCGGGAACACGTTGTTCGTCTGCGGGACGAACCCGACGCCGCGGGCCACGAGCTTGTTCGCCCGGAGCCCCGTGATGTCCTCGCCGTTCAGCAGCACCTGTCCGCTGCGCACCTTGACCTGTCCGAAGATCGCCTTCAACAGCGTCGACTTGCCCGCACCGTTCGGTCCGATGATGCCGATGAGCTCGCCCTTCCGGGCGGTCAGGTTGGCACTGTTCAGGATGTTCACGCCGGGGAGGTACCCGGCGGTCAGATCGGTGACCTCCACGACCATCTCGGCGGTCTTGACCGCAGTGCCGCCGACCGGCGCACCCTTCACGTCGCTCATTTCCGCTCCTCCTCGGGCTCGGCACCAGCCGCGAGCCGTTCGTCCTCGATCTCGGCGAGCAGCTCCTCGGCCGCAGCGCTGTCCTCTCCGGCGATCCTGCCGGTCACGACCCCGAGGTCGACGTCCTGGTGGCTCCCGAGGTAGGCGTCGATGACGGCCGGATCCTCCATGACGGTGTCGGGCGGGCCCTCGGCGACGACGCGACCCTCGGCCATGACGACCACCCAGTCGGCGATGTGCCGGACCATCTGCATGTCGTGCTCGACGAACAGCACGGTCATGCCTTCGTCCTTCAACGCCAGGATGTGGTCGAGCAGGGACTGCGTGAGCGCCGGGTTGACGCCGGCCATCGGCTCGTCGAGCATGACGAGCTTCGGGTCACTCATGAGCGCCCGCGCCATCTCGAGGAGCTTCCGCTGCCCACCGGAGAGGCTGGCGGCGTAGTCGTCACGCTTGGTGTCGAGCTTGAAGCGACGCAGGAGGTCCATCGCCTTGATCTCGAGGTCCTCCTCCTGCTTCCGCCAGAGCGGCTTCACCAGGCTGGAGAAGATGCCCTCGCCGGTCTGGCCGGTTGCGCCGAGCTTCATGTTCTCGAGCACCGTGAGCAGGCCGAGCGCCTTCGTCAGCTGGAAGGTCCGGACCTGACCCATGCGGGCGACCTTGAACGCCGGGACGCCCCCGAGGCTCTTGCCGTCGAAGTTCCATGTCCCGGTGTTCGGCTTGTCGAAGCCGGTCAGCAGGTTGAACAGCGTGGTCTTACCGGCACCGTTCGGGCCGATGAGGGCGGTGATCGCGTTGCGGGGCACCTCCAGGTGCTCCACGTTCACCGCCTGCAGGCCGCCGAAGGTCCGGGTGACCTGGTCCGCGATGAGGATCGGGTCGACCTTCTTGACGCCCGGGACGATCTCGCCGACGTGGAGGCCGGTGGTCTTGACCGGTCGCGAGGTGGGTGAGCTGTTACTTGACAAAGGTCAGCTCCTTCTTGTTTCCGAGGATGCCTTGCGGCCTGAAGATGACGATCAGCATGAGCGCGACACCGACCAGCACGTAGCGGAGCGTCGACGCCTGCGTCGAGCTCATGAACGGCAGGACGTCCGCCTTCACGAGCGCCGGGAGGACGTTCGAGAGGAACGCCATGATCACCCAGAAGATCACCGAGCCGAGCAGCGGCCCGAAGACCGTCGCGGCTCCACCGAGGAGGAGGATCGTCCAGATGAAGAAGGTGAGACTCGTGACGTACACGCTGGGCACGACCGCGGAGGGGAGCGCCAGCACCACCCCGCCGAGCGCACCGAACACGCCACCGACGACGAGCGCCTGCATCTTGTAGGCGAACACGTTCTTGCCGAGCGCCCGCACGGCGTCCTCGTCCTCACGGATACCCTTCAGCACACGGCCCCAGGGGCTGCGCATGAGGAGGAACACGAGGAGGGCGGCGACGGCGAGCAGCAGGATGCCGAAGATCCGGACCCACCACTGGTTCGCGTTGAGCTCCCACGGGCCGAAGCCGTAGATGCCCTCCGGGATCGGGTTCGCCGCACGGAAGCCCTCGTGGTAGTTGCCGAGTCCGTCGGCCGAGTTGGTGAACTCGTCGAAGACCTGCGTCGTGAAGAGGAGTCGGACGATCTCGGCCGCCGCGATGGTGACGATGGCCAGATAGTCCGCCCGCAGTCGCAGGGTCGGGATGCCGAGGATGAAGGCGAAGACCACCGAGGCCAGGCAGCCGACGATGATGCCCGCCCACCACGGGAGGTTGAAGCTCAGGATCGAGATGGCGTAGCCGTAGGCGCCGAGCGCCATGAACCCCGCCATACCGAAGTTCAACAGACCGCCGTAGCCGAAGTGCACGGCCAAGCCGAGTGCTGCGAGCGCGTACGCGATCGTCTCCGGGCTGATGACCCAAGCGAGCGTGTTCGAGAGAATGCTTCCCCAGTCCATGCGCGTGCCCCTAACCGATTCTCTCGCGACGTCCGAGGATGCCCTGCGGTCTCACGAGGAGCACCGCGATGAGCACCACGAGGGCGCCGACGTACTTGATGTCAGACGGGATCCAGAGCGTCGAGACCTCGACGAGGATGCCGATGATGAGGGCGCCGACCATGGCGCCGAAGGCGGTTCCGAGCCCGCCGAGGGTGATGGCCGCGAAGATGAGGAGGAGCAGCTGCGCTCCCATGTCCCACTTGATGCCCGGTCGGAAGTACGCCCACAGGATGCCGGAGAGGCCGGCGAGGGTCGCTGCGAGGATCCAGACGATGCGGACCACGCGGTCGACGTCGATGCCGCTGGCCGCTGCGAGGCTCGGGTTGTCCGAGATGGCTCGCGTCGCCTTGCCGGTCTTCGTCTTGATGAGCCACCAGGCCACGCCGAGGAGCACCACGACGCTGACCGCCATGCTGATCATGTCGGTGACGCTGAGCGAGACCGTGCCGAACAGTTTGATGTTCTCCTCTCCCGAACCGGGCAGCTGGAACGTCCCGCCGCCGACGAAGTAGAGGAAGACGTAGCGGAGCGCCAGCGACAGGCCGATCGAGACGATCATCACCTGCACGATGCCGACGCCCTTGCGTCTCAAGGGTCTCCAGATGCCGGCGTCGAGCGCGAAGCCGAACGCGGCGCTCAGGGCGAGGGCGATGATGATGGCCAGCCAGATCGGCCATTGCAGGAACACCCCGAACACGAGCGCCATGATCGCGCCGAAGGTCACCATCTCCGCGTGGGCGAAGTTGCTGAGTCCGGTGGTGCCGAACACCAGGGAGGCTCCGATGGCAGCCAGGGCCAGCATGAGCCCGAAGTTCAGGCCGTTGACGAGTCGTTCTGCGAGTTGATCCCAGAAGCTGACGGTGACGCGGACGCCCTCGCCGAGGAAGAAGTTCACGGACTTCGATTGGGTGAGGCCGAACTCGGCCTCGATGGTCGAGCCGCCCTCGGCGACGATGACGCCCTTCGGGAGGGTCTCCTCGTCGAGCGTTACCTTGTACGTACCTTTCTCGGGGACGCCGATCTTCCACTTGCCGTCGGCGTCGGTGTCGACATCGGCCTTGTAGCCGTTGCCGTCGACCGTGATGTTCACGCCTTCGAGTGGTTTGTCGTCGTACTTGACGTTCCCAGCGAAGTAGAAGTCGTACTCCTCGCCCACCTCGTCAGCATGAGCCGGGACGGCGCTCATGACGGACGTGAGGGTGATGGCCCCGAACAACAGGGCGATGAGGAGCACGAATCTCCGTGCCAGTCTCGGGTTTCGGGTCGTTCCAGCGAACTTCACTGCACCTCCAGTGCCGGGCCACTTCCGTGGACCGTTCTCCTGCGTCGGACAACGCTGTTCGACGATAGAACCTGATTATTGCCTACATGTTTCGCCCGTGCGTATTTCTCCGCATCGATTTGTCGGGATCGTGGAATAGGGGTAGGCCCCGCTCGGTTACGATGGTGATACCGGCAGGTCTGCGTTTCTCCGGTGTGTTCGTGGCTATGAGAGGGATAAATGGACCAGCCTGATCCGTTCGGATTCGTAGGACTCACGTATGACGATGTGCTGCTGCTGCCCGGGCACACCGACGTCATCCCGAGCGAGGCGGAGACCTCGTCCCGCCTGACGAAGCGGATCACCGTGAACACGCCGCTGCTGTCGAGCGCGATGGACACCGTGACCGAGGCCCGCATGGCGATCGCGATGGCTCGCGAGGGCGGCATCGGCATCCTGCACCGCAACCTGTCGATCTCCGACCAGGCCGAACAGGTCGACCGCGTGAAGCGGAGCGAGTCGGGCATGATCACGAACCCGATCACCACCACGGCCGACGCCACCGTCGCCGAGGTCGACGAACTGTGCGGCCAGTTCCGCATCTCGGGCCTCCCGGTCGTCGACGACAAGGGTGTGCTCGTCGGCATCATCACGAACCGTGACATGCGCTTCGTGTCGCCGTTCGAGAAGGCCACGACCCGCGTCAGCGAGGTCATGACGAGCACCGGTCTCGTGACCGCTCCCGTCGGCACCGACCGCAATGCGGTGATGGCGCTCCTCGCGCAGCACCGCATCGAGAAGCTGCCCCTCGTCGACGAGGCGGGCAAGCTCAAGGGCCTCATCACCGTCAAGGACTTCGACAAGAGCGAGAAGTACCCGCTGGCCACGAAGGACGACACGGGTCGTCTGCGGGTGGGTGCGGCCATCGGCTTCTTCGGCGACGCCTGGTCCCGTGCGGGCCAGCTGCTCGACGCCGGCGTCGACGTCATCGTGGTAGACACTGCCAACGGTGAGAGTGCCGGCGTGCTCGACATCATCCGCAAGCTCAAGGCCGACCCGGCGTTCGCCGGTGTCGACGTCATCGGCGGCAACGTCGCGACCCGCTCCGGCGCGCAGGCCCTCATCGAGGCCGGCGCGGACGCGATCAAGGTCGGCGTCGGTCCGGGTTCCATCTGCACCACGCGCGTCGTCGCCGGTGTCGGTGTCCCGCAGGTCACCGCCGTCTACGAGGCGTCGCTCGCGGCGCGCGAGGCGAACGTCCCGGTCATCGCCGACGGCGGTCTGCAGTACTCGGGCGACATCGCGAAGGCACTCGTCGCGGGTGCCGACACCGTCATGCTCGGCTCGCTCCTCGCCGGCACCGACGAGAGCCCCGGCGACCTCGTGTTTGTGGGCGGCAAGCAGTTCAAGAACTACCGCGGTATGGGATCGCTCGGAGCCATGCAGACGCGAGGCGAGAAGACCTCGTACTCGAAGGACCGCTACTTCCAGGCCGACGTGCCGAGCGACGACAAGCTGATCCCCGAGGGCATCGAGGGCCAGGTGCCCTACCGCGGCCCGGTGTCGGCCGTCGCGTACCAGCTCATCGGCGGGCTGCGCCAGTCGATGTTCTACGTCGGCGCGCGCAACATCGGCGAGCTGAAGGCCAAGGGCAAGTTCGTCCGCATCACCTCGGCGGGCCTCAAGGAGTCGCACCCCCACGACGTGCAGATCGTCGTCGAGGCGCCCAACTACCGTAAGTAAGCACCCGCACGAACGCCGACGGTCCGGCAGGCTTGCGCCTGCCGGACCGTCGGCGTATCAGGTCAGCGCCCCAGTCGGTGGTCGATACGTCTCAGCACTGCCCACGCCGCGATGGCGACCAGCGCCAAGACGATCGCGCCCAGGACAGAAGCCGCGACGTCGAAACGGTTGATCACGGCGATGATCGCGAACGTCGCGGCGCCGAAGAAGATGCTCGTCCGCATGATTCGAGGGATACGCGAGCGTCTCTCCTGACGTCGTTCCCGCCGAGGAAGAAGTCGCCGAGCGCTTCCAGGCCGACCGTCCATGTCATCCTCTTCACCATTCACATCCGCTCCAGACAGCGACGTAATCCTCACATATATCACCTGCACCACTGGGTGTGTGCCCTGGACACGGTCCACGTGCGACCTGACCGGTAGGCTGGTGCGGTGAGCATGGATATTGAGATCGGCCGGTCAAAGCGCGCACGGCGCGCCTACGCGTTCGACGACATCGCCGTCGTCCCGTCGCGGCGGACCCGCGACCCACAGGACGTCTCGGTGTCCTGGTCGATCGACGCCTACCAGTTCGAGATCCCGGTGCTCGCAGCACCGATGGACTCCGTCGTCTCGCCGACGACCGCGATCATGATGGGCCAGCTCGGCGGCGTCGGCGTCCTCGACCTCGAGGGCCTCTGGACGCGGTACGAAGACCCCGAACCGCTGCTCGCCGAGATCCGGTCGTTGCCGGTCGGCCGAGCTACCGCGCGCATGCAGGAGATCTACTCGGAGCCCATCAAGCCCGAACTCGTCACCGCCCGGCTCGCCGAGATCCGCGCGGCCGGAGTCACCGTCGCCGCAGCCCTCTCGCCGCAGCGCACGCAGGAGCTCTACGAGACCGTCGTCGCCGCAGGGGTCGACCTCTTCGTCATCCGCGGCACCACCGTGTCCGCCGAGCACGTCTCCAAGAACCAGGAGCCGCTCAACCTCAAGAAGTTCATCTACGAACTCGACGTCCCCGTGATCGTCGGTGGCGCGGCCACGTACACCGCGGCCCTGCACCTCATGCGGACCGGGGCGGCCGGTGTGCTCGTCGGCTTCGGTGGCGGTGCGGCCTCCACCACGAGGGCCTCGCTCGGCATCCACGCCCCGATGGCGACCGCCGTGGCCGACGTCGCCGGTGCGCGTCGCGACTACCTCGACGAGTCCGGCGGCCGCTACGTGCACGTCATCGCCGACGGCGGTCTCGGAACCTCGGGCGACATCGTCAAGGCCGTCGCGATGGGTGCCGACGCCGTCATGCTCGGGACCGCATTGGCCCGCGCCACGGACGCACCCGGCGGTGGCTGGCACTGGGGTGCCGAGGCGCACCACCTGCACCTGCCGCGCGGTCGCCGTGTCGAGGTCGGCACCGTCGCGACCCTCGAGGAGATCCTGTACGGCCCGTCGCCGAAGTCGGACGGCACGGCCAACCTCATCGGCGCGCTCCGTCGCTCGATGGCCACCACCGGCTACTCCGACCTCAAGGAGTTCCAGCGGGTCGAGGTCGTCGTCGCGCCCTACCAGGGCGCCTAGCCCTGCCGGAAGCGAGTCGCTTCCGCAAGCGGTTGTCGGGTCGCATCGCGCCGACTAGCCTCTGAGGCAGAGCCTCGTGGACGAGCACCTGCCTCCGGCAGGATCATCGCGAGGGCGGTTCCAGCGAGCGGAGTTCGACGATGGCCACCACCCACAACAACGTGTCACGTTCCACCAAACTGGGGATGGAGGAGCGCGACGCCGCGATCGAAGCGTTGAAGTCGAAAGAGCTCGACATCCTCGTCGTCGGTGGTGGCATCGTGGGCACCGGTGCTGCGCTCGACGCCGTCACGCGCGGTCTGAGCACCGGTCTGCTCGAGGCGCGTGACTGGGCGAGCGGCACCTCGAGCCGGTCCTCGAAGCTCGTGCACGGCGGTATCCGTTACCTCGAACAACTCGACTTCCGACTCGTCCGGGAGGCGCTCATCGAGCGCGGGTTGCTGCTGCAGCGCATCGCGCCGCACCTGGTGAAGCCGGTCCGTTTCCTGTACCCGCTCAACAAGCCGGTCTTCGAGCGCCTCTACATCGGCGCCGGCATGCTGCTCTACGACCTCTTCAGCTGGAGCGGTGGCCGTCCGCCCGGCGTCCCGCACCACCGGCACCTGTCCAAGCGTCAGGTCCTGACCTCGATCCCGAGCCTCAAGTCGGACGCGTTCGTCGGCGGACTCACCTACTACGACGCCCAGGTCGACGACGCCCGCTACGTCTCGTCCCTCGCACGGACGGCGTCGGCCTATGGCGCGCACGTCGCGAGCCGCGTACGGGTCGAGGGGTTCGTCAAGGTCGGACAGCGCGTCGTGGGCGTCAAGGCGCACGACCTGCAGACCGACGAGCGCTTCGAGATCCGTGCCAAGCAGGTCGTCAACGCGACCGGGGTATGGACTGACGACACGCAGTCGATGGTGGGGGAGCGGGGCCAGTTCAAGGTCCGCGCGTCGAAGGGCATCCACCTCGTCGTCCCGCGCGACCGCTTCCAGTCGAACATGGGCCTCCTGCTCCGCACGGAGAAGAGCGTCCTCTTCGTCATCCCCTGGGGCCGGCACTGGCTCATCGGCACGACCGACACGGACTGGCACCTCGACAAGGCGCACCCGGCGGCGACGGCGGCCGACATCGACTACCTGCTCGACCACGTCAACACGATCCTCGCCGTGCCGCTGACCCGAGAGGACGTCGAGGGCGTCTACGCCGGCCTCCGTCCGCTGCTGGCCGGCGAATCGGAGCAGACGTCGAAGCTCTCTCGCGAGCACCTCGTCGCGCACTCCGTGCCCGGTCTGGTGGTCATCGCCGGCGGCAAGTGGACCACCTACCGGGTCATGGCGAAGGACGCGATCGACGCCGCGGTGGACGCACTCGACGGCAAGATCCCGGCCAGTGCGACGGAGAACATCGCCCTCCTCGGAGCCGAGGGGTACCAGGCGGCCTGGAACAAGCGTGGCAAGATCGCGCGGGCCTTCGGGGTGCACACTGCTCGCATCGAGCACCTGCTGAACCGCTACGGCGTGCTGACGGACGAACTGCTCGACCTCATCAAGGAGGACCCGACGCTCGCCGAGGCGCTGCCGGGGGCGGACGACTACATCGGGGCGGAAGTCGTCTACGCGGCCTCCCACGAGGGTGCCCTCCACCTCGACGACGTCCTCGCCCGTCGGACGCGCATCTCCATCGAGGCCTGGGACCGCGGTGTCTCGGCGGCCCCGGTCGCGGCGAAGCTCATGGGTGGGGTCCTGGGGTGGGACGAGGAGCGCATGGAGAAGGAGGTCTCCTACTACCTCACGCGCGTCGCGGCGGAGCGGGCCTCGCAGGAGCAGCCGAACGACGAGGCCGCCGACCGCGTGCGCCTGGAGGCCCCGGACATCGTCCCAGGGGCCTGAACCGGCGGTGATCGCCCGCAGCGCAACGGCTGCGGGCGCCTCGGGCGAGCGGGCCAGGTGTGGCGGATAGACTAGGAGGACTGCCACAACAAGCCTGAGGAGTACAGCCATGGTGGATGTTCGGCGGGTCAAACTTCCCGGGGTCGGTGTGCTCCACACCTTCGTCACGGACGACGGCGGCAAGGTCGGCGTCATCGCCCACCGGTCCGGCCACAGCGACCTCATCACCTTCGCCGACCACGAGGACGGCGCCGATGCCGGCAAGGTGTCGCTCCGGCTCAACGAGGACGAGGCGCACACGCTGGCCGAACTCCTCGGTGGCACGCAGATCACCGAGTCGCTCAGCGCGCTCGACCAGATCCCCGGACTCAGCATCGATTGGTTCACCGTCGACTACGAAGACCACATCGCCGGGCAGCCGCTCGGCAACCCCGCCGAGAAGGGCATGGTCGGGCTGACCGTCGTCGCCGTCGTGCGCGGCGACTCCGCCAACCCGGCCCCTGCTGCGGACTTCCGGGTCTTCCCGGGAGACACCCTCGTCGTCGCGGGCAGTCCCGAGAAGGTCGCCAAGGCCTTCGCCTACTTCCGTTCGGGCGCCGTCAAGAAGGTCGCCGTCGACGCTCCGCCCGGAGGGTAGGCATGCTGCACGCCGCGACCGACAACCCCCACCTCGGCCAGGATCTGCTCATCCTCGGCGTCCTGTTCGTCATCGCCTACATCCTCGGCCGCCTCGGCAAGCTGATCGGCCTCCCGTCGATCCCCGTCTACATGCTCGTCGGCCTGCTCGCGAGTCCGTACACGGGCTGGTTCCCGCTCGACTTCGCCAGCGCGCAGATCGAACTCATCGCCGTCTTCGGCCTCGTGCTCCTGCTGTTCAACCTCGGCCTGGAGTTCGATCAGGACGAGTTCTTCGGCAACGCCGGAAAGCTCATCGTCTCCGGCGGCTCCTACATCCTCGTCAACATGGCCGCCGGGCTCGTGTTCGGGTTCCTGGTCGGGTGGGGCACACGGGAGGCGCTCATCATCGCCGGCATCACGGCGACGAGCTCGAGCGCGATCGTCACGAAGCTCCTCATCGAGCTCAAACGGCTGACGAACGACGAGACGCCCATGATCCTGGGCGTCACCGTGGTGGAGGACATCTTCATCGCCATCTACCTCGCGATCGTCGGTGTCGTGCTGAGCGGCGAGACGGAGGTCTGGCCCGTCATCGGGAAACTCGCGATCGCCTTCACGTTCATCCTCGTGATGTTCGCGATCGCCCGATTCGGCGGACGGTTCGTGTCGCGGCTGTTCCGCACCAAGGACGACGAGCTCTTCACGATCCTGTTCTTCGGCCTCGCGGTCGCGTTCGGCGGCATCGGCGAGCTCCTGGGAGTCACCGACGCGATCGGCGCGTTCCTCATCGGCCTGGTCCTCGGTGCCACCCGGTTCCGCAACAAGATCGAGCAGATCGCGATCCCGCTCCGCGACGTGTTCGGTGCGTTCTTCTTCCTGAACTTCGGGCTCGCGCTCGACGCGACGAAGTTCGGCAGCGTCCTCGTCCCGGTGCTCCTCGCCGTCCTCATGACGGTGGTCCTCAACGTCCTGGCCGGTCAGTTCGTCGCCTGGCTCAACGGACTCGGGCCGCAAGCTGGGATCAACGCCGCGGTCATCCTGCAGAATCGCGGCGAGTTCGCCCTCATCCTCGCGACACTCTCGCTGAGCGCGGGGCTCAATCCGCTCATCCAACCGTTCGCCGGGCTCTACGTGCTCATCATGGCCGTGATGGGCCCGATCGTCGCCGGTCGCTCAGAGCAGATCGGCGCCGTCATCCTGCGTCCGCATCGCCGGAAGGCGCGCCGAGCTGAGCAGGTCGACACGACGGCGGAGGAGGCCATCGCGCTCGTCGAGGGTGCGGGCGACGACCAGGACACGACGCCCGCCGACACCGATCAGGCGGCCATCGACCGACTCGTCGAACAGGCGATGAACGACCAGGAACCACCAGCACGAAAGCGAGAGCCCGATTACTAGCACCGCCCCGTCGGCACCAGGCCCCGACAACCACGGACAGGTCCGTCCGACGCTCCGCTCCGTCATGCTGCGTCCCCGGTGGATCGGCGTCCTCGTCCTCTGTCTCGCCGTCGCGGGCGCGTTCGCCGCGCTCGGGCAGTGGCAGCTCGCACGCGCCATCGAATCCGGGCAGGTGGTGCCGACCGAGACCGAGTCGGTCCGGCCGCTCGCGGACGTCCTCGAACCGGGTGTCGGCATCCGAGAGGCGGACGCCGGCCAGCGGGTGAGCGTCTCAGGCACGTGGGTACCGGAGGACTACCTCGTGGTGGGCAACCGGGTGAACGACGGCACGCTCGGGTACTGGGTGACGGGCCACCTCGCGACGGACCGCTCTGACCAGGCCGGCCTCGCGGTCGCGCTCGGCTGGACGAAGGACCGCGAGACCGCCGACCGCGTCGCCGAGGCGTTGAACGCGGACGCCCCCACCGGCGCCGTCGAGCTCGAAGGGCGGCTGAACCCGCCGGAGGGTCCGGAGGAGCCGGCAGCGGACGCCGCACCGACCGAGCTCGACAACATGTCGGTCGCCGCACTGCTGAACCGCTGGAACGACGCCGACGGCCTGCGGGTGTTCAGCGCGTTCGTCGTGGACGACGTCGCCGTCGACGGACTCGAGCCCATCTCGTCGCCCGCGCCCAGCCAGGAGATCCAGCTCAACTGGTTGAACATCTTCTACGCGGCCGAGTGGGTCGTCTTCGCGTGCTTCGCCGTGTTCCTCTGGTTCCGGCTCGCCAAGGACGCGTGGGAGCGCGAGATCGAGGAGCTCGAGGACGCCGAGGAGGAGGCCGCAGCGCTCCGTCAGTGATGTCCGGTCGCCTGGCGGCCGCGGGTAAGATGGTGGCATGCCCCTCCAGCCGAAACCGTCGACGTTTCCCGCGATCCGAGGCGCGCTGAAGTTCTACCAGGTGGCCGCCCCCATCACCGGTGTGCTGCTCCTGTCGCTCTGCGCCGAGATGCTCATGAAGTACGCGTTCGGCCTCGAGCTCGAGCTCGGCGGTGCTTACGGCTTCCTCGCCTTCGTGCCCTCCGGCACCGCCACCGCGGTCAACCTCAGCACAGGCATCCTCATCATCCACGGCTGGTTCTACGTCGTGTACCTGTTCGCCGCGTTCCGGCTCTGGAGCCTCATGCGGTGGAACGTCCTGCGTCTGCTCTGGCTCGCGCTCGGCGGCATCATCCCGTTCCTGTCCTTCTTCTTCGAGAGCCGCATCCCGCGGGAAGTGAAGGGCTACCTCTCCGGCCGCGAAGCAGCAGCGGCCGCCGAACCCGTGGAGTCCATGCAGTGAGTGAAACCACCCCCGCAGCCGCAGCGGAGCAGACCGCCGCCCGACCGGTCCTCGTCGTCGACTTCGGTGCGCAGTACGCGCAGCTGATCGCGCGTCGCGTCCGCGAAGCCGGCGTGTACTCCGAGATCGTGCCGCACACCGTGTCCGCCGCCGAGGTCGCCGCCAAGAACCCCGTCGGGATCGTCTTGTCCGGTGGCCCGTCCAGCGTGTACGAGCCGGGCGCCCCGTCGCTCGACGAGGGCATCCTCGAGCTCGGCGTCCCGACGTTCGGCATCTGCTACGGCTTTCAGGTCATGGCCAAGCAGCTCGGCGGAGAGGTCGCGCACACCGGTCTCCGGGAGTACGGCGCCACCGACGCGACCAGCGTCGTCGACGTCCCTGGCACCCTCCTGCACGGCGTCCCGACCGAGCAGAACGTCTGGATGAGCCACGGCGACTCCGTCTCGAAGGCCCCTGAGGGCTTCGAGGTCCTCGCCTCGACCGCCTCGACCCCGGTCGCCGCCTTCGCGAACGCGGAACGTGGCCTCTACGGTGTCCAGTGGCACCCCGAGGTCAAGCACTCTGTCTACGGCCAGCAGGTGCTCGAGAACTTCCTCCACCGGGCGGCGGGCATCCCGGCCGACTGGAACAGCGGCAACGTCATCGCCGAACAGGTCGACCGCATCCGCGCCCAGGTGGGCGACGCCAAGGTCATCTGCGGGCTCTCCGGCGGTGTCGACTCGGCCGTCGCCGCGGCGCTCGTGCACAAGGCCGTCGGCGACCAGCTCGTCTGCATCTTCGTCGACCACGGCCTGCTCCGGAAGGACGAGCGACGCCAGGTCGAGGAGGACTTCGTCGCCTCGACCGGCGTCCGGCTGGTCACGGTCGACGCCCGCGAGCAGTTCCTGTCGGCGCTCGCCGGCGTCAGCGACCCGGAGCAGAAGCGCAAGATCATCGGCCGCGAGTTCATCCGGTCCTTCGAACAGGCCGAGATCGACCTCGTCAAGGAGGCCCAGAGCGAGGGTGAGCCCATCCGCTTCCTCGTCCAGGGCACGCTGTACCCCGACGTCGTCGAGTCCGGCGGCGGATCCGGTACGGCCAACATCAAGAGCCACCACAACGTCGGCGGCCTGCCGGAAGACCTCCAGTTCGAACTCGTCGAGCCCCTGCGCACCCTGTTCAAGGACGAGGTCCGGGCGATCGGTCGCGAGCTGGGCCTCCCGGAGGAGATCGTCGGCCGTCAGCCGTTCCCCGGTCCCGGACTCGGTATCCGCATCGTCGGTGAGGTCACGGCCGAGCGTCTCGACCTCCTCCGCGACGCCGACGCGATCGTCCGCGAGGAACTGACCGCGGCCGGGCTCGACCAGGAGATCTGGCAGTGCCCCGTGGTCCTGCTGGCGGACGTCCGTTCCGTGGGCGTGCAGGGCGACGGCCGCACCTACGGCCACCCGATCGTGCTGCGACCGGTCTCGTCTGAAGACGCCATGACCGCCGACTGGACCCGCCTGCCGTACGACGTCCTCGCGCGCATCAGCAACCGCATCACCAACGAGGTGAAGGACGTCAACCGCGTCGTGCTCGACGTCACGTCCAAGCCACCGGGGACCATCGAGTGGGAGTGATCGCTCCCTGAGTCATCGGAAGGCCGTCCCGTTCGCGGGGCGGCCTTCCGTCGTCCGCGCCCTTCGACAAGCTCAGGGACCGCGGTGGGGTGGCTCAGGGACCGGGGTGGGTGGCTCAGGGACCGGGGATGGTGCCTCGGTCCGAGGGGTTCGGTCCCTGTCGAAGGGCAGTACCTCGACCGGCCCGGGGAACGACGAAGGCCCGCCCCGCGAACGGGACGGGCCTTGCAGTGCTTGCGCTCCTAGTTGCGGGAGATGGCCAGCAGACGCAGGATCTCGACGTAGATCCAGATGACCGTGACCATGATGCCGAAGGCGCCGGTCCAGCCGTACTTGGCGGGAGCGCGGTTCTGCACGCCACGCTGGATGAAGTCGAAGTCGAGCACCAGCGAGTACGCACCCATCAGCACCGCGAAGATGCCGATGACGATCCCGAGCGGGATGCCGAAGATCGTCGCGCCGTAGAGGCCGAACGGGTTGTTCAGCACGCCCGTGAACATGAGCACGAGGTTGAGGAGCTGGAAGACGCCGTAGCCGATGATGGCGACGAGGAAGACCTTCGTCAGCTTCTTCGAGGCGCGGACCTTGCCGCTGGCGAAGAGGGCGAGGGTCACGCCGACGACGGCGAGGGTCGCGAGGACCGCCTGGACGACGACGCCGGACCAGGCCGGGTTCGCCTCGAAGACGCGCGAGATGCCGCCGACGAAGAGTCCCTGGAAGACCGCGTACCCGAGGATGAGCGCCGGGACCGGCTCCTTCTTGAAGGAGTTCACGAGACCGAGGCCGAGGCCACCGATCATGCCGATGATCATGGGGAGGGCGTAGCCGCTGCCTGCCTGCAGGAGGGAGGTCGTCCACATCCAGGAGATGACGGCGAACACGACGAGGACGGCGAACGAGCCGAGGGTCTTGACGAGCGTGTTCTCGATCGTCATGCGGTCGGCGGTGCCGACGCCCGCCGGTGCGGTGGGCTGCTCGTACATCTTGCGAAGCTGTTCGGCGGTCAGCGAGGGGTTCGCTGCTTGAGCTGCCTGCAGCGTCCCGCCTCCCTGCTTCGCGAATGCCGGGTTCTTCGAGAACGCGGGATTGTCGAGGGCCATGGCTGATTCCTACTCTCAGTCGTGGAGGCTGTGTCGCGCCAAGCGGCGCTGCTGACACCCAGAGTATCCGAGTTCCCTTTGAATCAGCCGGGTCGCGCGTGGAAAACCCCGAACGGACGCCGATGTTCGCGGTGGGCTGACAGCCGGCACCCTGCGCGCACGCCGGAGCGTCGTCCTAGGCTGATGGCGTGCGCATCGACTCCCTGCCCAACCCGCTCGTCATCGGACACCGCGGGGCTCCCGGTTACCGCCCGGAGCACACCGAGTCCTCCTACCGCTTGGCCGTCGCGCTCGGTGCGGACGCCGTCGAGCCCGATCTCGTCGCGTCGAAGGACGGCGTCCTCGTGGTCCGACACGAGAACGAGATCTCCGGGACGACCGACGTCGCCGCCCGAGCGGAGTTCGCCGACCGACGGACGACGAAAGGCGTCGACGGCCACGAGCTGACCGGGTGGTTCACCGAGGACTTCACCTGGGCCGAGCTGTCGACCCTGACCGCACGTGAGCGGATCCCCGAGGTACGGACGGTGAGTGCGGGATTCGACGGTACGGAGGGCATCCTGCGGTTCGCCGACCTCGTCGCGGTCGTGCGCAGCGCGGCCGAAGCGCACCGACGACCCGTCGGCATCGTGGCCGAGGTGAAGCACGCCGACTACTTCGCGTCGATCGGCCTCCCGCTCGATCGGCTCCTCGCCGAGGAACTCGCCGCCCTGGGCTTCGGCACCGATCCCGATGCCGAGCCGCTCATCATCGAGTCGTTCGAGCAGTCGGTCCTCATGGCGTTGCAGGCCCGTCGGGTGCAGGCGGAGTTCGCGTACCTCATCGAGCGGTCCGGCAGGCCGAGCGATCTCGTCGCCCGGCTGGGGGATTCGGCCCCGTCCTACGCCGACGCGATGACCGACGCCGGACTCGCTGCACTCGCCCTCGAGGTCGACGCCATCAGTGTCGACAAGGCGATGCTCATCGACCTGGGCGACGACGGTGCCCGGCCGACGGACCTCGTGGAGCGCGCCCACGCAGCTGGTCTGCGTGTCTACACCTGGACGCTCCGCCCCGAGAACCGGTTCCTCGCGCCACCCTTCCGGGACGGGGCCGATCCGGCGGCGGTCGGCCGCTGGCTCGAGGAGTTCGTCCTGGTGCTCTCCTCGGGGGTCGACGGCTGCTTCGTCGACCAGGCCGACCTCGGTGTCGCCGCACGATCGGCGGCCGGCGACCGTGCGGATCACCGCGACGGCGGTGCTCGGCCGAGCGATGTCGGAGGCAGCGCCTAGACTTGCAGGCGATATGGCGAGCTCTCCTTCTTCGAACGCCGACGCCGTGCAACCGGTGATCGTCGGCTGGCCCACGGCAACCGTCCCCGAGTCGTCCTCCGACGAGCGTGCCGGCGGGAGTCGGCTGCTGGAGGGGCTCAACCCGCAGCAACGGATCGCGGTGGAGTACCGGGGCCAGGCCCTGCTGATCGTCGCCGGTGCCGGGTCCGGCAAGACGAGTGTGCTCACCCGCCGCGTCGCGCTGTTGCTCGAGCAGCGGGAGGCCTGGCCGAGCCAGATCCTGGCGATCACGTTCACCAACAAGGCCGCCGCCGAGATGCGCGAGCGCGTGGAGGCGCTCGTCGGCCAGGCCGCTCAGGGCATGTGGATCTCCACCTTCCACTCCGCCTGCGTCCGCATCCTCCGCCGCGAGGCCGAGCACTTCGGCTTCACCAAGAATTTCACGATCTACGACAGCGGCGACCAACGTGCCCTGTTGAAGCGCATCATCAAGGAGCTCGAAGCCGACGCATACGGCTTCACGCCGTCGAACACCTCGGCGAAGATCTCGAAGCTCAAGAACGAGCTGTCGGACGTCGAGTCGTACTCCCGCACGATCAACACGAACGACCCCCAGGAACTCGTGTTCCTGCAGGTCTTCCGGAAGTACACGCGCGCGCTGGCCGACGCGAACGCCTTCGACTTCGACGACCTCATCAGCCAGACGGTGTTCCTCTTCCGGGCGTTCCCGCACGTCGCCGCGCAGTACCAGCAGCGGTTCCGGCACATCCTCGTCGACGAGTACCAGGACACCAACCACGCCCAGTACTCGCTCATCCGGGAGCTCACCCGCGCGCCTGAGGCCGGCACGGATCAGCTCGCCGTCACCCGCACCGAGGGTGCCTCGCTCACCGTCGTCGGTGACTCGGACCAGTCGATCTACGCGTTCCGCGGGGCCGACATCCGGAACATCACCGAGTTCGAGCGCGACTTCCCGGGCGCCAAGGTGGTGCTGCTCGAGCAGAACTACCGCTCCACGCAGAACATCCTCTCGGCGGCGAACGCGGTCATCTCCAACAACTTCGACCGCAAGGACAAGAAGCTCTGGACGGCCGTCGGCGACGGGGAGAAGATCGTCGGCTTCACGGGGTACTCCGGTCACGACGAGGCGCAGTTCATCGCCGACGAGATCGAGAAGCTCCGGCAAGCCGGTACGGCCTACAGCGACATCGCCGTGTTCTACCGGACGAACGCCCAGACCCGTGCGCTCGAAGAGATCTTCATCCGTGCGGCCCTCCCGTACCGGATCATGGGCGGCACCAAGTTCTACGAACGCGCCGAGATCAAGGACGCCCTCGCCTACCTCGTGTCGGTCGCGAACCCGGCCGACATCATGGCGCTGCGGCGCATCCTGAACACGCCCAAACGTGGCATCGGGCCGGCCACGGAGACGGCACTCGCGAGCTTCGCCGAGAACAACGGCGTCACCTTCCGCGAGGCCATGCGGCGTGCCGACGCCCTCGGGCTCGGGCCGAAGGTCACGAGCGCGATCCTGCAGCTGTCGGCGCTCCTCGACGAAGCGCAGGCCGCGCTCGACGACGCCGCCGCGGCCGACCGCCCGACGGCGTCCGCGACCGCCGTCGGCGACGTCCTCTCGCTCCTCATGACGAAGAGCGGCTACCTCGACTCGCTGCGCAACAGTCGCGACCCGCAGGATGAGGCACGAGCCGAGAACGTCGACGAGCTCATCGCCGTCACCAAGGAGTTCGCCAAGAACAACCCCGACGGCGGCATCGTCGACTTCCTGACGGAGGTCTCGCTCGTCGCCGCGGCCGACGACCTCGACGACGCGACGGGCAGCGTGTCGCTCATGACCCTGCACACGGCGAAGGGCCTCGAGTACGACGCGGTCTTCCTGACCGGCATCGAGGAAGACCTCCTCCCGCACCGGATGTCGGCGAACGAGCCTGGCGGCCCGGCCGAGGAGCGACGCCTGTTCTACGTCGGCATCACCCGCGCCCGCAAGCGCCTGTACCTCTCGCTGGCGATGACGCGTGCCCAGTACGGCGAGACGGCCGTCGCCATGCCCAGCCGCTACCTGCAGGAGATCCCGGCCGAACTGATCGAGTGGCGTCAGTCGCCCGGCAACGTCAACGGTCGTGGTGGAACCCAGTCTCGCGCCCTGAACGCCCGCCGCGCCCCCTCGAGCGACCGCTGGTCGGTCCGCGCGCTCCCTGAGGGCGCCTCAGCGGGCGACACCCGGTTCTCCGGCGGTTCGAGCAAGCCGGAGACGGCCTGGGCCAATCGCATCACCGCGAAGGTCCGCGACAACGGCGACCTCGAGCTCGTTCCCGGCGACCGCATCTCCCACGCCGACTTCGGACCGGGCCGGGTGAACGCGGTGACCGGTGAAGGCGCGAAGCGCATCGCCCATGTCCAGTTCGAGTCAGCCGGAGCGAAGAAGCTGCTGATCAAGATCGCGCCCATCGAGAAGCTCGACTGACTGCGCTGAGGCGCGCACCGTCGGTCCGGCCGGTTCCCTGAGCGGAATCCAGCATCTAGGCTGATGCATCATGGGTCTGTTCTCCAAGCGCAACGCGTCCGATGCCCGATCTGCAGCCGTGGGGGCCGAGACATCGGCACCTGAGGATGAGGTGGATCCGGCCGCGGAAGCCCCGGAGACCGTGCCGCAGGTGTCGATCTCGGTCACGACGGTCAACGCAGCCGCTCGGACACCGGAGGCTCCTGTCTCCGTACCTGCTGCGGCCCCGGCGCCGGCCCGGGCGCCCGCTCCCGTCGAGCCTGACTCCAACGTCGACCTTGCTCAGGCGCTTACCGCTCTGGCCGAAGGCGGTGACGAGCGCGCGATGATGCACGTCCTGCGCCAGAGCATCCAGGGCAAGCTGCTGTTGTCCACGAGCCTCGACGGTGTCTCGGAGGAGGACAAGGCTGCCGGGCGCATCCCGCTCGGCGTCCACCGCGACCCGGAGGGCGCCGTCTACCTCCTCGCCTTCACCTCGTCGCGTGAGCTCGAGAAGACGCGGACGGCGGACGGGCCGGTCACCGGGGTCGCGGTGGACGCCGTCTGGGCACTCCGTCAGGCGACCGGCGACGGGTACGCCGGCATCGTCCTGAACCCCGCCGACGGCAAGGCGAGTGCGGTCGTCCCGAAGACGCTGATCGTGCGTCTGTTCGGGGACGGCCGGAACAACGACCTCGCGAAGCAGGCGCTCGCCCAGCCGCGAGAACCCGATGCCCTCCAGCGGCTGGTCGCCGCACTCGCCGCGCACGGCGGGTTCGTAGCCGGTCGCGCCGAGGTCGACGAGGACGGTAACCGCAAGACCGTCGGCATCGCGGAGACCCGCCTCGGCGACCGTCGACTGCTGGAGGTCTTCACCTCGCCCATCGAGATCGCCGCACTGGGACGAGGGGATGACGCGTACCCGGTCACCGCAGCGGAACTCGCGGCCGCGCTCCGCAGCGACGAGGGCATCACCGGGATCATCGTGAACCCTGCGGCGCCGTGGCTGGACGTCGACCGCGCCCAGCTCGCACCCCTCCTCGACGTGCGCTGAGCGCCGCACCCGCTCCACTCGGAGTGATCCGCCGACGGAGAGCGAGCAGGATGCCGCCGAGCGCGAGCGCTCCGATCGCCGCAGTGCCGGCGAGGAGCAGGGAGCGGTCGTCGGCGCCGGTCTCGGCGAGCCGCGCTTCGGGCACGGTCGGCGTCGAGGCGAGGGTGATCTCCGAGGCGACCCCGAAGGCGGATCGCCAGGGGCGGATCATCGTGCCGCCGTTCTCCGGCAGGGTGTCGCTCGGCTCGATGCGTTCGACCCAGACGTAGTAGCCGTCCTCGGGGAGGACGCAGGACGGCGTCGTGTACTCGCCGGGGCCTGCATCCACGAGCGTCTCGACCTCGCAGACCACCGGTGCTCCGAGCGGGACCTCCGGTGCCTCGACCGGGCGCTCCGCGAACGGACCGAGCAACTGGCTTCGGACGGTCACCGGGATCGGCGTGTACGGTCCGCCGTCCGGCCCGATGAGGCCCCACTCCGCTGCGAGGCCGGTGTCGGTAGCGATCCCGACCGACAGCCGGTCGGTGATCTCGGTTCCCGGTGTCGCCGTCGCGTGCGAGGTGGTGGTGACGACGACCGGCTGGAAGGGGAGTGGAGTGGGACGCTCGCGGTCGGCGCTCGCTCCGGCGGCGACCGTCATGGGGCGGGCGATGAGGACGCTCTGCACGTTGGCGGCGCTCCGAGCGATCGTGAGGCCGGCCCCGTAGGGCAGCTCACCGAACGTGGCGTTCGCTGAGAAGGCCACGACCGCGGCATCGGTGCTCGGCAGGATCCGCAGGCTCTCACCGTTCCCGACGGCCCGCTCGGATGTGCCGTCCTCGAAGGTCGCGCCGTCGAGGGTCACCGTCCCGGTGTGGGTGCCCGGTGGCAGGGTGGTGACGCCGGAGGAGATGAAGTCGACGGCGAGTTCGGTCCGGACGAGGTCGAATCCGTCCTCGCCGCGTTCGATGGACATGGTGGCGCTCGCTCCCCGACTCGCGCCGCCGGGACCGTCGGCCTCGGCGAGCATCTGATGGGCCCGGGAGAGCACGCGGTCGGCGCTCGCTCCTGCCCGAGCGGCGACCTGCGCCGGCGTCCACCCGTTCAGGCCGGTGATGATCCAGGTGGCGAGCTGGCCCGCAGCTGCCTCGTCGGCGTCCTGGCTGGCGCCCCAGTGCCGCGACAGGTAGGCCAGGCGGGCGGCGTCCTCGGGGGTGAACCACCCGAGCGATGATCCGTCGACGTGCTCGTAGGCGTGACCCGGCGGGATCGGGAGGTCGAGGTTGATGCAGAACCCGACCGTCCCGTCGTCGAAGGCCCACGAGCCGAGCCAGCGGCCGTTCGACGCGTCGCGGTGACCGTAGGCGGCGCCGGTGGCGGTCAGTGCGGAGGATGCGGTCGCGCCGCCGAGGACGATGCCGAGGACGAGCGTGAGCAGGATCGGGACGGCTGCCAGGAGCCCGAGGATCCGCGGTCTGCCGCCGAGGAGGCGGCCGGTCTGGGGGAGGTGGTGTGTTGTCATGCCCCCATCGTGCGAACCGCGGCACCTCGGTCAGCCGGGCGGGAATCCGAATGTGGACGGGACGGCTCCGCCAGCGGGCTGTGGAGGGCGGTGCTGGAACGTCGTCAGCCGCGGTGGCGCGCCGCCTCCGTGCGTTCGCGCTCTCGCATCGCATGGAGGTACCAGGCGGAGGGTGCCGCGCGCAGTCGCCGCGGAAGACGCGGCCAGACGGCTCGGGCGATGGCTACCCGACGTGCGAAGCGACGCTGCTGCCGCGGCGTCCAACGGAACCCGTAGGCGCTCCGCAGGCCGTCGGGCAGCAGTCCCGCCGTCACGAGCCGGACGAGCGGGAGCAGGCACCGGACGGGGAGCGGCGCCGCGCGAGCGGTCAGGAGCTCGATCGAGACGGCACGCGCCTCCGCGGTGACGTGGAGGCGCGCGACACGGGCTGCGAAGAACTCATCGAACGCGGCCCGGGTCGGAGGCCAACGGTCGGGCGGGAGCTGCAGGCTCGTCCCCACGATCGCGTACTCACGGTGCAGGCGCTCCCGCGACTCCTCGTCGAGCGGGCCGAACACGAGCTCGTAGACCTGGACGGCGGTGTCGTACAGCGTGGCCGCGACCCAGAGCTGCGCGTCGTGGTCGAAGGCCGAGTACCCGGGAGCCGCCTCACCGGGTCGGCTGCGCACCGGTCCATGGGCGTGGTTCACCCGCCGGGCCGCGCTGCGCTGCTCGTCCGGTGTGCCGAGGGCGAGCGCGTAGACGAAGGTGAGGGTGGCGTGGAGCCGGTCGAGCGGACGGGAACCGAAGTCGCTGTGCCGGGCCACCCCGGCGGCGACCGAGGGGTCCGCGATCTGCAGCAGGATGGCCCGCCCGGCGCCGGCGACGAGGATGCCCTCGCGAGCGAGGTCCGCCATGCCGGTCATGGACCCGACCTTAGTCGTTCACTGTGAACGTCCGGTTGCGGCGCAGCGCTGGGGGTAGAGTCGTCACTGGCCCTTTTTCTCTCGCCGCCGAGATAACGCGCGGCCGAAAATCGCCACGACAATCACAGCAGAACGCGCGAAGCGCGGATGGGAATGACACGTGGATCTTTACGAGTATCAGGCACGAGACCTGTTCGAGCAGTACGAGGTGCCGGTCCTCGCCGGCATCATCGCCGACACCCCGGACGAGGTGCGTGCCGCGGCCGAGCGTCTCGGCGGCGTGGTCGTCGTCAAGGCCCAGGTGAAGGTCGGAGGCCGCGGCAAGGCCGGCGGCGTCAAGGTCGCCAAGACCCCCGACGAGGCCTACGAGGCGGCGAAGGCCATCCTCGGACTCGACATCAAGGGTCACGTCGTCAAGCGCGTGATGGTCGCGGCCGGCGCACGCATCGCCCAGGAGTTCTACTTCTCGGTGCTGCTCGACCGCGCCAACCGGTCCTACCTGTCGCTCACGAGCGTCGAGGGCGGCATGGAGATCGAGCAGCTCGCGGTCGAGAAGCCCGAGGCGCTCGCGCGCATCGAGGTGAACCCACTCACCGGTGTCGACAAGGCGGCCGCGGTCGAGATCGCGAAGGCTGCGAACTTCCCCGAGGAGCTCGTCGACCAGGTCTCCGACGTCTTCGTGAAGCTCTACGACGTCTACAAGGGCGAGGACGCGACGCTCGTCGAGGTCAACCCGCTCGTCCTCACGGAGGAAGGGCGCATCGTCGCCCTCGACGGCAAGGTCTCGCTCGACGAGAACGCCGCCTTCCGTCACCCGAACCACGCCGAACTCGAAGACACCGCAGCCGAGGACCCCCTGGAGCTCAAGGCCAAGGAGAACGACCTCAACTACGTCAAGCTCGACGGCGAGGTCGGGATCATCGGCAACGGCGCGGGGCTCGTCATGTCCACGCTCGACGTCGTCGCCTACGCGGGCGAGCAGCACGGCGGCGTGAAGCCGGCCAACTTCCTCGACATCGGCGGCGGCGCCTCGGCCGAGGTCATGGCCGCAGGCCTCGACGTCATCCTCGGCGACGCCCAGGTGAAGAGCGTGTTCGTCAACGTCTTCGGTGGCATCACCGCCTGCGACGCCGTCGCGAACGGCATCGTGAAGGCGCTCGAGATCCTCGGTGACGCAGCGACGAAGCCGCTCGTGGTCCGCCTCGACGGCAACAAGGTCGCGGAGGGCCGCGAGATCCTCGCCGCCGCCGCGCACCCGCTCATCACGCTCGCCGCAACCATGGACGAAGGCGCCGACAAGGCCGCCGAGCTGGCTTCGAAGTAAGGGATCGCACAAGCATGTCAATCTTCCTCAACAAGGACTCCAAGGTCATCGTCCAGGGCATCACCGGCGGCGAGGGCACCAAGCACACGGCGCTCATGCTGAAGGCCGGCACCCAGGTCGTCGGTGGCGTCAACGCCCGCAAGGCCGGCACGACCGTGACCCACGACGGCGGCGTCGAGCTGCCCGTGTTCGGCACGGTCGCCGAGGCCATCAAGGAGACCGGCGCAGACGTGTCGATCGCCTTCGTGCCCCCGGCATTCACCAAGGACGCGGTCATCGAGGCCATCGACGCCGAGATCCCGCTGCTCGTCATCATCACCGAGGGTGTGCCGGTCGGCGACTCCGCCGAGTTCTGGGCCTACGCCCAGTCGAAGGGCTCGAAGACCCGCATCATCGGCCCGAACTGCCCCGGCATCATCACGCCGGGGGAGTCGCTCGTGGGCATCACGCCCGCGAACATCGCCGGCAAGGGACCGATCGGCCTCGTGTCGAAGTCGGGCACCCTCACGTACCAGATGATGTACGAGCTGCGCGAGATCGGCTTCTCGACGGCGATCGGCATCGGCGGCGACCCGATCATCGGCACGACGCACATCGACGCGCTCGCCGCGTTCGAGGCCGACCCCGAGACCAAGGCCATCGTCATGATCGGCGAGATCGGTGGCGACGCCGAGGAGCGCGCGGCCGACTTCATCAAGGCGAACGTCACGAAGCCGGTCGTCGGCTACGTCGCGGGCTTCACCGCGCCCGAGGGCAAGACGATGGGCCACGCCGGCGCGATCGTCTCGGGCTCCGCAGGTACCGCGCAGGCGAAGAAGGAGGCCCTCGAGGCCGCCGGCGTCAAGGTCGGCAAGACGCCGAGCGAGACCGCCGACCTCATGCGCGAGATCATCGCCTCGCTGTAACACCCGCAGCTCGACTGCGACCACGACGCGACGCCCGGATCGGGCGTCGCGTCGTGGCGTTTCGGCCCACGCACGCCGTGTGCCTGACCGTCCGCACGCGCGGCTCCAGGTAGGGTCGAAGGCGCATGAACCGTCTGACCGTCGCCCTCCTCGCCGCCCTCGATGCCACCCTCGCCGTGGCCATCGGCATCGGTGTCGCACTCGTCCCACTCCTCGCCCTGTGGGCCCTGCACTTCCAGTTGGACGTCGACCCCGCCGCGCTCTGGCGGGGGGCCGTCGACATCTGGGCGCTCGGCAACGGCTCGAGCATGCGCATCACCCTCGACACGGCCCTCGTCACCCAGCTCGGACTGCCGGCCGGGATGGAACCGTTCCTCGTCTCCCTGGCGCCCCTCGCCTTCACGATCGGCACGGTCCTGTTCGGCCTGCGCACCGGGGCGCGCGCGGCACGCAGCACTTGGTGGCAGGGTGCCGTCGTGCTGTCGGTGCTCGTGTTCGCCCTGCTCTCGTTCCTCGTGACCCTCACCGCCCTCCACCCGGCGGTGCGTCCCTCGATCGTCCAGGGGACCCTCGCGCCGACCGTGCGCTTCGCAGGCGGGGTCGTGGTCGCCGCGCTGTGGGTCCGGTTCCGAGAGCAGGACGCGGCTGATCCGATCCTCGACGGACTCCGCGCGATGCGGGACCGGATGCCGGACGGGACCTGGTCGATGGTCGTCGCGGCGCTGCGTGGTGGAGCACTCGCCGCCACCGGACTCGTGGCGGTCTCCGCGGTCCTGACCGCCATCCTCATCGCCGTCGGCTACGGCGCCATCATCTCCCTGCATGAGAGCGCGCAGTTCGGCGTCCTGGGCGGTGCCATCGTCACCGGCGCCGAACTCCTGTACCTGCCGAACCTCGTGATCTGGGCCATGAGCTGGATCACCGGCGCGGGCTTCGCCATCGGGAGCGGCACGGCGATCTCGCCGATCGGCACGCTCGTCGGGCCCATGCCGGCCGTGCCGGTCCTCGGCGCCATCCCGACGGGGGAGAGCCCACTCGGTTTCGCGGTCCTCGTGGTCCCGGTC
This sequence comes from Plantibacter sp. CFBP 8798, assembly GCF_014841195.1. NCBI lineage: Bacteria > Bacillati > Actinomycetota > Actinomycetes > Micrococcales > Microbacteriaceae > Plantibacter > Plantibacter sp. CFBP 8798. Next base: position 1,422,476 of record NZ_JACYTS010000001.1, read on the forward strand.
GTCATCGGATTCGCCGCTGCCGTGGTGCTGCGCCGTCGTCTGCTCGTCGACCTCGACGGGCGTGGCGGGCTCGCACGGCTGGCGGTCGTCGGTCTCGGCGTCGGGGTCACAGCGGGCATCATCGTCGGTGTCCTCGCCGTCCTCTCGGCGGGCGCGGCAGGCCCAGGCCGCCTCATCGAGGTCGGCCCCAACGGTTGGGCGACGGGCCTGTGGACCACGCTGACGGTCGGGATCGCGGCCGTGGTCGGCATGGCGGCCGGTCCGACGCATCTCGCCGAGGAGGACCGCCTCCCGGAGCTGCACGCCCAGCCGAGCGGCCGGGGTACCCGCGACCGATAGGATGCTCTGGTGCTGTCACTCGTCGTGCTGATCTCCGGTGGCGGATCCAATCTCCGCGCCCTCCTCGAAGCCTCACGCGACGCGGATTTCCCCGCTCGCGTCATCGCCGTCGGTGCCGATCGGGAGGCTGACGGCCTCGCCCACGCTGAGGAGTTCGGCATCCCGTCGTTCACCGTCCCCTACTCGTCCTTCGACTCGCGGGCGGAATGGGGCGCGGCCCTCCTCGAACAGATCCGGGTCTGGAACCCGGACGTCCTCGTCCTCAGCGGCCTCATGCGCCTCCTGCCGCCCGTCGTCGTCGACGCCCTCTCGCCGCGCATCATCAACACGCACCCCGCGTACCTCCCCGAGTTCCCGGGTGCGCACGGCGTCCGGGACGCCCTGGCGGCAGGCGCCTCGCAGACCGGGGCATCGATCATCGTCGTCGACAACGGCGTCGACGCGGGACCGATCATCTCGCAGGAGCGCGTCCCCGTCCTGCCCGAAGACACGGAGCACAGCCTCCACGAGCGGATCAAGCCGGTGGAGCGTCGACTCCTCGTCCAGGCCGTCCGCGACCTCGCCACCGGAACCATCGACCTCGAGGCGCTCTCCACGGCGTCCCGCCCGCCAGCAGAAGGAGCACCCCAGTCATGAGCGGTCCCAGCCACGACCACAGCCTCTACCGCGAACGCGACCTCGTCCCCGTTCGCCGGGCGCTGATCTCGGTCAGCGACAAGACCGGGCTGCTCGAGCTCGCCGGCGCACTCGCCGCAGCGGGCGTCGAGATCGTCTCCACCGGGTCCACCGCGGCGACCATCCGCGGTGCGGGCCACACGGTGACCGATGTGTCCGAGGTCACCGGATTCCCCGAGTCGCTCGACGGTCGGGTCAAGACCCTGCACCCCTCGGTGCACGCCGGACTCCTCGCCGACCTGCGGCTCGAATCCCACGAGGCCCAGCTCGCCGAGCTCGGCATCGAGCCGTTCCAGCTCGTCGTCGTGAACCTGTACCCCTTCGTCGAGACGGTCGCGAGCGGCGCAGCCGGTGACGACGTCGTCGAGCAGATCGACATCGGTGGACCGGCGATGGTGCGCGCCTCGGCGAAGAACCACGCCAACGTCGCGATCGTGGTCTCTCCCGAGCGCTACGGGCTGATCACCGAGGCCGTCGCCGCCGGCGGCACCACGCTCGCTCAGCGTCGCTCGCTCGCCGCGCAGGCCTTCGACCACACCGCCTCCTACGACGCGGCTGTGTCCGCGTGGTTCGCGAGCACGGAGACGACCGCAGCCGAGGCCTTCCCCAGCACGCTGACCGTCACCGGTCGTCGCGAGGCGGTGCTGCGCTACGGCGAGAACTCGCACCAGGCCGCGGCGCTGTACGTCCGTCCGGGCGGTGCCGGGATCGCCCAGGCGACGCAGTTGCACGGCAAGGAGATGTCGTACAACAACTACGTCGACGCCGACGCGGCAGTCCGCGCGGCCTACGACTTCGCCAACCCCGCCGTCGCGATCATCAAGCACGCGAACCCGTGCGGTATCGCCTTCGCGAACCCGAAGGCACCCGACCCGATCGCCTCGGCCCACCGTCGGGCGCACGAGTGCGACCCGGTCTCCGCCTTCGGCGGCGTCATCGCGGCCAACCGCGTCGTGACCCTCGGCATGGCCGAGACGGTCAAGGAGATCTTCACCGAGGTGCTCGTCGCCCCGGGCTTCGAGGACGCCGCGCTCGAGGTGCTCAAGACGAAGAAGAACCTGCGGCTCCTGCAGCTGCCGGAGGACTTCGTGCGCGAGGACCGCGAGGTCCGGCAGATCTCCGGTGGCCTGCTCTACCAGGACGCGGACCGCTTCGCCGACGACCCCCAGGACACCGCCAAGGGCTGGACGCTCGTCACTGGCGAACCTGCCGACGACGACACCCTGCTCGACCTCATCTTCGCGTGGAAGGCGTGCCGCTCGGTGAAGTCCAACGGCATCCTGCTCGCCAAGGGGAGCGCGAGCGTGGGCGTCGGCATGGGTCAGGTCAACCGCGTCGACTCCTGCCACCTCGCCGTGAGCCGAGCCGGTGACCGTGCCGCGGGTTCCGTCGCGGCCTCGGACGCCTTCTTTCCGTTCGCCGACGGCCTGCAGGTCCTGCTCGACGCCGGCGTGCGCGCGGTCGTGCAGCCCGGTGGTTCCGTCCGCGACGAAGAGGTCATCGCTGCGGCCGAAGCCGCCGGCGTGACCATGTACTTCACGGGGGAGCGTCACTTCTTCCACTAGGCCGTGCCGCCCGCCCCTGTGGGGGTTCTGGGCAGGCTCGTGGTGATCTCCCAGCGGCGTCGGACCCTCGTGGCCCGACGCCGCTGTGTCGTTGAGCTACGGTTGTCGAATGACTGCCACCTGGAGCCGCAAGCTCATCGCATCCGCCGCCGCCGCCGTCGCGACCATCGTCGTGGGCTTCCTGGGGGTCATGTTCGTCACGTTCGTCGGCTACCAGTTCGCCGGGACGATCTTCGCCCAGGCGAGTCCGTACTTCTTCGAGAGCACGATCATCACCTTCGTGCTGCTGCTGATCGTGGGCGTCGTCGGCCTCTACCGGTACCGACTCCTCGCCCTGCTGGGCGGCGCCGCCCTCGCCGTCATCGGAGCGCTCCTCGGGCTCATCGTCCAGGTGGCGACGACGGGGCAGCCCATCGACAGCACCGTGCTCGGCAGCATCGTCGCGACGCTCATCAGCCTCAACCTCGTCTTCGTGGTCGTCGTCGCGCTCTCCGCGGCCTTCATCGGATACCCCGTGTACTGGATGGTCGTCCGCACGCAGGACGCCGTGCTCGACGACGGACGCCGCATCGCACTCGTGCGGATGCCCGCCTCCAACCTTGCTGAAGGCCTCGTGACGCACCTGGAGCGCACGCCGATCGACACCGAACTCGCCGACAAGCAGTGGGACGCGTACGTCGCAGCGTTCGACGCCGCCGGCTGGGACACCACCGAGGTCTCCTGGGCCGACCAGCTCGCCGACTCCGTCTTCATCGAGGACGCCGTCATCGTGATCGGCGACGTCGCCGTGGTGACCCGACCGGGCGCCGAGAGCCGTCGCCCCGAGGTCGTCGCAGCCGAGACCACCGCCCGTGAGCTCGGCCTCCGGATCCACCGCATCGAGGGCGAAGGCACCCTCGAGGGCGGCGACGTCCTCCGGGTCGGCACGACCGTCTACGTCGGTCGCAGCGGCCGCACCAACGCCGAAGGCGTCCGGCAGCTCCGAGCCATCCTCGCGCCGCTCGGGTTCGACGTCGTGGCGGTCCCCGTCACGACCGCCCTCCACCTGAAGTCGACCGTCACCGCGCTCCCCGACGGGACCGTGCTCGTCCACCCCGACCTCGTCGAGGACCCGTCCTTCTTCGGTCGCCACCTCGTCGTGCCCGAGCGCGAGGGCGTCGCGGTGGTCGAACTCGCGGAGGACACCGTACTCATCTCCGCAGCCGCTCCCAAGACGGCCGCGCTGCTCGAGGACCGCGGCTACACCGTGGTCCAGGTGGACATCAGCGAGTTCGAGAAGCTCGAGGGCTGCGTGACCTGCCTGTCCGTGCGGGTCAGCTGAGTCGATCGTGGAGCAGCAGGCTGGAGCGCGCGGGGGTCGGGATCTGAGCCGGAGGACCGTCGCGCAGCGACTGGACATCCCGCTCGAGATGGCCAGGCACCACGGGATCCCGCCGTTCTGGTCGGCGGACCAGTTGGCGGCGTTCCTGGCCGACCCGCCGGCCTGGTACGTGCAGTCACGCGCGAACCGGACCGGGAAACGGCCGGTCTGGGTGGAGTTGCGGTGCACGATCTGCGGCACCAGTGAGACGCTCCGCCCGAAGAAGTGGTGGCCGGAGTTCTCGATGGTGAGCTGCTCCTGGCACGGCGCCGACGAGCTGCCTCCGGTGCCTGAGGGCGCCCGTCGGCGCGAGGTCGACGGCATCGGAGCCTTCGTCGGCATCGTCGACGAACCGACCTCCTGACGACGAGCGCACCCGGTCCGGTGCGTGCAACCGCATGGATCCCTTGCAGCCTGACGGCCGATTCCCATAGTCTGGTCTGCTGCGCCGAACCTCGTTCACCGTGATCGGTCGCCGTCCGCGTTCGAGTGCGACCTGTGCACCCGGCCCGCGGCTCTCGCCCCACAGGATGAGGAGGATGCCATGACGCTCTCGAACCACACCGCGCTCGCGCCGACGGTCGATCGTGCCCGCTCCGCCTCGAGCCGCCGCCCGGTGGCCGTCCCGGCGCCAGCCGGACGCGCCGCCGCAGCGGACGCCGACGCTTAGCACGAGCGCCAGGCAGTCCACCTCACCATCCGTCCGGCCTCGTCCGGGCCCGTCACCGGATGCTGCGACCTCGCACAGCGACCTCGCCGTCCGGCCGTTCCACGACCATCATTCCGTCGGTGATCGACGTCACCGACACTCTCGCAAGGAATCCCCGCAATGACTCCGCTCGGCGATGAACGCCGTCCTGTCCAACCGCGTCAGAGCACCTTCCGTGCCCTGATGCGGATCTACCCGTTCGCGAAGACGGCCATGCCGCGGATCGTGCTCGGCATGGTCGCCGCGCTCGTCGCCGGCCTGGTGGCGCTCGCGATCCCGCTCGTGCTGCAGGCCCTCGTCGACGGCCCGCTCTCGACCGGCGACTCCTCGCAGATCTGGCCGGCGGTGCTCGTGGTCCTCGCGCTCGGTGTCCTCGAGGCGGTCATGATCGCGCTGCGCCGCTGGTTCGTCCTGACTCCTGGGACGCACGTCGAGGCGCGGATGCGCAATGCGCTGTTCGCCAAGCTGCAGGACCTCCCCGTGACCTTCCACGACCGCTGGCAGAGCGGGCAGCTGCTCTCGCGCGCCGTCAGCGACCTCGGACTCATCCGCCGGTGGATCTCGTTCGGCTTCGTGCTCCTGATCGTCAACGGTGTCACGATCGTCATCGGTGCGGTCATCCTGTTCACCTGGAACTGGCTGCTCGGACTCATCTTCATCGCGCTCGCCATCCCCGTGTGGGTGTTCGGGTTCACCTTCGAGGGGCGGTACTCGGTGATCGCCCGGCGTAGCCAGGACCAGGCCGGTGACCTGGCGACCGCCGTCGAGGAGTCCGTCCACGGCATCCGGGTGCTCAAGGCGTTCGGTCGAGGCAAGCACGCCCTGCGGAGCTTCGCGTCGCGCGCCGAGGACCTGCGGGGCACCGAGATCGAGAAGGCGAAGGCCATCGCGGGGATCTGGTTCTGGCTGGTCCTGTTGCCCGACGTCGCCTTCGCGCTCTGCCTGTTGGCGGGGGTCTGGCTCGCGTCGATCGGCGAACTCACCGTCGGTCAGCTGTTCGCCTTCTTCGCGACGGCCACGATCCTGCGGTTCCCGATCGAGTCGATCGGCTTCCTGCTCGCGATGACCTTCGACACCCGTACGGCGACCGACCGGTATTTCGAGGTCATCGACTCGGTCAACACGATCACCGACCCCGAACACCCCGAGCGCATCCGTGAACCGCGTGGTGAGCTCGTGTTCGAGGACGTGCACTTCCGCTACCAGGACGCACCCGACCGCTACGCGGACGTGGTGAACGGCGTCGACCTCCGGCTCGAGCCGGGGGAGACCATGGCACTCGTCGGTCTGACGGGCTCCGGGAAGTCGACCATCACGGCACTGACCACCCGCCTGTACGACGTCACGGGCGGGCGGATCCTGCTCGACGGGGTCGACATCCGCGCGCTCACCCGGGAGGACCTGCGCCGGCACATCGCGATGGCGTTCGAGGATGCGACCCTCTTCTCCGCGAGCGTCAAGGAGAACGTCCTCCTCGGGCGGGACGACATCGACCTCGACTCCGCGGAGGCCGATCGGATCCTGCACGAGGCGCTCGACATCGCCCAGGCCGGGTTCGTCGACGAACTGCCGAACGGTGTGGAGACGTTGGTCGGTGAAGAGGGGCTCAGCCTGTCCGGTGGGCAGCGTCAGCGGCTCGCACTCGCGCGTGCGGTGGCCGCGCGGCCGGAGGTGCTCGTGCTGGACGATCCGTTGTCGGCGCTCGACGTCGACACCGAGGCGCTCGTCGAGGCGGCACTCCGCCGAGTGCTCGCCTCCACCACGGCCCTGATCGTCGCCCACCGGCCGAGCACCGTCACCCTGGCGGACCGCGTCGCCCTCCTGGAGGACGGTCGCATCACCGCCGTGGGTCGCCACAGTGAACTGTTGCAGCACAACGCCCATTACCGCTACGTGATCTCGAGTCTGGAAGACGACGAACGAGAGTCCTACCGCCAGGAGGTGAACCTGTGACCCCGCCGACGACCGTCCACGGAGTGGAGGGTGAGGAGCGCGACGACCTCACCCGTGACGAGTCCGCGCACATCCGGCGCCGTTCGCTGCGCCTGCTCGGATCGCTGCTCGCGCCCCTGCGCCTGCGCGTGATCGCCGCCATGACCATCGTCGTGGTGTCGACCGCCGCCCAGGTCGCCGGGCCCGCGCTGATCGCCATCGGCATCGACCGGGCCCTCCCGGCCGTCCTGGAACGCGCCGACTGGATGCCGGCCTTCCTCGTGGTCGGCGCGTACCTGCTGACCGGCGCCGCCGGTGCGACGCTGATCTCCTGGTACACCGTGCTCGCCGCTCGGATCAGCCAGGCGATCCTGATCGACCTGCGGAAGCGCGTGTTCCTGCAGACACAGCGGCTCAGCCTCGACTTCCATGAGAGCTACACCTCGGGTCGCATCATCTCCCGGCAGACGAGCGACCTCGACTCCATCCGCGAGCTGCTCGACTCCGGCATCAACCAGCTCGTGTCCGGCGTGCTGTACATGGGGTTCACGGCCGTGGCCCTCGTCCTCGTGGACTGGGTCAGCGGGCTGGTGCTGCTCGGGTCGCTCATCCCGCTGTTCGTGCTCACGCGCTGGTTCCAGCTCCGCTCGCAGCGGATGTTCCGCGAGTCGCGGGTCCGGTCGGCGAAGCTCATCGTGTTCTTCGTGGAGGCGATGACCGGCATCCGCGCCGTGAAGGCGTTCCGGAAGGAGCGGCGGAACGAGCGCGCGTTCGGCGAGCTCGTGGAGCAGTACCGCGACACCAACGCCCGGGTCATCCAGCTGTTCGGGGTGTTCGATCCCGGACTGGTGTTCATCGGCAACGTCTCCGTCGCCGTGGTGCTCCTCGTCGGCGGGTTCCGCGTCGCGGACGGACAGCTGGCGATCGGAGCGCTGCTCGCGGCGCTCCTCTACACGCGCCGGTTCTTCGACCCGATGGAGGAGATGGCGATGTTCTACAACTCCTACCAGTCGGCCGCGGCGGCACTCGAGAAGATCTCCGGCGTGCTCGAGGAGCGTCCCGGGGTGCCCGACCCGGTCGCGCCGGTCGACCTGTGGACATCGCAGGGACGGATCACCTTCGACGACGTGACGTTCGCGTACGCCGCCGACCGGGTGGTGCTCCCGAAGTTCGACCTCGAGATCCCCGCAGGGCAGACCATCGCGCTCGTCGGCACGACCGGTGCGGGCAAATCGACGCTCGCGAAGCTCATCAGTCGGTTCTACGACCCGACCGACGGTGCGGTGCGCCTCGACGGCATCGACCTGCGCGACCTGCACCCGAAGGACCTCCGTCGGGCGATCGTCATGGTGACGCAGGAGGCGTACCTGTTCTCCGGCTCGGTCGCCGACAACATCGCCTTGGGCAAGCCCGACGCGACGATCGAGGAGATCACCGCCGCAGCGAAGGCCGTCGGCGCGCACACCTTCATCGAGGCGCTGCCGAACGGCTACGACACCGACGTGAACAAGCGCGGTGGTCGGGTCTCGGCCGGCCAGCGGCAGCTCCTGTCGTTCGCACGGGCGTTCCTCGCGGATCCGGCCGTGCTGATCCTCGATGAAGCGACCGCTTCGCTCGACATCCCGAGCGAGCGACTCGTCCAGGAGGCGCTGCAGACCCTGCTCGCGGACCGTACCGCGATCATCATCGCGCACCGGTTGTCGACCGTCGCGATCGCCGACCGCGTGCTCGTGATGGAGCACGGCCGGGTGATCGAGGACGGCGCGCCCGCGGAGCTCATCGGCGGGACGGGTCGGTTCGCCGCGATGCACGCCGCCTGGCGGTCTTCGGTCGGCTGACCCGGACCGCGCAGGCGTGTCCACGGGGTCCTCCGGTGACGGAGTGACCCCGTGGGCACTACACCTCGTCTCGTCGACCTGCCACAATGAGCGGATGACCAGTCTGGAACCGCGTTCGCTGCGTGTCGCCGTCGCGGACGACGCGGTGCTCCTCCGTGAGGGTGTCGCGCAGATCCTCAAGGCGGGTGGTCACGACGTGGTCGGCTCGTTCGGCTCGGCGGTCGACCTGGTCGATCGCATCGACGCGGGGCTGCAGCTCGACGCCGTCGTGCTCGACATCCGGATGCCGCCCACCCACACCGACGAGGGCATCGTCGCCCTCGAGCAGTTGCGGGCGTCGGGCTTCGCCGCCGGGGTGCTCCTGCTGAGCACCTACGCCGTGCCGTCCTACGCGGTCCGCGCGCTCGGCTCCGGTGGTGGCACCGGTTACCTGCTGAAGGATCGCGTCGCCGACTCCGGGACGCTCGTCGACGCCGTGGAGCGCGTGGCGGCGGGTGAGTCCGTCGTGGATCCCGAGGTCGTCTCCCTCCTCGTCGCGGAGCGGACCCGGTCGGACGGTCTCGACCACCTCACGGAGCGGGAACGTGAAGTCCTCACCCTCATGGCCGAGGGGCGGTCGAACTCCGGCATCGCGAAAGCGCTGGTCGTCAGTCTGAAGACCGTCGAAGCACACATCAGCCGCATCCTGGCCAAGCTCGGACTCGAGGACTCTCCGGCGGACCACCGCCGCGTCCTCGCGGTCGTGCGATGGCTGGAACACACGGATGGCTGACGGTCGCCCACACGGACGGGCGACATCGCTGCCGATCCCGGCACCGGCCGGCCGCGGTCGACTCCCGTGGCCGCTGCGACTCGGCATCCTGCTCGCCGCCGCGCTCGTGTGCGTCCTGTCGGTCGTGTTCGGCGTCGTCCAGCCGGGCGTCGCCGACGGCAACGGTCTGCCCTGGTTGGTGGGCCACCTCGCGGCGCTGGTGGCGGCGGGGCTGATCTGGTGGCTGGCTCCGACGGCCACTCCGGGGTGGGTGATCGTCGGGTACGCACTGGCCGAGACGGCCTACATGTGGGCGTACGGCGTCGACGCGGGCTGGCTCTGGCCGCTCCTCATGTCGATCTCCGTGCTCCCGGGGGTCGCGCTGGTGTGGCTCGCGCTGGCCTTCCCCGCCGGGCGGCTGCGGCGCGGCTTCGATCAGCGGCTCGTCATCACCGCATCGGTCTACCTCGTCACCTATGCGATCGTGACGCTCCTGGTGACGCCGAACCACGTGCTCGACGCGAGCCACGAGCGGAGTCGGTACGCCGTCCTCGCCGCCGGAGACGTGGCCGACGTGCTCGGTCGGGTCCATGCGGGTGTCATGGGGGCCTTCGCGGTCGTCGTCGCGGGTGTCGTGCTGCTGCGATGGGCGCGGAGCAGCGGAGCGGCCAGACAGGTGGCCTTCATCATGCCGGTCGCGTTCGTGTTGTGGCTCGTCATCGGGGTGGCGTGGTCCCTCGTCCGCCTCGGGGGATGGCCGGAGCACCTCCGGCTTTTCGTCGAGGACCTCAACGCGTTCTCGGTGGTGCTCGTTCCCGCGGCGTACGCGACGGGTCTCATCCGGATGCGGACGATCCGCGCCAGGGCCGTCGACCTGGTGCAGACCGGACAGCTGAGCGAGACCGGCCACGACCGCTGGGACGGTGCGGTGAAGACCGTCCTCGGCGACCGCACCGCCCGGCTCGTCTGGCCGGGATCCCAGCGGACCACCGACCGGGACCCACGCGGTCGGGCGATGTCGAGCGTCGGCGATGCGGACGCGCCGCTCGTGTACATCGAGCACGACGCGGCACTGCTCGACAACCCGCAGTTGCTCCGGTCGGTGTCGGCGTCGCTGCGCATCATGATCGACAACGAACGACTCACCGCTGAACTCCGCCACTCGTTGCGGGAGGTGAGCCGATCGCGGTTGCGCATCGTGCAGGCGGCCGACGAAGCGCGACGGCGGGCGGAGCGAGACCTGCACGACGGCTCGCAGCAGCAGCTGTTCTCCGTCGCCCTGCGACTCCGGATGGCGAGCGACGCGGCACGCGCCGACGGCCAACTCGCCCTGGCCGACGGCCTCGAGACCACCATCGATCAGCTCGCGAGCGCCATCAAGGAGCTCCGCGAGCTCGCCCGAGGACTGCATCCGGCGCTCCTGGCCGAGGGGGGACTGGTGCCGGCGATCGCCGAACTCGGGCGCCGGTGCACCGTCGTCACCAGGGTCACCGTCGAGCTGCGCGAGCGGCCCGGGCAACTCATCGAGGCGACCGTCTACTACGTCGTCTCGGAGTGCCTGGCCAACGTCACGAAGTACTCCGGGGCGTCCAGCTGCGAGGTGGTCGTCTCCGACGACCCCGACGGCGGGCTCCGGGTCGTCGTTGCGGACGACGGGGTCGGCGGTGCCGATCCTGCGCGGGGGAGTGGGTTGCGCGGCCTCGCGGACCGGGTCGACGCCGTGGGCGGGACGATGCGCGTCGAGAGCCCGGTCGGTGCCGGGACGGTCGTCTCGATCCACCTTCCCGGCTGATCGGGCGCGAATCCGGTCAGTACAGCAGCGCCTCGCGGCCCAGGCGGTATCGCCCGCCGCTCATCGGGACGATCGGTGTGCCTTCGGCCTCGTAGTGCTCGAGCGCGCGATCCTCGTGCCCCGTCGGAGGGAGACCGCCCGACCGGACGACTCGCCACCAGGGCACGGCATGCCCGTACTGCGCCATCACGCGACCGACGCCACGAGCCGACTTCGACCCGATGATCGACGCGACCTGGCCGTAGCTCAAGGCGCAACCCTCGGGGATGTCGGCGACGACGGCCAGTACGGCCTCGGCGAACGCCTCAGCCGAGTCCGTCGGTGACGACCCGCTCACGGCCTCAGAGAATGATGCTGCCGATGGTCTCGCCGTACTGGGTCTCGCCGACGGGGGTGAACCCGACGCGGAGGAAGAACGCCTCGGGACCGAGATCACCGGGCTCGTAGATGACGTTGACGTGGTCGAAGTCACGCTGCTTGGCCTCCTCGATGAGCGAGGCCACCGCGAACCGGCCGACGCCCCGGCCCTGGTCGTCGGCGTCGACGTTGATGCGCCACAGGGCGGAGCGGAACTCCTCCTGCGTCGACTCGTGGTCGAAGTTGGCGGAGATGAAGCCGACGACCTCGTCGCCGTCGAGGATGACGCGCTGCCAGGAGGTGGCGGGGTTCACGACCGCGGCGGCGACCGCGTAGGACACCGGGGCGATGAACTGCTCCTGCCCGGGTTTCATGGTGAGCGCGTTGACCGCCACGATCGTCGATGCGGACAGTTCTTCCAGACGCAGCTCAGCCATGTCCTTAGGCTAACCGGTCGAGCCGACCGCGGATAGTCCGGCCCCCGGGCGACACGCGGTGACCGCCGACTTCCACGGCCGACCCAGCTGGGGTCGGGGACGGAACCAGGCCATCCGCAACTGTCTCGATGTCAAGAGACCTGGCGGGTCTTGTAAGCTAGGGCGTGGCCGTGCCGTCCACCTTTCGGATGCGGTCTCCTCCATGCCATGCGGAGCACTCCACCGCGTGCGCACCTCCGTAGGCCGCTCGGCTCAGGGCGGCATCAGAAAGGACAACCAGTGTCGAAGATCAAGGTCGAAGGCACCGTCGTCGAACTCGACGGCGATGAGATGACTCGCATCATCTGGCAGTTCATCAAGGACTCGCTCATCCACCCCTACCTCGATGTGAACCTCGAGTACTACGACCTCGGCATCGAGAAGCGTGACGAGACGGACGACCAGATCACGATCGACGCCGCACACGCCATCCAGAAGCACGGCGTCGGCGTCAAGTGCGCGACCATCACCCCCGACGAGGCCCGTGTCGAGGAGTTCGGTCTCAAGAAGATGTGGCGGAGCCCGAACGGCACCATCCGCAACATCCTCGGCGGCGTCATCTTCCGCGAGCCCATCATCATCTCGAACATCCCGCGTCTCGTGCCCGGGTGGAACAAGCCGATCATCATCGGCCGCCACGCGTTCGGCGACCAGTACCGCGCGACCGACTTCCTGTTCAAGGGCGAGGGCAAGCTCACGGTCGAGTTCACGCCCGACGACGGCTCGGAGCCGCAGAAGTTCGAGGTCTTCCAGTCGCCCGGCGACGGCATCGCGCAGGTGCAGTACAACCTCGACGCGTCGATCCGCGACTTCGCGCGTGCGAGCCTCAACTACGGCCTGAACCGCAACTACCCGGTGTACCTCTCCACGAAGAACACCATCCTCAAGGCCTACGACGGCCGGTTCAAGGACATCTTCCAGGAGATCTTCGACGCGGAGTTCAAGGAGCAGTTCGAGGCTGCCGGCATCACCTACGAGCACCGACTCATCGATGACATGGTCGCCTCGGCCATGAAGTGGGAGGGCGGTTACGTCTGGGCCTGCAAGAACTACGACGGCGACGTGCAGTCCGACACCGTGGCGCAGGGCTTCGGCTCGCTCGGTCTCATGACGAGCGTGCTGGCCACGCCCGACGGCAAGATCGTGGAGGCGGAGGCCGCACACGGCACCGTTACGCGCCACTACCGCCAGCACCAGCAGGGCAAGCCCACGTCGACGAACCCGATCGCCTCGATCTTCGCGTGGACCCGTGGCCTGCAGCACCGAGGCGTGCTCGATGGCAACCAGGAGCTCATCGAGTTCGCGGCGACCCTCGAGGACGTCGTCATCAAGACGGTCGAGTCCGGCGCCATGACGAAGGACCTCGCGCTCCTCGTCGGCCCCGACCAGGCCTACCAGACGACCGAGGAGTTCCTCGAGACCATCTCGGCGAACCTCAAGGCACGCCTGGCCTGATGACGTCGGCCTGACCGACACCAGCACCACACGGACGGGGTCCGGGAGCACACGCTCCCGGGCCCCGTCCGCCGTTCGGGTCTCGACGTCGGTCCGGACGGTCGTGTTAGCGTCGATGGACCACCTCGACGACGAAGTGAGGACCATCGATGTCACCGATGACGAGAAGACAGTTGCTCGCCTGGGCTGCAGCGGGTGGTGCGACCGCGCTCCTGGCGGGCTGTTCCACCCCGGGGACGGTGTCGCCGAACACCGGTCCGACGATCGCCCCGGCAGCCGCCGGCGAACGGATCACGCTCACGTACTGGGCCTGGTTGAAGGACCTCCAGAAGGTCGCGGACGTCTGGAACGCCGACCACCCGAACGTGCAGGTCGAGGCCGTGTGGATCCCCGGAGGCAACGACGGCGGGTATCAGAAGCTCTACTCGGCGCTCGCCGCGGGTGGTGGTCCGGACCTCGCGCAGGTCGAGATGCGGACGCTCCCCGAGTTCCTGCTCGTGAACGGGTTGGTCGACCTCCGGCGCTACGGCGCGGACGAGGTCGCGTCGCGGTACAACGAGACCCTCTGGAACCAGGTCTCCTACGTCGACGGGGTCTACGGGATCCCACAGGACTCCGGTCCGATGGCGCTCTATTACCGCCCGGACCTGCTCGACCGGGTGGGCGCGAAGCCCCCGGCCACCTGGGACGAGTGGTTCCAGGTGGCGGGGGCTGTGCGCGAGGCCGACATGTATCTGGATTGCTTCGCCCTCGACGACGCCTCGTGGTTCGCGGCCATGGCGACCCAGGCCGGCGCGTCCTGGTTCCGTGTCGACGGCGACCGGTGGATCGTGGACATGACGGACGACGCGACCCTGGAGACGGCCAGATTCTTCGACCGGGCCATCGACGAGGGCGTCATGACCACCTCCTACAGCCAGTTCTCACCGGCCTGGTTCGCCGCTGCGGCGAAGGACTCGATCGCGTCGCTCGCCGGAGCCAGCTGGGGAGACGCCCTCCTGCAGGGCGTCTCGGGGGCCGAGGGCAAGTGGCGGGTCGCGCCGTTGCCCCGGTGGGGGAGCGAGGGGTACGGCTCGACCTTCCAGGGCGGGTCCACGGCTGCCGTCCTCGCGAACAGCGCCCACCCGAGGGAGGCGCTCGAGTTCGCCGTGTGGATGACCACGAGCGACGCCGGCATCGACGCCATGATCGAGCACTCCGGCATCGGGTGGTCGCCGAACGACGCCTACATCGGCGCGCGCCGACAGCAACCGAGCGAGTTCTTCGGTGGCCAGAACTACAACGAGGAGGTCTTCGTGCCGGCGGCCAAGGAACAGAACAACGAGTGGCAGTGGTGGCCACTGACCCAGCAGACCTTCAACATCCTCGCCGACGGGTTCCGGGCCAAGGCCTCGGGCGGCACCCTCGTGGACGCCGTGGTCCAGGGACAGCGCGACGTCATCACCGCCTTCCGAAACAAGGGCCTCCGGATCGAGGCGGCGTCGTGAGCGCCGTCACGGAACGCCCGGCGCGCGGTGTGGCGGACGACCCGTCGCGGTCGGGAGCGCAACGACGACGCCGGACCTCGGTCGCGGCTCCGTGGGTGCTCCTCGGACCGTTCCTGGCGCTCTTCGTCCTCACCTTCATCCTGCCGATCATCGTCGCGATCGGCAGCAGCTTCCTCCGGGTCTCACGGAAGGGCGTCTTCGGCGAGGAAGGTGTCACGACCGAGTTCGCGTGGTTCTCCAACTACGCCCAGGCCCTGGAGAACGGCAACTTCATCGCCTCGATCGGCCGGATGCTCCTCTTCGGCGTCGTGCAGGTCACGGTCATGATCGCCCTGTGCACCCTGCTGGCGCTCCTCCTCGAGTCCGCCTCCGCGAAATGGCCGGGCTTCTTCCGGGCCGTGTACTTCCTGCCCTACGGCATCCCCGGCGTGATCGCGACGATCCTCTGGTCGTTCCTCTACGTCCCGGGACTCAGCCCGATCATCGACATCGCCGGGGCGATGGGGATCGAGCTCGACTTCCTCGGCGCAGGCACCGTGCTCTGGTCCATCGCCAACATCGTGACGTGGACCTACACCGGCTACAACATGATGATCATCGTCGCCCAGTTGAAGGCCATCCCCGGCGAGGTGTACGAAGCCGCGAAGGTCGACGGCGCCGGGCCGTTCCGCGTCGCGATGAGCATCCAGCTCCCGCTCATCCGGCCGGCGCTCATCCTCACGACCGTGTTCTCCATCATCGGCACGCTCCAGCTCTTCGCCGAGCCCCAGGTGCTGCAGACCGTGTCGCCCGCGATCGACAACGAGTACACGCCGAACCTCAGCGCCTACACGACCGCGTTCGCCTACAACGACTACAACGTCGCCGCAGCGCAGGCGGTGCTCATCGCCGTTGTCGCGTTCGCGCTGTCGTTCATCTTCCTGCGTCTGACGTCGAGGAGGGCATCATGAGCGAGACCCGGAGCATCACGACCGCGACCTCGTCGAAGCGTGCCCGGCGGCTGAGCGACCAGCAGGGTCGACCCGGTGGGTCCAGGGCGATGCGGGTGCTCGTGACGGGCATCCTCGTCGTCGTCGCGATCTACTTCCTGGTGCCGGTGTACTGGGTGGTGATCGCTGCGACCAAGAGCACCGAGGATCTGTTCGGCAGCAACGGCTTCCTCCTCGGCTCCGAGTTCTCATTGTGGTCGAACCTCCACGAGGTGCTCACCTACGACGGCGGCATCTTCGTCCGCTGGTTCGGCAACTCGGTGCTGTACGCGGGCGTGGGAGCCCTCATCGCGACGTACCTCGCCGCCGCAGGGGGGTACGCGCTCGCCAAGTACCGGTTCCGCGGGCGCAACCTCGTCTTCGGCACCATCCTCGGCGGGGTCCTCGTGCCGGGAACGGCCACCGCGCTCCCGCTGTTCCTGCTCTTCAGCCAGATGGGGCTCGCGAACACGTACTGGTCGGTGCTCCTGCCGTCGCTCGTCTCGCCGTTCGGGTTGTTCCTCTGCCGGATCTACGCCGACGCGACGATCGACGACTCGCTCATCGAGGCGGCACGGATCGACGGCGCGAGCGAGCTGCGGATCTTCCACACCGTGGGGCTGAAGATCCTCTCGCCCGCGCTCGTGACCGTCTTCCTCTTCCAGCTGGTCGGCATCTGGAACAACTACTTCCTGCCGCTCGTCATGCTGTCCGACAGCACGCTGTACCCGATCACCCTGGGCCTCAACAACTGGCGGAGCCAGGTCGACCGCCTGCCGGAGTTCTACGAGCTGACGACCGGCGGCGCGCTGTTGTCGATCATCCCGTTGGCGATCGCGATGATCGTGCTGCAACGCTTCTGGCGTGGCGGGCTCACCGAGGGATCCGTGAAGTAGCCGTCGGCCCGGAGACGGCGACGGGCCCCGGATCAGCCGATCCGGGGCCCGTCGTCAGTCGTGTCGAGCTAGAGGCTGCAGGTGTTGCCGAGCGTCGTGAACTCGTCCTGGAGCTTCGTGAGTGAAT
Source organism: Plantibacter sp. CFBP 8798 (assembly GCF_014841195.1). Classification (NCBI taxonomy): domain Bacteria; kingdom Bacillati; phylum Actinomycetota; class Actinomycetes; order Micrococcales; family Microbacteriaceae; genus Plantibacter; species Plantibacter sp. CFBP 8798. Next base: position 1,439,203 of record NZ_JACYTS010000001.1, read on the forward strand.
CGGTGAGCCCGGTCTGGTCGACGTTCTGCGGGTCGTCGACAGCCGTCTTCGCGACGTCGATGAAGTCGTTGAGCGCCTTCACCGAGTCGTTCGCCGCGGTCTTCACCTCGTCGTTGGTGACCTTGTCGGCCGCCGCCTTGAACGTTCCGGAGAAGTCGTCGAGCTGGGTGACGGCCGCCTCAGGGTCGGAGGACAGCGAGCTCAGGCCCGACTGCAGCTGCGAAGCCGACTCCGTCACCTCGGACTGGATGAGCTTGCACGCATCCTCTTTGCTCTGGGCGCCGCCGGCACAGCCGGTGAGGAGCAGGCCCGAGACGGCGATCGCGCCGAGGAATGCTGCTGCGTTCTTCTTCATGGTGGTGTGATTCCCCCGTGTTCGGTGCCCGTGGCGGGCCCGCCCGCGCGCTGCGGGTCGGCCTCCAGGCTACCCGGTGGAGCCCGCCACTCGCAGGCGTGCGCGGCCCGATCGTCGTGTGCGGTCGTCGTCGGCATGGACGCGAGCCCCGTTTATTTGTAAGCTTGGCGAACAAACCGGTGGTGCGAGCGGGTCGCACCACGGATCGAAGGAACCACAGCATGCAGACGCGCCACGACGCCCTCCGGAGACGAACCGCGTGAGGGTGGGACTCGACATCGGCGGCACGAAGACCGATGCCGTCGTCGTGACGGATGACGGCGCGCTCCTGCACCGGCTCAGGCTGGTCACCGGACGCGGTCCGGAAGCGGTCGTCGAAACCGCCGTCGAGGCCGTCAGCCGGCTCGCCGATGCCGTCGCGCGTCCGATCGACGCGTTCACGTCGGTCGGCGTCGGTATCCCCGGCCTCATCGTCCCGGGCACCGGCCGCGTGACCCACGCCGTCAACCTCGACGTGGAGGAACTCGAGCTCGGTGCGATCCTCGCCCAGCGCCTCGGGGTCCCCGTCGCCGTGGAGAACGATGTGAAGGCGGCGGCCCTCGGCGCCTGGCAGCTGCTCGACGGTTCCGGCACGATGGCCTACCTCAATCTGGGCACGGGCGTCGCCGCCGGCATCGTCACGGACGGCCGGCTCTGGCAGGGCTCGAGCGGGGTCGCCGGCGAGGTCGGGCATCTGTCGGTCGATCCGCTCGGTGACCGCTGCGGGTGCGGACAGCGCGGGTGCGTCGAGACCATGGCCGCCGGTGGTGCGGTCTCCGCCGCCTGGGGAGCCGACGTGGCGCTGCCGGTGCTCGACCTCTTCGACCATGCCGACGCCGGTGACCCGCGGGCCATCGCGCTCCGCGCACGCCTCGGTCACGGAGCGGCCGCGGCCGTCCGCATCCTGACCCTCACCGTCGACGCCGACGACATCGTCCTCGGAGGAGGACTCACCGCTCTCGGCGAGCGACTGCTCGCCGTCATCCGCGAGGCTCTGGCCGAATCCGCCGCCGGGTCTCGATTCGTCGCATCATTGCAACTGGAACAGCGCGTGCGCCTCGTGCCGACGGGATCCCCCGTCGCGGCCATCGGCGCAGCGCTCGTGGGAAGAGGAGAATCGTCGCATGGCTGAAGTCGTGATCGTGGGGGACAGCGGTGCCGCAGGCGCCCTCGTCGCGGAGGCGATCGTCTCCCTGATCGAGGAGCGTCCAGACGCCGTCCTCGGACTGGCGACGGGTTCGACACCGCTCCCCGTCTATGAGGCGCTCGCCGCACGCTCGCAGGGCCTCGACCTCTCGCAGGTGCGCGGGTTCGCCCTCGACGAGTACGTCGGCCTGCCGGCCGGGCACCCCGAGTCGTACCGTTCCGTCATCACCCGTGAGGTCGTCGAGCCGCTCGGCCTCGCGCCCGAGCGCATCCAGGTGCCGAACGGTGCGGCCGAGACCATCCAGCACGCCGGCGCCGACTACGAAGCGGCGATCCAGGCCGCCGGGGGCGTCGACCTGCAGATCCTCGGCATCGGCACCGACGGCCACATCGGGTTCAACGAGCCGGGCTCGTCGTTCGCCTCGCTCACCCGTGTGAAGACCCTGACGGAGCAGACCCGCCGAGACAACGCACGGTTCTTCGACTCGATCGACGACGTACCCATGCACTGCATCACCCAGGGACTCGGCACTATCCTCCGCGCGAGACACCTCGTCCTCCTCGCCTTCGGTGCGGGGAAGGCCGCTGCGATCGCCGCCGCGCTCGAGGGACCGCTCTCCGCGAACCTCCCCGGTTCGGCCGTGCAGCTGCACCCGCGTGCCACGGTGGTCCTCGACGAAGCGGCGGCGTCCGAGCTGCAGCACGCCGACTACTACCGCTACGCGTACGCCAACAAGCCCGCCTGGCAGGGCATCTGACGGCTCAGGCGACGCCCGCCAGGCGGAGGAGCGCCGTGGTGAGGGCTGCCGCGAGGACGATGACGACGAACGGCGCGTTCCTCCAGGCGAGGACGCCGGCGATCAGGACGCCCGAGAGTCGCGCGAATCCCGCGAACTGCTGGTCCTGGGTCAGCGCCGTGGTCGTGAGCACCGCCATGAGCAGGACGATGGCGGCGTCCGCGAGCAGTGTCTCGACCCGTTCCGAGACCTCGGTGCGGGTCCGCAGGAGTGGCCCGGCCAGGCGGAACGTGTAGGTGCCCACCGCGAGGATCACGATCCCGACCAGCACGAGCATCGACTGGTTCATGCGGTGGCCTCCGGCTTCGGTTGCTTCCGGCCGAAGCCGAAGAGGAGACCGACGAGCGACAACAGGACGGGGATCCCCGCAGGGAGGAACGGCGTCGCGGCGACGGCGACGACCGCGCCGACGAGTGCGGCTCGGCGCGTCCGGCGCTCGCGGAGGGCGGGGAAGATGAGGGCGAGTAGGACGGCGGGGAACATCACGTCGAGTCCGAAGGCGTCCGTGTCCTCGAGCACGGTGCCGGCGAACGCTCCGAGTGCTGCACCCGCCGGCCAGCAGAGGAGGATGCCGAGGCCACACGCCCAGAACGCGGCGCGCTTCCGCTCCAGGGTGTCCTGGTCGAGGGCGAAGACGACGGACTCGTCGTTGAGGAGGTGCGTCCCGAGCACGCGACGCCAGCCCGTACCGACGACCTCGTGGATCGCGAGGCCGAACGGCAGGTGACGGGCGTTCACGAGCAACCCTGCCAGGGCGGCGGTGAGCGGACTCCCGCCGGCCGCGACGATCCCGACGAACAGGATCTCCGATGCGCCGGCGAGGACGAGCAGGGCGAGCGCTAGCACGACCCAGGGCTGGATGCCCGAGTGCACGGCGACGGCTCCGTAGGAGATGCCGACCAGCCCGTCGGCGATGCAGACCAGCGCGATGGCCCGCGTGGCCGGCCGGCCGAGGTGACTCCATATCGAACGCACGTACACTATATTGAACGTCGATCAAGCGTTCGTCAAATCGAACGCGTAACACTCTGGAGCGAACGCATGACGCAGCTCGAACCATCCGACGACGGAGCACCGCACGCTGCGGTCGCGGCGGCGCTGACCCGCGAGCGGCAGCGCACCGGCCTGTCACTCGCGGAGGTGGCCCGTCGAGCCGGGATCGCGAAGTCGACCCTCTCGCAGCTGGAGGCGGGGCTCGGGAACCCGAGTCTCGAGACCCTCTGGGCACTCAGCGTCACCCTCGACGTCCCGTTCGCCCGCCTGGTCGAGCCGGTGCGGCGACCGGTCCAGGTGATCCGTGCCGGTGAGGGGCCGACCCTCGCCGCGTCCGGGGCGGATTACGTCGCGACGGTGCTGTCCGCGTGCCCGCCGAACGCCCGACGCGACATCTACCGCATCGTCGTCGAACCGGGGGAGCCGAGGCGTTCGGAGCCGCACATGCCGGGCGTCGTCGAGCACTGGATCCTCAGCACCGGTCGCGCGTCCGTCGGACCCGTCGGCGAGGAGGTCGAACTCGGCCCGGGGGACTACCTCGCCCACGCCGGGGACGTGCCGCACGTCTTCGAGGCACTCGAGCCGGGCACGACCGCCGTGGTGGTCACCGAGCACGTCTGAGCACCTCGACAAGCTCGGTGACCGGGACCGCTCGGTGACCGGGACCGCGCGACGGGTGCTCAGCCGTCGATGACGTGCACGAGCTCGTCGATGAAGCCGGCGAAGTCCTCGGAACGGCGGATGATCCGGGCGACGCTCGAGCGCTCCGAGAACACCTCGACGAACTGGTCGAACACCGTCTGGAACGCGGCACGACCCGATTCGCTGAACGCCACGAGTGCGACGACGCTCACGCGCGCTCCGCCCCACTCCATCGGCGTCTCGTTCACGGCGATCGCGATGGCCGTCGAGTGCGCGGTCATGGCCATGGCGTGCGGCACGGCCAGGGTGTCGGTGAACGCCGTCGACGACATGCGCTCCCGCTCGATCGCCGCGGTGAGGTAGCTCTCGTCGATGATCCCCCGGGCGATCATACGCTCGCCGAGCAGGCGGATCATGCCCTCCTCGTCCTCGGCATGCGCGTTCCGGAGGAAGAGGTCCGGGTGGAAGTACTGCAGCAGTTCGTCGGTGATCTCCGACAAGCGGGACGAACGACGGACGCGGCTGACCGCGGTGCGGACTCGCTCCACGTCGGCCGCGGTGAGGAACGGTTGGATGACGACGATGCCGTCGGCAGGGGCCGGTGGCTCGATCGTCGTGAGCACGAGGTCGGTGTCGATGGCGGCCCAGTCGACATCGGTGCGGGTGATGACGGATCGGACGTCGAGGACGTCGCCCAGCTGCGATTCGACGCGTCGGCGCAGCACCTCGTGCATGTCGTAGTAGCCGGCGGAGACGATCGTGGAGCCGAGCAGGGCCTCCTTGCGGGCCTTCTGCTCGAGCTGGGCGCCGACGTGCATCGCGATGTAGGCAATCTCGTCGTCGTTGATGATGATCGAGCCGTGCCGCTGCAGTTGGCTGGCGATGAAGACCGCGAGCTCGTAGATCATCGGGTACGAGGTCTTGATCGAGCGGGTCAGCGGATTGCGCGAGTAGGACTGGTCCTGTGCGCGACGGATGAGGTTCTGGACGTGGAGGGTGAGCCGGACGATGAAGTCCTCGTCGGAGAGGTCGACGAGGTACTCGCGGCCGGCACGGTCGACGGCCTGACGGACGGCGGCGAGGTCGTCCTGGTTGACGTAGTCGTCGACGAGGACCTCGGCGGGAGCCCCGCTGCCCGGCGTGACCACCCGCGTCACGAGCAGGTAGCTGAGGTAGACGAGGTCGCCCTCGCCGAGCGCGACGTGGAAGTGGGCGTCGACGAGCCGCGCCAGATCCTCAGCGACCGCCTCGACCTCCGGGGTGCGCGGAGCATGGTCTGCGGGCTCCGCCGGACGGTCCTTCGTGACCCGGTCGATGGCGATCGCGATGTGCAGCAGGACGTTCGCGATGCCGTACTCGTTGACGTAGTACCCGCGCGCGGTCAACGCCTCGAGCAGCTCGCCCTTGAACGGGCTGAACTCGTTCGGCGCGAACGCGCGTTGGAGCGCCTCGAGTTCGACGATGCCGCGATCGGTCTCGTCGCGGAACATCCGGCTGAGGAGACGTCTCCGCTCGGTCTCGCCGCCCGCCATCGTCACCGTCGATCCGGAACGGTCGAGCGTGAGGGCGGTGTCGGCGAGCATGGCGCGGACCCGGCCCAGGTCGCCCTCGACGGTCGACTCGCTGACGTGGAGCCGCTGTGCCGTCTCGTGCACGTCGATTCCCGAGGGGGCGCTGATGAGCAGCCGGACGAGCCCGTACAGCCGATCCCGCGGGGTCTCCGATTCGAACGCCGATGCGGCTCGTCGCCGGTAGACCGCATAGCCGTCGGCGTTCAGCCGATACCCGTTCGGCCCGGACTCGACGACGTCGTGCGGTGCCGTGCGGGTGTTGACCGCCGTGACGTAGCTGCGGACGCTGCGCGGCGTGACGCCGAGCACCTCCGCGACCTCCGTGGCCGTCGTCCAACCGTCCCGTCCCGCGAGGTAGCCGAGCATGCGGTCGTGTTTCTCGCGTGCCACGATGCCCTCTCCGTCGGTCGGCCGTCGCGCGGTCCGGGCGAACCGCTCCACCGAGTCAACCACCTTCCCGGCTGCTTCCGCGCGTTCGACGACCTTTCCGCCCCGGCGGAAGAGCTTCTGGTGGAGCCGCGAGGAGCGCGACGGAATGATGGATTGGTAGGCAATCGGCGGTTCTGGAGAAGGTTCGATGAAGATCCTGGTGATTTGCGGCGCGGGTGCGTCGAGCACGTTCATGGCCCAACGCCTGCGTCGCGCAGCAGCCGACCGATCGATCGACGTCTCCGTCGCGGCCGGTGCCGAATCACAGGTCCTCGGCGGCACGATCGCCCTCGACGGTGTCGACGTCCTGCTCGTCGGCGCCCACCTCGCCGACCACGAGGCCGCGTTGCGTGCAGCGGCCGAGCCCACCGGCACCGCGGTCGCCGTCCTGCCCGGCGACGTCTTCGGCGTCGAGGGTGGCGCGCGAGCCCTCGAACTCGTCCTCTCGATCCAATCACCAACCAGGAGGTAACCCCATGGCAACTCGAACCGTCCGCATCGGCTCGTCGCACGGCCTGCATGCCAGGCCCGCGAAGCTGTTCACGCAGGCTGCGAAGGACGCCGGGGTCCCGGTGACGATCGCGAAGGGCAGCGGCAAGCCCGTCAACGCGGCGAGCATCCTCGGCGTGATCGCGCTCGCCGTCGAGCACGGCGACTACGTGACCCTGTCCGTCGACGGCGAGGGCGCCGCAACCGAGGGCACCCTCGACACGCTCTCCGAGCTCCTGGTGACCGACCATGACGAGCAGTAGTCCGATGACCGCGTTCCAGGGCATCGGCATCGGCCAGGGCGTCGCCGTCGGCCCGGTGGCCCGTATGGCCGACCCGCTCCCCGCCCCCGCCGACGTCGCCAGCACCCTCGACCTCGCGACCGAGACCGAGCGCGCGAACACCTCCCTCGCCGCGGTCGCCCGTGAGCTCGAGGCCCGAGGCGCCGCCGCCGGTGGTGCCGCTCGTGACGTCCTCGAGGCCCAGGCGATGATGGCGGAGGACCCGACCCTCGCCGAGGAGATCGCCACGCGGCTCGCGGACGGCAAGACCGCCGAGTGGGCCGTCTACGCGGCCTTCGCCTCGTTCCGCGACCAGCTCGCTGCGATGGGCGGCTACCTCGGGGAGCGCGCCGCCGACCTCGACGACGTGTCGCAGCGGGTCATCGCCGACCTCATGGGCGTGCCGGCCCCCGGCGTCCCCTCGCCCGGCCACCCGTTCATCCTCGTCGCCCGCGACCTCGCGCCGGCCGACACCGCTCTCCTCGACCTCGACCTGGTCCTGGGCCTCGTCACGAGCGACGGCGGCCCGACTTCGCACACGGCGATCCTCGCCCGCGAGAAGTCGATCGTCGCGATCGTCGGCGTCGTCGGAGCAGCCGAACTGACCGACGGCACGACGCTCGTCGTCGACGCGGCAACCGGTGAGGTCACGGTCGATCCGACCCCCGAGCTCGTCGCCGCCACGGAGCAGCGCATCGCCGACCGACTCGCGCTCGTGAACGCACCGGCCGTCCCCGGTGCACTGGCCGACGGCACCCCCGTGCCGCTGCTCGCGAACCTGGGCTCGGCCGAGCACGCCGACGCCGCCGCGGAGCTCGGCGCCGAGGGCGTCGGCCTCTTCCGCACCGAGTTCCTCTTCCTCGACCAGGCGCTCGCACCGACGGTCGAGCAGCAGCGGGCGCACTACGAGAAGCTCCTGAACGCCTTCCCCGGCCAGAAGGTCGTCGTGCGCGTCCTCGACGCCGGTGCCGACAAGCCGTTGGCGTTCCTGAACGACGCGCACGAGGACAACCCGGCGCTCGGACTCCGCGGCCTCCGTGCGTTGCGGGCGAGCGAGGACATCCTGCGCGAGCAGCTCACGGCGCTCGCCCAAGCCGACGCGGCGACGAACGCCGACCTGTGGGTCATGGCCCCGATGGTGTCGACCGTCGAGGAGACGAAGTACTTCATGGCGATCGCCGCCGAGTACGGTCTGAAGACGCCCGGCGTCATGGTGGAGGTGCCGTCGAGCGCCCTCCTCGCCGACCGCGTCCTCGCCCACGCCGGATTCGCGTCGATCGGCACCAACGACCTCACGCAGTACACGCTCGCCGCGGACCGCCTGCTCGGTTCCGTCGGCGCGTTCCAGGACCCGTGGCACCCGGCGGTCCTCCGCCTCGTGCAGCTCGTCGGCGAAGCCGGCCAGCACCACGGCAAGCCGGTCGGCATCTGCGGCGAAGCAGCCGCCGACCCGCTCCTCGCCGTCGTCCTCGTCGGACTCGGCGCCACCACCCTGTCCATGTCACCGTCGGCGCTCGCCGACGTCCGTCACTCCCTCCAGCAGTACACGCTCGACGATGCCCGGCGCATCGCGGCAGCAGCACTGGCCGCCGACGGTGCGGCCGAAGCCAGGGCAGCGGCCACCGCTGCAACGACTCCCGAAATGAAAGAGGCAACATCATCATGACAACGACGTCTACTCCCAAGAAGCCGGGAGGTGCACGAGTCGGCGTTCAGCGATTCGGCACCTTCCTCTCCGGCATGGTCATGCCGAACATCGCGGCCTTCATCGCCTGGGGCCTCATCACCGCCTTCTTCATCGCGACCGGCTGGTTCCCGAACGGGATCCTCGGCGGCTTCGGCAACGCCGACCTCATCGGTTGGCAGGGTGCCGCGACGGCGCTCGCGCAGGCCGACGACGGCACGACCTTCCCGCAGTACGTCGGCCTCGTCGGCCCGATGATCACGTACCTGCTCCCGCTGCTCATCGCGAACACCGGTGGCCGCATGATCTACGGTGAGCGTGGCGGCGTCGTCGCGTCCATCGCGACCATGGGTGTCATCGTCGGCAGCGCGATCCCGATGTTCATCGGTGCGATGATCATGGGCCCGCTCGCCGCATGGCTCATGAAGCAGGTGGACCGGATCTGGGACGGCAAGATCAAGGCCGGCTTCGAGATGCTGGTCAACAACTTCTCCGCGGGTATCCTCGGAGCCATCCTCGCCATCGGCGGCTTCTTCGGTATCGCACCGATCGTCACCGCGCTCAGCAGCTTCCTCGAGGGCATCGTCGACTGGCTCGTCGCCAACTCGCTCCTGCCGATCGCGAGCATCTTCATCGAGCCCGGCAAGATCCTCTTCCTCAACAACGCCATCAACCACGGTGTGCTGACCCCGCTCGGTGTCCAGCAGTCCGAGGAGACCGGCAAGTCGATCCTGTTCCTCCTCGAGGCGAACCCCGGCCCGGGCCTCGGCATCCTGCTCGCGTTCTGCTTCTTCGGAATCGGTCTCGCGAAGGCGTCGGCCCCCGGCGCGGTCATCATCCAGTTCTTCGGTGGCATCCACGAGATCTACTTCCCGTACGTGCTCATGAAGCCGATGCTGGTCCTGGCCGCGATCGGTGGCGGCATGGCCGGTGTGGCGACGAACGTCGCGTTCAACACGGGTCTCCGCGCCCCGGCCTCGCCCGGCAGCATCATCGCCGTGCTCATCCAGACCGCACCCGACAGCTACTTCGGCGTGATCCTGTCGGTCATCGTCGCAGCAGCCGTCTCGTTCGGGATCTCCGCGATCATCCTGCGGGCCAGCCGGAAGCGCGACCTCGAGAACGAGAACGCCGGTGACCTCTCGGCCGCCGTCGCCGCGACCGAAGCCGCCAAGGGCAAGAAGTCGAGCGTGCTCGGCAACCTCTCCGCCGGAAGCGCCGCAGCCGGTGCGGACGTCGTCGACGAGGGCGTCGTCACGACGCTCGAGCGCGGCCCGATCCGCAACATCGTCTTCGCCTGCGACGCCGGTATGGGTTCGAGTGCGATGGGCGCCTCGGTGCTCCGCAACAAGATCAAGAAGGCCGGCATCGACGAGATCACCGTCACCAACAAGGCGATCGCGAACCTCGCCGACGACGTCGACCTCGTCATCACCCAGCGCGAGCTGACGGAGCGCGCGAAGGAGAAGACCCCGAGTGCCGTGCACATGTCGGTCGACAACTTCATGAACTCTCCGAAGTACGACGAAGTGGTGGAGTTGCTCCGCGGAGAGGGAGCACACTAGCAACGGAACGATCCCGGGGCGCACGCGAAGGGCGTGCGCCCCGAGGCTCCATCCACCGCCCTTCATCCGGCTCCGGACCGCACCGGCGGAGCCCCGCACGACGAATGCAGAGGAAGACATGTCGCAGGTACTGACCCAGGATCGGATCACCATCGTCACCGGGACGGTGACGCAGGAGGAGGCCATCCGCCGAGCTGCCGACGCCCTCGAAGCGGCCGGCGCCGTGACTGACGAGTACTTCGAGGCCATGCTCGCCCGCGAGCAGTCCGTGTCGACCTACATGGGCAACCTCCTCGCCATCCCGCACGGGACGAACGACGCGAAGGAGGCGGTCCGCGATTCCGCCCTGTCGTTCACTCGCTACGAGACCCCCATCGACTGGGACGGCGACGAGGTCCGCTTCGTCGTCGGCATCGCCGGCAAGGACGGCGGGCACATGGAGATCCTCTCCAAGATCGCCATCATCTTCTCCGAGGACGACGAGGTCGCCAAGCTGCTCGCAGCCGAGACGCCTGAGGAGCTCTACGCGCTCCTGAGCGAGGTCAACGAGTGATGCGAGCCGTCCACTTCGGCGCCGGCAACATCGGGCGCGGCTTCGTCGGCCTGCTCCTCCACGAGGGTGGCTACGAGGTCGTCTTCGCGGACGTCAACGCCGAGCTCCTCGATGCGATCGCCGCGGCCGACAGCTACACGGTGCACGAGGTGGGCGACGGCGCGAAGGACACGGTCGTCACCGGGTTCCGTGCGATCAACAGCGCCACCGACGAGGAGGCCCTCGTCCAGGAGATCGCCACCGCCGACGTGGTGACCACCGCCGTCGGGCCGACCATCCTGCGCTTCGTCGCTCCGGTCATCGCGCGTGGGATCGCCGCCCGTCCGGCCGACGCCGCTCCGCTCGCCGTCATGGCCTGCGAGAACGCGATCAACGCCACCGACCTCCTCGCCACCGAGGTGCGCCAGGCGGTCGGCGACGAGGCCTGGGCGTCGCTGTCGACCCGGGCCGTGTTCGCGAACACGGCCGTGGACCGCATCGTCCCGGGCCAGCCCGCCGGGCAGGGCATCGACGTGACCGTCGAGACCTTCTACGAGTGGGCGATCGAGACCCCGGCGTTCAACGGCTCGCTGCCGTCGATCCCCGGTGCCCACTTCGTCGAGGAGCTCGCGCCGTACATCGAGCGGAAGCTCTTCACCGTGAACACCGGCCACGCCTCCGTCGCCTACTTCGGTGCGCGCGCCGGTATCGGGACCATCGCCGAAGCACTCGCCGAGCCGTCCATCGCCGTAGCCGTCGGTGCGGTGCTGGAGGAGACCTCCGCGCTGCTCGTCGCCAAGCACGGGCTCGACGTCGACGCGCAACGCGAGTACCGCGAGACGATCCTCCGTCGCTTCGCGAACGTGCACCTGCCCGACACCGTGGAGCGCGTCGGTCGGCAGCCGCTGCGCAAGCTGAGCCGGACCGAGCGGTTCATCGGACCCGCCGCAGAGCTGGCGGAGCGCGGCATGGCCCACGACGCCCTCGTCTCGGCCATCGGTGCCGCGCTCGAGTTCGACGTCGCCGACGACGAGCAGAGTGTCCACCTGCAGGCGAAGCTCCACGAGCTCGCGCCGGGCACCTTCGTCGAGGAGGTCACCGGCCTCGCTCCCGAGCACCCGTTGGCTCCCGCGGTGCTCGCGCAGGTCGTCGCCCGACAGGCATCGCTCGCGTAACACCCTTCGACAGGCTCAGGGACCGGATCCGTCCGGACCCTGGGCCTGTCGCCGTTCCCGGAGCCTGTTCCGGTCCCTGAGCCTGCCTCCGGCCGCCCGTCGTCGGTCCCTGAGCGCGCCCCATTCCGGTCCCTGAACGCCCCTCATTCCGGTCCGTGAGCGCCCCTCATTCCGGTCCCTGAGCCTGTCGAAGGGTCTCAGAACATCTTGCCCGGGTTGAGGAGGTTCTCCGGGTCGAAGAGCCGCTTGATCCCGTGCTGGAGCGCGAGCTGATCTTCGCCGAGCTCGTCGCCGAGCCAGCGCTTCTTGAGCAGGCCGATGCCGTGCTCGCCGGTGAGGGTACCGCCGAGCCGCAGTGCGGTGGTGAAGAGGTCGTCGGCGGCCTGCCAGATGAGGTCTGGTACCTCGACACCCTCGAAGACGAAGTTCGGGTGGAGGTTCCCGTCGCCCGCGTGCGCGACCGTGGGGATGGAGATGCCGTACCGGCGCTCGATCTCGCCGATCGCCGTGAACATCGCCGCCAACTGACTGCGGGGGACCGACACGTCTTCGATAAGCGGGGTGCCGAACTGCTCGAGCGAGGGATGCAGGGCGCGGCGGACGGCTAACAGGTGCTCACCCGTCGCGTGGTCGGTGGACATCTCGGCACGCCCGCCGCCGGCGTGGAGCACCTCGAGGATTGCAGCGGCCTCCGCCTCGGCGTTCGGGCCGTCGGTCTGGATCACGACGTGCGCCTCGCCGCTGGTCGGGGTCGGCAGCTGCAGGTAGCGGTGCACGGCGACGAGCGCGACGGGGTCGAGCAGTTCCATGATCGACGGCTGGACACCGGACGCGGTGACGGCGGCGGTGGCCTCTGCTGCCGAGACCACGCTCGGGAAGTACCCGGCGATGGTCGCGACGGTGCCCGGCGTCACGCGCCGGATGCGGACGGTCGCCTCGACGATGACGCCGAGGACGCCCTCGGAGCCGACCATGAGACTCGTGAGGTCGAGGCCGGTGACCCCCTTCACGCTCCGGTGCCCGACGCTGATGAGCCGTCCGTCGGCCAGGACCACTTTGAGGGCGAGGACGGCGTCGCGCGTCACGCCGTACTTGGCGCACAGCAGGCCGCCGGCACCGGTCGCGATGTTCCCACCCACGGTCGAGATCGCGCGGCTCGCCGGGTCGGGCGCGAACCAGAGTCCACGGGCGAGCAGGAGGTCGTTGAAGGCGCCGTTGATGATGCCCGGCTCGACCACCGCGAGGAGGTCGGGTTCGTTGATCTCCAGGACGCGCTGCATCTCGAGCGTCGACAGGACGATCTCGCCCGCGCCGCCGAGCGCGCCGCCGGCCAATCCGGTACCGGCGCCGCGCGTCACGACCGGCGTCCCGGTCGCGGTGGCGATCCGCATGACCGTCTGGACGTCTTCGATGGAGCGCGCGGAGACCACGGCGATCGGTGGGGCGTCGGACACGTGACCCGACTTGTCGGACCGTGCGTCCGCGAGGACGGCGTCCGTCGTCGAGACCGCGTCGCCGAGGGCGTCACGGAGGGCGTCGAGGACGGTCTGCATCGTCATCGCGGCAGGGCTGATCCGTCGGCCCAGACCGCCTGGACGTTCCACTGGTGGTCGAGGAGGACGGCGTCCGCGGCGTATCCCGGGGCCAGCCGACCGAAGCGGTCGGCGAGGCCGAGGACACGGGCCGGGGTGCTCGTGAGGGCACCGACCGCCGCGTCCGCCGCCACACCGCTCGCGACGGCGAGTCGGAGCGCCCGGTCGAGCGTCAGCGTGGAGCCGGCGATCGAGTCGCCTTCCACGAGCCGCGCCAGACCGTCCGTCACCTGGACTTCGAGCGCGCCCAGGAGGTAACGGCCGTCGGAAGAGCCGGCTGCGGCCATCGCGTCGGTGATGAGTGCGACGCGGCCCGGGGCCCGCTCGAAGGCGAGCTTGGCGACGTCGGGGTGCACGTGTTCGCCGTCGAGGATGAGCTCGACCGTGACCCGCTCGTCGGCGAAGGAGGCGATGATCGGTCCGGGCGCACGGTGGTGGATCCCGTTCATCGCGTTGAACACGTGGGTGACGAGTCGGGCACCGAGATCGAACGCCGTCTTCGTCAGTGCCTCGTCGGCGTCGGTGTGACCCACGGCGACGATGACGCCGGCCTCGACGAGGACCTGGATCGCCTCGAGGGCGTTCGGCAGCTCAGGGGCGATCGTGATCTGCCGCAGCGTGCCGCGGCTCGCGTCGATGAGGCGTTCGACGACCGCCGGGCTCGGGTCGATGAGCGCCCCGGGGTCGTGCGCGCCCTTCTTGGCCGGTGAGAGGAACGGACCTTCGAGGTGGGCTCCGAGGACCAGGGGATCCTCCGCGACGAGGTCGGCGATCCCCTCGAGGCTCGCGACGAGGGCGTCGACCGGGTTCGACACGAGACTGATGAGCGTCCTCGTGGTCCCGTGTGCCCGGTGCACCGCGAGTGCGCGTCCGATGGCGTCGCGTCCGTCGTCGAAGGACGACCCGCCGCCACCGTGGACGTGGAGGTCGATGAACCCCGGCGTGAGGTGGCCGCCGTGTGCGTTGTGGACGGATGCGCCGTCGCCGACGGGGATGGAGCGCCAGTCGTCGCCGGTGCCGGTGGAGCGGATGACCCCGTCGACCGCGTGCAGCCAGAAGGCGTCCTGGTGGCCGTCGACGTCGACCTTGGTGGCGGAGTGGATCAGGAGCTCGGTCATGCGAGCTGCTTCCGGCCGCGGACGACACCACTGGCGACGGCGACCACGGCGAAGACGGTCGCGATGATCGGCTGCCCGAGGTGCAACCAGGCGAGCGCCGCCGCCGCGAAGATGAGGAGCTCGACGACCGCCTGGCCGTAGAGGTCGATGCGGATCACGGCGCGCGGCGAGAGGAACAGCGCCCAGAGGATGATCGCCACGACCGGCGCGGCGATCCCGACGACCACGTTCAGGGGGAACGGCCACACCGCGACGCCCCAGAAGCCGAGCGAGAAGAAGGCGAAGAGTTCGAGGAAGAACCGCAGGATCTCGTTGGGGCCGATCTTCACGTCGGCGGGAGTTCGTTCAGACACCACACGATTCTACGGCGCGTGGCAGCGAGCCCGCTCCGGGTCAGCGGAAGATGATCGTGCGCGCACCGTCGAGGAGGACGCGGTCCTCGGCGAACCACTTCACCGCCTGGGTGAGGGTGCGGCTCTCCTCGTCCTGGCCGATGGCGACGAGCTCCGCGGGGGAGCGGGAGTGGTCCACGCGGACGACGTTCTGCTCGATGATCGGTCCCTCGTCGAGGTCGCTCGTCACGAAGTGCGCCGTCGCACCGATGAGCTTGACGCCGCGCGCATGCGCCTGCTTGTAGGGGTTCGCGCCCTTGAAACCGGGCAGGAAGGAGTGGTGGATGTTGATGGCGCGACCGGCGAGGCGCTCGCAGAGCTCGGGGGAGAGGATCTGCATGTACCTGGCGAGGACGACGAGCTCGATGTCGTGCTCCTCGACGGCCTCGACGACCCTGGCCTCGAACGCCGCCTTCGAGGCGGCGTCCGTCACGGGCAGCGCCTCGAAGGGCACGCCGTAGAAGGAGGCGAGATCGCGGAGTGAACCGTGGTTGCTGAGCACGAGGGGGATCTCGACCGGGAGCTGGCCGGCCCGTTGACGGAAGAGGAGGTCGTTGACGCAGTGTGCCGCCGTCGAGGCCAGGACGAGCGTCCGGAGCGGACGACCGACGACGTCGAGCCGCCACTGGAGGGCGTACCGCTCGACGACCGGTGCGATGGCCGCCTCGAAGCGCTCGCGCGAGACCGCCGCCTCGACCTGGAGCCGCATGAAGAACCGCCCGGTGTCATCGCTCGAGAACTGCTGGCTCTCGGTGATGTTGCCGTCGGCCTCGACGATCGCACCGCTGATCGCGTGCACGATGCCGGGCCGGTCCTCGCAGATGATCGAGAGCACCCAGTGGACGGAGCGCTCGTGCGTGGTCGATGGCACAGCGGAGGGATCGGTCGAGTTCGTCACCGACTCAGGTTACCGGGACCCGACGGCTCAAGCCGCAGGGACGGACCGCTCGTCGACGAGGTCGGCGTGGGAGGACTGCCGCAGGTACGACCGCACCGTCTCGCGGCTCTGTCGCAGGCAGTCGATGCGGGCGTCGATCGAGGCGATCTGCGCGTGGAGCGACTCGGCCGTCGCGCGGGAGCAGTCGGGCACGGCACGCGAGGTGCGTGCGTCGTCGAGATCGAGGACCACGCGCACGAGACGGGTCGTGAGCCCCGCGTCGAACAGGTTGTCGACCGTGACGACGTGGTCGATCGCGGACGGTTCGTACTCCTCGGGCGCGTGCGACGCGCGCACGGGCGCCAGGAGTCCCTCCTCCTCGTAGGAGCGGAGCCGGGTGGCCGGGACACCCGTTCGTTCAGCGAGTTCTGCAATGCGCATGAGCGGCCTCTCTGTCACCTTCACGTCAGCTGCAACGTCGGATCGAGCCCTCCGCATTCCCGCCCTCGGGTAGACTCGTCCGCGGTCGCCGGATGTCGGTTGACCCTGGGCGCGCACATCAGCGCGTAGACGAACTCGTCCGCCACGTCAGCCGACGAGTGAACGCCATCGTTGGAGCAATCCGATGACCTCCTCTTCGCCCTCCTCGGCGCGCGCCGCCGAACCCTCCAAGCCGACGTCACCGCCGTTCCCCTGGGTCGGCCTGATCGCGCTCGCGGCGGGCACCTTCCTCTCCGTCACCGGCGAGATGATCCCGACCGGCCTCCTCCCGGAGATGAGCACCTCGCTCGGCGTCACCGAGTCGCAGATCGGGCTCCTTGTCAGCGTGTTCGCGTTCACGGTGGTGCTGTCGAGCACCGCGCTCATCCACCTCACCAGGCGTGTCCCGCGGCACGCGTTGCTCGTGGCCGTCATCGTGGTCCTCGGCGTGAGCACCGGTCTCGGCGCGCTCGCCCCGAACTACGAGCTCCTCGTCGCCACCCGGGTGCTCGGCGGGCTCGCCCATGGCGTCTTCTGGGCGGTCGTCGGCGCGTACGCCGGTCACCTGGTCCCGAAGGAGCAGCTCGCGCGCGCCGTGTCCGTGACGATCGCGGGAGGCACGCTCGCCTTCGTCCTCGGCGTCCCGCTCAGCACCGCGCTCGGGCACGCGCTCGGCTGGCGACTCGCGTTCGGCGTGCTCGCCGCGGCCATGCTCCTCGGCGCCGTCGTCGTGTGGTGGAAGCTGCCGCCCGTCGGTCGGGAGGAGTCGCACGCGGCCGCCTCGGGTGCCACGGGTCGTGATCCGAGCATCGTCCCGGTCGCGATCGTCTGCATCGCGGTCGGCGTCATCATGGCGGGCCATTACGCGTTCTACACCTACATCGCGCCGTTCCTCATCGGCGAGGTCGGTGTCCCGGCCGGCCAGCTCAGCATCCTCCTCCTCGTCTACGGCGTCGCGGGCGCGATCGGCCTCATCCTCACCGGCAGCGTCTTCGCGAGGCGTGCGACCACGGGCCTGTTCGTCGCCCTGACCGTGTCTGCCGCCATGGTGAGCGTCCTCGCCCTCTCGGCAGGCTGGCTTCCGGGTGCGCTCGTCGCGTTCTTCCTCTGGGGGACGGCCTTCGGCATGCTGCCGCCGCTCATGCAGACGCGCCTCCTGCACGCGGCGAGCCCGCGCATCCGCGACACCGCGAACGCGTTCTACACGACGGCGTTCAACACGGGAATCGGTGGCGGCTCGGCGCTCGGCGCGTTGCTCCTCGCCGAGATCGGTCTCGGTGTGCTGCCGTGGGTGTACGTGTGCCTGGCCGTGGTCGCGACCTCGCTCCTCGCGGCGGACGTGCTGCGCACCCGCAGGCGCGAGTCCGTCTGATCGAGCACGAGCCGTTGCGGACGCGCTGAGCGGGACCGCTTACGGCACAGCCGGTTCGTCCGTCGTCGGCGCCGGTGAGGCGTCTGCGCCATCGGTGGGCGCGGTGACGTCGGGCGCGGTCTCCACCGGCGTCTCTGTCTCCGTCTCCGTCGTCGGAGCCGGTTCGGTCGTACTCGGCACGTCCGTCTCCGTCGGGGGAGCCGCTTCCACCGGGGTCTGGTCCGTGATCGGGTCGACGACGACCTGAACCGGGGCCGGAGCGGGAACCGCCTCCGGTGCGGTGTCCAGAACCGCTTCCGGGAGCTGGGCCGTCGCCGGATCGACGGCGGCGTCGGTACTCAGGAGCCCGGTCAGCGAGAGGTACTCGACGGAGGTCGCAGGTCCCACGCGCGATGGGTCTGACGGGTCGACGCTCCAGACGCTGAGCTCGTGGAACCCGACGGCGACGGCGGCGCCGGTCAGCGTCGCTCGACCGTCGGCGTCGAGCGCGACGCGTTGCTCGTCACCACCGTCGACCGTGTATCCGACCTCGCCGTTCGGAGCACCGACGACCACGAGCGGGCCGGTCGGATCGAGGAACTGCACCGACAGCACCGTCCGGAGCCCGGTGACGGCCGGCCCGCTGATCGACAGGGTGGCCGGTTCGGTGGACACGGAGACCTCGTCGCCCAGGGTCTGGCGGACGGTCAGGGCGAAGGTGCCCGTGCGGCCGAGGTCGATCGGGCCGGTCGACCAGGTCGCGGTCTCGGGAGCGGCTGTGGCGGACGCCGGCCGAGCGGAGGCCGGCACGACCGTCGACGCGACGACCACGTCGCCGTCGAGGATGTCGACGGTGGCGCCGGCCGCGGCGGTACCGCTGAAGGCAGGCCACAGGAAGCCGCCACCGGTGTCGGCGGCCATCGTCGGCGCCGGAAGCTCCTCGGGGTCAGTCGGATCCACAGGGTCCACCGGGTCGACGGGATCGACGGGAGGGGCGACGGGCGGAGCCGTCGGCGACGGGACCTGCGGCTCGGCGACCGGAGGCGGCGTTGGGCCCGTGCCGGGCGTCGGCCGGGGCGTGGGCGCCGGTCCCGAGGGTGTCGGGGTCGTCGGCGCGGACGGCGACGTCGTCGGACCCGTGGTCGGAGTCGCGCCCGGTGTCGGCGCGGCGACGGGGTCGCTGGTCTCGTCGGCGGAGACGGAGGTCGCCGAGTCTGCTCCGTGCGGGAACACCACCGGACCCAGGACGAGCGCGGCGGCGGTCACCACCGCGACGACGCCGACGCCGATCGCGGCGATGATGCCACCGGAGAGACCTGCCGTCGCAGCACCCGCGACGCCCGCACCCGACGCGACGCCGGCACCCGACGCGGCACCACTGGAACCGGCTGCACCGGAAGCCGCTGCTCCGCCGGAGGCCGCCACCGAGCTGCTCAGGTGCGCCGTCAGTGCGACCCCGCCGGTGACGCCGGCCGGCATCGCGGCGACCGCGGTCGTCGGCGCACCGTTCGTCTGCAACCACGCGGTGTAGCCGGCCGCACCGGCGGCGCCTGCCACGAGGGGGAGGAGGACGAGCGCCATGCGCGAGCCGACCTCCTTCGCCTCAGCGGCCACGATGGTGCACCGCTGACAGGTGTCCAGGTGCGACTCGACCTTGGCCGTGTCCCGCGCGGAGAGGTTCCCGCGCGCGTACGATCCGAGCCTGCTGATCGTGAAGGCGTGCTCCGAATCGTCGTCGACGGCCTGCAGGTGCGCCTGGATCCACGCTTCGCGCAGCCCCTCGCGTGCTCGGTAAGCGAGCGCGGCCACCGAGTTGGCCTTCATCCCGAGGAGCGGCGCGACCTCCGCAGGCGTCATCGCCTCGATCTCCGTGTACCAGAGCACCTCCTGCCACCGGGTCGGCAGGCTCCGGAACGCTCGGGCACTCAGGCTGCGATCGAGGGCCTCGATCGAGGAGGCCTCGTTCGTGTCCGGGTCCTCGAATGAGTCCAGGGTGTCGAGCGAGGTCTCCCGACGCGAGCGGCCCCATGCGGCCGCCGTGTTCCGGATGGTGGTGAACAGGTACGGGCGGAAGGCGCCGGTGGGTCCCTTCCCGCGGCGGACCGCCTGATAGATGCGTGCGAAGGACTCCGAGACGAGGTCGTCGGGATCGAGGCTCGAGGTGACGGACCGGGCGACGGTCCGTCCGGCGTTCGAGTGCCGTCGCCACAGCTCCGCGTAGGCGTCCTGCGAGCCCGTTCGGGTGCGCTCGATGAGCTCGGCATCCGATCGCTCGGTGAGCGATGAAGCCGGGGATGTGTCCAGGCTCATGATGCCTCCGTCTGCGAGCTGCGCACTTCCGGGCACCGTGCCCGCTCAAGAGAGTCGGGTGAAGCGGGATCATGACGCCGATTCCTCATCTTGGCACGAGGTGTCTCGCGGACAGCCGCTGGCGCCGAGGAAGATCCGTTTCGATTGTTCTGGGAAACCGCGTCATGACCTGCTCGGGAGGCACTCTCTCAGGATGAACAGCAGGATTCCCGGCGACGGGGACCCGGCTGGGTCGTCCTCGGACGGCCACGATGCGCGCCACGGCCGGTGTGCATCGGGCAACGGACCCGAAACGTTGCAGATCTCGACGGGAGGGGGCGCCTTCGTGCGTACCCGTCGACAGGCCGGGAGTGGTGCTCGGGGGCGAGCATCACTCCCGGCCGCTTTTCCGACCGTCGCTCGGATCAGTCGAGCCAGCTGACCTCGGGGGAGCGGTGGAAGGCGATGCCCGCGGCCGACCAGCCCTGGGCAAGCTCGGCCAGTCGGACCCGGAAGTCGCTCCAGTCCGGCGCGCGTCGCTCCGACCAGCCGATCTCCGCGATGGACGCGACCCGGGGGAAGACGAGGAACTCGAGCGTCTGCACGTCGGCCACGGTCTCCGTCCAGAGCGGTGCCTCGACGCCGAGGATGTCCTGCTCACCGACGCCTTCGACGATCTCGGTCGGCTCCCAGACGGCGGAGCGTTCGACACTCGTCGGGCCATCCGCCCAGGTGAGGCCGGCCGCCGTGACGTCGGGGTACTGCATGTCGAGGTAGGCGGCGTCCGCCGGCGACATGATGACCTGCCCGCCCTGATCCACGAACGAGCGCAGCTTGTCGGCGTGACCGTCCTCGGGGGAGACGTAGTTCCAGTACTGGCCGATGGTGCCGGGAGCGAGGTCGCGTGACGTGCCGAACTCGTGCCAAGCGATGGCGGTCTTCCCGGTCGTGGCGACCAGTTCGGACACCCGACGGGCGAAGTGGAGGAAGTCCTCCTCAGCGGTGGCGAGCGCTTCATCGCCGCCCAGGTGGAGGTAGGGGCCCGGGGTCATCGCGGCGAGCTGGGTGAACACGTCCTCGAGGAACGTGTAGGTGGACTCGGCATGGATGTCGAGGCTCGAGAAGCCGACCTCCGTGCCGGTGTAGGGCTGGCGGGCGACGCCGTCCGGGTTGAGTTCGGGATACGCCGAGAGGACCGCGTTCGTGTGTCCGGGGACGTCGATCTCGGGGACGATCGTGACGCGGCGATCGGCGGCGTACTCGATGATCGCCCGGTAGTCGTCGGCGCTGTACGAGCCGCCCGTGCCTCCACCGACCGCGGTCGCCGCACCGATCCCGGTGAGTTCAGGCCACCCGGCGATCTCGAGGCGCCACCCCTGGTCGTCGGTGAGATGCAGATGCAGGTGGTTGAGCTTGAGTGCGGCGATCTGGTCGATGAACCGCTGCACCTGCGTGACCGTGAAGAAGTGCCTCGCGACGTCGAGCATCGCGCCGCGGTAGGCGAAGCGCGGAGCGTCGTCGATGACGGTGGCGGTGATGGTCCAGTCCTGTGCGCCGGCCGTCGGTGCCCAGTTGGCCGGTGGGAGGAGCTGCCTGAGCGTCTGCGTGCCGTGGTGGACCCCGCCGGCGTCCGCGCCGACGATCTCGACACCGGAGGCCGCGGCGGTCAAGCGGTAGGCCCCGCTCGTCGTCGACAGGCGGGGGTCGATCGACAGCGTGATGTCCGCACCCGCGGAGTCCACGGCCTCCTCTGTGCCGGTGGTCTCGACCGGGAGCGTGAACCCCGTGGAAGCGCGCAGGGCGTCGGCGAGGATCCGGGCCGTGGTCGCCGCCGACGGGTCGGTACGGATCACCGAATCCGCCGACAACCGGAACGGGGGAGCGGAGGCGTCCGTGGTCTGCGAGACGGGGCGGGGCAGCAGGCTCATGCGCGGTTCCTTCGGCGTCGGCGACGCGGGATCGTGGGGGCTGGAACGGGGTTTGTTCGGAGGGTGAACAAGCGTCGGGCCATCCTGACACACCGGCCCCCACCGCTGCCCGACCTCTCCACAGGACGGTGCGCGTCAGGCGTCCCGTTGCTATGCTGCTAGCAGTCGCAACTGGCGTATAGACGGAGTTCCGCTCCGCCTCAGATGGTTCACCATCGGGGAGCGACCCTGCACCTTGAAGACAAGGGCGGATTCGGCCGCACGCCTGGGCCGAAACGGCACATCACCGACATCCGTTCTGTCACAAAAGGGAGCCAGTCTTGTCCGACACCTTCAACGCGCCACTCTCCGAGGTCGATCCCGAGATCGCAGCGGTCCTCGAGCAGGAGCTCGGTCGCCAGCGCAACACCCTCGAGATGATCGCGAGCGAGAACTTCGTGCCCGTCTCCGTCCTGCAGTCGCAGGGCAGTGTCCTCACCAACAAATACGCCGAGGGCTACCCGGGTCGTCGCTACTACGGCGGCTGCGAGTTCGTCGACATCGCCGAGTCCCTCGCGATCGAGCGGGCCAAGAGCCTCTTCGGTGCCGAGTACGCGAACGTCCAGCCGCACTCGGGCGCCACGGCCAACGCCGCGGTCCTCTCGGCGATCGCCACCCCCGGCGACACCATCCTCGGTCTCGAGCTCGCCCACGGTGGTCACCTCACCCACGGCATGAAGCTCAACTTCTCCGGCAAGCTCTACAACGCCGTCTCCTACGGCGTCGACCCCGAGACCTTCCTCGTCGACATGGACGTCGTCCGCGACAAGGCACTCGAGCACAAGCCGCAGGTCATCATCGCCGGTTGGTCCGCCTACCCGCGCCAGCTCGACTTCGCCGCGTTCCGCGCGATCGCCGACGAGGTCGGCGCGAAGCTCTGGGTCGACATGGCGCACTTCGCCGGCCTCGTCGCCGCAGGTGTCCACCCGTCGCCCGTGCCGTTCGCCGACGTCGTGTCCTCCACCGTGCACAAGACCATCGGCGGCCCGCGCTCCGGCTTCATCGTGAGCCGCGACATGGAGCTCGCCAAGAAGCTCAACTCGAACGTGTTCCCCGGCCAGCAGGGCGGACCGCTCATGCACGTCATCGCCGCCAAGGCGACGGCGTTCAAGCTCGCCGCCACGGCGGAGTTCAAGGACCGCCAGGAGCGCACGCTCCGCGGTGCCAAGCTCCTCGCCGAGGCGCTCACCTCCGAGGCGTCGAAGGCCGCCGGCATCGACGTCCTCACCGGCGGCACCGACGTGCACCTCGTGCTCGCCGACCTCCGCACCTCCGAGCTCGACGGCCAGCAGGCCGAAGACCTCCTCCACGAGGTCGGCATCACGGTCAACCGCAACTCGGTGCCGTTCGACCCGCGCCCGCCGATGGTCACCTCCGGGCTGCGGATCGGTACGCCGGCGCTCGCGACGCGTGGCTTCGGCGACACCGAGTTCGCCGAGGTCGCCGACATCATCGCCCTCGCGCTGCGCAACGGTGCCGAGGCCGGAGCCCTCCGGGAGCGCGTCACCGCGCTCGCCGAGCGCTTCCCGCTCTACCCCGGCCTCCAGCAGTAGGGCGCGGGCGCATGACCGCACAGATCCTCGACGGTAAGGCCACGGCCACCGCCATCAAGTCCGAACTCGCGATCGAGGTGGCCGCGCTCAAGGAGCGTGGCATCTCGGTCGGGCTGGGCACCGTCCTCGTCGGGTCCGACCCGGGTTCGCAGTGGTACGTCGCCGGGAAGCACCGCGACTGCGCCGAGGTCGGCATGGAGTCGATCCGACGCGACCTGCCCGAGACGGTCTCGCAGGAGGAGCTCGAGGCCGTCCTCGACGAGCTCAACGCCGACGAGAGCTGCACCGGCTACATCGTGCAGCTGCCGTTGCCGAAGCACATCGACACCGACGCGATCCTCGAGCGCATCGATCCCGAGAAGGACGCCGACGGGCTCCACCCGACCAACCTCGGTCGTCTCGTGCTCAACGTGAACCGCCCGATCCACACGCCGCTGCCGTGCACGCCGAAGGGCGTCATCGAGCTGGTGGAACGTCACGGGATCAGCTGGGCGGGCAAGCACGTCGTCGTCGTGGGCCGCGGGGTCACCGTCGGTCGCGCGATCGGCCCGCTGCTCACCCGTCGCGAATACAACGCGACGGTCACGCTGACGCACACCGGAACGGTCGGACTCGACGACATCCTCCGCACCGCCGACGTGATCGTCGCTGCGGCGGGCGTCCCCGGGATCGTCACGCGCGATGCCGTGAAGCCGGGCGTCATCGTCCTCGACGTCGGTGTGAGCCGCGAGACCGACCCCGAGACCGGCAAGTCCCGGGTCGTCGGCGACGTCGCCCCTGACGTGGCCGAGGTCGCCTCGTGGATCAGTCCGAACCCCGGTGGTGTCGGCCCCATGACCCGCGTCGGTCTCCTCGCCAACGTCGTCCGCATGGCCACCCCCTAACCCAGCCCGCGAACTGTCACTCGACGCTAGTCCGAGCGGCCGGGACTAGCCGGAAGTGACAGTTCGCGAGCCAGGGCGGTGAGGATGGGCGACGGGTCCGTCAGGTGCGAGCAATTCACCCGGATGACCCGCCAGCCCGCTGCCATGACTCGGTCGAGTCGATCGATGTCGTGGAAGATCTGCCGTTCATCCGTGAAGTGGGTGCCGCCGTCGTATTCGACGAGGACCCGCTGTTCGGGATACACCAGGTCGCCCAAAGCCAGAAACCGTCCGTGGGCGTCCGAGATCACCTCGTTGACGAGCGGTTCCGGAAGGCCCGCGCGGACGATCAGCAGGCGCAATGCGGTCTCCATCGGCGAATCCGTCCGCGGCCGCATCATCGAGAACGCGAGCCGCAGCCGTTTCGCGCCGCGACGGCCGTTCATCCGTGCCAGCCCACGGACGATCTGTTGCTCCGAGGCCAGCGGTCGCTTGCGGCGGAGCAGCACGTCGCCGGCGATCACCAGGTCGTCCAAGGGAAGCCGGGTTCCGAGCTGACACCAGGCGTCGACGGCGGTCAGTACCGGCAGTTCCTCGACGGCGACGACCTCCCAGTGGTCGCCGTCGAGTTGATGCCCACGCACGCCCGATCCTCGAGGCGCGCGTGCCGGCGCGATGGACGCGACATCGAGTGGTGCCTCATGTTCCCAGGTGGGCACGGGGAGGCCGTGCAAGGCCGCCGCGCTCACGTGGCTGAAGAACTGCCCATCGTGCAGGAGTGGGGCATAGGCGTGACAGCGACCGGGGATGTCCGTGGGCTGGTCGAGCGGTGCCCGGACGCCTCGGTGCGGCGTGGCGAGGTCGCGCGCTCGTAGCCGCGATCGAGGCACGCCGAGTTCGTCGGCGTCGGCCATGGAGAACGGCTGCTTGCTGAGTTCGAGGGGGAGGGGACGTCGGCGGACCATCCCACCACGGTGCCGACTGCGGCGCTTCGGCGTCGGAAGTTCTCCACACCCTGCCCGCGAACTGTCACTCGACGCTAGTCCGAGCGGCCGGGACTAGCCGGAAGTGACAGTTCGCGGGCAGGGGAGGGGAGGTCAGGATTCTCGGGTGGCGCCGGCGGCGGGGCGGACAGGGAAGATGGTCGGGGCGGTGAAGGATGCCTCGGCGAAGGCCGCCGTGACCGCCTCGGCCACGGACGATGCCAGGGCGACGGGGACCAGGGCGATCGCCGCACCCCCGAAGCCACCACCGGTCATGCGCGAACCGATCGCACCGGCCGCCATCGACGTCTCGACGGCCAGGTCGAGTTCCGGAACCGAGATCTCGAAATCGTCACGCATCGACGCGTGCGAGGCCACGAGCAGCTCGCCGATCGACGTCGGGCCGTGCTCGCGCAGGGTCCGGACGGTGTCGAGGACACGCTGGTTCTCGGTCACGACGTGACGAACACGACGGAAGGTCTCGTCGTCGAGCAGCTCACGAGCGCGCTCGAGGTCGCCGACCGTGACGTCGCGGAGCGAGTCGGCGCCGAGCGCTGCGGCCCCCGCCTCGCAGGACGCCCGACGTGCCGCGTACCCGCCGGAGACGTGGGCGTGCTCGACGCGCGTGTCGATGACGAGCAGCTCGAGGTCGTGCTCCTCGAAGCCGAGCGGGATGACGTCGGTCTCGAGCGAGCGGCAGTCGAGGAAGACGCCGCAGTCACGTTGGCCGAGGAGCGACGCCGACTGGTCCATGATGCCGGTCGGCGCACCGACCGCTCGGTTCTCGGCGAGCTGGCAGATCTTCGCGAGCGTCCGGCGGTCGTGGTCGAGGTGCCAGATCTCGGTGAGTGCGACGGCGACCGAGGCCTCGATGGCCGCGGAGGAGGAGAGGCCTGCCCCGACCGGGACGTCGGAGTGGATGTAGATGTCGACCCCGGGCACCTCCTGCAAGGGTGCCCCGAACTGGCCGAGCGCCCACGCGACGCCGAGCGGGTAGGCGGACCAGCCGTGCAAGGCGTCGGGATCGAGCGCGCGCACCGAGACCTCGACGATCTCGGGTGAGAAGCTGCTCGACACCCGGATGCGGTCGTCGTCGCGACGCCGGACGGCTGCGACGGTGCGGCGGTCGATCGCCATGGGGAACACGAAGCCGTCGTTGTAGTCGGTGTGCTCGCCGATGATGTTCACGCGGCCGGGCGCGGTCCAGAGGCCGCGCGGCTCGCTGCCGAAGGCGTTCTCGAATCCGCTCGTGGCGGTGCGCTGCAGGTCGGTCATGCGGGGTTCTCCTCGTGGGCTGCGGCGATCGCGGCGCGCAGGGCGGTGGCGGTGGTCTCCGGTGGGACGTCGCCGATCCAGGCGCCCATGGCGGCCTCGGAGCCGGCCAGGTACTTCAAGCGGTCGGCTCCACGACGCGGGGAGGTGAGCTGCAGGTGGAGTCGGAGCTCGTCGCGGTGGACACGGGTCGGGGCCTGGTGCCAGGCGGCGATGTACGGGGTCGGGGTGTCGTACAGGGCGTCGACGCCGCGCAGCAGCCGCAGGTAGAGGACGGCGAGTTCATCCCGTTCCTCGAGCGAGGTCGCGGCGAAGTCGGGCACGTGCCGGTGGGGGAGCAGGTGCACCTCGATGGGCCAGCGCGCCGCGAACGGGACGAACGCCGTCCAGTGCTCGCCCGCGAGGACGACGCGCTCGTCAGCCTGCTCGGCGGCGAGGATGTCGGTGAAGAGTCCGGGACCGTAGGCCTCGCTCGCGGCGATGAGCCGCTGCGTGCGCGGGGTCACGTAGGGGTAGGAGTAGATCTGTCCGTGCGGGTGGTGGAGGGTGACACCGATCTGCTCCCCGCGGTTCTCGAAGGGGAACACCTGCTGGATCGAGTCGATCTGCGACAGCGCGTGCGTCCGGCGGGCCCACGCCTCGATGACCGTGCGCGCCCGGGTGCGGGACAGCGAACCGAAGGAGCCGGTGCTCGACGGGCTGAAGCTCACGACCTCGCAGCGGCCGACCGAGGTGCGCGTCCGGCCGATCCCGATCGTCTCGAGGTCGGCGAGATCGACCGGTGCGTTCTCGTCTTCCAGGAGCGGCCCGAAGGACGGCGACTTGTTCTCGAAGACCGCGACGTCGTACTGGTCGGGGATCTCGGAGGGGTTCGAGGGACTCGCGGGTGCGAGCGGGTCGAGGTTCGCCGGGGGCAGCATCACCCGGTTCTGGCGGGCGGCGGCGATCGAGATCCACTCACCGGTCAGCGGATCCTGGCGCATGGACGCGGTCGGTGGTCGTGGCGCGAGCTCGCGTGCGTCGGGCAGGCGCTCCGCGGGCAGCGTCGTGTCGACGTCGTCGAAGTAGATGAGTTCGCGACCGTCGGCGAGGCGCTGGGTCGAGCTCGCGATCGCCGGGTCGATGACGAAGGTGTCGTCGAGTGGGGGCATGGGGATCCTCAGAACGGGTTGTCGAAAGGAAACGTACAACGTTTCGCCTTGAAAAGTATAGGCAAGTCAGCGAAGATTCATGCATGTCCGACGACGAGCCGATGCAGTTGCCCGCCCCACTGCGACGCGACCGCATCCGCGAGCTCCTCGACGAGCGCGGCTTCGTGCGCGTGGCCGACATCTCCGACGACTTCGGCGTCTCCCGGGTGACCGCCCGGACGGACCTCGACACCCTCGTCGACCAGGGCGACGCCGTCCGCGTGCACGGTGGCGCGATGCCCGTGCAGGGACGCGGCGCCGTGGAGTCGCCGATCGAACTCGCGACCGCGACCTCGGCGCATGCGAAGCAGCGGATCGGTGAGGCGGCGGCCGCGATGGTGCGCTCCGGTCAGAGCGTGATCGTCGACGTCGGCAGCACCGGCCTCGCCCTCGCTCGCGCGCTCAAGGCTCGCCGCGACCTCGCCGACGTCGTGGTCATCACGAACGGTCTGACCATCGCTCTCGAACTCGAGTCGGAGATCCCGAGGTTCTCGGTGATCGTCACGGGTGGGTCGCTCCGACCGCTGCAGCATTCGCTCGTCGATCCGCTCGCCGGGTCGCTGCTCGGCCAGGTCCACGCTGATCTCGCCTTCATCGGGTGCAATGGTGTCGACGCAGGCCATGGCGTGACCAACGTCAACCTGCCCGAAGCCGAGGTGAAGGCCAGGATGGTGCGCGCGGCCGAGCGGGTGGTCGTGGTCGCCGATGCCTCGAAGCTCGGGGTGCGGCAGCTCGGCCGGATCGCCGGCCTGGAGGCCTTCGACGCGCTCCTGACCGACGACGGGGCCGCACCCGAGACCATCGCACTCCTCCGGGAAGCGGGACTCGGGGTTACGCTCGTCCCACTCGGCGACTGACCTCGCGCCGCGTCCTGCCGTCCCGCGCGGCGTCCCGGCACTCGCGCGCCGACGGCCCGATGCGGCAGCATGGTCGCATGAGTGATCGAGCGCATCCTGCCGTGTCCATCGTCGAGCAGACGCTGCGCGATCGCGGGGCTCAGGGCGAGGTCACCTGGCTCGACGATGCTGCACGAACGGCAGCGCTCGCAGCGGAGGCCTTGGGGATCGAGGTCGGGGCGATCGCGAACTCCCTCGTGTTCACGCTCGACGGCGAGCCGACGCTGATCCTCACGAGCGGCGCCCACCGTGTCGACACCGCCTGGGTCGGCGAGCGGCTCGGTGGACGGCTGAAGCGTGCTGACGCCGAGGTCGTCAAGGCGGCGACTGGACAGGTGATCGGCGGCGTCGCGCCCGTCGGTCACCCGGAACCGATCCGCACCTATGTGGACGAGGCGCTCGCTGCCTACCCGGAGGTCTGGGCCGCAGCCGGCCATGCGCACACGGTGTTCCCGACGACCTTCGAGGAGCTCGTGCGAGTGACCGGCGGGCAGGTCATCGCGGTGGAGCCGCCGACGGATCCTGCGGGGTCGTCGGCAGCTGCGTCGGCGTAGCCACCGGAGCGGCCATGGCGGCCGGCGGCGTCCCCTGCTGCTTCGTCACCCGGCTCGGCGGCAGCGGAGCCGTCGCGGTCACGCCGTTCCTGCGCCCCCACCAGGTGCTCACGACGGCTGCGGCGACGCAGAGCGCCATCGGGATGAGCATGAACGGTCCGCCGGCACCCTCGCCTCGCTCGAAGACCTGGTCGGTCTGCGACATGAGGGCCGTGGGGACGAGGAGGAGGACGTTGTTCGTCGCGTGGATGAGCACCGGAGCCTCGAGGCCACCGGTTCCGCGGGCGGCGAAGGACATCGAGGCGCCGAACACGAAGTAGTAGGCGATGAGCCAGGGGTCGCCGGCGAAGTGCACCGAGGCGAAGACCGCGCCGGAGACCACCGTGCCGACGAGGAACGCCGTGATCGGTCGACTGAACCAGGATCCGACGGAACGTTGGATGAGGCCGCGCGCCCCGTACTCCTCGCCCGCCGACTGCAGCGGCGTCGTGAGGATCACGACGGCGAGCATCGCGATCATGGTGCCGTCGACCACGATGGGATCGAGCGGGGAGAGCAGGACGGAGGCGCCGACGTACACGATCCACACCGGGACGATGATGAGCGCGAGACGCCCGAACCAGCCCCAGCGGAAGCGACCCTCCACCGAGGACAGCCACCGCGGCCGGACGCCGAAGAGCGCCCACTGGATGAGCATCGACACCGGGATGAGCGCGGCGAGCGACAGGTTGTTCGCGAGCATCGTCACCGGCGTCAGCGTCATGAGGCCGTTCGCGACGTCGTCGAGTGTGTAGGCCCCGGTGGCCACGTCCACGATGAGCGCGATGCCGCCGAGAACGATCGAGAGGATCAGGAACCCGACGACGAGGAGGAGGAGTGCGAGGGCGCCGCGCCACCAGGCCGGTGCGGCGCGGAGGGCGTGGTCGTAGGTCGCGACCTGCCGCTGGGGCACGGCTGGATCGACGGGCGTCGAGGCTGGTGCCGTCGAGGGTGACGGCGATGGCGATGGCGAAGGCGTCTGCGGGTGCTGTCCGGGATTCGTCATGCTGCCAGGGTAGGCAACCGTCGCGACAGGACGCGTCCCCCGAGCGATGGACGACGAGCGACGGATAGCCCGCGATCGGCCTGGTCCCGAACGCTCGACGGTGGGAGACTGACCGGTATGGCCGGACATCGCATCTTCACGACGAGCTTCGCCAGCGTGTACCCGCTCTACGTCGCGAAGGCGGAGCGGAAGGGGCACACGAAGGGCGAGGTGGACCAGGTCATCACCTGGCTCACGGGCTACGACGACGCCGCGATCGAACGGGTGCTCGCCGACGGTACGGATTTCGAGACCTTCTTCGCCGAAGCGCCGGCAATGCACCCCAACGCGTCGCTCATCACGGGCCTCATCTGCGGCATCCGCGTCGAGGAGATCGAGGACCCCCTGATGCAGCGCGTCCGTCAGCTCGACAAGCTCGTGGACGAGGTCGCGAAGGGGAAGAAGATGACGTCGATCCTCCGCGTCTCCGCCTGACCGCCGACCGCGTGGCCCTCCCATGACGCAGACGGCCGCCGCGCGAGTGCGCGACGGCCGTGTGCTCGGAACCCGGTGGGATCAGTGCGCGAGCACCGGCTCTGCGGACGCCTCCGGGGCGTGGTGCAGGGCGAGTCCCTGGTTGCGTCGGCGGAACAGCAGTGCCGCCGTCACCGCGCCGACCGCGAAGAACCCGGCACCCCAGAAGTAGGCGGTCTGGTAGCTCTGGATCGCGGCCTGCGCGAGCACCTCGGGGGTGGGCGGCGCGTTTTCGGTCACGTAGGCCGTGGCGGCGCTCGCCGCGAGGGTGTTGAGCAGCGCCACACCGATCGACCCGCCGACCTGCTGGCTGGTGTTGACCGTCGCCGAGGCGACCCCGGCGAACGCCCGGTCGACACCGAGCGTCGCGGTCTGCATCGAGGCGGGCATGATCGATCCCATCGCGAAGCCGAGCACCATGAGCGCGGGCATGACGTTGCCGACATAGGAGCTGTCGAGGTCGAGTCGGGTGAGGAGGAGCATGCCGATCGCACCGAGCGTCATGCCGAACGGCACCATGACCTTCGGGCCGAAGCGGGGGACCAGGAGGTTGGTCCCCAGCTGTGCGGCGAGCACGAGCATCGCGATCATCGGGAGGAAGGCGAAGCCCGTCTGCTGCGGTGAGTACCCGAGCGAGGCCTGCAGGTAGTAGGTGACGAAGAGGAAGATGCCGAACATCCCGGCTCCGGCGATCATGACCGAGATGAACGCGGCACCGCGGTTGCGGTCGAGGATGATCGACAACGGGAGGAGCGGGTGCGCGGCCCGGCGCTGCCAGAGGACGAACACGACGAGGAGCACGGCTGCGGCGGCGAGGAAGGCCCAGCTGAGCGGCGAGTCCCATCCGTCGGTCTCGGCATTGGCGAAGCCGTAGACGAGGCTGAACAACGCACCCGAGACGAGGACGGTGCCCGGGACGTCGAGCTTGGGGCGGGGGCCGGTCGTCTTCGGTGTGGTGATGAAGAGGACCGCCCCGACGATGGCGACCACGGCGATCACCACGTTGATGTACAGGTTCCAGCGCCAGTCGAACTGCTCGGTGAGGAATCCGCCGAGGAGGAGACCGACCGCGCCACCTGCGCCGGCGATCGCACCGAAGACGCCGAACGCGCGGGCGCGCTCTTTCGGGATCGTGAAGGTGGTCGTGAGCATCGCGAGCGCGGTCGGTGCGAGGAGGGCGGCGAAGACGCCCTGGAGTGCCCGCGCGGCGACGAGGGTGCCGAGCGAGTCCGCTGCGCCTCCGAGGGCCGAGGCGATCGCGAACCCGACGAGCCCGATGATGAAGGCCCGCTTCCGGCCCATGAGGTCGGACAGGCGTCCGCCGAGCAGCAGCAGGCTGCCGAAGGCGAGGGAGTAGGCGGTGACGATCCACTGGCGATCGCCGTCGGAGAACCCGAGGTCGGCCTGTGCGGCGGGCATCGCGATGTTCACGACGGTGGCGTCGAGCACGACCATGAGTTGCGCGAGGCCGACGGTGACGAGCGTCCACCAGCGGCGTGAGGAGACTGCCGGGGTTCCGGCGGCGAGATTCGAAGTCATGCTGAGGACTCTATACGGAACTGAGCAGTTTCGGAACCGAATAGTTCCAGAACGTTCGAGTTCCTGAACTATGCTGTTCCCGGAGACGAAAGGGAGGTGAGCCGCGATGACGCAGCTCGAGACCCCACCCGCAGCGCCGAAGCTCGGCCGGAAGCGCGACCACACGCGGGACGCTGAGATCCTCGACGCCGCGCTCGACGTCCTCGCCGACACGGGCTACGCCGGGATGACGGTCGACATGGTCGCCGCGCGGGCGAAGGCCGGCAAGGCGACGCTCTACCGCCGATGGGCGTCGAAGTCCGAACTCGTGATCGACGCGGTCGCCTGCATGAAGCAGATCGATCCCGACTTCTCGAAGCTGCCCGACACCGGCTCACTCCGCGGCGACCTCGTCGCGATGATCAAGGCGCCGTCCATCGCCGAGGGTGAGCGCAAGATGCGCGTGTTCGCCGGCGTGATGTCGATGATCTCGGATGCCCCGGAGCTCACCGAGTCCATCCATGCGGCGATCGTGGAGCCGCGCATGGCGGTCAACCGCTTCCTGTTGCAGCGCGCGATCGACCGCGGCGAGATCCGCGCGGACGCCGATGTGGAGACCCTTGCGCTGATCAGCCAGGCGATGGTGAGCTATCGCGTACTCATGCTGCGGGAGCCGGTGACGCGTGACTTCCTCGTGTCGGTGATCGACGGCGTCATCATCCCTGCCGTCCGGAAGTAGCTCGATGACCGACGGACCCGCCCGATCTCGAACCGGCCTGCTCGATCACGCGGCGCCGGCCCACCTCGGGACGCCCGACGCCGCACTGCGCTTCTCCGGCTTCCGTGAGCCGGGCGGACGCCACCTCATCGTCGATGGCGCGCAGGCGTTCGAGTTGAGCTTCCCGTGCGGAAGCTGCGCGCTGCTGTTCCGTCGTCTGGACGAGGGTGCTCGGGCGCTCGCCGTAGACGCACTGCACGATCACCTGGACGAGGGCGTGCCCGCGATCGACGATCCTTCGTTGCTCGACCTCGTGTCGACGTTCCTGCCCGAGGGGACCTACCTGCCGCTCCTGCTGTCCATCGAGCCCGTCCTCGTCGCGCCGGGTGACGATCACGACTACTTCTCGCGGGAGCAGGTCGCGCACCGCGGCATCGACCCCACGCTCGGGGCGCCGGAGGACCCTGCGACCGGCTACTACCGCGGCCCGACCCGGACGACCGGCGAGCACGAGACCCTCTTCGAGTTCCTCGTGCCGATGGTGCCGCCCGGTTGGAACGACCGCGAGCGCGTGGCCTCGTATGAGGAGCGGCTTCGTGCCGGGGGAGCGGCGACCGTGCTCGCGGTCTCCGTGCTGGACCGGACGCAGCCGTTCGACCGCGCCGACGCCCACACGGGTCTCGTGCACTTCGTCCTCGACGGCCACAACAAACTGGAGGCAGCCGCGCGTCTCGGCGTCCCTGTCACGGTCCTGTCGTTCGTCTCGGTCGACGCGAGCCTCGCGGAAGAAGCGACGGTGGCCGGCCTCCCGGAGCTGCTCGCGCACTGATCACGTCACGTGTGTGACCGGGTGGATCACGCAGCGCTGGATCCCCCGATCCCTGCGTGACCCACCGGTCGAGGCGGTGAGCGTCGCAAACCCCCGTCGCGACGACACAGTCCACTGAGGCGTGGACTGCGGCGGCATCACCTCCATCAGTGTGTCACGAATAAGTCGTTCGTACCAGTTATTGAAAAAAGGTCTGCTGTGCGAACTCCGAGCCCTAGGCTGAGGCCCCGACCGGCCACGGTCGACGGATACGGCGCCGGTAGATCGGAGTCGGAACACAGGCTGCGCGAGGAGGTCAGGATGCCGGGGACGCGACGAACGCCCACCCAGGAGCGCGGACAGGTGACGCAGGACGCGATCGTCGAGGGTGCCGCGACCGTCTTCGACCGCATCGGCTACGGGAACGCCAGTCTGTCGATGATCGCGCAGGCGTCCGGGATCTCGCAGGGCTCCATGTACTTCCACTTCAAATCGAAGGAACAGATCGCCCTCGCGGTGATCCACGAGCAGCACGACCGGTCGATGCCGCTCATGGCACGGGTGTCGGAACAGTACGACGGGGTCCTCGAACGGCTCATCCGGGTTTCGCGCGCCATCGTCGACCAACTCGAGAACGACCCGGTGGTCCGGGCCGGGATCAGACTGACGCTCGATGAGGGTTCGCTGAGCCAACCGGCCGGTGCGTTCTACGAGGATTGGATCTCGGGGACGGCCGCTCAGCTCGATGTGGCGCTGCAAGCCGGGGACCTGGTGAGTTCGATGTCGGCGCCGGACCTCGCCCGCACGTTGATCGGGTTCTTCACCGGTGTCCAGCTCACCGCCCAGGCGACGGTCGGGCGCTCGGACATCGCAGCGTCGGTGGACCGCATGTGGCGGCTCGCGATCGACGCCATCGTCCCCGAGGCGCAGTGGGCCGAGGCGACGCGGGTCCGGGAGGACGCCTTCGGCGCTGCGGGCGATGTGCGCCCGACACGACCTGCCGCGTCGATGTAGCGATCCACGCCGGGGGATGGGCGGGCGACGACCGTCTATCCCGACGTGACGCGTTCGAGTACCGCGTCTGTGGTGGGCCCGGTGGGGCTCGAACCCACGACCCGCGGATTAAAAGTCCGATGCTCTGCCAACTGAGCTACAGGCCCATACGCGCTCTACTCTACGAGATTTCGACGGCACCCGTTGACGCGCGGGCCGGGGCCACGGGGGAGGATCGCCCCACGAGGCGAGTACCGTTGTCGGGTGCGCGAAGCGCGTCGCAGGGAGGAGCAGGCATGACCGAGGGGTTCCATCGTCCGACGAAGCTCCCGCCGTCGATGCTCGAAGCGATCCAGGGCGGTCTCGACCCGGAGGCCGTCTCGAGGATCACCCATGAGACGGCAGTCGCCCTCCTCACCCGGGTGCGGGCGGACCCGGACCCTGCCGTGGTCGATCGCCTCGTGACGTACACGGACGAGCACGGGATCGACGCGATCGCCGAACTCTGGTCGCACGCCAGCCCGCGGAGCCTCCCAGGAGCCCTCTGGCGGATCTACCTACTGCGCCTGCTCATCCGGCAGGACCCGGTGGGCACGAGCTTCAGCTTCCAGCGGGGCACCGAGCTCATCACCACCGTCGACCCCGTGATCGCCGGCGCGGCCGAGCCGACCGGGCCGGAGGAGATCATCGTCCTCGCCGACCAGATCCTCCGTGGGCTGTACACCGGCGACTTCGCGATCGCCCTCGAGCGGGCGGCGTCCTTCTGCCGGATCAACGCGGTCGGCTGCACCTCCCTCGCGAACGACCGGGATGCGGTGGACCCCGCCGACGCCGCGAGACTCACCACGAAGGCCGCGCGGTTCAGCACCATCGCCGAGGAGCTCGCCGGCTGCGCCCGACTGTGGCGCACCGATTCCCTCGACTGATCCAGGCGCCCTGGTCAAGGCCTTCGACCTGGGAATGTCCACAGGTAATCCCTTGCTACACTGTTCTAGCCGGGCCGCAGTAACCCCGGGCTCCAAAAATCGCCGCTTCGAGCGGCCTTGCGCCGAGAGGCGTTCCTGCGGCCTGGCACTTGCTTTGTGCGGAGGTCTTCAGCCGCCTGCCGCCCGTTCCGTGATGACACCGGAACTGGGGTGTCGAATCGCGTCGATTCCTCCAATCGGATCCCGGGTCGGCACCGAACTCCGTGTATGACCGCCGCACTGTACACGCAGACCCGACCTCGGGTGGGCGTCGCGCAAACGGCCGGTGTCCGTGAGAAGCTAAGACTTGTGACCACGGGACCGGAAGCCGACGCTGCACCGCAGGTGTCTTTGGCGAACGTGCTCGACGCGCTCCTCATCCGCGTGGCCGGCGGCGACCAGGTCGCGTTCAGCGAGCTGTACGACCACATCGCGCCGCGGGTCCTCGGACTCGTCAAGCGGGTGCTCGTCGACCACGCGCAGTCCGAAGAGGTCACCCAGGAGGTGTTCCTCGAGGTCTGGCAGAACGCCCAGAAGTTCGAGGCGGGCAAGGGCACGGCCACGACCTGGGTGCTCACCATGGCGCACCGTCGTGCGATCGACCGCGTGCGGGCCTCACAGGCCGGACGTGACCGCGATCTCAAGATCGGCATCCGCGACTTCGACGAGCGTGTCGACAACGTGCAGGAGACGGTCGAGATCCGGATCGAGCACGAACGCGTCAAGCGGGCCTTCGTCCGGTTGAGCGAGCTGCAACGCGAAGCTGTTTCGCTCGCCTACTACGGCGGCTACAGTCACAGCGAGATCTCGAACCTGCTCGGCGTGCCCATCGGTACGGTGAAGACCAGGTTGCGAGACGGAATGATCAGACTTCGAGACGAGTTGGGGGTGCGTACATGACCGAGCGAGACGATGCAACAGACCTGGCAGCCGGAAACGCGCTGCACACCCTGACCCCGCGCGAGCAGGAGCGGTTCGACCGCCTGCGCGCCGAACACGAGTCCGTCCGCGAGGAAGCGGCGGAATTCGAGGAGACCGTCGCCATGCTCGACCTCGCAGCACCTCCCGTGCAGCCGTCGGCAGCGCTCAAGAACTCGCTCATGGCTGCGATCCAGAACTTGCCGCAGCTGCCCGCTGACGCCCCCGTCGACGCTCCTGTCGCCGAGGTGCAGCCGCTCCCGACCGAGCTCCCAGAGGTCGACGAGACGCCGGTGTCGACACCGACCGCCACGCCTGCCCCTGCAGCAGCGACCACCCCGGTGGCCGGTGCAGCGGAGCGCAAGGCCGCCTCACGGTGGCGTCGCAGTGCCGTCGGCATGGTGGTCGGCGCCGCAGCCGCGGTCGGCCTCATCTTCGGTGGTGTCGGACTCGCGAACACCTTCGGTGGCGGATCCCTCACGCAGACGGTCGCGCTCGCGGAGATCAACGCGGCGTCCGACGTCCAGCGCGCGAAGGTGTCCATGGACGATGCGACGGCGACCCTCGTCTGGTCGGGCGAGCTCGGCAAGTCAGCTCTGCTCGTCGACGGACTCGGCTCCCTGCCGTCAGACAAGGTCTACGAACTCTGGTACATCGGCGAGGGAGGCCCGGTCTCGGCCGGCACCTTCTCCGCAGCGAACGGCACCACCTGGCGGGTCCTCGACGGCGCCATGAGCGCGGGCGACAAGGTCGGCGTGACGGTTGAGCCGCAGGGTGGCTCCAAGCAGCCCACCACCGACCCGATCATGGTCATCGAGACGGCGTAGTCCGTTCCCTCCGGCCCGAGAGGGTGTATCGGCAGGCCCTTCGCCTCGACAGACTCGCGGAGCCGCTGCAGACGACGACAGCCCCGCCCGGGATTCCCGGGCGGGGCTGTCGTGATGCCGGCGTCAGATCAACCGAAGCGACCAGAGACGTAGTCCTCGGTCGCCTGGACGGACGGCTTCGAGAACATCGTCGTGGTGTCGTCGTACTCGATGAGCTTGCCCGGCTTGCCGGTGCCCGCGATGTTGAAGAACGCGGTCTTGTCGCTGACGCGGCTCGCCTGCTGCATGTTGTGCGTCACGATTACGATCGTGTACTCCTGCTTGAGTTCCTCGATGAGGTCTTCGATGGCGAGCGTGGAGATCGGGTCGAGGGCCGAGCACGGCTCGTCCATCAGCACGACGTCGGGGGAGACGGCGATGGCACGGGCGATGCAGAGACGCTGCTGCTGACCACCGGAGAGACCGGAGCCCGGCTTGTCGAGGCGGTCCTTCACCTCGTTCCAGAGGTTGGCGCCCTGAAGCGAGCGCTCGACGAGCGCGTCCTGATCGGACTTCGACATCTTGCGGTTGTTGAGCTTGACGCCCGCGAGGACGTTCTCCTTGATGCTCATCGTCGGGAACGGGTTCGGGCGCTGGAAGACCATACCGACCTGACGACGGACGAGGACTGGGTCGACGCCCGGGCCGTAGAGGTTGTTGCCGTCGATCAGGACCTCGCCCTCGACGCGTGCGCCGGGGATGACCTCGTGCATGCGGTTCAGGGTGCGGAGGAAGGTGGACTTGCCGCAGCCGGAGGGGCCGATGAAGGCGGTGACCGTGCGGGGCTGGATCTGGAGGGAGACGCCCTCGACAGCCATGAAGCTGCCGTAGAAGACGTTGAGGTCGTTGACTTCGATGCTCTTGGACACGGGGTTCCTTTGCTCGCGGCCTAGCGGCCGAACTTGGGGGCGAAGATCTTGGCGATGAGTCGGGCGATGAGGTTCAGCGCCATGACGATGAGGATGAGGACGAGTGCGCCGGTCCAGGCGCGGTCCACGTAGGCCGCCCCGTCGGTGCCCTGGTTCGCGTACTGGGTGTACACGAAGACGGGGAGGGTCATCATCGGGCCGTCGAACAGGTTGTAGTTCATGCTCTGGGTGAAGCCGGCGATGATCAGGAGGGGCGCGGTCTCACCGATGACACGGGCGACGGCGAGCGTCACGCCGGTGATGATGCCGGCGATCGAGGTGGGGAGGACGATCTTCAGGATGGTCAGCCACTTCGGCACACCGAGGGCGTAGGAGGCTTCACGCAGCTCGTTCGGCACGAGCTTCAGCATCTCCTCGCTGGAGCGGACCACGACGGGGATCATGAGCAGCGACAGCGCGATGGCGCCGCCGATGCCGAGCCGGACGCCCGGGCCGAAGAAGATCGCCAGCAGGGCGAAGGCGAACAGCCCGGCGACGATGGACGGGATGCCGGTCATCACGTCGACGAGGAAGGTGATGCCCTGGGAGAGTTTGCCGCGACCGTACTCGACGAGGTAGATCGCCGTCAGGATCCCGATCGGGATGGAGATGACCGACGTGGCCAGCGTGATGAGCAGGGTGCCGGTGATGGCGTGCAGTGCTCCACCGCCCTCACCGACGACGTTCCGCATCGACAGGGAGAAGAACTCGATGTCGAAGCGGGCTGCGCCGGCCGAGATCACCGTGATGGCGACCGAGACGAGCGGCAGGAGGGCGACGACGAAGGCCGCGGTCACCAGGGTGGTGAGCAGGCGGTCCTTGGCCTTCCGGCGTCCCTCCACCATGAGTGACGAGACGTACACCGTCACCGCGTAGAGCGCGGCACCGAGCACGACGGCTCCGGGGACGTTGTAGCTCTTGTCGGCCGTCGACTGCTGCAGCAGCAGGAAGATGACGCCGCTGACGATGAGGCTGCCCGCGAGGATCGTGAGCGGCGCGAACTTCGGCAGCTTGCCCGCGGTGAGCGAGTTGGAGAACGGCGTGGCGATGGACGCCTGGCGGCGGTCGGTCGTGGCGGTCATCAGTTCGCTCCCGAGAATTCTTTACGACGGTTGACGATGAGTCTGGCGATGAAGTTCACCACGAAGGTGATGATGAACAGGATCAGGCCGGTGGCGATGAGCTTGTTCACGTCGATGCCGAAGGACTCGGGGAAGTTCAGGGCGATGTTCGCCGCGATGGTGTTCGGGTTGCTCGAGGTGAGCAGGAAGAACGAGTAGACGGCGGCGGGGGAGAGCACGAGCGCGACGGCCATCGTCTCGCCGAGGGCGCGTCCGAGGCCGAGCATGGAGGCGGACACGATGCCTGGGCGTCCGAACGGCAGGACCGCCATCTGGATCATCTCCCAGCGCGTGGCGCCGAGCGCGAGCGCGGCCTCCTCGTGGAGCTTCGGGGTCTGGAGGAAGATCTCCCGGGAGATGGCCGTGATGATCGGGATGATCATGACCGCGAGCACGAGGGCGACGGTGAGGATCGTGCGACCGGTGCCGGACACCGTGCCACCGAAGAGCGGGATCCAGCCGAGGTTCTCGGACAGCCAGGCGAAGAAGGGCTGGACGAACGGCGCGAGGACGAGCGCACCCCAGAGGCCGTAGACGACCGACGGCACGGCGGCCAGGAGGTCGATGACGTAGCCGAGGGCGACCGCGAGTCGGCGCGGCGCGTAGTGGGTGATGAAGAGGGCGATCCCGAGCGAGAGCGGCACGGCGATCGCGAGGGCGAGGATGGCCGCCCAGATGGTGCCGAAGACGAACGGGCCGACGTAGGCCCAGAAGCTCGTCGGAGCACCGGTGAACGACGAGGAGTCGGCCGTGAGGGCCGGGAACGCCTGGACGATGAGGAAGATCGCGACCGCCGCCAGGATGACGAGGATGAGTGATCCGGAGACGACGGAGAGCGTCGAGAAGACGCGGTCGCCGACTCGTTGCTTGGCTTTGGGTCTCGCAGCTAGGGCCTCGACAGCCATGGGTTCCCGTTCTCTCGATGCGATGGTGGTGCCCCTCGACAGACTCGGGGAGCGGGTACTGCGGGTGCTGGTGACGCAGGTCGAGCGTGCCGGGCAGGACCCGGCACGCTCGACCGTTGGATTACTTGATGGACGCGATCGCGTCCTGGACCTTCTTGGCGAGGTCTGCGGAGAGCGGCGCAGCACCGGCCGACTTCGCAGCCTCTTCCTGGCCGGCGTCGCTGGCGATGTAGCCGGCGTAGGCCTTGACGAGGTCGGCGACCTTCGGGTCGGCGTACTCCTGGCAGGCGATGAGGTAGCTCACGAGCACGATCGGGTAGTGGGTCGCGTCCGTGGTCTCGCGGTCGAGCTTGATCGCGATGTCGTTCGCCTCGCGGCCTTCGACGAGCGGCGAGCCCTCGACGACGGCGGCAGCACCCTCGGCGCTGTACTCGACGAACTCCTCGCCGACCTTGATCTTCGCGACACCGAGGTCGCCGGCCTTCGACGCGTCGGCGTAGCCGATGGTGCCGGTGCCACCCTTGACGGTGTCGACGACGCCGGAGGTGCCCTTGGCACCCTCACCCGACTGGAACGGGAAGGTGTCGGCCGGCTCAGCGGTCCAGACGTCCGGAGCGTTCTTGTTCAGGTAGTCGGCGAAGTTCTTCGTCGTTCCCGAGTCGTCCGAGCGGTGGACGGCGGTGATGGGGGTCGAGGGGAGCTTGGCCTCTGGGTTCAGCGCGACGATCGCCGGGTCGTCCCAGCTGGTGATCTGACCGGCGAAGATCTTCGCGATGGTCGCTGCGTCGAGGTTGAGCTCGTCGACGCCCTCGACGTTGAAGATGACCGCGATCGGGGAGATGTAGACCGGGAGGTCGATCGCCTTGGTGTCGGCTGCACATGCGGCGAAGGTGCTCGAGAGCTCTTCGTCGGAGAGGGCCGAGTCCGAACCGGCGAACTGCACGCCGCCGGCGATGAACGCCTTGCGGCCGGCGCCGGAGCCGTCGGGGGAGTAGTTGATGGTGACGTCCGGGTTCGACGTCTGGAAGGCGGCGACCCAGGCTTCCTGGGCGCTGCCCTGCGACGATGCGCCGCTACCGGCCAGGCTGCCCTTGAGGTCGCTGGCGGCTGCGCTTGTGGCGGTGGCGCCGCCTTCGTTGGCCGCACAGGAGGTCAGTGCGACGGCTGCGACTGCTGCTACGACCGCGACGCGGCCGAAACGTGAGAACTTCACAGGGATGTCCATTCATTGGTGTGGGTGCGAGCCGGTGCTGGCTCGTCAGTGACGCTAACCACGTGGCATGACGAGCATCCCCCGTGATGGTAAACAACGGGTGAACGGATATCGACGGCTTCATGGCGGCCGACGTGGCAACGCCGCGAATGCACCACGAACGGCCCCTGTTCAGGGGGTTCGCGCGGATGGGTCAGACGCGGGGTTCGTGCGTCTCGATCGCGATGATGCCGGAGCTCGGGTTCGTCCGGGAGAGGTGCACGATGGAGAACGCCCCGGTCTCGAGTGCGGCGGCGCTTCCGAGGTAGGAGCCTCGGGTGGACCCGGTGGCGAGCGCGATCTCGTGCAGGATCTCGGGGAGGACCGGCCCGTGGCTGCAGAGGATCGCCGTCTTGAGCGCCCGGACGCGGCGGCCGACGACCCGGCGGACGTCCGATTCACCGCGCTCGTAGGCGTCCTGGCTGATGAGGTCGGAGCGTTTCGGCTCGATGCCCGCGGCCGCGGCGATCGGGCTGACGGTGCTGACGCAGCGCACGGCCGTGCTCGTCACGATCTTGCGAGGACCGAAGGCGAGCAGGGTCGCGACGTTCCCCGCGGCCTGCTTGACGCCGCGTGGCGCCAACGGCCTGGTCGCGTCCTCGCCAGGCCATTCGGAGGGGGACGTGGCCTTCCCGTGGCGCATCGCGATGAGGGCGAAGGTCGCTGTGACTCCCTCGTCGACCAGTGCGGCGAAGGCGTCGAGGATCTCCACGTCGCGCTCGTAGCTGAGGTAGCTCCGTGCCCGCTTGATGGTGACCCACTCCAGGGCGGCGACCTCGCCGTTCGGGATGAACGTGCTCTCGCGGACAGCCTGGTCGGTGACCTCGGCCGACCAGTAGTGGACGATCTTCTCGCGACCGCTCGACAGGGGGTACGTGGAGACACCGAGCGGCACACCGAGGTGGACGCTCAGGCCGGTCTCCTCCTTGATCTCCCGCACGGCCGTCTGCGCGAGCGTCTCTCCGGGATCGACCTTGCCCTTGGGGATGGTGACGTCGCCGTACACCGTGCGGTGGATGACGAGGAGGTGGACCTTGCCGTCGATGAGACGCCAGCACACGGCACCGGCTGCGTAGATTGCCGTCGTCGTCATAGTCACTGCCTCGTCGTGTCGTGGTGCTCGGGTGGGTCGCGGTGCGAAGTCGTCAGCGACGGTTCCTCGGCCGGCGGCGGGCCGCGGTCTCGAGCATGAGGGAGTCTTGCAGATCCGTGAGCGGTCGTCCGTCAGCGTCGACCGCGTGGCGCGTCCAGACGCCGTCGGCGTCGAGCCACCACGACGACGTCTGCTCGTCGAGGGCCTGCTCGAACATCGCGGCGGTCGCCTCGAGGTGCTTCGGGTCGGTGAGCCTGACGAGCGCCTCGACGCGGCGGTCGAGGTTGCGGTGCATCATGTCGGCGCTGCCGATGAACACGTGCGGGTCGCCGTCGTTGTGGAACGAGAAGATGCGCGAGTGTTCGAGGTACCGCCCGAGGATGGAGCGCACGCGGATCGTCTCGCTCATCCCCGGCTGGCCTGGCTTCAGCGCGCAGATCCCGCGAACCCACAGGTCGACCGGGACCCCCGCCTGGCTGGCCCGGTAGAGCGCGTCGATGATCGACTCGTCCACCATCGAGTTGACCTTGATGCGGATCCCGGAGGGCTTGCCCTCCTCGGCGTTCGTGCGCTCTTGCTCGATGTGCTTGAGGAGGCCCTTGCGCAGGTGGCGCGGCGCGACCAGGAGTCGCTTGAACTTCTTCTCGATCGCGTACCCGGACAGCTCGTTGAAGAGGCGGGTGAGGTCTTTGCCGACCTGGTCGTCGGCCGTGAACAGACCGAGGTCCTCGTAGATGCGGCTCGTCTTCGGGTTGTAGTTACCCGTGCCGATGTGGCTGTAGTGGCGTAGCACGCCGCGCTCCTGCCGCACGACGAGCGCGAGCTTGCAGTGCGTCTTCAACCCGACGAGCCCGTAGACGACGTGGACGCCGGCCTTCTCGAGCTTCCTGGCCCAGGAGATGTTGTTCTGCTCGTCGAACCGGGCCTTGATCTCGACCAGCGCGAGGACCTGCTTGCCGGCCTCGGCCGCGTCGATGAGTGCTTCGACGATGGGGCTGTCGCCCGAGGTCCGGTAGAGGGTCTGCTTGATCGCGAGCACGTGCGGGTCGGCGGCGGCCTGCTCGATGAACGCCTGCACGCTCGTGGCGAAGGACTCGTACGGGTGGTGGACCAGGACGTCCTCACGGGCGATCGACCGGAAGAGGTCGGGCTTGCCGTTGGGCTCGTCAGGCTGGAACTGCAGCGCCGTGGTCGGGACGCGTTTCGGGTACTGGAGATCCGGGCGGTCGATGCCGGCGAGGCTGAAGAGGCCACCGAGGTCGAGCGGCGAGGGCAGGCGGTAGACCTCCTGCTCGGTGATGTCGAGTTCGCGGACGAGGAGTCCGAGGGTGACATCGTCCATGTCGTCGGTGATCTCGAGCCGGATGGGCGGCCCGAACCGGCGGCGCAGCAGCTCCTTCTCGAGGGCCTGGATGAGGTTCTCGGTCTCGTCCTCCTC
This sequence comes from Plantibacter sp. CFBP 8798, assembly GCF_014841195.1. Lineage (NCBI taxonomy): Bacteria > Bacillati > Actinomycetota > Actinomycetes > Micrococcales > Microbacteriaceae > Plantibacter > Plantibacter sp. CFBP 8798. Next base: position 1,483,339 of record NZ_JACYTS010000001.1, read on the forward strand.
GATCACCATGTCCTCGTTGCGCGTGACGCGGAAGACGTGGTGGTCGACGATCTCCATGCCGGGGAAGAGGTGGCCGAGGTGGTTGGCGATGACCTCCTCGAGGGCGATGTAGCGAACGCTGGGAGCGGTGTCCAGCGACGCGGAACGGCGCTCCGCCGGACCGACGCGGACGAAGCGCGGCATCATCTGGGGGACCTTGAGTCGGGCGAACTCCTCGCGCCCGGTGCGGGTGTTCCGCACTCGGACCGCGAGGTTCAACGAGAGGCCGGAGATGTAGGGGAACGGGTGCGCCGGGTCGACTGCGAGCGGCATGAGCACCGGGAAGACCTGGTTGCTGAAGTACTCGCTGAGGTACTCGCGGTCGGCTGCGTCGAGTGAGTCCCAGGTGACGACCGTGACGCCGCGTTCGGCGAGGTCGGGACGGACGAGGTCGTGCCAGGCGCGCGCGTGCCGTTCCTGCAGGACGTGCGCCTGCTGCGAGATCTCGGACAGGACGTCGGCCGGAGCGTTGCCGACGTTGGTCGGCACAGCCAGTCCGGTGAGGATGCGGCGCTTCAGGCCGGCGACCCGCACCATGAAGAACTCGTCGAGGTTCGAGGCGAAGATCGCGAGGAAGTTGGCGCGTTCGAGGACGGGCAGCGCCGGGTCTTCGGCGAGCTCGAGGACACGCTGGTTGAAGGCGAGCCAGCTGAGTTCGCGGTCGAGGTAGCGGTGTTCGGGCAGCGCGGGATCGTTCCGCTCGAAGGCGGGGTCGAAGTCCTCTTCGTCTCCATCGAGGCCGACATCGAGCACGGTTGGGTCTGCTGGCATGTCTTCATCATGACACCGTGGCGGGGGTGGTCGCGACGACTGCGGTGAACACTGTGTAAATGCCGCAGCGCCGCGCCGCTGTGGAGAGGATCAGGCGTCGGTTCTCGCGTACTGCACGTCGATCGTGTGGTCGGTGAATCCGAGCGAGCGGTACAGCGACACCGCAGGGAGGTTGTCGGCTTCGACGTAGAGCGTGACTGCCTCGACGCGTCGATCCCGCAGGCGGGCGAGGCCGGCCTCCATCAGGAGTCGCCCGAGCCCTTGGCCACTTGCCGCAGGGTGCACGCCGACCGCGTAGACCTCGCCGACCGTGTCCTCGACCTTCAACCAGATGAATCCGAGGAGGTCGCCGTCGGAGCCTCGTGCGAGCAGGAAGTCGTCGGCGTCGAACCAGGACTCGGCTTCCCGGGCGCGGAGATCGTCGAGGGTCATGCGTCCCTGCTCGGGGTGGTCGGCGAAGGCGAGCGCGTTGACCTCGAGCCACTCCTCCTCGTCGACTCCCGGCCGGAACGTGCCGACCGTGACATCCGCGTGCCCAGTGGTGGCCGGTCGTGCGCGGCTCGTCGGCGCCTTGGTCAGGCGGAGCTGCAGCAGCGTCCTGACCGGCGAGAAGCCGAACTCCTGTGCGAGCACCCGGGAGGCGGGGTGGTCGCCGTGTGCCCAGATGCGCACCTGCGGAGGACAGTTGGCGAGGACGCCGCGCAGTGCGGCGCGACCGTAGCCGTGACCCCGCCACTCGGGCTCGACGACGAACTCGAGTTCGCCATGGCCGAGGATGGCCGCGCCCACGACGGCGAAGTCGTCGGGGTCGACCGGCGGGTCCTGTGGTTCGACGGCGAGGATCAGTGTTCGGGCGCCGGACGCGGCGTCGATGAGCGACTGGTCGCTGAACGGCGGCTGGCCGTCGACGAGCGACGCCGTGCGCACGACGCGCTCGAGCGCATCCCTGGTGCGGGCGTCGTCGACGTTACGAACCGACAGCGTCAGCCGGGGCATGATCGTCCTCGTAGACGTTGAAGCGGTAGCCGACGTTGCGCACGGTGCCGATGAGCTGCTCGAGGTCGCCGAGCTTGGCGCGCAACCGGCGGACGTGGACGTCGACGGTTCGCGTGCCACCGAAGTAGTCGTAGCCCCACACCTCGCTCAGCAGCTGCTCGCGCGTGAACACGCGGGAGGGGTGGGTCGCGAAGAAGCGGAGCAGCTCGAACTCCTTGAAGGTGAGGTCCAGCGGCTTGCCGTGGACCTTCGCGGAGTAACTGGCCTCGTCGATGACGACGCCCGACGCCTGGATCTTGCTCGCCGAGTGCTCCTGAGAGGCGCGGCCGATCGCCAGCCGGATCCGCGCGTCGACCTCGGCCGGTCCGGCGGATTCGAGGATGACGTCGTTCACGCCCCAGTCGGCGCTGACAGCCGTGAGGCCGCCCTCGGTCAGGATGAGGAGGAGTGGGACCGACAGCCCGGACGCACCGAGGATCTTGCAGAGCGACTTGGCGCTCGCGAGGTCCTGGCGGGCGTCGACGAGCACGAGGTCCGAACTCGGAGCGTTCACGAGTTGTGCGGGGTCGGCTGGGATCTGCCGGGTGCGGTGGCTCAGGAGCCCGAGGGATGGGAGGACCTCGGTGCCGACCATGGAGGTCAAGACCAAAATTTGCGCCACGCGCATCCTCCCGACTGAGTTTGGAACCATATTAGGCGAACGACCGCACCCCACGTCGCACCGGGCGCCCGCTGGTGGTCCGATGGCGTCCGCTCTGTGACAATGGGTCCGTGAGCGAAACCACTCTCTCCCCCCGGCTGCGCTGGATCAGTGTCGTCTCCATCTGGGCGCTCGCGCTCGTCGGCGTCGTCGTGTCCGGCTTGCTCTGGAGCCCGGGGGAGACCTTCTTCGGGCTGTCGGCCACGCTCGGCCTCTGCACCCTGGCCGCGTTCTCGGCACAGCTGTTGACGCGACAGAAGGTGGGATTCGTCGATCGGATGTCGACGAGCGTCACCGGCGCCGTCCTCATCCTCGCCATCGGCGGTGCCGTGTATGGCCTCATCGCCCTGGCCTCGGGGTAGACTTTCCGCATGCTGCTCGCTCTCGAAATCTTCTTCATCGGCTTGCTCGTCCTCGCCAGCCTCGCCATCGCGTTCACCGCGGTGGTCGTGCTGAAGAACCTGTACCGCGGTCAGCGCTAGTCCGGGTCCCTCGATGATCGAGATCCCGAGCGGCCTGCCGAGCGAACTGGTCCCGCTGTCGTGGCTCATCGGCGTCTGGGAGGGCACCGGCGTCATCGACTACCGGGTCGGCGACGAGACCGTGACCCGCGAGTTCGGCCAGCGCGTGAGCTTCAGCCACGACGGCCTGCCGTACTTGAACTACAACTCCTACACCTGGCTCCTGCCCGAGCAGCCCCCGCGCGACGCCGAGGGGGCCTCGTCCACGGACGAGGACGCCCTGTCGGACGACACCGCTGCGGACGTCGCGCCTGAGGGAGCCTCGGCGGACGAGTCCGGTGTGCCCGAGCCGCTCGTCACCGAGACGGGCTACTGGCGCCTCGAACGCCCGCTGATCGAGGGCGACCCGGGCCCGGGCATGCTCCCAGGGCAGGGCCCCCGCCCGTTCGGCACCGCACAAGCGGTCGAGACCCTGCGTACGTCGACCGGTGCCTTCCCCCTGCAGGTCTCGATCGTCCACCCGAACGGTGTGAGCGAGCTCTACCTCGGCCAGATCGACGGTCCGCGGATCGACCTCGCGACCGATGCCGTCGTCCGGACCGCGGGAGCCAAGGAGTACGCCGCCGCGACCCGCCTCTACGGCCTCGTCGAGAACCACCTGCTCTGGGCCTGGGACATCGCCGCCCTGGGTCAGGACCTCCGGACGCACGCCTCGGCGCGCCTGGCCAAAGCCGACTGACGTGACCATTCCCAACGGAGCGGTCACACCGGACCCGATTCCGGGTTCGCCCTTCCTCACGCTGCCGGGTGCCGTCGAACAGGCGGATGCCGTCGACCACGGCGTCCCCTCCCATTACGGCAGCCCGAACATCGAGCAGCGCCTCATCGCCAACGGTAAGGCGATCGTCGACCTGTCGAACCGTGGCATCGTGACGGTCACCGGCCCCGATCGGCTGAGCTGGCTCAACTCCATCACGAGCCAGGAGCTGCGCTCGCTGTCGGCCGGCATCTCGACGGAGACCCTCTTCCTCGACCAGAGCGGCCGGATCGAGCACGCGGTCAAGCTGCTCGACGACGGCACGACCACGTGGCTCGTCACCGAAGCCGACGATGCTGCGCCCCTCCACGCCTGGCTCGACCGGATGCGGTTCATGCTGCGCGTCGAGGTGGCCGTCGCGACCGAGCAGTACGCCGTGATCGGTGCGGCGGCGGGTCTCGCGGTCGACGCTGCAGAGCCGAACGGCATGCCGCTCGTCTGGCACGATCCGTGGTCCGAGGTCGCGGTCGGCGGGCATCAGTACGCGACGGGCGAGCACCCGGGTGCAGCGTGGACATGGACCGAGACGATCGTCGCACGCGAGCAGCTCGAGTCGCTCGTGCAGCAGGTCCGTGCGGGGACGTTCTCCGCCGCGGGTTCGCTGGCCGCCGAGGCCCTGCGGATCGCCGCCTGGCGCCCGCGGTTGCAGTCCGAGGTCGACGAGCGGAGCATCCCGCACGAGCTCGACTGGCTGCGCTCGGCCGTCCACTTGAACAAGGGCTGCTATCGCGGTCAGGAGACGGTCGCCAAGGTGCACAACCTCGGGCATCCGCCGCGTCGCCTCGTCATGCTCCTCCTCGACGGCTCCGATGCGGTCCTGCCGCCGGCCGGTTCGAACGTGGTGCTCGTCGGCGTCGGCGACGACGCGACCCGGAAACCCGTCGGACGCATCACCTCGAGCGGGATCCATCACGAGTTGGGCCCGGTGGCCTTGGCGATCGTCAAGCGCTCCGCGGATCCGGCGGCCGTGCTGACGGTGGAAGCCGACGGCATCGATGTCGCGGCATCGCAGGAGATCGTCGTGCCGGCGGATGCCGGGGCCACGGCGAACGTGCCGCGGCTGCCGCGACTCGGCGCCGTCCGGCGCTGACCTCGGTGGGGAAGGACGACGCCTCGGACCCGGGCGTACGGGTCGACCGATGGACCGCTGCGGTGCGTCGCCGCATCGCGCTCGGCGACGCCTGGCATCGTCTCGTCGGATCCGTGCCGGCGGTGCTGCAGGTCAGCGCCACGGCGATCGGCGCGTACGCGTTCGCCCACTACGTGCTCGGGCACGCCGTGCCACTCCTCGCCTTGACGGTGACGATCTCGAGTCTCGGGTTCGTTCGCGACGCCCGTCCGATCCGGGTCCTCGAGACGGCCGTGGGGATGAGCGTCGGGATCGCGCTGGCCGAGATCCTGCTCCTCGGCTTCGGGCAGGGGACGTGGCAGCTCGCGGTCGCGCTCGTGCTCACGCTGCTCGTCGCCCGGTTCCTGTCGCCGGCGGCGTCGTTCGCGATCGCGGCGGCGGTGCAGTCCGTCCTCGTCATGCTCCTGCCCGTGCCCGACGGCGGCCCGTTCGTGCGCACCCTCGACGGTCTGATCGGCGGGGTCTTCGCCCTGCTCGCGACCGCGCTCATCCCGCGCGACCCACGCCGGAGCGCTCGCCGGGACGGCCAGCGGCTCATCGACGAACACGTCCGGACCCTCGCCTCGCTCGTCGCCGCCCTCCGTCTCGGCGACCTCGAGGAGGCTGACCGCGCGCTCGCACGGGCGAGGGCAACCCAGCCGGCCCTGGACGCGTGGCGCGGAACCCTCGACTCAGGGCTCGCCATCGCGCGCATCTCGCCGTTCCTCCGCAAGGCGGTGTTCGACCTCGAACGGCAGCGGACCATGCTCGACGGCATGGACCTCGCGACCCGCAACCTCCGGGTGATCGCCCGGCGCATCGACTACGTGTCGCGCGACGCCACGAGCCGCCCCGAGCTCGCGGACCTGCTCGCGCGCACCTCCGTCGCGCTCGGCATCCTGTCGCAGTCGATCGGCGACATCGCCCAGCAGCCGGTCGCGAGGCAGTCTCTGCTTGAGATCGCGAAGCACCTCGAGCCGGTCGCCGTCCTTCCCGACGCCTCGGTCTCCGAGCAGGCGCTCGTGCTCGTGCTCCGGCCGTACCTCGTCGACCTGCTCACGGCGACGGGGCTGCCGACGCAGGAGGCGCAGGCGGCGCTGCCCTCGCTCTGACGGGAGCATTCTCCGACACTCAGTCCGTCGAGGAAGGCCCCGGGGAGACAGCCGACCACGGCAGTGTCAGCTCACCGAGGCGCCAACGGTTGCGGCCGGCCAGCACCGGCCACCCGCTGTCCCGGAGCGTCCGGACGGTCGCCAGCCATCGTTGGACCGGGCTGTAGACCGCCAAGGGTGCATGCATCCGCCAGGCGCGGTCGAGGTCCGTCATGAGCGCATGGACACGTTCGCCCGGCACGTTGTGATGGATCAGCGCCTTCGGCAGTCGTTCGGCCACGATGGACGGCAGCTCGAGGTCGGCGAGCCGCAGACTGATGGAGAACGACTCCGCACGACCCTGGTCGTCGACCGCGATCCAGCTGGACACCCGTCCGATCTCGTCGCACGTCCCCTCGACGAGTACTCCGCCGGGCTGCAGCCGCGACGCCATGAGTCGCCAGGCCCCCGCGACCTCGGCTTCGTCGTACTGCCGGAGCACGTTGAACGCCCGAATCACCGTGGGACGGTCGTCGCCGGTCGGCACCTCGAACCCGCCGCGCGCGAAGGAGACCGCGGCCGTCGGCGTGAACCGGGTCGTGCCCGCTCGCACCTGCTGCAGTTGCGCGTCAGCGGTGCGGACCCGCCCCGGTTCGATCTCGAATCCGATGACCCGAACGTCGGGGCGGACGGCGCTCAGCCGGTCGTGCAGTTCCAACGCAGTGACGCCGCTCGCGCCGTAGCCGAGGTCCACCACCAGCGGGTTCGTCGTCCGTCTGAGTGAGGGGTGGGTCGCGATCCAGCGGTCCACCCGTCGGAGCCTGTTCGTGCCGGTCGTCCCACGGGTGATCGATCCGACGGGCATGGATCCATTCTCCCTCACCCAGCGGGGTCACCGTCCACCTCGCGCTCATGCGCCGTCGGTATGCTGGGGACATGCCTGAGACTTACACCCTCGTCCTGCTGCGCCACGGCAACAGCGACTGGAATCAGAAGAACCTGTTCACCGGTTGGGTCGACGTCCGACTCAGCGAACTCGGCGTCACGGAGGCCAAGCGTGCGGGCGAACTGCTCGCCGACTCCGGCATCACCCCGGACGTGCTGTACACCTCGGTCCTCTCCCGCGCGATCCAGACGGCGAACCTCGCCCTCGAGACCGCCGACCGCATGTGGATCCCGGTCAAGCGCAGCTGGCGCCTCAACGAGCGTCACTACGGCGCGCTGCAGGGCAAGGACAAGGCGCAGACGCTCGCCGAGTACGGTCCGGAGCAGTTCCAGACCTGGCGTCGTTCCTTCGACGTGCCGCCGCCGCCGATCGACGACGACAACGAGTGGTCGCAGGCCGATGACCCCCGGTATGTCGGGATCGACGGAGAACTGCCCCGCACCGAGTGCCTGAAGGACGTCATCGACCGGATGTTGCCCTACTGGGAGTCCGACATCACGGTCGACCTGGCCGCCGGCAAGACCGTCCTCGTGACGGCGCACGGCAACTCGCTCCGCGCACTCGTGAAGCACCTCGACGACATCTCGGACGACGAGATCGCCGAGCTGAACATCCCCACCGGCATCCCGCTCGTCTACGAGCTCGACGCGGACTTCCGTCCGGTCGCCCCGGCCCGGTACCTCGATCCCGAGGCCGCAGCAGCAGGCGCCGCCGCCGTCGCGGCGCAGGGGAAGAAGTAGCGGAAACCCCACCAAACCACCACCCCGGTCGGGAGTGCCGCTTGGCGACATCGTCGCCGAAAGCGCTCCTGGCCGGGGTTTTCCATGTCGCAAAAAGGGGGTTGAACCGCCTCGGGGTTGGGCGTACAGTGACTGCACTGTAACCCGATTGGGGGGATACGCATGGAGCAGTCGACCGACGGCACCCGTTTCCCCCTGTGGCGCGCCCTGGCGCTCGGTGGCTTCGCCGCCGCGGCGTTCACGGCGATAGCCCTCTTCGGGTCGCCCTCCTCCGCGCATGCCGACGACGGTGCCACCGATCCGTCGCTCTTGGGCGCGGTGACCGAGGTCGTCGGCTCGCTCGAACAGCCCGTCAATGCTGTCGCCGAGGTCGTCGACGTCGTCGACACCACGGTGCTCGAACCGGTGGTCGACGTCGTCGACGAGACCGTCGCTGCGGTACCGGTCGTGAGCGACGTGGTCGAGGAGACCGTCGGCGCAGCACCCGTCGCCGCGATCGTCGATCCGGTCGTGCAAACGGTCGATCAGACGTTGACCGGTGTCGCCGACGTAGTCGCCGCGGTCCCGGTCCCCAGCACGCCGATCATCGATCCGGTCGTCCCAGCGCTTCCGCAGGGCCCGGCAGCGGACGTGTCGGCCACGGACTCGACCGCAGTCGGCGCGGTCCTCCCGACGACGGTCCTCGGACCGCCGACCGGCCAGCAGGGTGACTCGACGATCGTGTCGGGCGGCCAGGATCGCGGAGACACGTCGTCCACCGCGGCCGAGCCCGCCGCCGTCGTCGGATCGTCCAGCCTCCCCGCCACCCCTGCGAACCTTCCGCTGCTGCCGGACGCCGACGGCCGCTGGGCCGTCACGCCGAGCGGCTCCGGGTCCTCCGGCTCCGGTGGGGCCGTCGGTGGCGCCGCGGCGGCCGAACAGTCGATCTCCGTCATCCTCCCTGCGCCCGGCGACGACCGTCGCGGACCTGCGCGAGACGAAGACCTCCCGGCTTCACCCACGTTCCCCTCCGATACCTCTCCTGACTGACGCCGGACCACTCTGCCGTTCGCGGCGGAGACCCGCCCCTGGGCGGTTCAACGGTCCGAAGCCTCCCGACCACGGGAGCACATCAGTCACTCTGCAAGGAGCAGGAATCATGAATTCGTATGTCAAGAAAGGCCTCTACTGCGGCCTGTTCGTCGCGGGACTCACGTTCCTCGGCGCTACCGCGGCCAACGCCGACACGTCCGGGGACGACAGCATCCTCGGCGGAACCCTCGTCGACGTGGTCCTCGAGGCCCCCGTCGAGATCGTCGACACCGCGGTGAGCGTCGTCGGCGATTCAACGGCGACGTCCGCACCCGAAGCGGCACCTGAGCCTGAGCCGGCACCCGTGCCGGAGCCGGCACCAGCACCGGAGCCGGCACCTGCGCCGGAGCCAGCACCTGCGCCGGAGCCAGCACCGGTGCCCGAGCCCGCGCCGGCCGCCACCACCAGTGGTGACGACAGTGTCGCGGGTGGGAACCAGGTCCAGTTGCCCGTCTCCATCCCGGTGACGGTCGAGGACAACGCGATCTCGATCATCGGCGATGCCGAGCAGTCGGGTTCGACGTCCGGACCGGTGGCGGGGGAGTCCGCCTCACCGGTCACCGAGGAGGCGACCACCTCCGGTGACGACAGTGTCGCCGGTGGGAACCAGGTGTCGCCGGTGGTGACCGTTCCGGTCACGGTCGGTGGGAACGCCA